>NZ_CP108807.1:0-97690 GCF_045161915.1 Streptomyces sp. NBC_00872 | reverse complement strand
CCGGAACGTCAGCCACGCCGACATATATGTCGGCGTGGCTGACATACTGCTGCCGTCCAAGATCAGCGAAGTGGAGAGAGCCTCGTGCCACCTGAGCCACAGCGCCGCCGTCCCGCACCGAAGCGCGCGCCGGGCCGTACGGAGCTGCCCCTTGTTGATGATGAAATCCAGGCGTGGTCGAAGCCGGTTCAGCCGGTTGAGGACCTCGACTCGGTTGCTCGCCGCTACCCCCGCCGGAAGCTCTCGCTCAGCAGCGAGCGCAAGCCGATGGAGTTCTACGACACTCCGGAGCGCCCCAAGGCGTTTTCCATGGACTCGCTCGAGTTCTTCTTCCTGATCGCGCAGTACTTCCGCGAGGCCCTGCCGTTGAGGCTGATCCTGTTGATGATTGCCTGCCAGAAGGCCGGCGGTCAGGTCCGGCTGACGCAGGAGGAGATGGCGACCGTCCTGGACGTGCATCGTGGGAAGATCAACGAGGCGCTGCAGGAAATGATGAGCCATGGCATCGTCTTCAAGGTGCGCCGCGGTGTCTACCAGTTCAATCCGCCCTACTCGTACCGTGTAGCGGAGTTCATCCCGGGCACGGAGCTGGTCGAAGCCGAGTACGTGCAGGTCGATCAGGACAAGATGATCGCAAAGATCCGCAGGGACGAGAGCCTGCCGGATCTGGTGCGGTTCCCGTCGCTGGAGCACATGCGCGAGGCGATCGAGGAGCTGCGGAAGAAGCGGGCCGAGGAACGCGCTGCACGCCGACTTCCCCGTGCGCAGTGCCAGGAGGAGGGATCCCAGTGAGTACCTTGAAGTGGTCGGCGACCAATGCCGACAGCCTTCTCGCCGACCTGGATCTACCGCCCGCCGCCTACCGAGCGCTGCTGAAGCTCCGGGCGCGCAGCGAGGCCGGCGGTCGCATCGCGATGGACCAGGCCACCCTCGGTGCGCTGCTCGGGCTCAGCCGCCCCAGCGTGAACGCCGCCCTCCGGGAGCTGGAGCTGGCCAAGCTCGTCAAGAAGGTCCGCAACGGCGTCTACCAGATCAACCCGATGCTGGCCGGCTACAACTCCCCTGAGGACGCCCTGGGCGCCGTCAAGGCGATGCCCAAGGCCGACCGGCTCGACAGCAAGACCTACGTGACGGACTACCACAGGGCCGTCGCCGCCTATCAGGACCAGCTTGCCGAGCAGCGCAAGAAGCGGGCGGCCGCCGCCGCTGCCAAGAAGGCTGCGGCCGCCAAGAGGCGCGGCTCGCTGCACGCCGTCGGCTGACCCGGTCGGCCGGGCGCCCTCGTACGGACATCGACACTGCACCCTCCGCGGGTGCAGCGCTGTTCGCATTCCCGGTGTCGGGGGCCTGGGCGAGGGGGTCGTGGCGCGCCACCGCGCCGGGTCGCCTGTGGTGAGCCAGGCCGCCGAAGCCGCTGCTGCCGCCATGCGCACGGTTCCCGCAGGCGTCCGTGTCAGCCGGCGAGACGATCGGCGGAACCGCCTGGAGGCCGCCCGCACGCCTGACCCGCCGTACCGTCGGGCGGCTGCCGGAGTGTCATCGCTCTCCGGCCCGGACGCCTCCACCACCAATACCTTCCCCACCGAACACCAGATCGGAGTCCTCATGGAGCAGCAGTCGAAGGCCCTCGCCCGGGTCAGCGCCGTGGAGACGGCGGCTGAGCGGACCGCCGACGGCGAGGACCCGGCCGCGCTCTCCGAGTGCGTTATGGAGGCCGCCGACGACCCATACGACTTTGACAAGCGGCTGCACGCCGACAACCTCGCCGGGGCTGCGGGCGATGTCCGGCGCGCCTTCCACTGGGCTCGCGCAGTTGCGCGCCAGCGGGACGAGCACCGACGACCATCACGGTCACCACGGGGCTGCTCAACCGGCTGGAGGGCGACCGGGGCGCGGCCGTACGCCGGCACGCCGCGCGGGGCAGCTCGTACGGCGCGCTGGCGAGCTCCATGGGCGTCACCCGGGCCACCGCCCCGCGACACCCTGCTGAAGAAGGATTTGAGCGAGGTGGAGAAGTGGGCCACGGGCAGCAGTAGGTGGCCGTGTCGAGCAGCACCGCTCACCGCCCTCGCGCTGCACCCTGCTGCGGGATGCAGCGGCGCCCCCGGACCACCAGGTGGTCCGGGGGCGCCGCATGGGTGCTCGGGAGGCCCCTACGCCTCAACGTACGCGACGATCGTGATCTTTATCTACGGTCCTGATCTGGCCCCTGTTGTGTGAGGCACATGGGCTCATCAGTCCGTGTGACTGTGGGATATCTGCTGTTGTGAGGCACGTGTTGACGGTCAGTCATGGGTGTCATGAAGTTTCGTGCTGCATGCGCCGAGTCCCCTGTTGACGGGCGCCCGCTGTGGGTCGTGGTCGATGTGTCGTACCGGCTTCACCATGAGTCCTGCCTGTTCCTGGCTTCGTTGCGGGACATGGGTCGGTCGTTCAACACCGAGAAGGCGTACGGCATCTGTTCCGCCCTGCTGCTGACCTGGTGCTCCGAACGCGGCATCGACTGGAAGCGGATCACGCTGCTCGACCTGGCCCGGTTTCTGCGTTGGCTGGTGGACGAGCCGCTGCCGCCACGCAGCCCGCGGGTGTCGTCCCCGCCGCGTTTCCGGATGGAGAAGTCGGCGAACGCGGTGATGACCGGGGTCAACAAGCCCGCGCTCATCTGGGACAGCAAGTCGAACAGCTCGGCAACCACGACCTGGTCGACCGCGTGAACGAGCTCACCGAGGAGAACCTCCGGTTGTCCACGGCAGAACGGCAAGCGACCACTCAGAATGGGGAACTCCAGCAGCGAGTCACCGAGCTTGAGGACGACCTCGCCGCCGCCCGCACCAGCCTCCGCCGCATGATCCGTGACGAAAACCGCCCACAACCAGCCCCCTAGATGGCCGTCCCACGGGGCCACCGGATACTTGCTGACATGTCCCTTACTCCAGATGATGAGATCCGCAGCCGCGACGAGCTGGCCGCTTTCGTCCGCAAGCTGCACCAGGACTTCCTGCAGCAAGGCGATGCGTGGGAGAACAACACACTCGCCACTTTCCTGGAAGCCCTCGCCGCGTGGGTGCACGACTCCCCAGGCTTCTATCAGAACTTCGGCAAAGAGCTTCCAGCAGGCGGTGACTGGACCTTCATCGCCCGCGCGCTCCAAGCCGCCACGGTCTACGAGTAACCAGAGCCCGACTTCCATCGGCTCTCCTCGCACCACCCACATGTCTTACGTCCCTCACACTGCCACGAGGCTCTGAGCTGCAGTGAAGGTGTCCGAACCCGAGATAGCCGGCAGCCGAAGGGCCGTGACGTAGTAGATGACGCGGACCCCGTCGACGTCGTCCACGTAGTCGCGCAGCAGGGTGTCGGGCACCGGGGTGCCCAGCTCCGGGTTGACGCTGCTCGCGACGATCGCGCGGTCCAGGCGGTGCGTCTCGCTCGCCGTGAGCTTTGCCAGCTGGCTCAGCGCGGGCTCCACCAAGACAGCCTGGGACCGGCGCGGCGCGTGCTCAGGCGACACGGGGCTGCTCACCGGGGAGGCGCTCCAGGTGGGCGTCGCGAGCGTCTTCCCACAGCACGCCGGACTCCGGGGCCGGGTAACCGTTCGCCGCGATGTCCTCCAGCATCGAGGCGAGGACGTCGACCCGGGCCCGCAGATCGGACGCGTAGGCACGGGCCGATTCGGCGGCGTGCTCATCGAGGGGCTGGCGGGCGGGCGCGGGGGCCGGCTGCTGGCTCATCCGAGGCTCCTGGGCTGTCATCTGGAAGTCTTCCCACGGTATCGCCTGCCGGGCAAGACCCGGAGTAGTTCCGACAGCTCCACGGGGGCAATAGGACCTCTGCCGGTGGGGGATGCTTCGCTCATTCAGGTTGCCGGCCAGGAGGAGTTCCCTGTGCCTGCCAGTTCTCGAGCCAGGCGCGCAGTTCCGCGGCGGTGTAAAGGTGCCCCAGCCCATCTCCACTACGGGGGAGCGGAATCCCGCGCTGCTGGGACCGAAGAAGGTACTGCCGCATCGTGGCTGGCTTCCAGGGCACCAGCCCTGCGTCGTACGCCTCCGCGAGCGAGTAGACGGTTTCAGACGGCCTATCAGCGGCATCAGGTTCGATAACCGAGGTACGGGGCATGGCAGAGACGGCGCTGCCCTTGATGCCGATTAGCTCCCATACCGGGCGGCCGCCCGCAATCCAGTCCTCCAGCAGGAAGCGGTCGATGGTCTCGAGCTTCTGGCCCTGCGCGAAACTCCGAGCACGACCCGTGACCGCGCCATTGGTTACGAGCACGACAACATTGCCTCCATGTACTGGGCGCCCGGTGCCGTTCAGTACCTGAAACTCTCTAACGCCCACCGGGGCTCCCTCCAGCCCCTGCTTGCGATGCTTGCACTGAATGATCCAGCGCTGGCCGGCAGGATCTGTCGCGATGACATCTGTGCCGTTGTCCCCTGCTCCGCCGACTCTCCGTACATCGGTCGCGCCATCGCGGACCATGAGGTCGCGGATAAGGTACTCAAACTCTCTGTGGTCGAGCCCGTCCATGCGTGCCGGGGAGCCGCATGCACGCTGGCATGGGGAAGCAACGAGCCGCCGTCGGCTATTGAGGGGCCACGAAGTTTCCGAACAGCCACCCAATAGGGTTGTCCTGAACAAGGAAACGAGGAAGAAGTGGCGCCACCCAGTAAGTACTCGCCGGAGTTCCGCGAGGAAGCCGTCCAGATCGCGTTGAGGTCAAGCAAGACGATCTCCGAAGTCGCCCGGGAGCTTGAGCTGAACCCGGAGACGCTACGCGGCTGGGTGAAGAAGTACCAGAAGCAGCAGGAACCGGCTCCCGATGCGGAACTGACGGTGAACGAGCGGGCGCGCCTGAAGGAACTCGAACGACGCAACCGCGAGCTGGAGATGGAAGTTACCTTCCTGAAAAAAGCCGCAGCGTACTTCGCGAAGGATCCCCGGTAGCAAGCAAGTACGAGTTCATCGACGAGATGCGGCTCGACACCGAGGAGTACGCATACAGCGTCGAGTTCATGTGCGGCCGACTCGGCGTCTCCAGATCCGGCTACTACGACTGGAGATCCCGCCCGGAATCCGCGACAGCTCAGCGGCGCGAAGAACTGAAATTGCTCATCGAGAAAGCCTTCGACATGTCCGACAGCACCTACGGGCACCGGCGCATCCAGGCCCAGCTGCACCGCTGGGGCGTCGCCGCGGGCGTGGAGCTGGTCCGTCGCCTCATGCGCGAACTGGGCCTGGTGCCCTGCCTGCCACGGCCGAAGAGGTTCAACCTCACTCAGGCCGCGGCCTAGCCAGGTGCCGGACCTCGTCGGCCGCGACTTCACTGCGGATGCGCCCGGCAAAAAGCTCGTCGGCGACATTACCTATATCGCGACCGGGGAAGGCTGGCTGTACCTTGCAACGGTCATCGACTGCTGCACGAAGGAAGTCATCGGTTACGCGATGGACGACCACTATCAAACCCCACTGATATCCAGGGCAATTCGCAACGCGGCACGCAACAGGAACCTTTCGGTCGGCGCGATATTTCACTCCGACCGCGGAAGCAACTACATGTCAGCCGAGTTCGGGAAGACGCTCGACCGGTTCGGGCTCCGCAGATCTTCCGGCCGCACCGGGATCTGTTTCGATAACGCCATGGCCGAATCATTCTTCGGCGCCCTGAAGAACGAGCTCGTATCAAGGGTGACTTACCTGACCCGCGAGGCCGCTCGGCAGGACATCACTCGCTACATCGAATTCTGGTACAATCGCAAACGCCTCCACTCGGCGGTGGGTTACCGCCCTCCGTGCGAAGTCCACGCCGAGTACGAGAAGTTGCGAATCGCCGCGTGAAATAAACGGTCAGAATCCTGTCCGGAAAACGCGAGGCCCCTCAGAGTTAATGGAGCCCATTCTGTCGGCCTGGCGAGCTGAGCGCAGAGGGAACGGGCTCGACATCGGGCGGCCGCCCCAGCATGACCTGCGCCGGATCATGGACGCGGTCCTCTACGTCGACCGCACCGGCATCCCCTGGCGCTACCTTCCCCACGACTTCGCCCCCTGGGAAACGGCCTACGGCTACTTCGCCGCATGGCAGAAGGACGGCGTGTTCGACCAGCTCGACGGAGTACTCAGGCGCCTGCTCCGCGAAGCAGAAGGCCGGGAGGGCGAGCCGAGCGCCTGCGTACTGGACGCCCAGAGCGTCAAGGCCTCCGCCAACGTCCCCACAGCAGGTCAGGGCATCGACGCGGGCAAGAAGATCGCCGGCCGCAAACGCCACCTCGGCGTCGATACCCTCGGACTCCTCCTGGCCGTTCTGGTCACCGCCGCCAGCGTCTCCGACAACACCGGCGGCATCCACCTGCTCTCACAGATCTCCAAGGCCCACCCTCGCGTCACCAAGGCCTGGGCGGACAGCGGCTATCGCACCAAGGCCATCGAGCACGGCGCCCGTCTCGGCGTCGACGTCGAGATCACCCGACGCGACCCCGGCCAAAAGGGCTTCAAGGTCATCCCGCGTCGCTGGGTCGTGGAGCGCACCTTCGGCTGGCTCATGCATCACCGGCGTCTGGCCCGGGACTACGAAACCCACCCGCACCGCTCCGAAGCCATGATCAAGCTGGCAATGGTCGACCTCATGAGCCGCAGACTCACCTCGGAATCAACCCTGAACTGGCGGTACAGCTGAACGCCGGCGCAGTGGGACTCGCAGCAGTCAGAGCAGGTAGGGGTACAGGCTCACACTGCTTCGCAGCACCTGGACCTCGACCCATATGCCGCTGACCACCTCCGGCGGGCCTGGCGTGGCGAGGCTCAGCAAAATCAGCGCGCCAGCGAACTCCAACCTAGCTCCGCCGTCGTCCGTGAAGCTCAGACGGCCCCGAAACACCAGCCGTCCGCCGTCCTCCCAGAGGCCGAAAGAGGGCACCGCGGCTGGCCACATGCTGCTTCCCCAGGACACGTCCTCGTCAATGCTCCACTCGACATGATGCTCGCCGCCCGCTTCTTCTGAAGCACCGGCCCAGAGCACCACCGCGGTGCCTACGTCGGAACGAACACACACTCTCACCGAACCTGTCGACGTCCGGGGCGCCGCTTCTACCTGGACCAACACCACGTCATCGTCCACGTTGCTGCGTTATCAAACACCCCTGCCAGGACGAAACGCTCTTTTAAAGAGCGTTTTGTCCCGACAGGGGTGCTTTATTGCGATTCAGGAAGCGGACAGCTTGGGTTCGGCTGAGGTAGTGGGCGTCTGGTGTGGCAGGTGGGGTGGTTGGAGCCCTTCGATGGTCCGCTTCCGTACCTTCGCTCCTGTCTGATCCCAACACGCCCCCGGTCAAACCTGTTTGCGCCCTGTGACGGGACGGCGGGCACCGCTACTACAGAAACATGCCTCGCAGACAGCGGCCGTATCCGAGTGACCTGTCCGATGCCCGTTGGGGACTGCTGGAACCGACTCTGACAGCCTGGCGGACCGAACGGAGAGGGAAGGGCCTGGACATCGGCCGGCCGCCCGAGCATGACCTGCGCCGGATCATGGAAGCGATCCTCTACGTCGACCGGACCGGGATCCCGTGGAGGTATCTGCCGCACGACTTCGCCCCGTGGGAAACCGTCTACGGATACTTCGCCGCCTGGCAGAAGGACGGCGTCTTCGACCAGCTCAACGGACTCCTGCGACGGCTGGTTCGGGAGGCAGAAGGCCGCGACGCCGAGCCCAGCGCCTGCATCGTCGATGCCCAGAGCATCAAGACCTCAGCCAACGTGCCCGCGGCCGGCCAGGGCATCGACGCGGGCAAGAAGATCGCAGGCCGCAAACGTCACATCGGCGTCGACACACTCGGCCTCCTGCTGGCCGTGCTGGTCACAGCCGCCAGCGTCTCCGACAACGCCGGCGGCATCCACGTGCTCTCGAATATCGCCGCCGCCCACCCCCGCATCACCAAGGCCTGGGCCGACACCGGCTACCGCACCAGGGTCATCGACCACGGCGCCCGCCTCGGGATCGACGTCGAGGTCACCCGCCGCGACCCTGCCCAGAAGGGTTTCAAGGTGATTCCGCGACGCTGGGTCATCGAGCGAACCTTCGGCTGGCTCATGCACCACCGTCGCCTCGCCCGCGACTACGAGACCCACCCGCACCGCTCCGAAGCCATGATCAAGGTGGCCATGGTCGACCTAATAAGCCGACGGCTCACCCGCGAATCGACCCCGAACTGGCGCGACACCTGAGCACACCAAGTCAGGAGGCGGGGCCCTGAGCAGGGCACTGCCAGTCGGCCGAGTCGATTGCGCTCCCCTCCGCGTTGCTGAGGTGGAAGCAGTTGCCATTGACCCACACCGTGACCGATTCGGGCCGATGATCGACCCGGAAAGGTTCGTCCCCACGCAGAGTCCCGGACCATGAACCATCCGCTGCAGGCGAGTGGGTGACAACGACCCATGTCTCCTTCGGGAGAATCTGGTGCGTCTCCGCCCAGGGCTCCACGGTCAGCTCCAGTGCTGCCTCACCACCATTGCTGATCAGCAGTCGAGCTGTTCCCCCCACTGCCCATTCCCGGCATCCCTCCTTGCCCCTACGGGCGATCCCGCACGCAATCACAGACCCTACGGACCCACGCGACCCGATCGTCACACAAGCACGATCACCTGAAGCCGCCTGGCCGCCCGAACTATCAAACAGCCTTGCCGGGACAAAACGCTCTTTTAGTGGGCGGTTCGTGAGTCTTTGAGTGGTTCTGCTGTCGCCTGATGGTGTGGCAGCGGGGCGGAATCTGCCGGTCCGCGGTTGTTGATCTGGTGATGTGTTCGGGTGAGTGAACGCAAGCCGTATCCGAGTGACTTATCGGACGAGCAGTGGTCGTTGATCGAGCCGGTGATCACCGCGTGGAAGGGCCGGCACCGCTCGGTCAGCGGCCACCAGGGCGCGTACGACATGCGGGAGATCGTGAACGCGATCCTCTACCAGGGGCGGACCGGCTGCCAGTGGGCCTATCTCCCGCACGACCTGCCGCAGAAGAGCGCGACGTACTACTACTTCGCCGCCTGGCGGGACGACGGGACCGACCAGGTCATCCATGAACTCCTGCGCTGCCAGGTCCGCGAACGCGCCCGACGATTAGAGGACCCGACCTTGGTGGTGCTGGACACCCAGAGTGTCCATGTGGCCGCCGGGGTCCCCGTCTCCACGAGTGGCCATGATCCGGCCAAGCGGGTGCCCGGCCGCAAGCGGGGCCTTGCCGTGGACGTCCTCGGCCTGGTCATCGCGGTCGTCGTCCTCGCTGCGAACACCCACGACAACGCCGCGGGAAATCTCCTGCTGGACCAGGTCGCCGAGCACGCCGGCGGAAGTGTCCGCAAAGCCCTGGTCGACCAGGGCTTCAAGAACCAGGTCGTCGCGCACGGCGCCGGCCTGGGGATCGACGTCGAGATCGTCCAACGCAACCCGCAGGTCAAGGGGTTCGTGCCGCAGCCGAAGCGGTGGAGGGTCGAGCAGACCTACGGGATCCTGATACTGCACCGGCGCCTGGTCCGCGACTACGAGCACCGCCCGTCCTCCTCCGTCTCCCGCGTCTACTGGGCGATGACCCACGTCATGACCCGGCGCCTCACCGGCGCGAACGCCCCCACCTGGCGCGAGACGGCGGCGGTGGCGGCGTGAACCTCCGGCCCCTGCTCGATGCCCTGGACCTGCAGGAAGACGCCGCCCGGGCCCTGGCCGACGACCTTCGTGCGCAGATCGACGGCCTGCAGACCCGGTTGCGGGAGGCCGAGATGCACCTGGAGCACCTCGCGATCACCCGCAAGACCGTCACCAGCCTTGCCGACCGGCTCCCGGCCGTCGCGCCGGACCTGCCCGAGCATCCGGACTACCCCCGCATCCTTGCCGCCTTCAACCACACGACCGGGCCGCTACGGGCCAAGGACGTCTGCGAAGCCCTCGGCCACGAACTGCTGCCGAAGAACGTCGAAGGCACCCGCGCCAAACTGAAACGCCTGGTCAAACTCGGCATCCTCACCGAGGCCGACACCGGCAACTTCGCTCGAAAGCAATAGCCGACCGAACCTCCACCAGCGTCCTTGCTCCCACCTCAGCCAGAAAAGGACATCACCTTACGAACCGCCCACTTAGAGCGGCGTCGGGCCGCAGCCTCAACTACGGGCGGCCTGGCGTTCCAGG
Source organism: Streptomyces sp. NBC_00872 (assembly GCF_045161915.1). NCBI lineage: Bacteria > Bacillati > Actinomycetota > Actinomycetes > Kitasatosporales > Streptomycetaceae > Streptomyces > Streptomyces sp. NBC_00872. Next base: position 87,525 of record NZ_CP108807.1, on the reverse strand, counting down.
AGTGGCCTTCTCGTAGAGCGCGGAACGCCCTGTCCACGGCAGCTGCCGTGGACAGGGCGTTCCGCTGGAGACGGGCCTTGTTAGAGCGAGATGTCGATCTCTTCGACGTCGGTGAACTCCACCTGCAGGTCATGGGCGCGGCGTCCGTTGTCGCGGAAGTACATCTCGCCCAGGCCCTGCGCGGCGATGTTCAGGAGCTGTCGTTCGGTGGCGCCCTGGTCGCGGGCGTCAAACAACCGCTCCGCCCAGCGCGGAGAGAGCGCCTGGGTGATGTGGCGGACCCGGGCGTCGTCGGTGGTGCCCGGTGCGGCGGTGAAGCCGAAGCGGGCCCGGGTGGAGACGACGATGCCGTCGGTGGAGGCGGCCTTCTTCTTCGCCCTCGCCCGGAGCTGCGGCTGCCAGCGCTTCCTCACCTCCCGCTCTATGCGCCCGGCGAGGTCCTTGCGGGGCCGCTTGAGCTTGCCGGCCACATACCGTTCCACGGTCCGCTGGGACACTCCGAGTGCCTGGGCGGCGGCCTTCGTGCCCTTGAGCTGCTTGACCAGGTACTTCATCTGCGCCTGCGCGGACTTGGGGATCGGGCGGGTGAACGCCTGCTCCACTGCGCGGTCGAGGCTGTCCCCGAGCTGGTCCACCATGGTCTACTCCCCGTCGTCGGCGGCGCGGCCGCCGTCCTTGATGAGGCGGGCGATGTTCACCAGGCCGTGCTTCTCGTGCTGCTCTTCGGCCCACAGCGTGGTCTGGGTGCCCTCGTGCTTGACCATCCCGGGCGACACCCCGAGCCGGAAGCCACCGGGGAGCGGCTTGCCGTCCCCGGTGCGCGGCAGGAAGTCCAGCGGGGACGGTCCGTCGGACGGGTAGACGACGCAGTCCGTGCCGATCGCGACCGGGTACAGGCCGGTGGCGGCCGCGACCTTCATCATCTTGCGGTGCATGTTGATCCGGCTGGTCGCCAGCACGGCGGCCCGGATATCGGGGCGCCACTCCTTGCGTTCCAAGGCCGGCCACGGCTCGAACAACGGTGTGGTTCGCGGGCGCTCGCGCAGTTTGCCGATGCCGCCCTTCGCCGTGGCCTTGATCGCCTTCAGCACGAGTGCCATCTCCGGGTCGGTCTGCTTGTGCACGGCCATCGCCTCCAGGAACGCCCGCTCCTCCATCCCGGAGACGACCCCGAGGTCGGCCATCGTGGCCATGTAGGCGTCCCGCAGCCGCTGATACCAGGCATCGAGGTAGCTGCCGTGCTCGTAACGGACGTACGCCTCGGTCGGTCGCACCTGGTAGCCGAGCTCCGCCGCGTACGCCACAGTCGGCGTGGCGTACCAGGCCGGGCCTTCCGGGCGGGTGCCCTTCGCTGTGAACGGGCTGGGGAGCCGCTCGTCCAGCTCGATATGGGAGAGATCGACCAGCCAGGACCCGGGCAGCTTCGGGTCGAACAAGGGGTTCGTGACGCGGGTCGGTCCGCCGAGACCGACGGTGAGGCGGTTCGCCGCGGCGGCGAACGCCATGTTGACGTCGATGCCGACGACGTGACTCTTCATGCACTCCGCGTCCGTCAGCGGCCGGCACCAGTCGAAGGACTCCTCCATCAGCATCTCAGCCGGAGTGCGCTGGTGGTGCCGCGCGAACTTGCCCTTCAGCACGGGGTGCCCGTCGGGGACCTCGCACGGAACGTGCTCGTACACGGCGGTCAGCGCGCCCGGAGCCGGGCCGCCACCCGGCTTCCACCCGCCGCTCTCCTCGTCCCGCACCGCCATGGTCGGCGGGTGCAGCGCCACCATCAGCTCCAAGCCCGTGACGGCCGTGGTGCCGCGCGGCGTCATCACCCGCGATGCGAACGTGCCCAGGAACCGCGCCAGGTCGGCCGCGCCCATCGAGGGCAACCGCGGCGCGTCGCGGTCATCCCACTCGCGGACGTCCAGGGCGTTCCAGGCGGGGATACACAGCTGGACGCAGTTACGCTTCGCCCCTTCGGCCGGGCGGTAGATCCTCGCCCACGGGCCGAAGCCCCGCTTGGTCAACTGCCATTCGGCGCGCTCCAGTTGCTTGAGGACCTTGTGCCCGGCAGGGAGCCGACCGGCCCGCCGCTCCTCCTCCGACAGGGCGGCGGGCAGTCCGTAGCGCTCCAGCGCGGACGGCATCAGGACCACGATCGGGTCGGCGTCCTTGCCGTTACGGTGCAGCCTCGGCTGCCCGAGCCGCGCCTCCTTCAGCGTCCACTCCACCAAAGCCGGGACCGACTTGGCGGGCACGTCCAGTACCAGGCCGCCAACGCAGTACGCGGAGACGACACCGTCCTCGCAGTCGACGACCGCGAGCGGGCCGTTCTCGAAACGCGGGTCGACAGCGGGCGTGACGGCCGGAACGGGCTTGGCCGTGGCCTTCTTCACACCCGGGCGCCGCGACGACGCCGACGGCCTGGTGCTGCTCGCCGATCGGGGCGGAGCCGGCGGGTACTGCGGGGGCGGAACGTAGGCCGCCGGGGTCGAACTCGCCCTCGCCGCCTCTTCCTGGGCCAGGACTTCCGCGAAGGACGGGATCGGTGGCGGCGTGTACACCTCGGCGGCAGGGGCGGGAAAACGCGCGGCAAGCCCCTCGAGCAGCCGGGCGTAGGCGGCACGCTTCGGCGGCCTCGGCTCGGTCCGCCCGGTCTCCCAGTTCCCCACAGCCTCCCGGCGGGCCTCCAGCGCCTTGGCGATCTGGGCCTGACTCAGCCCCGCCGCCTCCCGCAACCGCCTGCGCTCGGCAGGATCCGGCAGATCATCCTGCGTAACCTGCTCCAGAAGCGCATCGACCGCACTGAACAGCTCGTTCTCAGTGGACACAGAGGTCACCTCCGCGACACACCCTACCCCAAACGCACATCGAATCGCGCTGCTAATCGCTCACGGATCGCGCCACATGGGGCGCGTGTGGCGCGAAGCGGGATCCATTCGATGCCCCCTTCCGTCAACGGGGCTAAAATCGAACGCGTGAACGAGAGTCTGGGGCTGCGCGTGACGGTCATGCTTCCCGGAGGCCGCATTACCGAGGGGCGCCTGCACGGCCGCCGGCGGGACGCCGACGGATGGTGGTACGACGTCTCGGTCGAGCTGCCCGTGGACACTGTCCGCCCCATCGCGGGCGAGGATAACGACGGCGTCCCCACTGTGCGGGGCGGCAGTCCGACCGGGCCGGGGTGGGTGCTCCAGGCGCCCCCCACACCCGCGTACTCCATCAGGCCGGCTGCTGGGTCGCCTCCGGAGGCCTGACCCCCACAACCGCCACCGAGGCAGCGTCCCTCGTCACGCACAAGCGCGCCGTGCCCTGCGACGTCTGCAACCCCGCACCCTGCGAGCTGGCACCCGGCACCCACCAACGACGACGAGCGCGCCCAGGGCCCGAACGAGGTCGCGCCCTGGGCGCGCTCCTGGTCGCGTCTCCGGTCGCACCGGGAGTGCCATCCGAGGGTGTTAAAAGGCCAGTTCAGCACCTGTTTCAGAAGCACCGCAGGACGCCGACTACTTCCCGACAGGCTGGTTGGCCAGGAACAGCACACAGGAAGGAAACGAGCATCGGACGGTCAGCCCGGATGAGGGAACTGTGCCTACCTCGGTTCTGCGGCCGTGGAGCTGGCGGATTTCCTGGGCCACGACAAGCAGGGCCATCAAACTTTCCGGTGCCTGTACGGGGCGGGGCAAATCCGCGACGTGGACGAACTGCGCCAAGTGCTCAACGTCGACCTGGGACTGAGCCACCTGCACGGGCAGGGACTGGGCGCTGGCGGCCTGGAGCTCATCCCTGACTCCATTCGCAGGCTGCAGCGGGTACGTCCTGAGCCGGGCTGGCACTCCGCACGCTGATCGAGGGCGGCGCCTTCACCGCACAGACCAACGTGTTGTACCTGCCGGACTCAGTCCACACGCCTCGCAGTCTTATACCACATCTCCGTCAGCTATCTGAACCTGGTTGACGTCTACGTTGCGCAGACCGCTGTGAGGGCGCGCGAGGCCGCACAGGGTGCCGCCTGTCGATGTCGTCATGGCCGGGGTGGGCGGCGTGGTGTGTTCAGGAGAGCGATGCCGAGTCCGGTGGGGCTGTGCAGCGCGGTGTTGCGGTGCCGGACGGTGCGGATCAGCCCGGCTTCGCGCAGGACCGTGGCGTGTTCACTGGCGCTGGCCGGTGAGATACCAACAAGGGCGGCGAGCTCTTTGGTGGTGCAACCGGGATGTTCGGCTAGGGCGTCCAGCACGGCTGCCCGGGTATGGCCCAGCAATGCCGCCACGGCGGTTGCGGTCTTCGACGCGGCTGGTTCGGGGGTGAGGAAGGTTAATCGATGCAGGGGGTCGTCGTGGCTGACGGGGTAGGTGACGACGGGCTGCGCCGTTTCGTGACTCCAAACGCTGGCGGAGCGTGTGAGAAATACTGAGGGAACCAGCAACAGACCCCGGCCATCCAGGTGCAGGTCGCGGCTGGCTTCCTTTATGACTGTCCGGATTTCGAGTACCGGCGGGTTCCAGCGCATCCACTGCGGATTCGCCTGGGCCAGCAAGCGCTCCACGCCGCCGCTGAGCAGGTGCCGCATGCGCACGGGCCGGTCAGCTGCGAAGTGATCGGTGATCTGAGTCCAGTAGGGGGCCAGCAAATGCGTGTGTAACTGGCTGAGCCCGTCGTAGAGCCCCGCGCGGAGATCCGCGTCATCTGCCAGGCCACGAGCCCACGTGGGGAGAGGCTGAAGCTCTGCGATTTCTGCCATGTCCGCGTGAATCTGCCGGCGTGGTGTCGCGCGTACCTGTTCCAGCACTTCCTCCGGCGTTCCAGCCTCGACGGGCGAGAGAAAGTTGGGTGACGACCCGAGTAACGGGACGAGAGCCAGGGCCATCCGTGCTTGGTCAGACAGCTTTGGAAGGGCCCCCCGTCGCCACGCGTCCAGCAGCACGGGATGGGTCCGCCCCTGCAGCGTCACCATCGCAGTTGTCAATTCCTGCAGTGGTCTGGGCGTCTCGGCAACGCGGGTCCGCGTCAGGTCCTGGGTGGTGAAGTGAATGCGGAAGACCATGATCCCCCCTCCTGTAACAGTGCCGCGATCTTCCCGGAATGTCGTTGTTCGGTCCAGACCGAATCAGGTCGAGTCCAGAGACCAGGTGGTGGAACCTGGGAAACGGCATCCAGACCACGCGCTGGGTAATTCAAACAGTCCGGTTCTATTCAAAACCGAAGGGGAAGCCCGGGCTGCTATGCGGGGATTGACCAAACACGCAAGCGGAGTAGCGGCCGCAGCCGCCGTGCCCATGGTGACGGGGACGGAAGTGGTTTCGCCGTCCCCATTATCGACCAGGGACTCTGACTACACCATCTACGAGAGCTCCACCCGGTCAACTGCCTGCGGAGTGGGGTCGCAGGCAACGTCCATGCGCCGGGCGCCGAGACTGCAGGGCCTCACACGCCCCGCTACGTACACGGCCTTGATGAACCCCGTCTGCAAACCTACACACCCGTACAAAATTCTCCACTGCCAGACCACATGACGATCCGGGGAAAGTACATCAGAATTCGTCAGTCACATTGAAAGGAAGAGTGCAGTAATGTGGGGGCACGTCCTCATCTCTCTGCTGGAACAGTACCTGCAGTGGCGCTACGGACCGATCATGGCGATCGGACTATTTCTCGTTGCTCTCGGCAGGAAGGACCATTCGGAAAAATTACTGTGCGTGGGCGGTATACTCGCACTGCTGGTCCTCCTGTCCCTGTGAACAGGCCGACGGCACGCATGTCCGGGAATCACACCCTGACCGGTTCCGGGGCGCCGACGGTCGGAGCGGACGACACCCTTCGCGAGGCCCCTACACACGCCGCGTGCAACCTGCGGCTTGCCGGAGAGTTGCGCCTCGGCAACCGGGAGGCAGCCGAGGAAGCCGTCCACCTGGTGTTCCTGGAGATCCTGGCTGGTATAGGCCACCAACGTCGATCGGTGACGTGCCCTTCGGGAATAGTCCGAACGCGCCGGCCGCGTCCAGACACACCCGTTGGGCCGCGGCGCGCGAAGTGAAAGGTGTCAAGTCTCGGAGGTGTCGTTGCCGGTACGTCGGCCCAGCGGCGGATCAGCCGCTTTTCTCGAAGCCGCCCACCCACTCGTGGACCGGCCGCAGCCCGCGGGCGTCCAGGCCGTACAGCCGCTGCTTGCCCGCCCCGCGGACCCGCGCCGGCCCGACCTCGCGGAGCATCCGCAGGTGCTTGGACGCCTGTGGCCGGCTCGTCAGAGGGTGGCCACGCCACGAGGGTTGGTCTCGGTGGTGATGGTGCCGGTGACCGCGTTGGTGGCCGTGCTGATCACGGAGACGGTACTGGGAGACAGGTTCGAGACGTAGACGTTGGCTCCGTCCGGGCTGACCGCCACGCCTCGTGGATTGGTGTTGACGGTGATGGTGGCGGTGACCGTGTTGGTGGCCGTGTCGATCACCGAGACGGTGTTCGCGCCCTGGTTGGCGACGTAGGCGCGGTTGCCCTGCGGGGAGACCGCGACGCCGGTGGGGTTCTTCTCCACGGTGACGGTGGCGATGACCCTGTTACTGGCCCTGTTGATGACCGAGACGGTGCCTGAGGTCAGGTTGGCGACGTAGACGGCGGGGAGGGTCTGGAGGGTGTAGGTGAATCCGCCGGGGACGGTCGCGGTGCCTCCGGTGGTGGTGACCACGACGGGGACGTTCCCGGCCGCACCCGCGGGTGTCACCCCGGTCAGGACGGTTCCGGCGGCGTTCACCGCGATCCCCGTCGCCGCGACGCCGTTGAAGGTGACGCCGGCGGAGGCCAGGTGTGTTCCCGTGATCGTGAAGACGGTGCCGCCGGAAACCGGGCCCGATGGGGGCGCGAGAGCCGTGACCGTGGGGCACGCCCACATACGTGTAGGTCAGGCCGTTGCTCGGGCCCCCGCTGTGGTGACCCGCACGACAACCGGACCGGCTGCGTTTCCGGGCGGCACGATCACAGTCAACTGGCTGTCGGAGAGGACCGTGGGAGTGGCGGCGCTGGGACCGAAGGTCACACCGGTGGCCGTGCTCAGTGCGGTGCCGTTGACGGTGTTGCCGCCGGCCAGAGGACCGGAGGTACTGCTCAGGTGCGTCAGCACCGGTGGGCCTACGTAGTAGAAGGGGACCGGAGCGCTGGTGCCGCCGGGAGTGGTGACTGTCACCCCTACCACTCCGCTGCCGGCAGGGGACTTCGCGGTGACCTGGGTCGGCGACACCTGGACGATGTCGGTGGCCGACTCGGTGCCGAACCTCACCGCGAAGGTTCCGGCGAGGCCCGGACCGGTGACGGTGACCGCGGTGCCACCGGCGGTGGACCCGTGATCGGGGGAAACGGAAATGGCCATGATGGTGCCTCCTGGACGATGCCTGCCGCCCGCTGTTGGGCGGGGGCGGGACTTACCGCGGGTGGGCACCGGGGTGGGGGCGGAAACCTGTCTGTTCCGAGCGCCGCTGGTGGGGAGTACGGCGCCGTGCGGATGCACAGGCGTCTGGCGTGTGTCACCGGTCACGGAAACCGCGCTGGGCGCTGCCGACTTCACTGACCTGGATTGCGTCGATGCCGGTCAGGCGTACCGGGCTGCGCCGCCCACGGACCTTCGCGCTCTTCACGCCAAAGGCGAGCGCCGGGAACGTGCTTCGGGGTGGCATGGAGATCCGGGGAGGCGTGCCGGCCGGGCAGTGACCGGAGCCTTCTGGTTCTTGCCTGGTTCAAGTGAACCGACACTGTTCCACATGTGAAAGGTCGCAATTGGTGCGCATGGGAGTGAAGTTGAAAATATGAGTGCCCTCCCGGAGGGGAGACAGACGCGCCGGAGTGTACGGATCGGCCGTCAGGGCTCACGAGCGCGCGGGTGGCCCTCAGGCCGTGGCCGGAGACCGCCCGGTGGAGCGTCGGCGGGGCATGTTCGGCCGGGACGTGGCGTTGCTGTCGTGGCGGCGCGTCCCGTACCCGCCGTCATGGAAGCGGGCCCCCCGGGCTCGTTCCCGCCGTCCTCCAGCGACTTGCGCGAAGGGAGCCCACGCGAGCGTAGGCGACCGACGACAACGCGGCGAGGCGCGGTGCCAGGGCACGCGAGCCCGGCAAGATCCAGACGAGAGGCCCTAGCGCTGTGGCCGGGAAGGTTCGCCGGGGGCTCGCGGCGTCCGGGGGAGGGGGTACCTCCCGTGCCGTTGAGGCCACGGGGGAGCATCGCAAGGCGGAGGATCGCGCTCGTACTGGACGTACTCGCGCGACTCCGACAACGCGGCGAGGTGCCGTGCCGGGCGTCGCGAGCCGGTGAACCTTTCCGGTCACAGCACTAGACGAACCGGGGCAGCCACTTCGCCCGGTAGTCGGGATGGCGAGCGTGTTCCGCGGCGATCTGCCGGACGGCGAAACCGAGTCCGACGGCATGGCCGGACGGGAAGTCGTGTGCCGGCCGGTCGGTGTCCATACCGGCCACATCCGCGTACTCGTCGAGGAGGACTCTGCTCATCTCGATGCGGCGGAGCGTACGGGACGGGTCCTGGCGGGCGATGTGCTGGTCGTAGCCGCTCGTCCGTACGCTGAACGAGATGCCGCCGGCGCGATCGTGGACCTCGCCCGGCGGCTCGGGCGGACACCGCCAGGTGTCTCCGCCGGCTTCCCGCGCGATCCGTTCTTCCTCGTCGAGGCGTGCGCGGACGAAAGCGACCAGGCAGGCGTTGTCCGTCATACGGGCTCCGGTCCTTTACCGTCGCGGGCTGGTGTACGCCATTCGTCCGTGCCGAACACACCCAGGCTGTTCGAAGGCCTGGTCCGCGGCATGGCACGCACACCGCCGGGGCTCACAGCGAGCCCGAGGGGGCCGCGCCTCCCCCGACGAGCACGGCGAGAGGTGTGAGACGTGCTTCCGCGCGGTACTGATGGCGTTCGCACCCGCGTCCGTCGGGCACAGGAGGGTGCTGTCCCGGCCGACACCCCGGCCGGTCAGCGCTCCGGTGTCCAGCACACTGACCGTTCCCGAGCCGCTGTTGCCGACGCGGAGACGGAGTCCCGGCGGCCACCCCGAGAGGCCCCACCCCCACGAGGATGGTGAACACCGCGCGGCAAGGCGCGGACGGGTGACCGGGACGGGCGGGGCACACGAGGTGCCCGGACCGCGCCTGTCCGCCCGCCCGTCGCGTCGGGGCATGGCGGCATCAGATGTCGGGCGGAGGGATCCGGGTATAAACCAGCGCCGGACTCGTACCGCCGGGAGTGGTGACGGTGACACCGACCGGCCCGGCGGATCCGGGCGGAGCCTGGGCGGCGAGTTGGGTGTCGGAGATGACGGTGAACGCGGCGGGCGCCGCGCCGAAGGTGACCGCGGTGGTTCCGGCGAGACCGCTGCCCGTCAGGGTGACGCTGTTGCCGCCCTGGACCGGGCCCAAGTCCGGGGTGAGAGAGCTGAGGACGGGTGCTGTGAAGTAGACGTAGAAGACCCCGTTGCTGGTCCCGCCGACGGTGGTGACCGTGATCTGCACGGAGCCCGGGGCCGAGGCCGGGGCGACCGCGGTGAGCTCGGTGTCGGAGATGACGGTGAACGCGGCGGGCGCCGCGCCGAAGGTGACCGCGGTGGTTCCGGCGAGACCGCTGCCCGTCAGGGTGACGCTGTTGCCGCCCTGGACCGGGCCCGAGCCCGGGTCGGCTCCGGTGAGAGCCGGCGTGGTGACATAGAAGTAGACGGTCCCCGGTGCGCTGGTGCCCCCGGCCGTGGTGACGGTGACACCGACCGGCCCGGCCACCCCCGGCGGAACGACCGCGGTGATCTGGGTGGGTGAGAGCACCGTGAAGCTGATCGCCGCCGTGGCACCGAAGGTGACGGCGGTGGCTCCGGCGAGGTTGACGCCGGTCAGGGTCACGGTGTTGCCCCCGGAGATCGGCCCCTGGCCGGGACTCACAGCGCTCACCACAGGGGGCGCGGGGATCACGGTGTAGGTGTAGGGGAGCGCGTTGCTGGTTCCGCCGGGTCCGGTGACGGTGACCTGTACGGTTCCGGTTCCCGGCGGAGCGACCGCGGTGATCTGCGTACCCGAGACCACCGTGAACGCCGTCGCGGTCGTACCGAACCGCACCGTCGTCGCACCGGACAGACCCGTCCCGGTGAGGGTGACCGCGGTCCCGCCGGCCGTCGGCCCTGACGCGGGAACCACCGAGGCGAGCACCGGGACGGACGCGGTGACGTAGGTGTACATGACGAGCTGTGAGCTGGTGCCACCCGGTCTGGTGACCGTGACCCGCACGGAACCGGTCCCGGCCGGGGTGACCGCGCTGATCAAGGTGTCGGAGACGACGCTGAAAGTGGTGGCCGCCACGGCGCCGAAGCGCACGGCGGTGGCCCCGGTGAAGCCGGTGCCGGTCACGGCGACGCTGGTACCACCTGTGGTGGGACCCGAGGCCGGGGAGAGTGCACTGACCGTGGGCACGGCCGCGGCCATCGGCCGTTCGGCGGAACCGGGTCGCGGGTCGGCGAAGTCGTTCAGGGCGGGCTCCTTAGCTGGGGGGCGGTACCCGGCCGGCCCGGCGCAAGAGCCGGGCCCGCCGGTGTCAGGGGTGCCGGGTCCTGTCCGCCGAGAGTGCCGTCCGCCCGCAGGCCTGACGGGGACGGGCCGGACAGGACCCGGCCGGGGGCCCGCCCGGGCGCGGGAGGACGCAGACCCGGGCGGGCGGTCGGTGTGCCGGGTCAGATACCGGGGCCGGCGGTGTAGGTGAAGCCGCCGACCTCGGTGGAAGCCCCGCCGGAGGTGGTGACGACGACGTCCACGGCTCCGGCGGCTCCCGGCGGCGTGACCGCCGAGACGGTGCTGTCGTTGATGACGCTGAACGGTGCCGGCACGCCACCGAAGGTCACCGACTGCGTGGTGGTGAGGCCGGTGCCGGGGATGGTCACCGCGGTTCCGCCGGACGTCGGGCCGGAGGCGGGAACCAGGGTGTCGGTGGTGGGAGCGTCGACATAGGTGTACGACAGGCCGTTGTTGGTGCCGCCCGCGGTGGTGACGCTGACGCCGACCGGTCCGGCCGCCACCCCCGCCGGCACGGTGACGGTCAGCTGGCTGTCGCTGACCACGGTCGGGACTGCTGTGACGGCGCCGAAGCTCACCAGGGTGGCGGTGGACAGGCCGGTGCCGTTGATGGTGACGATGTCGCCGCCCGCCGTGACGCCGGAGACCGGGCTCAGAGAGGACTTGAACGGCGCGCCGACGTAGAAGAACGAAAGCGGGTTGCTCGTTCCGCCGGGGGTCGTGACCGTCACGGGAACGGTGCCCGCCCCGGAGGGGGAGGTGACGGTGACCGAGGTGGGCGTATTGGCCGTGATGGTGGCGAGCTTGGTGCCGAAGCGCACGGCCGTGGCACCGGTCAGGTTGGTACCGGTGATGGTGACGGTGGTCCCGCCCCCGGTGGATCCCTGGTTGGGGGAGATAGGCATGAGGAGGGTCTCCTTCATTGACTTGGGTGGGTGAGGAAAGGGCGAGCGGGTGAGGGGAAACGCGGCGGAACGGGCTGCCGTTCGCGAGGGGGAGGCGGTGCCCTGTCCCGACGGGGTGTCAGCCCGCACGCTTCGGCGGACTCCCGGGCGGGGCACAGTCGTCCGGTGCGTTGCCGCGGGCATGGCTCGCCGGCAGAGGCTCCGCTCCCGGGTTCTCGCGGACGCCACCGCCGGAACCGGTGACGGTGTCGCCGGTGGCACTGCCGGCGGGCGGTGACGCGGAGCCGCCGCCGGGGTGGATGCCGCTGATGGCCGGATCGGCCGTGACCGGGCCGGCCACGAGTGACACGGCAACGCGGAACGCCGGGGCGGACGGGGCACGGGTGAGGGCGGTCCACGGTCCCGCCCTGGTGATGGGACTGGTGAGGGGAGAAAGCTCCGCCGGGCTGTCCGGAGCGCTGCCGTGAGCGCCGGTGAGCGTGCACATACCGAACGGCGCCCGTGTCGGCGCGTCCGCCCCCTTCGTGTCCGCCGCGATCGCGGACACGAGAGAGCGCTTGTCGCACGGCACCGGGATCCCGGTGTGTGCCGTGGCAAGGACCACGGCCAGCCCCGTGGCCAGGGCAGCGGCCAGGGAGGCGATGACGAGCACGGACCGGAGAGCACGGACAGCTGGCATGACGCCCCTCACGTGAGGTTGCGCGGGCCACCACATCCGTCAGTGTTACGCGCAACATTGACGGGCCGGTCCACGTTCTCCGTCGAGGGAGCACACCTCGGCACTACAGCCGCACCGGCACCGGGCTGGACACCCGGACGGGGCAACGGGCAGGCCACTGCCACTCCCCCGGAGAAGATGGGCGGCCCACCGGTTGGAGCGACCAGTAGTCCACCGGAGTGAACTGGTCAGCAATAGCCCTGACACGAAGTCACCCGAATGGAAGAGCGTGTGAAGAGCCGTTGCTCGTCACGTACCACCCCGCGTACTCCCCTTCCGTTTCCGTAAGGCTCACCGGCGCGGCGGCTGACGGCCGCGGGGTACTCGGAGCGCGGCGGCACGTCATGGGCACGGCCGCCTCTCTTCCCGGGCGCCGTCCGGCCCCGTCGGCGCTCCGCGCGACAACGGGAGGGCGAAGCGACTCGGCCGGTCTCGGTCGCTCTTCCGCCTGTGGGCAAGAAGCGCAGATCAGAGGCGATTGAAGGATCTGTCAGCGACTGAAGCGACTGAAGTCCCCTGTCTATGACACGCACACGCACACGCGGGATGCCTCTCATAGTCCGGAGCTTCGGTCGCTTCAGTAGCTTCACTCCGCCGGATCACCGCTCTGAACTGCGGTTTCCCGGTACATCAGGGGCAGCGACTCGGTCGCTGCGCCACGGGCGGGCTTCGGTCGCTGCGCTCCGGAAAGGGCTGTGATCAGGCTTTGGGAAGGGTCATGCCGAGTTCCCGCATGGCATCGGAGGGAGGCCCGCCCTCGGAGCGCTGGGTCTTGTAGCCCTTGACGCGCGGGGCGATGGTGCGCGGGTCGACGGCTTCGCATGGTGCGCCGGACGCGTAGAGGCCTTCGGGCCGGCCGTCGCGGTCATGTGGCAGGAGCCAGAAGACGCGGCGCAGGAAGGTGCCGGAGGCCCGTGAGGAGCGGGCGTCGGGGCCGAGCAGCGCGTAGCCGACCATACGGCCGTCGCGGTGGTAGGCCGGCTTCCCACGGCGGTTGGGGAGCCGGTCGAGGCTCTGGCGGACATAGTCGAGCGCCTCGGTGCCCTCGAGCCAGACGAGGTCGGTCTCATGGGCGAGTTGTCCGGGCTCGATGAGGACGCTCAAGGGTTCTCTCCCCTGTCAGGGTTCAGCCCGATACCGGGATAGAACTTGCGCTGGTTGGACAGGATCATCTCTCTGGGCGTGGCGATACCGACGGTCTCGCGGACCCGTGCGGCGAACGCCCGTGAGGAGACCGGGGTGGCCCCTTCGAGCTGGCACCAGGCTCTGTACCGGTTGTAGAGCTGGGCCTGTTCCGCGCGCAGGGAACGGTCCAGTGTGCAGCACTCACCGAGGAACCGGCCGGTGTGGTCCTCGGTCTCCGCGTAGGCGTTGGTCGCGGTGCGGACCTGCTGGGGGCCGGTCAGGTCACGGGGGCCGTTGAGATAGCGGCGGGCGCCGACCACGAGCCACTGCAGGATGCCGGGCCCCTCCTCGCTGACCAGAACGTCGGCGAGGTTGTCGACCTTCCGGTTGTCCGCGACGATCCGCTCGAAGGGGATCAGCTTTATGCGGCGCCAGAACGCGTAGCCGCCGGTGCCGACCTCGGGGCGGTGGTTGCCGAGCAGCCACAGTTTGTGGGTGGGCTTGAAGCTGAAGAAGTCCTGCCGCATCCTGCGGGCCTTGATCCGGTCTCCGCCGGTCAGCAGCTTGACCCGGGACTCGTCGAAGCGGTCGCCGGGCTTGAGCTCGGAGCAGACGATGATGCGCCGGCCGTGCAGCTCGGCGAGGTCGGTGGGATGTCCCTCGAAGGGACGGGCCATCAGGAACCCGGGCGGGGCCGCGTCCGCGTAGTCACCGAGCAGCTTGACCATGACGTCCAGCAGAACACTCTTGCCGTTCTTCCCCTGGCCGTACAGGAACGGCATGATCTGCGCACCGACGTCCCCGGTGATCGAGTAGCCCAGCAGTTCGTGGAGGAAGCCGATCATCTGACGGCCCTCGGCGTCGTCGCCGAAGGTGTCGGTGAGGAAACGCTGCCAGCGCGGTGTCCCCATCGGCCGTGCCTCGACGCTCGTGACACGGGAGTGGTAGTGCTTTTCCGGATCCGGGGCGGTCACCAGACCGGTGTTGAGGTCGACCACTCCCCCCGGTGTGCACAACGCGTAGGGGTCGGCGTCCAGGAGCGAGGCGCTGAGGACCATTCCGGGCGCGGCCTTGGCCTGGGTCAGTATGGCCTTCATGCCGGACGTCGACAGAGCCCTCCGCCGGTGCCGGCGCAGCTCCGCCCCGAGATGTCTGCCGCGCGGGTCCGCCTCCGCGAGCGCTTCCGCCATCTCACCGGCCGCCCACAGCACCGTGTCGTCCTCGTCGATCTCCCACCGGTACCCCGACCACCGGTACCAGCCCAGACCCGGCACATGACGGAAGTCCCTGCCGTACAGGGAGACGAACAGCTTGGCGTTGCCCCGGTCACTGAGGCTGTCGGGCAGCAGCCCGCCCTGGGTGGCCCGCGCTCCTGCGGGCACGGGTCTCTTGGTGGCCTGCGCCGGGACGGTGGTGGCGGGGGAGCCGAGCAGGATCTGCTGCGCGACCTCCTGAGGGTTGAACAACCCCTGCTCCGGGCCAGGTGCGTGGTTCACGTACGGTCTCCCAGCGTGAGCGGCCGCAGGCGTCCCGCGTTCATCCCGGACCGGATGATCTGGGCGGCACGGCGTTCCTGGCCCGGACGTACCCGGGCCGCGGCCGCGAGGAGGGCCGCCTCCGTGTCCGTCGCCGGCAGCCGGTCGGCGGCCACCAGACCGCCCGCGGTGTAGGCGGCCCGGTTCAGCTTGTCGCTGAAACCCGCCCCTTCCGCCACCGCGGCGCAGCCGAGGACCGGTGCCAGGACCGTGGCCAGCGCCGTCTCCGCCGCGTCCCGCCCGCCGCCCGCGGCCAGGACGGCTTCCCGGCCCCGCCGGGGCACGGACGCCGTCTGCGGTACGGGCGGCACCGGACGGTGGCCGGTCCGGGCGAGTTCCGCCGCGAGCCAGTCCGGCAGCCGCGTCGGGTACCGGGCCGACCCGAGTGCCCGGTAGGTTCCGGCGGCTGTCTCCGTTCCGGGCGCGATGATGTAGCCGCCATGGGCGCGTACGTCCACCTGCCATGCCAGTGCCCGGCCCGGGCTCGACCCCGCTGAACACCGCCAGGTCTGCCCCGGCCCGGCCGCGTACCAGATGTGCAGCCCTCCGGAAGGAGTCCGTACCCGGAGCGTCGACCTGTCCTGGGCCGGGTCGTCGGCGCCCCGCAGCGCCGCCAGCAGAGCGAGACTGTGGTAACCGTGCCGGAGCCCCCGCAGGGACACCGACGCGGGGATCGTGATGCCGGGCAGCAGCCGGTCCCGCCTCGGCAGAGGTGTCTCGTGGGTATCCACGTCGATGACGACCAGTCCGGCCGGCCCGCAGGCGACGCCCACCCCGTACCGCGGCTGCTCCCTCCACCACTCCCGGATACGGGCGGCATCGGCGGTGGCGGCGTGGAAGCCGTGACAGTGGCGGCCGGCCGCGATGCACGGGCAGGCGCGGTGGCCGTGCTCCTGGTTCCTGCATCTGCGGCAGTTGGCTGCGGGGGTCTTGCGACGGGGTGTCAGCGGGTGCACTGGCCAGCCCTGTCGGCCGCACCACAAAGCGATCGACAGACAGTCGGAGTCGCAAACCGCGTCCCCCGGACGATGCGCCGCGATCGGGCCTGAGCCGCAGCCGCAGAGCCGCAGCTCACGAGCCATGTGAAATCCTTTCAGCGGCTGAAGCGACTCAACTTCCGAAAGTCTTGGGTGACTACTGTGCGCATGGCTTATGTTGTCCCCGGAACAGTTCGGGCGTTACGGGGATGAATCGACCGGGACGGGGGTCGGTCGTCGGCAGCGCCGGCACCACGGAAGGAACCACGGCCCCGGCACCACCGACCACCTGTCGTGCGGACGTTCATCACGTGGCCGCACCGCGTCCGCGAGCGCGTACTCCACGACCGGGCCGGGGCAGGAGCCGCGGGGGGCACGGCGTCCATGAGCAGGAGATGCCCGATCGGGTGTCCGGGCGACGGCCGGTCCGGCCGTCGGATGTCCGTCGGCCGACCGGGATGGGGAAAACGGCTGGAGCGGACGGGGCGGTCCTGGTACGGCGACCGGTCGTGCGGACGACGGCCGGTCACGAAGAGGACAACAGCGCTGACGGTACCGCAGATGCCCCGTGAAGGGGAGAACGGCCGTCGGCCCGCTGTCGGCCACGCCGTTGCCAGGACGGTTCCCGGCATTCACCTGGGTATCAATGATCATCCTCGGGTTCTCGTCCGACGTGAAGACTTCGGGCGTAGCCCGCTGTTTTCGCGTCAGCTTCATGGCTAAGCCCTCTCCTGGCATATGACTTCATCTGCCGCAGCACCAGAGGCTGCACCATCCGTCACGAAGCGTCAAACGATCACGACAATGTGCTCATCGTGGTCGCGCCGGCCGCCTCCCCCACCCGTCGGCTCACCAATACGGGGGCGGACCTGCGACGACGCCATGGAGGAACGGTTTGCGACATCGGCGCCGGGCCGCCCGGGACGTCGCCGCGCCCCTGCTGGTGCGCGCGTCCGCGGCCGCGGACGCCCGGACCGGCGCGGGCCCCGGCGCCGGCGCGGCAGGGGCAGTTCACCGAGGAGGCTCCCGGCGTCCGGTCCCGCCCCGCACTTGTAGCTGACGTAACGTCAGTTTCGTCCGGCCGCCGGTCTCGTGCTCCCGGATCCACGTGGCGCGCCGTGTACCACGGCTGTTGTCCGCCACCTTTCGCCACCCTTCGCCACCCAGCGCCCGAGGCGTTCCCTCGCGTACAGTGGAGGGGCAATGGCCCTGTCCCTACGGGTAGATGGCAGCGGGATTTCCGGGCGGAGCCTGTCCGATTGTTGCCATTGGGCCATTCGGGTGACGTGCCCCCACATCTGTTGCTGTCGTGTGCGGCGCGGTGGATAACTACTCGTATCCAAACCGGTGGGCTGCCCATCCTCTCCGGGGGAGTGGCCGCTCATTTTTCTCGGAACTGCCGCGATGGGCACCCCTGTGGGAGGGGTTTGGATCCGCCAGCCGGTATCGGCAACGGTGCCGGCTGGCGCGGCAGCAACCGGTAACTGCCCCGCCAGCCTGGCCCGTCGGCGTCCGCGCAGGCCCTGACGTCCCGTCACTCGCCTCCGCCGGCAGGGCCGCCTCAGCCGCGAGGCGGTCCCGGTTCCGGCCGTCGGCGCGGCATCGCACCGACGCGACCGTGAAAACGTGATGAAGATCGCTTTCCGCGATGCGGCCGGCTGTTCCCGTCGGCGTCCGGGAGAAACGATAAATTAATCCAGCGAATTCCGAATGGACTCAATTTCTCGTATCGTCACATATTACGTCGACGCCATTCGCATTTTCTTGAAATCCCGTCAAGCCTTCCGTGGCTAATTAATTTCTGCTTCACTCTAAAAGAGTGAGAAGTGACCCTGCGGTCGGCATCTCGATGGCGGCGACGGTCTTTCTGTGCCGTGGCCGAACAATGGGTCTTCCCCGCGCCTCGTCAGGGGCGTGAGCCCAGGAGGCATCATGAACTCTCGGAAGATCTTGAGGAGTGCGGGCTTCGTCCGGCCCGTGTGGTCGCGAGGACGCTGTGGTCCATGGTGTCGGTCACGAGGCAGGAGGACACGGCTGTCCCGTGTCCTGTGTGTCCTGCGATGCCGTGATCCACTGTGCGCCGATCGCCTCCTGCCGCGCAGGTCCCTCCGCCCGGGAGCGCCGCTCCCCGGCCGCCGCGGCTTTCCGAGCCTCTGACGCCGTGCAGCCGCCCGTGGGCCCCGTACCGGTGCCGTTTTCGCGTGACACGGTCATGACGAGGCCGGTGGCCGACGTTCAACACCGGTGGTGTGCAAGCCGGTTCCTGCGGGCGCGGACGGTGGAAACCCGCGCCGTGGCCGTCCCGGACCCCGCCCGGTTCCCGGCGCGACGTGCCTCGGGTGGCGAGTACACCGGTGTGGCGAGAAGAGCCACGACCGACGGCCCTGTGACGCGTCGGGCACGGGAGCGAACACCTTCCTTCCCGCCACCTGCGTAGACCCCCGTACGAGAGGAAGAGCCATGCTGCCGACCGCACAGTCGGGGGCACAGGTCGCACTGTCCCCCTCGGAGATCGAGCAGTGGCCGCACACCGTGGCGGCCCGGTATCTAACCAGTGCCTGGCCCAGGGGACGACCTGCCTCGTTCCGTGTGCCGGCGTTGGAGCGAGCGGTGCCGGTCTGCCGGGACATGGCCAGGGTGTGGATGGATTCCGAGGGGATAAAGGACGAGAACGCTCGGCGCACGGCCCTGCTCGTGGTCTCGGAACTCATGACCAACGCCATCATTCACACGAACAGTTCCTCGATCAACGGCCGCTTACGGCAGGCCGGCGGACGGCTCGTCGTGGAAGTCCAGGACGAAGGCAGGGCTTCGACCGTCTCTCGTGCGCGTCACGCCGAGTACGCCGAGTACGGTCGGGGCCTGGCGCTGGTGGTGAGGTCCGTCCAGGCGCTGGGAACACAGGTGGAGGCCGACGGCAGCCGTACGGTCTGGGCATGGGTACCGATGCCCCGGTGAGGACCGTCAAGAGGGTGTGCGCGCCGGCCGTGATCCAGGAACCCGTCACCCCCGGTCCGCCGGCCGCACGCGGGGACACGGCGGCCCGATGCCGCCGGGCCCGGCCGGGGGCGGGCGGGGCGAACCACCGCCCCCGTCACAGCGGGAGCCGGCCCGCGGGAGGGATTCCGCGGGCCGGCCCTGTTCGCACTCCCGGACGGCCGATGTGGCGACGTGCCGGAGAGGGGCGGTGACGGAGAGAGCGTCAGACGTACGTGTAACCACCCGGGACGGTCGCCGCGCCGCTCGCGGTGGTGACCACGACCGGGACATTGCCCGCGGCTCCGGCGGGCGCGAGGCCGAACACCACGAGTCCTGCGGGATCGCTGCCCAGCACCGTGGCCGGGACTCCGTTGAAGGTGACGGTGGCACCGGTCAGATTGGTGCCGGTGATGACGAACGGGGTGCCGCCGGCGGCCGGTCCCGAGACCGGGACGATGCTGGTGGCCGTGGGCGGAACGGGCGGGGCCACGCCCACGTAGCTGTAGGACACCGCGTTGCTCGTGCCGCTGCTGGTGGTGACGGTGACCGGTACGACGCCCGCGGCGTGCGCCGGGACCACGACCGTGACGGTGAGCCCCAGCACGTCCTGGGAGACGATGGTGGCCGGCGTGGTACCGAACAGGACGCTCGTGGCACCGCCGAGGCCCAGCCCGAAGAGCTGAACCGTGTTGCCGCCCGCGACCGGTCCGGAGTTGGGCAGCACCGCCAGGAGCAGCGGGCCGAAGGGGAAGGGCAGTTGGGGGAGCGCCCGGTGCTGGTCGGACGCGAGTTGGGGTGCGGACATGATGGGTCCTCCTGAACAGTGACGGTGAACGCCGGACCGTTGCGGTCCGTACGTGGATGGGCCGGGCTCGCCGAACGAACGCCCGGGGCCGCGGGCCGTGCCCCTGCCGCACGAGATCTGGCATGCCGGAGAGACGGCACTGCCTGGGAGCGGAGGTCGGCTTGCGGCGACGCGCCCGCCCGGACGGGAGGCGAACTTGACGGAAACCGGTGGCCGGCGGCCTCGGCCGCGGCGTGCGCATCACCGGGCGCTTCGAGAGGGAGCGCCGCTGCACCGATCGCTTCGAATGCGCTCAACGACGGTGGCTTGCTCCGGGGAAACCCACCGCGGTGCAGTACTGCCCGCCGAAGCCCTGCCTGTGGGGAGGGCGGATCGGGCGGGCACGCTGCTGAGCTCCCCGGAGAGGGATGGGCGGCCCACCGGTTCAACGACTCCAGTAACCGCAATGGGGGACGTGACATCAACCCCTTTGACGGTTAGTCACCCGATTGGCGCAGTCCGAGGATGTCCTGCCAGGCTCGTCGCCGCAGTGCGCCAGGACTCACCGGGCGCGGGTCCCGACCGCCCGCACCGGGAATTTCTCAATTCCCTAATTGGATTGCGCCATACGGGTGAACCATTCTTGATTCCATTGCGGGACTAATCCGTCGCGGATAAATTTATGCATCCATACCGGTGGGCTGCCCTCCTCTCCGGGGGCACGGCACCGACGTTCTGTCGCAGAGCTGCCCCGTCAGACCTGGGGCAGCCTGGGAACGTTCTGTCGCAACGGACGGCCCCGGTCAGGAAGCGGTGGCTCGCATCCACCTCGTCAAGGGGAATCATGCGAGCGTCCTGTCCTGCTCAGCCTTTCATCAAGGTCTGTCTTTTCGCATCGGAACTGGCCATGATTCCGGTCATCGGCTACACACGGGCCGGGCACTGCGCCGCGATCGTGATCCATGCGGTGAAGGCGGTCGGCGGTGCGATACGTACGCTGCCGCCCTGGGGCCGGCCCCGTCCTGGCCGCCGGTCCCGGGCACCAGGACAGGGCGACGGATGATCCCGCTGATTCTGTTCCTGCCGCGGAATGATCCTCCCCGCATCATGCCGTCACGAATACGCGACGAACTCTGTTATTCCGTCTCCTGACTGGAGAGTGCCGTGTCTCAACGGATTCGTGTGATGCTCACCGAAGGGCCGGAGGGGACTCCGGAAAGCTGGGACGTGAAGTCGCTGGAAAGTGAGCCGAGAGTGAGAATTCTTCTCGGTAACCGCTACGAGCATTTCGAGTTCGCACACTGCTATACGAAGTCGGGCGGAGAATCTCTGCCCGTCTACCGCTGGTCCTACCGTACCTACATTGCCGAATAGGCCCGCACGCACGCTGTCGGGCGCAGCGCGGATCATCTCCCCCAGCAGTACAGGGCGGCTCCGCGCGGGCGCGGACCGACTGATCCGGAGGGGATCAAAATGATGACTCTTCTGACGCACGCAGGCGTATCGTGAGCGGGCCCGCCGCCCGCTCGGGCGGCCGACGGGCCCGGGACGTCGTGGTCACGGGCATCGGGTTCTGCCTGCCTGGTGACCGGGGTCCCGTCTTCACCGCGGACGACCTCTGGAACGTCGCCGCCCGGGGCGCCTCCTGTCTCATGAAGGACGACGTCTACTACGGCTCCGTGGACCTCTCCGACGCGATGTTCGACGAACGCCTCCCCGATGTCCCCCCGTTCTTCTCCCGGCACTACACCGCGGCGCACCGGTTCGGCCTGGTCTCCCTGGCGGAGGCATGCGCGGACGCCGAGCTGAGTCCCCGGTCGGGGGACCTGGCGGACGCGGCCATCCTGGTCGGGCGCGGCGGTGTGGACGCGAACATCGACAGCTATCTCGCCGTACTGCGCGCCGATCCCGAGAGCATCCCCGCGGCGGACGCGATGGAGTTGTTCGTTGCGGCGGAGCAGGCCGTCAGTCCGTCCGACGTCGCCCTCGTCCAGGGAGCGCTGACCCGGTCGAGGGGGCCCAACTTCACGGTGTCGTGCGGCTGCGCGTCTTCCGCCGTGCAGATCGGCAACGCCCGGCGCATGATCGCCGACGGGGAGGTCGACGTCGCTGTCGTGACCGGCGTCGACGTCTTCAGCATCAAACTGATCCGCAACATCCAGCGCCTTCTGCGGGGCGCGCAGAACACCTACGACGCGATCCGGTCAGACGACATGCCCGCCCTCCTGCCGTCCTTCGACTCCCTCATGCGCCCCTACGACCGGCGTGCCGACTGCATCAACCACGGGGAGGGATCGGTGACCGTCGTCATGGAGAGCCGGGAACACGCCTCCCGGCGCGACGCCCGCCTGTACGGACAGGTGCTCGCCCAGGCCACGACCCGGGACGGCCTGGCCAACCCCCTGGCGTGCGACGACAGCGGCAGCGAGCTGGTGGCCGCCGTCCGCCGATGTCTCGGCGACCGCTGGGACATCGGTCAGGTGCCCTACATCCACGGCGGCAGTGACGGCAATGTGGTGGTCACCGCCTTCGAGGCGAACGCGGTCAGGGAACTGTACGGATCCGCCGCCCACGATCTGCTGATGTCGTCCCAGGAAGGCTGCTTCGGCCACAACGGCGCTCCCGCCGGCTGCCTGGGCGTGGCCCTCACCCTGCTCATGATGCGGCACGGCGAGGTGTGTCCCACCGCGAACTGCGAACAGCCGGCGGACAATCTCACCTTCGACCCCGTTCCCGGCGTACGTACCCGCTCCCTCGACTTCGACTACGCGCTGAGTTTCAACTACCAGGTCGGCGGGGTGAAAAGCGCGATCCTCCTGGGGAGCCCGGATGTCTGAGGCCGCTCCTCGCTGACACCCGCCCCTCCCGGCGGCCTCCGTCCGCCGCAGGAGGCGGTGGCGCAACGCCCCCCGTACCGCCGCTGAGCGGGCCACCCGGCGGAGCCGTCTTCCCGTACCGCGTGGTTCGTCCTCCTTCCGCATTCATGTGCGCTCCTTTCCGTATTCCGTCGACAGGGAGAACTCCCGTGGGCCGACACAGGCATTCCTCCGGAACAGCGATGGCATCAGTGGCCGTGATCGGCATGGGCTGTCGTCTTCCCGGCGACGCCGACTCCCCCGCGGCCCTGTGGCGGCTGCTGACGGAGGGGCGGGACGCGGTGGGAGCACCCCCGCCGGGACGCGAGGACCGGTCCGCCCCAGGGGAGCACGCCTCGGATCCCGACCGGCGCGCCCATCCTGAGCTGGGCGGTTACCTGAGCGACGTGTCACGGTTCGACGCCGACTTCTTCGGTGTCTCCGGCCGCGAGGCCGATGTGCTCGACCCTCAGCACCGGTTGCTGCTGGAAGTGGCCTGGGAGGCGCTGGAACACTCCGGGCTGCCTCCGGACCGGCTGGCCGGCTCGCAGACGGGAGTCTTCACGGGCCTCAGTTACAACGACTACATGGATCAGCTCGCCGGGCAGCCCCAGGAACTGGAGGGCTCCATCCTGACGAACGGGCACTGCGTCGCCGCGGGCCGTATCTCCTATCTGCTGGGACTGCACGGTCCCAGCGTGGCACTCGACACGGCCTGCTCGTCCTCGCTCGTCGCGTTCCACCTGGCCTGCCAGGCACTGCTCCAGAAGGAATGCGATCTCGCCCTGGCCGGCGGTGTCACACTCATGCTCCGGCCCCGGACAACGCTGTCCTTCGCCAGGATGGGGATGCTGTCACCGACCGGGCGGTGCCACACCTTCGACGCCGCAGCCGACGGCTTTGTCCGCGGCGAGGGCTGCGGCGTCGTCGTCCTCAAACGCATGGCCGACGCGGTACGGGACGGTGATCGCGTCCTCGCGGTCGTGCGCGGCTCCGCGGTGAACCAGGACGGCCACTCCGACGGCCTGGCCGCCCCCTCCCCCGCCGCCCAACTGGCCCTGTTCCGGCAGGCGCTCGTCCGGGCCGAGATCGACCCGCGGGACGTGGGGATGATCGAGGCTCACGGAACGGGGACCCCGCTCGGTGACCCGATCGAGTTCGCCAGCCTGGCGCGGGTCTACGGAAAGGGCCACGGCCGGTGCGCGCTGAGCTCGGTCAAGACCAACCTCGGCCACCTGGAGCCCGCCGCCGGGATCACCGGACTGATCAAGACCGTCCTGTGCCTCCAGAACGGGCTCATCCCCCCCAACCTGCACTTCACCCGCTGGAATCCAGCCATCACCGCCGACAACACCCGTCTCTTCGTCCCCACCGAGCTGACCCGGTGGCCCGTACGGGCGCAGACCAGGCTGGCCGCGGTCTCCTCCTTCGGGTTCGCCGGCACCAACGCCCATGTACTCCTGGAACAGCCACCGGCGGCAAGCCACCGCGCCGCGCCGCCGCATCCGCGGCAGAGCCCGCCCGCCGCACCCGAGGTGGTCCTGGTCCCCGCCGGATCCCCGGCCGTGCTGCCGGACGCGGCACGGCGCCTGGCCGACTGGCTGGAGGACGACGGCGCGGACGTACCGCTGCGCGATGTCGCCCACACCCTGGCTCTGCGGCGCAGCGCGGGGAGGGGACGCCTTGCGGTGGTGGCCCGTTCGCGGAGCGACACGATCATCGCGCTGAGGTCGTTCGCGGCGGGCCGGGCGCATCCGGCCGTGGTGCCGGGAGCGACGAGTGTCACCGTGTCCCGGCAGCCGGTGTGGGTGTTCTCCGGACAGGGCTCGCAGTGGCCGGGCATGGGACGCGGGCTGCTGGATCACGAGCCGGCCTTCACGGCGGCCCTGACCGAGGCCGACTCCCTCATCCACGCCGAGTCCGGGTTCTCCGTACTGGACGTCGTACGCGCCGGTGAACCGGTGACCGGGTGTGCCACCGTACAGCCCGTGCTATTCGCCCTGCAGATCGCGCTGGCCGCCGCCTGGCGTGCCCACGGAGTCGAACCGGCCGGTGTCATCGGCCACTCCATGGGAGAGGTCGCGGCCGCCGTGGTGACCGGGGCGCTGTCCCTGGAGGACGGTGTCCGGGTCATCTGCCGCCGCTCCGCGTTGCTCACCCGGATCGCCGGAGCGGGCGCCATGGCGTCCGTAGGTCTCGACCGGGCCGAAGTGGAGGCCGAACTCGCCACGCGAGGCGCCGGGTCCGTCTCGGTGGCGGTCCTGGCCGCGCCGCACTCCACCGTCGTGGCCGGCGACACCACGGAGGTGGCACAGCTCGTCGCCGCCTGGGAGGCCCGCGGCATCCCCGCCCTCCCCATCGCGGTGGACGTCGCTTCCCACAGTCCGCAGGTGGACCCGCTGCTGGCCGAACTCCGCGCGGCGCTGTCCGGCCTGACCCCGCAGCATCCGAAAGTCCCCTTCTACTCCACCGTGCAGGACACGGGTGAGCCGCCGTCCTTCGACGCCGCCTACTGGTGCGCCAATCTACGCAATCCGGTCCGCTTCTTCCCGGCGGTGGCCGCGTCGGCGGCCGACCGGAACCTCGTGTACGTCGAGATCTCTCCGCACCCCGTGGTCACACACGCCGTCACCCAGAGCCTGGCCGGTCTGGTGGACGAACCGGTTGTACTGCCCACGCTACGCCGCGGAGAGGACGAGCCCACCACGTTCCGCACCCAGCTCGCCGCCCTGCACTGCGCGGGGGTCAACGTCGACTGGTCGTCGCTGTACGCGCACGACAGCCTCGCCGACGTCCCCACCATCACCTTCGACCGCAAGCGTCACTGGGTGGACGCCGCCCGTCCGGCCAGCACCGAAGGGCAGGGCGCCGCGGCCACCGCACTGCCGGGTCGTCACATCGAAGTGCCGGGCGAACCGGTACGTCACTGCTGGCGGGCGGACGCCGGGACCGCCGGGCTGCCCTGGCTCGCCGATCACCGGGTGCACGGCACACCGGTGCTGCCCGGTGCCGCCTACTACGCCGTCGCGCTGACCACTGCCTGCGAAGTGTTCAAAGCCGCCCCCACCGATGTGGAGGTCACCCAGGTTTCCTTCCAGGAGATGCTGCGACTGGCCGAACACACCGACCTGAGCACAACCGTGACCATGATTGCCCCGGACCACGCCACCTGCGAGATCTTCGGACGCGGCGGCGACGGTCAGTGGCAGGCACACGCCTCCGCCGTGCTGCGCCGCCTCTCCGTGCCCGCCCGCACCCGCGCGGCGTCCGTCATCACCCTGGCCCGCAGACACCCCCTCACCGTCGACCCCGTCGCCCTCTACGGGAATCTCCGCGCCCGGGGACTGGAACACGGGCCGGCGTTCGCCGGAATCACGGAACTGCACACCTCCGGCGGCCGGAACAGCTTCTGGGCCCGCGTGGTGATCCCGCAATCCGCACGGACCGCGGAGCACTCCCTGCGGGTCCACCCCGTCCTCGTCGACCTCTGCCTGCAACTCCTGGTCGCGGGGCCGGCCGAAGAGGCCGGCCAGGGACTGATCCTCCCCGTCCGGATGGGGACGGTACGGATCCAGGGAGACCCCGCGACCGCTGCATACGGCCACGCGCGGATCACCGGGACCACGGCCGACAGCGCCGTGGGTCATGTCCGTCTGCTGGACGAAACGGGCAGGCCCGTGATGGCCCTCGACGACGTGCGGTTCGCACGCCGAAGCCCGCGCACGAACGGCAAGGTCGACCAGTGGTTCCTCGAAGTCGACTGGCACCGGGCCCCGCGCCCGCGGGACGCCGAGCGGATCGCGCCCGGGAACTGGCTCGTCATCGGGGAGGAGGACGGAGACGCCGAGACACTCGCCGGCATCCTGCACGCGGCGGGGGCCCGGACCGAGGTGTGGGACACCCCGCGAACCGAGCGGCTGAGGCAGCTCAGCGACTCCCTCGGCGAACACCTGGCGACCAGCCCGGCCCCCCTGCGCGCCGTGGTGATGCTGTGCGGCACATCGCCTGCAGCCGAGGACGATCCCGCCGCAGGCGCCCAGGAGCGTGCCCGGCGCATGCTCGGAATCGCCCAGGCGCTCGCCCGCGGCACCGAGCCCCCGCGCCTGTACGCCGTCACCCGGAACGCCCGTGCGGTGGCTCCCGGCGAGAGTGTGGACCTCGGACAGAGCGCCCTGCGCGGCGTGCTACGTGTCCTGGCGTTCGAGCACCCGTCCATGCGCGCCACGCTGGTGGACACGGACGGCGGCGACAGCGCCCTGCGGAGCCTCGCCGAGGAACTGCTGGCCGACGGGGACGAGGACGAGATCGCCCTGCGCGGTACCACCCGTCATGTCGCCCGGCTCGGCCACGCCCCGCTGGCCGCCTCCGAACAGGTCGCGGCCGTCACCCGCACCCTCCGTTACGGGGTGGACGGATTCCGCCTCCGGGCGGGGCGCCTCGGGGACCTCGGCAGCCTGGAACTCGCTGCGACGGAGCGCCGGGCACCGGGCCGGGGCGAGGTGGAACTGCGCGTCCAGGCCGC
This sequence comes from Streptomyces sp. NBC_00872, assembly GCF_045161915.1. Lineage (NCBI taxonomy): Bacteria > Bacillati > Actinomycetota > Actinomycetes > Kitasatosporales > Streptomycetaceae > Streptomyces > Streptomyces sp. NBC_00872. The sequence continues at coordinate 60,599 of NZ_CP108807.1, read as the reverse complement.
AGGCCTCAACTTCCGTGACGTGCTCACAGCTATGGGCCTCCTGCCCGGCGAGCAGGACGTCCGCTACCGGATCGGCTTCGAGTGCGCGGGAGTGGTGACCGAGGTCGGCCCCGGTGTGGAACACCTGCGTGCCGGCGACCCGGTGCTCGCCGTCCATCTGGAGGGCGGCGCCTTCGCCTCATTCATCACCGTGCCCGCGACCGCCGTCGCGCCGATTCCGGGCCGGCTCGATCCCGTCGCCGCAGCGGGACTCCCGACGGCCTTTCTCACCGCCTGGTACGCGCTTCGCCACGTCGCCCGGCTCGGCCCCGGGGAACGGGTCCTGATCCACTCGGCCAGCGGCGGAACCGGTACGGCGGCGGTCGCCGTCGCCCGGCTGCTCGGCGCCGAGGTGCTGGCGACCGCCGGCAGCGAGGAGAAGCGGCGCCATCTGCGAGGCAGCGGGATCAGACAGGTCATGGACTCCCGGTCACTCGACTTCGCCGAGCAGACCCGTACCGCCACGCAGGGCGAGGGTGTCGATGTCGTCCTCAACTCGCTCTCGGGCGCGGCGATCCGCGCGGGACTGGAGACCCTGCGGCCCTTCGGCCGCTTCGTGGAACTCGGGGTGCGCGACATCCTGTCCGATGCTCCTGTCGGGCTGGCCCCCTTCCGGCACAACATCACCTTCAGCACCGTCGACCTCATCGAACTCCAGCGAACCCGACCCGACGTGTTCGCGACCGTGCTGCGTGAGGTCCTCACAGAGTTCGCCGAAGGCCGCTTGAAACCGTTGCTCTGCACCACATATCCACTCTCCAAGGCCACCGATGCCTTCCGGCTGATGGCCCGCGCGGGCCACATCGGCAAAGTGGTCCTGACCCTCCCGAACAAGGGGGAAGCAACCGCCGTCCTTCCCGACGGGCCGCCCGTCGTCCACACGGACGGTGCCTACATCGTCACGGGCGGACTGCGCGGACTCGGTCTGGCGACCGCGCGCTGGCTGGCCGAGCAGGGGGCGCGCCACATCGTTCTCAACGGCCGTACACCCCCCTCGCTCGCGGCCGCGCGTGCGATCAGGGAGCTGTCCGCCGACGGTACGAAGGTCACTGTCGTCCTGGACGACATCGCCAAACCGCAAACCGCCAGACGTCTGGTGGCCGCCGCCACCGAGAACGAGACACCACTGCGGGGCGTCGTGCACTGCGCCATGGTCCTCGACGACGCCGCCATCACCCATGTCAACGACCAGCAGCTGAACCGGGTATGGGCTCCCAAGGTCACCGGCGCGTGGCACCTGCACAACGCCACGGCAGAACACACACTGGACTGGTTCGTCGTCTACTCCTCAATGGCCTCGTTGCTCGGCAACCCCGGACAGGGCGTGTACGCCGCCGCCAACTCCTGGCTCGACGGCTTCGCCGTGTGGCGGACCCGCAGAGGACTGCCCACGCTCGCCGTCAACTGGGGGCCGTGGGGCGAGACCGGTGTCGCGACCGATTTCAGCAGCCGGGGCTACCAGACGATCCCCACGGGCAAGGGACTGCTCGCACTCCACGCGCTCCTGGCACACGGACGCGTCCGGACCGGGGTGATCCCCGGGGCGCCGGACACCTGGATTCCCGCCACCGGTCGGCACTCCTCCCTCTTCGGCCTTCTCGCCCCGGTCAAGGAACCCACGGCCGACACGTCCCGGGACATCCAGGCCACGCTCAGGGACCTCGCCCCGGGCATTGCCCGGCGAACCGCCCTCGAGACCTACCTGGCCGATCATATCCGCGCGATTCTCCGACTGGGCAGCACCACCCTCGACCCACAAACTCCCCTTAAAGCACTGGGGTTCGACTCACTGCTGGCCACAGAGCTGCGGGTCCGCCTCGAATCCGACCTGGAGGTCAGGCTCGCCGGCAACTTCGTCTGGCAGCACCCGACGCTGTCGGCACTCGCGGCGGGCCTCGCCGACCGCATGGGCCTGGACCTCCAGGACGCGGGCCAGCCCGCGTCAAGTACCTGACGGCGAGTGCCGGGCGGCCCGCTCGGCACGTGAGCGGGCCGCCGAGGCAGCGCACATGTGCCGCCGGTGCCACCACGGACGGCCCGGCCCGCCCGCAGGCGGCCGGACCGCCCCCGGCCCTGGTCCCCCACCACGGTCCTGGACCGGCCGGAACATCGTCCTGTCCGTGCCGGTTCATCGGTAAGGTCCTCCCTGCCCGGCCCCGCGCCGCCCGGGAAGGACGGTGGCACCTTTGCCGACCGAAACAGACGGAGCGTCGGCCGGAACAGAATGCTTCGGACCGGGGGGAACACGTGTATGCCTACTGGTGTCGTGAAGTGGTACGACCCTGAGAAAGTCATCGGCATCATCACGCCCGACGACGCGGGCCCGGAGGTCCGCGCACAGCGCTGCGCCGTCCACGGCAACCGCGAACTGCGCGCGGGTCAGAGAGTGCAGTTCGACATCTGGATGGACGCCAGCGGATCATGGGCCAACAACATCCGCCACGTCGACGGCGCCGCGGCAGCTCCGTGAGGCGGGTGATCCCGCGTCCCGATGCCCGCCGCGACGTCCCCGCGACTCCCGCCCGGCCGCCCACGTCGTGGTCGGTGACGACAGCGTCACCACGTCCGGGGCAAGTGCCACCGGCCCCGTGCCCTGCACGTGCGTCCGAACGATCCGCGTACGGTGGTCAGACCGCCGTACGGTACGGGACCGGTCTGCGCGTGCCCGCGCTCCCGCAACGCTGCGTTCCCGGGCTTCCCGGTCTTATGGCCAACGCTTGTCCGGTCCTCGTCGAGCTGGCGAAAGCCACGCGGTCACCGAGACCCTGGCCCGCAGCCGGGGCTGTTTCGAGCCGGAGGACATCGCGGTCCGGCGCCTCATCTCCGCGCACGCCGAGGAGTACGACCGTCTCCTGGAGGAGACGGAGGGCGAGCTGCCGGAAAACGGGTCCTGGGAGAGCTGTGCCTACCTCGGCTCCGCGGCCCTGGAACCGGTGGAACGGCTCATCAGAAGTCGGGCCGGTCGTCCGAGATCACGATCCGGGCGACGTAGATGTTCGGCCCGTCCTGGCCCGGTTCGGTGCCGCCGACGTGGTATTCGGCGAGCCCGACATCGCGGGAGAGCGGAGCCGAGTACCAGCCCGGCCGCCCCGGGACCGGCTGCGCCGGCGGCGGTACGGGGTTGACCCGCAGCTCGACGAGCAGATTCACCACCGCTGAGAACACGGACGCCGACACATCGGGAGCGAGCAGCGGGTAGACGGCCGGTGAGAGCCGTATCCGGTCCTCAGCGAACCGGGCGTTGAGCATCCGGCTCGGCTGCTCGCGCAGCCAGTCGTCGTCGAGCCGGGGCGGCGGCCGCCACCGTTCCAGGACGTAGAGAGGGTGCCGTCCCCGAAGACGTGGATGTCGGCGCCGACAACCCCGTACGCGAAACCGCCGGTGGCGGTGACGTGCTGGGAGTCCAAGTGCGCCCGCCCGGCTCCTGACGGACGATCACATCGCCGCCCTGAGAGGCGAACACCTGCGCGTGATCGTGGGCGACGACATGCATCACCCACCGCTGCCCCTCCTCGGGCACGAACGCCGCATCCGCTCGATGAGGTCGCCCAGCTCGCCCGCGAACTCCGGATGCTCGCGCAGCAGCTCCGGCAGCCTCAGCTGCCGGCCCGGCAGCAGGCTGTGCCGGGCCGCCGCCGTGTCGTCGGCCCGCGCCACGAGGGCGGCGTCACCGTCCAACAGCGCCGCGACCAGGGCGATCCGGCCGTCTGCGGCGGGCACAGCCTCCGGCCTGTCCTCATCCGGCGCGGCGCCGGCGACGCGCCGTCCATTCGGGTGATGTGGCGTCAAAGTTATTGCTGGCGCTCCACCCCGATGGGTTACTGAGGGGGTCCAATCCGGTGGGCCGCCCTTCCTGTCCGGGAGCGGCAGCCTGCCTGCTGTCCAGCCTGGTCGCCCTGGCGGCCGGCGACGGCGTGACTGTGCTGCCGCGATGTACTCGGCCTATTTACGCGGGAACAGACGACGGGGCCGGCATCTCCCGGTTGGAAACGGTGACTCCTTTCCGACGGGAAGCGATGCCCGCCGCGGTTCCCCTCCCCAACAGCAGGAGTACGCCATGACAGCGACATGCCCCCATTCGCCACGCGGTGGTGTGGCTCAGCGACACGGGCATGCGCCAGGAACCCGGTCGGGGACTGCCCGCCGCGGCTGCCGCCGCCTACGGTGCCGCGGCCGTGGGCGAACCTGGTATCGCCCGCCCGGCGCTCCTGCACTTCGCGGAACTGCTCGCGGACGCGGACCCTGATGTATGGCAGGCAGTCGGGATGGAGGTCGCGGGGGAGTTCGCGGCTGGTCTGCGTGCGCTGGGGATCACCTGTCCCTCACTGGACAGGTTTCTCGCGTTCACCGCGACGGTCGTCGGCCGCCTCGAATCCGTGCCTCCGCGGGCGGCGCACAATGTTCACCGCCTCGCCGAGCTCGGACTGATCCCGCCGCAGCGCGCCATCGCCCTGACCACCGGCGCGTCCGCGGAGCAGAAGGCACCCGAGGCCACCGCTGTACTTCTCCCCGATGCCTGGCGGGAGTACCGACTGGGGCACGTCGCCGGCACCGTCCGCGAACTCGTCCGGGCAGGATGGGCCGGCCACCGCGTCACCAAGGACGCCATCACGTTCGTCCTCGCCCAGCAGACCCCGGACGGCGCCTTCGGGCACCCCGCCTGTGACGACCCGGCAAGCCGCGAACGAGCGAGGCTGTCCTGGACACAGAGCATCGTCACGGCCCTCGTCGGCGCACACCTCGACCCCGGCACACCACACAGCGGCCAGAAAGCGACAACACCCGCCGCCCTTTCCCGATGTCCGGACCGTCGGTGACCGGCAGGGAATCCTCGACTGGCCGGACTCATCGAAATGCCGGTCATGGCAGATCGCGGTCCGGCCCTCCGGATCATCACCTCCGCGGCGCGGAAGTCTCCGAAGCCGCTCGGCCTGGCCCGGCGCGGACGGTCGCGGGTGTGGACCGATGATCGCGGGCGGTGGCTCGGGGTTGTGGAGTTCACCCCGCCACGCACTGCCTGACCGCCGTCGGCCTCGGTCAGGCCGCTTGACCGGTGGTGTGGTGTCAGGCGCGAGCCGCCGAGGACGGTCTTGGCGGTGGCGCCGGCGAAGTCCTGGTCATGTTCCGGCTGAACATCAACCCCTACGACACCTTCCGCCTCGCGATGGCAAGCGGCTCGATCCGGGGGTTCCTGTCAGCTTGCCTCGGCAACGCCCGGCTGAGGCGGCCTCAGTGTCCCGGCGCCCTCTGAGGGCGCGGCGGTGATGACGGTGCCGAGGATCGCGCGCGACGCCTGCAGATCTTCGATGGCGCGGGTGATTCGCTCGCCCTCCCGGCGCAGTTGGGTGAGCAGGTCCGGGCAGGTGGGCACGTCGCAGATGACCATTTACGAGAATGATCGTGCGTGACGCCCATGGCCCGAGGCTGCCGGTAGCGCCGGTCTTCGTTCCGGTGTTCCTACCGAAGCCGACGTATGCCCTCAACCGATGGCCTCTTACGGGAGGGGCAGGGGTGCGGCCTGAGCCCTCGGCAGTTCAGTGATCGGGCGAGTGCAGTCCCGTCAGAAGCAGACCCAGCAAGGTGCGGATCGCATCGGGCCGTCGATCGGCCTGCGTGGGGCGCAGCGAGGAGATCGCCATCAGGCCGACGCGGACGTCTGTGACGGAGGTCCCCCGCCGCAGGACCCGCTGCTGGTGTGCGCGGGCGACGAGTTGTTCCAGTGCTGCGGCGTGGGCCCGCCGGTCGTCGCGGAACGCGTCGCCTGCCGTGTGTGAGCCCAGCAGAGCCTCGTTGAGGCCGGGGGCCCGGATCTGGTGTTCCGCGAACCGGCGGATGGTTCCGCTGAGCGCGGTCCAGGCGTCCGGCTCCGCCAGCGCGGCCCGCATGCCGGCCCGGCAGGCCGCCACGTGCCCGGCAAGGGCCGCGCTGATCAAGTCCGTGCGGGTGGGGAAGTGCCGGTACAGCGTCGCGATGCCCAGACCGGCACGCCGCGCGATCTCGCGCATGGGAAGGTCCACGCCCTCCGTGGCGAAGGCCTCGCGGACGGTCGCGATGATGTGTTCATGGTTGTCGGCCGCGTCGGCCCTGGCTTTCCGAGTCACTTTTCTTCCTGCCCCTCTCATCTTCCCCTGGAGTGGAACAGATGCTTCGGAACGATGTTCATCTCATTCAAGCGCCCGGAGACTCCGGGTGGGAGAGGTGATCATGTTTGCTGTGCAGTTCGAGCGGTTCGGTCCGCCCGAGGTCCTGACCCTGGGTGCCGCGCCCGAGCCTCGTCCCGGCCCTCACCAGGTCCGCGTCGCCGTCAGAGCCACGGCGGTCTCACCCGTCGATCTCGCACTGCGCGAAGGCTCGTCCCCCGCGAGCAAGAACCTCGCCCTGCCGCACATTCCCGGCGTCGATGCTGCCGGAGTGATCGACGAGATCGGCGCCGGGGTAACGGAGTACGCCGTCGGCGACGAGGTCTTCGGCGCGGTCGACGTGGCGCGGCTGGGCGGGGCGAGCGCGCAGTACGCGGTCCTGGACTTCTGGACGCGCAAACCGCACGGCATGACGTGGGCCGAAGCCGGTGCGGCGGGCACCGGCGTCGAGACCGCGACCCGCGCCCTCGACCTGCTCGATATCCAGGACGGCACGACACTGCTGGTCGACGGTGCGGCCGGCGGCGTCGGCAGTATTGTCGTGCAGCTCGCGGTGGCACGCGGCGCCCGCGTGATCGGCACCGCACGCCCCGACAGCCACCAGTTCCTCAGGGAGCTGAGGGCCGAACCCGTGGACTACGGGCGCGGTCTGCCCGGCCGGATCCGCGCGCTGACCGCCGCGCCGGTCGACCGGGCACTCGACGTCGCGGGGGCCGGGTCGCTGAGTGAACTGATCGAATTGGTCGGCACCGCGGACAGCGTCGTCACTCTTGCCGACTTCGGGGCATCCACGTACGGAGTTCGGCTGTCCATGGGCCGCTTCGGCGGCCAGCCCGACGGCGTCCACGGGCTCGCGTCGGCCGCGGCACTCGCCGACCGGGGCCGCTTCCGTGTTCCAGTCCGGGATACCTACCCGGCCCATCAGGCAGCACAGGCACACGAGGCAGCCGCACGACCGCCCCGGCGGGGAAAGGTTGTCCTCGACATGACCTGTACCGGTTAGACCACGACCGACACCACTGAGCGCTCCACTGGTAGCACCCTCCTGTCTCCTCCGGCCGACACGGCCCCGGCCGCCGGGTCGGCTGACGCCGCCCACTCCTCGTCGTCCTCGTCGAGCCCGGCGGCGTCCGGATCGCGCAACGGCCGCAGCCCGCCGCCGGCCGGGGCGGAGGCGGAGGCGGTGAAGCCGTAGCGGCTCAGGACGTTCAGATCCTTGTGCTTGAGCGGGGAGAGCCGGGCCACGTCCTGTCGCGGATCTCGTGGCCCTCGGCACGGAGCTGGGCGACGGCGGCGTCGATGTACCGAGTGGTCCAGAGCACCACGCCATTCAAAACGAGACCGGGCGCCGTCGTTTCACTGCGCCGCTCGGCCCGGTTGCCCGCCACTCGACAGGCAACCTCATGGTTGCCTATTCTGGTGCGGAGATGACGATGGACGCGGCATTCAAGGCGCTCGCCGATCCCAGCCGCAGACTGCTGCTGGACCGGCTCAACGGACGCAACGGGCAGACCCTGCGGGAGCTGAGCGAGGGCCTGGCCATGAGCAGACAGGCGGTGAGCAAGCATCTGGCCGTGCTGGAGTCCGCGCGGCTGGTCACCGCCGTACGGCGGGGCCGGGAGAAGTTGCACTACCTCAACCCCGTGCCCATCCAGGAGATCGCCGACCGCTGGATCGGGCAGTACGAGCGCGGCCGGATGACTGCGCTGTCCCATTTGAAACAGGCCCTGGAAGGACCGTCCATGAGCAGGATGAGCAAGCCCGAGTTCGTCTATGTGACCTATATCCAGACCACCGCCGAGAAGCTGTACCAGGCGCTCACCGACCCCGAGTTCATCAAGATCTATATGGGAGGCACCGGTCCGGAGTCGACCTGGGAGGTGGGCGCCCCCATCCTCTGGAAGTCCGACCCGAACGGCGAGTTCGAGGACCTCGGCCAGCGGGTGCTGGAAGCGGAGCCCGGCAAGCGGCTCTCCTACACCTGGCACACCCTTCAGCCCATGCACCGGGGGCTGTTCGACTCGGACGAGGAGTTCGAGAAGGCATGCGAGGAGCACTCCCAGGTCACCTTCGACATCCAACCGGCCGAGGTGCCCATGATGGGGATCAAGCTGACCATCACGCATGACGGTTTCGACAGCCCGGAGAGCAAGATGCTGGAAGGCACGCACATCGGCTGGACCATGATCCTGTCCGCCCTCAAGACCCTCTTGGAAGGCGGAAAGCTCATCTCCGAGCAGTAGGCCGAGGTTCGCCGGGCGAGCGGGCCGCCGCCGACACGGCGCTCACGGCAGAGGGCGGCCACAGGGAGCCCCGGGAATCTGGCCGGCGAGCCGTGCGCGGCCGCCCGACGCCTTGTGGAAGACGCCGTCCGACGAGTCCGTGCGCTACCCGACCCGCACGCGGACAACGCCACCGCCCTCGTAGCGCGCGTCGCCTGACAATGGACAGCGGGCCGGACCCCATCACCTGCCCCGCCCCGCCGCTCGTCCCCGGCTGCCGGGACCGTCCTTGCAGTGATGGTGCCAGTCCTGCTCGCGGTATTTCGGCGCCATGAATTCCGGGGTCCTGGCTACACAGTGAACATGACTACGTAGGCAGGTGCAGATCGAATTCAACAGCAGTGAACTCTGCAGCACCCGGACCATCACTGCAGGCGAAGTGATACATGTCACCACCTACCGCATCGACAACCAGACCAGAACTGCCGATCCACGCTTGCCTCTCTCCGAGCGAAGCCGTACAGCCTTTGCAGGACGAAGCTGCCCCCGGGGTTACACACTCCGCAGCCCGTCTCGGCAACGGTTCGGAAGTCCTCGGATTCGATACCGCCCGCTCCGCCGATCACGAATGGGGACCCCGCCTGCAGATCTTCCTACGCTCGCACTCACACGCCACGGCGCGAGGATCACGGCACTGCTTTCCGAACGCCTGCCAAAGACCTTCTGCGGCTACCCGACGCACTTCGCCCCCGCCGGCGTCAGCGGGTCAGGGGCGGTCTGTATCTGCGGGGCCTGTTGCTGGACGGCCGGCGGAAGTCGATGCAGCCGATGGCCGGGCGTCTGGGGATCGACCACCAGCAGCTCCAGCAGTTCATGACCTCCTCGACCTGGCGGGTCGAGGAGGTGCGGGCCCGGTTGGCGTGGCGGGCCGTGCGGGCGGTCCGTCCGCAGGTGTGGGCGGTGGACGACACGGGTTTCCCCAAGGACGGCGTTTCCTCGCCCGGGGTGGCCCGGCAGTACTCCGGCACGCTGGGCAAGGTCGGTAACTGCCAGATCGGTGTCAGCGTTCACGCTGCTTCCGACACTGCCTCGTGCCCGCTGCCGTGGCGGTTGTTCCTGCCCCGGTCCTGGGACGGCCCGGACGCGGCGGCACGTCGGGAGGCGTGCCGGATCCCCGCCGGCCGGCAGCACCGTCCCAAGTGGCAGCTCGCTCTGGAGATGCTCGACGAACTCGCCGGCATCGGTCTGCGGCCCGCCGCTCTGGTCGCGGACGCGGGTTACGGCGCGAACGCGGACTTCCGCCACGGTCTGGAAGACCGCGGGCTCGGCTATGTACTCCAGGTGAAAGCCGGGATGACCGCCCACAGGGAAATGGCCGAACCTGTTCAGCCCGCCTACGGCGGCCTCGGCCCCAGGCCGCTCCCGCGCTACCGTACCCGTCCCGTCGCCTTGCGCGAACACGTGATGGCAGCCGGACGGCAGCAGGGACGGGCGCTGGTCTGGCGCAAGGGCTCCAAAGCCGCGCTGAGCTCGCATTTCGTGCTCCTGCGGGTCCGTCTCGCCGGGCGGCGCCCCCACCCCGCCGACGACGGCACGATCCCTCTGACCTGGCTGATCGCCCAATGGCCCGAAGACGAGACCGAGCCGGTCAAATACTGGCGCGCGGCCTCGTCGCCGCAGCTCTGGCCCGTCAGTACAGGTCGAGAACCGCGCGGAGCGCCTGGCTGACGCGGTCCATGACGTCCGCGGCCACAGCGCCCTGGAGTTTCGCGCCGTCGAAGCGGGCAGTCCTCATCTGCTGAAGGTTGACGGCCACGGCTGTGCACGGCAGGGGGTCGGTGATCACGACGGACATCGCCGTGTCCGGATAGACCCCGGGGCGGTGCAGCACGATGGTCAGGACCGCGCCGTATGCCTCTTCCATGCCGTCAAGGGACACGACCAGGATGTTGCGCCCGTCGCCGAGGGTCCAGATTTCCCCACGGTTCACAGAGTGTCGCCGGCGCAGTCGAGGTCGTCGCCGAGGCCCAGCGCGGCGAGCTGCCGTGCGGAGTCGAGGGTGGCCTGTCGTGATGCCGCGCGGACGATGTAGGCGTTGAGGGAAAGGCCGGCGGCTTCGGCGCCGGCCCTGATCGACGCGTCAGCCGCGTCGGGAATCCGAAGAGTCATCTGCGTCATGACACCAGATTAGCAACCAGAAAGCAGTGGCACTACAGTCCGTGTCCCGCAGCCCCGAGGGCAGGGCACCGGGCGTCCTCGACTGGGGGCCGGCCCCCGCACCACAGCCCGGCGGCGAGCCGGTGCCGCCCATCCGAGCTGCGGTGAACTTCTCCTTCGCTCCAATCGAGCCGGACCAACCCGACCCGTTTGGTGTGAGAAGAGGACGGCACAGCGTGGACCGCCGTCGTGATCGCCCACCTCGACGGCCCGCACCCCGACCTGTCCCCCGACTCGGCCGACCCCGGGCAGATCTGGGCCCTCCTGGACAAGCTCGCCTCCAGCCCCGCCCCGCCCCCGTACACCACGGCGGTCGCCGGCACACCGTCCGGCGCGGCCCGTCTCCACGGATGGGCCGAACTCCTTACCGCTCCGCCCGGGGACCTGGACCCCGGCATACGGGACCGGCTGCACGAACTCGCCGAACTCGAAGCCACCTGGCCCGGACTTGCCCACGGGGACCGGATCGTCCACGGCGACCTGCGCGCCGACAACATGGTCCGCGACCACCACCGTGGCGTGACCTTCGTGGACTGGGCCCACGCCACCACCGGACCCGCCTGCATTGACGCCGCCTCCCTCGCCCCCCAGCTCATCCTCGCCGGACACACCCCGCAGAAAATCGCCCGCCTGCTGGACGAACACCCCGCCACCGCGACGGACCCCCGGGCCACCACCGCGTTCCTCGCCGCCCTCACCGGACACTGGCACCGAAACGCCCGCAAGCCCGCACCCTCCGGAGCTCCCGGCCTCCGCGCCTACCAGCACCGCGTCGCCACCGCGGGGACCGCGCTCCTCACCCTTCGCATGAACAACTGAATTCGTGTCCAGGCGCGTCCGCTGACGGCGAAGGCGGTCACCCGAACTCGGGGCGACCGCCTTCGCCCTCCCTCTGGGCTCGGTGAAGGTCTCCACCGGTCGCGCGGTAGATCTGGTCGACCAGATCGCCACCGGTCTCGACGTTCGCAGAATCGTCGCCGCGCTGCCCTGCCTGCCCGGGCCGGGCAGGGCAGCGCGGGACGCGACCCGGGGGCGGTTTGTCGTTCTGGCGGCGGGCACAGTGTCCTGCGGGAATCCTGGCAGGGACTTGTGCGGGGGAGGCAACGGTGAACTTCCTGTTCGTGTGCGGCTGGTGCGGCGCTGAATGTGTGCTGTGGGGGAAGCCCATGGTGTCGTGGTGGACCGACAAGTACTGGCTGCCGGACGAGTTCGAGTGCTGGGACTGCGGTGAGGACAACTCGGTCCCGGACCCGCCCTGGACGCCGGCCGACGATTAGCGTCACCAGGCCGGTCAGGTGCCCCTCGCCGCCTCTCACGCCGACCTCCGTGTCACCAAGGTCTCATGGCCCGACGTCCTGGCCGCTTTCTCGGCACGGGCCCGGCGCAGAGCGGCAGCCTCGGTCACCGCAGCCCGGCGGCGCTGAGCGTCCACGCGGTCCACCGCGCAGAACACGGCCACGCCGGTCACAGTCGGGTCCCTAACGCGGTGATGTGGCCGCATACCGCCGTGTTCTCCATGTCGGAGCAGATTCCGCGCTCTTGACCCGCCGCGCCCTCGCGTGGCCAGGATCAGCGGAATGAAGGCGAGGCGACTTCATGGATCGCGCCCACTCCGGCCCGGATGCGCCGTACGGTCGTTCCACAGATGGCGACCAGGCAGTGACGCCGGGTCAGGTGTGGGAGGGGATCCGAGGATGGTCAATGCCCGTACGTACCCGCTGTGGCGGGATCTCGCGATGCGCGAGGACCTCCCCAAGGAAGCACTCAAGACGGTGATCGGGGCCTTGTGCGCCCCGACGACGACGCCGTACGGCTTCGACGCCCAGGCCGACCGGTGGCGGGAGGAAGACCTCAAGGCCGCGCTGCCCGCGCTGCTGGCCCGGACTTCTGCCAAGCGGCTGCGCGGCCAGCTCCTGGTGCACGCCGACGAGAAGACGCTTGCCGCCCTGGCGGCCGACGGCACCGTGACCGCCGCCGACGTGCCCGCCATCCTGCGGCACCGCCGGGCCTGGGCCGGTCTGATCTCCGCGCTGGCACGGCACCCCGGCCAGGTCGAGGCGGCGATCGCGCTCCTGCCCCGCCTCTTCGACCACGAGGTGGAACAGGTCGTCCGGGACTGGGACCCCGACCGCTACACCCGCACCAAGGACGCCGCGCCGACCCCGCCCGTGCCGCCAGAACTGTTCGACGCCGTCCTGGAAGCCTGCCTCACTCCGCTCGCCGCGTACCTTCTTCACCCCGAGCCCGAAGAGGGCTGGGAGGCCGCGTCCGCGTTCTCGAAGGACTGGTCGCTGGAACTGGGTGGCCACAGTGGCTGGGCAATGCTGGCCAGGTGTCCCGACCGGTGGGCGGAGCTCGCCGCACACCCCGTCCTCGGGGCTGCCGTCCAGCACCTGCTCCTGGACCAGGCCGAGATCCACGCTGCGGAAGAGGCCCGGACTCACGGCGCCGGCTACCCGCCCGGCGAAGAAGACCCCACCGGCACACTCCCGGCAGCCCAGCCGGCCCCCGCTCTCAGCGAGGATCTGCTGCTGGCGTGCCTGCCCGCGTTGTGTCTGCCCGAGCTGGCCGAACTGCCCAACCCGCAGGTGACGGCCCGCAGGACTCTGCACCACATCGCCCGCCGCGTCGACAACAACCCGCGCCTGGCCGACCTCGCCGCCGAGCAGCTGCATGCGGCCGCAGATGCGGCCGTGGTGCGCGGTCGGCTGCTCCGCCTGTCCGAGAAGCAGGCCAACGACTACGAGTTCGACGGGCGCGTCCGGCGCCTCGCCGAGGACTTGGCCCTGCTCAGCGCCAACCCCGACCACCTTGCGGGCGCGTGCGCTCAGCTCGCCGCTCTGGATCCGCCGGCCGTCGTCTCCCCCGCGCCGATCCGGACCCAGATCCGCGTCGTCGACGACAGCCTCCCCGCCGACCACGACCGCCCGGCCCGGCTCCTGGAACGCCACTCCGAGCACCGCCGTGCCGAAACGCTGGCCGCCCTCGCCGCGAACCCGCACACCCCGCATGCCGCCGTCACCGATGTCTTGGGCGTGCTGCACCCCGCCGAGCTGGCCTGGATCGCCGAGAAGATCGACGGCCCCGACTGGTTCCTCAAGGCGGCGGCGGCCGTCCCGGCGCCCGAGGACGAAGACGACGGTGTGCTACGGCTGCTGAGCGACGACGAACTCGCCCTGCACCCCGACCCCGCGGCCGTCCTGCAGTCCTGGCTCGACTCCCCCGCCATCGATGAGAACCTGTCCCGCTCCGAGGTCTACCGGGCCCTGGTCAAGTCCCGGCACCACACCCTGGAGCACCTGCGCCAGATCCCCGCCGACGAAGTCCTCACCCGCCACGAGCCCGAGATCACGCTGGAGATCCTGCTGGAGCACTGCGGGCGCAGCACCGACCGATGGGCGGCGCTCGCCGCCGCCATGACCTTCGAGTACGACGAAGCAAAGATCACCTTCGGGGAGCTCCTCGACTCCCTGGACGGCAAACCCACAGAGGCGCAGGCATCCTGACCTGGCCGCTGCGCGCGACGTGCGGCCCCTTGAACCGTTGCGGGACCGACTCACCGACCGATTGGCGGAGACCGACGGCGAGGCCCAGCTGTGCCGCGCCGGGTTACTTCTTGGCCGCCCCGGTTTGCGGGGTGGCCGTCGCGCGCAGTACGAGCAGCAGCTCACGGAGTACAGCATGGGGCTTCGTTGTCGCCCGGGCTCACGGGGGAAGGCGCCGGGAGACGGCTCAGGGGGCCGTGCCCGCCGCCTCGTCGGCGGGCACAGCGGCCTGCAGCCGGTCGAGGCGTCCGTACAGTGCGCGGATCAGCCGGGCCCGGCTCTGAACCCGGTGCAGGCTCGTGCACGGCTGCGACAACTGCCCGTCGGCCTCCTGCAGGATCAGCTCGGCGAACAGCCGGCGCCCGTCGTCCTCCGCAAGCCGGTCCGCGTGCAGGCGCACCTCCTCGGCGACCACGTGCGCCGCCCCGGCGAGCAGGTGGCCGACCTGGACGACGTCGTCGGCCGGAACGTCCAGCGGGGAGGACCACGCCAGCGCCGTACGTACCAACTGCTCGTGCGTCTCCCGGTCGGGTGGGAGCTCCGCCGCGAGGCGCCCGTCGGGGTCGTACGGGATGTGATGGGTGCTCATGAGGTGACCGCCTCCTGGGATTCGCGGGCCGGGGCGCGCAGATGGTGGGTGAGCCGGTCAGGACGGATCAGCAGCGGCGGGACCGCGCGCGGCGGGCTGACCCAGTGCGCCGCCGGGTTGCCGTGCTCGGAGACCGGCATCAGGAGCTGGACGCCGCGCCCGAGAACGCGCACGCCGGGAAGGCCGGCGGCCGTGTGCCCCGTGCCCGGCGGCACCAGGATGTACAACTGGTCGCGCAGGTGGTCGGCGAGCACCGGGTATCCCGGGCGCGGGCCTACCCGCATGGCGACCAGCGTGTCCAGGCCGCGCGACATCGGGGAGACGGCCACCGCGTCCCAGGTCCGTCCGCACGCCACCCAGTGGGTGCGGTCGTCGCCGCGCACCCACTGCGCACGGAGCCGGTCGGAAGGCCGTGCGAGCCGGTGCCACGCGGGGGTAGAGCTCTTGCCGGACTGGGCCATATCCGGACCGTACGGGCGGTATACACGAGGTGACCCACGCGAAGTGCGTGGGTCATCGACTCCAGCTCGGAGCGCCCCATGGACCGTATCCAGTTCGGCCGTCGCGTCGCCCATTGGCGAGGACGCCGCCGCCTGTCCCAGTCCGAGTTCGCCAACCTGATGTGCCGCTCCCGGCGCTGGGTCGAGGACCTGGGGGCGGGCGCCGCCAAGCCGACCCGAACCTGTCGGTGGCCACCGAGATTGCGCTGCGCCTGGGCATCACCCTGGACCGGCTGCTGTACGACCCGGCGGTGCTGTGCCCCGCCGGGTCGGAGATCGACGCGGTACGCGCGGTCTTGCAGCGTCATGACGTCCTCACCGGCCGTTGCGACGACTCCTCCATCGAGCCGGTGTCCGTCACCGCCCTGCAGCGAAGCCTCTGGTACGCCCGTACCGGCTTCCAGGCCGGACACTTCGCCAAGCTCGCCGCGCTGATCCCCCAGCTGCTCGTCGACGCCACCCGGGCCGCCGCCCGGCACGAGGGCGACGACCGGCTGGAGGCGTACCGCCAGCTCAGCCTGGCGCTGGAGCTGACCGAGGCGGCCGCCATCAAGTGGGGCTCCAGCGAACTCGCCGTCACCGCCGGCCAGCGCGCGGTCGCGGCCGCCGAACGCTCCGAGGACCCCGTCATCATGGCGAGCGCGGCCAGGCATCTCGCGGACGCGATGACCGCCCACGGCCAGGCGGCGGCCGCCGTCGCGTTCGTCACCGCGGCGGCCAACCGGCTCCAGGGCGACCTGGTGCAGCGCGGGCCGGAAGGGCTCTCGGTGCTGGGGATACTGTTCCTCAAGGCGGCGATGGCACAGGCCGCGGCCGCCGAGGCGGACGACCGGAGCCCCGACGCGCTCGCCCGGGCGGTGCCCGGCTTCCTCGACCAGGCCGACGAGCACGCCGAACAGTTCGGGCGCGACGACAACTTGCTGTGGACGTCCTTCGGCCCGACCAACGTTGCGCTCTACCGGGTCGCGGCCCACGTCCAGTTGAGCGAGGGCGCCGACGCCGTGGCGGTCGCGGCGGGCACCCGGCCGTCTCCCTCGCCGGCCTCCCGCGCGAGCGCCGGGCCCACCTGCTCAGCGACCGCGCCATCGGCGAGAAGCAGGCCGGGCGGCGGGAGGACGCGGTCAACACGCTCTTGGAGGCGGAGGAACTCGCCCCGGAAGAGGTGGTGTGCCGGCCCCGTACGAAGCGGCTCGTCGAGGACCTGCGGCTGCTGGGGGTCGGCAGCGCCGAGGGGCGCTTGCGCGGTCTCACTGATCGTTGTGGACTGCCCGGGTGACCCAGACCCGCATTCTGTACCTGATCGCCTGCGCGGCCCCGCCGGCCCGCCGCCTCGATGTCCCGATCCGCGCTGCCCAGCAGGCCGGTTGGGACGTCTGCATGATCCTCACGCCCTCCGCCCACCGGTGGCTCACCGAGGACGCCGAGGGCGAGATCGAGGCCCTGGAGGAACTGACCGGCCACCCCGTCCGCTGGCAGTACAAGCTCCCCAGCCAGCCCGACGTGCTGCCCACACCGGACGCGATCCTCGTCGCCCCGCTCACCAACAACACCCTCGCGAAGTGGGCGACGGCGATCAGCGACACCCTCGCCCTCGGGCTGATCACCGAAGGCATCGCGCTCGTCCCGATCGTCGCGCTCCCCTACTTCAACATCGCCCAGGCGGCGCACCCGGCCGTCGTACGCCACGTCGACTTCCTGCGCGAGGCGGGCGTCACCGTGCTCCTCGGCGAGGGCGGCTTCACCCCGCACACACCCAAGCAGGGCAACCTCGACGCCTATCCCTGGCAGGCCGCGCTCGATGCCCTCCCCCGCGCCGGGGCGGCGGGGTGAGGTGGCCACGCCGGTGGCGGCAGAGACGCGAAGTGCCCGGCGAGGACTGGCACTACCTCCCGCCCACGCAGCCCGCCGGCCAGGAGCAGATGCGGGTGACACGCGCCGACGGGTACGCCTTCGCCCGGCTCGACTGGCAGATCTGCGAGGAGTGCCGCACCGGTCTGGTCATCGCGGTCCGTGTCACCGACAAGTACCAGCGCTGCGGCTACGCGGGGCAGATGCTGCGCTACGCCCTACGCGGCCGCGAGGACTACACGTGGACCACGACCGTCCAGAAGCCCAAGGGCAAGAAGTTCTTCCGCAGGATGAGCCGGAGCACCGGCGTGCAGTTCGGGGACGGCAGCAAGCCGGCCCTGTGCCCGCACATGCGCACGGTCCAGGGCCTGCCCGAAGTCCAGCAGATGCCCGCCACCGACTGACCTGGCTCGGGAAACTGGCCTGATCACCACCAGTTGCCCCCATTGGACCCAACGGGGGCAACCAGCCCGATCGCCAACAGCCACTCAGCAGCGGCGGCAGCGGGGGCCGTGGGCAATGCGGCACAGCTCGGCCGGAGTGAACCCGGCCAAAGTGCCGGTGTGGGTCACCTCGGTTTCCGTCACACGCCCCCGCCCGCTGCCGTCGGGAACGTCGATCTCCCACCCGGTGGTGACGTAGCCCCTGCCAACCTTTTTGATCTGGCCGACCGTCTTGATCCTCGCGCGCTTTGCGGTCTTGGCCTCCCGGCGCGCCTGCGCCGACTCGATCGCTGCCCGCTTGGCCTCCTTGAGTTCGGCCTGCCGGTCCGCCACTGCCTGCGTGCTGGCGGCGGCGGCCTGAGCGGCGCGGTAGCGCTCCTCCTCCGTGCTCACCCGGTCGATCTTGCGGCTGAACAGGCCCATCACTCCACCTCCGTCGCGTCAGTCGAGAGCCCGGCCCGTCGCCGCCCCGCCTCGTACCGCCGCTGCATGGCGGAGCTGAGGCTGTCACTGTCAGGGCCCGGGTCGGCACGTACCGCGACCGGGTCAGGTTCGGGGAACGCGCGGCGTCCGAGCTCCCTCATCGCGGCGGTCTGCCGTTCCACCGCCTTCGTGATGCCCGGGTCGGCCAGGCGCGGCGGCGCTGCCTGGCGGTGCGCTTGCAGGGCACGGCGGTAGCCGTCCGGCGGTATGCGCCGTTGGAGCGGTGCGGCAGGCGCGGTCGGCTGCGGGGCCGGGGCGGCAGCCGCCGTGGCGGGGCCGGTCTTCACGGGTACGGGCGGCAGGACGTGCAGGACGTGCAGGACACGGACGTTCGCACCAGGTACCCGCTCGTTGGCGGCCGCGATCAGCTTCGGCGACATCCAGCGGAGCTTGGTGCCGTACGCGGGGGCGTCGGGGGCGACGTCCAGGCGGCCGGTGTCCGCGTCGAACCTCACGGCCTTCACGTGGCCGGCGAGTTCGGGCGCGGTTGCGGCGAGGATGTGCTCCCACTGGGCGAGGACGTTTCCGCCGGCGGCCGGGGCGGCCATGCCGCGCTCGGTCATCATCATGCTGATCGCGGCACCGAGGCCGAGCGGCTCGCGGCCGTCGCGCCGGACCGTCTGTCCGGTGCGGCGCTTCGGCTTCCGCTGGGCGGCGCCGTTCTTCCTCGCCGTCTCCCGGGCTGCGACCAGGGCCTGGCGAGCGAGGTCGATCCCGCTCGGCTCGGTGCTCACGCGATCACCGCCCCGGTGACGTCGCCGCCCAGCGGGCGGTCGGCGAGTTCGGCCAGCCGGTCCGTCCACGGCGCGGGCACGACCGTCTCGGTACGAGCCGCGGTCTGCTCGCGCAGCTGCTCCAGCCGTACCGTCAGCAGGTACTCAGCAGCGCGTTCCCGGGCCGTGCCGGCGGCCTTCGTCGCGGCGGTGACGGCGTCCGTGCCGGTCGGATTGGCCCGGAACCAGCGGCGGTTCTGCTCGACCTCGTACGCGCGCCGTGCCTCGGCCTCGGCTTCCTCGGTGCGGGCCAGCCGCCCGAGTGCGCTGCGCCGGTAGTCCGGCAGGGCCTGCTCCACGGCCTGGAGCGCGGCGAAGGCGAGCGCGGACGCCGCCGCCACCGGATCCGCCTCCAGCTCTCCTGGGTCCATCAGTTGGAGGAACTCGGCGCGGGCGGTCGCGATGTCGGCCTTGAGGCTCGCCCGGACGTCGGCGGCAACAGCGGCGATGTGGTCCGGATCGTCCAGGTCGGCACACCAGGTGGCCGCGATCAGGCCGGCCTCCACCGTCAGGTCCTCGGTCCGCCGGCTGATGTCGCACGCCTCGCACAGCCCGGCCGACCGGTGCCGGCCGCAGTCCTCACACGACAGGGCCTGTCGCACCGCGTCGGCGGCCGCCGCGGCCTGGCGCTCGCGCTCCGCCCGCTCCTGGGCCACCGCGCGTGCCGCGTCCCGGCGGGCCTGCTCCTTCCGGGCCTGCTCACGGCGCCACACGAAGTCCTCCGCCGCCACGGCGGCCTGCTCCCGCAGCCGCTCCTCGATGACCTGGAGGCGCTCGGCGTCACCGAGACCGGGCAGCTCCCGGTCGACCTCCGCTGCCATCCGAGCGCGGCCAGCCCGGCGGAGGTGGATCACGTTGCCGCAGTTCCCGCACTCCCCGCCGGTGTCCAGCCGGATCCCGTCGTCGCACCGCCAGTCCGAACAGGACGGCCGCTGCACCAGACCCCGGTGGGTGATCCAGCCGAACGGGCTGTCGACCAGGGCCTCGCCGCCGGTCTCCCCCAGCCGGTCGGTGAACCGGTCGGCCAGCACCTGCGGCGCTGCCTCCGGCCGCGTCAGCAAGCCCGCCAGCCGGGTCAACTCCGTTTTCACGGCCGCCACGACCTGGTCCTGCTGCCAGCCGTTCAGCCGCTCCCACAGCCACGAGACCGGCCCCAGAGCCACCCGCAGACGAAGATCATCCGGAAGCCCCGCCCTCCGCTGCCGCTGCGCTTTTCCACCACCCATAGCCTGCCACCAGCCACCGGCACCAGCCCGGGTAGCACGCTGCCCCATGTGCTCTTCGACCGGTGACTCCTTCGGCTTTTCCCCGCGCAGCGGGCCGACCTCCGCCACCGGCGACGTGGACTCGGCAACGGCGTCCTCACGGTCGGCGGCCTGATCCTCGCGCACGCACACGCGCTCCGGCCGACGGCCTTCACCCCCACGGCCTTCGCCGGAAAAGCGACCAGAGAGCGAGAGAGAACCACCGGAAGTACCCACAGGAGAGTGACCAGTGTGAAGGGCTGCCGCAACGTCGGGCTCTGCCACATCAGCCTCAACCGCCACCGGCACACCGCTGACCTGCAGCTCTCCCTCCAGTTCCGGAGGCTCACTAGCCCCTGCCGCAACATCGGGCTCTGAAAACATGAGCTCTGGGGCCTCCGCACGGTCCTCCCGCACGTCGCCGACACCGGTATGACCGTGCGCGAAGGCGACCGCCAGCACCATCAGCCGCGTACGGTTCGCGAGCCCGGACCCCGTTCGCAGACGCACCCGGCGCACCAGGCCCCGGTCCTCCAGACGCTCCAGCACCCGCTCACCGCGCGAGACCTTGCAGCCCAGCAGCCGGGCCACCGTTGCCGCCGCACGGCCGCGATTGGTGTCCACCGTGCCGCCGCACTGCCGCACCCGGCCCGTCTCCCGCGCCTCCAGCACCAGCAGCAGCAGCGCCAGACGGTCCGTCGCCGCACCGCGGCCCGTACGGTCCCCGAGCAGCCCGGCCGGAGTCACTCGGCCGTCCCGGTGCGTCCAGCCCGGCGCCATCACGGCCTCCAACAGCCGCAGCAGCACCGCCAACTCCTTCTTCTCCAGGGCCAGCGGATGCCCCACGATGTCCTGCGCTGCCCACAGCGGCAACACCTTGCACCGGAGCCCGTCGTCCTGACCGAACTCGCCGTCCGCAGTCTCGATGGTGACCACGCCGGACCGGCGCAGCACCGGCAGTACCTCGGAGGCGACATAGGACGCCGACAGCCCCAACCACCGGCCCAGCTCAACCGTGCGGATCACCACCACACCGGTCTCCGACGGCGTCCGCGACGCCAGCACCACCACAGCCAGCCGAACCGCGTCCGACGCACCGCTCAGGTCGGCCACGTCCAGGAGCGCGCGCACCGCGCCACGCAGCCGGGCACGAGTTTCACGGCCAAGCGCCAGCGGGTGCCCCGCCTTACGCTCCAGCTTCAGCCCACCCCGAACGGGAACAGGTCCAAGGCGCGTCCGAGCCCGGCCAGGCCCTGGAATCCACACCCTGTCAGCGGCCACTGCCGCCACGGTGCTCACTGGGCACCCGCGCAGAAGGACGGAAGCGCAGGGCCGGGACAGGGCCTGCCGGACCCGGTGATGAAGGAGGGAGGGAAGATCATGGCCGCACTTTCGGCCGCCGGGGGGTTAGCCCCGCAAGTCCCCCTGAGAACGCACGCGGTGGTCGGCCGGAGAGCCCGCGGTCCGCGCGGCTGGTGTGAATGCGACTTGTGCATCCCGGCAGCATTGGCGGTGCGGGCTGTGGACAGAGATCGCAGTCCCGCACGGCGGGCATCCCTCACGGAGCGTCCTGCGGGACGGGAAACAATCAAGGAAACCGTCCCGTCCCACAGGACGGTGCGGACCCCCTGACGCGGCCGAACTACGTAACGCGCGGATGTGACGTCGGTCACGCCTGAGCGGCAGAACAGCCGTTCGTAGGGTCGGAACCAGGGTGTACGGGCACGCCAAAGCTGGCGCCCCGCCCAGGTGTCATGCAAAATGAAACTGTCCTTCCCGCCTGGCGGGAAGCACACTGGGAGCCTCCCGCGTGGGGGCTCTGCGTTCTGGGGAACGTGAAGTTGAACTGTTCGATTCGGTGGCAACCGGTCGAACAATCCCTCCGGGAGGGCCCTGGCAGGCCGGACCGGAGACGAGATGGGCACTGAGTCCAGGTGACGCCAATCACCTGGTGACTGAGTGGCCCGGGGCGGCACGAAGACCCGAAAGGGCGCCGCCCCCGAAGACCTACGTGATCATCCCGGCCCCCTCAACACCAGAGAGGCGAACCGGGGTGCGCGCGGACAACGCGAACGCCCCGTCGAAGGACCAGCAGCGCATGCGGCTGCTGACCCCACGGCGGGGTGCGGTGTGTCGGGTGTCGGGTACGGGTACCCTGATCACGTCGGCACCTTCCTTTCGCAAAAAGGGTGCTCGGCAGGCCGCTGGTCCCCTCCTACAAGGTCCTTCGGCCACGGTGGCCCCTCTCGACTTGTCCAAGGTCGATAGACGGGGCCACTTTTCTTTTGATCAACGTCTGGGGTCACCCTACCGTCACGGCGACACCGCGAGTGGCCGGAGGGGGTACGTGTCGTCACCGCAGCGTGGCTGTGGGCGCTTGACCTCTGACTCGGCCTCAGGTCTGCGAGAGCGCAGGCGGGGGTAGGGGCGCTGGCATGCAGCGCTTGGCCCTCTTTGACCTGGACGGGACGCTGGTCGATCGCCAATCCGCCATCAGCGATGCCCTTGCCGATCTGTGCCGTACATACGGCTACGGGCCCGAAGCAGGCCCGCCGGTGTGCTGAGAAGTGCGGCCTGGCCCGGGAGTCCGCCAAGCTCGCGGCCGAGATGGTCGCCCGTGTCTACGGCGAGGACATGGCCGCCAAGGAAGACGCGGGCCTGAAGTTCGCGTCGGCCGCAGCCCACCACGACTAGAAGCCAGACAGGAAAAGGGACATCCGCTGATGAGCAGTGATCTCACGCCCCGTGCCAGCGGCGCGGCGCCCGTACCGGCCGACAGCGACAACCGCTACAAGGCCGTCCAGGCCAAGCTGGCCAAACTCGGCAAGGCCATGGATGACGCCGGTCTCGACCTGGAGGGGCTGCGGCGCAGTATGCATGCCAACGCCTCCAGCACCGAGGACGTCGCCAGCGACATCGAGCACGCCGAACTGGACCCCAAGTTCATTCAGATGACCACCCTGGTGGCTGTCGCCCTGGGCGGCGCCGCGATCGAGGTCCGCCAGTTGCATGACACCGCGCGGGAGACCGCCGGCCTCACCCACCAGACCCGCCGCACCCACTCCAAGCTGTACGGGGCGCTGGACGACATCTGTTCCAACCGGCGGGAGAAGACCCCCCGGGCCGGGTTCTTCAACCGCTGACCCCTCCTTTCCCCACCTACCCCCGTCACGGGCGGCTCCGCACACCGCGGAGCCGCCCGTCCCGCTTCCTGAAGGAGATACCGGTGTCCACGCCGCGCAGTGTTGCGCTCGAACGCCTCGCCTACACCCTCGCCGCGCCTGTGCTGGCCGTGGCCCCGAACGTGTATCCCGACAGTCCCGTCAACACCGTCGTCCAGTTGGCCGGCGCCGCCGGGATCGGCGGCTGGGTCCTGGCCGCCAAGAGCGAGGTGACCAGCGCCGGACGCAAGATCCTGCGCTGGTCCCCGCTGGTCCTGGCCGCCGCGGTCGACGTCGCCGCCATGCACACGCCCGGCTGGGGCCCGTGGTGGCTGGACGGGCTGCTCGCCGCCGGATGGGCGGCGGCCGGCTACACGGTGCTGCCGTTCTCCCGGCACACCCGCCGCCACCACCGCCCCGCCCTGGCCGCCCCGGCCCCGCAGATCCAGCCCGTACCCGCCGAGGCCCCGGAGCCGGAACCGTCCCCGGCACAGCCGGATGGCGCTGACCAGCTCACCCGCGAGGCCCGGATGCTGTGGGAGCGCGCCGGGATGCCCGCCCGCACCCATATCGTGAGCGCCACCCGCCACCCCGCGACGCGCAACGACCTCACCATCCTGCTGCGCGCCTCGGAGACCGGACGGCCCATCACCGGCCTGTCGGAGGATGACGTCGCCGCCGCGTTCGGCGTCCACGCCGACGACGTCGCCCTCATGGACGTCGCGGTCCAGCCCGGCAGGCAGGGCGGGCCCGGCTGGAAGGAGGCCAGCATCACCCCCGACGCGAACCAGCGGCGCAGAGAGGCTCCCACCCACCAGGAGCGCTGGACGGGCCGGGTCGGCAGCCCGAAGGGCGGCGCCCCCGGCTCCGTCCTGGTCCGCCGGACCCGCGACGACGAACGCGGGGTGACGTTCTACCGGGCGAAGATGGCCGACTCCACCGAGACCCCGCGCATCGACCTGGCCGAGGTCTGCCGCGGCCTGAACCTCAAGGAGGACGACTCCTGCGTGTTCGTCCTCATCGACGGCAACGAGTTCCTGATCAGCGCGTTCGACACCCCGCCGCTGTCCGCGGTCTTCCCCGCCACCCGCGAGCTCCTCACCCCCGACGCCAAGGGCATGTTCGTGTGCGGGTTCACCATCAGCGGCCAGCCGGTGAAGAACATGGTGTTCCAGCACGACAAGAATGCCGCCTCCCACGGCCTGGTCCTCGGTGTCAGCCGGTCGGGCAAGACTCAGTACTTCGCCATCAACATGGCTGCTGAATCCCTGGCCGGTCAGGTGGTGTGGCTCTCCACCGTCCGCAAGGACGAGAAGACGACCACGCTGGGGCAGTACATCGACCGGCAGGGCTCGAACGCGCTGTGGATGGCCCGGCGACTGCGCGCGGCCAAAGCCTTGTGTGAGATCAGGGCGGAGATGCCCTGGCCGCACGACGGCAAGCCACACGGCTACAAGCCGGGCGACCCACGCTGCCCGTACCGGCAGCTGAACGTGTACACGGATGAGTTCATGACCGCGGCCCAGGACGCTCTGTTCGGCGAGGACATCCAGACAAACGGCGATGACCTCACCGTGACGGGCCTGAAGTACGGCATCGGCTTCAAGCCCGCCGGCCAGTCCCCGTTCGCGCACAACGGGTTCTCCACCGAGATGAAGGACAACCTCCGGCAGAACAGCAGGCCCGTCATCTTCAACATGGGCTCGCCCGCCGCCACCCGCAAAGCCGCGGAAGGCACCATGGAGAACGCCTACGACGTGCCGACCATCCCGGCCCGCTACTCCCGCCAGGAAGGCTCCGCGATCGAGCGGGCCATCAAGGGGGAGGCCGACCCGGAGAACGGCGTGTCCACGGGCGGCGTCGCCGTCATCGTCCTCGACAACGGCCGCGCCGTGCTCATGCGGTCCTTGTACGCGGACTTCGACACCGACCTCGCCGACCTGTTCCCCGAAGAGGTCAACCGGCTCACCGACTACGAGATCAGCGAGCTGACCAAGCGTGGCCTGTGGGGCGACTGGAACCGCGACCCCGACCCCGGCGAGTTCTGGCCCGAGCCCGATGAGGACGACGACGGCGACGGCCGTTCCCGCCAGCGCGGCGGCGGGGGTGGCGGCGGGAAGCGCGGATCGAAATCCGGCAGCCGCCGTGCCGAACAGGTCACCTCACCCCGCCAGGCGCTGGAAGCCATCAAGAGCCTCACCGGCACCTGAACCACCCCACCGCACACCGCTGATGGGCCCGGCCGCGAACGCGGCCGGGCCCATCCAGCCTGGACCCTTCGGTGTTCCCGAGGAGCCCCCGAATGCGACACCCCACCCCCGCCCCGCCCCTGCCGACCGCCACCACGACCACAACACCGCCCGCCGAACTGTCGCTGGAGGCCCGCCTGGCCGCCGTTGAAGCAGCGATGACCATCCGGCTGGACGAAGCCGCCGTCGCCTACGAAGTCCACACCGCGCACATCCCCACCCTCCCCGTCGACCTGGCCGACCTCGTCACCGTCCCACCACCCGTCCCCGCCCCCACACCTCAGCTCCAGCCGGACCCGTACCCGACCCCGGTGGCCGCGCTGCTGCAGCGTGCTCACCACCGGCTGGTCACCGGCGGCTGGTGCGGCGGCGCCCTGCACGATGACGACGGCGCCCTCTGCCTGTACGGAGCCATCCACGCCGAAGCCGACGGCGACCACGGCCTCGAAAGCGCCGCCCTGGCGGTCCTCCTGGACACGATCCGCCGCACATACGGCGATCGCGTCGACTCCGTGCCCGCCTTCAACGACAGCTGGGGCACCGGGCGCATCCCGATGCGCACGCTCGAGCGGGCCGCCGACGTGGCTGACGCCCGCGGCCTGTAACACCCGCCGCCCGGACCACCTGCCCCGGGCCCGAACCCGCCCCCCGGGGTCGGGTTCGGGACAGGCCGCCCGGCCCGCGAACAACCGCGCACAGCACACCGACCACAAGGGAGATCCGCCCATGCAGTCCGACAATCACACCCGCGACCCCGAGCAGCCCGCGAAGCAGCAGCGCGGCTTACCGCAGATCCCGCCCGTCCCCGGGACCGGGAAACACTCCCGCACTGCCGTGCTGCGCGCCTGGTGGAACACCGCCTGGGCGGAGGGCGGAGTGCTGCACGCCCGGTGGGAGGAACTGCGCCGGGCCCCGCGGGACGGCTGGCACGGCATGGCGGCCTGGGTGAAGGCGGCGCTCGGTCTCGCCGGGCTCTGCACCCTGATCATCCTGCTGAACGGCGCGGCCGGCGTCCTCTCCCAGGCGCTGTACCGGCTGGCGACCGCCGCCCCGAGCGTGCAGGCCGGCACCGGCACCTCCACCGGCATCTGGGCCGTGGTCGACCAGCCGGTCCGGAGCTACATCGCGCAGCACTCCGCCGGACTCGCCGTCAGTGCCTCCACCCTCTACACGCTGTGGCAGCTCACAGGCATCACGGCCCTGGCCCTGGCCCTGGGATGGCTGACCCGGAACCAGGGCGTGCGCCTCACCTGGACCGTGTGGGGCGCGGGCACCGTGTGGATGGTCTGGACGGCCACACCACACCCCGGGCGCACCGTCGCGGTCGGACTCACCGTCCTCGCCTGGACCCTGCTGAGCGCGTTCGCGCTGCGCGGCCTGAACCTGCGCCGACGCGTGGCCTACCCCGCGCGCCCCGCCACAGTCACCGTCCGGCCCGAGATCCACGTTCTGGTCCTGGTCCCGGCCGCCCCCGGCGACCACAACCGCACAGAGTCCATCCGCCCCTTCCAGGACTGACCTCCGGTCGCTCCGCCTGGTCCTCGCCCAGCCGCTCCGATGCGGGGTGGGCGAGGGCCGGACAGACCGACCGGCCTGCACCCACCGCACTGACCGGAGGAGACATCGCATGACCTCCTGCTGTTCGGGATCAGCGAGGTCACCGCAGTCAGGTACGTCCATGCCGCCCACCCCGAGCGCACCGGGAAGCAGTTGCGCTGAGCAAGGATCCGGCGTTGCCGCCGTCAGGTGATCAGTCCCAGTCGGACGCCGGCTGGTCGACGTTGCCGCCTGTGTGCGGGACCTGCAGGTAGTCCTCAGCTCCTCGGGGAAGAGCGTCAACGCACGTTGCTGAGCAGGCGTTGACCAGAAGAGGCAGGATGTCCGTGGCCACTCTCAGGGAGATCCACACTTGGTGGAGGTCACCCTGCTTGGTCGGCTGGTCGCAGACACTGCAACTGCGGATGGCCATTGCCCCCCACTCGCGGGGATCAAGCGCTGACAGGTCGAGCTCGGTGACGGGGTCCTGAGGCGCCTGGAGACGGGGGAAGGGGGGACGGAGCTTGTAGTTTCCGAACAGCGCGCGTGTGCTCACTGTGCTTCGGGCCAGCTTGGGGCACCTGGTGATCTCGTAGGGGAACCAGTGCAGCCGGTATGAGGTGTAAGGGGTGAACTCCTCGAGGCTGGTCATCGCCCCGATCTCGGGCGGGATCCGGACCAGGTTGCTGCCGTAGAGCACGAAACGCTTGACCGCAGTCAGCTTGGCGATGCTCGGTGGCAAGGTCACGATCTGCCGCCGTTCCACTGGGCTGAGCCCAATCAAAGGACGGAACTCCTCCCGTCCGTCGGCCGCGGCCTCGTCAACCAGCTCCAGGAGTCGCTGCCACCCAGGGGCCGAAGTGTCCTGAGACTCGGCGTGGAAGCCGGCGCGCGCCCGCGAATGCGGCCTGGCCTGGTCGAAGCACCTGCACTCATCCCGATAGGACTGGCCCCCCACCGACGCCGGGTCCGATGTGTCGCCCCACCGGTTCACAAAGAGCTTCGGTTCTCCCTCAGTCGCCATGGGGCCAAGATACGGATCTTCATTGGAGCGACCTAGCGGTTAATCCAGGTCGAACCCGTCTACAAGGCAGCCTTTAACGGAGGCAGACACACGGGTTCGTCAGCTCATGGCTCCCGGAATCCGCGAACCTGCGCGCTTTGCGCCCCGGCGGCCAGGAGCCCGTCGCCCGCGGCTGCGAGGACGGCGCGCGGCGACCTTCTACCTCGCGCCCGGCGTGGTGCTCCACCACCGCCCCGTACAGGGGCAGTACGGACCCCGGCGCGAGTTCACCCTGCTCTCCAGTGATGGCGAGCCGGTGACCGTCACCAGCATCGACCAGATCCGCCACGAGTTCGCCGTCCGCGCCGCCGAGCTCGCCGTCCGCGCTGCCGGGGCGAAAGACGAGGCCCTGCACACGGCCTGACGGACTGCCCGGTCCGCCCTGGCCGGGGCGGACCCGCCCTACGCCGGAAGGAACGGCAGACCGCCCCTCGTACTGAACAGCCCCGCCCCAGCCACACAGCACGCAGGCCGGGGCGGGGCCGCCGGGCGGCCGCAGCATCGGCCAAGAGCGGTCGGCCGCCCCATCCCTTCACCTTTTCGAGATCAGGAGAACTTCAGCATGCCCCGTCTGAACCGCCCCACCGAGAGCCTGGCCCTGTTCGGCACCCTGTTGGCCACCTTCGGCGAGCTTCACCCGGCATGTGACCACGCGCTTGACGCGGCAGAGATCGTGTCCACCATGTCGAGTGTCTCGGTCCCGCGGCTCGCGACCGGGGGGTCCCGCTGCAGACCGCCGCTGTAGCGGTTGTGCGGCCTCACGGTCCGGCCTCGCGATTCGCTCTGGCGGGTGACCGCTGATGACCTCCATCGACCAGATCGCTACCTTGGCGACGTTCGGCTCGGTGTGGGCCGTCCCCAGCCCAGCTGCGGGCTGACACCATGCGGTGTCGTCCCTGATCAGAACCTGTGTGACCGGACGGATCGCTGCGCGACAGCTGTCGTAGACGGTGCTGCTCTGACGACGACGTAGGGTGGCGCGAGGCTCCGTTCTGGGGCCTCCCAGTGGACGGGGGGTCTCGATGGGCATGAACAAGACGGCCAGGACCGAGTGGTGGGAGAGTCTTCCGGCCGAGATCCGCGACGAGATCGACGGATACATCCTTCAGGACTCCCTTCTCGGGGCGGTGCGTGTCATCGTTGCCGTCGGCCTTGTTCCCCACGACATAGGGGTCGGCACCGCTCAGCTGATCGCCAATGACCGCTACCTCCATTACGGGGACCGGATTGCCCGCGAGCCGGAGAGCCCCCTCGATCTGGAATCGCTGGCCTATCGGGCGGCTGGGTGCGCCGGTCGCGTCGTGGCGATTGAGGCGATCTGGGACGGTGACACCGTCCACGACTGGTTCGTGGGGCTGCTGGCCATCACTGCCGACCCCGCGGGAGAGGCTCAGATGGCCACCGTCTACCGGTCAACGGCTAAGCGGTACCTCGGCGAGGACGAGGACTACGACTCGCGCCACCCGGCAGCGCTAGCCGCCGAGCGGGCCGGCAGCGCCCTGGCTGCCCACCTCTCGGTCCCCTTCCACTTCACCAGCCCGGACACC
The DNA here is from genome assembly GCF_045161915.1 of Streptomyces sp. NBC_00872. NCBI lineage: Bacteria > Bacillati > Actinomycetota > Actinomycetes > Kitasatosporales > Streptomycetaceae > Streptomyces > Streptomyces sp. NBC_00872. Next base: position 31,000 of record NZ_CP108807.1, on the reverse strand, counting down.
CCGGACGACGAGGCCCCCCGCTGGCAGCCCTGAGCGACGCTAAGTCCGCTTTCCGACCTTCGGCCTACGACGTGGAGAGACCGCACTGCTGGTCTCCGCCCTGTTGATCACGCTGGTGTGAGAAGCCGTTGTCTTTCCGGATGTGAGCGTTGAGTTTCCGCTGTTCAGGCATGGTTTCGGTGTCGCTGCGGGAGAGTTCGGGCGATCAGTCCGTTCTCGGTGATGTGGAGATGACCGATGCCGTCGGTGATGGGGTTGCTGGAGGAGCGGGAGGCGGCTGCCCGGGTACGGGCGGAGGAGCTTCGCGTCGAGATGGAGCGGATCGCTGCGGAACTCGCGGACGCGGAGGCGGTGTTGGAACGGCGGGTGATCGCCCGGACGGAACTCGCCGAGGCCCTGGCTGGTGGGGGCGAAGAGACGCAGGCGCCTCCTGCCGGTGCGCGGGAGGCGCCGGCCGTGAGCGAAGACCCCGGCCCCGGCTGCGGGGTCCGTCGTGCCGCGCTGGCACGAGGCGGCGGCGGTGGACGCGCTCGCGGTGGACTACCGGCGGATCGTCGAGCTGGTGGAATCCGGGGCGGGTGACGGCGAGGGGGTCTCGGCGAAACAGCTCGCCGCCGGGCTTCGGCTGGAGCTGGTTCCCGGGAAGATCGAGGGGGTGCGCTCGAAGGCGAGGCGGCTGGCCGAGCGGGGCTGGCTGGCAGCGTCGCCGACGGGCCGGTTCACGCCGCGCGAGCCCACCTCGACTGCTCACGCTTCGTCCGCGATGCCGTCCGGGCGAGGCGGCGGCTCATGAGCATGGCCATCGAGAAGTAGACGAACGTCTCGCTGGAAGCGGGCAGAGTCTCGAAGTCCCGCACCAGACGCCGCGAACGCATCAGCCACCCCAATGTCCGCTCCACGCACCACCGTCTCGGCAGCACCACGAACCCTGACATGTCGTCCGAGCGTTTCACGATCTGCAGAGTGAGCTGGAGTTTCTCCTTCGCCCAGTCGACCAGACGGCCGGTGTAACCGCCGTCGCCCCACACCAGAACGATCTTGCGGAACCGGGCCCGCAGGTGGGGCAGCCTGCCGGTCGGTCACGTTCGCGGCCGTCACCAGCACCATCAGCAGCAGACCGACGCTGTCCGTGATGACGTGCCGACGCCTCCCATTGATCTTTTTCCCGCCGTCATAGCCACGCGAGCCGGCGGGCACCGACGCGGCCCCCTTCACCGACTGCGAGTCGATGATCGCCGCGGTCGGCTCCGGATCCCGCCCCTGATCCTCACAGGCCTTGTCGCGCAGCCGGTATGACGGTCCGTTTGGCGTGGCTTCTGTCCCGAAGCGGCAGCTGAGACCTGATCTCGCCCGGCGTCCGGCGAGGCATGTTGACTTCCTGAAGGTGCGCTGGCAGGTCCTCGAACGCTAACCCGGCGGCCAGCGATCCTCAAGGTCTCGCCTGAGGCAGACGAGGTACGGCGCTGTTTCAACCCGAATAGCACAGGGTTGGGACACCGCCTCTTCACCAGTCGGAGCCGTCGGCCTCGCCGCGCACCGCAGCACCGTCCACACCAGCGCGGGCGACCCGCGCACCGAAATCACCATCCGGTGAGGACGCGGCGTTCCTCCGTGCCGCCCCGGCCCCGCACACCCGCGAGGCCGGGGCGGTCGCGGTGTTCCGCCACGACCAGCAGCGAACGGACAGCCCTCGGCCGCCAGTACACGGCCCCGCACACACAGAAATGCCCGACACCACCAGTCGCTTACCGGGCTGGTTGGTGGTGCCGGGCTCCCAACGAAGGGAATCCCCAGTATGACCTCCCCCGTACGTGTACACACCCGCCCCGGGCAACGCTCTCTTTTCGTCACCACGGCGGTCCTGCCGCTGGCCGGCCGCACCGCCCACACCGTGGTGATGCACCGCCGCCTCGCAGCGGCGGGCCGTGATCCGCTCACCGGTGCCCTGCGCCGCGACGGATTCACCGCCCGCGCGCAGCGCCTGGTCGACCGCCACGACGACACCGTCGTGCTCATTGCGGATGTCGATCATTTCAAGGAGTTGAACGACAGCCGCGGGCACGCGGCGGGTGACACCGCCCTCGCCGCGGTGACGGCCCGGCTCATCGACTGGGCAGGCCCGCGCGGCGTCGTCGGCCGCCTGGGCGGCGATGAGTTCGCCGTCGCCACCCGGATCAGCCCCCGCCACCGGGACCTGCGGATCGAGCAGCTCGGACACCTCCTCGCCCGGCCCGTCGCCATCGAGGGCGTACAGCTGCCCGGTGGCGTCTCCGTCGGCGCCGCCACCGCCCACGCGACCGGCACCGCGGACCTCCCGGCACTCCTGCGCGCTGCCGGGGGCATTCTGTATCCAGTGGCTGTTGTTGCTGAGAAGATTTTGCCTGTTGGTGCATTCGACGCCGGGGCGGTCGACAAGGAACTGCCCGTCTCGCATGAAGCGGCTGCTCGGCCGATTGGCACGACGTACGACCAGGTTCGAGCCCGCTCGTCGGCGCGGGCCTCACGCGGCGGACGGTCGATGAAGTGCGGTGCAGGATGCGCAACACCGTCGAGCCTCGTGCTGGCTGCTGCCGCCACCGCGCTCGGCGGAGAAATTGTCAAGAGTTGTGGGCAGGGTGGCCAAGGGATGCGTCCGTCGGTGAGGTGGATAGCCTGCCTTCATGGTTACGGGCGAGGGGGCCGAGCACATCGGTACCGATCTTGAGGGTCAGGGCTGGGGTGCGACGCGTGCCTGGGTGGAGAAGGGGCTGTCCGAGGCAGAGCGCATCGAAGAAGTCGTGCGGCTGCGTGGCGGCTGGACGTCGGAGATGCGCCGTCTGGGCATCCGCGGGCCGGGCGGTCGACGTTCACTGGTCCTGCGGTCCTTTGTCAAGCCCTTCTTCGTTCGGCACGCGGAGAGCCTGCTGACCCGCGAAGCAGCTGTTCTGCGCCTGTTCGGCGGCACGGACGTGCCCGCAGCCAGACTTGTGGCCGTGGACGCAACGGCGCAGTACTGCGACCATCCCTCCTTGCTGATGTCCCTGCTGCCCGGGACCGTGCGCCTGGGCGATGAAGGGGCCGATCAGCGTGCCGAACTGCTGGCCCGTCAATTGCTGCGTCTCCACCAGCTGCCGGTGACCACAGAGGCACGGCCTCGCACCTATCAGGCGTGGACCTCTCCAGAGCGGGTGAGCCCACCCGAAGACACCGAGCGGCCTGAGCTGTGGCAACGGGCCGTGGACGCGATCCGCCGCGAGCCCCCGGACTACCGAGCCTGCTTCCTGCACCGGGACTTTCATCCCGGCAATGTCCTCTTTACCGGCGACGGCGACGGTCTGCGGATCAGCGGCGTCGTCGACTGGGTGGAGACCTCCTGGGGGCCGGCCGACCTGGACGTGGCCCACTGCTCGACGGCCCTGGCCCTGCTGCACGGGGTTCCCGCGGGCATGCACTTCGCCGACCGCTACCTTGCGGCGGGAGGGACGCTGGCGGAAGACTGCGCCGCTCATCTCTACTGGCGGCTGCTGGACGCGCTGGCCTTCGCTCCGGACGCCGAGAAGGTCGCCGTCCCCTGGCGCGATGTGGGCCGTGCCGATCTGACCCCCACCGTGCTGACCAGGCGGCTGGAGGGATACCTCCAGGCCCTTTTCGACCGCTACGCCTGAAGCTCCGCTCGGCAGACGAGATCGCATTGGCGCTACGCCTTGTGGTGGGTGATCGAGCAGCTTTTCAGCGCCGGTGACTGTTGTTGCATAGGGTCGTTGAAGCCTTTGTGATGGATGCCGACAGCGATGCTCAGTGCTGGCAGGTGCACCGCTTCAGCCTCGGCAGGTCTTACGGCGAGCTCGCTGATCTGGTGACTGGCATCGCCCCGGACCTGGCTTCCTGGGCGAGGGCCCGGGGTGTTCGGGACGGTCAGCGGTTTCTGATTGGCCCGGATGGTCGCCCGGATCTGCGGGTGAACGCATGTCTTGGGTCGGCGAAGTGGCGCAACCTCAAAGAGCGCTCGCAGCGGGACTACACCTACTCGGTCGGGGTGTGGTTGAACTTCCTGCTCGCGCTCGGTGTGAACTGGTGGGACGCGCAGGAGAGCGACGCGGAGGAGTTCTTCTTCTGGCGCGTGACCGATCCCGAGAACTCGGACCGGGTGCAGAGCAACTCGTTCTCGCGAGATCTCGCGGCCCTGCAGAAGTTCTACAGATGGACACGCAAGAACTTCGGAACTGCCAACCCCTTCGAAGACTTCGACGCACCCAGGGCAACACGCCGGGAGGACGTGAAGTGGCTCGATCCCGGCGGCTTCAAGCGGTGGCTCGACCTGGGTGTCCGCGGCATGGATCTGTCCGGACGTCCCGATGCGTGGTGGCGGGGCCGGAACGAACAGCGGGACGCGGCGTTCTGCGAGGGCCTCTTCGGCAATGGTCTGCGCGTCTCGGAGTGGGCGAGCGTTGTCCTGCCCGAGCTGCCGGCGTATGACCGCCGGCGCGGCTACTTCACCTGCCAGCTCGCGGACGCCTGTGCCAAGGGCGGATACGGGCACCCGTACTGGACGCCCCGTTCGGCGATGAAGGGGGTGCTCTCCTACATCGAGGGCCCCCGGGCGGCGGCGGTGCGGCGAGCCCGCGCTGCGGGCCGCTACGAGCGGGTGAAGGGAATGCGGATGGTCTTTGCCGCCCACGGAACCGACGCGGTGACGCTGGAGGGGGCCCGCAGCGGGGTGGAGAAGAGGTTGTGGAACGAGGTAGGTCCCCGCACCCGGCTTCTGCTGTTCCGCCGGACGGAGCAGGGGCCGGAGCCGCTGGCTCTCTGGCTGAACGAGGACGGTCTGCCCCGGGACGGGCGAGGTTGGGAGCACACGTTCACCGCTGCCAATGAACGCATCGCGGCGCTGGGCCTGGAGTACTTCTCGTGCACCGCCCACATGCTGCGGCACTCTCTCGCTCTGAAGTGGTACGCGATCGGGAAGCTGGTGCACGCCGCCCGGCTGGGACATCTCAGCGAGGACGAGCGGGCCGACTTCCGGGAGCAGTTCGGCGACACCTGGCATCTGGTGCAGACGATGCTCGGGCACCGGCGCGTCGAGACGACGAAGGAGGTCTACCTGGAGCCGTTCCGGAGTCTGGACATCGAGATTCTGCTGGCTCACGCGGACGGCTTCCCTGTGGATGTGTTCATGGCGAACGTCTTCACCGGCCATCCGCGTGTCCGCACCGACCCGCTGGCGGCGGGCTCGTGAGCGGCAGAGGCAGACGAGCGTCACTGCCAGGCGCCGGTCCCAGGACCGAACGCGGCCGGCTGGACGGGCAGGGCAGCCAGTGGGTGGTGCGGTGCTTCAGCCAGGACGGTGAGGAGCACCGGGACTTCGACTTGACGCAGCTGAGCATGCCCATAGAACTGAAGGATGCGTTCGGCGCCGCTTTCGTCAAGCGCACGGCTCCCGGAGCCGGGATGACGTCGTTGCACTCGGTGAACCACGTGCATCGGGCCCTGCTGCAGTTCGACCGGTACCTGGCGACCTTGCGATGGCCACCCCAGACAGTGCCGCAGCTGACCGCGGAACACGTCGACGGCTTCTACGACAGCCGCAAGCACCTCGCACAGGCGGCCGACGAGATGGGTGAACTGAAGCGGCTGCTGGCGAGGACGGAGGGTGTCAGCGACGCGCTCGCCGGGCGGATCGCCGCGGCCCTGCCGCGGGTGAGGCGTGGTGACAGCCGCCAGAGCTACAGCCGGGACGAGTTCAAGCGCATCGCGGAAGCCGCACGCACGGACCTACGGGCGGCAGCCCTGCGGATCCGGAAGAACCGTGACCTTCTTGGAGAGTTCCGGCAGGGGCGGGTAGTGCCCGGTGACGACCTGGATCTGGTCCGCCGTCTGGAACTGCTGGACTCAGTGGAGCGGTTCGTCGACGTTCCCCGACACGTCAGGACGGTCGGTCTCACCGCCGGCAAGAGCGAGTCTCTGCCCTGGGTGAAGAAGGTCGGCACGGTCAAGGAGATCGTGTCCTGGCTTCATCTGACCGTGGACGAGGCAGTGGCCGGGGCGATCCTGCTGGCTGCCATGACGGGCGAGAACCCGGACGTGATCCGCAAGACCCCGTCGGCCCACCACCGGGCGGACGGCTACAGCGCGGACGGGGGCACGGCCATCGTGGACCTGCGCAAGCTCCGGCGGGGGCGCCGCGCCTACATGACTCTCGCCCTCACCGACGTCCCTGAGTGGATCAGTATCCCGGGCACGCCGGAAGAGATCTCGACGCGCGATGAACTGCACACCCCTTTCGGCCTCTACGTCCTTCTCCACGAGCTCACGGCAGCCTCACGAGCCCACGTGGGCGGGAATCGGCTGTTGATCGGCTATGCCAATACCGGGGCCGCCCAGCGCGGCCGGGGCCTGAGGCCGATGACCAACAGTGAGTGCGTCCTTCGGCTCGGCCAGCGCTGGGGCCTGCCCTCGGACGCTCTGGATCAGCAAGGTAATCCGGTGCCGCTGGCAGTCCGGCTGGACCTGCTGCGACTGACCTACATCGAGCTGAACCAGAGGCCCGTTGCCCACACCGAGCGGACCGCGGCGACGACCTACATGGCCCGCAACCGGGGCAACGTCACCGAGTACAGGAAAGTGGTCGCGCAGGCGCTGGCCTCGGAGGTCGACAAAGCCCGCGCCCGCGGATCGGTGGCCGTAATGACCTCCCAGGAGGTGGAGCGAGCCCGCACCGAACCTGAGACCGTCGCAGCCGAGCAGGGTCTGGATCCGGGGACCCTCAAGCGCATGATCGCAGGGGAACTCGACACCGTGCTCGCCGCCTGCGCCGATAACAACAACAGCCCTCACGCTCCAGCCGGCCAGCCCTGTCCGGCCTCGTTCATGCTCTGTCTTGGATGTGAATGCGCGCGAGCGCTGCCCCGGCACCTTCCCGTCCAGGTACTGGTCCACGACCGGCTCCAGGCAGGACGCGATCAGGTGGAAGCGCTGAGGTGGGCTCACCGCTTCGCGGCGCCCCATGCTCAGCTTGCCGATCTCCTCGACCAGCACGACACCGAGGCCGTTGCCGATGCCCGTCGAAACATCACGGCAGCCGATCGCGCTGTCGTGGAGCGATTCCTCAGCCGGGAGCTCGACCTGCGATGACCATTCCCGAAGCGCCGTCGGCCTGGGGCGAGGTTCCGGCCGGTACGCGGTGGCCCGAGCCTGACACGCTGGTCCTGGCGAACCGCGATCTGAGGCCGGGAACGAACCTCTCGACGCTGTCCCGGTTCCAGGACGAGCGCTGGGACCTCAACCCGGCGATCTTCGAAGATCACTACCGCTCGATCACGCTGAACTTCGCCCTGGTCCCGCACCCGCTGCGTCTCACCACGAAGTTCTACCTGTGGCAGCTGCTGAACCACAGCGATTCCCGCGACGCACGCGGCAGGACAGGACGCCGCACGGCGGTCACCACCATCCACTTCGCGTTCGTCAGCGGCTTGCGGCTCGTCCTCGACTGGCTCGACGAGCAGGGGGTGAGGGAGTTCAGCCAGGTCACCAACGCCATGCTGGACGACTATCTCGACGCGCTCGAAGACGAGGAGGTCCCCCTGGACAGCCGCTACCGCCGGCTGACCGAAGTGCGCAGACTGTGGGCCTACCGCGACACACTCCCCGCCGTCATGAGGCTGCCTGACGCGCCACCCTGGGCCGGCGAAGACACCCAGGACCTCCTGGCCGGACCCCGCCGCAGAAGCCGGGACAATCGCACGCGCCGCATCGCGGAGCCCACCATGCAGATGCTCCTGCGCTGGGCGATCCGGTTCGTAGAGGACTTCGCCGACGACATCCTGACCGCCCACGCGGCAGGCGTGGACCTCCATACGAAGACCACCATGGGCAGACGGCGATCCGCCGGCCTGCCGAGGCAACCGCGATACCGGGCAGGAGAACTCCGGCCCAAGATCGTCTCCTATCTGGACGACGTGCGGGCACGAGGCGGGTCCCTTCCCGGCAAGCGCCTCCAGGACGGCCAGCTCACGGTCAACTGGCGGCACCTGGCAGCCATCCTGAACTGCGCGGAGACCTTCAAACAGACCTCCACCGCCCGCCTGGTGACGGAATCCGGCCTGCCGATCAGCGAGCACACCTACCTCGCAGGTGAGATCACCGGCCTCCTCGACGGACAGCCCTGGCGCGAAGAGCGCATCCGCTTCGAAGAAGGCCCCGGCCTCGCCCGGCTGCTGAGCACAGCCTCCTTCATCGTCATCGCCTACCTGTCCGGCGCCCGGGTCGGGGAAGTCCTCAACCTCCGCCGCGGCTGCATCAAGCACGACAAGGACGCCAACCTGTGGCTGATGGAAGGTCTCTACTTCAAAGGAGCCGAGGACGAGGACGGCAACAAGATTCCCGAGGGCCAGCAGCGGGCGATCCCTGGGTCGTCGTTGAAATCGTCGCCCGCGCAGTCTCCGTCCTCGAACGGCTCCACCCGCACTCCCTGCTCTTCCCGACCAGGATCGAACCGCACCTGCGACGCTCCCAAGGTGAGAAGCGTCTGGGCAACGCGCGACGAGACCAGTCGATCAACGCCGACCTGACGGCCTTCGTGATCTGGGTAAACCACCAGTGCCACCAGCTCAGCCGCAGTGACCGGATCCCCGAGGACGGCCGCGGCCGGCTGAAAGCCAGCCGATTCCGCAGAACCCTCGCGTGGTTCATCCGGCGCCGCCCCCGAGGGCTGGTCGCCGCGTCGATTCAGTACGGCCATGCCCATACTCAAATGCTCCAGGGCTACGCGGGCAGCTACGAATCGGGCTTTCCCGATGAATACGCCTTCGAGGACTGGCTCTACCGCATCGAGTGTCTGAGCGACGACGAACAAGCCCTCACCAGCGGTGAACACGTCAGTGGCCCCGCCGCCGACACCTACCGCCACCGCATCACCGCCGCCTAGCGCGAGTTCGCCGGCCGCGTGCTCACCAAAGAGCGCCATGCCCGCGACCTGCTCGGCAACCCGTTGCTGCAGATTCACCACGGCGAGGGAATGACCTGCGTGCTCAACCCCGCCACGGCAGCATGCCAGCTCCGCGGAGCCGCCGATGACCCCCAGGTCACCCCCGACACCGACGACTGCCGGCCCCAATGCCCGAACATCGCCCGCACCGATCGCGACATTGCCCACGTCAGACAGCGGGCCGCTGAGCTTGCTGACATCGTCGCTGACCCACTGGCGCCACCCATCCGCCACGAACGCGAGCGGCGTGAACTCGACCGCCTCATGTCGATCATCAGCAACCATGAGCGAGGGGTGGCGAGCACGTGAACAGCATTCCGTTCGACAACGAGCAGGACCCAACCCGTCGGGCAATTATCAGCGCGATGAACCGGCTCTTCGCCGGCACCCCTCAGCGGTCGAACGGACGGCTCAACGTCTCTCAGTTGGCTATTGAAGCAAACGTCAAGCGCTGGCATCTGACTCACCAGCATGCCGATCTCCGACAGCTCTTTCAGACCAAGGCCACCGAGCTAGAGACGAAGAGGACTTCGAACGTCCATTCCTCGGACGCCTTCGAGGAGCTGAAGAAGAAGCACAAGGAGCTGCAGGCCCACTGCAGGATCCTGGAAGCGCGTCTTCAGCTCTACGCGACCACCTTGAACCTGCTGTCCCTGGAGAACGCTGCCCTCTCAGACCGAGACGCTGACGCGGCCAAGGTCCGAGTCATGCCGCGGCAGCCGCAGCACATGCCCTGACAAGCACCGGAAGACCCTGGTTCAGAGCAACACTGCTGTTGCGCGACATGCGACGGTGACTTACCTCAACCGATGCGCCGTGGGGATACGCCCAGGACGAGCTTCTCCAGCGCTTCCCGGACCGGGCCGAACGTCGCTACCCAGGTCTCGATCAGGTAGATCTCGCTGGTCTCGTCGATGCCGAGGGAAAACCGGCCCTTGTCGAGCTCACCGATGGGGAAGATGTCCCGCCCAACCGTCGAGCTCCAGTCTGCGAATCGATCCTCCTCTCCCACCGCGAGTTCGGGATCAAAGGTGAAGGGCGTCCTGGCGCAGGTGATGCCTGGCCCGCTGATCTGTACGTCCAAGCCTCCGAACTCAGTCAAGAATCGTTCGGCGGCCTCATGCATCCGGACCAGCCCAGTTGCCTCCAGCATCTCGCGCCACTGCTGAATCGGGACGCGTCGCCCCGGCTTCCATCCGGCCGCACGCAGCGTTTCCTCGACCTCGCCGGCATCCCGCTGAGTCGCCACATCCGCTTCAACCCACGCGTGGTCCACGGGCACGTTCTCAGGCCAGCCCGGCCGCCACTGGGCCAGCCACTCGTCGAAGTCCTCGCGCAGGAACTGGCGCTCTACGGGCTTGAGTCGCACCTGCGGCCGCGCATCGGCCCACCAGACCTCGAACTCCGCCACGGTCCCTACCGTCGGCCAGCGCTCCGCGGCGGCCGGAAGCAGCAGCACGTCGACGAACCCTCCAACCGGAAGGCCGATGTCAATGAAGATCCCCGTCGCACCCGGATTCGGGACTGCGGTTACCGTCCCCGAAAGCCTCTGTCCCAATCGCAAGCCTCTCCGGGCCTGGATCCACTCTTCGACGCTGACCATGAAGCACATCCTCGCAGCGGAATCAGCGCAACGGGGTGATGCGCCTGCAACAGTGCTGTTGTCTCGATGCCAGACATGTCAGCAGGTCAGCCCCGCCCGACGAAGGACAGTAGCAACTCGAGCTGGCGGAAGAAACACCGCGATGTACGCGGGCAAGCACGGAGGCGTCCCGGTCCAGGCCCGCCCCGGCGATCCCGTCGCCCCGAGCGTCCACGGCCGCCGCGCCGGACGTCCCGAGACCGGCACCCGCGCCGCCAGGAGCGCCGCGTGAGCCTGACCCCCGAGACCGTACGGGCCATCACCATCCGTCAGCCCTGGGCCGCAGCGATCGCTCACGGCACCAAGCGTGTGGAAAACCGCCGCAAGGCCTGGACCTGGCGGGGTTATCTAGAGGTCCAACTCGATGTCTGACATGTGTGTTTGGGCCGTAGACCTCTCGTGTGCCTCACTGATATCCGATAGCTCGTCGTCACGTTGTGTATGTGTGACCTTCAGAGCAGAGAGAGCGATCTCGCCCGTGGACGGAAGCGTCCGCTGGGTGATCGCCGACGAGAGCTACACCATCCACACCGAGGGCTGCGCCTACCTGACCGGCCTGCGCCAGGCGGATCGGTCGCCGAACACCGAGCGGGTGTACGCGGGCAGGGTCGCGCTGTACCTGTCGTACTGCGTACAGAGCGGCATGGTCTGGAACCGCCCCGGCTTCTTCGAGCTGGGGCGGTTTGCCCAGTGGCTGATCACCGAGCCGCTGCCACCGAAGCGCGACCGGTCGACCGCAGTGCGGTTCCGGTCGAAGAAGACCGCGAACGCCGTGCTGACCACGGTGTCCGAGTTCCTACGGTTCGGATCTGTGCACGGTTGGGTGCCGCAGGAGGTGGTCGCCCAGCTCTCCGAGCCGAAGTACCTGTCTTTCCTCCCGCCCGGCTATGAGGCGGGTGAGCGGGACGAGTTCCGCACCGTTCAGGCCCGGATCATCAAGTTCACGGTGGGCGACGAGGGCATCGAGTGGCTGCAGGACGCCCAGATCGAGCAGTTGCTTGAACTCCTGGCGCGGGCACGCGACCGGTTCTTGGTGGCACTGCTGCGCTGCACCGGCATGCGGATCGGCGAAGGGCTGGGCCTGCGCCGCGAGGACATGCACTTCCTCGCTCGGTCCACCACGGCCAACTGCCAGGTCGTCGGACCCCACGTTCACGTCCGCCGACGGCTCAACCCCAACGGAGCGCTGGCGAAGTCCCTGTTCTCGCGCTGGATCCCGGTCACGGAGCAGGTCGTCGATCTCTACGCCGACTACCAGCACGAGCGGGCCCGCGTCCCCGAGGCAGCGGAGACGGACATGGTCTTCGTGAACCTGTTCCGGGCGCCGCTGGGACGCCCGATGACCTACCCCAACACCAAGGACATGTTCGACCGGCTGGCCCGCCGGGCCGGATTCCCGGCCCGCCCACACATGCTGCGGCACTCTGCGGCCACGTCCTGGATCCGCTCCGGCGTCCAGCCCGACGTCGCCCAGCACCTGCTCGGTCACGCGTCGCCATCCTCGATGCAGCCGTATCTCCACGCCACCGACCGCGACAAGCGCGAAGCCGTCGAGTCCACGGCCGCCCGGCGTCGGGAGGCCCGATGAGCACCGCGAACAGTGCCGCGACACTGCTGGCCGCGCCGCCGGACCTCGACCTGGAGGCATGGACGGCCTGGCTGAAAGACCGTGTCGATCCCGTCTGGCGGCCAGGCGAATGGGACGCCGCGACGCTCTTCTTCGACGGCGACACCGATAACGACCGCACCGTCGCCCAGAGATGCGTGACGGTGGCCTGCGCCTCGATCAGCAACAGCCGCGGGATGTGCTCCCCCTGCATCCGCGAGTGGCAGGCCAGCGGCCTGGACAAGGTGACGTTCATCGCAGAACACGCCCCCGACCGTCGCAAGGGCTCCCCGGGCCGCTTCCAGGTCCGCTGCATCGTCGAACTCGACGGGCAGCGATGCGCTCAGCCGAGGTACTGCCAACGGCTGTGCGTCACGCACTACCGGGCCTGGAGCAAGAAGGCCGTACGCGAATCCGGCATCGCGGTGGACGTCTGGGCCCGCACGGGACCGGAGCCCTGCACACACGTCGCCCCGCCCTGCGTGGTGATGCGGTGCGAACAGGAACGGTGGGGGCTCAACACGCTCTGCTGCTACCACCACAACAAGTACAAGCGTGAGGCGCCCGCCGAGCCTGTCGAGGAGTGGATCACCCGGCAGATGCCGTTCCTCTACGCCAACCAGTTCTCGCTGGTCCCGTTCTCGCCGGTGATGCGACTGGAGGTCCTCTACGGACTCCAGCAGCGCGACGCTCGCGGTGCCAAGGCAGACCCGACCAGCGTCCGGCTCATCACCAAGACCCTCGCTCACCTGCCGCACCTGCTGGGCACGGACCTTGGCGACCTCCTGGCGCTCACGGCGAAGGGCACCTCCAGCAACACCGACGCCCACGTGAAGGAGATCCACCGCACGCTGCACATCGGGCACGAGGAGATGTGCGGCATCAAGCCCAGGGACAAGCACATCTGGGACCTGACCAGGATCAGCCTTCCCTCCATCCAGTCGAAGTCGGGGCGCCGGCGGGCCACCCGCGGCACGATCGACTTCACCGCGATCAGCCAGCCTTGGCTTCGTGAACTGGCCCTGACCTGGGCCAGAGACACCGATCCCACCGCGACATGTCTGCGGGACACCGTCAGGGTCGCGGCCATGGCCTCCGGCCGCCTCGCGGAACGACCTGGCGCAGGAACCGACCCCAGCCGGCTCGGAGGCGCGGACATGGACACCGTCGTGGACGGCGTCCGGGCCATGCGACGCGGGGACGGCGAGGTCATGGCGCGCGGCAGCCAGCGCAACATGGCCCACAACTGGTTCAACCTGCTGGACTTCGGCCGTCGCATCGGCCTCATGAACGATGTCCCGACCGCCTTCAGCCGTCAGCGCTGGCACGACATCGGCCACGATGACGACGAGGACAACGAGGGCAAGGCGGTCCCCGAGCCGGTCATCGCGCAGCTCGACAAGCACCTCAACTCCCTCGGCGATGCGACCACCTACGGGCGGCTCACCGCGGCACAGATCAGGCAGATGTTCCGCACCGCCTACGTCGTGCTCCGCGACACCGGCCGCCGGCCCGGCGAGGTCTGCAGCCTCCACCGGACCTGCATCAAGGACGGCACCGACGGTCCGGACCTGGTCTGGGACAACCACAAGAGCAAGCGTCATCGCCGTCGGCTCCCGATCACGGAGGAGACCGCCACCGCCATCCGGGCGTGGCTCCCAGTCCGAGCCACGCTGGACGTTCCGGCAGAGAGCGCCCGCTACCTATTCCCGGCCGTCACCGCCGACCACGCTCAGCCGCACATGAGCACCAGCAACTTCTCCAAGACCCTGCGGCAGTGGGTCGACAGCATCCCCCGCCTCACCACGGACGTCCCCGGCCCAGACGGCTCGCCGCTGCCCTTCGACCGCTCACTGATCTACCCCTACGCCTTCCGCCACTCCTACGCCCAGCGGCACGCGGACGCCGGCGTCGCCCCCGATGTCCTGCGCGATCTGATGGATCACCGGAACTTCAAAACCACCATGGGCTACTACAAGGTCTCGCTGAAGCGGAAACGCGAGGCCGTCACCACGCTGCGGATGCACGTCGTCGACCGATCGGGCAAGCCTGCGCCGATCGCATCGAACACCGCCTACGAGGCACGCTCCGTCGCGGTCCCGTTCGGTAACTGCCGCGAACCATCCAACGTCAAAGCCGGCGGAAGCTCGTGTCCCATCCGCTTCCAGTGCGCAGGCTGCGGTTTCTACCGGCCCGACCCTTCCTACCTCCCGGCCATCGAAGAGCACATCAACTCGCTGCGGGCCGACCGGTTCACCGCCGAGGTGATGGACGCCGACCCCTTCGTCACCCGCAATCTCAGCGACCAGATCGACGCGTTCCAGCAGGTCCTGACCGCGATGCGCAAGCAGTTGGACGCGATGGGCTCCGAGGAACGCCAGGAGGTCGAAGAGGCCAGCGCCGTGCTGCGAAAGGCGCGAGCCAGCCGCGGACGCACCACCCTCCCGTTGACGGTGATCAACCGGAGGTCCTCGTGACCCAGTCACCGGCGACGAACACCAGGGCGCAGAGCCGGACTCCCGCGCAGGTCCTGACGGAAGCCCGGCGCCGGGACAGCCGGGCCAAGCGAGCCCGCGCCCTTGAAGCGATCCGGTCGCTTCAGCAGAGCGGCGAGAAGATCACACACGCTGCCGTCGCTCGCACCGCCGGCGTCTCTTCGTGGCTCACCTATGCCGACGGCGTACGCGAACACGTTGAGGCCGCCATCAGCGGACAGGTCGCACCTCGACCCTCCAAGCGAGACAGCCAGGCCAGCACGACCAGCCTCCGCGTCGATCTCGAACTGGCCCGCGACGAGATCCGCAAACTCCGCGCCGAACGCGACCAGCTCCAGCGCAACGCGCGCCTCCACCTCGGCCAGCAGCTCGACCAGATCGGCGCCGCCGATCTCACCACCCGGGTCCATGAACTCAACCAGTCCAAAGCCGAGTTGGAAGCACTCCTCGGCGCCAAGAACGCCGAGGCCGACGGCCTCGCACGCCGCGTGACCGATCTCGAAGACGAGCTCACCGCCGCCCGCACCAGCCTCCGTCAGATGATCAAAAACCAGAGCAAAGGAGTCGCGTCGTCCACATGACTACCCGGCAGCCGTCACCGGCCCTCTGGTCCGCAGGAGGCCGCCGCCGGCTGAGAGCGGGAGCCGGATGCTTGCGCGGTCCTTGCGACCGCGCAAGCACGTCTCATGCGCCGGTAACTCCGTCGATCTGCTCGCGGATGAGGTCGGCATGACCGTTGTGACGTGCGTACTCCTCGATCATGTGCACCATGATCCAGCGCAGGGAGACTCCCTGATCGCCTACGTGACCCGCTTCCTGTTCGGACAGGCGGCCGGAGTCGTCCAGCGAGGCGTCAGCGATCAGCTCACGGCCTCGGGCGACCTCCGCTTGCCAGGCAGCCGTCGCCTCGTCGAGTCCTCGTTCCGACTGAAGAGCAAAGCCATCGAGGTTACTCTCCTCGAAGACCGGCGGCACATCCTGACCTGCGAATACACGCTGGAACCAGTTGCGCTCCACCTCAGCCATGTGTTGAACGAGACCGAGAAGCGTCATCGACGAGGGCGACGCCGCAGCGAGCCGTAATTGATCATTTTTGAGGTCCGAACACTTCAAGACCAGAGTCGCACGGTGAAAGTCCAGCCATGCCTCCAGCATGGCGCGCTCGTCGGCATGCGCGGGCGGGACAGGCCGTCCATCCGGTGTCGTATTCATGAGCACACCCTGGCAGGAGCAGTCGCGGCCCACGACCGTCTTCGCTGGCGACGAACACACGTCTCGCCCACCTCCTCGTACTCCAGCCGTAGTTGTGGATCTTGGTGGGCTGCCATCGACAAGCAGCCGAGTACGGGAAAAGTGGGCGGAGTGAGGACTCACTCATTGACGGAGTGAGTCCTCACTCCGTAGTCTCGCGGCCATGACAGCACCTAAGGAGAACCAGACCACACGCCGCCGTGCCCCCGGCATGTCACCGGAGGAGCGGCGCGCGATGATCATCCAGACCGCGATCCCGCTGATCGCCGAGTACGGCGCGGCGGTGACGACCGCGAAGATCGCCCGCGCCGCAGGCATCGGCGAGGGCACGATCTTCCGGGTCTTCGCCGACAAGGACGAGCTGTTGCAGGCCTGCATTGCCGAGGCGCTCTCCCCCGAGCACGCGGTCCGCGAGCTCGACGCGATCGACGTATCCCAGCCGCTGCCCGACCGGCTCGCGGAGGCGGCCGAGGCGCTGCAAGCGCACATGTCCAGGATGGGCGCGATCGTCGGCTCGCTGGGGCATCGCGGCGGCAAGCACCCCGGCACGGTGCGCGGCGCGGGCCGTGACGAGTCGACGACCCGTATCCGCGCGGCCCTCGCGGAGCTGCTGGAGCCCGACAAGGCCGCCCTGCGCCGGCCGCCGGAGCAGGTCGCGGCCCTCTTCTTCGGGCTGCTCTTCACCCAGCCGCGTACGGAGGACGAGCCCGACCTGACCCCGCAGGAGCTGGTGGAGGTCTTCCTGCACGGGGCGCTCTCGGGGGGCGCCAAGTGAGCGCGCGGAGAAGGCGCCTGGGGGTTACGGCCCTGGCCGTCCTGGCCCCCGTCCTGGTGTGGCTGGTCGCGGACCCACTGCTGGGGCACCGGCTGCGGATCGCCGACGGCGAGCAGACGCTCGACATCGGCGCCGTGCCCGTGGCGGTCGTCGCACTGCTCGCGTCGCTCTCCGGCTGGGGACTGCTGGCCGCCCTGGAGCGGTTCGGGGCGCGGCGCGCCCGCGCCATCTGGACCGGGGTGGTCGGCGCCGTACTGGCCGTTTCCTTCCTGCCCTTCATCGGCGACGGCATGGACGGCGGCACCCGGGTCTCCCTCGCTCTGATGCACCTGGCGGTGGCGGCGGTGCTGGTCCCGGGGCTGGGCGGCAGATCCCCCGGGGCGGGAGCCGGTGCTGCTAGGGGGTGACCGCCAGCACCAAGTCCGCCGCGAACAGCACCAGATGGAGGCAGCCTGCCAGAGCGTCGCGCGGTCGGTGATGACCGTCAGAGTGCCCACCACGACCGAGATGAAGAGCGATACCTGGTGGGTCGGGCCGAGGCCCAGCAAGAGCCGACCCTCGTGCCAGATCGCTGCGATGGCCACCGCCGGGATGGTCAGGCCGATGCTGGCGATGTCGGAGCCGTAGGCGAGGTCGGGGGAGGTCTGGGGTGGGGTCGGAGACGGGTGCGGCCGCCGGTGATCAGTCGGCCATTCCAGGTCCTGCACGCCGAGCGCTTCACCGCCGCGCTGACCGCCCACATCACCGACCGGCGATCAGGGCCCTGCCGGTCATTGGCGCGGCCGATCAATTCATCGACAGCACAGACGTCCTCGGGCACTGCGAGATGACCCGCACCGTGACCCGGGCCCTGATCAACCGCAACTAGTGCCGCATCAGGCAACGTTTGCCCTGCCTGTACGGTCAGGACATGGATGCAGGGCACCAGCCGACGCTTGATGAGGTTGAGGATTGCTTCGCGTCGCTCATCGAGGGTCGGCTGACGAGGGATGAGGCTGACCGCTGGGCTGCGCGGTGGGTGGCCGACGACCGGCTTGCTTGGGACGACCTCTCGTGGTGGGCGCTGAACCTCCTGTGTGGAATTGACCTGCCCGCGGATGAGGGCGGCGGCTACCTGCACGACGACGAGCAAGTACGGGGTTGGCTCGCTGGGCTGAGGAAACGCCGAATGGTGTGACACGGCCGGGATACCAGCAGCCAGGGTCCAGGACGCTGGCAGGCTGTGCGCATGGCCGAGCGGGTACGAATTCGTGAGATTGATGATGACGAGGGCCGGCGGTTGCTGCGGATCATCCGCCGCGGCACCGGGTCGGTTGTGACCTGGCGCCGGGCCCAGATGGTGCTGCTGTCCGCGCAGGGCATGGCCGTGGCGAAGATCGCCGAGGTCACGTTCACCAGTGCGGACCGAGTCCGGGATGTCATCCACAACTTCAACACCGACGGCTTCGCATCGCTCTACCCGAAGTACAAGGGCGGACGGCCGAAGACTTTCACCCTGCCCGAGCGCAGGGAGATCAAGAAGATCGCCAAGTCCAGGCCGACCGAGCACAGCCTGCCGTTTTCGACCTGGAGCCTGGTCAAGCTGGCCGACTTCCTGGTCGCCGAGGGGGTGGTCGACGACATCAGCCACGAGGGCCTGCGCATCCTGCTCCGCGAGGAAGGCGTCACCTTTCAAAGCGTGAAGACCTGGAAAACCTCCAACGACCCCGACTACACCGCGAAGAAGGCCCGCGTCGAGCACCTCTACGCCATCGCCGACCGTGAGGTCGTACCCGAGCCGGGCGAGCCCGAGGTCATCTACTGCATGGACGAGTTCGGCCCGCTCAACCTCCAGCCGCACCCCGGACGCCAGTGGGCCGAACGCAGCGGCCGGCACAAGGACCCCGACCGGGACCCCAGGCCCAGACGGCGGGCCACCTACACCCGCCCGCACGGCGTCCGCCACCTGTTCGCGGCCTACGACCTGGGCAAAGACCAGCTCTACGGCCACATCAAGAAGACCAAGAACCGTTCCAAGTTCCTGGAATTCTGCCGCTACCTGCGCAGCCTCCATCCCGCGACGGTAAGGATCGCCATCGTCTGCGACAACTACTCCCCGCACCTGACCACGAAACGCTGCCAGCGGGTTGCCACCTGGGCTGACGCGAACAACGTCGAGATCGCCTACACCCCGACGAACTCCTCTTGGCTCAACCGCATCGAAGCCCAGTTCACCGCCCTGCGCTACTTCACCCTCGACGGCACCGACCATGCCAGCCACAGGGAGCAGGGCAGCATGATCCGCCGATACATCATCCGGCGGAACAAGCACGCCACCGACGAACGCCTACGCGAGGTCGTAAACAGGGCAAACGTTGCCTGATGCGGCACTAGAACGCACTGATCTCCTGGAACTGGCCGCCCCTGCGCTTGCACTCCGACGCGCGCAGGGGCAGCCTCCGTTCCCACCTCTCTCAACGGGAACGTGCCCAACGTCCCTCACCCCCTGAAACGCCACGGCCTGCGCAAACGCTCGGCAGCTCTAGATAAGCGCGGCCTCCTGCTGATCCACACGGCCAAGCAGCTCGACCGGCCCGCGCTGCGTGATCCGCTGGTCGCCACCGCGATCCGCGGACACGACCTGGAGACCGGCGCGGTCATCGCCGTCGCCCGGCTGACCGACTGCCACCCCGACTGCCACGACAGCGCCGACGGACCGTGCAGTCCATGGGCGCAGCGCGAAGTCCACCACCTCGTTTTGAGCGAGGTTCAGGCGCTGCCCATGGCCCTGCCCTGCATCGGTGCCCTCGGACCCTGGCGGCCGCCGCGGAACGTCCTGGACCAGGTCCTCCTCCAGTTGCCCGACCTGCGGCCGTGACCCGCAGCCGCAGCAAGACGCCGCTGTGGGAGCCGGGCCTGATCCCGGCCCCCGGCGGCCTCCTGGACTGGCGCGACGCCCGGCATTTCGACCGCTGGCAGGACCGCCCCTGCGTGCTGTGCGAGCGGCCCACGCCGATGCGCTCCCACTACGGCGAGCCCGTCCACGAGGCCTGCGCCGAGTCCTGGATCACCGCGAATCCGACCGAGGCACGCCTCGGCCGGTTCGCCTCCGACGTCCGGCCCAAGGGCCGGCGCGATGACGACCACGCCTGAACTCCTCCGCCTGGAGGCCCCATGAGCACCTCATTGCACGACACCGACCACTTCCTGGCCTACCCCGAGCCGCCCGCGTCCCCGCTCTGGCACCGGAAGCCCCGGCCGCTCACCGACGCCCAGAAGAAGCGCAACTGCGAGCTCCTGGTGCGGGGCTTGCGCAAGCCCCGCGCCACCACCAGGCAGAAGGGGGGCCGCTCGTGTTCACCGAGTTGAGAGAGACCCTCCTCGACCTCAGCCCGCTCGATGACGACCAGAGCGGGGCCGCGTCCGTGGTGGCCGCGCGACACGCCCGCGACAAGGACGACCTCGGGCTGCTCCTGGACGCCCTCGGACTGCCCACCGACACCCTCACCGCCCTGCTCCCCCTCCTCCCGGAAACCGGAGACGCCCCCACCATGACGAACTCCCCTGCCGCCCCGGCCCTGTCCGCACACGAGGCCATGGCGATCTCGATGCACAACAACGGCGACAGCGAACAGGCCATCCTCACGGCCACCGGCCTGAGCGCGACCGAGCTCAGCGACCTCATCGCCAGCCAGGTCCTCGGGCTCCCTCGCGCGGCCGACGGCTCCCCGGCGGCCATCGACGTCCCGGTCATCCCGCTCCCCGTCTCCACCGAGGTTCAGAAGCTGCTCGACTGGGCGGCCGCGCACCCGGCCGCCTCGGTCCGCAGCCGTGCCGCCCGCATCACCGCCGCCCTGTCCGCCCTGTCCGAGCGCCATGAGACGGAGGCCGCGCAGCGCGAGGCCGAAGAGAAGGTCGCCAAGGCCAAGGCCGACCTGGAGCGGGCGCAGGAGGAGCTGCGCGCCGTGAAGGCCGGCACCCACCCCACCACCACGGCCGCTGCCGCGCCCACCCCGATCCGTACGGGCCTGGGCAGCGGCCGCACCCGGGAGGAACTCGCCGCCATCAGGACGTGGGCGCGCGAGACTGGCTATCACGTCGCCAAAGTGGGCGTTGTGCGCAAGTCGGTGCTCGAGGCGTACGACGCCGCCCACCAGGCGCCGGTCCGGAAGGCCGGCTGACCCATGGCCGCCGACGATGCGATAGTCCTTGACGGCTTCCTGGACGAAGAGACCGTGCCCGGCGACCAGCACGGGGCGTCGGCGCGGTTCCGGCTCACCATCTCCCCGACGGACGAGCGCGCGGACGAGATGATCCTGCCGTGCAGCGTCACCGACCCGGTGATGGCGCACCACGTACTGCACGAGCTGACCCTCGGCGACCAGCTGCGCGTCACCGGCTACCTCCGGATCCCCGGAACACCGGACGAACCGATGTGGCTGGCCGTCACCGCGCTGACGGTGCTGGAGACCGCGCCGCTGATGTCCGACCCGGCCGCCGCCACCACTGCGGGCATCGAGCGGTCCGGGCCGTACGTCTGCTGGGTCGACGCCGACACCACCGAAGTGGAAGTGTTCACCGAGACTGGCGACTGGGTCGGCACCGCACCCGAGCCGACCGACCTGGACGCCCTGCTCGAAGCGTTCGAGCAGCGGCATGCCGCCGGCGGCGAGTAGCGGAGCCGCCGTGCCTATCCGTCCCGAGAACCTCCACCGCTACCCGCGCGACTGGCCCCAGATCAGCGCGCGGATCCGGTTCGAGCGGGCAGGCGGCCGCTGCGAGTGCACAGGCCACTGCGGCCTGACGCACCCGGGCGGCCGCTACCGGCCCCGTGGTCGGCCTCACCACCGCCCACCTCAACCACACCCCGAAGACGTACGGGATATTGGTAACCGGGGCAATCAGAAGCTGCGGAATACCCGTCGGTCTACCAGCTCATGGCCCCGGTGTGGCGCCGGCCGGAGGCTGGATCCGCTGGACCATCTGTTCCATGACGGAGACGGGCAGCGCCGGGTGCCGGGCCGCGACTTGCGCGGTATCGGTGTCCCTCAGCAGCCGGATCAGCACCCGCGCGGGCAGGGCGGGGTGCCGGGCAGCCGCGTGGCGCACGCGTTCGTGCGGGTCGTCAAGCAGCCGCACGGCCGACGCAGGTGTCAGCCGGGGATCGGTCGTGGCCCGGTGCCGGACTTCCTCGTCGCTGTCCCGGCTGAACCGCTCGACCAGCTCGGCCGTCGACTCCGGGTCATCCAAGGCCAGTTGGCGCATTCGTGGGTTCGGGTCGTCGGCGTAACGGAGCAGGTCGCAACGGGGGAAGTTCGGATGACCATGGGGGCGATCAGGGGTGCTGAGGCTGCCGGTCCACCACTGCCACACCCTCAGCAGCATGTCCGCTGGTGCGTCGTCGCAGGATTCCGCGAGAAAGAGCTGGACGACACGGTCTTCGTCGCGGGCGAGGCGTTCGACGACGTCCGGCGGAAGGCGCCGGGCCCGGGCCACGCTTCTGCGTACGAGGGGGTGGGTGGAGACGGCCAAGCGGCGCATGGCGCCGGGATCCGGGTGCAGCGCCATGACCCAGTCGAGCGGGTAGTGATGGCCACGCGGGTCGAAGTCGATGGGGATGTCCGCCCGCTGTCCCTCGGTGATGTCGGAGCGTATGGCCACCACGGAGCGGACGCTCTCGTCGGAATCCTGGGCAAGGAGGATCACCAGGTCCGGGTCCAGGTGCGGGTTGCCCGCGAGGGAGCAACGCTGGGCAGGGCTGCCGTGGTGAGCCAGGTGTTCGGCGAGGCCGCGCTCCAGACGGCACGTGCCCACCGCGCGGTCTGTGAGTTCCGCGGTGTCAAAGACCGACCGGGGCATCGGGTGCTCCTGGTGGTACTGGAGCAGTGCCTCGATGCGGACCTTGCCATAGGGATCGCCCAGCAACGCGCGCCGGGTCGGAGTGTCCAGATGAGGCCAGGCTCGCCGGCAGGCCGAGGCCCGTACGGACGGGTCGACGTCGACGGCCAGGGCGGCGAGTATCCGTACGGGCAGGCCGGGAAGGCGAGCGGCCTCTTCGCGGACCCGTGCGGACGGGTCCGCAGCGAGCTGCTCGTACGCGGCGTCGGTGAGTTCGGCACGCCGGTCCGTCGCGAGCATGGTGAGGATCCACCGGTGCCGGGATTCCTTTTCGCCCAGGATCAGGCGGGCCCACTGTTCAGCGGTGATGTCCGGCTGGGCCTCGGCCAGCAACTGCCGCAGCTTCCAGTCCGGGTGAACCATGGCCGCCTCAACGACCGCCGTCGGCAGGGGGTGCCACAGGAGGAAGTGCGACAGGCCCAGGAGGCGGGCTCGGAGGTCATCGGGTGTGGCCGGGTTGAGGGCCAGCCCGTGCGCCCACATCTCGCGCACTCTCGTCGAAGGCCCCGGTCCCTGAAGCAGTGCCGCCCAAGCAGCTTCCCGCTCCCGAGGGGTTTCCTGGGCCGCAGCCCGCGCGGCTGCCTCTTGCCGCTCTGCGATGTGGTCCAGCAGGGTGAACCAGACCTCGTCCTCCTCGGTGGTTACCCCGACCAGCGTGCTGCCGTCTGTCGCGAAGGTGACGAACTCCGGCTGCCCGGGCCGCTCGCCGAGGACTCCGGCGAGGTCCCACCGGCCAGTGAGCCGCACCCGCGTCCAGCGCCTGGGCGCCCAGCCCGTCCAGTGGCCAGCGACATCGATGAGGAATACGCCGTCCTCGCCAATGATCCCGTTGTCGGCCGCGAGCCGGTGCCACTGTGCGTTGAGCTCGGCGATCAGGTCGGGCAGGTCATCCCGCACGGCCACGGTCGGCTTGGCGCCGCCCGAGACGACCGGTCGCCAAGCTGCTCGGGGCGGCAGTACCTCCTCGATCCGCCAGTCCCCCACGACTTCCAGCCCCGCACGCTGCAACAGCTCTATGAGCTTGTCTTTCCCACCCGTCATGTGACCCCATCCTGCCCGAAGCGGCTCTCTGTCTTCCCAACGGCTGGTGGGCTGCGGAACGAGTGCCTACCTGCGACTGAGGTCGGCGGCGTACTCGCCAGTGCAAGAGGTCCGCCTCGCTCATCGGGAAGGTCTGATCTGGAGTCGTCGCTTGGCGATGGGCGATCCGAGCGCGTCGGGTCTCCAGGTCCACCGGCACGTACACGAGGTGGCAGGACGCGCCTACAGACTCCACCGACCAGCGGATCGCGGACCTCTCGTACGAGACCAACATCCGAAATCCAGGACCACGTTGGTTCCAAGCTTCAGCGCCTCCAGGGCAAGCGCGAGCAGCCGTCCTTCCAGGACACCGCGTTTCCCGTCCGCCTCCGGCTCACCGAATAGCGGAATCATCCACTCATCAGGCGTCAACTGAAGCGCGTTGTGCTCCTTGGCCAGCTGCCGAGCCCTTGTGGTCTTTCCGGCCCCCGGCAGGGCCGACTGCCAGAAACAACGTGGTCACACCCGGATCGTTCATGGAAACCACGGGGACGACAACTGCATTCTCTGCCGAGATCGCCAGGCCCGCTTCGCAGTCCCGGCAGCGGGTGACCTCACATCGACCGGGGCCGCGACGATGAGGTCGAGCACCTCCGCGTGCACCTCCCCGGGCGTTACAGACGGCCGCCTCATGATTCGGTACTTCGCCCGGGAAGGCATGACGCCCCTCAACTGCGTCGGAAGACCCTTTTGAGCTGGCCCGGCCTGGAGCCACGGAATCGTTGAAGCAGTTCAAGGGCCGGAGGACTGTCCGGATCAAAGCCGTGGATCCCATTCAACTCGGCGCGCACGCCCGGCCCCCACAGGCGGGCCCCATGGCACTGGAAGCAGAAGGCGATCTGGAAGAGCAGGTCGGTGGCGCTATGAGCACGGATACCCCAGCCCGGGGTGAAACAGCGGTACAG
Organism: Streptomyces sp. NBC_00872; assembly: GCF_045161915.1. Classification (NCBI taxonomy): domain Bacteria; kingdom Bacillati; phylum Actinomycetota; class Actinomycetes; order Kitasatosporales; family Streptomycetaceae; genus Streptomyces; species Streptomyces sp. NBC_00872. The sequence continues at coordinate 6,407 of NZ_CP108807.1, read as the reverse complement.
CTCACTGTCCGGCGCAGAGCTGATCAACGTCAGGGCGTCCCTGACCTGAGTCGCCTCCCAGATCGCAACATCGTCGCCCACCAGGTTCGGCGCGCTGAGATGCCTCATCGGGTCGGTGATCCGGACGACCTCGATCAACTCGGCCTTCTCGTGAACGGGCGGAAGCATCATGCGCACAGAGTCGCTGATCAAGGCCCCACGCACCAGAGGTAACCAGACCTGGCGACAGCCAAGATCGCTTACTCCGGAAAAGCGCACCCGCCATCGCCGACGCCGTCGGTCACCGGATGGAGGAGGCTGGCGCCGCCGTCTGGGCCTGACCCCCGCAACACAACCTGACCGCCACCCACTGGTCCCGACCCAGCAACCACGTAACGAAGCGCCCCCGCCGTGCGGGGGCGCTTCGTCCGTTCCCGGAGGCATCCATGCTTGCCACGATCCTTGCCGTCGCTGGCACCCTGCTCGGTGCCGTTGTCACCGGGGCGATTCAGTACCTCAGCGCTGGCCGCACCGCTCGGGCCGCCCGCCAGCAGACCCTGTGGGACACCCGTCTGGACGCCGTGACCACGCTCGCCGCCGCCGTATCGGAGCACCGCCGCGCCATGTGGAACAGAGGCGAGGCCGTCGCCAAACGCGAGCCCGACACCCGCATTCAGGAACTGAAGGCTCAAAGCCGTGTCACCCGCAGCGCGATCGACCGCCCGCTGAACGTGCTCCGTGTCCTTGTAACCGACCCTGCGGTCCGGTCGGCGGCTGACGCAATGGTCAGCGCGACGTATGCCATGAGGCAGGCACACACCAGCCTCGACACCCTCACCCAGGCCCGCGAGACGGCCGTACGCGCCTACGACACATTCATCGACACAGCCGCCGCCTACCTCGCCGCCCACTGACCGCTCCCTCCACGCAAAGAGGCCCTGCTCCCGGTGCGATGCACCGGGAGCAGGGCCTCTTTGCGTTCCGGTCCGAAGTCGTCGCTGCCCACCCGTGTGCTCCGTGTCAGCGTGCAGAGGACAGGCCGTGAGTTCACAGTCTGGACCCGCTCGATCCGGTTGAGGCTGAGGCATGCCCGGGACGGTATTACGCCGTAATACTCAGTCACTCTCGCGCTGTGCAGCGGTGGAGAGGCTGTCTCTTCATTGCGGCGTAATAGTCGATCTTGTTCGGGCGGGGCACGGCCGGTGGCTCTCAGGCGGTATTACGGCGTAATACCTCAGGGAGTTGGGTCTCTCGGACCGCTTGGCGGGCAAGAGCTAACGTGTCGGGGCTTCCATCGATCTTGGACGTTAGTAAGGTGTCTCCATGACTTCGCCCACTTCCGGCGACCGGGAAAAGGTCGTCTCCAAGATCTCCCCCGCGCTGCAACAGGTCCTGAGGATCCGCACGGCCCAGCACGGCATCGACATCCAGCGCGCTGTCGAAGCGGGCATCACCGCCTGGCGCGGACTCGGTGCCAACCTGGCCACCATCGACACTTCGGGCGCCAAGTCCTTCTCCACCTGGCTGCCTCCGGGCCAGTGGGAGGGCTTCCGCGCCGACTGCGCCGCCCGCGGTGTGCCCATCGTCCAAGGTCTCTCACAGTCCGTTCAGCTGTGGCTGGAGAAAAACCCGTCCCCCGGCGTCCAGCGGCCGGTCAACGTCAAGCGCATCATCGTCTGCAACCAGAAGGGCGGCGTCGGCAAGACAGCCATCACCGCAGGCGCCGGCGAAGCACTCGCCGAAGACCCCGACCAGCTCCACCCCGTCCGAATTTCCAAGCACTTCGCCGCCGCCCTCACCGAGGGCGAGGACGACTCCCCTCTCGACTACGAAGATCTGCCCGGCCTCGGACTCAGAGTCCTCCTCGTCGACTTCGACCCCCAGCACCACCTGACCAAGCAACTCGGCCAGGAACCCCTCCCCATAGAGGGCGACAGCCTGACCAAGCACATGGCGGGCGAAGCCCAAGGCGAACTCCGCGATCTCATCGTCACGGTGGAAGACGAACGATTCGGTGGCAGACTGCACCTGCTGCCCGCATGCACCGACGCCTTCCTCCTGGACGTCAAGCTCTCCGGAGTGCGCGCCCGAGAAGCCGCACTGGAACGCGCCCTGGCCTCCATCGAAGACGACTACGACGCGATCCTTGTGGACTGCCCGCCCAGCCTCGGCCTCAGCATGGACGCAGCCGCCCACTACGGCCGACGACGCGACGGCGAAGCCCCCGGGAACTCGGGCGTACTCATCGTCGTCCAGGCGGAGGACAGTTCCGCCGACGCGTACGGACTCCTCACCTCCCAGATCGAAGACCTCCGCAGCGACATGGGCCTCGAACTCGACTACCTCGGCATCGTGGTCAACCACTACGACGCCCGCCGCGGCTTCATCGCCACCTCGTCCCTCAAGAACTGGATGGACATAAAGGATCCACGAGTGGTCGGCGTCATCGGTGACCTGAAGGAACAGAAAGAGGCCGTTCGCATGAAACAGCCCCTGCTGGCATACGCGCCCAAGTGTGACCAGTCGGTCGGTATGCGCGCGCTGGCCCGGGAGATCTCATGAGCAAGGCAGCCTCTCTGGGGACCGGGTCCTCATTCCAGCAGACCCAGCGCATCAGCTCGCGGCGAGCCGCCATCAACGCGGCGACCAAGGCGCCCACCGAGGGCGCCCTGCCCCCCGTTGAACTGCCGGTCACGGCAATCAGCCTCAACCCGGACAACCCCCGCTCATCACTGGGGGACTTGACCGACCTCGTGGGCAGCATGCGCGACCACGGCCAGAAGACAGCCATCAGCATCATGGGCAGATTCGCCTACCTGGAGGCCAACCCCGGGAACGAAGACAAACTCGAACCCGAGAGCCGCTATGTCGCCATCGACGGCAACTCCCGTCTCGCCGCGGCCCGCGAAGCCGGTCTCACCACCGTCAAGGTAATGCTCGACGACGAACTGGGCAGCAATCCGGACGAAATACTGGAATCCGCGCTTGTCGCCAACATTCACCGCCAGGACCTCGACCACCTGGACGAGGCGCGAGCTCTCGACCAGTTGCTGAAGGTGCATGGCACCCAGGAAGCTCTCGCCGCCCGGTTGCACCGGTCCCAGGGATGGGTGTCCCAGCGACTTGCACTGCTTGGCCTGACTCCCGAACTGCAGCAGCGTCTCGAATCCGGCGAGGAGTCGGCCGAACTTCTCCGGCGTGTGGGAAACAAGGAGCCCGAGGAACAGGAAGCACACCTTCAACGCCTCAAGGAGCAGAAAGCGCAGGAGGACGAGGACAGGAAAGCACGCGCCGCAGAACGGGCAGCACAACGACGGCTGAAGCCCGGCAAAGCCGAAAAGGGGAGAGTGGACACCGAGCCGACCACCCCCCGGACCACTCAGCCGACGGACCCTCCGACCTCCGAAGAAGGCAACCGGGACGGCGTCTCACCGAACCGCCGAAATGAACAGCCGCCGAAGCCTGTGACCGACGGCCAACAGCTTCCCTACCTGGACCCCGAACGGTTGGCAGCAGTCATCAACCGGCAAATGGACCGCCGCAGCCGGAGGCGGTTGATCGCGCTGCTTCTGCAGTACAGCGAAGCCGAGGACACAGAGCCAGCCGAGCCGCAGTGAGAGCCGGGACGCACCAAGCCGGTGAGCGCTTGGTTCTGTGGCCGACGGCCCGGCCTCGTCGTGGCCCATCCTGTGCCTCCGGCCGCTCGGGGCCGGAAGCGCTCATGCCCTATGCCCACCGCGGGTGACCCGCTTCAGCTCCATACGTGCGTCCACCACGGCGCCGCGTTCGAGCGTTGCCCAGTACGGATGCTCCGACACCACGATGGACAGCTCCAGCAGACGGGCCCGCAGCCGGCTCTCCTGTGCTGTCTGCTCCGGCGTGTAGCCGGGACTGTCCGGGACGTCCCGACGGTACTCGCTGTGCAGGGCCTTCTCCCCGCTCCAGCCGGAGGCCGGGTCCACGGACCAGGGCAGGCCACGGCACAGCGCCTCATACGCGGCGCGGATGCGGTGCAGCTCTGTCTGGGCGTCGTAGAGGTCCTGGGGGAAGGCATCGGCGGTCACCTTCAGATGGTACGTCTGTTCGATTTTGGTGGGAGAGCGGGGAGACCCTGTCGGCGGGCTGATGGCCCCGTTGGTCGAGCGGCTATTCGGGGATGTGGATGCCTTGGTATCCATGTCCGAGCCCGCGGCGCCGGGTCCGTGTCGCCCAGGGGATGGGCAGCGGGGCGGTATCTGGTCCGGTGGCGGGTTCGTCGTCCGGGGCCTGGTCGCCGATGTGGCGTAGGAGGGCGGTGGTGGCGGCAGGGATCGCGGCGAGGATCCGCGCCGCGTTCGGGTCGATCACGGACAGCGCGGTCACGAGCGCGCCGATGGCGTCGACCGCGTCTTCGGCAGCAGTGAGACTCCACGAGCCGGGGCCGGCGGTATCGGCAAGCGCACAGGAGGCGTCCGCGATGTCGGCGGCGAGGGACTCGAATCCGGGCGGGGCCCGGTCCGGCAGGCGCACGGCCGGGCTGTCGGCCGTCGGTGGGGGTGTTGCGGGGACGGCGATCTTCCGCCTGTTGACTGTCACACCGTCATGATCGATGACCGATCGGGTGCTGGTGTCCTGCGGCGTCGGGGACCCGGCCTGGCCGGTTGGTGAGCTGTCGCCCCTGGGGACCCAGCTGGTTTGCTGCCCCGGGTCGCCATGGTGACCGCAGTTCGTTATGTGGTGGGTCAGGGGCCGGTGAGGATGGTGTGGGTGCCGATGCGGCGCCACACGATGTGGGCTCCGCAGCGCTTCTCCCTGCCGTACGACCACGTCGCGCGTCCGTCCGGTGCCCAGGTGAGTTCGTAGACGCCGGGGGCGATACGCACGCGTTTGATGCGTAGGCCGGGGCGGAACTGGCCGGTGCGAAGGTCAGGAACGAAGGCCCGCGTGACGACGCGGCGGAAGCGCCGACGCTGGGCGGGGGTGAGGTGCTGGAGGTCGGTGGTGAAGCGGGGGAGTGTCTCGTACGTGGGCACGGTGTCCTCCGGGCAGCACGACGAAGCCCCCGGCGGCTGCCAGGGGCTGATGGGTGGTCGTCCCTGTAGGGCAGTGCGTGGTGCTTGCTGGTGTTGTTCGGGTGGTTGTCGGGGCTGCCGGAGAGCGATGACACTGGCTCGCCGGCCGGAGCGGCGTCCCGGCTGGCGAGCGCCGGGGAAGAAAGTTCGGCCGCTGCTCCCGCGTGGCGGGACGTGAAGCCGATCGGTCTTTTATTGCAGTTCAGGGCCGTGTGGCGTGGTCTCCATGATGGATATCGCGCTGATCACGGCCGGGCAGATGTACCGCTACTTCCTGCGCCAGGTCCTCGTCGGCGACGGCCGCCGACAGGGCCGCAAGCCGCTGAAGAAGGCGCAGCGGGACGCCGGAGTTCCGGTCGGCAGATGGATGGGGCGGGGTCTGCCCGCCCTCGGTCTCGCGCTCGGTCTGGAGATGACCGAGGCGCAGCTGCGCTCTCTGTTCGGCGAGGGCCGGCACCCGGACGCCGACCGGCTCGTAGCCGATCAGCTGGCGGCGGGGAAGAAGCCCGCGGCCGCGCGCCGGGCCGGGGCGCTCGGACGCAAGGTGAAGGTCACCGGAGCCGATCTCGTCTTCCGGCCGCAGCCGACCCTGCAACTGATGTGGGCGCTCGGGATGAGGAGACACGGAAGGCGATCGAGGCCGCGCACGAGCAGGCCATCGCCATCGTGCTCGCGTGGATCGAGGACGACGTCGCCGTCATCCGGTACGGCGCGCAGGGCATCCACCGCACCCGCCCCGCGCACGGCCTGGTCGCAGCCCGCTTCCGCCACTACGAGGCCAGGTCGGGCATGCCGCTGCTCCACGATCACGTCCTTCTGTCCCTCAAGGGCCTGCGCCCGGAGGATGGTGTCTGGGGTGCGGTGCACTCCACGGCCCTGCTGGAGTCGACCGTCGCCGCGTCCGCGCTCTACAACGAAGTCGTCATGGCTGAGGCGTGCGAGGCGCTGGGACTCGCCTCCGAGCCCCGCACCGTCACGCCCGGCCGCCGACCGGTCATGGAAGTCGCCGGAGTCCCGCACGAGCTGATCCGCTGGACCTCCCGCCGCAGCGCGCAGATCGCCGCCTGCCTCACCGACCTGGAGCACGAGTACGTCACCGCCACCGACGACGACGGCAACCTCAAGTTCGCGCCCGAGGTCTCCGAGCGGACCCGGGCGAAGCTCAACAGGATCGCCGCCCGCAAGACCCGCCCCTCGAACCTGCGGCCCCGCTCCCTGACGCAGCTGCGCGAGGACTGGCGGGCCAGCGCGCAGACTTTCCTCGCCGCCGGCGCCGACCTCATCGACTCCCTCCTCGAGCGCGCCCGCGCCGCGGCCGCCGCGATCCGGGCCCGGGTCGCCGCTGTTGTCGACGTCGGCCTGGCGGCCGTCGCCGTC
>NZ_CP108806.1:7270000-8966801 GCF_045161915.1 Streptomyces sp. NBC_00872 | reverse complement strand
GTGTTGCGCGCTCGCTTCGCTCACCGCGCCCTCCGTTGAGTCCTTTCGCTTCGCTCCAGGACTCAACGGAGGCAAACCTGGGCCGCGTTGCGGCCCCAAGGTCCGGGCTTCGCCTGGACCAGTGGCTCCGCTGCGCTCCAGCCACCAAAACCGCAGCAGCAGGACGTCTGGGCTGGCGGTCCACCGCGGCGAGGAAGCGGTGGACCGCCAGGGGCTTCTACTCGGGCTGCGTCACCGTCAGGGCCCACCGGATGCTCTCCTGCGAGGCGTCGATCCCCACTGTGAAGGACCCTCGCCGCACGACACCCGCGTCCATGGTCGCCGAGCCCGCACCCACACTGCCGACAGGGCAGTCCACCGCGAACTCGGCAACCCGCACCTGCTGTGACTCCATCGTCGCCACCACACTGTCTCCACCCTCACAGGCCACGGTGAGTACGGTCGGCAGTCCTTCCCACGCACCCCCTGACGCGACTCCACCGTCTCCCGTCATCTCCTCAACCCACACCAAACCCTCCGGCCCGGGGTGCGGAAGAAGACCTCCAGTTGCTGCGGCAGGCATTGCCCCTGCCAGGCCAAACGCCGCCACTATCAACACGGTTGCAATCTTCCTTGCATACATCACGCCTGTCCCTCCCAGCGACTTGTCATGGAACACACATCGTGACGCAGGGCAAGGTCCGCGCACATGAGTACACGCACTCATGACACCCACTCCGGGAACACGCCCACCCGTAGGGTGGCATCCAGGTATAGGCGCGCTTTGAGTGACCGTCAGGATCCTCTTCGGGCTTTCGGTGATACCAGCCGGGCAATCTCATGATTCTTATGCTTCATTTTGATGCACGAGATAGACTCTGGAGCCGGAGCACACCACTCCGGAGCACTTCGGGGCCTTATGAAGTTCCACTCACTTACCTCGTAAGCGTCCCGGCTGAATCAGATAGCCGACAACAGTGCCACTTCCACCGTGACCTCAACGGCTTCTCTGCATGCAGGTTTCTTGTTCCCGCCGCCCGAATCTACCCGGCCGGCCCCCAGGAGAAGGCAGACGGGTATGTCGACCACTAACCGTGCTGATCAGCGTGAGGCCGCCCAGCGGGAAGCCGTTGACGCGGTCCTCCGCGCCCTCGAATTTCCTGCAAGATCACTTGTGCCCGAGCAAGGTCTCCGGACTCAGGTGATCATGGCAACCGGGTCCGGCAAAACCCGGGTGGCGGTCCGCAGTGCGGAGGAGCTCCACGCGGGCCGTGTGCTGGTGCTGGTACCGAGCCTGGACCTGCTCTCTCAGACCGAGTCCGCGTGGCGTGAGGGGGGCCGCCGGGGGCCGATGATCGGGGTGTCCTCGCTGCGGGGTGAGGAGGTGTCCTTCCCCAACACCACGGACGTGGATGAGCTGGTGGAGTGGGCGCGGGACCTGGAGAAGGTGACCGTGTACGCCACGTACGCCAGCCTGGGGCTGGGCACGCTGGAACGGGCGCACGCCGCCGGCCTTTCGGCCTGGGACCTAATTGTGGTCGATGAGGCGCACCGCACTTCCGGGCGGATCGGGAAGCCGTGGGCGGTCGTGCACGACAACCAGAAGATCCCGTCCCTGCGCCGCCTGTACATGACGGCCACACCAAGGCTGTGGCAGGTCGGGGACGAGGACCAGGACGGCGCGCCCGGTGAACTGGTGGCGAGTATGGACGACGACCCCGACTCGGCCTTCGGCAGCCGCTGCTACACGCTAACGCTGTCGGAGGCGATCGACCGGGGGATCTGCGCGCCGTACCAGGTCGTGTGTGTGGACATCACCGACACCGCCCTCCAGGCCGCGCAGCTCCTGGGCGCCGAAGGCCGCTCTGAGCAAGTCCGCGGGGCGCGGCTCGCCGCGCTGCAAACCGCCCTCGTGAAGGCGTCCGCGGAGGAGAACTTCCGCCGCACGCTCGTCTTCCACCACGTCGTCAAGGAAGCCGAGGCGTTCGCGACCGGCCTCCCAGCTGTCGCAGCCCAACTGCACGCCGCCGACCCCGAGCTGTACCCGGCAACCATCTGGGCCGACTGGCTCTGCGGGGACCACAAGCCGCTCCACCGCCGCCGACTCCTCGGGGAGTTCGCGGCCGGGATCGTCACGGACGGCACCGTCGTGGAGAAGTGCTTCCTCTGCTCGGTGAAGGTCCTGGGCGAAGGCGTCGACACCAAGAACTGCGACTCCGTCTACTGGGCGGATGTACGCGGCTCCATGCCGGACCTGGTCCAGGCCGTGGGCCGCGCGCTGCGGATGCAGCCGGGCGAGGGCAAGATGGCCTCGCTCGTGGTGCCGGTGCTGCTCGGGCCTGGCGAGACGGTGGACAACATGCTCACCTCCCGGGCGTTCGGCGGGCTCGCCAAGCTCTTGGAGGCGCTGCGGGCGCACGACGCGCGGATCGTGGAGACCCTTGCGGAGCAGCAGGCCCCGAGCCGCTACAAGCCCGTCAGCAAGGATGACAGCGGGAAGAGCACGGGCGGGAGCGGCGAAGGCTCCGGAGGCGTCAGTGCTCCCGCCAAGGCGCTGCTGAAGTTCAGTACGCCCCGCGACCCGGCCGCCCTCGCCGCGTTCATCAGCCTGCGCGTCGTCAACCCCGAGCACGAGCACTGGCGGCGCGGCGTGGAAGCAGCCGTCATCTACGCCTGTGAACACGGCGACCTCCGCGTCCCGTTCACGTTCCGCGTGCCCGCCATCGACGACCAGGAGAAGGAAGCCACGGGGTGGCCGGCCTCGCTCGCCGGGTTCCCGCTGGGGCAGTGGACCGCTGATGCCCGCCGGTTCTACGCCCGCGGCAAGATGGACGAGGACCGCATCGAGCAGCTGGAGAAGCTCGGCATGATCTGGTCGCACTTCGACGTCGCGTGGGAGGAGGGCCTGTCCGCCGCGCGCGGGTGGGCCGCCGAACACGGGCACCTCCTGGCGCCGCTGGACGCCACCTTCCAGGGAGCGGCGGTGGGCATCTGGCTGAAGAACGCGCGGGCCGCCGCCCGGAAGGCTCGGGAGATCAAGCGGCGGCGTGCGGAGGGGCTGCCGGTGGAGTCGTCGGCCGGGGCGCTGTCGGACGAGCGGCGCGAGCAGTTGGAGGAGATCGACGCGTCGTGGTGTCCGTCGTGGCCGGTGACGTGGCAGCGGTGCTTCCACCTGGTGCGAATGCACCGGGACGCGGGCGAGGCGCTGCCCACCGAGGCGGGCGGGGTCCTGCGCCAGGGCGAGGACCTCGGGCGGTGGGTGACGTCGGTGCGGTGCGGGTGGGACCAGCTCACCGGCGTGCAGCAGTGGATGTGCGAGCAGGTCCTCGGGATCACACCCGTGCCCGAGGACGAGAAGCCGCAGAGGCCCCGTACGCAGGCCGACAAGTGGACCGCCAACCTCGCCGCTGCCCGGCAGTTCTTCGAGCGCGAGGGCCACCTCAAGGTCCCGCGCAAGCACGTGGAGACCGTGCTCTCCGAGGACGGCCGGGAGGACCAGTTCCGTCTGGGGGCATGGGTCGACAACCAGCGGAGCAGGGCCGCCGCGCTGACCCCGGAGCGGATGGAGCAGCTGTCCGAGGTCGGGATGCGGTGGTCCTGATGACGGCCGTCGTCGTCGCCGCGGCCGCCGCGCTCGCGGCCGGCTATCTGCTCGGACGGCTTCGCCCCTGGCGGCGCGCGGGCGCCGGGGCGGCCGATCAGGTCCGCTTCACCGGGGCGTGGGTCCGGGGCGGCTCCGGCCGCCAGGCCGTCGTCGTCCTGGTCCACGTCGTCACCGCGCCACGCACCAGCTGACGCATCATGCGCGCCCCGGCCACCGAGACGCGGGTCCCGGCGCCCGTACGCGATCCGGACTGGATCGCCAACCGCGCCGACCAGGAAGGAACCGCGTGAACACCGACGGCACCGACCAGAGGAACGACGTGACAACAGCCAGCAGCGAGGACGGAACGGATACTGCTGGCTCTGCAGAAAGGCACAGGGCGACAGTGCGGATGACGGAGCTGAAGCGGATGTGGATCCGGAATCTGGTGTCACACCAGGTCTTCGACGGATACACGCCTGCCGGCGATCCGGAGGAGCGCGGGCAGGGGCACCCCGCGTCGGGCGGAGTACGGCCGCCCGAGCAACGAGGGCTCTACCAGGTCCTCGCCAGGTGCACCGAGCCGGAGCACCCCGGCGCCTCGGAGGTGACCGACCTCGCCAGCGCCGACTCGGTCGAGGAGGCCGCGGTGATGGTGCGCCGCGCGAAGGAAGGCAACCTCTACGGGCCCCCCGGGCCTGTACCGAATCGTGGAGGTCTTCGAGGACAGCCCCTCGAACTCCGCACGGCACATGCTGGACGCGCTCTCGCAGACCGCCTCCGAGATCGGGCGCGCCGCGGCCGCTGTGGTCGGCGCGTACGAACCGGGCCCCGAAGCGAGCGACATGTTCGAGGTGCTCACCGACTTCTTCCACCGCACCGTCGTATACCTCTGGCACCTCGCCTACCCCGGCGATCGGGGCGACGGCAGCACCCCCAAGCAACCGCACGGCAGCGACCACGGCCGCGCCCTGGCACGCCTGCTCATGGCCCACCCGGAGGCGCTGGGCACGCCGCTGGCAACCACCGCCGCCTCCAGCACCCTGCCGCTGGCCCACCTTCAACAGCCGGGCTCCCCTCCCCGGTGGAGGAACCGGCCTCGGCTCCGGTGTAGGACGCGAGGGACGTTTTGGCCGGCAGCAGAGCGGTTCCCGTGGGCCCTTGCCGTGCCGGGCGGGTGCCACTGGCCGGACGGGGAGTTCCTGGACGTCGCGCTGAGCGCGGTGCGCGCTGGGGAACACGAGGGGTACGTCGAGCGCCTGGAGGCGTTCGTGCAGCAGCACCGTGCCCGCCTGGAGGAACTGCTGCGCGCGTACGGGCCGGGCAGCAAGCCCGCCTCGCACGGCCGGTACGCGTTGATCGGGCAGCCCGAGACCCTGGTCATCCTGGAGCGGATGGAGGCCGTTCCGATGCTCCTGCGCGGCCAGTGGGAGAAGGAGCTGGAAGACGTCTTCCTGGACGACCTCGAGTTCGCGTGGGGGCCGCGCATCCGTCTCAGCCGGTGAGCAGCCGGAAACGAGCAGCGGGACCGGGCAGGGTGATCCTGTCCGACCCCGCTGTCGTCGGGTCAGCCGAAGTCGAGCGTCTCCTGTGCGAAGTCGGCCGGGGGCGGGCTGGGCGGGGGCGCCGGTGCGCCGTCCGGGCGGGCGGCTTTCCAGCGTTCGGCCAGCTCGTCCTTCCTTCCCTTGGGCGGGGGCCATGGGGCGCCCCGGGCGGCGAGCTGGTCACGCTTCCAGCCGCCGGTGGGCGTGCGAGCGGCTTCGACCTCTTCGGGCGAGGGCAGGTCGGGCATGGTCAACGGCCGCGGAGTTCTCCGCCTCATCGGGGATGATCAGATCGGTGAGCTGCCCCGCAGTTGGCATCCGTCCGCGGTTGACGACGACTGCGACGAAGATGACCACGACCGGCAGCAGAGGGATGAGGGCCGCGTCGGGCGATCCGAGGAACGCTGCGCCAGCCATCACCAGGACTCCCGTGAGCCCCACCACGAGGGCCCGCAGACGCTCTCTCGGTGCGGCCGGAGTCACGCCTGCGAGGTGGTCTGCGTCGAGAAGATCGTCGATACGCCCCTCGGCGTAGCGTTCGGCGATGGTCAGGAGCATCACACGGTGAGGTCTTCCAGAGCGGGGCCCGGCTTGGAGTCTGAGGGGCCACGAAGTTTCCGAACAGCCACCCAATAGGGTTGTCCTGAACAAGGAAACGAGGAAGAAGTGGCGCCACCCAGTAAGTACTCGCCGGAGTTCCGCGAGGAAGCCGTCCAGATCGCGTTGAGGTCAAGCAAGACGATCTCCGAAGTCGCCCGGGAGCTTAAGCTGAACCCGGAGACGCTACGCGGCTGGGTGAAGAAGTACCAGAAGCAGCAGGAACCGGCTCCCGATGCGGAACTGACGGTGAACGAGCGGGCGCGCCTGAAGGAACTCGAACGACGCAACCGCGAGCTGGAGATGGAAGTTACCTTCCTGAAAAAAGCCGCAGCGTACTTCGCGAAGGATCCCCGGTAGCAAGCAAGTACGAGTTCATCGACGAGATGCGGCTCGACACCGAGGAGTACGCATACAGCGTCGAGTTCATGTGCGGCCGACTCGGCGTCTCCAGATCCGGCTACTACGACTGGAGATCCCGCCCGGAATCCGCGACAGCTCAGCGGCGCGAAGAACTGAAATTGCTCATCGAGAAAGCCTTCGACATGTCCGACAGCACCTACGGGCACCGGCGCATCCAGGCCCAGCTGCACCGCTGGGGCGTCGCCGCGGGCGTGGAGCTGGTCCGTCGCCTCATGCGCGAACTGGGCCTGGTGCCCTGCCTGCCACGGCCGAAGAGGTTCAACCTCACTCAGGCCGCGGCCGGCCAGGTGCCGGACCTCGTCGGCCGCGACTTCACTGCGGATGCGCCCGGCAAAAAGCTCGTCGGCGACATTACCTATATCGCGACCGGGGAAGGCTGGCTGTACCTTGCAACGGTCATCGACTGCTGCACGAAGGAAGTCATCGGTTACGCGATGGACGACCACTACCAAACCCCACTGATATCCAGGGCAATTCGCAACGCGGCACGCAACAGGAACCTTTCGGTCGGCGCGATATTTCACTCCGACCGCGGAAGCAACTACATGTCAGCCGAGTTCGGGAAGACGCTCGACCGGTTCGGGCTCCGCAGATCTTCCGGCCGCACCGGGATCTGTTTCGATAACGCCATGACCGAATCATTCTTCGGCGCCCTGAAGAACGAGCTCGTATCAAGGGTGACTTACCTGACCCGCGAGGCCGCTCGGCAGGACATCACTCGCTACATCGAATTCTGGTACAATCGCAAACGCCTCCACTCGGCGGTGGGTTACCGCCCTCCGTGCGAAGTCCACGCCGAGTACGAGAAGTTGCGAATCGCCGCGTGAAATAAACGGTCAGAATCCTGTCCGGAAAACGCGAGGCCCCTCACTACGTCCGCACTCCCGAGTTCGCGAGAGTGGCCGAGCGGATCGAGTTCGTGACCACACTCACGTCACACCTCAACGTCCTGCCCTTCGACGACAAGGTCACCCGCGCGGCCTTGCTGTCCCAGATCGTCGGCAAGTAAGTTCCCGACTCCGTCACCGTCTATCCGCCCTTCTACACCGACCACGGGCTGGGCATCGACTTCGGCGAGTACGTCTTCGTCAACCAGGGCTGTGCCTTCCTGGACCAGGGTGGCATCCACCTGGGCAACGGTGTCCTGATCGGCCCGAAGACCAACCTCATCTCCTCTGACCACCCCCTCACAGCGTCCGAGCGAAGTAAGTTCATCACCGGGCCTCCATCACGATCGAGGCCAACGCGGGGCTCGGCGCGGCAGTGACGGTTCTTCCCGGTGTCACGATCGGACGAGGTGCCGTGGTCGGCGCCGGAGCCACTGTCACGAAGGACGTTCCCCCCGACACCCTGGTGATCGAACCGGCCGCGTTCGCACGCAAACAATGGAACGACTGAGCACAAAGGCCGACAGCCCTTGCAAGTTCTCGACTCAGTCTCCGTACTCCTGCACCTGCACCTGCCAGCCGTCCGGCACCTCACGCACATCGAAGCTGGGGGCGAGGATTTGATGGATGTGAGAGTCGTCGTTCCAGGAAGCGAGCGTCTCCCCGAGAGTACTCATGATCGGCTCGCGGACGTTGTCGAACAGAACAACAGGTTCCAGGTCCAGCTGGTCAGAGGTGCGGGGCGAGCCACTGCGCCGCGTAAGTGCCTGGCGCTGTCGCTCTGGCCCGTCAGTACAGGTCGAGAACCGCGCGGAGCGCTTGACTGACGCGGTCCATGACGTCCGTGACCACAGCGCCCTGGAGTTTCGCGCCGTCGAAGCGGGCAGTCCTCATCTGCTGAAGGGCGACGGCCACGGCTGTGCACGGCAGGGGGTCGATGATCACGACAAACATCGCCGTGTCCGGATAGACCACGGGACGGTGCAGCACGATGGCCAGGACCGCGCCGTATGCCTCTTCCATGCCGTCAAGGGACACGACCAGGATGTTGCGCCCGTCGCTGAGGGTCCTGGGTCCGGCTGGGGACCGCAGACCCGCGGCCCGGGCACCCGGTCACGCTTCACCGCCGGTCTCGGCATCTTGATGGTCCTCCAGGCGATCCAGCCCTCCTACGGTTGGCTCTTCGGCAGCCGCCTCCTGGGCGTTTACGACGCCTACCGTCGCCGCAACCAGCCGGCGCTGTTCGCCGAACTCAAGCAGCGCGTCGGCGGACAGCGCTGCTTCGAGCACGCGACCGAAGCCCTGAACGTGCTCACCCGTATGAGCATCGTCACCGGCAAGGACCTGCCGGCCTTCGATCTGGAGGACCTCACCGACTACGCCCGGGCTCGTCAGGCCAACGACCGCACGGTGACGGCCCTGCCGGACGTATCGGGGTCACGGCCACCGTCCAGCTGTTCTCAGGGGGTTGTCAGTGCCAGGTGGCAGCATGCCGTGGTATGACCGCATCGATCAGTGAGTCGTGGACGCGAATCGAGAACTGGCTGGCCGAGCATGCGCCGGCGACCCACGCCGCGCTGGCGCCGCCTGCGAATCCGGCGGACATCGCCGCGACCGAACGCGTTTTCGGCCGGCAACTGCTGAAGCCCTTGGTGATGTCGCTGCTGCGGCACGACGGTCTCCTCAACCTGCCGGGCTCGCTGCTGCCAGGGTTCTACAGACCGATGAGTGCGCGCGAGATAGCGGCTGCGTGGCAACTTTCCACCCGCTTCTACGACAAGCGCACGGCGGACGAGAAAGGAGAGGAGGCGGACTACGACTTCATGAAGATCGGGTCCAGTAGCGTCCTCTACGGACACCCGCAGTTGATCCCCATCGCGCGGGACCTCGGCGGGGGTTACCTCGTGCTGGACCACCGTCCCGAGATCGACCGTGGGCGCATCCACGAAGCCGACGCCGTGGAAGGCATTATGCGCGTATCACACGAGATGTGGACGTCCCTGCCAGTGCTCATGGAGGCGATCGCCACGTCTCTCGAGACCGACCAGCCCCTCAACGGCTACACGCCGGTAGTGGACGAGGAGCAGAGGCTGTACTGGGACTTCATACCGCTGCGCCGTGAGCATGCTCTGAATGGTGGCTTTGACCAGGCTGGGTTTCTGCCCATGCGGCGGCGATGAGGGGGCGATGCAGGTCGGCCCGTCGGATGCAGATCCCGATGGCGAGGTGGCCGGAGCCGGAGGGGGTGGGGGTGGGCAGCTGTCGAAGTCTCGTGCGGACGCCGCTGTGCTGCAGCACAAGGTCGGGGATGATTCCCGTGCCGTAGCCGAGGGCAACCAGGGTGAGCAGGGCTTCGTGACCGTTGGCCTCGGCGGCGATGTGCGGATGGATACCCAGGCTTCGAAACCAATGGTCGGCGGCGGTGCGGACGAGTCCTTGACGGGGCAGGACGAACGGCTTGTTGAGGTCAGGCGCCTGCTCGGCGGTCGCGGCGGTCGGGGCGGCGGCCTGGACGAGGACCAGCGGGGTGTGCGTGATCTGCCGAGTGAGCAGGGTGGCGGGTAGGCGGTCGGGGAGGGCTGCGACGGCAAGGTCCGTCTCGCTTTGGTCGAGGAGGGCGAGGGCAGATGCGGCATCCCCTGTGCATAAGGAGATGTGTACGCGCGGGTGCGTGGAGCGCAGCGGGGCGAGCAGGTCGGGCGACAGGCTTTCGCAAGCCGTGACGGAGGCGAACACCCGCAGGTGCCCGCTGAGGTCGTCGACGGTGTCTCCGTTGTGGGAGCAGGCCCATAGGTCCAGGGCTTCTGCCGCGTAACGGCGGAAGGAGCGGCCGTGGTGGGTCAGGGACGCTCCGTGCGTGCCGCGTTCGAGGAGTCGGTGTCCGGTGGCGGTCTCGAGCCTCTGCACAGTCCGGGACAGCGTGGCAGGGCTGATGTGGCAGTCCGCAGCGGTGCGGGTGAAGCTGAGCGTCTCTGCGAGGTGCAGGAAGAGCCGGTACTGGTCGTGGTCCTGCATCTTTCACCTTCCGCAATACCGCGGTGCGTAAGTTGGTGTTGCCGCGTGTCAGGTGGTGAGCCTACAAACGGTGCATGCCACGAAGCGACACCACACATCGCCGCCCCGCCTGGTACTTCCCCGAGTACACGCCGGTCGGCATCGACCTCGGTAGCAAGGCTGCGGTTGCCGCCTACGACCGTAACCAGGGCACCGACTCCGATGCCGATGACGCGCTGCTGGACCGTCTGGGGGTCGGCGAAGGCAGCTACCTGGTCGGCTTGGCGTGCGGCACTGGCTCACTGGCCGTCCAGGCCGTGCGACGCGGTGCCGTCGCCCACGGGGTGGACGTCTCCGAGGAAATGCTCGCCTTCGCTCAGGCGCGGGCCGAGCGGTTCGGTGTTGCCCCGCACTGGCACCGCGCCGGCTTCCTGGACTACACCCACAGCGGCCCACTCGCTGATGTGGTCACCACGAAGTCGGCCCTGCACCAGCTCCCGGACTTCTGGAAACAGCAAGCGCTGCTCAACGCGGCCGGGATGCTCCGTCCCGGCGGCACCTTCTACCTGTGGGATGTGATTTTCAGCTTCGAGCCGACCAGTTCGGAGGAGCACCTCCAGCAGTGGATCGACACGGCAGGCCGCCCCGAGGGCGAGGGTTTCACCAGGGCCGACTTCGAAGCCCATGTCCGAGACGAGTTCTCCACCTACGCCTGGATCATCGAGGGGATGCTGCGGCGAGCCGGATTCGACGTCGTCTCCAGGGCTTTTCCCCGCTCCACTCACGCAGAGTTCTGCTGCCGCCGCCGGTAGACGCTCACTCAGCCATGTCGTGCCTGGTCGTTTCAAGAGAGCAGCCAGGCACGGCCGAGCAGTGACCCCGGGTGCTGATCAGGAGGGAGGTTTCTTCGTCCACTGGCTGGTGCGGGGGCTTTTGCGGATCAGGCGCCTGGTCATCATGGTGGTGAGTGCCCAGTTCAGGTGCGCTTCGGAGTGCAGGGGCAGCCGTTCGTAGTCGCGTGCGTTGCGGCGGGCGTTCATGCACCAGCCGATCGTGCGCCGCCCGCTGATCCGAGGGGCACCAGCGGGCGTCAATTCCACGGTTCCTGGTGCGGGTCTTCACCCAGCACCTTCGCTGCGGCTACACAAAGGTCTTCGCCGAAGAGCTGGTTGCTGCCCCACCCGGAGCCCCACAGGTCGGACGCGGCCTGAGCCACAGCACGCCAGGAGAACTCCTCGTCGACTCGCCACGTGCGAACCTGAACAGCCATCTCCGGCGTGATCGTCGCTGGATCCACAGTGTTGTCCGTCATGCCACTGACCCTAGGGACGTCGCGGAGAAGCTAGTGCCGCATCAGGCAACGTTTGCCCTGCCTGTACGGTCAGGACATGGATGCAGGGCACCAGCCGACGCTTGATGAGGTTGAGGATTGCTTCGCGTCGCTCATCGAGGGTCGGCTGACGAGGGATGAGGCTGACCGCTGGGCTGCGCGGTGGGTGGCCGACGACCGGCTTGCTTGGGACGACCTCTCGTGGTGGGCGCTGAACCTCCTGTGTGGAATTGACCTGCCCGCGGATGAGGGCGGCGGCTACCTGCACGACGACGAGCAAGTACGGGGTTGGCTCGCTGAGCTGAGGAAACGCCGAATGGTGTGACACGGCCGGGATACCAGCAGCCAGGGTCCAGGACGCTGGCAGGCTGTGCGCATGGCCGAGCGGGTACGAATTCGTGAGATTGATGATGACGAGGGCCGGCGGTTGCTGCGGATCATCCGCCGCGGCACCGGGTCGGTTGTGACCTGGCGCCGGGCCCAGATGGTGCTGCTGTCCGCGCAGGGCATGGCCGTGGCGAAGATCGCCGAGGTCACGTTCACCAGTGCGGACCGAGTCCGGGATGTCATCCACAACTTCAACACCGACGGCTTCGCATCGCTCTACCCGAAGTACAAGGGCGGACGGCCGAAGACTTTCACCCTGCCCGAGCGCAGGGAGATCAAGAAGATCGCCAAGTCCAGGCCGACCGAGCACAGCCTGCCGTTTTCGACCTGGAGCCTGGTCAAGCTGGCCGACTTCCTGGTCGCCGAGGGGGTGGTCGACGACATCAGCCACGAGGGCCTGCGCATCCTGCTCCGCGAGGAAGGCGTCACCTTTCAAAGCGTGAAGACCTGGAAAACCTCCAACGACCCCGACTACACCGCGAAGAAGGCCCGCGTCGAGCACCTCTACGCCATCGCCGACCGTGAGGTCGTACCCGAGCCGGGCGAGCCCGAGGTCATCTACTGCATGGACGAGTTCGGCCCGCTCAACCTCCAGCCGCACCCCGGACGCCAGTGGGCCGAACGCAGCGGCCGGCACAAGGACCCCGACCGGGACCCCAGGCCCAGACGGCGGGCCACCTACACCCGCCCGCACGGCGTCCGCCACCTGTTCGCGGCCTACGACCTGGGCAAAGACCAGCTCTACGGCCACATCAAGAAGACCAAGAACCGTTCCAAGTTCCTGGAATTCTGCCGCTACCTGCGCAGCCTCCATCCCGCGACGGTAAGGATCGCCATCGTCTGCGACAACTACTCCCCGCACCTGACCACGAAACGCTGCCAGCGGGTTGCCACCTGGGCTGACGCGAACAACGTCGAGATCGCCTACACCCCGACGAACTCCTCTTGGCTCAACCGCATCGAAGCCCAGTTCACCGCCCTGCGCTACTTCACCCTCGACGGCACCGACCATGCCAGCCACAGGGAGCAGGGCAGCATGATCCGCCGATACATCATCCGGCGGAACAAGCACGCCACCGACGAACGCCTACGCGAGGTCGTAAACAGGGCAAACGTTGCCTGATGCGGCACTAGCCACAGGATTACGTTCCCTCTTGCACGTTGGACAGGGCCCAGAGCTTCATCTGCAGGACTTGGCAAGCGCACCGACATCCGGGAACTCCCAGTTCCTCACGAGCCGGGAGTTCCGCGCGCTGATCCGACAAGATCCGAAAGAGAGGACCAGGCTGAGCCGCACCTGACCGTCGCGAGCACCTTCGGAGGCCGCTGGCTCGGAACCGTCCTGTTTGCCTGGATCCTCCCGCTCTTCACGATCGGGCTGACGACCTCGTCCGCCTTTATGCTCGATCGGCGCTGGCCTGCTGACTGGTCCCCGCCCTGGTTCCTGTGGCCGCCCCTCTTCGCTTTCGGCCTCACAGCCTGACCTTTGCCTGGCGCATCTCGTTCGGCCAACTGCAGGACACCCGACGATCAACTACCTTCCAGGAACAGCACAGCGACGGGACCCAGCCGGAGTCTTCGCCCGCACCGGCCAACGACTCCTCACCCTCGAAACAGGCATCTGGCACAACTGGACCACCGGCGCCAAGACCAAACGATCCCTGATCGCCTATGACCACGGAGAACATCGGACTCATTCATCTAGATGAATGAGTCCGATGTCTGTGCTGGTCGCGACCATGGCGAAGGGCGCCCGTTGGTCAGTGTGTGAAGACAAACCTGGACGCCCTTCTGGCGGCACTGTACGTGTTCATCGACGACCATGTGGCGCCTTGTCGCCGGATCGGGCGACCCCCGAAACTGACGGACGCCGAACTGCTGTGCCTGGCAGTCGCCCAAGTCCTGCTCGGCTTCCCTTCGGCCCGGCACTGGATCCGTTTCGCCCACGCCAGGCTCGGGCACCTCTTCCGCTACCTGCCCCAGCAATCGGCCTACAACAAGCGGCTCAACGCCGCCGGGCCCCTGATCAGCCACGTGATCGAGGCCCTGGCCCGGCAGGTCCCGACCTGGCACGACGACCTCCGGCTGATCGACTCCACCCCACTGCCCTGCGCGGCCTCCCGCGAGACCGTCAAACGCTCCGGCCTGGCCGGGCACGCCGGCTACGGCTACTGCCGCAGCCACTCCCGCTTCTTCTGGGGATTCCGGCTCTACCTGGTCACCACCGCCGAGGGCATGCCCGTCACCTGGTGCCTGGCCAACCCGAAACTCGGAGAACGGGAGGTGATGGCCGCGCTGCTGGAGCGCGACCACCGCCTCGTCCGGGCCGGGCAGGTGATCCTGGCCGACAAGGGCTTCGCAGGGAAGGAGTTCGAAGCCTTCTGCACGGAGCGGCTCGGTATTCACCTGGTGCGGCCGGACCGCAAGGACGAGCCGGCCCGGCACGGGAAGATCGCCCGTGTCCGGCAGTGGATCGAGGCCGTCTTCGACACCCTCAAAGGCCAGCTCAGCCTCGAACAGCACGGCGGCAGAACCCCGGCCGGAGTCTTCGCCCGCACCGGGCAACGACTCCTCGCCCTCGCCGCCGGCATCTGGCACAACTGGACCACCGGCGCCAAGACCAAACGATCACTCATCGCCTACGACCACTGAGAACATCGGACTCACTCATCTAGGGGGCCGGCCGGCGAGGTTCGTCGATGACCGGGTTCTCCAGGGCTCCGATCTTTTCGATCTCGATGCGAACGGTGTCGCCCGCCTTCAGATACATGCCGGGCCGGTGCCAGGCGATGCCGCTCGGGGTGCCTGTGGCCAGTACGTCCCCGACCTCCAGAGTGAACGCACTGGAGAGGTAGGCGACTTGCTCGTACAGATTGAAGAGCATGTCCGCAGTGTGTCCGTCCTGGCGCAGGTCGCCACTGACGTACGTACGCAACCGCAGATCGAGCGGGTCACCGATCTCATCGGGGGTGACGATCCACGGACCGATCGGGCCATGTGTGTCGAACGATTTGCTGACCACCATGCCTGGCTCAAGGGTCTGCCAGTCGCGCACGCTGACGTCGTCGATGATGGTGAATCCCGCGACTACGTCCAGCACCGATTTCTTCTCGTTCGGAACGTCCTTGCACCGCTTGCCGATCACCAGACCGAGTTCGCCCTCGTAGTCGACCTCGTCCGGGGCGATGGCCGGGATCCAGATCGGGTCGCCGGGTCCGATGACGCAGGTCTGCTGTTTGTTAAACCATGCCTGGCGGGTCGGCCGCTCCATGTGGGTCTCTTCGAGGTGAGCCGCATAGTTGTAGCCGATCGCCAGAAACTTGGGCGGCCTGGGGACCGGAGCGCACAGCTTCACCTCCGACACGGGCAGCCTCGGGGCCGATGCTGCGGCGGCCGACACCTGTCTCGGGTCGCGCTCCAGCAGTTCGATCATCGTCTCCAACGACGGATCGGCCGCTGTCAGGTCCACCACCTCGTCACCGTCGACGAATCCGACATGCTGTCCGGCGTCGGCGTCGGCGTCGAATGTCGCGAGTTTCATCGCTGTACCTCCTCAGCGTCGCCCTTCGACCGACTTCAGCCGATCTCAGGCATACTCGCCTTAATTACGCCTTAGGTATCAATCTCCGGCAACTCGGAAACGGCTGGGCTTCTGAGTCGTACGAGGCTTTGGGGGGAGCGGCCCGTCCACGTTCCCGCTTTCGCTCTGTTCACCCGACGCGGATGTCGGAGTAGTCCAGCGTGATGAAGGGGTCGGCGAGCGGGCCCGGCCCCTCGGGGCCGGGGACGAAGACGCAGCGGCGGGTGGGGAAGACCGGTCCCGAGAACTCCTGGTGGCCGTCGATCATGCGCACCGGCGGGAATGCCGCCCGTAACCCGCGGCGCGTAGTCCATACGACGCTGCAGGCAGTGCTCGTCGTAGTAGAAGGTCTGGTTCTCGGTGTGGACCGTGATGTCGTCCGGGAAGGTGACGCCAAGGCGCCGCTACCCGTCGCTGAGGCCGGGCGCGGGTCCAGGGAGGCTGCTCCGGTGCCAGATCCCGGATCCGCACGCATGGCAGGGTCAGCAGATAGTGGGCTGTGAGGTAGTTCCAGGTGGCGTAGCCGACGAAATAGAGGGCGTGCAGCCTGTCCCAGGGGGTGTCCGTCCGGAACCCGTCGAATGAGGCGAGGGGGTGTCGGCATTCCTCGACCGTGCGCACGTCCTCGGCCACGACAGACACGCGGTCGAGGGTGAAGACGCCCCGCAGTCCGGCCTCGGTGTAGTCACGGAGGACGGTACGTTGCGTTCCCAAGTCGACCGTGACCTCGTGGCTGCCGAGGACGCCGGGCACCTGGTGCAGCGCCCACACGGGCCCGCCGATGCGCAACACCGCCGTCACTGCCGTGACCTTGCTCCAGCGTTCCTTGCCGCCGTGAGCTTCCATTACGAGATCCAGAAGATGTGACATTGTCGCGCCCTTCCCTTGACGGGGTGTCACGCCTCGATGGGGTGTCACGCCCGACGCGGCGCTGTGGCGGATGGGCGAGTCGGAGTACGGAGCCGGGCGCGCCCGTCAGAAGCCGGGCGCGCGCCTTTCGGGGGCGCGGACGCACCCGGTGCTGCGGCGGGCTTCGGCGCCGTCATGCCTTCGTGAACTGCGGGTAGAGGGCCTCGATGCCGAGTGAGATTCCTGGCTTGATCTGTCGGGTGAGGACGTCGGCGACCACTTCCAGCCGACCCTTCCATCCCCCGCATGGGATCCTTTCAAAGAGCGTTTCGTCCTGGCAGGGGTGTTTGATAATGCAGCAACGTGGTGGACGATGACGTGGTGTTGGTCCAGGTAGAAGCGGCGCCCCGGACGTCGACAGGTTCGGCGAGAGTGTGTGTTCGTTCCGACGTAGGCACCGCGGTGGTGCTCTGGGCCGGTGCTTCAGAAGAAGCGGGCGGCGAGCATCACGTCGAGTGGAGCATTGACGAGGACGTGTCCTGGGGAAGCAGCATGTGGCCAGCCGCGGTGCCCTCTTTCGGCCTCTGGGGGGGTGCCTCTATGTCTTTCGTCAAGACGCCCAGGTTGGGTTTGGGGTGGTTTGGCTGGCTGGGGTCATGCGGCGAGTTCGACGTCCTTGGGGACGCGGGGTTCGTAGAAGGTGCCGTCGCGGAGCATGGCGAACAGGACACTGATGCGTTGACGGGCGAGGCGGAGGAGGGCCTGGGTGTTTGTGTCCTGAACGCGAAAGGGATCTGTTTGTAGGGCAGCTCCCAGAAGCGATGCTGTGCGAGAGATGAAGGTGTGGCCCTTCGAAGTCGCCCTGCGGGGGGAGGCTTCAAACCGCCTCATGCTGCGTTGGCTGAAGACCGTCGTGGTGAGCGATGAGGAAAAGGCATCCAAGAGGTGTCAGGTGGGGACTGGGAAGACGAGTGCAAACGATTTACCGCTGACGTGTCGTAAGACCTTCAGATGGCATCAAAACCGGGGTGTATACCCAGCTCCGGGATAAGCCTGGCGGGTGCCCGTCTATTGGCCAGGTGGTGTCCGGCATGCAGGTGACGTGAGCCCAGTCTGCTGCTTTCGCACGGAACAGGAGAAGGCATGTCCCGACACTGTCCGCCTTTCTGGGCGGGCGACAGGGAGAGCTCCAAGCGGCCGAAACCGTGAGGGGTTGAGTACCGAGGCGGGACATGCCGGCGGACCGGTCCGTAGTAGTGGTGAAGCCCCTGTAACGGGGGTGGAGCGAAGGGACCGGGTCGTTCGTGACTGAGTGTGTCGTATCAACCGGAGCTATCCGGGAGGAGTCCGATGGACCAGTTGAAGTCACCAGTCAAACCGTTCGATATCTCGAAGTGGGAAGTCAAGGAGGCGTGGGAGGAAGTCAGAGCGAACAAGGGCGCACACGGAGTGGATGGGCAGAGCATCGACGACTTCGAGAAGGACCTGAAGAACAACCTCTACAAGGTCTGGAACCGGATGTCATCGGGCTCATACTTCCCCCCTCCCGTGCGTGCGGTGGAGATTCCAAAGCCTCATGGCGGCGGCATGAGAATGCTCGGCATTCCCGCAGTCGCCGACCGTGTGGCCCAGACCGTGGTGGCCAGGCATCTGATGCTAAGACGATGTCTCACGTGGCTGTGTCGTGAGCTGCGGCATCATTGTTCTTTATGGGTGCTGATCTGTCGCAGCGGCTGGTTCCTGACGGGTTATGGGATCTGGTCGCGCCGTTGCTGCCGTCGTTCACGCTGCGTCGCCAGGATGGCGGCACGTCGCCGCTGGACGAGCGGGCGGTGTTCACCGCCGTGGTGTACGTGCTGACCAGCGGGTGTGCGTGGCGGCATCTGCCGCCGACTTTCGGTGTCTCGCCGGCCACCGCGCACCGCCGGTTTACCGCCTGGACGAAGGCGGGTCTGTGGCGTCGGCTGCACCGGGCGGTGCTGGACGAGCTCGGCGCGCGTGGCGAGCTGGACTGGACGTCGGTGATCGTCGATGCCGCCTCGGTACGGGCGAAAAGGGGGGGTCGCTGACCGGCCCGAACCCGGTCGACCGCGGCAAATCCGGCAGCAAGCTGCACGTGCTGTCCGAGGCCCAGGGCATCCCCCTGGTGGTCGGCGCCTCCGGGGCGAACACGCACGACAGCCTGGCCCTCAAGCCACTCGTGAAGGCGATACCGGCCGTACGATCCCGGCGCGGACCGCGCCGCCGGCGCCCCGGCAAGCTCCGCGCCGACAAGGCGTACTACTCCGCCGACACCCTGTCCTGGCTGCGCGAACGCGGCATCATCGCCCGCATCGCCCGCCCGGGCATCGAGTCCTCCGAACGACTCGGACGCCACCGCTGGAAGATCGAGAGGTCCATCTCCTGGCTGTTCGGCTACCGCCGTCTCACCGTCCGGTACGAGCGCAAAGGAAGCCACTTCCTCGCCTTCCTCGGCCTCGCCGCCGCCCTGACCTGCTACAAGAAACTCGCCAAACTCACCACGTGAGACATCCTCTAAGGGTGGAGCCTGTTTTCCACCAAGATTCCTTTGGATACCGGCCCGGGCGGTCTGCGCTG
Organism: Streptomyces sp. NBC_00872; assembly: GCF_045161915.1. NCBI lineage: Bacteria > Bacillati > Actinomycetota > Actinomycetes > Kitasatosporales > Streptomycetaceae > Streptomyces > Streptomyces sp. NBC_00872. The sequence continues at coordinate 8,948,050 of NZ_CP108806.1, read as the reverse complement.
AACGCGGTGGAGCGTTGCAGAGAACGCTGCCGGAAACGGGACTGGGTGGTGGAGTTTGACATCGCCAAGTTCTTCGACAGTGTGCCCTGGGACCTCCTCGTCAAGGCGGTGGAAGCTCACACCGATGCCGTTTGGGTGAAGTTGTATGTGGAGCGGTGGCTTGCTGCCCCGCTCAAGATGCCCGACGGCTCCCTGATGGACCGCGAGTGCGGGACTCCGCAAGGGGCTCCTGTCTCGCCTGTTCTGGCGAACCTGTTCCTGCACTATGCGTTCGATCTCTGCATGGACCGGGAGTTCCCCACCGTCTGGTTCGAACGGTATGCGGACGACGCGGTGCTGCACTGCATCTCGGAGCGGCAGGCCGTCAAAGTGCTGTCCGCTCTGGAGAACAGGATGGCCGAGGTCGGATTGCGACTGCATCCGGACAAGACCCGGATCGTATACTGCAAGGACGGGAAGCGCCGGGGCTCCTTCGGAGTCACGGCATTCACCTTCCTCGGGTTCACGTTTCGCGCCAGGTGCAGTCAGGATCGCAACGGCAAGCTCTTCTTGTCGTTCGACCCCGGCATCAGCAAGGACGCTCTGAAGAAGATCAGCGGCGAAGTGCGGTCCTGGCACCTGCACACGCGCTCGGATCTGTCCTTCACCGACCTCGCCCGCAGGATCAATCCTGTGGTGGCGGGGTGGATCAACTACTACGGCCGGTTCAGGCCGAGCGAGTTGACCCGCTTCTTGAAGCGCATCAACGCCTACTTGGTGCGTTGGATCCGCCAGAAGTACGAACGGCTCGCGCCACTGCGGAAGGCCCTTGCGAAGCTGCGGGAGATCGCTCAGCGGTATCCCCGCATGTTTACGCATTGGCGCTGCACGACGGTGGCCGCGTCAGGTTGGTGATCAGAACGGCAAGAGCCGTGTAACGGGAGACTGTTACGCACGGATCTGTGAGAGCCGAGGGGTGAGACTCCCCTCGGCTACTCGGCGAAGGCGAAGAGGCCGCTCGCCGTCCTTGGAAGCTGGTTCTGAGGGTGCCTTCACCGCTCAGGGAGAATGAGGGCATGGAACTGCGTGGGGACAAGGTCGTGCTGCGGACGATGACGGATGGCGATTCCGAAGTCCTCGGCAGGATCGTAAGAGAACCGGAAGTCGCAGCGTGGTGGCCGCCTCTGGACGACTACGAGGACATGCTGGCCGTTGTTTTCGGGGGCGAGGTCATCGGAGCCGTCCAGTACGACGAAGAGACCGACCCCGAGTTCCGCCGTGCCGGCATCGACATCTTCCTGACGGCGAGTCATCACGGGAAGGGGCTTGGCGCCGACACCGTGCGCACGCTGGCCCGGTGGCTGGTGCAGGAACGCGGCCATCACCGGCTGACCATCGATCCCGCCGCGGCCAACACCGCGGCCATCCGCAGTTATAGCAAGGTCGGGTTCAAACCCGTAGGGATCATGCGAGCGTACTGGCGCAACCACCGGACCGGCGCTTGGCAGGACGGGTTGCTGATGGACCTGCTCGCAGAGGAGCTGACCTGACGCGGTCGGCTGTCGAGGGTGGTCTCGCGCTGCGCGGGGATGAAAACAGCCGCCGCTGTCGATGAGCCCGCGGATCTACGCGATGCCGGAGCCGGTGCACTGGCTGCGGTCGAAGGTGAACAACCCTTTATGGAACGGCAGATCGCCCGGGAGGCCGTCCGCTGGCTCGCGGCCGGGATGGACGCTGAGCGGCTGCACCACCGGCCGACCGCCCGGTTCGCCAAGGTGATGACCTCGGAGATCCGCACCCCGAGCCGGTGGCTGCTCGGGGTGGCGCTGCCGCGCTGGGGCCGTGGACACCTGGACTACGAGTCCGGGGTGCTCGGGTCGAATGGTGAGCGCTGCGCCGTATGCGCGGAAGTTGTCGCCGACAAGTTCACGGCTCGCCAGTGCGGGTCCAGCGCCAGACATCTGGGGCCCCCGGGGCACAGATGAGGGACAGCATCGCGGACGACGGAGGCTCGACTCCGTGGCAGCGCCTACGCGACCGGGTTGTCATTCACCGCCTTCTTCACGAGGGCGCTGAGGGTCTTCTCATGGGCGGCGGTCAGCTTTGTCACAGCGAAGACGGTCGGCCACATGGTGCCGTCGTCGAGCATCGCCGAGTCGCTGAAGCCGATCGTCAGATACCGCGTCTTGAACTTCGCCGCGCACTGGATGAAGCAGACGACCTTGCCGTCCTTGGCGTACGCGGGCATCCCGTACCAGAGCTTCGGGGAGAGCTCGGGCGCGCTGGCCTTGACCAAGGCATGGAGTCGCTCGGCGATGACGCGATCGGCGTCCGGCATCTCGGCGATCTTCTCGACCACGGCGGCTTCCGCGTCCACCTTGCTGCGCGGTCCGCGGCGCGCGCTCGCCTTGAGCTCCTGCGCGTGCTCCTTCATCGCCGCGCGTTCCTCCTCGCTGAAGCCCTCATAGGCACTGCCGCCCTTGCCCGTGGTGGCCTTCTGGGGGTCCTTCATCGGAGGTGCCTTTCCGCGTGATCCGCTGGGTACGACCTTTATGTTAGGAAACAGCCGTAACAAAGGCTTCTTCAAAACTGATCGATCGCGTTGCCGCGTCGCGGGCGGCCACTCGTCAGGAAAGGAGCGGGCTTGACGGCTCTGCGTCACGACCGACTTGGGTGTCTGCCGGATGCTGTCCAGTCTCGTGAGCATCGCTACCAGGCAAGAACGAGTGCCTTCCGTCGAGCTGGACATCCACTGCTGAGTCTCGGTTCCGGCTCAAGTGTTGCGACCGGTGACGCTGTGTCATGGCTCAAAGTCAAAGAGCGGGATGGTGGGTGGCGGTGGGGCAAGTACCGCGCGAAGGCGATTGAGCAGTGCGCGCCATCGTCTCTCGTCATCTGGGTCGACCCAGTTCGAGGCCGGCCCGGACTCGTCGCTGACAATGCGTGCGAGGGCCTCGTCACTGAGTTTCCATAGATCGGTGGGGAAGGTCGGCATTGGTGTTTGAGGTCCGTAGGGCGTGCCGACAGGGTCGCTGTCTGGGCATTGTGCCGCGATCAACGCGGCGGCGGCCACCGCCTCTTCCGCCTCCACGAGGTAGCCGGAGGTGTCGACGGTGCGGGTGAGGACACCTCGGATCAGGGCTTCGCGTTCCTCGGGCTCGGCGTCGTCGAGAGCGTCGGCGAAATCCGCAGCTGTGTCGTTGTCGAAGGGGCCGGTGTCCCAGGTGCCCATGTTGATCTCCTTGCGTAGATTCGCCGGGATCCTCGCATCAGCCACTGACAAGAGGGGGACGGGGCGAGCAGCGCTCGCTTACGTAAGAGGGCGAAGCCGGCACGGCCGAACATCTGGTGCTTGAGCATCCTGATCCGGTCGACATGGCCTTCGACGACACCGGAGTTCCGGAGGAGGGGCAGGCCGGTGATGACGGCTTCGCGGTCGCGGTCGCTCTTGGTTCGGTCTGCGAACCGGTGGCCGGTGGCGGCATCCCGGCTCTCGTGTCGCGCTGCAACTGCCGTGCGCCGCCTGGCCGCCGGCCGCCGGACCACGGAACCGGGCGCAACCAGTGTGTTTACACGGCGTTTACGAGCTGAGAGTGTAAGTCCCCAAGGAACAAAGACAGTTAACGGGGGAAATATGAAGAAGCGTATCGCCGCGTCAGGGGCTGCCGTGGCAGCCCTGATCTCAACGGTCCTCATGTCAAGTCCCGCGCAGGCCGGGCCGCAATGCGACTGGACCGGCTGCTCGGAAACGATCAATCAGTCCGCCTACAGCGTGTATGTCGCCCGGGACTGGTGCGACGGTGTGGGGGCCTGTTCCGGGTCCCCGACGGACTGGCTGGCCCCGGGCGAGCGGACCCCTGACGGCCAGGACTGGGACACCTTCAGGGTGGATCCCGGCTGGTGCTACCGGGTGAACTTCAACCCAGGCCTCACCCGCACCTATGACCGGCGAGGCTCATCCACCGGCCTGTGGGTGAAGGTCAGCAACCCGGAAGAGGCCGTGGTGGAGTTCCAGTCCCGCAGCAGCTGCTAGCTGGTGCTGTGACCGCGTAACCTCGCCAGGTTGGTGGTCGTGGCGGTTGGATCCGCGATGATGTCCGATCCGACCGCCGCGGCTGCGCGGGTGCGGTAGCCGAGCCCGGCGCGCGATGATGACGTCGGCCCTGGCGGCAGGCCTCATCATGCTGGGCGATGAGCACTCGTGGGTATGTCGCTGTTCATGGGACTCGGCGTAGTACTTGGGTTACGGTCCCTGAGCCGGCGGCGCGACCGTGGTGACGGAAGCTGACGGACTGGCCTTCCTCCAGGGCGATTGGCTGATCGAGCGTGACCGTGGCCGTGCCCATGTGAAGCGGATGGAGCACGTCGGTGTGATGGGGCAGTGTCACAACGCCCAGCACCACAGCGGTACGGACGTGGAACTGGAGGCGATCACCGGTGCGCACTTCCGCAGCGCCGTGCTCCTCGGACAGCAGCATGATGTCCGCTGCGAAGCCGACGTGTGCGTCGACTGTGCCAGGCGCCGCGAGCACCTGCCCCCGGGTAACCGCGTCCGCCGCCAAGCCGGTTAGCAACAGACCCACGTTCATGTCCGCACTCGCCTCGTCGATACGTCGGCGGCTCGCCTCGATGGCCGTAACGGGAACGATCCCGCTGCCGCCGAGGCCGACGATCTCCACCTCGTCACCCTTGCGAACCCGACCACGCTCGATCTGGCCTGTCAGCATGACCTCTCTGCCCGGGGTACGGCAGAAGACATCCTCGACACACATCAGGAACGGCCTTTCCGCCGCATTCACGAGAGCCCCCTTTACCGCCACGAACGGACAGACTGCCGAGGCCGGCGGTGAGCCAGCAACAAGACCCGCTATCGTGCGTTGCGTATCCCGAGGATGTATGTCGCGGTAAGCGCAACGGCACGGTCTTCGTCGTGTGACAGATCCGCGAGGGCACGTGATGCTGTGATTCCCGGGATGTCCGCGAGCGCCTGCGTCAGCCGTCGACGCGCAGACGATTCAACGGCGCCGTGGGCGAGGCAGTCGACGAGCCGGGCAGCGATCTGATCCGCCAGCGCGGGACGACTCGCCAGCGCGCTCAGCGCATCGGCCGCGTCGACGTCATTCGTCTCCTCGACGACCACGTCGATGAGCGTCGGGACCGCGTCGGCCACTCCACGTGCCCCGAGCGCCAGAGCCGCGTACCTGCGGACCACGAGGTCGGAGTTCGCGAGGGCGTTCCGCAGCAGCGCGGTCGCCTCATCGTCCGGAATCTCAGCGATGGACTGGACGGCACGTTTCCGCACCTCGGGTACTGGTGAGCCGAGGCCCTCCGCCAGCAGTGCCCACCCGCCGTCGCCCGATCGTGCCAAAGCCCATCGAAGCGCTCCGGCGACATTCGGGTCCGTCTCGCTCAGTGCTGCCTCGACCAGTGCTTCCACCGGCACCGGAACCTCTTCGACCGAGGACAAGGCCGCGCGCTGGCGCTTCCCGGCGTTCTTTGACCCCAACGCCTGGAGGAGCGCGGCGATCTGGAGGACGTTCTCCCAGCCGGAGGGTTCCGCGGCACCGATGCGACGGAGTCGAGTGAGCAACTCCGTCTCACGTGCGATGCGTTCCCGCGTCTGACGGATGAGGTCGTCGACGAGTTCCGAGGGCGTGAAGCCGGGATCATCGAGCGCGCGCCCGACTTCACGCAGCGACAACCCCAATGACCGCAGGCTCTCGATATGGAAGATCCGCCGGATGTCCTCGCTGGAGTAGTCACGGTAGCCGGCGTCGGTACGACCCGTCGGCCGCACCAGGCCGAGCGAGTCGTAATGCCTGAGCATGCGGGCGCTGACCCCGGACCGCCTTGCCACATCACCGATCAACACGGCCTATCGCCCCTCCTGGCTGGTTCTGCCGAGGGCTACGACGCGCTTCGCCTCCTCGATCGCGAACTCGAATCCGGCATCAGGGTCGCGCAACAGCCTTTCCGTGGCGATCGCGTGCGTGCGAACGCGAGGGTCGAGGTCCGTCGTCGCGGCGTGCAGAGTTGGCAGAATCACCTCACCGAGCGCGATCAGCGCGCGGCTGAGGCTCAGCTGTGTCTCACGTTCGCCGCGTCCGAGCTGTGCCGACAACACCGCGGCCAACTCGGGCTCTTCACCTTCGGGTACGAGCACGACCGCTGCCCGCCAAGCGCTCCGCGCCACCTCATCGTCGGCGTCGGACAGAAGCGCCCGTGTGATCGCCGGCCATGCTCGCCGATCCCCGATCTTGGACAGTGTGTGCAACGCCTGGCTTCGTGCCTGCGCACGCTCGGAGCGGACCTCATCGAGAAGTTCCGGGACCGTCATTGCTGCGGAGTGGCGGGTGAGTGCCCACGTAAGCATTTCGCGTACATAGAACTCAGGTTCGATCGCGCATCGCTCGATGAGCTTGCCGATGAACCGCGGATCAGGGGTCGTGCCGGCCGCCAGCGCTGCCCGCAGCCGCACTGACGAGCGGCTGTCCTCCAGCCCCTGGAGAGCTCGAATCATATGCGTGTCCTGTTTCGGCAGGGTCATCAGGACCACCTCCTTGACACAGTGAAGACCTTGTCAGTGTGTCAAGGTCAAGCGGGTTCACCTGCGGGACAACCGCTTCGCGCGCTCCACAGTCCGCTCCGCGTCCTTTCCGAGACCGCCTCTGCGCCGTACGCGTCTGCGCCGTACGCGTCTGCGCCGCACGCCTCTGCGCCGTACGCCGCGGCCGACCGCGAAGCTACCGCAGATAATCCCGAGTCCCGGCTCCAAGCACATTCAGCAGAGCCAGTGCCTCGGCGTCAGGGGATCCTGGCGGCGCGCTGTAGAGCACGACGTTCTGGTCGCGGTCCGTGAGCGTGAGCGAGTCGCAGTCGACGGTGATCTCCCCGACGACCGGGTGACGGAAAGTCTTCGTGAGCACCGGCGCGGCCTGCACGTCGTGCCGCTCCCAGAGCCGGGCGAACTCGGGGCTGGCGTCGCGGAGCTCGTCGACGAGGCCGGTCACCGCGGGGTCGGACGGGTACCGGGCGAGGGTGGACCTGAGCCGCATGACGACGTGGTGCCGGAATTCAGCGGCGTCGGAGACCCCGTACAACGTCGCATCGGCGGCGCCCGCCGAACCGAGGAATGCCCGACGCGCGAGATTGCGGTCCTCCGGAGCGAGCTCGGCGAAGTCCTCCATGAGCGCGGCCGCGAGATCGTTCCACGCGAGCACCTCGAACGCGGCGGACACCACGAAAGCGGCCGTCTGCGGCAGCCGCTCAAGAAGCGCGAGGATGCTCGGGCGGACGTCGCGCCGGTGCAGTCCGGTACGGCTCGGCGCGGTGCCCGCGAGGACGTGGAGATGATCGGACTCGGCGTCCGTGAGCCGCAGCGCGCCTGCGATCCCCGCGAGGACCTCGCCCGACGGCCGTGGCGCCCGGCCCTGCTCGAGCCGGACGTAGTACTCCGTGGAGATATGGCCCAGGACCGCCACCTCCTCGCGGCGAAGACCTGGTGTCCGGCGTCGCGAGCCCGAGGGGAGGCCGACGTCCTCCGGCCGGAGCCGCTCGCGACGGCTACGGAGGAACACACCGAGCTCCTGCTTGTCCATACCCCAAGTCTGCACGCCGCGCGGCGAGGGATCCTGGTACCGCCTGTGCCTGCATCCGGCCTGCGGCCCGACTGACACTGTCGTCATGACGAACAACACCGACATGACGAACAACACCGACATCGCACCCGTCGGCCTGCTCACCGGCAAGGTCGTGTTGATCACCGGCGCCAGCCGGGGCATCGGGGCGGCCGCGGCCCGGCTCTTCGCCTCCGAGGGCGCCGCCGTCGTGCTCGCCGCGCGCAGCACCGACGCCCTTCAGCGGATCGTCACCGAGATCCGCGCCGACGACGGTGTCGCCGACGCCGTCACCCTGGACCTCGCCGACCGTGCGAGCATCCGCGCGGCGGTCGACCGCGTCGAGGAGCTGCACGGACGGCTCGACGGCGCCTTCAACAACGGCGCGGCGATCCAGCAGCCCGGCCCGCTCGACAACACGAGCGACGAGGACATCGACGCGCAGTTCACGGTGAACTTCCGCTCGCACTGGACCGCCATGACCGCCGAGGCCGCGCTCATGCGCCGGGGCGGCGGCGGGGCGATTGTCAACACCTCAAGCATCGGCAGCCGCCGCGCGAACCCGGAACTCCCCGCGTACGGTGCCATGAAGCGCGCGCTCAACAGCATCACCGAGACCGCGGCCGTGACCTGGGGCCGTCAGGGCATCCGGGTGAACGGCATCACCCCCGGCGGCACCGCGACGGAGATGATCGACACGTGGGAGGCGGCGACCCCCGGTGTCGTCGCGCGCATCAACGCGAGCATCCCGCTCGGTCGCATGGCCCAGCCCCGCGAGGTCGCCGAAGTCGCCGCGTGGCTGCTGAGCGACCGAGCGTCGATGGTGACCGGCGCGATCGTGCCGGTCGACGGCGGCGCCGGCGCCTGAAAGCCGACGGCGGCGCCGGGGTCTGAAAGCGGCGGCGCCGGGGCCTGGAAAACAACGGCGGCGCCAGCGCCTGGAAGCCGACGGTGGCGCCTGGGCCCGGAAGGGAAGGCCTGGGCGAGTCGGTCTTCGATCCGATGTGCCTCGCTCCGATGTTCCTCGCCGCCGGCCCGGTCCGGCCGGTCAGTCCCGCGTGGCCGCCGGGAGCGGAGTGTCGCCTCGCGCGTACAGGCGGCCCCGGCGCTTGGCGTGGCGCAGGAAGAGGGCCGTGAGGATCAGGCAGACCAGGATCGAGACCACGCCCGCTTCCGGGCCGAACGAGCCGCCTGTGATCGCCTCCGAGCCGCTGACCTTTGCCTCCAGCAGGCTGCCGAGGCCGGCCGCGGAGCCGGAGACGGTGGTGCCGAAGATGCCGCCCACCGCCATGTTCCACCCCAGGTGCAGGCCGATCGGCAGCCACAGGGTGCGCGTCGCCGCGTAGGCGGCGGCGAGGAGCAGGCCGCCCTCGATGCCGATGGCGAAAGCGCCCCAGACCGTGGCTTCCGGGTTCACCAGGTGCACGAGACCGAAGATCAGCCCTGACGCGGCCATCGCGCCCCAGGTACCCGCGTGCTCCTCCAGGAAGCGGAACACAACGCCCCGGAAGATGAGTTCCTCCGTGACGGCCACACAGCTCATGAGTCCCAGCGTTGTCAGCGCGCCGCCGAACGATCCCCAGCCGGTTACGTGGTAGCTGCCGGTCATCGCGATGACGCTGATCGTCACGGTGAAGGCGGCGAGGCCTGTCAGGGCGCCCTGCCGCACTCCGGCCCGTGCGTCCGCCACCCGCAGCTCGTGCGGATCGCGGTCCTCCAGACGCCGTACCAGCCAGCGGTAGAGGCCGATTCCCAGCGCGGCCGTCACCACACCGAACAGCAGACCTGTCACCGGTGTCGCGTCGGCGACGCTGTTGACCAGACCGGCGAGGACGCTGAACACCGCCAGGGCGACGATCACCACTACGGGCCGGCCCCACGGAGACCGCGCCCACCGGCGCGCACCCGCCGTCTTTGTTCCCTCACGTCGTACAGGTGCGAAGTCGTCCCCTGCCGAGGGCTGTTGATCCTTGTTCCGCGGTGTCACGGTGTCCTCCTCGTGGCCCGGTGCGGCCGCACCGATGTCCGGTGCCGGAAAGGTAGGCGCCGGAGGCACGGTGGATCGTCACCGCCGAGTGGACACTTTCCGAGGGTGGCTGTCCCCCGTCGGAGCCACCCCCTGCGAGCTGCATGAGATGTCCTCTCACGGGGGACGCCGGGACCCGTGGCACATGGATACGCTCCGCACGACGCACGACGCACGACGCACGATCCCGAAGCTCGCGAGGACGTAGTGAGAATCGACAGGCCGCCACCCCGCCCGCGGGCCGTCACCCGCTTTTCCCACCTGCTGCCGACGGTGGCCGAGTGCTGCCGCCGCCTGGCGGTCTGGTGGCGCACGCGGCCGTCGGCCACGCGGGACCTCGAGTTCGCGGTGGTGCTGGCCGTGCTGTCGTTCGCGGCGCCGCTCGACAGCGTCGGGGCGCAGTTCGGCGACCTGCCCGTCCGGCAGGCCGGTGCCCCGAGTGTTCTGCTGACCTTGGGGCAGATCCTCCCGCTCGCTCTGCGCACCAGGGCGCCGGCCGGCTGTCTGGCGCTGGTGGGCCTCTGTTTCACGGCCCATCAGGCGTGTGCCTATCCGCCGAATTTCGGCAGCCTGGGTCTGTATGCCGCGCTGTACTCCGTGGGCGCCTACCAGGATCGGTGGCGGCTGCTGCTGCCGGTGCCGGCCTTCGCGGCGTACGTGGTCTTCGCGCTCGTCCTGTGGCGGCTGGGCTCCCCGGCAGGCTTCGTCGACTACGCCGTCTATTTCCTGGCGCTCGCCGTGTTCTGGGGGGTGGGTGCGTTCGTGCGGGGGCGTCGCGCGGACGAGGCGGAGCGGCGGCGGCTCGCCGCACAGGCGGCCACCGCCGAGGAACGTGCGCGCCTGGCGAGGGAGTTGCACGACGTGGTGACCCACCATGTGACAGCGATGGTCGTCCAGGCCGATGCCGCACAGTTCCTCTCCGCCTCACCCGATTCCTCCGACCGGCTGACCGAGGGCCTGACCGCGATCAGCGGCACGGGCCGGCGTGCCCTGGCGGAACTGCGTTATCTGCTCGGTGTGTTGGAGGCCACCGGTGAGTCGGCGCCGAGTGAACGGGTCCCGGCGCACGGGAGGTTGTCCGACCTGGTCGAGCAGACCCGGCTGGCGGGGCAGCCGGTCGAATTCGTCGAGGACGGTGCACGGGCGCCCATGGACATAGGTACCGAACTCGCGGTGTACCGCGTCGTACAGGAGTCGCTCACCAACGCGGTGAAGTACGCCGCCGGACGGCCCACGCTGGTCCGCGTCCACTACGGTCACCATCACATGGACGTCGCGATCACCACCGAGGGACCGTGCGGCGGCGCCACCGGGGTCGCGCCACGGCCGGTGGGCGGCCATGTGCCTGGTGGCGGCCATGTGGCGGGCGGCCGAGGGCTGGGCGGGCTGCGCGAGCGGGTGGACATGCTCGGTGGCCGGTTCACGGCGGAGTCCCGGCCCGACGGCGGGTTCGCTGTCGGAGCCCGTATACCCACCGGGGGTGCCGTGTGAGCACCCCGCCCACCCCGGACAGACCTGCCGGGACGGACGTTCCGGCGGCCCCCATCCGGGTGCTGGTCTGCGAGGACCAGGCACTCGTACGGACCGGCTACGTCACGATCTTCTCCGCCCAGCCCGACATCACGGTCGTGGGCGAAGCCGCGGACGGACGTGCGGCGATCGAGGCGGCCGAGGCGTTGCGGCCCGATGTCGTCGTGATGGACATCCGCATGCCCCTGCTCGACGGCATCGAGGCCACCCGCCACCTCGCCGGACCGGAGTCCGCCCACCGTACGAAGATCCTCGTGGTCACGACCTTCAACGTGGACGAGTATGTCTACGAGGCCCTGCGCGCCGGTGCCAGCGGCTTCCTGCTCAAGGACGCGCCACCGAGGGAACTGGTCGAGGGAATCCGTACCGTCGCGCGCGGAGAAGCCCTGCTCGCACCGGCTGTCACCCGCACCCTCATCGGTACGTATGCCGACCGGCTGCGCCCCTCCGCCCCGGCCGTTTCGCCCGACCGGGAGCGGCTCAAGGTGCTCAGCCCGCGTGAACACGAGGTGCTGCGGTTGATCAGCCGAGGGCTCTCGAACGCGGAGATCGCGGCCGAGCTGGTGCTCAGCGGCGAGACGGTGAAGACCTATGTCTCGCGCATCCTCACCAAGCTCGGTCTGCGCGACCGCGTCCAGGCCGTGGTCCTCGCTTACCGCGCGGGTGTCGCCGACAGGAGCGGCAGGAGCGGCAGGAGCGGCGGGAGCGGCGGGAGCGACAGAAGCGGCGGGAGCGCGTAACGACCGGGGCATGGGGCGAGCGCGTATCCGACCCATCGGCTGAACACCGTCCCCCGGCGCTTCGGCCCCTCGGCGCTTTGGCGCTTCGGCCCTTCGGGACTCGCCTTCCGGCAGTTGGAAAGGGAGGGAGGCTGAGGCGCACGGCGAATGGCGGTCAGCGGTCAGCTGGGCTGACGGGTGGGCATGATCGTGACCTGCTGTAGGTTCACCCGCGGCGGCAGGCCGGCGATGAACCCGATGGTCCGCGCGATGTCCTGGGGCGTGAGCCACTCCATTGTCTCTTTCGAGCCTTCCAGCCACTGAAGCGCGCCGTCGTCGGTGACATGGCTCTGGAGCTCGGTGCCGACGATGCCCGGCTCGATCGCGGACACACGTACGTTCTTCGCGCCCAGCTCGACGCGCAGGTGGCGGGAGAGGTGGGTCACGTAGGCCTTGGTGGCGGAGTAGATGGCGAAGTTCGGGAAGATGTTCTGTGCCGCGATCGACGAGGTGTTGATCAGGTCGGCCACCCCGCGTTCGGCCGCGGCCTTCACGAGCTGGGGTGTGAAGGCGCCGATGGCGTTCATCAGCCCGGTGACGTTGAGGTCGATCTGGTGCTGCCACTGGTCTGCCGACCGTTCCTCGACCGGCGCGGGCAGCATGACGCCCGCGTTGTTGAACAGCAGATCCGCGCCGCCCAGCTCGGCCGCCACCCGGTCGGCCGCCGCCTGCACCGCGGCGGCTTCCGTCACGTCCGCGGCGACGGCCAGCGCGGTGCCGCCGGCCTTCTGGATCCGGGCGACCAGGTCATCCAGCCGGTCCGCGCGCCGTGCCAGCACCACCACGGCGGCGCCCAGCTCCGCCAGGTGCTCGGCCGACGCCTCACCGATACCGCTCGACGCGCCGGTGACCACAGCGACCCGGCCGGCCAGAGGCCTGGCGGCCAGAGGCTCGGCGGTCAGAGCCTCGGCAGGAGATTCCGTCGACATGATGTACCTCTTCCAGGAGAGAAGGGAGGAGAACCGGAACCGGTTCTCACCGGCCCCACATCCAGCACACCACCGCGACACCCCGGTGAATCCGCACCGAGCGGGCCCCGCGCGGGCAGGTACTCGGGAAACAGGTACTGACAGGGCCACACAGCGCTGAGCACGGCACGTGCGGCACCCTCAGACTGGGTGTATGGACCGCAGCAGCGAGCTGGCCGACTTCTTGCGCACACGCCGTGCCGGGATCACTCCGGACCAGACAGGACTGCCCGCCGACGGGCGTGCGCGCCGGGTGCCGGGACTGCGTCGTGACGAGGTCGCCCGTCTGGCCGGAGTCAGCACCGAGTACTACACCCGCCTCGAACAGGGCCGTGGAGGAAACCCGTCTCCCGAGGTGCTCGAAGCCCTCGCCCGAGCGCTCAGGCTCGACGCGGCGGAACGCGAACACCTCGTGGACCTCCTGGCACGCCCCACCCCGGCACGTCGTGCCCCCGGCAACCCGCAGCGGGTCCGTCCCGGCCTGCACCTCATGCTCCACACCCTCGATCACGTGCCCGCCTTCATTCTCGGGCGACGCACCGATGTCCTGGCCTCCAACCGCCTCGCGCGCACGATTCTGACCGACTTCGACGCGCTCCCCGTGACCCGCCGCAACCTCGCCCGCTACTACCTGCTGGACCCGGCGGCCCGCGACCGGGTCGGCGACTGGGAACGGATCGCCGCCGAGACCGTCGCCATACTGCGCCTCGAAGCCGGCCGCTACCCCCACGACCGGCAGCTCGCCGACCTTGTCGGCGAACTCACCCTCCGCTCGGCGGAGTTCAGCGACTGGTGGAATGACCACCGCGTCCTGCGCCGCACCCACGGAACCAAGCGGTATCACCATCCCCTCGTCGGCGACCTGCACTTCTCCTACGAGTCCTTCCAGGCACCCGGTGACACCGACCAGACCATGTGCGTGTACAACGTCGAACCCGGATCTCCCACCGCCGAGTCCCTCCAACTCCTCAGCAACTGGACCGCTCCCCGCCACGACACACCCGCCGTGCCGCCGGACGTCCGATGACCACCGCCCCCGCTGTGACGGGTCGGCGGACCTGGTGGCGGGTGAGCATCCGTCGATGGAGGACTTCGTGTCGCTGTCCTGGAAGTCCGCGTTGCCGAGGTCGAGGTGCCGGCCGGGGGCGAACCGGGCGAGGTCGCGGCGGAGATAGGGGCTGTCGTTCTCGTTGAAGAGGGTGAAGAACGTGAAGAACTCGTGGTCCACGTCGGCCGGTCCGTCCTCCTCCCTGGCGGCCCCACGCCGGGTGATCACCAGCGGGCCGACCAGACCCGCCTGAGTACCGGGGACCCCCATGTCCACGGCGTGGTCGTGGTAGAGCCAGAGGAGGGAGGAGGGATCGTTTGGACCGGGTCCGGCCCGCTCGGGCACCTGCCAGGAGTAGGTGTAGCTCGCGCCGGGGGCGATGGAGTCGTCTCGTCTCGCATCGGACCTGTCGCCACCGTCAACGACTCTTCCGCGGGGACTGCTGCCGACAACAGCCCGTAGCCGTCGGTGACTTCACCTACCCGCGCGGCCACCTGCGACGATCGTAGACGGGCGGAGGGCGGACCGTCTCCGCACGTCCTTCGCCGCGGCGGCCGGAAGCCCGACCATGTTCAGGACCGTCCACCAGCCTGGAGGACGTAACGCTGGTGGCAGTGGCAGTGGCAGTGGCAGTGGGGGCGCCGCGTACGCCCCCGACTCCCGCCGGCCCCGTCCCGAAACCCGGACCCGCCGACGCGCGAGCCCGCCGCGGTCAGGGGCCCACATGGATGTGTGCTGCCCAGAGGGACGGGACGTGCGGGTAGCGTTCCCGTACGCGTAGCACGGCGTGGTGCAGGGCCCGGGGAGAGTCGTCCGTGTCGACGGATCCTGACGCGCCCAGCGCCTCGTAGAACAGCACCGACATGTCGGCGTGCATCCGGTCCTCGACCTCCCAGAGGGTGCCCACGGTGTGCCGGTAACCGCCCAGGTGCAGGGCGGCGGCCAGGCTCACCGCCTGCCAGGGGGTCTCCGTGTCCGCCGGAGGGTAGGGGACGGTCTGACAGGCGGAGAGGAACGCCAGCTGCGGGGCAGGGGGCTGGGCATGGCGCAGCGCGGTGGTGGTGAGCAGACCATCGGCCAGTTCGAGCCCGCCGGTGCGCAGGGAGCCCGGGTTCATGACCCCGTGGGCCGCGACATGCAGTACGGATGCCTCCGCCAGCCGGGACAGTACCGCGGTCGTGGTCGCCTCGGTGCCGGCGAGCAGCCGCGCGGCGCGCAGGCGGTCCCGTACCTCGTCCGCCTCCCGCCGCGCGTGAGGCAGGTCCGCGACCCTTGAGCTGCCGGTCGGGGCGACCACGAGGGCGGACGGGGGAGCGTGCGGTGTGGCGCGGGCGGTCGCGAGCGCGCCGACGGTGACCGCGTAGGAGGGACAGACGCAGTCCAGCGCGCTCAGGGGCGACGCGCCGGGGGACGGTGGCTTTGTCAGACTCTTGTCCTGGGCGGCGTGGAGGGGGAACAGGCCGAGGAGCCCGGTGGGGATCCACCACAGGCGCGGGAGGGGCGCGCCGGGGAGTGGGTCCCGCAGACCGAGCGCGTCGAGCACCGGTGCGGCCACGGTCGACCAGAGCCAGTGGAGTACGTCGTTCAGCGGCCCTTCCGCCTTGAGGTGTTCCTCCATGGGGGCGTATCTGTTCACCAGCGCGGAGCGGAAGCGCTCCAGCTGACGGGACAGCTCCGCATGGTGCAGGCCGGGCAGCGGTACGGCGCTCACGCCATCGGTGGTGACGATGACGGCGTCGGACCGGTACCGGCTCACATTGACCATCACCAGGGGTCCGTCCCCGGCCTGCGCCATGAGGCCCTGGACCGTGGGCGGGGTCAGGAAGGAGGCCAGGCCCGGTAGCGTGCGTACGCTCCGGATGAGCTGCGTCCACTCCGCCGCGAGGGCCCTGCGCCCGCTGCCCGCCGCCTCGGCCTGGGCCATACGGTCACTCAACTCCTCGTACCTGCTGGCGAGTTCGGGGGAGATAGTCCGAACCCGCTCCAGCAGCCGGTCGGGACCCGGCGAATGGGAGAGCAGTGCCACCCGTCCCCGCTCCAGCAGGACGGCCGCCTGTTCCGGTCGTCCCGCGGCCATCGCGGCCGCGGCCGCGTCGTTGACGAGCTCGTCCATGTCGCCCGGTTCCGTGCCACCGCGCCAGGTCGGCAGGTCGCGGCGAGCGGCGAGAGCGAGTGGCAGCAGGTCGATCGCCAAGTCGTAGCCTTCGAGGGCCACGTTCGGCTGATCCGCTGACATCGCCAGCCGCCCCAGACGTTCGGCCGCGCGGATCCGTTCGAGAGGCAGCGCGTCCGGTGTGGTGGCTTCGCCGCGCAGGACATCGATCACGTCGGTGAGCGTGATCTCCGGTGAGCCGTGTTCGAAGGCGAGGCTCATCGACTGACCCAGCATTCCGTGGTCGGCGTCGTGTTCCACACCGAGTCGGAGGAGTTCGGCGAGCAGACCGACGAGTTCCGAGCGGGTGGTATGGCCCGTCGGCAGGTGTTCCACGGCCTGCCGTGCGCAGGAGATGGCCCGGGTCAGATCCTCTTTCCGGCCCAGCGCGCGCCATCTGGCGCCCAGCGCGCGGGCGAGGTCGGCCACGGCCTCGGCTCTGTCCGGCGCGGTTTCGGGGGCCTGGGAAACACTCTCCCCGGCCAGGGCAACCGCTTCGTCCAGCAGGCGCGGGTCCCCGGAGCGGGAGTACAAGGCGCTCAGCATGCTGGTCAGATGGAGCCGTGCCGATGTCGCGTGAGGATTGTGAGGGGGCAGTAGCCCGACGGCTTCCCTGCCTGCCGCCAGCGCCTCGTTCAAGTCGGCGGGATTCCCCGTGCGGTCGTAGCGCAGTCGCAGGATGAACGCCAGGTCGGCCAGGTGCGTGGCCCTTGCCTCGCCTGCCCCGGGGAGTTCCGAGACCAGCTGCCGGAGTGTGGTGACGGCTTCGTCGAGATCGAGCCCGCTGCTCGATGCCTGGTACCGGCTGACGAGCGCGGCACCGAGCACTTCCAGCGCACGGATCCGCACGCTTTCGTCCGTCAGCGCTTCGCGGGTGGCGTCGATCGCCTGGTCGAGATCTCCCAGGTCCCTGGTGAGGTCGTACCGGGTGTACAGCACGGTGCCCAGGTTCACCAGGGACCGCGCGCGGTGCGGATGCCGGCTGCCGAGGGCGTGCAAGGAGCGACGGATCAGTGTGAGCGCGGCCTCCAGGTCTTCCGGGGTGCCGACGGTGGCGTACCGGTGCAACAGCATCGTGCCGAGGTCCGACATGGCACCCGCACGCAGCCCTCCGGAGGGATCCGCGCCGGAGCCCGCCTCGGTCGTGTCGATGGCGGTGAGACCGTGCTCGATCGCCTCGTCCAGATCGGCCTGGGCTCCCGTCAGGTCGTAGCGGTATGTCAGTGCTCGCGAGGCCAGCAGAGCGAGGTCCCACCGAAGCCCGGATCGTCGCGAAGGCTGCCCCGATTCCCGTAGCAGATCGATCAGTTCGTCCAGGTCCCGGCTCTCCGCCCGCTGCTCGTACCGGGTCAGGAGCGCGCTTCCCAGGTTGATCAAGACTTCCGTCCGGCCGGCGTCCCCGGCCCCGGCCGAGCCGTCGAAGGCCAGCTTCATCACATCGACCACCTGATCGAGCCCACCGGGACTCTCCTCATCGAGACGGCTCCACAGGAACCTGCCGATGTCGTCCATGACACGGGTGACGTGCCGGCCGTAACCGGGGTCCCCGTCGTCGAGCAGTGCGCGGGCTGTCGAGACCGCCTCGGTCAGCGCGTCCGCCGCCTCCGCGTCCCGTCCTTCCGTGCTCAGCTGTGTGAAACGCGTGGCCAGCGCCGTCAGCAGGGACGGCCGGGCGGCTTCGTGCTGATTCCGTGTGAGCCGTCGGTGCAACTGGACCGAGTCGCCCGCCGTGACACCGGCGCTCCGCATGCCGGCGAGTTCGGACAGGGTGGTCTCCAGTCCGGTGAGCAGCAGCCGCGGGGAGGGCCGCTGTCCCTGTCCGGGATGGGCGAGGCTTTGGAGAGCGCCGGTCAGTTCCGCCGCCTCCGCGAGGTTCGCCAGCTTCCGGAGGGCCTCGTCCGCGGCTTCGGCGGCCTGCCGCGGTCGTCCCGCTCCCGCCAGCGCCATCGCCCGGGTGGTGAGGAGCCGTACCTGAAGGCGCAGCTCGCTCGGACCGCGCTCACCGATCCGCGACCCGGGGACGACCGCGAGCGCGTCCTCGGCCGTCTCCGCCGCCTGGTGGTCCTCACCCGCCAGGATCTGGAGTGTGGAGATCACATGCAGGGTGCGCACCACGAGCATCCGGTTGCGGGCGCGGTGCCCCTCCGGCGACCGCGGGCCGTGCCACTCCCTCCGGGCTCGGCGTGCCCACCAGCCCGCCTCGTCCATCCTGTTGAGCCGCGCGAGGATGATCACGTGGCGAGTGAAGGCCTCGGCCCGACCGTGCTGTTCCCCGGTCTCTTCCAGGCGCCCGTAGATTCCGCACGCCTCGGTGGATGGCTCCAGGGCGTCCGCGAAGCGCCCCAGTGAACAGAGGTACGCGGCCTGTTCGGTCAGACTGGCGGCGAACTCGGACTCGTAGTCGGAGGCGGTCATGGCTGGGTCTCTCTCCCCTGGGCTCCGCCGGTCAGTTCCCGGAAGAGGCCGACGGCCTCGGACTGTGCGGCCAGTGCCTCGTTGGCGCGGCCGAGTACGTGCAGGTGCTCGGCGTGCCGTCTGGTGGCCCGGGCGAGCCGCGCCAGATAGTCACCCACACCGGCGGTCAGCAGGCGCTGGTACACCGCTCGCTCCAGGCGGGTGACCCGCTCCGCCAGTATGGTCAGTTCGGGCGCGGCGGCGGGAAAGGCCTCCGCGAGTTCCGCGAGCATCTCCGGGCTGGCGGCCGCGCCTTCGACCCCTTCCTCCAGCACCTCGATCAGGAACTCGGGTGCCTCCGACTCCAGCGCCACCGCCAGGGCCGTGGGTCCGGTGCGCGACAGTTGCTCGACGATCTGGAGACGTAGTGCGGTACGAGCTGAGGCATGATGCACACCCGCCCTGGCCAGTACGTGGAAGGCCCGGTGGAGCTGGGCGGGGGTGGCGGCGGCCAGCGGCTCGGTCAGCAGGTCGGGCCAGTCGCGTAACTGGGTGGCGACAAGGTGCTCGCCCAGCCGGTCCGGCTCCAGCGCGCCCCAGCGTCCGGTGCCGGGGGCCGGGTAGAGCGTGGTCAGCCACTGGTCCACGTCCATCAGTTGCCCTTCGCTCTGCCCGTCGAGTCCGCGTACGCGGGCGAGCGCCGCGAGTGCCTGGTTCCGGTCGGCCGCGCCCATCAGGGTGGCCACGGTGACCGCGTTGGCCAGGCTGTCGTCGCCCAGCTCCACCTTGTGGGTCTTCGCACTCGCGCGCCAGTACGGCATCTCATGGGTGATCAGCAGGTCCTCGGGCATGGCGCCTTCGCCGAGCGCGGACACCCGGGTGGGCCCCTGCTGGAGCAGGGCGACCAGTGCGGCCAGATGGATCTGCATGATCGAGGTGTAACGGTGGCGGCTCAGATCGGGGACCGGGAGCCGCCCGGTCAGGCCGGCCCAGTCCACCTCGCGCAGGCCGCGCACCTTCGGCAGCGCTACGGAAAGATCCGCCGCGGCCTCGTGAAAGGCTTCGAGCCGGTGCTCACCGTCCTGCGGCAGGGGTCCCAGCACATCCACCTCGTCGAGGGCCACGGCTTCCTGGAGCTGCCAGGTCGAACCCCACAGACTCTCCCACCACTTGCCGGGCGACCGGGCGAGCATGAGCAGTCTGACCTTCGGACCCTCGTAGGGATCGACGGCTTCGAGCAGGCGCCGCACCACATCGGGCCGGGTCTCGGCGTAGTCGACGATGAGCAGCAGCGGCAGTCGGCAGGAGTCCAGCCGCTCCAGCGGATCGGCGGGCAACTTGTCGGCCCGCTCGGCCTGGACCATACCGGTGACCCATCCTCCTTCGCGCGCCCGGTGTTCGAGTTCTCGTGCGAGACGGGTCTTGCCGTAGCCGCCGGGGCCGACGATGAGCCGGGCTTCCAGCGGCTGCTCGTCGGACGCCAGCCAGTTCTGGAGGTCGGCGACCTTTCCCTCCCGGCCGTGGAACCACCGCACGGCGGCGACCTGGGCCGTCAGCAGAGTGGCGGGCGAGTGCGGGCGCTGGAGGGTACGCCGGCCGCTGAAGAGCGCGGCCAGTTCAGCGGACTCCAGCACCGGCAGGTAAGGCGGGCCCGGCCGGTCCGGGGTGTCGCAATGGGCCATGACCAGGTTGAAGAAGTCCGTGTCGGCGAACACCTCGGTCATCCGGACGGCGGTCAGCCGGCGGCCGTCGAAGCCGTCGAGGTCGATGATCACGACGCCGATCAGCAGACCGTTGCTGAAGAGCGCGGCACCTGACATTCCGGCCCAGGGCGACTCACCGTCCATGTGCCGGCTCGGGGCGTTGTCGACCTGGATGTGATACTGCCCGGCCTTGTCCCCTGCGGCCGGGTTGATACGGCCGCTCAGATGCTCCCGGTCACGCCGGCGGTCCGGGAGCCGCAGCACCTGCGGGAAACCGGCGGCGGCGCAGTCCACACGCGTCGTCTGACACGTCGTGCGCCCCCAACGCACCGGTGTCATCACCTTCTTGGGCCAGTCCTCATCGGTGATCTCCACCAGCGCGACGTCCAGGTCCTCACCCTGGCCGCGCCAGACGACTCGGCCGGTGTACAGAGTGTCGGCGTGCTCGGCACGCAGGCGGATGACCTGGTTGGTGGCGAGCGTGTGGTACGACCTGTGCCCGTCGGAGTCCGCGACGATCACATGGGCGGCGGTGAGTACCAGCCGCGCGGTCACCAGATATCCGGAGCCGCACATCCAGTCCCCGTTGCCGAGACCTGCCCAGACCTCGACGACTCTGTCCGTCTTCATGCCATATCCGGCGTCCGGTGAGCGGAGGCCGGATCAGCCCTGCGGCAGCGTTCGTTCCGTCCCGGAGATCCGGGCCGGACCACCCCGCCGGTCCTGCGGTGTGAGAGTCAGCTTCATCCGGTTCATCGTCCCGGTGGAACGAGATCCCTTCGCGCCGAGCGACAACACCCCTACTTTGATCCCGCCGTCGGCACCGCGCTCCTTGCTGACGGCGACCTCGAACTCCAGCTCGACCGGTCCGAGTTCGAACTTTATGTCGTCGTCCTTGCCGTCGGCCATGGCCTGATTCAGCTGACCTCTCACCTGCCGCACGACCTCGGACAACTCCAGCCACTGCTCTTCGTGACGCGTCATGGCAAGAGAGTAGTCAGCAACGCCCCGTTTTGTACGCGAAGTTGCTGAGAAGCGGAGCGGGGGAGGCAGAAACGCCAGCGGACAGCCCGCGCACGGCCGACGGTGCGTTTTCGTCCCCCGCCGGGATCCGGCAACGTCCGCCGGGGCGGCGTCAGCCGTGATCCGCCCCGGCGGGAGAACGCGCGGTCGCTCGCGGTCGACGGTGGCCGGGCCCAGGGGGCGGTCGCCGGGACGAGCGACCACCCCCGCCACTCACCTCCCGTACGCGACCAGCAGGCAGGTGGCCGGGACCACCCCAAGCCCGCCGCCCGCGCCCCGGTGGACCGGTCTCGGAGCAGGATCGCGCCGGTCCCGGTCGCGGCGGCGCCGAGCAGCAGGCGCGCGGCGACGAAGGCGATGTCCCGGGCGTGGGAGTGCCGGGTGGCGGTGACGTCCAGGGTGAATGTCTCGGGGTCGTCGGGGTGTGGTCGAGGGTGACTTCCTCAGCCATGCGAGCTCAGACAGCCCACCGAACCGAGGCAGGCGACCGATGGCGTCGGCAGGCCAGGGATGGGGCTTCGTCAGCAGATGGTTCAGGGAGATCCCGTCGACGAAGGAGCCGGAGAGCTCTGGTCCCTTCGCGACCGAGGTGTGGCGGAGGCCGGAGAGTGAGATGACGACATCGGGCTTCGCGGTTCCCTCGTGAAGTGTGATCTCAAGGGAGTGGTCCCGCGCGAAGGCGTCGAACGAGATTCGGTCGATGAAGTACCCCACGCAGTGGGAGAGCGTGCGTGTCGCGTTCGCAACACGGTTGTCCGGCTTCAGCCCTGATCGAGCGGATGGGAAAGGGTCCGTTCCGCCCACCCTCCCGCTGCCAGTTCCGAGGCCGCGCAGCCCGGTTTACGTTCCGCCTCGTCCTGGAACAGGCGCACAAAGGAGCGGGCGAAGCCCAGCCGGGGGTACGCCCCGACAAGCGTGTCCGTGAAGGAGGAGTCGAACGCCTCCAGGCCCGTCCCGGACACATCCGCGCTGGTCCCGACCTGCAACAGCCGGCTCTCCAAATCTCTTTCCGGCGCAATGTCGTCCCGCATGTGGAGCACGATCAGCTCAGCCGCCCTGTCGCGTCGCTCAGCCGGCCAGCCGAGACCGGCTGTGAAGACGCGGGCCAGGTGTCCGCCGGCTTCTTCAAAAGCGAGCGTGTGACTGTCGAAGGGCGGGGTGAGAGCCAAGTCGTGCAGCATTGCCGCGACGAAGAACAGTTCGCGGTCGAAGTCGAGGCCACGAGCCTCCGCCCAGGCCGCGCCGAAGAAGTAGGACCGCACGGAGTGGTGGTACAGCGCGTCATCAGCGTATTCCGCACAGACCGTTCGCGCCGCCTCCGCCGCCCGTCCTACGGGTACGCGCACCCCCGCAACCTCGACCAGCATTCCGCAAACCCCTCACAGCCGAGCGCTACTTCCGAGGCGCAGCAT
This sequence comes from Streptomyces sp. NBC_00872, assembly GCF_045161915.1. Taxonomy (NCBI): domain Bacteria; kingdom Bacillati; phylum Actinomycetota; class Actinomycetes; order Kitasatosporales; family Streptomycetaceae; genus Streptomyces; species Streptomyces sp. NBC_00872. The sequence goes on along the minus strand of NZ_CP108806.1, from coordinate 8,925,420 downwards.
AGCCAGGCCGAACCTCCGCCCCACTCCGGCGAACGCTCACGGTTACAGCACCAGGTGGAGGCGATGTTGACCGGGTGTCTGGGGCCTGGGGTTGTTTGGGGTTCTGGCGACGAACTTGTTCGTAGCGAACATGTTCGCTAAGCTCTCGATATGGCCTCCCGCACCCCCGCACCCCGCAGCCGCCGTGAACGGCCCGCCAAGCCCGCACTCACCTACCAGGGCATCGTCGACACCGCCGTGGCGGTGATGCGGGCCGACGGTCTGCAGCGCGTCACCATGCGACGCCTTGCCCAGGAGCTCGACACCGGTCCGGCCTCGCTGTACGTCTACGTCGCGAACACCGCCGAACTGCACGCGGCGATCCTGGAGGAACTGCTGGGCGCGGTCGACCTGAAGCCGGCCACAGCCCGGGGCGACTGGTGCGAGCGCCTGGTCACGGTGCTCGGCGCCTACACATTCATCCTGTTCGAGCACCCGAGCCTCGCTCACTCCGCCCTGGTGGCCCGCCCCTCGGGGCCGAACTACCTGGCTCTGGTCGAGGCGATCCTCACCCTGCTGCGCGAGGGCAAGGTGCCCGACGCACAGGCGGCCTGGGGAGTGGACGTGCTGCTCCAGGTGGCAACCGCCACCGCCGCCGAACAGTCCACCCGCGACCAGGCCATCGACGCCGCCGACGAGCACAACGCCCTCGTAGCCGCGCTGCGCGATGTCAATCCCGCGACCCACCCGCGGATTTCCGCGCTCAGCGCCGACCTGGTCTCCGGCACGCCCTCACAGCGCCTGGCCTGGATCTTCCGCACCGTGGTCAACGGCGTCAAGACCACACCGATCGTGGAGTGAGCACCGATGGCCCGGCCGACCCCGGACCGGCCGCACTCCCGAGCATGAGAACAGAGGAACCTTCATGAGCACCACGCATCACCCCATCGCGATCATCGGCGGCGGCCTCGGCGGTCTCACCCTCGCTCGCGTCCTGCACGTGAACGGCATCGAGGCGGCCGTGTTCGAGCTGGAGGCCGGCCGTAACGCCCGAGTCCAGGGCGGCATGCTCGACATCCACGAGGACACCGGCCAGGACGCCCTGCGCGCCGCCCGGCTGCACGAACAGTTCCTCAGGAGGGTTCACACCGGCGGCGAAGCCCTGCGCGTCGTCGACCGGCACGCCCAGGTCCTGATGAACATATCGGACGACGGCAACGGCGCGCGTCCCGAGATCGACCGCAGCGACCTGCGCGACCTGCTGCTCGACTCCCTGCCCGACGGCACCGTCCGCTGGGGTGCCAAGACCACCGGGGCCCGGCCGCTCGGCTCGGGACGGCACGAGGTCACACTCGCCGACGGCTCCACCTTCACCACCGGCCTCCTGATCGGTGCCGACGGCGCCTGGTCCCGCGTTCGTACGCTGCTCTCCGACACACGCCCCGCCTACACCGGCATCTCCTTCGTCGAGATGGACCTCTTCGCGGCCGACACCCGCCACCCCGAGAGCGCCCAGCTCATGGGCGGTGGCATGTTCTTCGCACTCGGTGAGAACCGGGGGCTGCTCGGCCACCGTGAAACGGATGGCAGCCTCCACATCTACACCGCGCTCCGCGCCGACGAGGACTGGCTGTCGACGATCGACTTCACCGACACGGACGGGTCCAAGGCCGCCGTGCTCGCCCATTTCGCGGACTGGGCGCCCAGCCTGCGGCGACTGATCGCTGACGCCGACGGCGCCTTGGTACCCCGCCTGATCCACGCACTGCCCGTCGGCCACCACTGGATGCGCACCCCGGGCGTCACCCTGCTCGGCGACGCCGCGCACCTCATGTCCCCCTTCGCCGGGGAAGGCGCCAACCTCGCCATGATCGACGGCGCGGACCTGGGCCGCGCAATCGCCGCACACCCCGGCGACGTCGAGGCGGCCCTGGCCGCCTACGAAGCCGTCCTCTTCCCCCGGAGCGAGAAGACCGCCCGCGACTCGGCGGACTCTCTGGAACTGCTCTTCAACGATCAGGCCCCCCAGCCGCTCATCGACATGTTCGCCTCCTTCGCAGCACAGTGATCTCGGTACGGGCCGCCCGCGATATCGACAAGATCGCGGCCTCGGTCGGTCCCCGCAGAACCACCGGCTTGCACGGCGGCCTGGCCCGATGAACTGCGAGCTGGTGCGTCAGGCGGAAGCCGCTACCACCGACATCCGGCTGCGTGACATCGCACAGGCGCTGCCCCTGCGGTACCGGGCCCGCCTCTTCGCGGAGTGATCGGCGTGGACGGCTGATCCACGAAGATCCACTCCACGAAGATCCACCGGACAGGACCTCGTACGTGCCTCGGCTCCCCGTCGTAGTCCGCGTTGCCGAGGTGCTTGTCCCTGCCGAACTCGGGAGCGTCCTTGATCTGCTCCCTCGTGCGGTCCACGTAGATCTTCCGATCGTTCGTGTCGATACGGCTGGCCTCGGACAGGGGCATCCCCTGGCCGAGGCGCATCCGGAGGATCCGGTGTTCCCGGTGCCATGCGGGAAGACTCATCCCTCACCCGTCATCCCTCACCCCTCATCGCGAGTCAGAGCGGTCGCGCCACGAGTTCCGGCCGATGCCGCTTTCGGTTCGTCCGGGTACACCGCGTGCAGCAAGGCCCGAACATACTGATCAGGGTCGTCCAAGCCCGCGGCGGCCAGGGTGTCGGAGCCGCCGGCCAGGAGGTGTGGGATGGCGGCGAGCATGGCGAGGGTGACGACGGCTGCCCGCTGTGGAGTGACAAGCAGTCCGGCCGCCCGCTGGGTCAGCTCGAATCCCGCGAAGTCGGAGGCCGCGATGGGGTCGAGGATGGCTGCCGGCCAGGGCTTGCGAGCCGCCTCGGCCTGCAGTTCCAGGTAGGCGAGCAGCCGGGGGCGACCGGACCCGGCGACGTTCTCCACGAGTGCCCGGAAGATGACGAGCGCCTCGCCGCGGTCCTTCGTCGGCGCCCCGCTGCGTTCCGGCGGGATTCACTCCCCTTGTGCTGTACGCCTTGCTGTACAGTCGTGGGTATGTCGAAGCCAGTGACGATCCGGGTTGATGACGAGCTGCACGCGCTGCTGAAGGAGCGTGCCGAGGCCGAGGGCACGACGGTGACCGCGCTGATCACGCAGGCCGCGCACGACGCCGTCCGCGACCCCCGTCTCGAAGGCGCCGCGGAGGTCTTCCGTGCCTTCGTCAACGACCACGCGGCCGCGTTCGACGCGGCCTTCCCCGAGGACACACCAGCCCGTCTCGACGCGCCGGGACGGGCCGCCTGACCGTGGAGCTCTACATCGACATCCGCTGGCTTCTCGAGCGCCAGGCGGAGGTCCTGCCCAAACACCCCACGGTCCACGATTTCTCCAACCTCGTGGCCGCCGTGGGCCGGCACCGCGTCAACACCCCCAGGATCGGCGCCACCGTCGACAACGCCTGGCGTGCCGCCGCCCTCATGCACGCCATCATCCGGCTGCGCCCGCTCCCGGCCCGCAACGCGCTGTTCGGCGCCGGCATCGCCGTGGCGTACATGAACGCCGCGGGCGAAGGCATCGACGCCCCGTACGGCGCGCTGGTCGACCTCGCTCGCGATATCGACACCGGACACACCGATGCCTACGACGCGGCCGACCGCATCCGCACGTGGCGTATCTGAACCAGAACCGTTCACGCCATCCGGACGGACTTGCCGACCCGTTTTCGTACGGGCCCGTCGGCGAACGCCGCTGTGGAGCTCCCTACCGCCGGCGCCACGCTGCGGGAGCAGTGGGAGGCCATCGCCCCTGAGCTGGCTGGGCACGTTGTCATCGTCGGCTTCGACCCGGACTCCGGCTGACTCACCGTGTGCCCGTGCCCGGAGTCGTCGGTCTGGGCGACGAAAGCGCGCCTGGAGCAGACCCGTGTCATCGAGGCCGCCAACACTGCGGCGGGCCGAACGGTCGTGCGTCCTGCGGACTCTCCGGCCCGGCGCCGTACCCGTACCCGAACAAGCTGTCGGCGCCCGGTACCGGCCGCGCCCGTGCGCGCCGGACCCCGCCGGATGGCTACCGCCGCGTCCTCGAAGCGCACCGCCAGGCCGTGCCCTGTCCCGGTTGACCCGGATATCGCGGAGGCCGTGGAGCGGCGGAGTTCCGCGATGCGCGAGCTGAGGTGACCGCGTCGGACGACGGGCTGGTCCCGCTCGACATGGTCCGTAGGCAGCGCTGCTGCCGGGCCCCGCGGCGACCGGGACCGCTGTTCTTCGCCGGGCCCGGGGCGGGAGGACTCATGGGTCGGGCGGCCGGTCCGTGGCATAGCCTTCTGGTATGACGGATGGTCAAGCGGATCTCGAACGTCTCGCGTCGGGGACTTATGTCCTGGTCACCACGTTCCGTCGGGACGGTAGTGAGGTCCCGACGCCGGTATGGGTGATTCGTGACGGTGATGCCCTCGGTATCTGGACGGTCGCTGGCTCCGGCAAGGTCAAGCGGATCTGCAACCGCGGCGACGTCCTGGTGTCCGCCTGCGACATTCGGGGCAATCCCTCGGGCGCGTCGGTCCCGGCACACGCGGAGATCCTTGACGGGGAGCGGACGCGGTATTACCGCGGTCTCCTGGGCCGCAAGTACGGGGTGCCCGGGAGACTCACGCTTCTGGGCAGCCGCTTGCGGCGGGGCCTGGACGGGACGGTCGGTATCCGGATCACCCTCGACTGATCGGGCGGTACTGTCGCCGCCCGCTGGTACGGGGCGGCGTTGCCACCCCGTACCGCGCGTTCACGGAGCCCTCCCCGTGCCGGCCCCGGCGCGGACGAAGAGGGAGAGGTCCTCTTCGAGCGCCCCACCCAGGCCCGTACATGAGCGAGTCCGGGATGCGCAAGCGCCTGGCCAAGATCGGTGTCCCGCTCGGAGACGGCCGCGACGCCGCGCTGTTCGCGTTGGCTACGAACGTGCCGACGGCGATCCTCTCCCGAAAGCTCGGCCTGTCCACCGACGTAGCTGTCCACTGGCGGGCGCCAGTAGACAGGAGACTCTCCTTCTCGCGCCGACCGCGCGGCCACGGGGACCGTCGCCTGTGTGCGCCCTCCGTGCCGAACGGCACAGGCCGCACTCTGGCCTGGGAGGCCGGGAGTAGCGGGAGGCCGGGTCCGTAGGCGCGTCAGCACCATTCCGAACCGGTGCGATCCGCGGTGATCGACACCTGCACTTTTCCGTTGTCCGGGCCGTCCACGGTGAGGTAGGCGGTCGTGCCGTCGATCCGTTTGATGAAGCAGTCCGCCGCCGTGTCGTCCTCGGTCGTGGCGCGTGGCCGCCAGCCGTTCGCCCGCGCTGTCTCCTCGTAGTGGCCGAGGACGCTCTGCCGGGGAGCGCGGTACGAGTAGTCCGTACCGGCGTAGACGAACAGATCGTCGTCGTCGCATCCGTCGTAAGGCTGCACCTTCCCGGCTCCCGCCGGTCGCGCGTCCAGCACCGGATCGCCCGCGATCGCCTCCGTGAGCCGGTCCTCCGCCTCCCCGCACCCGTACATGAACACGAAATACCCGACCGGTACCGCGACCAGCATCACCACCGGCACCACGACCAGGCCGGTCAGCAGGGGCCCCACCCATTGTCTGCTCATGCTGCTGGACCCTATGGCAGCCGGCGCCTCACAAGGCATCGCCGTTGTCCCTGCTTTGCGCGACGACCGCGCCGACGAGAGCCAAGACCGTATACCGGTGGCTCGGTGGCATGCCGAGCTCGTCGGCCGAGGAGGCCCAGTAGCGGTCGTCGCGTACGAGGGTTTCACCGATGTAGTAGAGGACCACCGCGCGGATCATGGCCGCATCGTGGCCAGCGGGCGTGCGCCCGTCTACGATCCGCCGGTGATCAGCTTCCCGTACTGCCGTCGGTTCATCCCGGTGAACGGGGCTGTCCAGGGTGGGCTCGACGCCGTGGTCACGCAGACCGTGCACGGTGCCCGGTGACGCCGTTGCCACGCTTGGGGGCGTCGTCGGCGCCCGCGAGCCAGGCCTGCTGCCGTTCGGAGCCGTCTCCGGGATCCTGGTGTCCGGCCGGGCACGGTGTGCGATCCGTGGACACGGCGGGCTGACACAGATCGTCAACTGATTGATTCTCATGGGACTGGTCGCTGTCCTGGCGGTGCGTAGGGTTTCAAGGAGGCGGGAGTGCGGGATTCGCGCACTCGATCCGTTGCCGCGCCGGATGTTCAGGCGCATCCGCGAGAGAAGGAAGCACACCTTATGCGCGCCCTTGTGGTCGATCACGGCGAGGCGGGACCCGTCCGGTTCGCCGATGTCGGCGAGCCCGTGCCGTCCGCCGGCGAGGCGTTGGTGGAGATACGGCATATCGGTCTGAATTTCGGTGAGCTGAGGTACGTGCACGAGTGGGCGGCAGGCGCTGTGCACGGTCACGACGCGGCCGGCGTCGTGGTGCGCGCCGCGTCCGACGGCTCGGGGCCGCCGGAAGGTGCGCGTGTCGCACTGGGCATGGCTCCCTATGCGTGGGCGGAGCGGGTGGCGGTCGGCCCTGCCTGGCTCGGCACCGTCCCCGAGGGCGTGGATCTGGCCGACGCCGCCGGGCTGGGGGTTGCCGGGGTCACCGCACTGCGGGTGCTGCGCAAGCGTTCCCTGCTGGCGCGCAATGTCCTGGTCACGGGGGCCGGTGGGGGTGTGGGGCGCTTCGCCGTCCAACTGGCGGCGCTGGCGGGCGCGCGGGTGACGGCACTCGTCGGTTCGCCGGGCCGGGCTGCCGGGCTTCGTGAACTCGGGGCCGACGAGGTCCTGACCGATCTGGCGGAGACCGAGGACCGGTTCGACCTCGTCCTGGACACGGTCGGCGGGCCGTTGTCAGTCCGGGCGTGGAGTTCCCTCGCCGAGGGAGGCACGGTTCACCTGGTGGGTTTCACCTCGGGCCAGGACATCACGTTCCCCTCGGGGGCCTTGTTCGGCTTCGGTGAACCCCGCACCATTGCGACCTACGGTGACATGACGCCGCCCAGCGAGGAGCTGACGGATCTGCTGGGCCTCGTGGCCGCCGGGAGACTTGCGGTACCGGTGGGACTGCGAGGCGACTGGATAGATGTGGACGACGCGGTCCGGGCGTTGTTCGCCCGGACGGTGCACGGAAAGATCGTTCTTGACGTTGCCTGAGGCCCTGGACGAGGACACACGCGCCGTCGCCCGCCGGTGGGCGCGGTTCGCGGCGGCGGACGGGAATGGACCCATGGACGTGCTGGCGGAGGTCTTGCGTGTTTCGGGTGCGCGTGGGGCGGTCGGGGTCGTGCTGAAGGCCGGAGGAACCTGGGGCCAGTGGCTGGACTCGTATCCAGGAGCGGCACTGCACGTGGTGTCCCGTGGCACGATGTGGCTCCATGTCACGGGCGGGAAACCCCTGGAGGTCCAGGCCGGAGACGCCGTCCTGTTGTCGCCGGGCACCGCACACGGGATAGCCGGCGGCTCCGGCGTGACGATGGGTACCTGCGACCAGAAGGCGGCGGTTCAGGCAATTGCCGATGGAAGCGCCCTCCGACTGGGTTCGGCACCGGCGCAGACGGAAGTGATCACTCTGCACTATGAGCTGGACCCGGAGGTGAGCACACCGGTGCTCACCTCCCTCGCCCGGCCGATGCACGTTGCAGCCTGGGAGAACGCACAGGTCAGAAGGACCGTCGAACTTCTCACGGCGGAGCTCGCACAGCCGCAGATCGGCGCTACCGCCGCCGTCAACAGCATCGTCGACCTTCTGCTTGTCCAGTTCGTACGCGCCTGGCTGGCCCGCCACCCGCAGGAGCGGTCCGGCTCATGGCTGGGCGCGATGCGTGACCCGGTCGTGCGGGATGCCCTGGCGTGTGTCCACGCCCGGCCGGAACACCCCTGGACCACGGAGACCCTGGCCGCCGCGACGCGTGTCTCCCGGGCGACGCTGTCCAGGCATTTCCGGTCCGCCCTCGGACAGACGCCGGGCGCGTACGTGGAGCAGTGGCGCATGGACCTGGCGTCAGTCCGGCTCCGTGATACCGATGAGCCGGTCGAGTCGATATCCGGTGCGGTCGGATACGGCTCTCCACACGCCTTCAGCCGTGCCTTCCGACGTGCCCGGGGCATGTCCCCGGGCGAGTACCGTTCTCGGTTTCGCGAGTGATCGCAGGCGGGCGATCACCGGCAACGCCCGAGCCCGAGTGCGGCCCGGGCGGGTGCGACGCGCCTCGTCATCGCCGTGTGAAGTGCCGTTTGAGTCCCAGTGACTACATGTCATTTCCATGCCATCGGCAGGTCTTGCCTAACAGGCCTCTGACCTTGGTCAAACAGCCTTGGGTCTACTGGCGTCTAGCGAGACTGGGCACTGGCATGTAATGGCATCCCAACAGGAAAGCCTCGTGACACTTCCTTTGGGGGTTCATCCACAGTCAGGCAGTTCTCTGCGACCGTCGCGGCTGGGAAACTGCTGTCAGCAAGAGCAAGAGCAGGGGAAGTTCGACTGTCCGCGGCTCAGAACAAGTGCTCGGAGACGGGTACGTAGGCAACGGCCGTGGTGATGGCGTTTTCGATGTAGGCACGGCCGTCCGCGTCTTCTTCTTTGCTGGCTTGCGCGGTGAGGGCGGGTACGGTGCGGGGATCGTTGGCCCAGCAGGTGCTCAGCAAGTGGGTGGCTGTCAGCCGGACGACACGGTGGGGTGAGTGCTGTAGCTGTTCAAGGCATGGTCGAAGCAGGCGTGCGACGCGTCTTCCAGGACGCGGCGGCGAAGGGCCGCTGCGCGCGTGTGGGGTGTGGGCTGTGTCGGCCAGTAATGAGCGAGGCAGTTACGGGCGGCTGCACGGGAATTGTTGTTGGGGCCGGTGACGGGCCGTGTTTCGACGAACGAGCGCACGTCCCCGTTGTGCTTCCACTGCCGGCTCAAGCTCTCAAGAGCCGCCGCGCGGCACTGTTCATCCCGGTCTCCGATGGCGCTGCGCTGAAGAACGCGCAGCAGGGCTGTGTCGTTCTGGCCGATGTGGACAAGCCTTTGCAGCAGCAGCAGCACGCGACGCAGAGTCGTACTGGGGTCACGGGACAGGCGGGTGACCATGAAGTCGCGGGCTTCTGCGTTATCGCTGTGGTGGAGACGTAACTCGACGAGCACCGCGGCCCGTGTACTGGTGCCAGGATCTTCGGAGCCCCATGTGCGGATCACCGCGCGGGCGTCTGGAGAACACCGGGGTGAAGTTCATGCCCGGCACCCGCGACGGCCTGATGGTCAACGGTGGCGGCTTCCAGGGCAAGACCGAGACCGCGTGCTCTGCCGCGGCGATCTTCGAGGACCTGCGGCGCATTGTCCACCGGCAGGTCCTCCCGGACCAGCTCCAACTCCATGGAACTCGTGATGTTTTCGTCCCGGTCGCCTACTGCCGACTACCGGTGCGAGCGACCTCGAAGGCATTGTGCAAAACCATCCTGGACATCTACGGCGACCCCCACCCCAAGAACCTGGACGACCTCATCCACTCGGTCCGAGACGCCGTCAGGGACCACAACACCACCGCCTTGCTCATCGAGGATGTGAACAGGCTCCGGCTCCACTGCGGCGACGACGAGGACACTCTGGACCTGATCCGCGAGCTGATGGGCCAGAACATGACGCTGGTGCTGATCGGCGTCGACTTCACGCATTCGGGACTCCTGCGCGGCGCTTACATCGACTCGCGCACCAAGCAGTGGATTTTCCCCGACGTCAAACGCGGCAAGAGCCACAACGAGGCGGCCTCCACCTAGACCGAGCGGCGCTTCGACCCGTTCGACTACACCACCCCGATGGGGATCGCCGACTTCCTGGACCACCTTGCCGGGATTGAGGACCAACTGCGGCTATTCCGCTCCTTCGACGGGATGCTCGCCACGGGCGAGATGCCCGGGTACCTGTTCCGGCGCACACACGGCATCGTGGGCCTGCTGCGGCGGCTGATCGAGGACGGCTGCGCCGAGGCAATCACCAGCCGTAAGGAGAGGCTGACTTCGGAACTGCTGGCCCGGACCTCCATCCGCCTGGGCAACCTTGCCGACCTCGACCCCGAGGCTGGCGAGGTTCCCGAGATCCCCCAGAACGTTCAGCCGCCGAAGAAGCTCAGGCGGCGACGCAACACGGTCTTCGACGACCACGGCAAACAGCAGGCCGCCGATGGCTGAGCATCCCTAGCTCGCCCGGCCTCTGGGGCGGAGCCTGGATCCCCTGCCTGAGGAGTCCCTCGGCGGCTATCTGCTGCGGCCGGCCCACCCACCAGGTCTTCCCCCAGCATGACTGCCCGCAGCCGCACAACCTCCGACGAACGCTTCCCCACTTGATCGCCCAAGCAGCGGACAGCACCCTTCACCCAGCCCAGTGCCGATTCCCGGTCCCTGCCGAGAGCTCGAACACAGCCTTGCGCAAAAGCCGCAGAGCCCGCCCCTGCGGAGCCCGCCTGGACCAGTCCGACCACGCCGGACAACCTCACCCCATCGCCAGCATGCTCAAAGCCCAGCGACAACTACTCGACCTCATCAGCCCCGACCGGTCCGCCGAGGAATCCTCCTCCCGCTTCACCGACCTGCGCGTGCTCACCTCCTTCCTGAGTACCACCTGGTCGGCCAGCAGGGACATGATCGCCCCCAGCGTCCACGATGCAGTCGCCGAACACGTCCTGGACCTCGACGAGGAAGAGGCACTCGACACGCGACAGGTCATCGAGGGCCCCGATTGCGGCGGCCTGGCTGCTGACCGCCGCCTCCGCCCTGCTCGACGCCCCCGACCTCGAAGAAGAACTGGCCTTGCACGCGAGAGATCCGGGAACGGAAGCCCCAGCAGAACCCCCTGGACCCAGGTCCTCGACCGGCACAGGTCCTCGTGCTCGGAGAGGATGAGAGAGCCGGCCGCGCCGAGCACCCGCTCCTACCGACGCGTCAGCCCCCGTGGGCTCAGAATCTCCGACCGCATTGACGGCTACCGCCCTGAGCACGTTGTCGCATTCCTGGAACAGGACTGGTTCGAGAAGCACTTGGCACCGCTTGGGCTCGGCCTCTACGTCAAGCCCATGTGCCGCTCGGGGCCGTCCTCCTCGTCCAGTGGGGAGGTGGCGGAACCATGGGTGACGCGGCCGACTTCCTCGGCATCGACCCCAAAGGCGGCCAATACAGCACGACAACCGGGCTCCACCGGTGGCTCCACGACCACGGGTCGACGGACTTTCACCAGGGCCCTGCGCAACCTGGCCCGCGACCTGGACACTGCCGCCGCCCCGATCAACTACCGCAGGCGCCGAGAGGCACTCCACCGCTGGGCTCTGACCCCCGACACCTGGCAAGAGATCACCGACCGCCTACCACACGTCCCCGGCCACATCCAGCCCAACGTGGACGACCGAAAGCGCCAAGAGGCATCCGCATTCATCTGGACGCAGGTCACACACGGCGAGCCCCTCTTCGAGCCGCGCACGATCGAGGAAGAACAGCACGAAACACTGCGCAGAACGTGGCTCGACCAGCGCAGCAGCACCTGGGCCAAACTTGCCCGACCAGGCCGGATCCACCACTTCACAGCACTACGCGGACTCCTACTCCAGCACGGCGACACCCTCATCAAGAAAATCGATTCCAGTACCAGCCGGTCCTCCGACTAGAAACCGCCCTCTCCGTCAGCAGCGCACAGCCGCACTCGGTGACGCTGAAGATCGACCTCGGCGACCCTCACTGTGATCAGCTCGCCTTCGTCAACAAGTCGATCGGAGGTCTCACCTGGCTCGTCGGTCAACTCCGAGAGGTGAAGGAACCCCTCAACCCCTGGGGCGAGTTGCACGAACACACCGAAGGGAATGATCTTGGTGATCGGCCCGGTGAGAACCCGGCCGATCTGATCCGCAAACCGAATGAGCGGATCTTCCCGCAGAGCCTTCAACGAGAGCGTGACCTGCCCGGAGCGCGTCTCGGCAATGATCACCTCAGCGGTGATCCGATGTCCTGGTGCGACGACTTCGGAGGGGTGGTTCATCCGAGTCCACGTCAGGTCCGGCACTCGGATGAAGCCGGTGCACAGACCGTCCGGTTCGCCGTCGAGATGAACAAAGACCCCGAAGTTATGAACCTCCGAGACCGTCCCAGTGACGATCTGCCTTCGTTCAATCGAGAGGAGAAATGACCGCAAGGCCGGAATCTCACAAGCCCTGGCGGAGAGGTGAAGCTGACCTTCACGCCAGCGCCCGATCTCTTCGGCGCTGATCTCCTGCCCGAGCTCGAACAGCTCGGACGGATTATCCATCCGACGCATCGACGCCTCGTACAGAGGAATCCGACCGATCTCAGCTTCCTCCCCTTCGGCGTCCATGAGCTGCACCAGGACATCCACCCCGTCGAACCCGATGACCTTCACTTTTCTCACGGGGCCCGGCTGGAGCTGGTTGATCAAGGACTTCAGGCGAGGATCACGGGCTGGCTCAGGCACGAAGCGGGAGCCTAGTCGGAGCCGACCTGCCGCGCTTCCCCTGGCCTCAAGATGTTCAACCAGTCGTTCGCCGAACGATCGAGGACGCTTCACCAACGGCCGCCAGCACTTGCAGCGGCCATTCCGGATCCGCCTGGCCAATGGCCAAGCCGATCCATCGCTCCGAGTTCGGCAAGCGCCACACCTGCACGCTGCTGGCAACACCACACAGGAAGTCGAGCGGCTCGCGAGCCCCGACCTCTGGGCCGAGGTCGTCGAACCCGAGATACGGTCCCAGATCAACCGCCTCCGGAGCACCCCAGCGTCCCGCGAGGATGTCAGTCAGAGCTGCGACGCCGGCTTCCAGCTCTCGTTCCGCAGCCTCGACAGCCTCAGTGCTTCGATCCTCCCAGAAGTCCGGGCTCTCTCGGAGTATGACCAGGTGGAACCCAGGCCCGCTCCAGCTCCTGCCCGTTCCCGGCCTTCCTTCTTCCCCAGGGAAGGGCAGCGCGCTCAAGGTGTCGATGATCGACAACTGCTCAGTTGTCGATTCCGCTGACGGGTACACTGGGGCAGCATGGCCGGAGCCTAGTAGGGCTGGTCAGGTTGATCTCGCCGTGGGTATGTCGCGGTGACAGGTGGGGCAGGCGCCGGTCCAGATGGCGAGGAGGAACTGCATGTCGTGGACGACCTGGTAGAGGGTCGGGCTGGCGCCGTTTCTTTGGGGGCCAGGACCAGCCGCTGGACTGTGCAGAAGGCGTGGGCTGCGGAGACGAGGGTGACGTGGTGGTGCCAGCCGTTCCCAGTGCGGCCCTCGAAGTGGGCTAGGGCCTGTTTCATCTCACGGTAGTGGTGCTCGATCCGCCGACGGAGCTTGGCCGGCCGCACGAGCGTGGTGAGCGGGGTGTCGTCGGGCAGATTGGAGAGCCAGAACTGGACCGGCCCCGGCTCGGTGGCGGGCCACTCGGCCGGCAGCACCTCGTGCAGCCGGTGCCGGACACCTGCCTCGTTCCAGTCCCGCAGCCGTCTGCAGCAGGTCATGCCCGAGCCGAAACCGAGCTCCTGGGGCAAATGTTCCCATTGGATGCCGGTGTGCAGCACGAAGAGGATCCCGCGCAGCACCTGCCGGTCCGGTATCGGCCTGCAGCCCGGGTACCTGAACCGTCGCTCCCTCTTCGGCAACAGCGGCTCGATCCGCTCCCACATGTCATCCGACACGATCCACGGTGAAGCCCCCATGGTTTGGACAACCCAAGCCGCCTTCCTCGGCCCCGCCGCCACCCTCTGCTGCTACAAACGACTCATCAAACTCACCACATAGGACACGGCCTTACTGATCGTTTCAGAATGAGTTGAGTCGTAAGTCTTGTGCCCGGTGATCTTCGTGGGCAGGGTGTCCGCGTGCGTGCTGATCTTGTTCCAGATGACCTGTGGGAGCGCGTAGCTCCGCTGCTGCCACCTGCTCCTGCGCGGCGCCGCCGCTACCCCGGGCGACTGCGCGTTCCCGACCGGACGGCACTCGCCGGGATCATGTACGTACTGCGGACCGGAGTCGCATGGCGTGATGTCCCGGCCGAAACGGTGGGCTGCTCAGGGGTGACGGCCTGGCGTCGGCTTCGGGACCGGACCGAGGCCGGCGTCTGGCCGCGCCTGCACGCGGCCTTGCTGGCCGAGCTGCGCCGCGCCGACCTTCTGGACGTGGATCACTGCGCTGTTGACGGCTCGCATGTCCGGGCACTCAAAGGGGGGATCACGTCGGCCCCTCGCCGGTCGACCGCGCCCGTCCTGGTTCCAAGCACCACCTGATAGTTGACCGGCACGGAACCCCGCTCGCCGTCACCCTCACCGGCGGCAACCGCCACGACGTCACCCAGCTCCTGCCGCTGCTCGATGCGGTTCCGCCGATCCGGGGGCTGCGAGGGCGACCTCGCCGTAAGCCGCGGCACTTGTATGCCGACCGGGGCTACGACTTCGACAAGTACCGCCGCCTGCTGTGGAAGCGCGGCATCAGACCGATGATCGCCCGACGTGGCGTGGCCCACGGTTCGGGGCTCGGCAAGGTCCGTTGGGTGGTAGAGCGAGCCTTTGCTTGGCTGCACCAGTTCAAACGGCTCCGGATCCGCTACGAACGACGCGCCGACCTCCATCAGGGCCTGCTCGAACTGGCCTGAAGCCTCATCTGCCTCCGTCGTCTGCGCACCGTACGGTGAACGAGTGGTCAGACGAGGGTGATCGGATTGGTGAGTGCGGCGACGTCCCCGTTGGGATGGCGGACCTCGATGCGGACGAACATTGACTCCTCCGCCGTCGTGTCCCACTGCACCCCACCTGCCCCGTCGCCGGGGAGAGATGCCCGGTGGACCTTTCCTCGATCGGTGTGGAAGCTGACAGTGCCCACCGGCACGCCTCGCACTGCTGCCTGCACTTCGACCTGCCTACCATGAGTTGTGAGCTTTTCTCCCACCCCGGCAAGGTGACCATCGGCATGGGCAGTGAACGTCACTTTCACGTCCGTCGACTCGGCGATCCAACTGCGGCCGGCACGGATTCCGGCGAGGATCGCCTCGGTGTTCAGGTCCTGGGCGAAGACCATGGTGTGAGGGATGCCGATCTGCCCTTCCAGGTGGGTGTCGCTGTTGCCCATCGCCGGCCGCCACGATCCCGTGTGAATGTCCGCTGCGAGGCTCCGCCCCCACTCCGCCAAGGCGGCCTCGTTGTCGGCGTTCCAAGGTCGGTCCGAAGTCCACAGTCCGTTCCAGACCTCCACCACGTCGAAGCCCCGGAAGGGGAACATGAAGTCGCCCGACGGATAGGGCGCATGCGGGTGTGCGGCCACGCACAGCCCTCCGACTTGATGGACCTGGTGTAGGCACTGATCGATCAACCCGTCCCTGACCTGGTGGTTCCAGTCGATGACATCGCCGGGTTTGATGCCGAGCGCGAGCCAGTGCCCGGTCTTCGTGGTCACTTCCTCACCGAGAATGATCAAGAAGTCATCGGCGGCCAGATGCCCCCACACACCGGATTCCGCAGCTGAGTTGTGCTCCGTCGTCGCCATGAAGTCGAGCCCGGCAGCGCGCCCCCGAACGGCCAACTCTTCAGGAGTGAGTTCCCCGTCCGAGTGGACCGAGTGGACATGGCAGTCCCCGCGGTACCAGGCCGCCCCGCGTCCGACCGCCCGCGTCGGCGGGAAACTCAAGTTCGACAAGGTTCTCCCCCAAAGTCCTGTCGAGCCAACGCGCAACCAGAGCTACCAGTTCCGCCGCACCACTGAGCGCCGTCTCAGCCGAGAGGTCAGATCGCATTCTGAAACGATCAGTTAGTGCATTCCATCGAGTACTTCGTCAGTCGAGAGCACGGCATGGGCGAAGAAGCGGTAGTTGATGATCGCTGCCTGATAGCCGTCGCCCCAGACCGAGTGTCGGGGTCCAGCTGTCGCATGACCACGGCGACCTCGAATCCCTCCTCGATGAGGTGACGCATATGGGACTCGACACACATGTTCGCCAGCATCCCGCCAAGAATAATTCTTTGCATTCCCCGCTTGCGTAGTTGCAGTACCAAGTCGTTGGTTTCCGGCCCGAATACCTTGTGCGGGCTGGCGACCACCGTTCTTCCGTCTTCAATATAGGGCTTGAAGCGGTCCAGCCGGTCGGCCCCGGAGTTTCGGAAACCCGTCAGATCGAGCTGTCCTGCCCGTGCGAACGTGTGAGTCTCTAGCTCGCTTGTCTCGAGCGGTCCATCCATTCGCCATCCGTTGTCGGTCGGGTAGAAATAGTGGGGCGATATGAAGACCTCGTATCCGTCCGCCTTCGCCACCTCGAAGATTCTCTCCATATTCTCGACGGTCCTGTTCTCTGTGACGCTCGCTCCTACCGCATCCCAGTTTGCTCCGTCCTCGCTCAACACGTCGTTCTGCGGGTCAATGAACACAACCGCCGTGTCGATCTTCTTGAGTTCCACCTGACGCTCCTCACGCGATAACAGACCACTGGCGTGATAGATATTGGCTACAGTGGATGTCCTTCCGAAGCAAATTCCAGTCCGGTGGCACGAGCTCTCTCCCTGAGCCGCGTGTGCCGTGTGCGGATTGCTTCGGCCAAGCGGCATCACTCGAGTGCCGTGCTCACCTTCGGGGTATGTGCCCTGAGGAAGCGTTGGCCCGGTCATTCGGCCCACTGTTCCAGCTTGCCCCATCGCGGGGCGTTCTGCATCGGTGAACTGCTGCACCTCGGTCGCCGTCCCTGCGGGGCCGTCGGTGGTCTGCATGGCGTGACACTCTGCACAGGTGCGCGGAGTGCTCGGTTTCTGGCCGAAGGAAGAAGAGAGTCTGCTCAGCGCCGAACTTTTGCCTCTTCGAACGTGTTAACTGCAACCAAGGAGCAATGCCGAGCACCGACCTCTGGTTCGACATCGGTCACGACGCCGCCGATTTGAGGTCGGCCTGCTGGCGCAACGTATACGACGAGATCACAGATATCCAGGGGGATGGTCCCGCTACGAGCACACGAAAGGGCCGCGTCACTGCGGACGCTCGCCGACTATTCGATGACCCGATCGGTACTCGGGCTCGGATTACACCGGGAGCGTCAACCGTTACGCCAATGGCGCGGACGACGCGGACCTGGCCGGCAGCGCGGTCGGTGACGGCAGGGTGAATGCGGTCGACTTCTCCTGCTGAGATCCGCCGCCCCGGGCGGCTTGCACCGGACCCGGGGGCGGGGATCGCCGAGCGCCTGATGGGTGTGGTGCTCGGAAGCGCTCAGGAGCGGGACCTGGACGTGTGGGACGAGGTGTACGGGAGGACCTCGGGCACCCTGCACGGCCGTCGGCGCGGACCCGGCCCGCGCCGAGGACGCGGGCGCCGAGGTTACGCCCTCGTGCTGCAGCGCCTCGTGGAGGCCGACCCGGCAGCCTGGACCGCCGAGGCCCCCGGGTGCTCGCTGCCCTGGCCCGGCCGGCGCTCGGCGCGTTCTATCTCGCCGCGGTGCCGCGGTGCCTTCCCCGCCGGTCCGGTCCCGGCCGTCCTCGCCGCACTCACGCTGCGCCGCACTCTGCCCCGCCCTGCGGCCGGCCAACAGCCCTCCACCGCGGTGGTGTTCGCCGACCGGGCGGTGTTCGACCTGCTCAGGGTCGTGTGGCGCACCGGCGCCGACCTGGTCGGCGACACGCCGGGCCGTCCTGGACCACCTGCGCACCCTCGCCGAGCCCCTCACCCGCCCCGTCGGCCTGCCACCGCCTGCGGACAGTCCGTACGCGCCCGTCCCCGCCTGTGCAGACGCCAGCCCCACTGGCGCCCCACTGGCGACGGTGTGGACGGGAAGGAGGAGTCGGCCGCTGACCTGCCGGACACCCACCCGGCAGTACGCGCGCTGGGCTGCCTGCTCGAGTACGCGGTCAGCCAGGCCCCACGGACGGCGAGATGCCCGGCGTCGTCCTTCACCTGGGCGCCGGCGTCCTGGCCGCCCGCCCCGGCGACGAGGCGGGCGCCACCGAGATTGGCGCGCGGCTGCCGGTCCTGCAACGCCGCGCCACCGCCTTCACCGCCGCCCACCCCGAGCTGTACGCCCTCGACCCCCTACCGGCCTCCCCGGCC
Organism: Streptomyces sp. NBC_00872; assembly: GCF_045161915.1. Lineage (NCBI taxonomy): Bacteria > Bacillati > Actinomycetota > Actinomycetes > Kitasatosporales > Streptomycetaceae > Streptomyces > Streptomyces sp. NBC_00872. The sequence goes on along the minus strand of NZ_CP108806.1, from coordinate 8,907,440 downwards.
GTCGCGTGGCTGCACCAACTCGTAAGGGCCGACAGCTTGCGACGCAAGCTATGAAGCTGCCTGGCCCCTGGCAACAGGAAGCTGCTGCCCGCGCATTGTCCGGCACTGACCAAGACGTTCTGGACTACCCGTGCACCCGCTGGAAAGAGGCCAATCCGAGCGATATCCGTCAGCTGGCCGTCAGCCTCAGCACCCAGAGCCCGTTCGAATCCGTCCGTACTGCGGCCACCGAAGTTCTCGTCGGCAGCCCGGAAGGGATCGAAGCCTTCTTCACTACCGGCCAATACGAAGCTGGCAACATAGAAATTCGAGTCGAGGTCGCTCACCTGGCCACAGTGGGCGACACCTACGTCAGTGAGGCCGCAACGGCCGCTCCCTAAAGACGAAACCCCCAAGGCACTCGCCACGTTCCTGCAAGTCGGGTAGTACGGCGGGCAGCTTCAGGATGAACGGATTCTCACCGCTCGGCTGGCCACCGAGGGAGGACCGGAGCTCAAGTCCGCTGCCATGATCGCATTGGCCGGCCCCGCCGAACTCATCCAGGAGTTCATCGCCGCCAGCCAGTACATGGCGCAGCGCAAGGACGACCTCGCCACCACCCATAACCATCATCTCCAAGGCCTTCTGGCCGAAGGATCGATGATCGCGGCCAAGGCCAACGAGCACGCCTGGCGTGCCGCCGAAGCCGCTGCCAAGGCTGTAAACGCAGCGGCGGAAGCGGCAGAGGCCTCCGGCAAGGCACAGAAGTCTGCTCGGCAGGCAACAGAGCACGCTGCTGCCGCTGATGCCTCCGCCGACGCCGCCGAGGACAGCGTCGCCAAAGCGGCAGCCTCTGCCGTCACCGCACGGGCCGCCGCCAAACGGGCCGATGCGGATGCCGAAGCCGCCGAAGACTCCTCAGCCAACGCAGAATTTTCCGCCGCTTACGCCCGCGAATCGGCGAGAAAGGCGGACAGAGCAGAGGACGCTGCTCACGCCTCCGCAGTTGCCGCGGGTAAGAGTGCACAGGAAGTCGAGGCTGAGGCCAGCGCAGCCTGGGAACGGACGCGCGATATCTCGGAAGCAGAGCTGGAAGAAGCGTGCCGGCAGGCGGAGGAGGACCGCAAGGCGCAAGAGGGCGCACGGAAGAAGACATACGTTCCAGGTCGGTTCTTTCCGACGCCTTGCGAGCTGCTCATGTTCCGGTGGATCTACGACGCCTCGCAACCCGGCACCACCGCACACGCCGTGGTGTGGGAAATAACCGGCCTCGCCGACATCGAAAAGTGCATTGCAGATCCTGCAACCACAGACTGTGCGATGGCTGCCCTCAGCCTGGTCCCGTTGGGCAAGCTCAAAACTTCTCACAAAGATCGACGACCGCCCGGGCCGGTATCCAAAGGAATCTTGGTGGAAAACAGGCTCCACCCTTAGCATCAGATGCCTGGCCACCACGGTCTGGGCCACACGGTCGGCGACTGCGGGAATGCCGAGCATTCTCATGCCGCCGCCATGAGGCTTTGGAATCTCCACCGCACGCACGGGAGGGGGGAAGTATGAGCCCGATGACATCCGGTTCCAGACCTTGTAGAGGTTGTTCTTCAGGTCCTTCTCGAAGTCGTCGATGCTCTGCCCATCCACTCCGTGTGCGCCCTTGTTCGCTCTGACTTCCTCCCACGCCTCCTTGACTTCCCACTTCGAGATATCGAACGGTTTGACTGGTGACTTCAACTGGTCCATCGGACTCCTCCCGGATAGCTCCGGTTGATACGACACACTCAGTCACGAACGACCCGGTCCCTTCGCTCCACCCCCGTTACAGGGGCTTCACCACTACTACGGACCGGTCCGCCGGCATGTCCCGCCTCGGTACTCAACCCCTCACGGTTTCGGCCGCTTGGAGCTCTCCCTGTCGCCCGCCCAGAAAGGCGGACAGTGTCGGGACATGCCTTCTCCTGTTCCGTGCGAAAGCAGCAGACTGGGCTCACGTCACCTGCATGCCGGACACCACCTGGCCAATAGACGGGCACCCGCCAGGCTTATCCCGGAGCTGGGTATACACCCCGGTTTTGATGCCATCTGAAGGTCTTACGACACGTCAGCGGTAAATCGTTTGCACTCGTCTTCCCAGTCCCCACCTGACACCTCTTGGATGCCTTTTCCTCATCGCTCACCACGACGGTCTTCAGCCAACGCAGCATGAGGCGGTTTGAAGCCTCCCCCCGCAGGGCGACTTCGAAGGGCCACACCTTCATCTCTCGCACAGCATCGCTTCTGGGAGCTGCCCTACAAACAGATCCCTTTCGCGTTCAGGACACAAACACCCAAAGCCTTCCCCAATGCCTGACGCGCCGGGGTAGCGGCCTCCGTCGGGTCGGACGAGCCTGCCGACGGGGGCCGGACCAGTACCGGCCGCCCGGGGCGAAGGACAGTGGGCCGCGCACCGGACGGTGTGCGGCCCTGGGCGGGATCAGACGTCGATGTTCGACCCCTGGGGAATGAAGTTGAGCACGATGTCACTCAGGCGGACGTTCTTGCCCCAATCGAAGGCGTACTTCTCGAACGCGCGGCCGGTGATTCCTCTCTTGAGGCCGTTCGTGATCAGCCAGACCGTGGCCGTGGCCGTGGCCAGGATGGCGCCCTCCGACAGGGGACCGCCGTCGGTGATGCTCTCGATGTCGATCACATGCTGCACGCCCTCGTAGGAGTTGAACAGGTTGAGGAACGTGGCCCCGCTGGGGATCGCCCGGCGCTTGCCATCGATGACGACGTAGATCGTGGCGCCGGTGACCGACTTGATGCGGTAGCCGTTGAGTTCCGGCCGGTCGGCCACCGCGGCCGTCGTCGCTCGGACAGGCGCTTCGGCGGCGCTCGCCGTGAGCGACGCTCCGACTCCGAGCGGGACGGCGAGTATCAGGCTGACCGCGCCGAGTAGTACGCGTCGGCCGAGGCTGCTGGGCAGCGCCAGGCCCCGAAGTCGTCCGTCTCGTCGCCCGCCGCGTACTGGAGGCGGTAGCGGCCCACGCCATCTCCGAGCCGTGGCCGCCGGGGCCGGACGCCGGCCGATTCCGGCAAACCGGTTAGGCAGCGGTCGGACCGGGCCGGCAACGGGGGTTACGGCGGGGCTGCCGAACACCGCGGACACCGCTGCGGCCGTACCCGGCGGCCGCTAGTGCCGCATCAGGCAACGTTTGCCCTGTTTACGACCTCGCGTAGGCGTTCGTCGGTGGCGTGCTTGTTCCGCCGGATGATGTATCGGCGGATCATGCTGCCCTGCTCCCTGTGGCTGGCATGGTCGGTGCCGTCGAGGGTGAAGTAGCGCAGGGCGGTGAACTGGGCTTCGATGCGGTTGAGCCAAGAGGAGTTCGTCGGGGTGTAGGCGATCTCGACGTTGTTCGCGTCAGCCCAGGTGGCAACCCGCTGGCAGCGTTTCGTGGTCAGGTGCGGGGAGTAGTTGTCGCAGACGATGGCGATCCTTACCGTCGCGGGATGGAGGCTGCGCAGGTAGCGGCAGAATTCCAGGAACTTGGAACGGTTCTTGGTCTTCTTGATGTGGCCGTAGAGCTGGTCTTTGCCCAGGTCGTAGGCCGCGAACAGGTGGCGGACGCCGTGCGGGCGGGTGTAGGTGGCCCGCCGTCTGGGCCTGGGGTCCCGGTCGGGGTCCTTGTGCCGGCCGCTGCGTTCGGCCCACTGGCGTCCGGGGTGCGGCTGGAGGTTGAGCGGGCCGAACTCGTCCATGCAGTAGATGACCTCGGGCTCGCCCGGCTCGGGTACGACCTCACGGTCGGCGATGGCGTAGAGGTGCTCGACGCGGGCCTTCTTCGCGGTGTAGTCGGGGTCGTTGGAGGTTTTCCAGGTCTTCACGCTTTGAAAGGTGACGCCTTCCTCGCGGAGCAGGATGCGCAGGCCCTCGTGGCTGATGTCGTCGACCACCCCCTCGGCGACCAGGAAGTCGGCCAGCTTGACCAGGCTCCAGGTCGAAAACGGCAGGCTGTGCTCGGTCGGCCTGGACTTGGCGATCTTCTTGATCTCCCTGCGCTCGGGCAGGGTGAAAGTCTTCGGCCGTCCGCCCTTGTACTTCGGGTAGAGCGATGCGAAGCCGTCGGTGTTGAAGTTGTGGATGACATCCCGGACTCGGTCCGCACTGGTGAACGTGACCTCGGCGATCTTCGCCACGGCCATGCCCTGCGCGGACAGCAGCACCATCTGGGCCCGGCGCCAGGTCACAACCGACCCGGTGCCGCGGCGGATGATCCGCAGCAACCGCCGGCCCTCGTCATCATCAATCTCACGAATTCGTACCCGCTCGGCCATGCGCACAGCCTGCCAGCGTCCTGGACCCTGGCTGCTGGTATCCCGGCCGTGTCACACCATTCGGCGTTTCCTCAGCTCAGCGAGCCAACCCCGTACTTGCTCGTCGTCGTGCAGGTAGCCGCCGCCCTCATCCGCGGGCAGGTCAATTCCACACAGGAGGTTCAGCGCCCACCACGAGAGGTCGTCCCAAGCAAGCCGGTCGTCGGCCACCCACCGCGCAGCCCAGCGGTCAGCCTCATCCCTCGTCAGCCGACCCTCGATGAGCGACGCGAAGCAATCCTCAACCTCATCAAGCGTCGGCTGGTGCCCTGCATCCATGTCCTGACCGTACAGGCAGGGCAAACGTTGCCTGATGCGGCACTAGGTGTATTGATCACGAGCGTTGTTGACACTGGCCGGGCTTGATCATGGCGAAGACCTCCGGTGTGGTGGAGCTGTCTAGGACTGCACCACACGGAGGTCTTCGTGTCCCACCGTAATGCCCGGCTGACCGTTCATGGCAGGCGGCTGCTGGTCGAACGCGTCTGCGCAGGCCGCCCGGTCGCCCATGTGGCGGCCGAGATGGGTATCTCGCGCGCCACGGCCCACAAGTGGATCCGCCGTTGGCGGGCCGAGGGCGACCAGGGCCTGCACGACCGGTCCAGCCGGCCCAGGACGACACCGCACCGCACCCCGCAGGAGACGGAAGCCCGGGTGTGCAGGCTGCGCCGGGAACGCAAACTCGGTCCCGCCCGCCTCGGCCCGGCCCTGGGCCTGCCCGCCTCGACCGTCCACCGCATCCTGACCCGACACGGCCTGAACCGCCTGGCACTCCTGGACCGGCCCACCGGCCAGGTCATCCGCCGCTACGAACGCGACAGGCCCGGCGAACTGGTCCACGTCGACGTCAAGAAACTCGGCCGGATTCCCGACGGAGGCGGCCACAGGGTCCTGGGCCGCCAGGCCGGCCGCGCCACCCGCGCCGGCATGGGCTACGACTACGTCCACTCCGCCGTCGACGACCACAGCCGGCTCGCCTACAGCGAAATCCACGACGACGAGAAGGCCGCCACCTGCGCCGCCTTTCTCCGCCGGGCGGCAGCCTTCTTCCACACCGCGGGCATCGACCGGATCGAACGCGTCCTGACCGACAACGCCTGGCCCTACCGCAAGAGCTTTGCCTCGCAGCAGGCGCTCGCCGACCTCGGTGCGGCCGGCAAGCTCACCCGCGCCTACCGGCCCCAGACCAACGGCAAGGTCGAACGCTTCAACCGCACCCTGCTCGACGAATGGGCCTACATCCGGCCCTACACCAGCAACCACGAGCGAACCCAGGCCCTGACAGACTTCCTCCACACCTACAACCACCACCGCTGCCACACCGCACTCGGAGGCCACCCACCCATCACCCGAGTCAACAACCCTGCGGATCAATACATCTAGGCCCTGTCCGGGCGGTCTTCGTGGACCCGGACGGGACCTAGAGGTCGATCAGCGCTCGCCGGTCGCCGCGACCGTGCCGCAGTTGCTCAGCGCCCCGAAACCGTAGAACGCGGTGACGGCGGGGTTGCGGCAGAGCCGCGAACTCGCCCCGACGAAGGCGGCGTTGATGTCCGTGTTCACGAGGCGTGCGGTGTCTACGACGACGTAGACCAGATGGATGTAGGGGAAGTGGGTGTTGAACGTGCCCTGACCGGTGATGGGCGCCACACCGTCCACCGGCGCGAGCACGACTCTGCCACGGGTGTCCGTTTGCACCCCGTTCATCTGGGCGATGTAGCTGGAGATCGAGAACGGCACGATGTGACCGGCGGCGGTCAGCACCGTGCCGTTGTTCTCGGGGACGGGGCCGCCGACACAGGCGCCGAGCTGGGCCTCGCTGATACCCAGCGTCGAGAGCCACTCGCTCCGGGTGGCCGAGCCCGGCTGCGGCAGCAGCGGGTTCACCCTGATGCCGGCCACCTGGGTGGTCTGGCACGTGTAGATCTGCCGAAGCCCCGTCAGCGTGAGGGGCTGACCTCTGAGCGGGCTGTCGCCGCAGACGGCCGCGGTCACCCCCTCCGCGCCGAACTGGATCCAGCTGAGATCCTGTGTGGAGGTGTCGAGGGGCCCGCGGGTGACCCCGGCGAAGTCCAGGCAGCCCGCTTTGGTGTCGATTGCCCTGCGCAGGGCGTCAATGCCGGCCGAGGACCCGTTCGGGCGGGCAATCTGGCAGTTGGCTGGACGGGGCTCGATGATCGGCGAACCGCTCGACCCGTAGCAGGCGAAGTTCCCCTGGCCGAGGGCATCGAGCACGGGCGTGACCCTGTCCGCGCAGACCCCGACGATCGGGGGGTAAGTCCCGGTCGGCGGGTCGGCCTGGGCCGGCGCGGCGATGGTCAGGCCCAGGCCCAGAGCCAGGCCCAGGGCCATGCCCAGGGCCATAGTGAACGCCACTCCGGCCGCCTTCGTCACGCGTCCGACGTTCCTCAGGAAGTTCACGTGGTGCCTCCTTGTCTTGGGGTGCGCCGAAGTCGTGGGGCACTGCGCGGCTGACGCGGTGCGTACGGTGTTGAAACCCCCGCGTGACGTCGGAACGCACCAGGCGAAAACACGTGCCCCACGACCTTTCAGGGGCGCGGCCTACAGGCGCGGAAGCGAATGTGGCCGAGGCGCGGCCGAGGCGGCAATTCCGTCCGATGAGAGCGACGACGTGGCCGACCGCGCTCCCGTGGCACCACTCTGATGAGACTGCACGGCTGGCGTCGGTCGCGCTGGATCCGTACACGCCGGTAATCGTCCGAATCAATGGGCTTGGCCCTTGACCACGATCGTGGTCAAGGGCCAACCCCGTACCTGCATGGCCACGACAGCGGGCCGACGCCCGGCCGGGCTCAGCGCTCACCGCTCACCGCTCAGTACTCCGTGCTTAGCGCTCAGCGCTCAGCGCTCAGCGCTTGGACACGAAGACGTGCGCGGCTGTCTGCGTGGGGAGTTCGGCGGCCTTCCCGCCGCTGCCGACCATCACACCGCCGGGCGACGACGTCACGCTCACGACCGCGCCGGGCCGCACCCCGGCGCGCCGCAGGGTGTACATCAACTGCGGGTCGGTCTGGATCAGCTCCCCGATGCGCCGTACGACCGCGCTCGCGCCGTTCGGCACGGGCTTTAGCTCGCTGAGGCTGACCATGCTCCCGTCGGGGAACGCATCCACGGTGTCCACGGTGCTCTTCCCGCCGAGTTCCTCCAGGCCCGGGATGGGGTTGCCGTAGGGCGACTGAGTCGGGTGCCGCAGCAGTTCCAGGACGCGGCGTTCGACGGCCTCGCTCATCACATGCTCCCAGCGGCAGGCTTCGGCGTGGACCTGCTCCCATTCCAGCCCGATCACGTCGACGAGCAGGCACTCCGCGAGCCGGTGCTTGCGCATCACACGCGTGGCGATCCGCCGGCCCTCCCCCGTCAGCTCCAGGTGCCGGTCGCCGGCGACGCGCAGCAGGCCGTCGCGCTCCATGCGGGCGACGGTCTGGCTGACGGTCGGGCCGCTCTGGTCCAGGCGCTCGGCGATGCGGGCGCGCATGGGGACCACGCCTTCCTCCTCAAGCTCCAGGACGGTGCGTAGATACATCTCCGTGGTGTCGATGAGTCCGGACATGATGAGTCCGGACATGCTGTTCGTCGTCAGGCAGGGGTTTCGGCGGTGGCGGTCAGGACCGCACGGCCGAGGATGTGGCCGGCCATGGTGAAGCCGAGGACGGCCGGGGTGGCGTCGGTCTGGACGCCGATGGACTCGACGTCGAGGGCGTGTACCACGACGAAGTAGCGGTGCGGGCCGTGTCCGGCGGGCGGGGCGGCGCCTATGAAGCGGGCGGCGCGGGCGTCGTTGGGCAGTTGGAAGGCGCCCTCGGGCAGGGCAGAGCCGCTGTCGTCGCCCGCGCCCTCAGGCAGTTCGGTGACGGTGGCGGGGATGTCGGCGACCGCCCAGTGCCAGAACCCGGACCCGGTGGGGGCGTCGGGGTCGTAGACGGTGACGGCGTAGCTCTTGGTGCCCTCCGGTGCGTCGCTCCAGGACAGCTGCGGGGAGACGTCCTTCCCGCCGGGGACACCGGACAGGCCGGAGAGTTGCTCGGGCGACCAGGCGGCGCCGTCGGTGATGGTGGTGCTGGTAACGGTGAAGGAGGCCGCCTCGGGGAGGCGGGCGAAGGGGTCGTTGGCGCTCATCGCGTCGTTCCTTTCAGGCCGTGCTGCGGGGTGGCGGTGATACGGCCGACGGAGGGCCGCGCGGCATCGCGTAGAGGCACCGTCGCCGCCTTTCAACGCCAGTAGATCGACCATAACATGGATAATCGATTATTTGCTGGATCATCTATGCTGAGGACATGACTCAGACGGTCCGCACCTCGACCTCGCCGGCGAAGCAGATGCTCTCCGAGCAGATCTACGCACACCTGCGGAACGCGATCATGCGCGGGGACTTCGCCCCCGGTGACGCCCTCAAACCGCAGGACCTCGCCAGGGAACAGGGCGTGAGCCTGGCCGTCGTGCGCGAGGCGCTCGTGCGGTTGGCCGGCGAGGGCCTCGCCGACCGGCTGCCCAACCGCGGCTTCACCGTCCCGGCCTTCTCCGACCGCCGCTGGCAGGAGATCGCGGAGGCACGCCGGACCGTCGAACCGGTCATGCTGCGCATGTCCATCGAGCGCGGCGACCTCGACTGGGAGGCCCGCGTACGCGCCACCCACCACCGTCTGACCCGCACCCCGGTGTACGTGCCGGAGGAGGGCGAGCACTACAGCGGCGCATGGTCCGAAGCTCACCGGGTCTTCCACCGCACCCTGTTGGAGGGGGGCGGCAACCCCGTCCTGCTGGAGACCTTCGACCGGATGTGGACCGCGAGCGAGCTGGCTCGCCGCTGGTCGGCGCAGCGCAACCCCGACCGCGACGGCATCGACGAACACCGCCGACTGGAGGAGGCGGCGCTGGCCCGCGACGCCGACACCGCGGCCGAGGTACTGGCCCAGCACCTCACCCTGACCGCAGCCGGACTGACCGGCTGCACCCATCACGAACCCACGAGGAAAGCCTGACGCGCCTCGCCGGCCTGCCCGTCGACCGCGGCCCCGGCCCGCGCCGCACACCGCCAGGGCTGCCAGGACCGCCTCCAGCCGACCGTCGGTTCCGAGGTGACGAGGTGACGGGGGGCGAGGTGGCGAGGTGGCGAGGTGGCGAGGTGACGACCAGGTCGGCCGCTGCCCGGCGGCAGGCGCCCGGGGCGGCAGCTGCTCTACGGCGGCCGAGGGCCACGAGTGCCACGCCGACGTCGGGTCACGCCAACGTCGGTGAGCCGGACGGCAGGGGCGCCGTTGGTGCCGCCTCCGGTCATGGCGACAGCGCGGCCGACATGCTGGAACGCCTGGACAACACGGACCTTGCACGCGGGGGCGCCACGGGCCACGGCGCCGACGTGCGGCAGGAGTTCGTCGAAAGGGCGTCGAAGGCGTCGTCACCCCGCTGTTGATGTCTTCAGCGCCCCGCGCGGTCGAGGGCGGCGACCTCGCGTACGGCCTCGGCGACGGCCGGGTAGTCCTTCTTCAGGATCGCACCGTGGTTGCTGGCAACCTTCGCGCTGAGCTGTATGTTCGGCTTGCGCCCGAACACCGGATCGAGACCTTTGCGAATGAGCTCTTGCTCATCCCCCTTGCTTCCGAAGGACGCCCCCGAAGCCAGTACATACCGCACGGGGACGGTGATGTTGTCCAGAACGGGGCCCAGCTCGCGCTCGCGGGCGAGCTTGCCGACCTCGATGTTGCTGTTCGCCATCTGTTCGGCGGTCATCCGCGGGGTCAGGCCCGTCGGGCACAGCAGCGGCATGAACCAGCCCATCCGCCGGAAAAGCTTCCGGATCCGCTGCTCAAGAGCCTCGTCCAGCCAGTCGTACGGCTGCGCGCCGTCGACCAGGACCGCGCCCACGGTACGGTCCGGATTCCGACCGGCCCAGTGTGCTCCGACGAACGCTCCGTAGGACCAGCCCACCACCAGTGCCCGGTCCACACCCCTGGCCGCGAGAACGGCGTCGACGTCCCGGACGGCCGCCTCGAAGGAATAGTCCGCCGAACGCTTCGACTTCTTGCCGCGGGCCCGCTCGTCGTACGTGATGTGCCGCCAATCCGTCCCCAGTTCGGCGATGACCCGCCGCCAGTACCCCTGAGTGGCGAACTGGCCGTTGAGGTAGACCACCGGGATACCGGGACCGCCGGTGTCGGTGACCGCCAGGGCCGTATCGTCAACCGGCACCATGCCGGTCCACTTCGATTCGGTCGAAGAAGTGCTGTTCTTCGTCATGCGTTCCCCCCTGGTCGCGTTGGGCGTCTTGTACGACTTCCCCAGGCCCTGCACGCGGACCGCAGGCCCTGGACCTGATGGGCCGCGGTGGTGTCACTCGCAGTACACCCGCATCTGGTTCTCGGGGTCGTCCATGTCGATGGCGATGTCGTCGAGGTGCTCGATGAGCTCCTCCAGGTGCTGCGGCTTGAGCTCGTTGAGGTCGATGGGAATCCCTGCCTTGCCCAGCTCCGCGTTGATCTTGGTGAGCGCCTGCGGAGGGATGAGGGTCGTGAGCCGGACCCCGGCGCGCAGCAGTTGCAGTGGGACACGGACGTTGAGCCGGAACTGCCCGTCGCCGCCGGAATCGTCCGCCGCGTTCATCACCACGCGCAGGTACTTGGGGCGGGATTTCGGGCGGGACGCGGGTCCCGGTCCCGGCGGCGACTCGGGCTGTACTCGTTCGAGGGCGTCGATCAGCCGCTCGGCCTCGTCCGCGGTGATCTTGCCCTCGGCCAGCATCTGCAGGATCTGGCGGCGCTGCTCGTTCATGGGTTCTCCTTGCTCTGATTCATCTGACGGCTTTGATTTATCTGACGGCTCTGATTCACCTGATGGCTCTGATTCATCTGACGCTGACCAGCACGGCCGTACGGCCCTGTTCGAACTCGAACCGGGTGCCGGGCAGCGCCCACAGCACCTGCCCTACGCCGCGCAGCGCGCCCACCGGGCTGACCCGGGTGGCGAGGCATGCGACCACGCCGCCCAGCACGGCGAGCAGCAGCAGCGGCGACAGCACCAGCACCACCGGCAGGACCGGGACGTACAGCCGCCGTCGGCGGCCGTCGGCGCGGCGGTGGCGTACCGTCACCAGCTGCGGGATCACCGGAACCCCTCCAGCTCGGCCAGCGCCTCCTGGGCGTTGATCTCCCCACGCCGCAGGCGGTCGACGACTTCGGTGGCGCCGGTGGGTGCCGGGTCGGTGTCGACGAAGTCGAGTTGCCCGGCGATCCGGTTCAGCCGGGACTTGACCGTCGGGTAGCTCACCCCGAAGATCCGCTCCATCTCCTTGATCGAACCGTGCGACCGCACGAACGCGGCAACGAACACCTGGTCGTCGACGCCGAGCTGAGCCAACTGCGGCGGCTCGAACCGGCCCTCGATCGCGACGTCGCTGTCCGCGAGGCGGACCCGCTCGACCACGAACGGCTGTCCGCGCGTCAGATCCGTCAGTTCCTGCCAGTCCACGCTCGGCTCCCTTACTCTCGGCGATGCGCCCGCCATTCATTTGTATCTTGATTTTCTTAAGACCACAACGCGCGAACCTTAATTTTTTCAAGTTGATCTTCAGTGATCAAGACTGTGACCTCCGTCGTCTGCGATCCACCATGTCCCCGTGGCGGCCGGCAACGCAGTCGTCCCATCCGGCAGGGCCGTACGGGCGGGGGCGTCGGCCTCGGACCCGATGAGACGGCAGTCGTACGGCCGACGGGCGGTCAGGCCAGGAGTAACGGGGCCGCGCCCACAAGAGCATCGTGCTACCGATCCCGCTTGACCTGAAGCTCGATTGAGGTCTTAACGTCACGGCGTGTTGATCACCGACTGATGACAGGGGAAGACCTCTTGATCCTCGTGACCGGAGCCACCGGAAATATCGGAAGTACCCTCTTGCAAGAGCTCCAGGCGTTCGGCGCCGGACCGTTGAGGGGTCTCACCCGTGACATCGCACGGGCCGCGTTCCCGGAAGGGGTCGAAGCCGTTGCGGGTGACTTCGCTGACACAGCGTCGCTGAAGCCCGCGTTGGAGGGGGTCCGCTCACTGTTTCTTGTGTCACGCATCGGTTCGGACGCCGAGATCATCGAGGCGGCCCGGCGGGCGGGCGTGAAACACGTGGTGCTGGTCTCGTCCATTACGGTTCAGACCCATCCGCACCTGGGCCCCGCCGGCGAGAACCTGACTGTCGAGCAGCTGCTCAAGGAGAGCGGCATGACGTGGACGATCCTGCGGCCGACGCAGTTCGCCTCGAACACCCTGTGGTGGGCGGGAACGATCCGCGAGCAGGAAACGGTCCGCGTGCCCTATGCGGACATCGGCCTCCCCACGATCCACCCCGCGGACATCGCATCGGTGGCCCGGGTGGCACTGACCGAGTCCGGTCACGAAGGGCGGACCTATGCGCTGACCGGTCCGGAGCGGATCACGGCCCGGCGGCAGATCGAGACCATCGCGACGGTACTGGGGCGAGAAGTGCCGTTCGCCGAGATCAGCCGCCAGGAAGCCCATCGTCAGATGGCCGTCTTCCTGGGCGACGAAGCCGCAGACGCGGTGCTCGATCTGACGGGAGGCGACGTCAACGACGAGCTGCTCACGGTGCACGACACCGTTCCCCAGATCATCGGCGCCCCGGCCAGGACGTTTCGGCAATGGGCCTCGGAGAACGCCACCGCCTTCCGCTGAGCCGCCCAATCCTGAGCACGTTCATCCTGCCCCGACAGCGTGACGGCCGGCCGTCGGGGCAGGGGGTGGGGCAGAGATCAGCCAATCTCGGCGGGGCCGGCCTCACCGTTGAGGACGTTCATCCGTACGCGGTCGGGGAGCCAAGGGCCGCACTCCGACATCCGGTCGTACGGCGTGGGCGTCGGCGTCGGCGTCGGCGTCGGCGTCGGCGTCGTACGACAGCGACGTCAGGCGTTCACCGTCGCAGGAGGCCGAACGGGATTCCTCGCCACAGCGCGCGTACGTCGGAGGTACCGTCGTCGGTCACGTAGTCGCCCGGAACGGCCCAGGCCTTCACGGGGGTGGTATCAGCGGTGACCGGAGGCCATCCCGGGTCACCGCAGGCCGCGAAGTCGGCCCATGCGCGAAGCATTCGGCGCGACAGCGCACGGTCCTGCTCGTCGGGGGTGCCATCGGGGGTGCCACCGATGAGGAAGGCGGCGCCCTCCGCGTCCAGGTTGCCGAACGCGAACGGTATGTCGGCGGTGTGCCACGGCCTGGCCTCGCCGCCCGGAGTCTTGCGTCTGCGGGCGAAACGGGAGAGATACGCTCGTCCGCCGGCGCTCGCGTGGTACTCGGCGAGCCGACTGCCGTACTCGCCGAACCGCGCGTCGCCGAAGAGCGCGAGGTATCGGTCAAGCACCGGAGCGTCGGGCGTCAGCGCGCGGTAACCGGCGGCCAAACGGGCGGGGAGACCGAGAGCGTTGACGAAGTCCACGAGTTCCGGCTCCGAGGTGACCTCCCGCACGCCTCCGATCTCGTGCAGGAACCAGTACTCCTCCAGGGTGTGGCACACCAGGAGGTCCACGTCGCGGGAAGCACCGGCAGCGAGCGCGCGGAGCGGATCCACGGGCAGCACATCACCGCCGACGACAGGCTGGAAGACCACCGGATCGTACGCCTGGACCGCCACCACGGGATCGTCCGCGCACTGTCCGGCGACCCTGTCGGAGGCGGCGACCAGTCGCCCCGGCGAGGCGGAGAGCAGCCCGTCGCCCGTCGGGGCGACACCCGCCTCGGCCGCGATCCTCGATGCGATCGCCGCGGCGACCTCGACGGTGAAGAAGGCGTTGGGCGCGCTGTGGGTGATGGCCCTCCGGAACAACCCGCGCGCCTCTTCCATGGCCATCAGACAGGCGACGGATCCCGCTCCGGCGGAGTGCCCCGCGACCGTGACTCTGTCGGGGTCTCCGCCGAACACGGCGATGTTCTCCCGAACCCAGCGCAGAGCGGCGACCTGGTCGAGCAGTCCGCGGTTGTCGGGGAAACCCGGCACATGGCCGAAGCCCTCGAAGCCGACCCGGTAATTGCAGCTGACCACGACCACTCCGGCACGGGCCAGCGCGGCGCCGTCGAAGTCGGGCTGCGCGGAGGAGCCGAAAGTGTAGGCGCCGCCGTGGATCCAGAACAGCACCGGCAGCGGGCCGCCGTCCCGTCGCTCCTGTACCCACACGTTGACGGTGAGGATGTCCTCGTCCCCGGGGCGCCACACCGGTGAGCCGGGCAGCACGGCCGACTGCGGCGCGACGGGCCCGAAGTTCCCGCAGTCACGCGTCGCGCTCGGGTCGGCGACAGGCCGCGGCCGGCGGAAGCGTTGGGAGCCGAAAGGCAGAGCCGCGTACGGGATACCGAGCACAGCTGTGACGCCGTCGACCGATCGCCTGCCGCGTAGCCGGCCACTCGTCGTCCGGAAAACCGACCTCGCCCGTGACTTGTCCCCCATACGTCACAAGCCTCGCACAGCCTCCCGCGGCGCAGAGCCGTCGCCCAACGCGGCGCGGCGCGGTGCCAGGGCACGCGAGCCGAGCCAGACCCAAACGAGAGACCCTAGGCTTTACTGGCGAGCAGTTGGATCTCCCGGAACTGCCGTCGGTCCGTTGGCTGAGGCTCGCGAACCATCCGTCCCACCTCGGCCAACCCGAACTCGCGCAGCATCGTGGCGAGATGATCAGGCCACCACCGATAGGCCGGCGCGACTGTGTGATCGAAGACCTGCGTCGGATGGGACGGACCGGCGCTTGCGGAGAAGCCGACCAGAAGGTGGCCGCCAGGTGCCAGCACACGGTGGAACTCCGCAAGGACGACGGGGAGTTCTCGCGGCGGAGTGTGGATGATGGACCAACGTGAGAGTACGCCGCCCAGTTCACCGTCAGCGATGTTCAACGCGGCCATCGAGCCCACGTCGAACCGCAGGCCCGGGTAAGCCTGTCGAGCCAGCTTGATCATCTCAGGAGAGGCATCGACACCGAACGCCGTCAGCCCCAGCTCGTCCAGATAAGCGGTGACATGACCTGGCCCACACCCCAGGTCAGCGACCTGGCCTCCCCCGTCACCACTCGCGCTGACGACCTCGGCGAAGCCACCCAGGATCGCGCGGTCCAGGGGTCTGTCACCCAGCGAGTCGCGGAACAGTTGTGCATAGGTGGGGGCAGCGGCGTCGTAAGCCTCGCGGGTGGCACTGAGGGCATCGTGTTCGACCATGCTCGCGAGAGTAGTTCCTGCCCCCGAGTAACCGTCCGTCGATCCGGCCAGGACGTTCGAAGACGCGGCGGCGTTCAGCGCGGAATCACCCAGCCCGGCACCCAGGTCCCGGCAGCGTCGTGGCCGGTCGCTGTGGCGGCGAGGTGGGCGCGGAGGGTGGCCAGCGCTGGGTGGGGGTTGTCGCGGTGCCAGAGGAGCGAGTGCGGGTAGACGGAGGTCGGGTCGGTCACCGGGATGCGGCGCAGGCCGTGGCCGGCGGGCCAGACGAGGCGGGTGTGCTCGCCCATGAAGGTGGCCAGGGCCGGGGTGTCGGCGATGGTGTCGAGGAGCGCGTCGGAGCCGAAGTTGGGGCCGGTCGCCTCGATGGTGAGGCCGAACTCGGCGACGAGGTCGTCGTAGTAGGCGGCCCACTCGGTACCGGGGATGATGCCGGGCATCCAGATCCGGTGCCCGGCGAGCTGAGCGAGGGGCACCGACCGGGCGCCCGCCAGCGCGTGGGCGGGGCCGGTGAGGAGCTGGAGCGGCTCGTCGAGCACCCGGACGGACTCGATGTCCGTGGGAAGGGGCCGGCCGGGCACGGCGACGGCGCGGAAGGACGCGTCGATCGCACCGGACCGGATGGCGGCGACGGCCGTCTCGATGTCGAACAGCATCACCACGTCCAGGTCGATCCCGGGGTGTGCGCGGTGGAAGCCTCGCAGCAGTCCCGCCGCCGCGCCGCGCGAGGCGATCACATCGACACGCAGCGGACGCCGGCCGGCGCGCACGGACGCGACCGCGCGCTCGGCGACGCGCAGCAGCTCGCGCGCGTGGGGCAGGAACGCCTGTCCGTCGATGGTGAGTTCGGCGCCGCGCGCGGTGCGGGTGAACAACCGCACACCGAGATTGCGCTCCAGCGCGGCGATGCGTTTGGAGACGGCTTGCTGCGTGACCGCCAGCTCGGCGGCGGCCTCCTGGAACTGCCCCGCGTCTGCGGCGGCGACGAAGGTCCGGACGGTGTCGAGGTCCATATCGAAACCCTATGGGTACAACCGTTGGTTGTGGCCAGGCGGTCCTTCGGTTGTTTGATCCCAGCGTGGGGTGCTCGCTTTGATGCTTCCGATCGCGGATCGGTTGTGCGGGTGAGTGGCGAGGGGGGCGGCGGGCATGAGGAGCGGGCACCGGCTGGGAGAGCTGCTCGGCCATCGGCTGGGACATCGGCTGGGGCATCGGCTCGGAGAGTTGCTCGGACATCGGCTGGGGCGGCGGTTCGGGTGGCTCTGGGGCGCGTACGGGACCAGCGCGCTCGGCACGTGGCTCGCCTTCGGCGCGTTCCCGCTGATCGCCATCCAGGTGCTGCACGCCGGACCCGCCGAGGTCGCCGCGCTCTCCTCCGTGGGGGCCGCGGTGGGTGCGGCCGTGGCGGTGCCGCTCGGCCCCTGGGTGGAGTTCCGCCGCAAGCGGCCGGTGCTGATCACGATGGACCTGACGCGGTTCGCGGCGCTGCTGACGATCCCCGTCGCATTCGCGCTCGGCGTGCTCACCTTCCTTCAGCTCCTGCTGGTCTCGGTCGTCGTCGCGGCGGCCGACATCACCTTCCGCGCCGCCTCCGGCGCGTATCTGAAGACGCTGCTGCCGGCCGAGGACCTGCTCGTCGCCAACGCCCGGTTCGAGTCCACGGCCTGGACGACCACGATCATCGGACCACCGCTGGGCGGCGCGGCGATCGGGCTCCTCGGTCCGGTGGCGACGGTGGTGGCCGACGCGGTCAGCTACCTGCTCTCGGCTCTGGGTATCCGCGCGATGGGCGGGCACGAGCCGCGGCCCGAGCGCCGGGAGGCCGCGCGCGTACGGGCCGGGGACCTGCTCGACGGCTGGCGGTACATCCTCGCCGACGCGGCGCTGCGTCCGCTGTTCTTCAACACCGCCTTGTTCAACGGCCTGGTGATGGCCGCCTCGCCGCTGCTGGCCGTCCTGATGCTCGGCCGACTCGGCTTCGCACCGTGGCAGTACGGTCTCGCCTTCGCCGCGCCCTCGATCGGCGGGCTGCTCGGTTCGCGGCTGGCCGGGCCGCTCGTCACCCGGTTCGGGCAGCACCAGGTCCTGGTCGTGACCGGGGCGCTGCGCGCGATCTGGCCCGTCGGCCTGGCCTTCCTGGGGCCGGGCACCGGAGGGCTGCTGCTGGTGATGGGCGTCGAGTTCGGGCTCATCTTCTGCTGCGGGATCTTCAACCCCGTCCACGCCACCTACCACCTCGAACGCACCGCGAGCGACCGGGTCACCCGTACGTTGTCCGCCTGGGCGGTGACGACCAAGGCCTCGACCGCGCTCCTGACGGCTGTCTGGGGCGTGCTGGGCGGCCTGCTCGGCCCGCGTACGGCCATCGGCCTCGCCGGTGTGCTCCTGCTGGCGACCCCACTGCTGCTCCCCCGCCGCGCGACGGCGCATCCCTCCGAACCGGAACCGGCACCGACCCGCATCTGACGGGCCGCCGGGGGGCGCCGTAGCGGAGGTCATGGCGGGCATGACCCGGCGTGGACATGACCCGGTATGGAGGCCGGTTGTCCAAAACTCGCCTGCCGGGAGGCGTCCCATCGAGCTCATGTGTTCGCCGCGTGATACCCCAGCTCCGCGTGATACCCCAGCTCATGGGGTCAGCGGTTCCAGATAGCCGACTTCGAATCTGTCCGCCACGACCACCGCCGTGACCTCACCTGTGTCGTCGCGTCCCACCCAGACCGGGTGGACGCCGTCTCCGCCCAGCATGAAGGTGACCAGCTCGGCCCCGGTGGCGTCATCGGTGACCTTGATGTAGCCCTCGTCGGTGTCGTGGACGTCTTCGCCGCCGCCGACGGTGAGGGCCCGCATGTAGCGGCTGCCCAGTTCGGTTCGAGCGGTGGAGTCGACGAAGCATCCGGTGGCGGAGTCGACGCCGAAGCCGAAGTACTCGCCGTCACGCAGCAACCTCACGTCCTCGCCCGGCGGGACCGCCATGGTCCAGTTGGCAGTCCGCTTCTCGCTCACCAGCAGACGCACGGCATAGGTGTCGCGGACAGTGAAGCGGTCACCGAACATTTCGTCTTCGTAGCTGGCGCCAGTCTCCTGCACCGGGTAGACGCCGGGCGGAACTTCGATCACCAGTGGGTCGCGCTCGGCGCCGTTGGGCAGATAGGAGGGGTCACTGACCGACAACTGTCCGGTGGGCAAGGCGATGTCGGTCACCGTTCGAACCTGCTCGATGGTGAGCGGCTCCGACCGGTGCCGGTGCGCGAACCTGGATCCGGGACTGAACAACTCGTCAGGCCAGGGCGCGGCCGCCGGCACCGGTGGCCGCCAGCCGAAAGGCTCCGCCGCACCAGTGGTCGGCCGCAGCGCGATGTCTGAAGTCTCCTCGACGAGCTTGAACGTTCCCCGCGACCCGAACTGGGGTGCTGTCAGCAGGCTCTCCCAGCAACCGAATTTCGGAACCGGCAGCCACCACAGGTCGCGCGGCAGGTCGACCAGAGTGTGCGTTGAGCCGCCGAGCCTGCCACGCGGGTACAGGCCCTGGCTGTTCTTCCCGTCCGGGTACAGATCGATGGTCCGTTTCCAGGTCTCGTCCGCGAGATCTGGGAGATCAGGGAGATCAGGGAGATCCTGCTGCTCGTATCGCCACTCGGCCAGATGGCGCAGGAACAGCCGCCCCGGCTCCAGCCTGCGCAGGTCGGCTTCGAACACTCGGCGGCCCAGGGAGTCGAACCGCCAGATTCCCAGGTAGTGCTCGGTCCAGGCGACATGCAGCACAGCGACAGGAAGCCCCTGCCCGAGGGCGGCGAGCACGACGGCGTACGGCTCGCCCGCCGCGTCTCGGCGAGCGGCTTCCTCTCGAGAGATCGGGCGGACTGTCGAACGCTTCGAGGAGTCCCATCCGTCGCCGTAGAACGCCTCGACGAGCACGTCGCTCCGCACTTCGGTCATCACTGCCTCCCACTACGCCGTCCGCTCCGTGGATCACCCTAGTGACCGCCTCCGACAGAGGGTCTGCCGTAGGCGAGCCGGGCAGGACACCCCGATGGCGGAGGGCGAGGCCTGGCTCCGTTCGTGATCTGCCGGGGCAGTGCCTAGTGGGTCCCCGGTTCCGGCTTCCGGTCACCGGTACCGGTTCTGGTTCTGGTACCGGTTCTGGTTCTGGACGCCTCCGTGAGCACCTCCCCGGCCGCCGTCCGCACGTACAGCACCGACCGCCCGGCCCGCCGCCGCTCCACCAGCCCCGCGTCCAGCAGCACCCGCAGATGCCTGCCCACCGACCCCAGCACCTGCCCGGTCACGGCGACCAGCTGGGTCGTGCTCATGGGAGTCCCGAGCAGCATCAGCAGTCCGGCCCGCGAGGACCCGATGAGCGCCCCGAGCCCGGCCGGGGCGGGCCGCCGGTCGTGGTCCTCGGCGAGCACCCCGAGACACGGGTAGACGACGGCGTACCGCTCCCGTCCCTCCCACGACACCCACCCGTTCTTCGGCGTCACCGGCATGAACAGCAGCTCGGCCCCGGCGGCGATCTTCCGCGGCGGATACGCGTTCACGTTGACCTGGAACCGGCTCTCCCCGAGCCAACGCGTCCCCGGTTGCAGGGAGTCCAGCACGGCCGCCCAGCCGCCCTGGCTCACCCGCGCGGTCCGCGCGGCCATGTCGGCCTCCAAGACGCGCCGCCGACGCTCCCAGTACGGCCGTACGGTCTCCTCCCAGACATACGTCAGAAGCGCGGTCGCCCGCTCGGGCAGGTCGTCCCGCTCCAGGGCGGCGGGGAGCGGGCCCCGGAGGCATACGCGGAGGTTGGCCCGCGCCTCCTCGGGTCCGGTCGCCCGCACCCGGGCCACGGTCTCCTCGAAGCTCTCCCCCTCGCACGAGGTGGGGCAGAAGAAGTCGGCGATCCAGGAGGTGCCGAGCGCCACCCGCGCGACCAGCGCGGCCACCGGGTCGGCCGCGAGGCGCGCGCGGTAGCCGGACAGGTGCGCCCGCAGCCAGGCCTCCTCGCCCGGATGGGCACCGGTCCCCGCGTGCAGCAGCTTCAGGCTCGCGAAGGTCTCGGCGAACGGCGAGAGCACGAACCGGCTGCGGGCGAGGGTGTCGGTGTCGATCTGCCACAAGCCCATGGGTACGACCTTCGGGTACGACCTTTCGCGTGTCGGCGAAACAATACACAAGGCCACCGGCCCGCTCCGAGACTCCTACGCATGCGCAGCTACCGAACCCTGTTCCGCACCCCGGAGTTCACCCCGTTCCTGTTCTCCTTCGCCACTGTCGCCGCGGCCCAGACGATCGGCGGTCTGGCCCTCGGCACGCTGGTCTTCCGGGCCACCGGCTCGCCGTTCCTGTCGGCGGTGAGCATGTTCGGCCCGCAGCTGGCGCAGTTGCTGGGCGGCGCGTTCCTGCTCTCGGGCGCCGACCGCCTGCCCCCGCGCGCCCTCCTGTCCGCCCTCGCCCTCGCCTTCGCGGCCGGCACGGCGGTGCTGGCGCTGCCCGGCCTGCCCGTCTGGGCGGTCTTCGCCGTCGTACTCCTCCAGGGCCTGGTCGCGTCGCTGGGCGGAGGCGTGCGCGGGGGACTGCTGAACGAGATCCTGACCAAGGACGGCTACGTCCTGGGCCGTTCGGTGTACAACATGCTCTGGGGCCTGACGCAGATGGCCGGTTTCGCGACGGGCGGCGCACTGCTGGCGCACCTGTCCCCACGGACCTGTCTGCTCCTGGCGGCCGCGCTGTACGTGATGTCGGCCCTCGTCACCCGCCTGGGCCTCACGGCCCGCCCGCCGCGCTCCTCCGGCCGCCCGTCCTTCTCGGCGACCTGGCGCACCAACGCCCTCCTGTGGTCCTCACGCCCCCGCCGTCTGACGTACCTGGGTCTGTGGATCCCCAACGGCCTGATCGTCGGCAGCGATTCGCTCTACGTCTCGTACGCCCCCGATTCCGCCGGCACGCTGTACGCGTTCGGGGCACTGGGCATGTTCGTGGGTGACATGGCGGTGGGCCGCCTGGTACCGCCCGCGTCGCGCCCCCGTCTCGCGACCCCGCTGCGCCTGCTGCTGGCGGTTCCCTATCTGTTCTTCGTCCTGCGGCCGGGAGTTGCGCTGTCGGCCGTGGCCGTCACCGTCGCCTCCGTCGGCTTCGCCGCGAGCCTGGTCCTGCAGGAACGCCTGATGTCCCTCACCCCTGACGACCTCGCGGGCCAAGCCCTCGGTCTGCACGCCACCGGTATGGCCGCCATGCAGGGCGTAGGCGCTGTCCTCGCGGGCACGCTGGCCCAACTGACGTCCCCGGCCACGGCGATGACGCTGATCGCGGCCGGATCGGTCACCGTGACCCTGACCCTCGCGGCGCTGGGAAGGCACGACGAACGACAGCGGGCCGCCCCCGGCACGCACCCGGGCGCCCCCGGCACGCACCCGGACGTCCCCGGCACTCACCCGGGCGTCCTGTCGGAACCCACCACCACGGACTAGCCTCGGGCTTCATGAGGCAAACTGTCCGACAGGTGGCCAGCTCCGCAGAAAGCGTCTCTGACCAGCGAGAACGAGAATTTTCCAGATCCTTGTTCCCGCCCCGTCGGAGGCACTTTAACCACGTGACGCGCGGCGCCCGATCGTCGATAATCCACGCGTGGCCACCATGAACATCGACAGGAATGAACGCGGCCCGTCCCCCCGCTTCTCCGTGACCGCGCTGACCGCGCTGACCGGACGTACCTTCGGCGCGATCCCGCCAACTGCGCTGGTACTGCTCGGCATCGTCAGCGTTCAGGTGGGCTCGGCGTTGGCCAAGAGCCTGTTCAGCGCGGTGGGCAGCTTCGGGACAGTCGCGTTACGACTGTTCTTCGCGGCGGCGGTGCTGATGCTGTTGTGGCGGCCGTCACTGCGCATGGATCGTCGCACGTGGACGGTAGTGCTCAGCTACGGCGTGATTCTCGGCGCGATGAACCTGTGCTTCTACGAGGCGCTGGCCCGGCTCCCGCTGGGGATCGCGGTAACCATCGAGTTCCTCGGGCCGCTGACAGTGGCCCTGGCCGGGTCGAGACGATGGCTGGACGCTTTCTGGGCCGTGCTCGCGGCAGGCGGTGTGGTCCTGCTGCTGGAGGGACGCGGCGACCTCAACCTTGTCGGTTTTCTGTTCGCCCTCGCCGCGGGAACGTGCTGGGGCCTGTACATCCTGGTCGGCGCGGCGCTGGGCCGCCACACCACGGAAGGCAACGGTCTGGCTCTGGGAATGGCCGTCGCGGCACTGGTGGCCGTGCCATTCGGTGTGGCCGACAGCGGAACGGCGCTGATTCAGCCGTGGGTCCTGGTCGCGGGGCTGGGCGTGGCACTGTTGTCGTCGGTGATCCCGTACTCGCTGGATCTGGAGGCACTGCGCAGGATCCCACCGCGCGTGTTCGGCATCCTGATGAGCCTCGAACCAGCAATGGCGGCACTCATCGGTCTCATAGTGCTCCAGGAGTCACTGCACTGGTCGCAGTGGATCGCGGTGCTGTGCGTGGTGGCGGCATCGGTGGGCGCCACACGCGGCGCCCGCGCGGACGTCTGACCTCGGGCTTCATGAGTCGGGCCGTCCGACAGATGGTCCCCCGCGCCGCTCCGACGGGTCGACGCTTCAGCGGGTCGACGGGTCGGCAGGTTGACGCTTCGGCGGGTCGGCAGGTCGGCGGGTCGGCGCTCCGACGGGTGGCAACAGCGAGGTGGCAATGGATCAACAGCGAGTGACAACAGACAGAGTGGCTGCTGCGTCTCCCGGACGGCACCCCACGGTCCACCAGCAATTCGCGGTTCCTGAAGACGTGCGGTCGGTTCAGGATCTTTCACCTCGTGTGAGACGGCGAGTCGTCAGAGGGCGATATGAAAGTTGATGTCTGATTCGTGACTGGGTTGAGTGAGGCTGGCGGGTCGGGTGTCCGCGTGAGGGGTCAGGGGCGCCACGATCTGGCAGCCGGTAGGCAGATCAGGGATGGACGGGACGCGCCACGTCGCCGAAAACGCCGCGGAGCACCCGGATGAAGGCCGCCACCGCGACCGGTACCGTCACGAGGCCGTCCAGCATCAGGACTGCGGACACAAGCCCCCTGAGGAGGAGGAGCCTGCCGTCTCCCGCGTCCTCCTCGGCACCCGCGGCCCTCCCCATGAGCCAGAGGAAGTTCGCGATCACGGTCCCCGTCAACAGGAGCCAGAAGCACCCGATGGCCACATTCCAGCTCCGGGTGACGGCCACCGGATACTGCTCAAGCCGGGCGCGGAAGTACTGCAGCACGATCAGCATGACGATGAGGAGCAGTGTCAACGGCAGCCGCCATCCGTCGTCCGTCATCGCCCACTCGGTCAGGTCCTTCCAGCCCCCCAGCTCCAGCGAACTACTCGTGTGATCATGAGCGATCGCCTTCAGGCTGGACCCAGTCACCAGCAGAACGGTCGCGGGCGCCAGTCCGAACAGGCTCAGCAGCGGGTGGCTCAGCGGTCCGCGCCGCACCCACGGGTTCACCCACACTTGTTGCCGTGGCCCGGGATGAGCCGGCACGGCCCTCGGTCCTGCCGGGCGGGGCTGTGCGGGTGGCTGGTACGCGGGAGGCGCGTACGAGCGCGGTGTGGCGGAGCCCGACAGGTACGCGCTCCGCCCGGATGGGGGCGGGATGGACGAGGGCTGGGCGGACGACGGCGGAGTCCAGGGCCGGGAACCGGAGTCGGCCTCGGTGATCACTGCTGTACTAGGCGGTGGCCCGCCGCCTGTCCCCGCCCTTGTGGCGTCGTCCTCAGCCTCGACGCTGAGGAGCTGCTCTGCTTTCCGGGCGATCGCCAGGACAAGAGGGCCGGGCAGCCAGGGCTCGTCTGTACGGTGTTCCTCTGCCCGGGCCAGCAGGTCTTCTGGAGAGGGACGGTCCGCCGGCCCCTTGGCCAGACAGTCGCCCACCACTGCGGCGTAGTCCTCCGGCATGCCGTTCAGGTTCGGTTCATCGTGGACAGCCCGGTACAGCAGTTCCGGTGGCGAGCCGTTCCCAAACGGGCCGCTCCCCAAGGCCGCAAAGGTCAGCACCGCCCCGAGCGAGAAGATGTCACTCGCGGGGCCCACCTGCTCCCCATGTGCCTGTTCTGGTGACATGTAGCCGGCGGAACCCACCACCGAGCCTGTTGCGGTGAAGGCCGTGTCGTCGGCTGCCCGGGCGATCCCGAAATCGATCAGCAACGGCCCGTCCGAGGACAACAGAACGTTCGTCGGCTTGAGATCGCGGTGTACCAGAGCGCACCCATGCACCGTGCTCAGGGCTCGGGCCAGCCCGGCAAGCAGCCGCCAAAGGGACGGCTCGGGTAGCGGTCCGTGGTCGTGGACGGCTTCGGCGAGGGACGGACCTGGAACATAGGCGGAGGCCAGCCACGGAATCGGGGCATCCGCGGCGGCGGCCAGCACCGGCACCGTTCCTGGCCCGGAGACCTCCCGGGACACACGGACCTCCCGCGCGAACCTTTCCCTGAAGCCCGGCGCACTGGCCATTCCCGCATGCACCATCTTGACCGCCACCGTCTGACCGCCCGGCGACCGGCCGAGGTACACCCGCCCCATGCCGCCCTCACCAAGGCGGTACAGCAGCCGGTACGCACCTACCCGCCGCGGATCCTCAGCCGTCAGCGACTGCACCCAACACCCCCACTTAATAGTGCACTTGGACGGTCAGAGAATCTTGGCAGTTGCGGGCCCATGCGGCCACAGGTACACAGCCGCCTGTGCGAGGCGTCGCGGTACCAGGCGCCGAATTTCCAACGCGCTGCACCTGCCCGCCGCCCGCCGCAAGCTCCGCTTCCAGCTCTCACGCCTCGACTACGGGTCTATCAAGAATTAGGCTCTTCCAAGATTTTCGTAGCTGGTGATCACGTCAACTTGCCTGTGCTATCGGCTGGTTGGAGCGGGGCTGGGTGAACATGTCCCGGATCCGGAGTGAGTCTGGTCAGTGTGAGCCCGTCGAGGTGTTGTGGCACCATCCCCGTTGTGGATGACCGTACGGATGACGTGGACTGGTCCGGCCTCTTCCATGCCTCGGGCCCCGCCGGCGACACGCCGCGGCATCTGGCAGCTCTCCTCGGCGACGATGCGGAGGCTTTCGTCGACGGGTACTCACACCTGTGGTCGGAGACGCTTCGCCGCGAGGGCAAGGCCTGGCCTGCGACGGCGCCCACCGCGATGCTTGTCGCCGAGCTACTGGACAATCCGCTGCTGGGGCCGGATGATCCCTCGCTGCCCGACGCCATGCTCGCCTATCTGTACCAGATCGGCGTCGCCGCCGACTTCGGAGACCGGGCTGCGGAGATCCGTGCTCGGGTCAAGGACCGCACACCGGAGCTGCGGGCCTGGACTGCCGAGTACGTGTCGACCGATGCGGATGGCAGGGCCCGGATGTGGCGGGACGGCACGGGTCTGGGTGAACTCGTCCTCGATCAGGCGGCGCTCGCCTGCTTCGACCTGGTTCCCGCGCTCCTGTGGCGAACACTGCCGCACCTCGCGTCGGAACGTGCCAGGCGCAGGACCTGCGCCGCCGCAGCTGTCGGGTCACTGGCGCGGCATCCCGCGGCCTCCGCGCAACGTCCGGAGCTGCTGAAACTGTTGACGTCGATGGCCCGGGCCGCCGATTCCTCGCACGACCTGGCGACGATTGTGATCGCCATTGGCCACCTCGACGGCGACACGCGCCCCTGGCTGGCTGACCCGCATGCAGGCGTTCGGGCCTGCGCGGCCCTGGCGCCCAACCTTGCCGGCGACGACGCAGCGGACCAGGTGCTGATGGAACTGGCGCGGTCGCCGCAAGCCTTCGGCAAGTCCTTTGGCGACCTGGCTCCACCCCTGCAGCTCCAGTCCAAGTCGTACCAGGACCTGCTCACAGGGCGACGCGCGAGCTGATGCCCGGTGCCCGGGACGGGGGTTACGGTCGCGGCAGGGTGAACAGCCCCTGCTCGGTCTCGGCCAGGATTCCCCGCTCGGCGAGCCGCTTGAGCTTCAGGCGGACGTTGTTGATGCTGTTGGGCGCGCGATCTCCACGCCCATCGCCTCACACACCGCCCGCGCCCGCAGCGGGGCATTGGCCGCGGCGAAGACCGCCATGATCTGCTGGTAGGCCGGATGGTCCGGCAGTTTCGCGGCCGGCGGCTCGGACGGGGGTGGATCGGGCAGTTCCAGCAGTGTCTTGCGGGTGTCCCGGATCTCCTCGGCGGCTGTGTCGAACCCGTCCAACAATGCTGTCAGCTCCGCGATCTTCTCCCGAGCCGCCTCAGCCTGCGCGGCGATCTCACGCTCCCGCTCCTCCAGCCGAACAAGTACCGCCCCCAAAGTCAGCTCTCCACCGGTCATGCTCCACGCCAGGCAGGGGTGGAGGGGCCGGTCAGCATCCTCGACACCGGTCGCTTATCGCCCAGTACACCCTGGACTCGGCCGAGGCGGTCCGGTGCTCGTAGTCGCGCACCAGCCGGCGGTGCAGCATCAAGATCCCGTTCGTTTGCTCCACGATCCACCGCTTGGACTGCGGGACGAACCCGACATCGGCCGGGTTCCGCGCGACGACTTCGACCTCGATGCCCACCTGCTGCCCGTGGTCCACGACGGTCTTCTTGAACCCCTGGTCCACAAGGGCCTTCGTCACGGTGCCGGTGTTCGCTGCGACCTTGTCGAGCAGGACGGTGCCGAAGGCGTTGTCGTGGACGGAGGCGGCGAGCACCACCACCGCGATCACCAGGCCCAGGACGTCGACGGCAAGGCCCCGCTTGCGACCAGGCACCTTCTTGTTCGCGTCTCGTCCGGTCGTGCCGGCCGGGACCCCCGCGGCGGCGTGCAGGCTCTGGGTGTCGAGCACCACCAGGCTGGGGTCGGCTAATCGGCCCCTCTTCTCCCGGACCTGCCAGCGCAGCAGGTCGTGGATGGTCTGGTCGGTGCCGTCGTCGCGCCATTTGTAGAAGTAGTACTTCACCGCGCCGGCGGGCGGCAGGTCGTGAGGGAGGTAGTCCCACTGGCAACCGGTCCGGGACTGCGGGACTGGTAGAGCAGGGCGTTGACGATCTCCCGCATGTCGTAGTTGCCCTGGTGGCCGCTGACTGAGGGGTGCCGGGCCTTCCACGAGGTCACCACGGGCTTGATCAGGGCCCGGCGCTCGTCGGATAAGTCGCTCTTGTAGGACTGGCGGTCGCTCACGGGTGACACTCCAGCGCTCCCGAGCCTCCCGAGCAGCGGAGATGCCGCGATGCCACACGTTCCAGCGACGACAGATGCGACATCACGTCACATACCACCCGCTCAGTGTGACGGCGGTCCAGGCAGCGGAAGATCCCCAGCTCAGCGTAGGTAAAGCCAGCAGTGCGGGAGGCCGCTGTCCTGAGTGGCCACTGCCCGGTGTTGTGTCTAGCGTTGGGGTGTGGCAGTCCGGGCCCGCGGCCTGGAGGGCATTGCGGAGCCGCAGCGGCTCGGCCCCTCGGCTTGCCCGGGATGTCACGCGGAAGCACCATACGCTCGGGGAATTCCCCGGAGGTCGACATGCCCCCCACCCACCACCGCACGGCGACAATCGGCGGCCAGCAGGTGTTCTACCGTGAAGCCGGTCCCGCCGACGCGCCGGTCATCCTGCTCCTGCACGGATTCCCCAGCAGTTCCCATATGTTCCGCCACCTCATCCCCGCACTCGCCGACCGCTATCACGTGATCGCCACCGATCACATCGGATACGGCGAGTCGTCCATGCCCAAGCCCGACGAGTTCGCGTACACCTTCGACAACCTGGCCAAGATCACCGCCGGCCTGCTCGACAAGCTAGGGATCAGCCGTTTCTCGATCTACGTCCACGACTACGGAGCCCCCATCGGCTGGCGACTGGCCCTCAACCCCGCCTACGACGTCACCGCGATCATCACCCAGAGCGGCAACGCCTACATGGAAGGCTTCGCCCAACCCTTCTGGGACGACCTGTTCGCCTACGCCTCCTCTCCGGGACCGGACACCGAACGCGGCGCACGAGCGAAATTCAGCGCCGAGACCACCCGCTGGCAGTACGAGAACGGAGCCGAAGACACCAGTCTGGTCAGCCCGGACAACTGGCGGCACGACCAGGCCCTGCTGGACCGGCCCGGCAACGACGAGGTCCAGTTGGCGCTCTTCCGGAACTACCCGAGCAACATCGACGGCTACCCCCAGCTCCAGGAGTACTTCCGCACCAGCCAGGTGCCCACACTCGCGGTCTGGGGCGAGCGGGACGAGATCTTCGGGCCGGACGGCGCCCGAGCCTTCTCCCGCGACCTCCCCGACGCGGAAGTCCACCTCCTGCCCGCAGGCCACTTCGCCCTGGAGACACATCTCGACGCGATCAGCGGCTACATCCACGGATTCCTCGGCCGCGTCCTCACCTGAGAGCGCAGCAGGGGTTCAGGCCTGAAGGAGGCCGCCGCGCTGTGAGCGCGCGCCCCCGGACGAGTCATGACAGCCGTACGGTTCGGCGAGACGCTCGGCGGAAAGCGGAAAGTCGAGAACACCACAGACCACCGCGGAGCCCGGTCGCGTGGGCCGGGCCGGGCCGGGCCCGCGCCGTGCGGTGGCGTGGCCGTACGACGGCGGCCGTACCAGCAGGCGGCCGGTGTCCCAAGTACGGGAAGATCAGGGGCTGTCGCCGGACCAGTCCCAGCGGGCCGGGTCGCCGGGGCGCGAATCGTACAACGCACGCCCCGTCGGCGCGGAGGTGCCCGAGTTCTGTCTGGAAGGAGGCGCTAGTGTCGATCTCGTCCGGCGTCCAGCCGATGAGGTCAAGGAGCAGGCCGTCCCAGTGGCCCGCCGACCAGTTCGGCGTAGGCACGGCCGGATCGCGGCGCAGGGTCGGGATCGGCGTCAGGGTCCGTAGCAGTCGTCCTTGTCGAAACTGAGATCCCAAGTGATCAGGCCCTTGGCGCACCAGTCCGAGTCCGCCGCCGTATAGGGTCGATCAACTGTCGCCACGTCCAGGTCGGTGGCTGACCCGCCATCCTGCCGAACGGCAGCAACCCCTCAAGCCGAGCCCGCTGACTGGCCGTCAGATCATCCCGTCCCACGAGACATGACCATCCACAACCGTGATCAACTTTCGCGGCAGATCAGTTCCGTTGATCCGGGCATATTCGAGCAAGGTCACCCCCAGGTGATGATCTGGACTGGCCGCCGGCCTGGGAAATGGCATTGTTTCCCAGCCCAAGGGCCAGTCCCCCTCGCGGTGCTCTGAGTGGGCGGTTCGTGAGTCTTTGAGTGGTTCTGCTGTCGCCTGATGGTGTGGCAGCGGGGCGGAATCTGCCGGTCCGCGGTTGTTGATCTGGTGATGTGTTCGGGTGAGTGAACGCAAGCCGTATCCGAGTGACTTATCGGACGAGCAGTGGTCGTTGATCGAGCCGGTGATCACCGCGTGGAAGGGCCGGCACCGCTCGGTCAGCGGCCACCAGGGCGCGTACGACATGCGGGAGATCGTGAACGCGATCCTCTACCAGGGGCGGACCGGCTGCCAGTGGGCCTATCTCCCGCACGACCTGCCGCAGAAGAGCGCGACGTACTACTACTTCGCCGCCTGGCGGGACGACGGGACCGACCAGGTCATCCATGAACTCCTGCGCTGCCAGGTCCGCGAACGCGCCCGACGATTAGAGGACCCGACCTTGGTGGTGCTGGACACCCAGAGTGTCCATGTGGCCGCCGGGGTCCCCGTCTCCACGAGTGGCCATGATCCGGCCAAGCGGGTGCCCGGCCGCAAGCGGGGCCTTGCCGTGGACGTCCTCGGCCTGGTCATCGCGGTCGTCGTCCTCGCTGCGAACACCCACGACAACGCCGCGGGAAATCTCCTGCTGGACCAGGTCGCCGAGCACGCCGGCGGAAGTGTCCGCAAAGCCCTGGTCGACCAGGGCTTCAAGAACCAGGTCGTCGCGCACGGCGCCGGCCTGGGGATCGACGTCGAGATCGTCCAACGCAACCCGCAGGTCAAGGGGTTCGTGCCGCAGCCGAAGCGGTGGAGGGTCGAGCAGACCTACGGGATCCTGATACTGCACCGGCGCCTGGTCCGCGACTACGAGCACCGCCCGTCCTCCTCCGTCTCCCGCGTCTACTGGGCGATGACCCACGTCATGACCCGGCGCCTCACCGGCGCGAACGCCCCCACCTGGCGCGAGACGGCGGCGGTGGCGGCGTGAACCTCCGGCCCCTGCTCGATGCCCTGGACCTGCAGGAAGACGCCGCCCGGGCCCTGGCCGACGACCTTCGTGCGCAGATCGACGGCCTGCAGACCCGGTTGCGGGAGGCCGAGATGCACCTGGAGCACCTCGCGATCACCCGCAAGACCGTCACCAGCCTTGCCGACCGGCTCCCGGCCGTCGCGCCGGACCTGCCCGAGCATCCGGACTACCCCCGCATCCTTGCCGCCTTCAACCACACGACCGGGCCGCTACGGGCCAAGGACGTCTGCGAAGCCCTCGGCCACGAACTGCTGCCGAAGAACGTCGAAGGCACCCGCGCCAAACTGAAACGCCTGGTCAAACTCGGCATCCTCACCGAGGCCGACACCGGCAACTTCGCTCGAAAGCAATAGCCGACCGAACCTCCACCAGCGTCCTTGCTCCCACCTCAGCCAGAAAAGGACATCACCTTACGAACCGCCCACTGAGGCCTCGACCTCCAGGCGACGGGGAACCCGCCGGGCCCACCACCCAGCCCCGTCCTCAGGTCAGCCAGGCCAGGGAACTGTGGCCTGGCGATATCGCTCGTCGATGCGGTCGAGTTCGGGCTGTCTGATCGACTGGACGCGCAGGGGCAGCAGCGGCCAGATCCTCGCGAGGGCGCTTCGGCACCAGATGCTGTTGTGGAACTCGGGTGCGCAGTCCGAGTAGCCTTCCTGTTCCAGCTCCGCAACGATGTCGCTCCACTGTTCGAGCAGAGAGTTGAGCGTGGGCTGCTGTCCGCCGGCCCGGGGGCGAGCGACGGCGGTGATGGCTGCACGTACTGCGTCGTATTCTTCGGCGCTCAGAACGACCGCGTCCGGGTGATCGTCTGCT
Source organism: Streptomyces sp. NBC_00872 (assembly GCF_045161915.1). Taxonomy (NCBI): domain Bacteria; kingdom Bacillati; phylum Actinomycetota; class Actinomycetes; order Kitasatosporales; family Streptomycetaceae; genus Streptomyces; species Streptomyces sp. NBC_00872. Next base: position 8,875,884 of record NZ_CP108806.1, on the reverse strand, counting down.
GGGTTCATGCGTCGACTTTCTCTGAACTTACGCGGAGAGGTGATCAAGTCAGGGGTGTCGTCGCTCGCGGTTGAGTTCGTGGTACGCACGGAAGTCGCAGAAGTGCAGACCGTCGTTCGCTGCGCCAGACTCGATTTCCTGCAGGGGCTGGCCTACGTCGATTCCCCGCGTCGCCCCGGCCCTGGCCATGCTCCCGCTTGGGCCCGCCGTTTCTGATTGGAGTGCGGATCTGCCGCTCCACGGGGCAGACGCGAGGAGACGGCCCCGTAGAGCGGCCGCGATCAACACGATCGATCAACACGAACAAATGAACGGAGGACTTGTCATGGACTGGCGTCACAACGCGATCTGCCGGGAGGAAGACCCCGAGCTGTTCTTCCCTGTTGGCAATACGGGTCCGGCCCTCCTCCAGATCGAGGAAGCCAAGGCCGTCTGCCGCCGCTGCCCGGTCATGGAACAGTGCCTTCAGTGGGCACTGGAGGCCGGGCAGAACGAGGGTGTCTGGGGAGGGCTGTCCGAGGACGAGCGGCGAGCGCTGAAGCGTCGTACAGCCCGCCGCCGTCAGACGGTTGCCGCCAACTGATTTTTCCGGTCTGCCCGTTGCCTGCTCAGCCCGTACCATTCCCTCCGGTACGGGCTGAGTCGCCCACGCCCAAAGAGCGCCCCGAGTCTCACTTCCGCCCCCGTCTGACTGGAGCACTGGGCGATTTCGCGCCCACCCCACAGCACCACCCCGCTGGTGTCCGAGACTGGAGCGCCGGGCCTTCTCGCGATCAGTGGTGCGGGTCTTTCACGGCTTCGATCGGGACGCCGTGCCTGCTCAGATACCGCCGTATGCGCATGTCCCAGGTGTAGCCGCTCAGAAACACCACGAAGCCCAAGGCGAGGCCGCCGCCAAGAATGACGATCTGTCCGTTACCACTGTGGAACGTCCAGATGGCCACCGCGGCACCCAGAACGGCCAGCACGATCCCCCAGATCATCCGTCCCCGCGCTTGGGCGAGATCTGATCTGATCTCCACCCGCAGAGCTGGGGTCATCGGATGCGGACCGTCCGGACCTTCATTTGACCACCGTCTCATCTGTCCCCCCTGGAGTGATGGCGAGGGGACAGTACACCCTGCGGCGGCCATGCTCCAGCGCGCTGACCGGCGATGGGACTTCCACCTTGCGGCCTGGACCGCTACGCCGCAGGGGCGCTTCTCTCCCCACTCATGGGGATCACCGACCGGTAGTCAACCGCCTCCCGGCAACGCTGGTTCGCCGCCGACCTGGCCGCCGGTCGACGCACCGTCAACGGCTGATCCAGCAGGACGACCGACTGGGAGAGCAGTGGCCTGGAGCCAAAACGACTCCCCGACTGGTCCACACTCCCGGCCGGTGGTGGTGAGCCGGATCTCACCCTCGCGCCAGCCGCGCAGCGGGCGCAGATCCCGGCGGCGGATGCGCCCCCGTCCGCGCCCCGCCTGCGCTCCGCCGTTACGGGCATATCGGCCGTAAAGGAACGTTCACGCAGGCCGCGGGGGCATCCAGGACACCTAGCTCGGGAAACCCTTGCCACGGGAAACCGACCTTCGGTTCCCCGGAAAGGCCACCATGGGCAAGTTCACCCCAATCACCGCACTCGTCCTCGCCCCCACGGCAGCCCTCGCTCTCTACGCCGGAACCACCGCTGCCGCAGCGGCGCCCGCCGCCCTGCCCACTCAGGCGAGCACCCCCTCGGCGACAGCACCCGCGACCACGGCCCAAAACGGCGCGGTACGGACAGTCACCGCGTTCTTCGACCAGTACAAGAGCGCGGTCGGGGGCACCAACCCCAGCACGAACCCGCGCGAGGTTCGCAACAAATTCCTCACCGCCCAACTCAACGCGCGGCTCGACGCATGGGCCGACGAACACTCCGCCGACCCCGTCTTCCGCGCCCAGAACATCCCGCGGGACCGGTCCGTCTCGCTCGAAGCAAGCAACCCCCGCACGACCACGGTGATCGTCACCCAGTACTGGCGCGGCAGCGATCCGACGAAGGTCCGCTACACCGTCCCCACCCCCGGTGGCAAGATCATCGATATCCAGGACGCGTAGAAACAACCCGAAGAACCCCGAAACCGGACCGGAACCACCCCACCCCTTCTTTCCCGCCCACCGTGCCGCCCGCCTTCTCACCGTATGAGGAGGCGGGCGCACGCAGGAGGTTGCGACAGCGTCGGCGTGGCCCAGCATGTCGGGCACGGCCACGTCGAAAGACGGGTTGCTCCAACGCAGTGGGACAGCGACAGCTGAGCCACGTTCGCCCGTACTCTGCCAAGCACTTCGAGCAGTACGCCGGCACCAGGTCGCGGCCGGCCAGGATTTGGCCGATGCCGAACGCCACCGTCTCGGCGCTCCCCTCCATCTGCTCGTTGAACTTCGTCTGCGCCGTGCCGGTCGCGCCCTTTCGCATACCGTCCCTGCACCTCACACCCAGAAACGGACAGCGAGCGTAAGCAGCCCAGAGACGCCTCACGGTGCCAACTCGTCAAGGCGTCTGGATGAGACCTCCGAACACCGCCCGGTTGTAGAGCCGGTGATGCCACTCGTTGCCATCCGGGTCCGGCTGAGTCGTCAGTACGGGGTTCGGTCCTGTCTCGATGAGATGCAGAAGTGTCCAGGCGGCGCCGTAGCAGTCGTCCGGACCAAAGCAAGGGACCAGCGCCTTGGCCTCCTCTGCCGTCACCGGCCCGCAAATCGCGTGGAGCTGTTCCACGCGCCTGTCGATCTCCTCTTCGCCGGCATCCACGTCAGGAAGCGGGCCGGTGTGAACGAATGCTTGGACCTCGGGTCTCATCTGCGAATCGTCAGCCACTGAGACCGGTCTCGGCAAGCGATCTGAGCACGTTACGCTGCCGCTTTCTCCATTGGGACGGATGAGGAAGGGAAGGCGACCAGTTCGTCGAAGAGCGTGTGCTGCTGCACGCAGCGACAGAGCTGTCCGAGTATCCGATTGAAGAGGTTGCGCGGGGCGGCCGCGTACCAGTCCCGGTGTTCGTCACGACGTCGCCGGCAGTGGTCCTTGACCCCGGGGGATCCATTTCGCAGCGCGTCGCCGGCCCGGACCGATGACGGTGCGACGGTACGCCGCCGCTTATCTATCCGTCGACGCTATTCACAGGCCTTTCCTCCGGCGTGTACATTCTCCCTGTCGTAGCGTCAACAGTCGCCGAATAGTATGTCTTCTCGGTCTTCAGCGCGAGAAGCCAGTTTACCCGCCATGAGCCATCTCTCTGCTGAGCAAGAAGTGCGGGCTCCATCCTTTCAAATTTTTCACCCTTCAGCGAGAAGTGTTCCTCCAGAGAATTCCAAGCCTCCTTTTCGGAGCGTTTCACAGGAGGCAATTCGGGGTCAGGGATGTTCCTCGTCATCAGATCGGTAAGTTTTCCGCTGGGCTCAATCAGAACGTCAAGCCTCATCGGGAGAAGAACCTTCCCATTCCACCTGCGCCAGCTCACCATCCAGCCGGAATCCTGGTCTTGGTCAACCGGCTCGACCGTGATTTCAGAATTATCCAGACCCCATGATGCGTGGCGCTCGGCGTACTTCGTTGCCATACGTTCGGCGTCTTCCTTCTTATCCGCCCTCGCCGGTATTCCATCCACCGAGTATCCATGGCCTTCCTCCACGCGGCTCGGGATCAGATTGACATTGAACTCCTCCTTTCCTGGCCACTTCAGCTCTGCCACCCCGTCGCCTCCGCTCCCAGTTCTAGCGAGGGAAGCCATAATGGTCCCTGCCTGGCCATCTTCGCCGGGCGTGAACTGCACCGAACCAACGGCATACTCGTTTCCAAATGTGTGTCGCACGGCGGAGGCAATAGCTTCTTCCTGAGCCTGCGACGCGCCTATATCGCTCACCGTACGTTCCACCACTCTCGGTGAAACAAACAGTCCCCATGCTCCGCCAAGGACAACTGCACCAAGACCTACTGCGACCATTGCTCCTCGCGTACTGCGGCCCGAAAGAGGTTGCTGATCCTTGCCCAGTCCATTGAGGGCAGCACCAATCAGCACTCCTACGACCACCCCGGCAGAGTTCGCCACCAGATCGGAGGTGTCGCAGAGTCGCCCGACGAGTGAAACAGTTCCCTGCATGGTCTCAATTCCCGCAGAAAGCAGGAGACCGAGACCCAGCGTCACCGCGGGACGCCGGGTTGCCATTACTCCGAACAGTCCGAAGGGAACGAACATTCCGGCATTGAGCCTGCCTTGAATTGTCCGGAACGGCTCCATGACGTCTTTGTTGACTACACATTCAGAAATTCCCGTTCCTCCTCCCGTCGTCCACATGGTCAGGGCCACCAGACTGACGACAGAAGACATCCAGCACGCATATGTAACTGGTCGCCGGCTTCGGGAACGTGCCATGCGGTAGGCGATCCACCCACCGAGAATGGTGAGCAGTAAGCCCACCACAATAAATCCTTCATGGCCGCGGAAGACTGCTGTGAGCAACGTTCTTCTCTCCAGTGTGCGGTGAGGGATCGCCGCACACTTACAGCGCGACGAGCCCCACGGTTCAACTTGTTAACTTATCGAGGTTTGGACATGGCGCGTGCCCAGCTGCGTGCCCTTCAAGAGCAGTCGACGCGGCAGCGCTGTGATGAGGGGCTCGGGTTGAGGGGTGAGCTGGCGCTCGGGGCTGTTGATGCCCAGCGGTTGCGCGCTCTCGTGCGCCCGTACGGGATCAGCGTGGAGGAATCTCGCTCGCCAGTTCCTCCACCAGGTCGCCGTTGGCCCCGCCGGTGACCTGCACGTGCCCGCCACAAACGGCCGGTACGCCCTGACCGGCCGGCCCGAAAATCTCGTGCTCTGCGAACGGCTGGTGAATGCCCCGCACCCCGGGACGCCTCGTGTTCGCATAGGGTGCCCGTCACCGCCGGTGAGGCCCCGGAGAGTTGACGGACCGGCCGCACGGGATTCTCTGTGCGGTCCGTCGCCGTGGCGGTTCGACGGTGTCACGGCAGGTCTTCCCATCGGCCGAGCAAGTCCGCGGCGGTGGCGACGGTCGCGACCGCGTCAGCGCGGGTCCAGTGCCCCCGTCCGTTTGACTTATCCGATCACCACCGCCGACTCTGCTGCGGGAAACCGCCGGTCTCGGCCGGGTGGAAGCCTGCCGATTCGAGGGCTCGGCGGGCCGTGAAGTCGTCCTCGTAGCCGGTGGCGAACCGCCCGAGGGTACTGATGAACAGCTCGCTCTCACCGAACTCGATCACGTGGTACGTCCCATCGCCCTGCTGGTTGTGCTCGCCACAGGAGACAGGGTGCTTCGGCGCGAGGCCCGCCGCGGTCAGCGCGCCTGTCGCCCGGCAGAGTTGCTCGTCCTGATCGGGGCGCGTGGGTGGCTCGGTGCAGAGGGCTTCGATACGCCACCGGGGATCGCTCTGTCGTTCGCAGCCGCTCGCGTACTCATGCACGATCGCGCTGCGAAGTTCCTCGTCCAGACCAGCTACCTCGACCCGGGGGGCGCCCCAGGGTGTCGTATATCGCCCGGGTCTCCGCCGCGTCGCCGGTGAGGCGATGCAGCGCGTACGCGGTCCAGAGCTTCGCCTCGGTCGTCGGTGCTTCATCGAGGTAGCCGCGGAGTCGGTGCGGATCCGACAGGAGAGACTGGGCCAGGTGCGCGACGCCACGATCGGGGTCCGCCAGTGCCCCGGTCACATCCGCTCCGGTGCGATGCCGCATCCGGAGGTGGAAGACGCGGTCCTCCGGCCGCGCGTCGCCGAGGTCAACCAGGACCACCTCCGAACCGTAACGCGTGACCAGCGCGTCCAGTCCGGCGCCGAAGCCACTGCGAGTCGGTCGGGCGGCGGACTGCCGGCCCTGGTTGTCGAGGTGGCAGCGGGCGGTCAGGCGTCAGGGTCGACTTCGGGGTGCGTGAACCGCACGGGCCTGCCCAGCGACCGGGCGTAGGCGATTTCGGCTCGGGTGCTGTCTCCGATGTAGTCGCCGACTACGAGCACCTCATCAGCGAGCCGGATCTTCGCCCGGTGCAGATCGTCGAGTCGAACCTTCAGCGCCTCGGCCTCGACAGGATCGGACCAGAGTTCGTGCGGCGACTTCATGTCACAGCCCGGTTTGACGACAATCTTTCCGGCTCTGGTCTCCCGCAGATCGACCTCGGTCATCTCGGTCATGAAGCGGGTGGAGCCGCAGATCACGACGATACGCGGGAGGCTCAACAGCTTCTTCGCGTCGGCGAGCTTCTCCTCGGGGGTGAGCAGTTGCGTGTATGACACTGGTTCCTCCTGGTGGTGTGGTCCAAGGGGTGCCTGCGGAGACGAGAACGAGGCTGTCCAAGAACGTTTTGTGACGAACGACGTGGACACCCTCGCGACAGCACTCTATGCAACGACCGACGACATGCTGAAGGAGCATCCCGACCTGGCGCCGTGGCGCCAGCCGGTCGGCATTACGCCCCGCCTGAGCGATGCCGAACTGGTCACCCCCGCCACGATGCAGGCCATACTCGGCTACACCTCCGAGGCCAAATGGCTCCGCCATGCCCGTGCCCACCTATGCCAAGGGCGAGGAAGCCCGATGCCGGAAGGGCGACCCACCCTCGTGCGCGGGGCAGGCAGGCCAGCAGCCACGCGCCGAGTGACGGGCGAAGGGTGACGGTCCAGTCCAGGCTGGATGTCACGCCGCCCCCGGCACCGACACTGGCACTGGCACTGGCACCAGCGCCGACAAAGCGCACCACCCCGCAGAGCGTGGTGCCGCACTGCGATCGTTGGGCGGCGAACTTCTCCGCAGACGACGAGCCTCAACGGGCTGATATCCGCCAGTGCCTACGCAGGACGCACAGCCACGGACGCCGCAGGCCCGACGAGTTCAAGCACGTGCTCGTAGCTGCCGCTGCCCCGGACGGTCGCCACCCGTAACGCGCCATCAGCTCCCAGGGAAAGGTTCCCACAAGGCCGCCCGGTCTGGGTCCGGCGGTGGCCCCCACACCAAGGCACGAAGGTCGAGCAGCCCTGGCTTCTCGCCCTCCGTCAACGACGGTGCCTCCAGCCGGTCCGCCATCTCCTCCAGATAGGTCGTCAGCGACTCATACCGCGGAGTGCGATCCCGGTACCGGTCCCAGTGGCAGATCCGTCCGGTCTCGGCATCCAAGAACAAGCCCGAGGAGTTGTCGTGGGCTCCGTAGGAGCAAATGGGGATCCAGGCAGGCCGCCAGGTCGGGTACTCCTCGTTGCCGTCTCTACGCTGGATGTCCGTCATCATCTCGTACACGGAGACCACCGCGTCGAAGTCCATCAGAGCCCAGTCGCCGAGCATGAACGAGGCCCATGGCACGTCGTACACCCCGGCGTGTTCGCACCACAGAGCCCTCAGCCCCGGGGGTATCCGCACACCGATCCTGTCTTGCATCCCGGTGATCTCCCCTCCGATCGCGCCCCGCCGCAGCGCGGCCAGCGTCCCTGGCGCGTGCCGAACGAGCCACGCCTCGATACGCTGCCACGCGTCGGCGACCTGTCGTGCTTCAACCGCCGCCCGCTGCGCCTCCATCAGGCCACGCCGTACCTCATCGTCCATGGTGGTCACCGTACCGATCGCTTGACCGGCTCCTGAGTTGGCTCCACTCCGGATCCGCCGCGAGGGGTGCCCCTATCTCTTTGGTCAAGGTGGATGGGCGCTGGTTCGGGCGTCTGAAACGATCTGCCTGCGCATGCTGATCGTTCGCGGTGTGTAGGGGCGGGGCCGCTTGTGCTTCGTGCCGGTCGCGGCGAGCGCCTCGGACCAGGTCCGGGAGCGGTAGCACGCCCCGTTGCCGGTCAGGACGCGGCGGATCGAGGGCGGCGATGTCCTCCGCAGTGCGGGCCGGGCTCGTAACCGGGCGCGAGGAACGGACTGGCAGGCCGTCCTCGCCGTGCGTTCGCCATCGGCCGTACCACTTCGCCAGGCAGCGTCGGGAGATCCCCGGCTTCCGCCGCGACGTGTGCGATCGGCCGTCCGGCGTCGATCCGCGTGCACAACCGCAGACGCCCCTCGGGGGTTAGCGGTGCGTTGCGGTGCCCCCTTTTGTTGGCGCCCCGGGGCTCGCCGGAGGCGTTCTCCGCAGGCGTTCAGCAGAGGCGTTCAGCAGAGGCGCCCGCGCGGGAGCCCTGGCATCCCCGGGCTCCCGCGCGGGCGGCTGCGTCTGGCGTCAACGAGCGAACTTCGCGATGGCCGCCGGGGTGACCGGGGTGAAGAAGTTGACGAGGTTGCCGTCGGGGTCGCGGAACAGCAGCGATCGATTGCCCCAGGGCATCGTGGTGGGCTCGTTGACGAAGTCGGTCAGGTTCCCGTGCACGCGGTCCACGTCGTCGACGAGGAACTCGATGATCACGCTGTGGTTGTCGGCCGGGCGAGCGGCGCCCGGCGCGAACAGCGGCACAGTGCGGGTGCTGCCGATGGCGAGGGTGGCGCCGGGGGTCTTGAGTTCGGCGAAATCCTCGGTGGCCCAGGCCGCCTGCACCCCGGTGGCCTTCTCGTAGAACTCGACGAGGCGCGTGATGTCGCCGGTGATGATCCGGATCGAGACGAAGTCCATGGTGTTCTCCCTAGATACGTGGAGCCGTTGCACTTCGCACGCTAGAACGAATAGAGGACAGAATCGGTCCAGTATTGTCGCTAGGCTCTGGGTATGTCTCGACCTACTGGCCGCGTGCTCACCCTCCTGGAGCTGCTGCAATCGGGGGGCATCCGGACGGTTGCCGAACTGGCCGACCGGCTCGGCGTCGACGGCCGCACCGTGCGGCGGTATGTGGACCATTTGATCGACCTCGACGTGCCTGTCGAGGCGGTGCGCGGCCGCTACGGTGGCTACCGGCTCGGCCCCGGCTACCGCTTGCCTCCGCTCATGCTCAGCAACGACGAGGCGCTCGCCGTACTCCTCGGCCTGGTCGCCGGCCGCCGAGCGGGGTTGATGACGACGGCGGACACGGCGGGCGAGACGGCTGCGGCCAAGATCCGCAGGGTGCTGCCCGAGCGCGTCGCCCGCCGACTCGACACGGTCCTGGAATCCCTCGCCTTCACGGCTTCGCCCGGCGAGTTCGCCACCCCCGACGCCGAGGTCCTGCTCACCGTCGCCGACGCGGTACGCCATCGCCGGCCGGTCTCCATCAGGTACACCAACCGCGACGGCCGGCGCAGCGAACGCAGGCTGCACCCGTACGGGATCGTCGCCCATTCGGGCCGGTGGTACGTCACGGGCACGGACCCCGAGATCGGCGAGGACCGGACCTTCCGGCTCGATCGCATCGCAGACGCGAGGACCTTGCCCGGCTCGTTCGAGGCGCCCGAGGGCCCCGGTCCGGCACAGCGCGTCCTGTCCGGGTTCGCCACGGCTGAGTACCGGCATCAGGTGACCTTGCGGATCCACGGGACGGCCGAGCAGATCCGCGCCCGGCTTCCCGCCGGCGTCGCGATCGTGGAAGAGTCCGTGCCCGCGGCGGGCGCGGATCCGGAGACCGAGCGCTGGCTGCGTGTCGAGCTGCGGGCGGAGCGGCTCGACTGGTTGCCTCCGGTACTCGCCTCGCTCGACCGGCCGTTTGTCGTCGAACGCCCAGATGAACTGCGCGCCCTCGGCATCGCGTTCGCCGACCGCCTCGCCGCCTACGCCCGCCAGGTCTGACAGCGGGGAACCAATGTCATGAGGCCCAAGACCTGGTGGCCGGGATCATGGGGTCGGTCCGGTGCGGCCCGAGTGGGCGAACCACTTCGTATCCGGCGCGGCAGCCGCGTCTACTTCCGGGAGACGGTGGGCAAGAAGGGCGAGCTGAAACCCGGACGGGGGGAAACCCGGCTCACCGCAGCCGACCTGGAGCTGGAGGCAAGGGCGGATGTCGAACGTCCGCGTGAACCGGCGAGAGCGAAACCCGCACACCGTGATCGGCGCCGAGAGAAGCATTGACCGTATCGGTGGTGTCAGCGGCTCGTCGTAGGGTCCTGCCAAAGGTCCCCAGCCCTTCGGAGTCCCTGTGCCACACCCTGCTCGACTCGTGACCACGCTCGCCGCCCCTTGGGCCTTCTCCGGAGCTGACGCCGCCCCCCGTCTGGAGTCCTGGCCCACGTCGCGGCTCCTCGTGCAGCAAGGGGACACGGAGCTGATCGTGCGGAAACTCACGCCGCGGGCCCCAATCTCGCCCGTCCGCTTTCCGGCGCCCTGGCCGCGCCGGTTCGGCTCATGCGCGGTGTCACCTGCCGCTGATCTGGCTGTCTTCGCAGGACCACACGCGCTCCGGGCCGTCGACCGGTCCGGAAACGTGTGCTGGGAACTGCGGCACCGCTGCTGGGCAGGCTGCGCGGGGCATACGGACTTCACCGAGTACGCGGACGACCGGGATCACCGATACACCGGCAGTGGCTCGACCGGCTTCTCCGCAGACGGGAAGATCGTGTGGGCCCATGTCAGAGGCCCCCTGGCGGGCGAGGCCCCGGAGCACGACCGCGGGGAAGAATGGCTGGTCATCGACGCCGGGGACGGCACGGTGCCGGCACGTACGCAGACACGGACGGCGGCGGCGGGTTCCGTCCACGTTCCCCACCCGGACCCCGGGCAGATGGGTCTGACCATCGGAGAGGGCCAGGACGGCTCCCCGCTGAGATGGGGACGGTGGGACGGCCACACTCTCACCGTCGACAGCTTCGACGACGAGGACCGTGTCCTGCTGGCGGTGAGCCCCAGCGGAGACCGCCTGCTCATCGTGACCCATGACCAGGCGCCGTCCACGACGGCCACGGGTTGCGGCCCGGTGGCTCGTTCGTCGCACGGTGCGAGGCAACGGAAGGGAAGCCGACCTGGCCCGGCTGGCGGCAAGCGATCTGATTGGGGCCATCGCGTCCAACGCTGGCTCACCCAGAGCATTGTCGCGATTGAACGCGCGGATCAGCTCGGGACAGCGACCCGAGCGCAGGCGCTGCGCTACGGGCGGGAGGGGGTTGTTCCGACCAACTGGTGTTCCCCTCCCGCCGGCAGTCCTCACGTCGGGACTCGGCCGCTTGTCAGGAGACCGTCGCCGGGGTGTCCCGCAGGGTGACGTTGGCGTGGCTCTCCTGGAAGCTCTGGTCTGAAACGAGGGTCAGCCGGGCCGTGGACTGGAACTCCGGCAGGGTGGTGGAGCCGCAGGAGACCATCGTGGTCTTGAGCTTGGCGATGGTCAGGGCGAGCCCTTCGTTGAGGTCGCCCGCGTAGGGGACGTAACCGTCCACGCCTTCCTCGAAGACCAGCCCCTGGCCTCCCTGGCCGTAGCGCTGCCAGTTGCGGGCCCGGTTCGAGCCCTCACCCCAGTACTCCTTCACGAAGCCGTCACGGGTGGGCAGCTTCGCGCCGGCCGCCTGGTCGAAGCGGGCGAAGTAACGCCCCATCATGACGAAGTCGGCCCCCATCGCCAGCGCCAGGGCCACGTGGTAGTCGTGCACCAGCCCGCCATCGGAGCAGATCGGCACGTACTCGCCGGTGCGTTCGCGGAAGGCGTCCCGGGCCGCCGCGACGTCCAGCACCGCGCTGGCCTGGCCGCGGCCGATGCCCTTCTGGTCCCGGGTGATGCAGATGGAGCCGCCGCCCACCCCGACCTTGACGAAGTCCGCTCCCGCCTCGGCGAGAAAGGTGAACGCCTCGCCGTCGACCACGTTGCCGCCGCCGACCGGGATCTCCGGATAGTGCTTCTTCACCCAGGACAGAGCCTGCGCCTGCCAGTCGCTGTAACCGTCGGACGAGTCGAAGCACAACGCGTCCGCGCCTGCCTCCAGCAGGGCCGGGACGCGCTCCTGATAGTCGTGGGTGTTGATACCCGCGCCCACACGCAGACGCTTGGCGGCGTCCACGACCTGGTTCGGGAAGCGCTTGTTGTCCGCGTAGTCCGAACGGAACACCAGATGCTGCAGGTGACCGTCGGTATCCAACACCGGGAGGCAGTCCAGCCGTTCGTCCCACAGCCGCGCGTTGGCTTCGGAAAGCGTGATGTCGGGCCCGGCATGGGCCAGGTCGGCGACAGCGGTCATCCGGCCGCTGACCGGTCCGTCCAGACCATGACGCTGGGGATGGAAGTCCCGGGAGGTCACCAGGCCGAGCAGGCGGCCGGTGGCGGTCCCGTCGTGGGTGACCGCGGCGGTGCTGTGACCGGTGCGGCGCATGACATCGCCCAGGAGGCCGAGGCTGTCGTCGGGGCGGACGTTGGTATCGCTGGTGACGAACCCGGCCTTGAAGTTCTTCACCTGGCGGACCGCCGCGGCCTGGTCCTGGATCGGCTGATTGTGGTGCAGGAAGCTGAAACCGCCGTTTCGCGCGAGTGCGATCGCGAGATCGGGCGTGCTGACGGCCTGCATGATCGCGGACGTGAACGGGGACCGCAGCTCGATCGCCGACGCCTCGCCCGCGATGTGCCGCACCAGGGGCGTGCGCAAGTCGACCGTCGCAGCAGAGCAGTTGGTCCGCGTCCGGTTCGGCAGGAGCAGAAACTCGTTGAACGTCCGTGAGACTTCGGCGATGATCTGTGCCACTCGTTCCTCCTGACCCGTCGGCCGGGGCCCGACTGCCCCGCCGCGAGGATCGCCCCCGTATCGCAGGGCCCGGGCAGGCAGAGATCAGCACGGCAGCCGTGGAGGTGCCACCAACTGCGGCAGAGCCCTGACCGGCCCGTGGATCGAACGGGGTGCGGTCGTGAGCTGGCACCCTATCGATCAACTCGGCCGCCGCACGAATCGTGGCCGTCACCGGCGGCCGGCACCCCCGGGGGGCTGCTTCAGGTGCTCGGCCCGGCGCCGCGGGTGCCCCCGTGTGGCGATTGAGCAGGCGCGTAGCGCGGACCACGTTCGCGACGCGGGCAGTTGGAGGTGTTGCGTTCCGAGACCGTCGATGTGATGCGTATCACTGCCTGGGTGCTTCGGGTCAGGCGTGCGCGATCATGATCGGAATGGACACTCGTTTCCTTGGCATCGCTGAGCTGGTCGAAGTCCCGTCCGTGGCGGTCGTGGTCGACGTCATGCGCGCTTTCACCGTGGCTGCCTGGGCCTTTGCCCAGGGGGCGGAAAAGATCGTTCTTGCTGAGTCGCTGGACGAAGCCCTGGCGCTCAAGGCCTCCCATCCGGATTGGGTGGCGCTCAAAGACGGTCCGCCCGCGTCCGGGTTCGACATGGTCAACTCGCCGGGCCTGCTGCGGTTTGTTGACCTTGGCGGACGGACCGTCGTGCAGAAGACCACGGCAGGCACGGTCGGCGCCCTTGCCGTCAAGGAGGCGTCGCTGGTGCTGTGCGCCGGCTTCGTGGTGGCGGAGGCAACGGCTCGGCTCTTGCGGACACACAGGAGTGACGGTGTCACGTTCGTAGTCACTGGCGACGACGGACAGGCCGATGAAGATCTGGCGTGCGCTCAGTACATCGCTCGGAGAGCGGCCGAGGCTGCGACGGATGCTGCTGAATTCCTCCGCCGCGCTGCCGCGTCACGCGCCGCCGCCGAGCTGGCGGAGGGTGTGCGTCAAGGAGTTCATCCTGATGACGTAGCACTCTGTCTTGAGCTCGACCGGTTCCCCTTTGCCATGGTGGCGACCTTGGAAGGCTCGCTCATGGTCCTGCGTCCGTGTGCCGTGCCTTCGCTGACCGAGGACGCCTCGATCTGATCGCTTCGGGCCGTGCGAGCCGGAGAGCCGAACGCCGCGGGCGGCAGTGAACACATCCCGCTGGCCGCCGATGAGTTCGGGGATCACGTCGTCGTCCGGCTGGAAGGTCCGCCACCAGCCACGGATCGCCCTCGGCCAGTGCGGCGGCCTCCTCAGCGGAGCCGGCCGGAGCTGGCCCCTGGTCATGGTCCAGGTCGCCAATCTCACCTGGCCTCGCAGCTCGACTCCTGCGGGCAGCTCTCTTCCGGTGACGGCTGAGGGGCCGGGTGAGAGAGTTGTCGGCACTTCCGGGTCGGAAGCGAGCGACGGCCTGGGCGTGACTGGCTGCGGTCAGCGCAGGCCTAGGCAGGCGAGCCAGCTGCGGTCGCCGCCGGTGGTGGTGAGGAGGGCGGCCAGGACGCCGTAGACGCTGGACAGCAGGCTGGTGGGCTGGGGGGCGGGGGTGTGGAGGTCTTCGTCGTGGGTGGCGAGGTAGGTGAGCAAGCGGGTGCGGAGGGCAGGGGCGGCCGGGTGGTGGGCGTGGCGGTGGAAGGCGTCGGCGATCAGGAGGACGCCCGCAGCCCCGTGGCACAGGCCGAGACGGTCGCCGATGTGGTCGCCGTAGAGGTGGTAGTCGGTGTCGTAGGCGTGGGCGAGGGTGGTGAACGCGTGGCCGGCCCAGGTGGCGGCGCCGGTGTCGCCGAGGACGGTCGCTGTCTCCCATAAGGCCCAGGCGATGCCGGGAGTGCCGTAGCACCAGGCCTGCCGGGCGCGTGCTCCGGGGATTGCGGGATGGGGCCAGGGGCCCGCGCCGTCCCAGGTGCGCAGGGAGCGCTGGTCGTCGAAGGCCTCCTGCCTGAACCAGTGCTGGAGGTGCCCGAGGGCGGATCGGGCGTGGTCGGGCACGGTGGTGGGGTCGTGTCGGTGAAGGCGGCGTACAGCGGCTGCCAGGGCGGTCATCACGCCGGCGGCGCCGTGTCCCATGCCGGTGTTGATGTGCCCGTGGAGCCATCCCAGCTGGGGATGGCCGGGGTAGTGGGCGCGCAGTCCGGCCAGAGTGTCGCTGTCGCACAGGTCGCTCAGGTGCTGGATGAGGGGCAGCAGGGCGCGGGGGTCGAGGGTGTCGTCGTCGGCCAGGGCCAGCAGGAGTCCTGCCGGGCCGGTGATGAGGTCGTAGTCGGGAAAGGTGACGTGCCCGTGGTGGCCGGGGTGGGGGTGGGTGAGGAGTCTGGTGCGCAGCCGTGTGGCGGGCGCGGCCAGTGCGGGGTGGAGGTGGGTGGCGTGCTGGAGACCCATGAGGGTGCCGGTCAGGCCGCCGTTGAACAGGCCTGGATGGTGGGGGCCCTTGCCCGCGGTGCGGGCCCACACGGCCGCGGCATGCACGGCACTCGCACGGGCGGCGCTCGCACAGGCGGTACTCGCACGGGCGGCGCTCGTGGCCGGGTCCGGTGTGGCGGTAATCAGCCGACACAGGAAGGGGATGGCGGGGTCGCCGGGTGTCTGCCGGGCGATGTCGCGTGGGGTGGGTGGGTGCGCGGCCCAGTGATCGAGGGCGTGGGTGGCCAGGTCCAGGGCACGGGCGTGCAGGTCGGCTTCGGCGAGCGCCGGGTGGGGGCTGGGCACGGGCGTTGTCCCTCACGGTGGGGAGCCGCCCGGCACGAGAGTCCGGGCGGCCGGTGGACAGGTGCCTGCTCAGCAGACGATGAGCGTACAGATGATGATGGTGCACAGGCCGCTGCACACCTGGGTCGCCATCTGGGCGTTGGGCAGTTCGGTGTCGGTGATCTGCGCCTCCAGATCGTCGATCAGGGTGTCGAGGTCGATGGCTTCGAGAGTGTCGGACATGGTCGCTTCCTTTCTCATGGGTGGGTGGTGTCCGCCCCGGGGACGCGCGTGTTGGTCACGGCGGGGACCCGGGGAGGTCTGGGCGGCCGATCAGGGCCGTATGAGCACGGGCGGCGAGGTCGCCGGGGGTGGTGTCGCAGGGCATGCGCAGCAGCAACTGGGCCGCCACCGCTGCCTCCACCACGGCCTGTTCCCGGCGCGCGGGGCCGCGCGGGCCGGGTGCGGAGGCGGCGTGGCGAGGATCGCGCAACGGAAGGTGGTCCGGGCCGGGCAGTGCCTCCTCGGCCCACAGGTCGTCGCCGTCGTGGTGGCAGAGCCGCTCGATGGCCTGAAGGGCGGGCAGGGCCGTCAGGTCGGTGGGGATCGGCTTGCCCGCGGGCCGGGAGCGGAGGAAGACGAAGCGGGGCATACCGGTACGGTGTCGCAGGGCGGCGAGTCGGCGTACCTTGACGGGTTCCGGGTCGGTCGCCTGCCACAGGGCCGCACGGGGAACGCGCCACCCGGCGGGGCTGATGACGAGGTGGCCGCCGAGGGTCAGCCTGGGAACCCGGGGGGCGTCGGGGAAGGCCGCGGCCAGGCCGTCCAGTTGGACGAGGTGGCGGGTGGCGGGGTGGCCGGCGGTCATCAGCAGCCGTAGCAACCTGTCGTAGGGCGGATGGGCGGTGCGCGTGGAGTGATGGATGGGGTAGACGCGCCGGCCTGCTGCTTCCGCGATGAGGTCGTCGCCGTGTCGGCGCAGGGTGATCTCCTCCAGCGGCAGGTGCCGGGCCTCACCGGCGCGCTGGGGGTCGGGCGAGCCGCTGAAGTAGAGGGCGATGCCGGCGTCGCCGGTGGACCAGCGGGTCAGACGGGGCCGTCGTACGGCGTTGGCCGCCTGCTCCGCGAGCGGGGGCAGGAGCACCTCGACGAACCTCGCCCCGCTCAGGTGCTCAAGCGTGGTAAGGAAGGCACGGTAGGCGTCGGCGTTGGGGTATCCGCCGTGCAGATCGCGCAGCGCGCCGACGAAGCGGGCGTCGAGCAGGCCGGCGGGAGAGGAAGACTCCAGGACTGCGAGCGGCCCCGGCGGGGGAAGCGGCCGTAACAGCAGGTCCGAGGGCCAACTGTCCACCAACGGGGCCACCGCGGGTGCGCCCACCCTGTCCAGCAGAGCCTCATCGATGTCGATGTGGTCCTGGCCGAGGCGAGAGGCGAGATGCGCGTGCAGCACGGCATACCCGGAGTCAGGGATACGCGGGGGGTGCCATCCGGTGTAACGGGCCGGCCCTGCGGGCGCCCGATCCGAAGGGGACGTGGAAGAGCGGGCAAGGAGGATGTCGAGGACACTGCGAGGTTCGCGGTCGATCAACGCGGCTTCCGCCACCCGCTGCCAGACAGGTTCGTCGCCGCCGCCGTCCAGCGATCGCAGACTGGTCAGACGGCGGGCAAGCCGCAGCCCTCCGGCGACGCGATCCATCCCGCCCGCGGGCACCTCTGCGCGCAACCGACGGTAGGAGTCGACAAACCCCTCCCCCATCCCCTCTTCCGTGCCCGTGCCCGTGCTCGTACGCGTCAACAGCACCGGCACCGGCACCGGCACCGACGCGTCAGGAGACGCGCCCGGCTCGCTCTCGCCGTGAGCCTGACCGGGCACCCGCCCGTTGGCAAGAGAGGCGACGACATTCGCCGCGAACCCACCCAAACCGTCGGGAAGGCGTGTCCATCCCTGCCACGACTCGCGGAGCCCGGCGGGCCCGGCGCATACCTGGAGAAGGCCGACGCGTAGAAGGTGAGCGAGAAAGCCGCGCAGCACGTCCGCGTCGAGCCGCCGCGGGAGAACGGCCGCCAACTCACCTTCGATCTCGTCCAGGGTGAGCGGTCCGTCGGCCAGCAGCCCCAAGGCCGCGTCAAGGATCCCGGTTCGCCGTAGCGTGATCCGCCGCAGCCGTGCGCCCGCCGGACCGCTCTCCACCACGTAGCACACGGCCTCGCCCTCGGGGGCGCTGATGAGCTGGTGCAGTGGCGTCAGAGCGATCACCGTGCACCCGCCGGCGGCCGTCAGGTCGGTGTCTCGCAGCGCACGCCACAGCGTGTGAACGTTCTGCGTCTGCCAAGCGGCTGCCTCCTCCAGGCGGACGGGCGGCCACGGCAACAGCCGCGGCACAGCGCGATCGGCACAATCAGCCCGCTCAGCGCAATCAGGGCGATCTGCGCAATCAGCGTGATCAGTGGTGTGCGTCTGTCCGATGACGGGGATGGCGGCGAGTTGTCCCACCCAGCCGCGTGGAGTGGTCTTGGCCGACGCCCTGGCCAACGCCCGCCACAGATAGCCGGTGGTCTTACGCATCCGCTTACCGCTCCACGGCTCACCGCCCGCGGCCTTCTGCTCCGCATCCACCAGCAGACGCGGCCAGGTACCCGTGACAAAGTCCGCCAGTACGGCATCGGCGGTACACACCCGCAGGAGCAGCCTGCCCACCCGCTCACGCTCGGCCTCCACTTCCCGCGCGAACTCCTCGTCCCCGCAGGTCAGGGAAGCGGCTCCGCTTGTCCATGCACGGAGCCGTTGGGCAAGAGAGGGGGCGACAGGTGCCACGGCCTGGCTGATGACGCTCTCGACGTCCGCCGGCACCCGGCCGCCGTGCAGACGGCGCCGCATCTCCAGCACCGCCCGGCGCTGCCCACCGGTAAGCCGTTCATCAGGCACCACATCGCGCCCCAGCTCCTGCGCCAGCTCACGAGCCAGCTCCGCCTTCTCCCCGGCTTCCTCCTCCAGCTGTGCCGCGCGCGCGAACAGCGCGGGATTTCCCGCCTGCGCCCACGCCTGCCACGGCATCCCGGCCGCCCTCACCAACGCCACCGATCCGACACGGCTGTGGCCTGTCAGATCAACGGCCGCGGCCGACTCAGATACGAGCGGCATCCCGGCTCCCTTCCGCGACCAGCGCCTCAGCGATCAAGCTCTGGCGGGCCCAGGAGACCAAGCCGCGATTCCAGTGGAAGACCGTGACGTAAGCGACGGCCTGCCGCGGCCCCAGCGGGACCGGCTGCTCCGCCGCCGCACCCGCCTCGAACCAGCCCGTACGCCAGCGCCGCGCCGCCTCCCCCACCGCCTCAAGGTGCCGTACCAGCGCCCCGACCCGCTCCGCCGGAAAAACGGCGAGCGCCTCGGCCCGGGGCATCACCCACTGGGCACGGATGCCCTCCGCGGCACGCTGTACCCGCGCGTCCGCCACCTGCTGTCCGCCCAGCCGACGACCGGTGTCCGACCGCACCGTCTCCCATACACCCCGGTGCTCCCAACCCGCGATCCCCAGCCCGGCGAACATCTCCCGCAGCACCAGCAGTGACCAGCGCCACCCCGCCACGGCGTGGGTGCCGGCATCGGTATCGGCATCGACATCGGCATCGGCCGTATCAACGTGGTGATCCAGCCAGGCCAGCGAGTCCAGCGTGAACAGGTCATGCGCGAACGGCATCGAACCCGGCCCGCCGAACAGGTAGGACTCCGGTTCGTAAACCGCACCCACCGGCGCCGCCCGCAGACCCGGAAGCCGCGACACCCGACGCCCCAACGCCTCCCGAGCCGCCTCCGCCCGGGTCTGAGACAGCTGGAACCGCACCCGCAGCCCCGGCTCCTTGTGCATGAAGAAGACGTTGCGCACCCCACCCTCGGCAAGGAACTCCCGCGCGGTCACCGCCAGATCGGCATACAGGTCACGGCGCTCGCCTTCCGCGGGACTGAGGTTGAACTGCACCCATCCCTCCCCGCGGCCGTAGGCACGCACCGCCGCGCGTCCCGCGGAATAGAAGACCCGCCTACGCTCCAGAACACGGCCGAAACCCCCGCCCCGGCAGCTCGGCAACCACGACAGCTCACGCACGCCGCCCACCTCCCTCCTCAGTTGAAGAAGCCGCAAACCCGTCGACCGCGACCATCGAGCGCGAGACCATCGACCGCGGGAACGTCGAACCGGCAGGCCCCGAGACCGTCTGAACCGACAGGCCCGGCAAGGACCTTGGATGACGAGCAGAGACGCAGCTCGGCGTCCGCGGTGGAACGTGCCGGTCAAAGGTCGCCGGTCGCCGGTGAACGGACGGGACTCCGTCCATCAATGCACACGCCGTAATCGACCGATTACTCAGAGCATCCCCGGAGTGGCAAGCTTGAACCTGCGGTCATCACTACGAGGTACCGGCGCACGGGTGTCAGAGCCCGCGCGTTCAGCGCTCATGAAGCGCGTTACCGGCGCGATCCGCATTCGCCCGCAGGTCCGTTCACTGATGATCCGTATCGGATTGCCGGTGATTTTTTGGCGCGAAAGTGTCGGTTTGGCGGACCGTGAACCGGGCGGGTAGGGCCCGACAACGCGGGCGCTGCTCCTGGCCGTGCTCCCGTTCGACGGCGGCACCGCGCGGGTGCGAGCGGTGGGCAGGACGGAAGCGCGGTCCCGCCCCGCTGTCGCAAGGTGCTCGGCATGGCACCGGTACTGCGACGCAAGGTGCTCGGCACGGCACCGGTACCGGTACTGGTACCGCGACTGCGCCTGCCCTGCCAGTCGGTCCCATGCCGATGCGGTCGGCTCCCGTAAAGGCGGGTGTCGGCGTAAAGGCGGGTGTCGGCGACCGTGACGGCCTGCTCGGTGCCCCGGGTGGTGAAGTCGCCGTAGACGAACTCACTGCCTCACTGCCGTGCTTGGCCGGCCGGTCGGCCATGGGGTCGTAGACGTACGGCTACAAGACCGGCGGACCTTGCTCGATGCGCCGCAGCACCGGTGTGAGCCGGTCGAGCGCCTCGCTGGTCTGGATCTGCCGCTCGTCCCACCAGGTGGCTCCCGCCTCCGCCAACGGGCCGATCAGATCGCGGGTCTTGGCGGCGTCGCCGCCCGGCGTGGCACCGCCGAGGACGATCTCGAAGGGGGTGCCGGACCGGTCCTCGCGCTGCTTGCGCAGGTATGCGACCAGGTCGCGGACCTGGTCGGCGGGCGGCACATGGCCGTGCCTGGCGTCGGTGAACAGCGGGACCGCGCCGTCCCAGCGGGCGGCCCGCCTCATCGGTGGGCGGTTCGGCCAGAAGCCGGCGACCCAGACCGGCGGCCGGGGGCGCTGCACCGTGGCGGGCAGCAGAGTCACGTCCCGTACCTGGTAGTGCCGCCCGTCGTGGTTCACCGGCTCACCCGACCAGTAACGCTGGAGCAGGTCCAGGCCCTCGTCCAGCCGCTCGGCCAGCACCTTCGGGTCCGTGGTGTCACCGAAACTCGCGTACTCGTCCTCGACGGGCCCGCCCAGCCCCGCCGCGAAGGTGACCCGCCCGCCGCTCACGGCGTCCAGGGTCGCCACCTGGCGGGCGAGCTGCTGCGGGCGCCGCCGCGCGACCGGGGTGACCAGTGTGCCCAGCCGGATTCGGGAGGTCGCCAGCGCGGCGGCGGTCAGCAGCATCCACGGGTCCCCGAAGGGCCTGCCCTGGTGCTTGCGATGCAGCACGTGATCCCAGACGAACAGCCCGTCCCACCCTGCCTGTTCCGCAGCCGTGGCCACCTTCGCCACGGTCCTGGGATCGGCGAAGTCGCCGAAGTTCGGAATGTTGACCGAGAAACGCATCCCCGCATCCTGCTGCACGGCACCGGGGCCGGCAACCGATTAAGGTCCTGTCCGGGTCCTGTCCGGTCACCTTTGTGCTTCGTGGACCAGGCCGGGGCCTCTGGTGGAGGGGGTACCTCCCGTGCCGTTCAGGCCACGGGGGAGCATCGCAAGGCGGAGAAGCGGGTGACGGGCAGCGCGGCCTCCGCAGGCGCGCCGCCCCGGTTCCCGGTCAGCTGGTGGCGAGAAGTTCGAGCGTATCGATCACGCGGTTCGAGAAGCCCCACTCGTTGTCGTACCAGGCGACCACCTTGATGTGGCGGCCGTCGACGCGGGTGAGAGCCGAGTCGAAGATCGACGAGGCGGGATTGCCCGTGATGTCGGACGACACGAGCGGGTCGTCCGAGTATTCGAGTACGCCCGCGAGCGACCCCTGAGCCGCGTCGCGGTACGCCGCCAGCACCTCCTCGCGCGTCACGTCACGAGCGACGGTCGTATTGAGTTCGACGATCGATCCCACCGGAACCGGCACGCGGATCGAGTCGCCCGACAGCTTGCCTTCGAGGTTCGGCAGCACGAGGCCGATCGCCTTGGCGGCGCCTGTCGTGGTCGGCACGATGTTGACCGCGGCCGCGCGGGCGCGGCGGGCGTCACGGTGCGGACCGTCCTGCAGGTTCTGTTCCTGCGTGTAGGCGTGCACCGTCGTCATGAAGCCGTGCTCGATGCCGGCAAGACCGTCGAGCACCGCGGCCAGCGGCGCGAGCGCGTTGGTCGTGCACGAGGCGTTCGAGACGATCGTGTGCCCGGCCGGGTCGTACGCGTCGGTGTTGACCCCGAACGCGAGTGTGACATCGGCGCCGTCGGCCGGCGCGCTGATGAGTACCCTGCCGGCGCCCGCGTCGATGTGGGCGCGGGCGGCCGTGGCCGAGGTGAAGCGGCCGGTCGCCTCCAGCACGATGTCGACGCCGAGCTCGGCCCACGGCAACTGCGCAGGTTCACGCTCGGCGAGGACGGTGATGCGACGGCCGTCGACGACGAGGGCGTCGCCGTCGACAGTCACCGGGCGGCCGAGCCGGCCCGCCGTGGTGTCGTAGGCGAGCAGCCGCGCGAGGGTGGCGGGCTCCGTGAGGTCGTTGACGGCGACGACCTCCAGGTCGCTGTCGCGTTCGAGCAGCGCGCGCAGCACATTGCGTCCGATACGGCCGAATCCGTTGATGGCGATGCGAGTCATGAGTGGTGTCCCTTCGTGTTCGCCGTCAGACTCTCGCGCGGCGTCCGCCGGTGACAGCGGCGTGATCGCCAGGGTCCAAAAGGATCACGCCACAGGGCGGTGGGTTACTGCCCCTGGGTGAACGGGTCACTGCCCCTGGGTGAAGGTGCGCCGGTACTCGCTCGGCGTGGTGCCGAGAATGCGCTGGAAGTGCAGCCGCAGATTCGCACCGGTGCCGAGACCGACGTCGGCGGCGATCTGCTCGATGCCCCGCTGCGAACGCTCGAGCAGCTCACGGGCCACGTCGATGCGGGCTCGCATGACCCACTGCATCGGCGTGTACCCCGTGTCCTCGACAAAGCGCCGCGAGAACGTGCGCGGCGACACCGCCGCATGCCGGGCGAGCGCTTCAAGGGTGAGGGGCTCGCCGAGCCGGTGCAGCGCCCACTCCCGGGTGGCGGCGAACCGCTCGCCGAGCGTCTCGGGCACACTGCGCGGCACGTACTGTGCCTGACCGCCGCTGCGGTACGGGGCGGCCACGAGGCGCCGCGCCGCGTGGTTCGACGCGGCCACCCCCAGATCGCCGCGCAGAATGTGCAGGCACAGGTCGATGCCCGAGGCGGCGCCGGCCGACGTCAGCACGCTGCCCTCGTCGACAAACAGAACGTTGGCGTCGACCTGAACGAGTGGACGCTTCGCCGCGAGTGCCCGCGTGTAGTGCCAGTGGGTCGTGGCGCGCTTGCCGTCGAGCAGGCCCGTGGCGGCGAGCGCGAAGGCACCCGTCGAGATGGCGGCGAGCCGCGCGCCCCGATGGTGGGCGGCGATCAGCGCGTCGACGACGGCCTGCGGCGGGTCGTCACGGTCCGGGTGCCGGTAGCCGGGAACGAAGACGATGTCAGCCCACGCGAGTGCTTCGAGGCCATGGGCGACGTAGTACGACAGGCCGTCGCCGCCGGCCACCAGACCCGGCGCCGCGCCGCACACCCGTACCTCGTACGGCATGCTCGCGCGGGTCGTGAACACCTGCGCGGGAATACCGACGTCGAGAGGCTTCGCACCTTCGAGCACGAGGACGGCGACGTGATGCAGGGGCGGGGCTGGCACGGGGAAGAGGATACGTGGGAGTGCGGGGCCGGGGGCGCATCAGCCCAGTTCCCGAAGCCGCGCGGGTCCGCCGGGAACTGCGCCGACATGGGCGCCGACATGGGCGCGGGCACAGGCGCGGACATCGCCCGGTTCCCGCACGCGTGGCCGGGTGGCCGGGTTCCGATCGGATGCCCCGGCTCACCGCACAGCCTCCGTGGCGCACCAGGGGCCGGTTAGGTTGGGCGCATGACGAGCCTCGATCATCCGCGACTGTCCGGGCTTGGACGCAACCCAGCGGCCCCTCAGGATGTACTGGTGCGTTTGGCCGCACACGCGGTCGGCCGACATGGGATATCGCTGCGTCGCGGGCGGCTGGCGGACGCGGTCGTCGAGGCTCTGCTGACGCACGGCGACAAGGAAACCGCAGTGAGCCTCCACGGGGAGCGGCTCTCCCCGGCGATGCGCCGCAGGTTCGCCGAGCATCCCGATCCGGCGATCCGTGACGCGTACCCGGACTTCGTCCGAGACATGGTGGACCTTGGGGTACCGATCGGCATCGCCGCCCTGGAGGAAGCCTACGGCCGGCCTCGGACAGCACTCGCCGGCGCACCGAGTCCGAGGCTGCGTGCCGCGGTCGCGCGAACCTGGTACGACCGGCCTCTCGCCGCGCAAGTGGGACTACTAGCCGACCCGGATCGCCAGGTCCGTGCAGCCGCCACCGAACACAGTCAACCGGGTGTCCCGCCCGAGTGGACGGACCGTTGCCTCGCCGACCCCGCCGTGCGCGTCAACGTGGCTCGCTACGTCCCGCTCACGTCGGACCAGTTCGCGCGGCTCATACGGAGCGGGGACGAGGGAGTCCATCAGGCCGTCGCCGAAAACCCGTATCTGTCGGCGGAGATGGTTGCCCGGCTACTGGACATCGACGACCCGCTCGTGCGGATCGCGGTGACGCACAGCCGCCATGTGGACGCCGAAACCCGCGACCGGCTGTACGCGCTCGTAGAAGCCGAACGCGCGGACGGAAGCATCGACGCCGAGGTGGCTCTGAACTGGGACTTCGCCGAACCGGACTGGCTGCGCGATGCGCCACTCGACGAGCGGATGACCTACCTGGACTGCCGGTACGCGACGTTCCGGCGTGTACTGGCCTCCTGCTACGACCTTCCTGAAGAGGCATGGCGTCTGCTGGACAACGACCGGGAACTCAAGGTCCGCCGTGCTGCCGCCCGTCGGCCGGACGCACCACCGGAGGTCCTGGAACGGCTTGTCCGCGCCCACGGCGACGTGTTCCACATCCGGCCGCTGCTCGTCGACCACCCCAACTTCCCCCGTCACACGCTGCGTACGTTCGTCGACGAACCGAGCCCGAACGTCCGCTACGTCGCCCTGCAAGACCCGGAACTGCCCGTGGCATCCCTCCAGCAACTCGCCGTCGACGCCGAGCCCTTCCTGCGCCGCGGGGTCGCCCGCCACCCCAACATCACGGAAGCGCTGCTGGAGCAACTGCTATCAGACGCGGACCCCGAGGTCGCCGACGATGCCGCTGCCAACTCCGCGCTGCGGCCCTCATCGATGTATCGAATCCTCACCGCCGCCGGCTTGTGATCACTTCCCGCACCACTGGCCTTGAATTCCGACCAGTTCGGCCTTCTTACGGGTACGGCTTCGCCCACGACCAGTCGCTGCCGCGCCTGTCGGCCAGGAGACGGCCGGTTGCGTACTGCCGTCCCCCAACACGCCTTCATATGCTCCTGGTCGGCCTGTCTTCCTGGCCTCGACTCCGGGGTGATTGCTATGGACAGCGAAACCGTTATCGCGGCGTCAGCCGTAGTGATCGCCGTCGCTTCACTCGTCGTCTCAGTCCTCCAGGGACGCGCGGCACGCCGACACAACCGCAACTCCGTCCGTCCTCTCCTGGTACTGCAGCGCACCCTGGTGCCCGGCCCCGTGGCAGGGCTGAGACTCACCAACTCCGGACTCGGCCCAGCTGTGGTGACCAGCACTGTCGTAATGGTCGACGGAGAGAAGATCGGCCCCTGGAGCAAAGCCAGCGCGGACCGGATCCGCACCGCCCTCGGCCTGTGGCCCACCGTCATGACCTTCCGCGAGCCGCAGTACCTGGCCACCGGATATGACGAGTACCTGCTGAGACTCTCCGACTACCGCAGAGACCATGTCGAATTCACCGAGTTGATCAACCACCGGCTCTACCTGGAGATCCGCTACGAGTCGCTGTACGGCGGCGAGAACTTCCGGGCAATCCTCACTCCCGGAGTGCTGTAGGTGCAACAGGATCCCGACTTGGCCAGAACTCGTGACAGATCACTTGTGCCAACAGAACGGCGAGTCGATCAAAATCAACTTCGCCGATGTGACTGTCCTGTCGACCGACCGACCGACGCAGGCGCGAGCGAAATCGGCGAGAGATCCCGGCATGGTGGCTGAGAACGGCCGGACCGCATATCGGCCACCTCTCGAAATACCTAAGGGGGCGAATAATGATCAAGACGATATTCCGGAGTGAGGATCTGCCACCGGAGGAGCGCCTGGCCCGCTTCGATGATCTTCAGGTGAACAGCGTGCACCCCATGCGGGTGAGAAGTGATGCCGCGGAAGACTTCCGTGCCACCGCGCGGGCGCTGGACCTCGGGGCCGTGAATGTCGTGGAGTTGACGTGCTCGCCGTCCGATGTGCAGCGGACACCGAAGCTGATCCGGAAGTCCGATCCGGAGTTGTACTCGGTCGTGTTCGCCCTGTGCGGGCAGCTCGGGGTATCCCAGGCCGGTCACGACACGGCGCTGGGGACGAACAACTTCGCGGTGTACGACAGTTCACAGCCCTTTCACATCCGGATAGCCCCTGGCCATGACACCACCACGCTGGTGCGCGCCCATGTGCCACGGGCACTCCTGGCGCTGCCGGCGGGTGGTGCCGACCGGCTGCTGGCGGTGCGTCTGCCCGGCAGCGCGGGGGTGGGGGCGCTGCTCACCCAGTTCCTCACCAGTCTGACCAGCGACAGCGGCTCCTACCGGCCGGCAGACGTCAGCCGGTTGAGTACCGTCGCCCTCGACCTGCTGACGGCGACACTCGCCCATCATCTCGATGCCGACACCCTCGTACCCCCCGACTCCCACCGGCACGTCCTGCTCCTGAGCATCCAGGCGTTCGTCCAGCAGCACCTGCCCGAACCGCGGCTGACCCCGGGTTTCATCGCAGCCGCACACCACATCTCCGTCAGCTACCTGCACCGCCTCTTCGAAGCGCACGACACCACCGTCTCGGCGTGGATCCGCCGCCAGCGACTGGAACGCTCTCTCCGCGACCTCACCGACCCGGCACAACGAGCAGTCCCCATCCACCGCATCGCCACCCGCTGGGGATTCAACGACCACACAGCCTTCACCCGTGCCTTCCGCGCCACCTACGGCATCCCACCCAAGGACTACCGGCACCACGCCCTCGGCACCTCGACGTAGATCCCTCGCTCGGGCCAGGAGGAACCGGACACGCTCCGCAGCAGGTGGCCCGTTCCTGTCCTCCGCCGCGCTCACGCGTCGCGGTCCGTCGGGTCCAGGTCCGACAGGGCCGGGTGTCCGGGCGAGAGCGCCAACGACGAGTCTCGTGTTCGCGCATCTTCCAGCAGCCGAGAACAGCGCTCCCCAGGACGCAGCCCGAATCTCGTCCGGCGTGGATCGAGCAGATCGAGGAGCCTTTCGACTCATCGATAGGCTGCGTCATCATGACGCGCACCTGGATCCTGCCGATACTGCTAGCGCTCTGCGGCTCAGTCGTTGCGACCGGCCTGATCTTCCAGGGGCGCCCCGGCACAGCTGTGGTACTCCTGCTGGTGTTCGTGCTGCTCACAGGCATGAACTCGCCTCTGATCTTCCCGAGGTCGATCGGTGCGCTGGAGGCACAACGCCGCAGCGCGGCCGACGGCCGGCCGATCGTCTTCTGGCGGTCGGGCTGCAAGTACTGTCTGCGACTGCGCATCCGGTTGGGCCGTAGCGCCCGCCAGTTGCACTGGGTCGACATCTGGCGTGACCCGGCTGGAGCGGCAGTGGTGAGGGCAGCCAACGAAGGCAACGAGACCGTACCGACCGTCCTCGTGGCGGGCCGGCCGCACGTCAACCCCGATCCTGAATGGGTGCGCCGACAGCTCTCGCCTTCCGCGTGACCGGGGGCGGTGGAGAGACATCCGCAATCCGTACGCCCCTGTCCCGCGAGGTGCGTGATGCGCGAACCTGGGAGGCCCAGTACCAGATGACGATGGCCCTCTGTTCCCGCAGCAGGCTGGACGGGGCAGGGGGTGCACGACTTCCTCACCTCATGTGTCTCCAGCCCCCGCCCCGATGTCGCCGAAGCCGCCACCGCCTCCCTCGCAGGGAACTACGGCACCTACCGACCTCTGGAACCGGCCTCGCACCCCCGGTTGATCTGCTCATCGACACGCAAGCCGGGCTCTCGACACACGATCTTCCACGAGTGGCTCACCGGGATCACCGCAGGTTCTGTGAAGCGGCTGCCGCGGACGGAGACCTCGTCAGGTTCAATGCCCAGCACCGCGGTCATCTCCGCCACGGAGGTGTGCTTGCTGAACAAGGCGAAGTAGACGAACTGGCGAAGAGGCATCCGGGGACGATATCTCTGCGGCTGCCATAGGGTGCTGATCGACCGTCGCGGGTTCGATCAGACGAAAGCCAAAAGGCCACAAGGCGAGCAAAGTTGGCCGGTGCCCCGTCGCCTCACCCGAAGACACCGGACCGTTCCCGAGCTCCGTGAGACTCATGCGCCTCCGTTGAGACGGGACACCCGACCAGCTCAAGTGTCCCGTCTCAGCGCATCTGTCGGATGAGGGGTTTCGGACCGGCTGAGTAGCCATGTCGTTTGAGGACGCTGGTGGCTCGGGTTCGCAAACGACCAGGGCTTTGGCGGAAGCAAGATCAAAACCCACCGTCGGAGCATCCGGGCGCGCAACTCGCGTGCGTGACTTCTGGTCGGAGGTTCACACTGCAGGCATGAACGGACATGTCTTCGAGCCCGCAGGAGCCGCATCCTCAGTTCAGTCGAGCGAGTTGCTGGGATTCCGCCCTGGGACCCGGGTACTCATCGTCAATTGCGACGACCTCGGGATGTACCCCGCAATCAATGCCGCGGTGGTCGACTCGATCGAAAAGGGGATTGCCACGTCGTGCAGCCTGATGGTGCCGTGCCCCTCGGCACCGGACGCCATGCGGCTTCTCGGCCAACGGCCGGAGATCCCGTTCGGGATCCATCTCACGTTGGTCTGCGAAATGCCCCACTACCGGTGGGGGCCCCTGACCAGGAAGGAGAAGGTGCCCTCGTTGCTCGACGACGCAGGCGAACTGTTCGTCCCCTCGCCCGCCGGGCGTTCCGAGCTCCTCGCCCGGGCCCGTCTCGATGAGGTCGAGCTTGAGTTCCGTGCGCAGATCAACGCCGTGGCCGACGCGGGGCTCACACCGACCCACCTGGACTTCCACTGTCTCGCCGACGGCGGACGCGACGACATCCTCGACTTGACCGTGGCGCTGGCCGCGGAGTACGGCCTGGCCGTGCGGGTCTGGCTCGAACCTGGGCGCCGGAAGATGCGGCAGCGGGGCTTCCCGGTCACCGACAACGAATTCCTCGACAGCTTCTCCCTCGACATCGACGGCAAGGCGGGCCGTTACACCCAACTGCTGGCCGGCCTGCCTCCCGGTCTCAGCGAGTGGGCGGTGCATCCCAGCCTCGGCAGCGAGGAATCACGGGCGATCGACAGCAGCTGGCGCGTGCGCCAGAGCGACTACGAGTACTTGATATCGCCACAGGCCCGCGAGCTCCTCCAAAGGGAACACATCGTTGTGATCGACTACAGCACCATCCAGCAAGCCTGGTCCCAGATCAGCGCCCTCCGGTAGGTCGGCAGTACGCCTCCCCCTCAGAGCTCCACCGGTGAGAATCTGCCATCCATGTTCAGTGGCGGGACATCCGCTGGTCGCAGAACTGTGGCGACATGACATGCCGTGGTGGCTGCCGCGAGAGCAGGGCCGGCGAGGTCAACCACGTTCTGGGCGCCTGATCAACAGGTTGTGGCCCCTACCTCCCGCGCAGCCGCAAGGTAGGCGAGAACCAGCGTCCGTTTGTCGTCCTGGCAGGCTGCCACCGCCAGTTGAGACGGGGAAATACCCCGGACCGGGACGGCGATCACCTCGTCCCGGACGACCAGCGGGGCGTTGCCGGTGGCCAGCAGTGCCACCCCCTGGCCGCTGACGACCGCCTCATGGGTCTCCTCGGCGCTGGCCACCACCCCGCCGATCCGCGGCTGTCGACCGTCCCGGGCGTCCAGGGCGAGCCAGTGGTCCCGCAGCGGGCCGGCCTCTGGGGGAAGGGCGAGAAAGGGCTCCTCCAGCAGGTCGGTGAAGTCCACCTTTCCCTCGGGGTCGGACGCGGCCCGCGCCGCCAAGGGGTGTCCGTCCGGGAGCGCGACCAGCCGGGGTTCGCGGGCTACCACCGCGTACTGGTAACGGTCATCGTCCGGCAGAGGCAACCAGACGAAGGCGACGTCGCTGGATCCATCCGCCAACCCGGCGCTGGGATCCGCCCAGTTGACCTGGCGCAGGACGGGCCGCGCGTCCGGATGCCGGGAGAGAAGGCGGGCCCGCAGAGCAGGCAGCAGCCCGCGGCCCGGACTGGTGGACATGCCGATCACCAGAGTGCGCCGCTCGGCGGTCTTCGCCTCCTCCACCGCCGCCTCCGCGGCCTGCCAGGCGGCCACCACCGCGCGGGCGTGCGGCAACAGGGCTTCCCCCACCGCGGTCAACCGCACCGTCCGCCGGTCACGTTCGAACAGGACTACGCCGAGTTGCCTCTCCAGCATCCGAATCTGCTTGCTCAGCGCGGGCTGGGAGACGAACAACCGCTCGGCGGCGCGGGTGAAGCTCAGTTCCTCGGCGACCGAGATGAAGTAGCGCAGATCACGCCCATGGACGTCCATAACCCATGGCTATCACAACGGGTCTTGGACGCCGCCCTGGTGCCTGGCGAAGGATCGGACCTGTCGACGGGGGAGGCCCGAACGGCAGTTGACGAGGGAGATGACGATGAGCGAGAACGCCAAGGTCTGGCTGGTCACCGGCGCGAGCAGCGGTTTCGGGCGGGCCATCGCGAAGGCCGCGGTCGCCGCCGGTGACACGGTGATCGGCACCGCCCGGCGGACCGAGGCGCTGGACGACCTGGTCGCCGCGTACCCGGACCGTGTCGAGGCGATCAGCCTGGACGTCACCGACGGCGCGCGGATCGATGTGGTGGCCGCCGACGTCCTGGCCCGCTACGGCAGGGTGAACGTGCTGGTGAACAACGCCGGCCGCACCCAGGTAGGGGCGTTCGAGGAGACCACCGACCGGGAGCTGCGTGACCTGTTCGAGCTGCACGTCTTCGGCCCCGCGCGTCTGACCCGGGCGCTGCTGCCGCAGATGAGGGAGCGGGGCAGTGGATCGGTCGTGAACATCAGCAGCTTCGGCGGACAACTGTCCTTCGCCGGGTTCTCCGCGTACAGCGCGACCAAGGCGGCGCTGGAGCAGCTGTCGGAGGGCTTGGCCGACGAGGTGGCGCCGTTCGGCATCAAGGTGCTGATCGTGGAGCCCGGCGCGTTCCGTACCAACCTGTTCGGCAAGGGCGCCGCGTACTTCTCCGAGGAGAACCCGGCGTACGTGGAGAAGGTCGGCGCGACCCGGCAGATGGTGCAGGGCGGTGACGGCAGCCAGCCCGGCGACCCGGCGAAGGCCGCGGCGGCGATCCGGCTGGCTCTGGACGCCGAGAAGACCCCGCTCCGCCTTGCCCTCGGCGGCGACGCGGTCGGCTTCCTGACCGCACACCTGGACTCCGTGCGGGCCGAGCTCACCGAGTGGGAGGACGTCTCCCGGGGGACGGACTTCGACAGGGAGTGACAGCCGGGCAGGAAGAGGAGAGGACGTCATCTGCGTCGTGCTCCGGCGAGGACAGGTGTCCCGGCCTGCCGCCTCTGCCCGGCCATGGGCCCCTCCCCCGGTCGGCAGCCCTTGCCCCGTACACGCGAAGACTGAGCCGGAACAGGTCTGCCGTCCTGACACCGGGGCACACGCATACCAACTGCCGGACGAGCTGGACGAGCTGGACGAGCTGGACGAGCCCGTCATGCCACGGCCCGCTCCGGTGCGGCAAGGATGCAAAGGGCACGAAGGACACACACGCCGATCGCGGTTCCGTCTCGGGCGACCGCGCCGAAGGAGACATCATGATGACCCCGCTCACCACGACCGTAGCCGCCGACGCCACCGCCGCCCCCGCATGGTTACACGTGCTGGTCATGGCAGCGGCAGTGCTGATCCTCGTCTACAGCCTCACCCGGCACAGCAATTGACCCGTACCCGTACCCGGAACCGCACGAAGTCCACACCGTGCCCCACCTCGAAACGCGTGCCTTCCGGACCTGCCCCAACCCGCCGCGCCCCGCCCCGCCCCGCCCCGCTCGGTGCAACGAGCCGGTAGCGGCCCGTCCGAACCCTGGGCGCGTTCAGCCCTCGGTGTTTTGGCGTGGTCGAGGTGTGGTGCCGCGCGGGTGAGCCCCGGCAGGTGGCACCGAGGCTCACTCGGAGTGGTGTGTCAACGGTCCATCAGTACGAACACGCCCCACCCGAGGTATTCGCGCTGATACCTGGCGTGCTTGACGGGTGCCGCGGTGAGTTCCGCACGCATCTCGTCGGCGAGCTCGTCGTCGGGGTTGGCCTCCAGCCAGCGGCGGATGTTGAGCCACTGTGCCGCGACGTACCGGTCCCAGCTGTCCTGGTCGGCGAGAACCATTTCGACGACATCACAGCCCAGGGCGCCGAACCGTTCGAGCAGTTCCGGCAACGGAAGCAGGTCGTCCTCGCGGGCCATGTGGCAGCCCTCGACGGTGGCCTGGTCCTGAGGCTCGCGACGCCAGTACGGTTCGCCGATCAGCATCATGCCGCCGGGAATGAGGCTGCGCCGCAGAAGTTCGACGGTGCCCGCCACGCCGGAGCCGATCCAGGTGGCGCCGACGCAAGCGGCGATGCCGACGGGATCGTCGGCGACATACCCCGAGGCGTCCGCGTGCACGAAGCCGACCCGGTCGGCCACGCCCACCTCCACGGCCCGCGCGCGGGCGGCGCCGATGAAGACGGTGCTGATGTCCACCCCGGTGCCGGTCACACCATGCTCGCGGGACCAGGTGCACAGCAGCTCGCCCTTGCCGCAGGCAAGGTCGAGCACGCGGGTGCCCGGGGACGGGCTGATGGCCTGCCCCAGGATGGCCAGTTTCTCGCTGGTGAACGGGTTGCAGAGGCGATGGCTGCTCTCGCGGATGGTGAAACTACGTGGCAGATCCACTACTGGGATTCCTTCGGTCCGAGGCGGTCACAACGGTTGGGGAAGGCGGCCGGCGAAAGTTGGCCGCGATTACCTGGACCGTCATCAAATGCACCTCTTCGGACGCGTGAAGGCTTGGGCGGGTCGAAGGTACGACCGCTGAGATCCCGCTGTCCATCGCATTTCACGTCCTGTCAGGACACGCTTCATGCGATGCGGATCGCCGGAGGCCCGACGAGCTGACGGCGTTCGGAACGAGCTCCGCTGAGGTCGATCTCTAGCCGACCAGGCGGCGGCGCCACTTCATGGGGGTGACGGTGATGGCCCGGCCGGGGTCACCGTCCCAATCGGCGCGGAGGCCGACTGCTTCCATGGCGGCCACGACCTCGTGGCCGACGGCTGCGGTGGTCTCGGACGAGCCGTCGAAGCCGCCGTACAGGAGCATCAGTCCATGGCCAGCTGCGGCGGAGTCCGTGCACTGGGAATGGAAATAGACGAAGCCACGGGCGTCGGGCCCGCCTTCGCCGCCGATCTCGGACTGGCCGCAACCGCGGCAACAGGTGAAGTTCTCGCGGGCGGTGATACCGACCTCCTGAAGGGCGGCGAACGCGCGGGTGAGCCGCTCAGGGTCGGTCTCGCCCTGCCAATGGGCCTGCTCCGCGACGCGCTCCAGCCACATCCGGTCGGCCAGCGCCTCCGCCTGCTCGCGCGACACGGGCCGGCGGTCCGCGGTGACCAGGTACTCCTCGGCGAGCTCCGCCAGTTCGGCGCGGTCGGCGTACCCACCGACCAGCACCTCGCGAACACGCTTCTCCAACTCCTCGCGCTCGCCTTCGTCCAGATCGAGCGGTGGCACCTCGCGGCTGGGTCCCATGTCCAGCGGCGACCAGGCCAGTCCGGCGTCCCAACCGGACTCCTCGCGGGCCCAGCCGGTCATCGCCGCTATCACCGCCTCGGAACCGTCGGCCATCACCCGGAAGTGCCGGTCGGCGGCGCCGTCGCGGTGTTCCAGCGTGTAGTCCCCGCCGGTCCTGTGCCAGACCTGGGCGAAGACGTCGGGCAGATCGGGTATCCGGTGGACCACCAGGAACTGATCACCGTCACCGCCGATTCGCCGGACCAGCCTGGCCAGTTCCTCGGCGGACACGCGAACGTGCCGCTCCCCGTTCTCCGTCTTCACCACGATCTCGAGCATGCGCAGACTTTGACACACCCCTCTGACAACAGACCTCCGGGAACCCGCGACCGACCCGCCGACCGACCCGCCGGGCGGCCCGCCCTGCCTGGCGCCGGAGGTTGAACGACAAGTGCGGAACGTGTTTCTGAACTCAGACAGCCGAACGCCACCATATCCGGCGTTATGATCATGATCATGACGGCATCGGAACCAACCATCGTCGCCACCTCCGGCGGACTCCGCGTCGGAGAGCGCACCAGTGTCATGTTCGACGCCCTGGCGCATCACGCTGTCGACCTCTCAGGCGTGCACGGCCGGCGGCCGCGTGTCATGTACGTCGGCACCGCGATCGGAGACGCCGAGCACTTCACCGCCCGGATCACGGAAGCCGCGCGGATAGCAGGATTCGAGCTGACACCACTGCACCTGTTCCCCATGCCGAACGTGGAGGACATCGAGGAAACGGTGCTCGCGCAGGATGTCGTCTGGGTCATGGGCGGCTCGGTGGCCAATCTGCTGGCGGTATGGCGGGTCCACCGCCTGGACCACATACTGCGCCGCGCCTGGCAGGCCGGTGTCGTACTGAGCGGGGTCAGCGCGGGATCCATCTGCTGGTTCGAAGGAGGCACGACCGACTCCTTCGGGCCGGAACTGCGTCCGGTCACGAACGCTCTCGGTTTCCTGCCCTACGGCAACGGTGTGCATTACGACGTGGATGAAGGCCGACGGCCGTTGATCCACCGCCTTGTCGCGGACGGCACCTTGCCGACAGCTCATTGCACCGACGACGGAGTCGGCCTGGTCTACCGCGGAACGGAACTGGTGGAGGCGGTGACAGAGGCTCCGGGCAAGGGCGCCTATCTGGTCAGACGCGAAGGCGACAGAGCTGTGGAGGATCGCGTCGAGCCCCGCAGGCTGCCCTCGGTCCCACGCTGAGACCGCCGTAGATCGGCCTCACGCTGAGACCGCCGTAAAACGGTCGGGCCGCCACGCCGATCGCAGTCGCACGATCGCCCGGACAGGACCTACGCGGTCCCGGACAGGTGGTTCCTGAAGAAATCGGTCAGCTTCGCGACCGCCGGCGTGACGTACTCGATCTTGTCGTAGAGGTCGTTGTGCACGGCGCCCTCGATCCAGTGGAATTCCTTCGGGCCGAGCGCCTTCTGGAACGCGTCCACACTCATCCAGGAGGTCACCGCCTCGCGGCCGGCGATCACGAGCAGCGGGCGCGGCGCGATCAGGCCGACGGAGCTGAAGGCGTCGAAGGCGGTGATGCGGTCGACGCTGCTCCAGGTCAACGACTTCGCCGAGCGGGGGTGCCCGGCACGCGGGGTGCAGTAGTACTCCCAGCCTTCGTAGACATGCGGTCCGCCCGCGCGCGCCTCCTCCTCGGTGTCGGGGAAGATCTTGAAGGTCTGGACACCCTCGCCGCGGGCCTCGGCGGTCCGCGCCGCGGCGGCCGCGGCGAGCATGCCCTGGATGACGGCGGGGCTCTGGGTGCCGTCGGCGCCGAGCCGGAACTGGCGGGAGATGTCGACGGCGCTGACCGTGCCGACGGCCTTGATGCGGTGTTCGGTCGCGGTGGCGGCGAGACCGTACCCGCCGGAGGCGCAGATACCGAGCATCCCGATGCGGTCGGGATCGACCTCGTCCCGGGTGGTGAGGAACGAGACCGCGGCCCTGATGTCCTCGACCCGCTGGGCCGGGTCCTCCAGGCCGCGCGGTTCGCCTTCGCTCTCGCCCTGGTGGGCGGCGTCGAACGCGAGGGTGACGAAGCCCTGCTCCGCCAGCCGCCGTGCGTACAGGCCCGCGGCCTGCTCCTTGACACCGCTGCCCGGGTGGCCGACGACGAGAGCCGCGCGCGGAGCGGTGGCGTCCTCGGGGGTGTACAGATGTCCGGCGATCTTCAGGCCGTCGCTGAGGAAGGTGACGTCTGTCCTCATGTGTGGTGCTCTCCAGTCTTCCGAAGTGGTGGTCCGACGGCTTCCACCGTCGTGCCACCCGGTGCGGGGTACCAGGGAGAAACCTGCCTATGCAGGCCAGTACCAGGCGGGCTGCCGCGATCTCCGGGAGACTGGCTCCGTGGCTACCGAGGGCAACGAACTGGGCGAATTCCTGCGCGCCCGCCGCGCCGCGCTGGACCCGCGTGAGGCGGGCATGGCCGACGACGGCAGACCGCGCCGTGTCCCCGGCCTGCGCCGGGAGGAGCTGGCCCAGCTCGCGCATGTGAGCGTCGACTACATCGTCCGGCTGGAACAGGGGCGCACCCGCCGGGTCTCCCGCTCGGTCCTCGACGCGCTCGCCGACGCGCTACGGCTCGCCCCGGACGAATGCGACTACCTCTTCACCGTGGCCGACGTGGCCCCCGCGGCTCCCGTCCGGCACGCCGGCCGGCCGGAGGTGGCGCCGCGACTGCGGCAGCTGCTGGACACGATGCCCGACATCCCCGCGAT
This sequence comes from Streptomyces sp. NBC_00872, assembly GCF_045161915.1. Classification (NCBI taxonomy): domain Bacteria; kingdom Bacillati; phylum Actinomycetota; class Actinomycetes; order Kitasatosporales; family Streptomycetaceae; genus Streptomyces; species Streptomyces sp. NBC_00872. The sequence goes on along the minus strand of NZ_CP108806.1, from coordinate 8,839,579 downwards.
GGTCCTCAACCGCCGTATGGACGTGATCGCCTGGAACCGCGGCGCCGCGGCCCTGCTGACCGACTTCGGGGTGCTGCCCCCTGCCGAGCGCAACCTGATCCGGCTGACCTTCCTCGACAGAGCGTTCCGATCCCTCTACGCGGACTGGCCTCGCGCCGCCCGCGACTGCGTCGCGGTCCTCCGTATGGAAGCAGGCCGCAACCCCCACGACCCCGCCCTGAGCGCGCTGGTCGGCGAGCTGAGTGTCCGCGACCCGGACTTCCGTACGTGGTGGGCCAGCCACCAGGTACGCGGCCCACAACAGCTCGCCAAGACCTACCACCACCCGATGGCGGGCACCCTCGACCTGAACGTCCAGCAGTTCTCCGTCGACTCCCAGCCCGACCAGCAGCTGGTCGCCTTCACCGCGGAACCCGGCACCAGCTCCCAGGAAGCCCTGCGCTTCCTCCTGCAGTGGTCCGCGGGCCCCGTCGCCGATCAGGATGACGACCGCACCCGCGACCCCGGCAAGCGTCACTAGACGGCAGCCACGGCGCACCGAGGGACCGGGCGCCGGGGCACCGAGGTACCGAGCCGCCGCGCCGAGCATGCCGGACACGAGGCCCCGCCGCGCGGGGTGCTCGGCGGTCTGGCTATCACGGGCGCCGCCACCGTCGCCGTCGGTCCCGCCATCGGCGGACTGCTGGTCGGCTCGCTGGGCAGGACCCGGGCCACCTTCTGGATCAACATCCCGGTCGCGGCGGTCGCCCTGATCCTGGCGCTGGCCGGGATCGCACGGGACCCCGAGCGGGTACGTTCCGGCTCTCCGCGCGCTCTTGCCTCCCGCATCGATCCGCTCGGCATGGTGGGCTTCGGCGGCTCGCTCACCGCGCTGATGATCTTTCTCTCCGGCTTGCCGCGCCCGGACTGGCCGGCGCTCGCCGCCGCCCTCGTCCCCGCCGCTCTGCTGGTCGGCTGGGAGCTGCGCGCCGCCCACCCCTTCCTCGACGTCCGCCTGCTGGCCTCCAACGGAGCCCTGACCCGCACCTATGCGCGCAACGGCCTGACGCTGATGGGCACGTACGTGATCCTTTACGGACTCACCCAGTGGCTGGAGGCCGCCCGCGGCCTGTCCGCCTACCAGGCTGGGCTGGCGCTGATGCCGATGGGCGTCCTGACCGCCGTGACCGCCCGGATGGTCTCGAAGCGAACGGGGGTGCGCCGGCCGCTCACCGTCTGCGCGGTACTGCTGCTCGTCGGGGCGGTGGCCGTGCTGTTCGTGGGCAGCGGCACCCCGATGGCGGTGGTCGTCGCAGTGAGCGCGGTGTTCGGCCTGACCTCCGGTACCGGGACGGTCGCCAACCAGACCGTCCTCTACCAGGAGGCCCCCGCCGCCACGGTCGGCACCGCCCCCGGACTGCTGCACACCTTCGGCTACATCGGGTCGATCGCCTCGGCGGCGATCACCGGCACGGCCTTCCACAGCAGCGTCGACGACAGCGGTCTGCATCTCATCGCGTGGGTGCTGGTCGTCATCTCCGCGCTCGTCCTCGTCATGACCGTCTTCGACCGCCAGTTGGCCAAGGCCGACCGGCGACACGCGAACTGACACCACACCGTCCGGGGCCCGGACCAGGGTCCCGTACACGGCCGGACCACCCGCCCCGTTCGCAGAGAGCCGATCCGTAGAGAGCCGATCCATCGACATGACCACTGGTACGAACACCACCGCCGCCATCGACCCGGAGGTGCACCGGGTGCTCACCGAGAAGGTCTTCCCGCGCCAGGCCGAGATCGTCACCACCGCGGACCTCGCCACACTGTGCACGGCCGGGGAGACGGCGACACAACAGGCGTCACAACACTAGAGCCCGGAGTCCGCCAGACGATTCATGATCGCTGCGGCCTTGTCGAGCGTCCGGCGCTCGTCGGCCCGGAGCGAGGCCCCGATCACGCCGGCCAGCCACGCCTGCCGCGCCGCCGGGATCCGCTCACACAGCGTCCGCCCGGCGGGGGGCGCGCTCACCAGGGACTTGCGCCCGTCGTTCGGGTCCTTGGCGGTGGTGACCATCCCGCCGGTCCGTAGCGCGGCCAAGGTCTCCCCCATCGACTGCCGCCGCACGTGCTCGGCCTGGGCGAGCTCGGTCGCGGTCACCGGACTGTCCTGCACAATCCGGTGCAGCGTGGTCAGATGCGACCAGTTCCACGGCAGGTCGTCGATCGGGGCCTCGGTGCGCAGCCGCGCCCGCAGCCGTGTCATGGCCCGCATCAGCTGAACTGCCGTGTCCTCGGGCGAAACCGGTTCGCTACTCACCGGTCCAGAATATGACGTCGCCGAGGCCGGTCGTCTCCGTGCTCACCGTCATCGTCGTCCCCCGCACGGACCAGTGGTTGCCGGGCCGGTCAACCCCCTGGCTCGTTATTGGGCTCGTTATTGACTACATGGCGTGCTGAATTGATTTCACCATGTAGTGTCCCGGCGGGTTCGGTGACCGCCATCCCTCAGCAGCGGAAAAGGAGTTGGCGCGATGACCCAGGAACGAGCGGCCGTACCAGTACCGGGCTTCAAGGTCGACGGCTCGGAGGAGGCGGCCCGTCCCTTCGACACGCTCGGCCTGACGTACGAGGAAACGTACGCGGGCCTGCCCGAACAGCTCGCGGCGATCGACTGGCTGCTGGCCCAACTGCCCCCGGCGGCGAGGGTGCTGGACATCGGCTCGGGCACCGGACGGCCGACCGCGGCGCGGATCGCGGCGGCCGGCCACCATGTCTCGGGATACGACGTCTCGCAGACCATGGTGGGCCTGGCCCGCGCCCAGGTGCCCGCCGCCCGCTTCGAACTGGCTGACGTACGCGCCCTGCCCGACACCCCGGGGGCCTGGGACGCGGTCACCGCGTTCTTCTCGCTGTTGCAGATGCCACGCGCCGATCTGGACGTCACCCTCGCCCGGATCGCGAACTGGCTGGCTCCCGGGGGTCTGTTCGTCCTCGCCGCCGTTCCCCTGGACGTGGACGACACCGAGATCGAGTGGATGGGACAGACCATCCGCGCCACCAGCTACCCCGCGGAGGTCTACTCCGAACTGCTGCGCACGGCCGGACTGGAGGTCGTCCACAACCAGCTCAGTGTCTTCCATCCCGACTTCCCCGGCATGGGGGCGGAAGAGCATCTGTTCCTGTACGCCCGCAGGCCCGGAGGTCCTGCCGTGCCCGCGCACACCCCGGCCGGTCCCTGACCACCCCGGCCGGTCCCTGACCACCTACCACCGTCGCCTGCCTCTCCCCGATCCCTGCCGTTGCCGTCGGCGCGCCGACGCCGGACCTTGGGCGAATTATCTTCGCGGGAAAGTGGGGCGTATCGTGGCTTTGTGGCGCTTACGCCCTATTTCGGAGTTCCTTGTCCGGACCGATCGAAGAGAGTCGGGCACGAGGTTAACGCTACGGCGATATGCCGTCGAGTCGCCGCCCGCCCGAACTGTCGGCGGTCCCGGGGGGCGTTTCCGGCTGTGCAACGCCCGGCCGCACCAGCGCCACTCGTATACAGACTGCTAGCGCCGGGCCGCGGTCCGGTGGTGGCCGGGGTCGGTGGTCACCGGGCCGGTGGCCGCCGGGCCAGGCCGGGAGGCGATTTCGATGGCGAAGATCCTTTTTGTTGTCACCGGGGCGAGTTACTGGACGTTGAAGGACGGCCACAGGCACCCCACAGGCTTCTGGGCCGAGGAGTTCGTGGCCCCGTACACAGCGTTCACGGAGGCCGGTTACGAGGTCACGGTGGCGGCGCCCGGCGGCGTGGTACCGCGGGTCGACACCATGAGCCTGTGGCCTGAGCTGGTCGGCGGCGCGGAGATCGCCCGCCAGGAGGAGACGGTGATCGAGCGTGCCGACGAACTGAGGTTCCCGATCCCCTTGCAGGACATCCGCGTGGAGGACTACGACGCCGTCTACTACCCGGGAGGCCACGGTCCGATGGAGGACCTGGCCTTCGACAAGGACTCGGCCAGGATCCTGACGGAGGCCCTCGCCTCGGGCAGGCCTCTGGGAGTGGTCTGCCACGCGCCGGCCGCGCTGCTGGCCACCAGGCGTGCCGACGGTACATCGCCGTTCGACGGGTATCGGGTCACCGGCTTCACCAATGACGAGGAAGACGCCGTGGGTTTCCTGTCCGAGGCCAAGTGGACCATGGAGGACGAGGTCAGGAAGCTCTCCGTGGACTTCTCACGCGGCCCGGTCTGGGAGCCGTACACCGTGGTCGACCGCAACCTCCACACCGGCCAGAACCCGGCTTCGGCCGGACCGGTCTCCCGGGAAATCCTCAAAGTCCTCGGAAGGTGAGCCAAGGGAACAGCCTGGACCGGTCGGCCCATCTCTCGCGGCCTGGAACGCCTGGCACGACACTTCGCCGCGTCGCCGGGCTGTCGCTCACTGACGTACCGCTCCGGCGGCGGGTGCTCCAGCGGAGGCGGGGCGGCGGGCGGCGGGGAGACCCAGGTCACATTCGACCATGTCACAGGTGGGCGGGCTTCCTCGTCTCAGGGGGTGTAGCCACCGACGACCACCGGCGACCCGCTGAGGAGCAGACCATGGACGCGCGACTGAACTACTTCGGCAACCCGACCGCCGGCAAGACCCTCAAACACATGATGTCGGCGGGCAAGACGATCAAGGAATCGCCGCTGCCGGCCGCGACTCAGGAACTGGTGGCGCTGCGCGTGAGCCAGATCAACGGCTGCGCGGTCTGCGTCGACATGCACACCAAGGAAGCCGCCGCCGCCGGTGAGACCTCGGTGCGGCTGAACCTGGTGGCGGTGTGGCGGGAGGCCACGGTCTTCACCGAGGCCGAGCGTGCCGCGCTGGAGCTGGCGGAGCAGGGGACCCGGATCGCGGACGCGGCGGGCGGGGTCACTGACGAGGTATGGGCGTCTGCCGCCAAGCACTACGACGAGGAGCAGCTCACCGCCCTGGTGGTCCTGGTCTCCTTCATGAACACGGTGAACCGACTGAACGTCATCACCCAGCAGCCGGCAGGCGACTACGAACCCGGGCAGTTCCACTGAACGTCACGGGCACGAACACGAGTACGGACACGGGTAACTGGCCAGGGACCTGGGTGCGGGCAACTGGTCCGGGACCTGGCTGCTTCAGAGGGAGGGACGTCGGCGTGAGCAAGGTCGAGGACTTCGAGGAGCTGCGGCCGCTGCTGTTCTCGATCGCCTACCGGATTCTGGGCAGTGTGAGTGAGGCCGAGGACGCGGTGCAGGAAACATGGCTGCGTTTTGACGCCTCGACGACCCGGCCCGCGTCGACCAAGGCATTCCTGTCGGCCGCGGTGACACGGATCTCGATCGATGTGCTGCGTTCCGCGCGGGTGCGGCGGGAGAAGTATGTCGGGCCGTGGCTTCCCGAGCCGCTGCTGAGCGATCCGTATCAGGATCCGGCGCGATCGGCGGAGCTGGCCGACTCGGTGTCGATGGCCGCGCTCCTGCTGCTGGAGCGGCTCAGCCCCCTGGAGCGGGCGGTCTTCTTGCTGAGGGAAGTGTTCGCCTTCGGATTCGACGAGGTCGCCGCGGCGGTGGGGCGTTCGGAGGCGGCGTGCCGACAGTTGCTGGTGCGGGCGCGGCAGCATATGGAGGCCGGGCGGCCGCGGTTCGCGGCGGACCCTGAGGAACGGCGGGAGCTGGCGACGCGGTTCTTCGACGCGCTGAAGAACGGCGATGTGGGCGGGCTGCGGAATCTGCTGGCCGCCGACGTGCGGTTGGTCGGGGACGGCGGCGGAAAGGCCCCGCAGCTGGCCAAGGCCGTCATGGGCGCGGAGAACGTGGCCCGGTTGCTGGGTACGGTCTTCCCCTGGCTGATCCGGATCGACGTGACGTTCGAGCCGCACGAGGTCAACGGCCAGTCCGGCGCGATCTTCCGCGACAGGGAGGGCAGGGTGCTGTACATCCTGGTCCTGGAGGTGCTCGGCGGGCGGATTCAGACCATCCGCGGGGTGATCAACCCTGACAAGCTCGGCCACCTCGGGCCGGTGGCCGACGCCTGGGCCATCGACCGCGAGGTGAAGCTGGCCCGTCGGCGGATGAACTGACCTCGACCGTGGTGCAGGCCGATTTCGAACCCGCTGCCCGAACCCCGCCGACCGACCCACTCGCCGTAACAACCTCATGGCTCGTGGTCTTGCCGCGGCGGGGTGGGCGCAGTGGCCCCGCGAGCAGGCCCGGTCCGTCGCCGGTTTCCTTGAGGCGTGGTGGGCGCGGACCCTGCGGGAGGAGTCTCCGCCGACCTCGGCGTGCGAGGTTTTCGAGTGCTGTGTGATCGCGAGCTCCTCCGTCACCCCGTGGCTCGCCCGCTGGGAGGCGGAGACAAGCCCGACCGCTCGTCAGCATCTGGACGAGAGCGTCAGCTGTTGGCGGGAGGAACTAATGTCCGAGACCTCGCCCTTCACCTGGTGGTAGGACACCGAGGCGGTGGAGCGGGCCGCCTGGCACGAGCTGAAGGTCTGGCTGGCCGGTCAGCGGTGACACCGGACGATCCACGGCCGGACAGGTAGCCGAGAAGAGGCGAGACCCCACCAGGCGACGGTCTCTCCCCGCGTCTCCCCCAGCGTCTCCCTCAGCGTCTCCCGTCGGCCCTCCGCCGCCCTCCGCCGCCCTCCGCAGAGCGCGGCGGAGCTCACCGTCACCGACGCCACCACCCATCAGGCCACCGTGCCGCTCACATCGAGCAGGCCGAGCGCGTGTGAATCGGCACGGGTGTGTCAGCGCCCTGAGGTGGGGTTGATCCGGATCGGGCCGAGGACGGCCGGGGCTGTGCTGCTGACATCTTTGACGAAGAGCCAGGACGGTTTGCCGGCGGTCGGTATCACGGTTCGGTGTTTCCCCTGGTCGCGGGCGGTGGGTTCATGGGCGGCACACCGTCCCACCCGGCCGAGGGTCAGCTGTACTGCCAGGTTTGTACCGCGAGGTCATTGCAGTTCCACTGCTGAAGGGCCGCGCCCGCACCGCCCCAGTCCTTGACGTCCACACAGAGACCGTTCTTGAGGTTTCTGATGGTCAAGGAGCTGGTGCCGGCTCTGTACAGTGCCCACTGCTGCATGTCGCCGCTCCAGCACGTCCACTGCTGCAGTTCGACGCCCGGGGTCGTGCTGCCCCCTGGGACATCGAGGCACTTGCCGCTGTTCATGTTGACGAACGCGTAGTAGTTCACGCCGTTGATGGTGCTGATCACGTCCAGGCGCCACTTCTCCGCCGGGCCGCCGTAGCAGTCCCATTGCTGAATGCGGGCACCGTCGGCCTTTGAGCCATTGGCCACATCCATGCACAGATGGCTGTAATCATTCTTGAACTGATAAGGGCCGTACGAGACGGCGGGCGCCGCCTGCGCCGGCGTTGTGGCCAGCGCCATTCCCATGGCCACGGCGGCCACTGATACCGACGCGATGCTACGAATGCGCATTGTTTCCTCCCTCGGTCCGACTCCTGCCGGACCAGTCGGTCCGGCGGTCTCCACCATGACGCCGCGCCCTGCTCACGAACCTTGCGGCGACCTTGCGGATCGGCCAGCATCGAGACTCGGGCCGCCTTTCACTCGCAATCGATCACTTGGGGGGAACACGTGGAATTCCGGATGTTCGGCGAGATGGAGGTACGGTCCGCAGGCCAGTCGCTCGACGTGGGGACGCCACGGCAGCAAACGGTATTGGCTGCCCTGATCGTCGACGCGCGACGCCCGGTCGCGATCGAGACACTCGTCAACCGGGTCTGGGACCACACCCCGCCCGCCGATCCCCGAGCCGTGCTGTATTCGCATCTGAGCCGCATCCGGCGGCTGTTGGCACAGGCCGCCGCTCTCGCCGACGGGACAACGGCGCGGATCGAACGTCGGCACGCCGGCTATGTACTGAACGCCGACCCGGATCTGACAGATTTACACCGATTCCGACGATTAGCCGAACAAGGCAGTGACCGACAGCGTGGCGACGACGTTCGGGCCGCCGCGCTCGCCGAGGCGTTGGGCTTGTGGCGGGGATCGCCCCTCGCCGGTCTTCCTGGAGAATGGGCCGCGCAGGTCCGGGACAGCTGGCACCAGCGCCGGTTGGACGCGGTGGTGCGGTGGGCACAGATCGAGCTTCGGCTCGGCCATCCCGCCTTGGTGATCGCCACATTGCCCGACCTTGCCGCCGAGTATCCGCTGGTCGAGCCCTTCGAAACCCTGCTCATGCGAGCGCTGCACGCGACCGGGCGGGGCGCGGAAGCCCTCGATCGCTACTCCGCCGTCCGGCAACGGCTGGCCGACAAGCTGGGCACCGACCCCGGTCCCGAGTTACGTGCCCTGCATCAGGCCGTCCTGCACGGCGAACTGCCGCCCGCACCAAGGGATCCCGTCACCACGGTAAGACCCGTCACTCCGCCGGCCCCGCGCCCGCGACCCACGGCCTCGGTCTCCGTAGTAGCCCCACACTGGCCCGATCTCGCTCCCCCGGACGGCAACGAGTCACCCACCACACCGTCCGAGAACGGCCCCCTGAACGGCCCCCTGGCGCCGGATCACAGCGCCGCCCTCAAACCCGTCGAACCCGGCTCCGCCGAAGAGCCGCAGCCGCCCAAGACGTCGTCCGGGCGCGTCGATGCGGTCGGGACGGACACACCCGCGACCGACCCACTCGCGACCGGCACACCGCCGATACGGGTGCGGTTACGACTGACACCCCGGCGCACCATGCTGGCCGCTCTGACCGCGGTCGTCCTGCCCGCAGCGATCGGGTCGGTGCGCGTCTTCCAGCGCGATGAGGGCAATGAATTATCCTCCGTCACGCCCTCGGCCCCGGCCTCGATCCCGCCCTCGGTCGAAAGCGCCCAAGCGCTCTTTGCCACCGCCCAGAAGTTGGACCAGGGTGGAAGAGCGAAAGAAGCACAGGCGGCAATCGTCGACGCGGTGCGACTCTACGACGAACTCATCAAGTTGGACCCGGACCGGAACGCGCCGCCACTCGCCCCCGCTGTCATTCGGGCGCTGGGCAGAGCCGGCGTGGACTTCAGCGTCTCAGAGGCCGTATTGCGTACCTGGCTCGTCAATCCCGTCTATACGCCCTACCCGGCGATTTCCCAGATGCTTCTGCTTCGGGGATGGCAACTCAAAGCGCCGGTCTACCTGGACGTCATCGTCTCGAACTATGAGCGTGCGCCCGGTATCACGTCTCCACGTAATGTCGCGGACGTAAGAGTTGATGTTCTGAAGGCGGCCACACTGGAGGGCTCGAACACGCGCTACGGGACACAGGTGAGAGATTTCGAGCAACTCCTTGAGCCCTAATACCGTGTCCTGTGCGGTGAGGTGGAGGAGTCGTTCGGAAGGCGGTCAGTGCACGCGTTCACCGCACTCCGCCGGAAACAGGACGGCGCCCGGCGGCAGTTCACCCGGATACCGTCCGGCGACCCGCAGGCAGGCTTCGGTGGAGCCCTTCACGGGCGGGTATTCGAGAGCGACCTCGCCCAGTACGGTGTTCTCCCCCGGGATGTGCAGTTCCGCAGCGTGCACGCCGTCCGGGAAACGGCCGGCCAGGGTCCCGAAGGCGGCCGTACCGCCGCCGTCGGCGACGCACTCCCGGATCTCGAAGCGCCAGTGTCCGGCCGCGTCGGCGAGGAGGGATCTGCCTCTTCTGCCCAGCCCGGCGAGCCAGTCAGCGCGGGCCCGCAGGTGATGGGCGAGGGCGCAGCAGACCGGGACGGCTGTGCCGTGGGGCGTCGTCACCCGTGTGTAGTCGGCGTGCGGAAAGGAGGACAGAGCCTCGTCCAGCAGCCCGAGAGCGGTGTCCCGTACCGTCGGGTGACCCGTCCGGGCGATGTCCAGCAGCAGAGGGGCCGCGGTCACAGCCGCTGGGAACACCGCGGCACTGTGTCCGTGCGTGAGTCCGCCGCCGCCGAGCAGGGAGTGCGCCTCCGCGGCCTCCACCAGGTTCGCCGCGCGGGCCAGGGCGCGCAGACCGCCGGCCGCACGAGCCGGTTCGTACCAGCCGGGACGGCCCGGCACGGCGCCCCAGTCCACCGCGTCGATCGCTTCGATCACGTCCAGCACGACAGCATCATCACATCCGGCTCTGCCCACCGGTCCATCAGCCCGGCGGCGGGAGGTTATCCGTCAGTTCCCGGAGCTCCGGGGTGGGGGACGACATGGAGCTGGGCGGGGCCGTTGAGGGAGAGCGAGGGGACAGGGGCGGGCGGCTGGTCGGGATGGGCGAGAGTGAGGTGGGGCAGGCGGGCGAACAGGGTGGTCAGAGCGATATGGGTCTCCGCTCGGGCGAGGTGGGCTCCGAGACAGAAGTGGGGGCCGTGGCCGAAGGCGAGGTGTTCTTTGCCGCTTCGGGTGGGATCGAACGTGTCCGGGCTGTCCGGGTGGATCTCGGGGTCGCGTCCGGCGGCCGCGAAGGCGATGATGACCGGTTCGCCCCCGCGGATGAGAACACCTTCACCGAGGTCGATGTCCTCGATGGCGTAGCGCATCGGGTGGTGCATGATCGGGCCGTTGTGGCGGAGTGTCTCTTCGATGACGTCGTCCCAGCTGACCGTGGTCAGCCGGAGCTGGACGAGGTGTTCGGGCCGGGAGAGCAGCGCGTGGACGGCGCTGGTGATGAGGTTGACGGCCGTCTCGTACCCCGCGGCGAGCATCAGGAAGAGATGGTCGAGCAGTTCCTTGTCGGTCAGGGGTGCCTCGCTCTCCGTGGGCGGGGTGAGGAGGTCGCTGGTGAAGTCGGCCCCGGGGTGCGCCCTTTTGTGCTCCAGCAACTCGACGAGCCGTGCGTACAGTTCGGCCATGCGGGCCTGCCCTTGCTCGGGGCTCGCCGTGGTGTCCATCAGCGCGTCGATGGAGGCACCGAGCTTTTCCCGGAGGGCCTCGGGGACACCGAACAGGTCACAGATGACCGTCATGGTCAGGGGCAGGGACAGCGCGCGTCGGATGTCGGCGCTCCGGCCGGGCGGCAGGGAGTGGAGCGCTTCGACCAGCCTGTCCGCGGTCGCCTGGATCTGCGGGCGCATCGCCTCCACCCGCCGCGGTGAGAACGACGGGGCCATCCTGCGGCGTAGCCTGCGGTGCTCCTCGCCGTAGGCGTTGAGGAAGTTCTGCATGAGGGCGGAGACCGCGAGGGGCCAGCCCTCGGGTACGTCGGCGAGGCCGGGCCAGTGCCGGGGATCGCGGGAGACGCGGGGGTCGCTGGTCAGTTTCTGGATGACACTGTGGCGTGTGACCGACCAGGCGCGGACACCTCCCGGGAGTTCGACCGGGGTTGCCGGGCCCATGGCACGCAGAACAGCCGCGTCGGCATGGGCCGCACGGGCGGTGGGATCCAGCACAGGACACCGAGAATCGGATAAAGCGGACATATAGCGCTCCTCTCGACCGCCGTGCTCCGGGGGCATATCGCGGCCGTCGATGTCGGTTTCGGCAGGGCCCGGACCCGGATCGCCGGCCCGCACGGCGTCGGGCTTGTCCTCTTCTTCTACGCGCCGATCCGGAGCCTGGCAACGGTGGCGAACGCGCCACACATATGTGCTGAACAGGGCATCGAGCGAATGGCCGACGCCCGCAAACAGTTTCGGGCGGCGGCGACCCCTACGGCTTCCCTGGCGCGGTCACCCGACTTCGCCGGCGCGGTCACCGTCACCGAGATCCGTGAGCGGCGGCACGCGCGCGGCCGTGGTCCGCTGAGCCTGGAGGTCAGGTCCGCGAAAACACCGGGCATCGCGCTGCCGCGCCCGGCACAGGCATACTCAGCCCTGCGAGCACGCGGGTGCCCGCGAGCAGCGGGAGGTGCGCGATGGTGTCGTCGTCAGGGACGGAACCCCGGAGGATCACGATCCATGACGTCGCCCGGTCCGCCGGAGTGTCCCGTCAGACCGTGTCGCGGGCGCTCAACGACAAGGACGAGATCGACGGCTCCACCAAACAGCGTGTGCTCGACGCCGCCCGCGAGCTGGGCTACCGGCCGAGCCGGTTCGCCCGCGGTCTGGTCCGGCAGGACACCACCACCATCGGCCTGGTGATCCCCGACCTGCTCAACCCGTTCTTCACCGAGGTCGCCGCGGCGGCGCTGGAGGCGGCCCGGGCCCGCGGCTGGCATGTCGTCGTATACGACACCGCGGACAGGGCCGAGGAGGAACTCGGCACACTGCAGGTGATCGCCTCCCAGGTGGACGCGGTCGTCGGCTACTTCAGCTGCTCCGAGGACGATCTGGAGCGGTTCACCCGCGGCGCCCCGGTGGTGCTCATCGGCCGCGAACACCACACGGCGCGGTTCAGCTCGATCCGGATCGACGGCGAGGAGGGCGTCCACGCCGCGGTCGCGCACCTGGTGGCGCGGGGGCACCGCCGGATCGGCATGCTCGACCACGACGGCCGCGCCGAGCCGAGCATCCGGCGCGAGTGGTTCACGAAGGCCGCCGCGGCGTACGGGATCGACGCCGGTCTGGCGGTCGGTGCGGAGCAGTCGGCCGACGGCGGCGGAGCGGCGCTCCAGGCCCTGCTCACCGCCCATCCCGATGTCACCGCGGTCTTCACCTTCAACGACATCATCGCGATCGGCGCCCTGCGCGAGGCGCGCCGGCTGGGCAGGAGCGTCCCCCGGGATCTCGCCGTGATCGGCTTCGACGGCCTCCAGCTGGGGACCCTCGTCGAGCCCCCGCTCTCCAGCGTCGCCCTCGACACGCGAAAGCTCGGCGCGCTCGCCATCGACCAGGCCGCGAGGCTGCTGACCGGGGTGAACCCGCTGGGGGCCGACGATCTCGTGGTCCGGGCCGAACTGCGGCTGGGCGGGTCCGCTTAACCTGCCGGACTCGTGCGCGACTCCAAAGTCTTGACACTCGACCGCACCGGAGCGCACACTTCCGAACAATTCACAGCTCCCGTGAGCGCTCCCGTGAACGTTCACGTGAACGTTCACGTGAACGCTCACGGGCGGAATGCATGGTTTTCCCATGTCTGCCACGGTGCTCGGCGCTGAACCGACCCCGTTGTGTCCTGTCCATTCCAACCAGAAGGCATCCCCCGCCTGAGTGTCAACGTCGACCCGTCTAGCGCCGCCGCTAGTCGTCCTCTGGAACGGAAAATATGAGCAGCACCGTCACGCGCATCCGCCTCGCCGCCATCGCCGCGGCGGCCAGTATCGCCGTACTCGCCGGGTGCTCGTCGCCCGCTCCGTCGGGTGACGCGTCCGCGTCCTCCTGCGCGCCAGCGAAGGGCAAAGTCACCCTCCAGTACTGGAACACCGTTCCGGGCATGGACCAGGTCGTCGCCCTGTGGAACAAGAAGAACCCGGACATCCAGGTGGAGATGAAGAACATCTCCAACGACCAGTACGGCACCCTCGGCAACGCCCTCAAGGCCGACAAGGCGCCGGATCTCGCCCAGGTCGGTTACGACGAACTTCCCAACCTGCGCACCCAGAACGCCTTCGTGGACGTCTCGGCCTGCTCGGCGGCCACCGCCGCCAAGTCGAAGTTCGTGCCGTGGACCTGGTCGCAGGCCAGTTTCGGGGACACCGGTGTGTTCGCCTTCCCTCAGGACACCGGTCCGATGGCCCTCTACGTGCGCAGCGACATCTTCAAGCAGCACGGCCTCACGGTCCCGAAGACCTGGGACGAGTACGCGGCGGACGCGCAGAAGCTGCACAAGGCCGACTCCGACCTCAGCATCACGTTCTTCGACCCGAACAACGCCGAGTGGTTCAACGGACTCCTCTGGCAGAACAACGCCGAGATGTACAGCTACGCCGGTGACAAGTGGCACGTCACCGTCGCGTCCGACCAGAGCAAGCAGGTCGCCGAGTACTGGCAGAAGCTGATCGACGCCAAGCTCGTCCGCACCGACCTCGCCCACGGTTCGACCCAGATGTACGCCGCGTACCAGAAGGACCAGATAGCCAGCTACGTCGGCGCCGCCTGGGGCTACAGCATGTTCCGTGACAACCTGCCCGACCAGGCCGGCAAGTGGTCGATCGTCCCGATGCCCACCTGGGGCTCGAACGCCGCCTCCGGCGACTGGGGCGGATCCACCGTCGCGTTCATGAAGGGCAGCAAGCATCTGTACGAGTCGGTCAAGTTCAACTCCTGGCTGAACACCGACCCGGAAGCCCTCGCGCTGGAGAACAAGCTCGGCGGCCTCTACCCGGCGGCCACCGCCGGTCTGGACCTTCCCGCACTCTCGCAGGGCGTCCCCTACTACAACAACGAGAAGATCTTCGACGTCTTCGCCGACTCGTCCAAGAACATCGACACCGGCTTCACCTGGGGTCCCACCCAGAAGACGGTGAACCTGGCACTCCAGGACGCGGTGGCCAAGGCGGCGGCCGGCAGCGGCACGCTCACCGACGCGCTCTCGGCCGCCCAGGCGGCCGCGCTGAAGTCGATGGATGACCAGGCGATCCCGGCCACAGCGGGCAAGTGACCGCAGCATGACAGATATCGCACCCCGCGCGAGCCGCGTGGCGGTGACGCCCGGGAGCCGTCGCCGCCACCGCGGCGGCGGCCCCCGGGCGGGCACCATCGCCGCGTTCCTGACCCCGTTCTTCCTCCCGTTCGTGCTCTTCTATCTGGTGCCGGTCGGCTACGCGATCTGGCAGAGCTTCCTCGTCGTGCGCCGTAGCGGCGGCCAGTACGGCACGTCGTACACGACCTTCGGCGGTTTCGAGCAGTACGCGCAGGTGTTCCAGAACACCGAGTTCTGGAACAGCATCGGGCGCATCGGACTGTTCGGCATCGTGCAGGTGCCGGTCATGCTGTTCGTCGCGCTGATCATGGCGCTGCTGCTCGACACTCCCCTGCTGAAGCTCAAGTCGTTCTTCCGCATCGCGGCGTTCATGCCGTACGCCGTGCCCGGCGTCATCGCCGCGATCATGTGGTCGTATCTCTACTCGCCGCAGCTCAGCCCGCTGGTCGACCTGCTGAAAGGCATCGGCCTCCAGCCCGACTTCCTCGGGCCGGGCGCCGTGCTGTGGTCGGCGGCGAACGTCTCCACCTGGCTCTGGACCGGCTACAACATGCTGATCATGTACTCGGCACTCCAGTCGATCCCGCAGGAGCTCTACGAGGCCGCCAAGCTCGACGGCGCGAACAACTGGGCGATCGCGTGGCGGATCAAGGTCCCGATCATCGCCCCGTCGATCGTCCTCACCACGGTGTTCTCGATCATCGGCACACTGCAGCTCTACGCCGAGCCGGCCGTACTGCGCCAGATCTCCTCGAACATCTCGAGCACCTACACACCGAACATGCTCGCCTACGCGGTGGCCTCCGGGAACAACTACCAGCAGGCCGCGGCGATCTCCGTGGTCATCGCCGTCATCACCTTCGTCCTGAGCTTCGGTTTCATGCGACTGACCTCGAAGAAGGCCGGACTGTGAGCAATCAGCCCCTGATCCGTGAAAGCCGTGTCAGCCGCACGGTCGCCATCGCCCTGATGTTCCTCCTGGCGATCTACTTCCTGCTGCCGATCTACTTCCTGATCGTCGCGGCGACAAAGCCGCAGGGCGACCTCGCCTCCACCAACGGGCTGGCGTTCTCGCACTTCAATCTGTTCGACAACCTGGGCACCCTGTTCAGCCGCAGCGACGGCATCTTCGGCCGGTGGGCTCTGAACAGTGTGATCTACGCGGTGCTGGGCGCGGCCGTCGGAACCCTGATCTCCGCGCTGTGCGGCTACGCGCTCGCCAAGTTCACCTTCCGTGGCCGGGAGTTCCTGTTCTCGGTCATCCTCGGCGGTGTCCTCGTCCCCACCACCGCGCTCGCCCTCCCGCTGTTCCTGCTGTTCTCGGCGACCGGGATCGTCAACACGTACTTCGCGGTGTTCCTGCCCAGCATCGTCAGCCCGTTCGGCGTCTACCTCGCCCGTATCTTCGCCTCCGCCGCCGTGCCCCAGGAGATCATCGAGTCGGCGCGCCTGGACGGCGCCGGCGAGTTCCGTACGTTCTTCTCGGTGGCGATGAGGCTGATGACCCCGTCGCTGGTGACCATCTTCCTGTTCCAGTTCGTCGCCATCTGGAACAACTTCTTCCTGCCGATGGTGATGCTGCAGAAGGAATCGCTCTTCCCGATCACGCTCGGCCTCTACCAGTGGAACGGCCAGACCGCCCGTGCACCGCTCCTCCAGGAATCGGTGATCACCGGTTCGCTGGTCTCGATCGTGCCCGTGATCATCGTATTCATCCTCCTCCAGCGGTTCTGGCGCACCGGGCTCGCCACCGGCTCCCTCAAGTGACCTCGTACCACCGCTCCGCTGTCTCCCCCGTTGCCCCGCCGACACAGAAGGTTCCTTTCCCCATGCAGAACTCCGCGGTCTTCGTGCCCCATTTCCACTGGGACCGGGAGTGGTACGAGCCTTTCCAGGTGTTCCGGCACCGGCTTGTCGCCGCTCTCGACACCGTGCTGGAGACGGCCGAGGCGAACCCGGACTTCCGGTTCACCGTCGACGGGCAGATGGCCGCGATCGAGGACTATCTGGAGATGCGGCCGGAGAACCGCGACCGCGTCGTGGCACTGGTCGCCGGCGGCCGGCTCGCCATCGGACCGTGGCTCATCCTGCTCGACGAGTTCCTCTGCTCCGGCGAGACCATCGTGCGCAATCTGCAGATGGGATGGGCGTCCGCGGCGGCCCTCGGCGGCTCGATGCCCATCGGCTATCTGCCGGACATGTTCGGCCATGTCGCGCAGATGCCGCAGATCCTGGCGCGCGCCGGAATCGCGCATGCGGCGCTGTGGCGCGGTGTTCCCGGCTCCGTCGACGGCCACGCCTTCCGCTGGCGCGCTCCCGACGGCTCCGAGGTGCGCACCGAGTTCCTCTTCGACGGCTACGACAACGGCCTCGACATCCTGCTGGTGCCCGACCGGATCGGGCGCGCGCTCGACGACTACGCGCGGATGACGGCCGAGCGGTGGGGTGACGATCCGCTGCTCGCGATGGCCGGCACCGATCACAACGCGCCCGACCCGCGACTCGCGGCCTGGCTGCGGCAAGCGTCCGGCGACGAGCGTGCCATCACCATCGCCACACTCGACGAGTACATCCGCGAGCACGTACGTGACGAGGTCTCCGCCGTCGTCACCGGTGAGCTGCGCAGCCATGTGCGCGGCAACATCCTCCCCGGTGTGCTCTCCGTACGGCTCGCGCTCAAGCAGCGGATGGCCGTCGCCGAGCGCACCGTCGACCACGCCGAGCGGATGAACGCCCTGTGGTCCCAGCGCGACGACTCGCCCTTCCTCTCGCTCGCGTGGCACAAGATCATCGAGTCGAGCGCGCACGACTCGGTCGTCGGCTCCGGCACCGACGAGACCGCCGAGCAGGTCGAGGCGCGGCTCGCCGAAGCCGCGCACACCGCGCGCGCGGTCCGGGACACGGCCCTCGCCGAGCCCGCCGCCCGGGTACCGAGCGACGGCTATCTGGTCGCCAACCCGCTGCCGTTCCCGCGCACGGCACTGGTCGAGGTGGATGTCGCGGCCCCGACCGAGGGAGCCGTTCTGACCGCGACCGCCGCCGACGGCTCGACGCATCCTGTGCAGCTGGTCTCGAAGGCCCCGACCGTGCTCAGCGACGAGCGTATGGACGCCTCGCAGCTCGAACGTGTGCTGCGCCGCATCCATCGCCGTGAGCTCTTCGGCCGTCTGATCGACCACTACGAACTCACCCCGGGCTCGCTCGTCTTCCATCTCGCCGAGGTACCGGCCGGCGGACCGTTCGACCTGCTGATCCTGCGTCAGGAGGTCGCTGCCGCGGCCGCCGCGCATCCGGGTGAGTGGACGGTGCTGACGCTGGAGGAGGCCCGCGCGACCGCGCTGGTGCCCGTGGACGTCCCCGCCTCCGGGCTGGCGAGTTTCCGGGTCGGAGCGAGCGACCGGACCGACGCGCGGCCGACGGCGTTCGCACCCGCGACGGCGACGGCCCGCACACTGTCGAACGGACTGGTCGAGGTCGTGGTCGCCGCCGACGGCACGCTGGACGTGACCGGGGCCGACGGCACCGTACTGCGCGGAGTCGGCCGCCTCGTCGACGGCGGTGACCGCGGCGACAGTTACAACTACGCCCCGCCGGCACACGATGTGCTCGTGTCGCGGCCGGTCACGACCGCCGTCGAACTCCTGGAGAACGGTCCGCTGCGTTCGAGGGTACGGGTCACCCGCGTCTACGAATGGCCCACCGCGCTCTCCTCCGAGCGCGACCTGCGCGGCGACCGGACCGCGCCGACCCCGGTGGAGATGCTCGTGGAGGTGCGCGCGGGTGAGCCGTTCGTGCGTGTCTCCACAGCGTTCCTGAACCAGTCCGCCGACCACCGGCTGCGTTTCCATGTGCCGCTGCCCGAGCCGGCGGCCGTGTCCGCGTCCGCCGGACAGTTCGCCGTCACCGAACGGGGACTCACCGCCGAGGGCGGCTGGGGCGAATATCCGATCCCGACCTTCCCCGCGAGTTCGTTCGTGTCGGCCGGCGCCGCCAACGTACTGCTCGACCACGCCACCGAGTACGAACTCGTCGGCGACGGCTCCGAACTCGCCATCACCCTGCTGCGCGCGATCGGCTCGATCAGTGTCAACATCCATCCGCTCCGTGACGAGCCTGCGGCGACCGAGATCCCCGCACCGGGCGCGCAGGATCTCGGCGTACGTATCGAGAACCGTTTCGCGGTCGTGCCCTCGGCGACCGGCTGGCAGGGCGCGAACGCGGTCGCTCTCGCCGAGGACTTCCGCAACGACGTGCTGGTCGCCCGCGGGACCGCACCAGCCGGAGACCAACTGCCCCCCGACGCCACCGGGGTGGGAGTCGACGGCGCGGACATCCTCGTCTCCAGCATCCGCCGTGTCACCGACGACGCTCTCGGTGCCGGCACCGAGGTGCGGCTCGTCGCGATGAGCGACACGGGATCGACCGCCCGCGTGACGGGCGCGTTCACCCGGGCCACCACGGTCGACCTGCTCGGCCGGCCGCTCTCCTCGACGCCGGCCGCCGACGGCCTCGAACTCACCCTCGGCCCATGGGAGATCCGAACGGTCGTGATCCGGTAGACGACGGCAGCGGCGACGCACACGAAGGACGAGCCCAACCCCCCGATCGCTCACGGCGGCGCACCCGGCCGGCGTTCGGATCCTCCTGTCACTCGGATCCTCCTGTCACCAAGAAAGAGTCGTGACCTCTTGCCCTCCGCACTTTCCGCGTACGTTTCGGACACCACACCAGGGCGTGGCGCGCTGCGCGCGGCGCGCTCGTGGCTGCACTCCGACGCCCCCTCACGTTCGCTGAACGGGCCTTGGCGTTTCCGTCTCTCCCCGACGGTGCCGGCGGCCGAGGATTGCGCGGCCGAAGGCTTCGACGACAGCGGCTGGGACAGCATCCCGGTGCCCTCCCACTGGGTGCTCCAGGGTGACGGAGCCTATGGGCGGCCGATCTACACGAATGTGCGGTTCCCGTTCCCGATCGACCCGCCTCATGTACCGGACGAGAACCCCACCGGCGACTACCGCCGCCATTTCGACATGCCCTCCGACTGGTCGGAAGCGGAGCGCGTCGTGCTGCGGTTCGACGGTGTCGAATCGGTCTTCAAGGTGTGGGTGAACGGCGACGAGATCGGCAGCGCCGGCGGCAGTCGGCTCGCCCACGAATTCGACGTGACCTCGTCCGTACACCCGGGCGACAACGTCGTCGCTGTCCGGGTGCACCAGTGGTCCGCGGCCAGCTATGTCGAGGACCAGGACCAGTGGTGGCTTCCCGGCATCTTCCGCGATGTCACCGTGATCGCACGGCCCGCCGGGGGTATCGAGGACGTCTGGCTGCGAACCGCGTTCGACAACGGACGCGGACGGATCGAGACGGAGATCACCGCCGACGCGGCGGCGTTCCCGGTCACCCTTCGCCTCCCCGAACTCGGCGTCGAGCGGGTCTGGGCGACAGCGGCCGACGTAGCACCTCTCGACATCGACGGCGTGGAGCCCTGGTCCGCCGAGCGGCCCCGCCTGTACGACGTCACCGTGTCGACGGCCGCGGAGAGCATCGCCATACGGACGGGTTTCCGCACGGTCGAGATCCGCGGCGACCGGTTCCTGGTCAACGGCCGCCGTGTCGTGTTCCACGGGATGAACCGCCACGAGACCCACCCCGAGCGCGGGCGCGTCTTCGACGAGGAGCACGCCCGCGAAGACCTGGCCCGTATGAAGCGGTTCAATGTGAACGCGATCCGCACCAGCCACTACCCGCCGCATCCACGTCTGCTCGACCTCGCCGACGAACTCGGATTCTGGGTCATCCTCGAATGCGATCTCGAAACGCACGGCTTCGCCGCACTCGACTGGGCCGGCAATCCGAGCGATGACCCGGCGTGGCGTGCCGCGTACCTCGACCGCGTCCAGCGCACCGTCGAACGGGACAAGAACCATCCCAGTATCGTGATCTGGTCGCTCGGCAACGAAGCGGGAACCGGCAGCAACCTCGCCGCGATGTCGGCGTGGGTCCATGCCCGCGACACCGGACGGCCTGTGCACTACGAAGGTGACCACACCGGCGAATACACCGACATCTACTCGCGCATGTACGCGTCGGTGCCGGAGACCGAGCAGATCGGGACCGACGGTTCACGCTCCCCGCTGCTGAACTGCACACCCGCGCAGGGCGCCCGGCAGCGCACCAAACCGTTCCTGCTCTGCGAGTACGCCCACGCGATGGGCAACGGGCCGGGAGCGCTCGACCAGTACGAGGCGCTCGTGCACGAGCATCCGCGGCTGCACGGCGGTTTCGTCTGGGAATGGCGCGATCACGGCATCCTGACGACGGCCCCGGACGGCACGCCCTACTACGCGTACGGTGGCGACTTCGGAGAGGTCGTCCACGACGGGAACTTCGTGATGGACGGCATGCTGCTGAGCGACGACGTCCCGACCCCCGGTCTCCACGAGTTCAAGGCGGTCGTGCAGCCGGTCCGCTTCACCTTCGACGGCGACCACGTCGCGATCACCAATCTGCGGCACTCCGCCGACACCTCCGACCTGCGCTTCCGCTGGCGCGTCGAGCACGACGGGACGCCCGTGGATTCCGGGGACATGGAGGTCCCCGTCGTCGCGGCGGGCGAGTCGGAGCGCGTACCCCTGCCGCCGATTCCGGTGTCGCACGACGCGGAGACATGGCTCACCATCGACGCGGTGCTGGCGGCAGGGACCGCTTGGGCGAGCGAGGGGCATGTGATCGCGACCGCCCAGCTGGACCGTTCTGCACGCCGTCCCACGCCGGCTGTCCGGCCCCAGGCCTCTTGGCGGCAGGGCGCCGGAACACTCACCCTCGGAATCGCCGAGTTCACCGACGGGTCCCTGGTGCGCCTCGCCGGCCGCGCTGTGGCGGGCCCGCGGCTGGAACTCTTCCGTGCCCCGACCGACAACGACGAAGGCACATCCGAAGAGGTCGAGGAGAGCGACGCCAGTGTCGCCGGGGTCTCTCACGCTCAACTGTGGCGCCGCGACGGTCTCGACCGGCTGACCGCACGGCGGATATCCGTGGAGCACACCGCGAAAGCCCTGCGAACCCTCGACAGGGTCTCCGCGGCCGACTCCGCCTTGTCGGTGATGGTGGAGTCCGTCTGGTCGGTCGAGGGCGACGAACTCGAACTGCGTGTGGAGATCGAGCCCTCAAGGGGGTGGCCGACGGTGTGGCCGCGGATCGGGATCCGTTTCGATCTGCCCGACGGCGCGGCTCCCGTGGACGGCGCCGAGTGGTTCGGCCTCGGCCCGCTGGAGTCCTACCCCGACAGCCTCCGCGCGGCACGCACCGGCCGTTTCTCCTCCACCGTCCGCGGTCTCTCCGTCGACTACGCGCGCCCCCAGGAGACGGGTCACCGCTCCCAGCTACGGCAGCTGACACTGACGAGCGGCGGCGCCAGGGTGCTTCGCGTCACCACCATCCCCGACACACAAGGACGCCGCCCCGGCTTCACACTCAGCCGCCACACCCCACAGCAGATAGCCCGAGCCGGACACCCCTTCGAACTCCCGGAGTCGACGACGAGTCACCTGATCGTCGACGCGGCCCAGCACGGACTCGGCTCACGGGCCTGCGGACCGGACGTATGGCCCGAATTCGCACTGCGCCCTCAATCCCGCACGATCAGGCTCCGCATCACGGCAGGCGACTGAGCTTGCCCGGGTGACACAGGCTGTTCCTTGGACGGCGCGAACAGGCGGATTCCAGCGGTCGTTGCAACAGGTTGAGTGCCACAACGGTTTCGGTTGCGGCGATGATCAGTGTTGCCAGTCGGTCTCGCCGCCTGGGCCAACTAGGACGGGATCGATTCCTGAGCCGGTGAGGTTCCACGACTCGTAGTCGGGGTCTGGCTCGATGCTGAGCCGAGTTCCGTCGTCGAAGCCGAGAGACAGGGTGCCTTGCCCGGTGACCTCGATTTCGGTGACGCACTTGGCGAACAGGTCGAGTACCGGCGCCAAGAACGGTCCAGTCGCTGGCATCAGTAGGACCTGGTGGCCCGAGGAGTCCGTGAGGGTGAACGGTGTCTCGATGACGAGCTCGCCCTCGATGCGGATGCGACTGTCTGGGGCGTGATCGGTGAAACCGATCCGGACCTGGTGATCGAAGGCCGTGCGTGTGACACGGCTGCCGACCAGCTCCGCAGGTACTCTCACAGCTCCCCCTGCCACGGTTGTGCCGCGTGTCGCCGGAAAGCCGACGACCGGCCCTGTTGGGCCTTGAGCAGTGTAGACAGGCGCTCGGTCGGCGTTTCCCAGCCAAGCGTCTTGCGGGGCCTGCTGTTCAGTTCGGAGGCGACCGCGTTCAGGTGTTCGCGAGTGTGGACGGACAGGTCGGTGCCTTTGGGAAAGTACTGCCGGAGCAGGCCGTTGGCGTTTTCGTTCGAGCCGCGCTGCCACGGGCTGCCGGGGTCGCAGAAGTAGACCGGGACGTTGGTGGCCATGCTGAAGCCGCGGTGAGCGGCCATTTCGGTGCCTTGATCCCAGGTCAGAGATCGCTTCAGATCGGGTGGCAGGGGGTTGATCGTGGCGATGAGGGCATCGCGCACGGCTGCGGAGTTGTAGCCGTCGGGCAGGTGGACCAGCAGCAGGTATCGGGTGCTGCGGTCGACCAGGGTGGCGATCGCGGAGTGCTTCTTGCGGCCGAGGATCAGGTCACCTTCCCAGCGCCCGGGGACGGCCCGGTCGGCTGCCTCGGGCGGCCGTTGGCTGATCATGACCTTGTTCTTGACTGCCCGGAAACGTCGGCGGTCGGCAAGGCGGCGAGGGAGCCGTCTGACACGTCCGGTGCGCAGAGTTTGGGTCAGTTCACGGCGGAGTTCTGTGCGGCCTTGGGTGTAAAGGGCCTGGTAGATGGTCTCGTGGCTCACGTGCATGTCTGGCCGCTGATCGAAGCATCTGCGCAGCGCGTGGCAGATCTGCTCGGGGCTCCAGCGCAGGGTCAGGTGCGACTGGATGAAGTCGTGCAGTTCCGGGTTCTGGCCGATCTTCCCGGGCTTGGGGCGAGGCCGGCGGGCGTCAGCACGGCGCTGGGCGGTGTAGGGACGGTAGTGCCAGCGGCCGTCGGCCAGGACGGTGCCGTTGCGGCGGACTTCGCGGCTGATCGTCGATGGGCTTCGGCCCAGTTCGGCAGCGATCGCCCGGATGGTGGCCTTCTCGAGTAGCCGGTCGGCTATGTGGACGCGGTCGGCCTCGCGGAGATAGCGCGAGGGATCGCTCGATTCATCGACGGGTGTCGCGTTGAGCGGTGGATAGGCCTTGATCCGACCCGAGGCACCTCGTCCGTTGCGCCATCGTTCGCCGGTGCGGGTGCTGATTCCGACGGTCCTGGCAGCCTCGGCAAAGCTCATTCCTTGATCCACAAGTAGGAAGTATGTCTCCCGCTCTTGGACCAACGGCCTGTTGCCCTGGGGCCTCCGGCTCCCACGAAATTCGACGTCCATCGCCACCTCTGAGCTGAGGTGTTGCAACGATCACTAGAACCCAGAACAACGCCCCGACCACGGATCGCGCAGACACGGCCCGCCGGATGCGCGCGCCACGACGAAGCCCGCTCGCGCGCACACCGACCGACTGCCCCGACGCTCCTGCGCATACGACTCCGCACGCTGCCTCACGCCGCGTGCGGAGTCGTGAACGAGGACCGTAAGCGCCTGTCACGTCACGTATATCGGGTGCACCCGTTCGGACCCCACGCGCATAATGCCGTGACGTGTGTCCGGACAGCTCACCTCGGCCAGGCCTTGCCGGCTCGTCACCGACACCGGTCGCCGACCCCGGAATAGCCGACCCCGGAATAGGAGTTCCCGCGGATGCCAGAGGATGATCTTCCTTACGCCGCGGCGGATACGGAGTGCTGTCCAAGTGGCCATGCGTCCGGAAGGGGTTCGTCCACGACCGTCTGCCTCCTCATCTCCAAGTACGACGAGGCCAGACGTCGCGGTGAGGTCGACGACTGGACGTCCTACGACGATATCGGCGCGTCGTTCAACGGCTGTGTCCTCACCGCCGAGGAGTACCAGCGGGCCGAAGACCGCTACATCGCGGCGGCCAACCTCCTGGCCAGGGCTGTCGGTACGGATCGCTTCATCTTGCGGCATGTCTTCCTGCCTCAGCCCGCGCCGTCGTGGCTGGGCGAGGTCTACGACGGCCGGACCGTCGGTCTGGAGACTGCCCTGCGACTGCTCAGAGAGAATCTACGCGGCGGCTCGCCCTCGGTCCTGCTTGAGAGCGGGCAGTTGCAGATAGCAGTGGAGACGGACTTCTATCTTTCGGCGCAGATTCCGGAGAGTGCCGTCGGGGCTCTGGTGGAGATCGAGAAGATGGGGCTGTACCCGATACGGGTTCCTTGGGAACAGGATGAGGAACAGCCCGTCTCCCGCCCCGCGGATGACCGGTTCTGGGCCGAGGTCGCCACACGCGCCGCCTCGACGGAGGGCCGCACGCGCACGCTCGTCCTGGAACGCTGGGCGCATGGGGACCACGGTCACCGGTGGTATCTCGTGGGGGAAGGCGGCCTCCCCTCGGTCGCACGATCAGTCAGGAGCCAGAGCCTGGTCACCGCCTTCTTCGACGCGGAGATCCGGTGGGCCCCCCGGGGCGAAATCGCGCGGGCGGTGGACTTGTTGCGCGCGGACAACGATGATCCGTGTGTCGTGGTCTTCCCGCTGTCCGGCAGCGGGGCGCTCCGCACACTGACGTGCGGGGAGGGAACTCCGCTGCCGGGCGAGGCCGAACTGCCGCCGGGTTCGGAGTTCGGTTTCTTCGTGTGGCCGTACGAGGACGTCGTATTCACGCAGGAGGTCGTGCCTGGCGAAGACGGCCGCATCGTCGCCGAATGGCCGGCCCCATGGACCTCATGAAGACGCGCCTTCGCGAGCCTCCCGACACGGAGCCCTCGTACCGGCGCCGGCTGTTCGCGGCTCAAGGAAATGATCAGGATGCCAGGACCGGCGCGAAGCTGTGCGGGCGCAGGGCGAGGCTTTCGATGAGGCGGCGGGGGAAAGCGTCATGCAGGTAACCGTCCAATGGATACGGACGTCCTGGACGAAGCGGTCTCGGGGAGGGCCGGCCGCGGCTCGCAGGAACGCGGTCCCGGTCGGTTTTCGTGTCCCGCGTATGCCGCCTTCGGTCGCGCATGTAGTGCGCATGCGTGAGCAAGACGGCTTTGACCCGTATGACTGCCAGGAAGACCTGCGCGAGGTTGACGTCCGGCTCCGAGAAGACGACGGTCGGTTGGGCGTCCTTCCCCGAGTCCAGCCACTGTTTGCCATACCTCCCCGGCCACGACGGCCCCCGGCCGTGCGCCTCGTTCCCGGGCAGTGGGTCCGCTGGCAGCTCAACTACCGTTTCAGCAGCGCGGCGGGGGTGCGGGACTGGTCGTACTGGCTCGACACCTTCAACATCGCCTACGGTCCGGTAGGAACCGATGTGTTCTTGTCTCCGCCCACGGTGCTCGTCGACGAGCGAGGACCGGTCCGGTAGCGCACCGATGAGTGATCACGCCCGGCCCGCGGAGGCGGTTTCCGGGCGGTCTTCACTCGTCCTGGGCGTAGTTGGGGCATTCGGGTGCGCGGAGGCTGCCGGGGGCGCGATCGTGGCTGTGTCGGTTCTGGGGAGGGAATCATGACCGAGCGTCTGCTCGCGCCGCACGAGGCGGCCATCGCCGCGGCCGGTGTCCGGGTCGTGCTGCACAGCGTGGTCGAGGGGGAGCTGGATGAGGGCATTCTGACGCAGGCACTGGTTCATCTGCGCGCCTGCTATCCGCTGATCGCGGGGAAGATCGTCACTGGGGAGGGAGAGGGCCGGCCACTGGTCCGGGTGGAGGAGGCGGCCGCGGGGCCCACCCTCCATCACGGTGTTGATCTGGGCAAGGAGATCAACGCGCCCCTCGCGTGGGACCGCGGCCCGCTGCTGCGGCTGGCCGTGGTGCGCGAGCCCGGTCGTACCCGGGTCGTGATGACGCTGCCGCGCGCATTCGTCGACGGTATGAGCTACCTGGCCGTCCACCGGCGTCTGTGGGAGCTCTACACCGCGGTCGCCGAGGGCCGGTCCCTGCCCGCCGATCCCGTCCGGCCGGTGCTGGGACCGGCACTCGACGACCTCCTCGCCGCCCGTTTCACACCGCAGCGGCTACGGGACTTCGTCGCCGAACGCGCACGGCTGGATGCCGAGGCCCCGCCCGCGCTCCTGCCCGCCCTGGCGGCACGTGACGGCGGCCCCGGTCCCGACATGACCTTCGCGATCACCGGCGTCGGAGCCGACATCGATCAGTGCGCGCGGCTGGTCGAGCGCGCCCGCGACGCCGGGCTGACTCTCAACGCGTTGGTCTCCGGTGTCCTGCTGACCAGCCTGCGGTCACTGTTTCCCGTTCAGGACGGGCCGGTGCGGATGCTGTGCACAACGGCGGCGGACATGCGCCGCAGACTCTCCCCGCCACTGCCCGCCGAGGTTCTGCAGTCCGCGGCGACCACCACCTCCATCCGGCTCCGGATCACCGACCACGCCCACCCTGCCGAGGTCGGACAAGAGCTGGCCGCCCAGTTGCGCGCCGATCTGGAGAGCGGGGCGGCGGCGATGGAACTGGCGGCTTTCCCCTACATGCTCGACCAGCACCCGCCCAGTCTGGTCATCACCAACGTCGGCACCATCGCCGAACCGGTCCTCCCGGACGGCCTCAGGATCAGCGATGTCCGCCTGGCCCCCCTCGGCCATGTGCCGATGGTCTTCGCGGTCGTCAGCCGCTACCAGGGCCGACTCGCCATCGATCTCACCTACAGCAGGGCCTGGTATACCGACGCCCAGATCAGGGAACTGAGCAACCGACTGTCCGCCGCCGTCGACAGCCTGACCACATAGCGGTGGTTCGGATGCCGGGCGTGATGCCAGGACCTTCGGAGGGCCTGCCAGGCACTGGACTTCGAGGCTGTCTTCGCCCGCCCGTAGACGTGGCAGAACAGCCGGTCCGGCGAGCACGGCGCGTCCGACGCGTCCGACCGCAGCCACGGTGAAACGTCCACGGCCACGACCAGGCGTCCGTCCGGGAAGCGGGGCAGCGGTAGGCCGACCGGACGTGACTATAGCCGCGCGGTGTCGATCCGCCCCTGGTTGAGGCCTCCATACATCGCACCGTGCCCGCGTCGGCGCTCGGGCAGGAGCGTCGGCTCCACGGCCGCCAAGTTCGAAGCGCGTTTCGGAGCCGGTCCAACCGATGCCAGCCTGCCGGTAGCGTGACCGGCATGACAGTTGAGGGCGGGGCGGCGCAGGGCGAAGCGCTGAACGGCGGGATGGTGAACGCGGGTGCGGTCTTCCGCCGCGGTTCCCTGGTGGAACGCCCGGCGCCGCCTACCGCGCGCGCCCTTCACAGCCACCTCCGCGCGCTCAAGGAGCACGGCTTCGACGCGGCTCCGACCCCGGTCCAGCTCACCACGGACGGCCGCGAGCAGCTGACCTACATTCCCGGTGACGTCGCTTTGCCGCCGTTTCCCCGCTGGGTGATGACGGAGGCCGCTCTGAGTTCGGTGGGAAGCCTGCTACGGCGCCTGCACGACGCCAGCTCGGCCGTCACCGTGGACACCCGCGCCGCGTGGCCCCAGGCTCTGGCCGACCCTGAGGGAGGAACGATGCTGTGCCACAACGACGTGTGCCCGGACAATGTCGTCTTCCGCGACGGTCGAGCCACAGCCTTGATCGATTTCGACCTGGCGGCACCAGGACGACCACTGTGGGATGTCGCCATGACCGCCCGCTACTGGGTCCCGATGCTCGATCCCGAGTCTGCGGCAGCCCTCTACCCGGCCGGGCTGGACGTCCCGAAGCGACTGCGACTCCTCGCCGACAGCTACGGCCTCTCCCCGCAGCAGCGCGCTGAACTGCCCGGAGTCATTGAACAGGCCACCGCGTCCTGCCGGGCCTTCGTCGCCGACCGCGTGGCCGACGGTGACCCTGTCTACACACAGGTGCTGTCCGAGCGCGGTGGTTGGCAACGGTGGGACCGCGTTCAGGAGTGGCTCGTGGCCCACCGCGAGGTGTTCACGACCACCCTGCTGGACTGACCGGCCCGGAGGTTGAAGAACAAGCTCAGCTTGTCAGGTTGTAGGCCCATACCCACCCGTGCCGGGTCTCGGTCTGCAGCCACAGACGGACGCCGAAGTACGGGTCTGTGGCCAGCTCGTACCGGTCCCGGTGCAAGGCCACACATCCACGGCTCCATTCCTTCGTGACAGTCGGACTCATCGGACCAGCATGCGAGCCAGGCACCAAAGGCTTCTACGGGTTGAATCTCAAGCTCGGGGCTGAGCGAAGTCGCCCTTGTGGACCGGCATTACGCCGAGAACAAGATTCTCCATGGCCTCGGGCATACGGCCGAACCGGGCCGGCCAGTCGGCCACGGCGTACAGTTCGCCCTGTTCGTCCAGGCCGAGAAACGCGCGACCGTGGTCGAGCTCCCCCACAGGAAACAGGCGATGGCCGATCTCCTCACTCCACTCGCCGAAGTAGTCGCCCTCACCCACCGCGAGCAGCGGGTCGAATTCGATCGCCTCCCGCGCACGCGTGATGCCGGGACCACGGTCGCCAACCCTCAGCCCGCCGAAATCCCGCAGAAACTCCTAGAGGCGCCGCCCCATCAAACGGGACAACGTGCCCGGCGCGGTGGAGGCTGTCGGCTGGCACCTCATAGCCTGGGCCGACGAACCAGACACCCGATGAATCTGTACCTGTGGGCAGTTCAGGTGGCGCTGTAAGCGTGCGGTGGCGACGGCGTGCTCAACACCGTTACCGGAACAAAGCGTTGGTGCGGGCCGTTTGCGCAGACCCTTGACAGGAACGGGCGGCAGCTCGACTATTCACCAAACATAGGATGTAAGTGCGGTCCAGGCCCTCGGCCCACCGGAAGCACCTCTCAGACGCATACATGCGCGCTGCCCGACCCGCCACGTCAATCGTCCGGTCACTCAGAACGTCTCGTCTCCGTACATGGGAAGGACCCGCCCGTGTCACCACAAGGTTCGATCACGCGGAGGCTGCTGCGCCGCGTCGGCCCGATCGCAGCGGCCCTCGGTCTGATTCTGACGGCGCCCGTAGTTCAATCCGCCGCTGCCGCGCCCTCCGTGACGCTCTACGCGTCGCCGTCCGGGGCGGGTTCGGCCTGTTCTTCCTCGGCCCCGTGTTCTCTGTCCGGTGCCCAGGAGGCGGTTCGAACTCATCTCGCCGCAGACGGTTCCGCGGACGTCAGCGTACTGCTGGCCGACGGTGTGTACCGCTTGTCGAGGACCTGGTCCCTCGGCCCGGCGGACTCGGGCACGCCGGGCCACCCGGTGGTATGGAGGTCCGCGCCAGGGGCTCATCCGGTGATCTCGGGGGCCTCACAGGTCACCGGATGGACGCAGCGCGGATCGAGCGGGGTGTGGTCCGCTCCGGTACCCAGCTCCAGCAACAGCCGCCAGCTGTACATCGACGGCCACAAGGCCCCGATAGCGCAGGCGACCCCGGCGAGCCTGGGATTCCGGGGCTCGTGGACCGGGACGTCGACGGGCTACACGATCTCCGGCGATCCGGCGGCGATGGCGTGGTTCGGCTCGCTGACCGCGAGCCAGGTGGCGGGAGTCGAGTTCGGCTACCCCGGTGGCAACGGGCCGTGGACCGAGTCGAGGTGCCGCGTGGCAAGCTTCTCCGCGGCGGCCGGAACGCTGAGGATGAGCCAGCCGTGCTGGACCAATGTGACGGCTCGGGCGTCCTACGCCCAAGCCAGCGGTGGCCTGCCGTCCATGTCGCCCCACACGATGCCCGCGCGGATCGAGAACGCGCAGGCCCTGCTCGGTTCCGGGCAGTGGTTCCTGGACGGCGCCGGCGGCACGTTGTACTACAAGCCTTCCGCGGGCCAGCAGATGTCCGCCCTCGACGTGGAACTGCCGCGCCTCGAGACCCTGGTCCAGGGTGCCGGTACTCTCGCGGCGCCCATCCATGACATCACCTTCAGCGGTCTTCAGTTCTCGTTCGCGACCTGGAACGCTCCGTCCACCGGCTCCGGGTTCGCCGACGTGCAGAGCAATCTGCGGATGACCGGCGCGAACAACCAGGGCATGTGCACGTTCTCCAATCCCGCGGGAAGCTGCCCCTGGGGATCGCTGACCCAGCCGCTGGCGAACGTCTCGTTCACCGCCTCCAAGAACGTCACGCTCACCGGCAACCGGTTCACCCAACTCGGCGGAGCCGGACTGGGCGTGATGTACGGAGCGACCGACACCCTCATCCAGGGCAACGAGTTCACCGACATCGCCTCGACCGCGATCCTCCTCGGCTGCACCTACGACCCGCTGCCGACCAACCCGTCCGACGCTGCGGGGATCAAGCAGAACTGCACCCCCAATGGAGCGAATGAAACCGCTGCGATCGGCACCAACGAGATCCTGACCGGTACCACCGTGGCGGACAACGTCATCCATCACATCGGTACCGACTACTCCTCGGCCAGCGGCATCACCCTGCTGTTCTCGCAGCACACGACCATCACCCGGAACAACCTGTACGACCTGCCCTACACCGGCATCACGGCCGGAGTCATCCAGGGCCATGTCAATCAGGCGAGCACCCCGCAGAACACCACGAACATCAACAGCTCGAACACCATCAGCAACAACATCCTCCATGACTATCTGTCCGTCCGCAGCGACGGCGGCGCCGTCTACGTCGAGGGACACCAGGCGCAGTACGTGTACCAGGCGGACGGGACGACGATCGACCCGGTGCGGACTCTGGCCAAGGGCCTTCAGGTCACCGGCAACATCGCCTACAACGGCCCCACGACCAACTTCACCTACTACAACGACGCCGGCTCGGAATGGATCAACTGGCAGGGGAACATCGCCTTCCGCGCCGGTGACAAAGCACACGGCGGCTGTAGCCCGACGGGCCACTTCTGGATCACCGGCAATTACTTCTCCGCCGGCATCCAGTCCTACCCGTGCGCCCAGCCGGTCGACACCCACGCGAGTGGGAACACGACCATCCCGGCGACCCCCAGGCCGACCGACCTTCCCAACGCCCTGCTGCGCGCCGCGGGCACGGGCTCCGGCTCCTTCACACCGGCCCTCTCCGTCCCCGCGAGAATCTTCTACGTGTCGCCCACGGCCAACGCGACGGAGGTCCTCGTCGCCGGCGAGGGCTTCGGCCCGGCGACGCCGGTGTACATCGGCACCACCCCGGTCGCCGGAGTGACCCACCTGTCCAGCGGATTCATGATCGTCCCCGTTCCGGCCGGCACCTCGGCCGGGCAGATCTCCGTCACTCCACAGGTCCCTGGATCCATCCGGCTCAACGACGACGACAGCACAATCACCTACAGCGGATACGCGTACGCGGGCGGCCGCTCGTACGGCGACCACCAGAACGACGTCCACTACGCGACGGCGAACGGGGCGACCGCGTCGCTCACCTTCACCGGCACCAAAGTCACGGTCTACGGGGAGCAGAACACCGACCAGGGAAACATCGGCATCAGCATCGACGGCGGACCGCAGCAGGTCGTCAGCACACTGCCGAGCGACGGCGTACGACATGCGAACGTCGCGGTGTACACGTCCGGTCTGCTCTCCTCGGGCAGACACACCATCGTGGTGACCAAGCTGTCCGGGCAGTACAGCACCCTCGACGGATTCACCGTGTGAAGGCGAGCGAACCGGTTTCGACGCAGCACTGACCGGAGGAACCGCTGCCCCCTTGCCGCGCGGCGAGGGGGCGGCGGAAGGCCACCCGGCTTCGACGAAGAGCGGTACAGGAAACGTGACACCGTCGAGCGCGCCATCAATCGGTCCAAGCAGGCACGAGCCGTCGCCACTCGCCACAACATGCGCGGCTACGTCTTCCTCGGCACCGTCACCCGCCGCAACCCTCGTCATCTGGCTGTCGACCGGGGACGTCAGCGGTGGACCGGCAGCCAGGTGACGATGGTCAGAAGAGGGTCACCTTTCGCATCCAGTGGCGCACAGCCCCAGCCACGGTGGCCACCCCTCGTGCCCCAGAAGACCACGACCCCACCGCTCAGTCGGGGGGATGCCGGCATCGGTGAGCGCTTCGGCCACGGCTGTGCGGTATCGGCGCCGCTCGGCGTGGTCAACGGTTGGCTCCTCGACGGTACCGTCGGCGTTCACCGATGATCCTTGTGCTGGGCCAGAACGCGGTCACGGTATGCGCGCCAGGTGTCGAACGCGGAGTGTGCCGACTCCTTGGTGAGGAAGTCTCCCGATCCGATGTCGAAGGCACGTGCGTCCAGCGCGTCGGCGAGGGCGAGCGCGGCGTGAGCTGCTGCGTCGCTGTCGCCATGGATGAACAGACCGACTCCGCCGACCGACTCGCCGTCTGCTTCGTCGATGGGTGTGCTGATGGAGAAACCGGGTCCCTCGTAGTCGCCCCAACCATTGGTTGTGTACTCGATACCGGGCAGGAGATCGGTGAGGAGAGTGCGGATCTCCCGTCCGGTTCCCAGACTCGGCGGGTCCCAGTCGTCGGCGATCTGATCTATCGACTCGGCCTCGGGCGGAGAGCGCATGATGAAGACGTCCCAGCTCATACGGTCAGCGTAACCGCCGATGATCCCGACAGCCCGGTGGGCGGCAGGCAGGGTTTCGTGAACGTGCCAGTGAGCGCCACCACTTGTGTTCCCGCCCTGCGACCGGATGCCTGGTCTCGGGCCGTCCGTCCGGGGTGGTCAGGCGACCGGGTGGGCGTGGTGATGGGGCATGTGGGGCCGTACCCGCGGCTTCGTGCGCCGCACGGCGCTGACCTACCCGGCTCCCGTTCCCGCCGGGCGTGGCCGATCGAAGCTTCCCCGTCCTTGTCAGCCCCGGCAGGGACGGGCCCTCACATGTGTGCCGTGCTCATGAGCATGGAGTTGGGGCCTCAGCCACAGAAAGCCAGCCGCGCTGAGGCGTAGTCCGGGGTCATCGTCGTCCCACGAACGCTTCATCTCCCTCATCGGGCAGGCCCGCGCAATTACCGCGCGGTCAGACCGACTTGACCTCGCCGCCGTCCATGCGGACGACCGATCCGGTCATCCAGCGAGCCGCCGGTGAGACGAGGAACGCCATCAGTTCGGCGATCTCCTCCGGGCGGCCGAAGCGTCCGATGTCGACCTTCTGCGGAAAGTCGGCGGTGGCCTCCTCTACGGTCATGCCGTGGGCGGGCGCCCAGTGTTCGAGATAGGAACGGCGGCGGCCCGTCATGACGGCGCCGGGCATGACGCTGTTGACCTGGACGCCGTCATCGATGCCGCGGTCGGCGAATGCCTTCGCGAGGGCGGCGATCGCGGCGTTGGTCGTGCCGACAGCCGCGTAGAGCGCCTTGGGGAAGATGGCGGAGTTGCCCGACATCAGCACCACGGAACCCTTGGCCTCGGTCAGTGCCGGCCATGCCTCGATCGTCAGGCGCCGGGCACCGTGGAGCTTGAGGGCCATACCCGCGTCCCACTGCTCGTCCGTCATCTCGAACAGATCGATCTGGGGCACCGCGCCGGCGATGTTGAGCAGGGCGTCGATACGCCCGAACGCCCCCAGCGTTTCCTCGACCACCGTCCTGGCCGCCGAGGGCTCGGAGAGGTCCAGACCGACAACATGGGTCTCGGCCCCGGCCGCCCGCACCTGGGAGGCGGTGTCCTCCAGATTGGACCGGTTGCGTGCGACGAGCACGATCGAGGGAAAGTCCCGGGCCAACCGGATCGCCGTGGAGCGACCGATACCCTGGCTGGCCCCGGTGACCACCGCTACGGGGTTGGGCATTGCACTTCTCCTTCGCTGTTGACGAGTTGCCGGCCCACGAAGATCGACCGGACAGGGCCTGGGCGGGCGCGATCCGCACACCGCCGGGTGCGATGCCTACGCGGTGGGGAATTCGCGGATCGCCGTGGCGATCTCCTCGACATGGGTCTCCAGGGCGAAGTGGCCGGTGTCGAGAAAAAGCGGACGTCGGCGTTGGGGATGTCGCGCTTGAAACTTTCGGCCCCGGCCGGCAGGAAGAAGGGATCGCTCCTGCCCCACACCGCGAGCAGCCGCGGCCTGCTGGTCCGGAAGTACTCCTGGAACCTCGGGTACAGCGCGTACGGAACCTCGGGTACAGCGCGTCCGGATCGCTTGCCGGTTGGCCTTCGACGGCGACGGGAGCGTCTGAGGGGTTGTCCATCGCATGGGCCTCCCGGTGGGTCCCGCTGAGCCGTCACCGACCGGATCCGGCCTCGCGCACCGCTTCCATCACGATGGCGACGACCTCGGCCGGCGCTGTGAGCATGGGCAGATGGTCGGTGGGAGCCGTACGCGTCCGTGCATTCATCCGTCCGGCCATGAAGCGCTGGTTCTCCGCGGGGATCATGCGGTCCTCCTCGGCCACGAGGAACCAGCTCGGCCGGTCCCTCCACGCCGGACGCCCCACCGGGACCCCGATGCACCCGGCGGCGAGCGGCCGCTGCGTGGCGGCCAGCAGTACCTGCTCCCGCGCTGACGCCTGTTGGGCGAAGGCGCCGGCGAAGGCATCCTCGGGCAGCCAGATCAGATCGTGGCGGTCGGGTCCGAGCTCGGGAGCCCGCGGATGCCGTTCGCCCCGGTAGAACACGTCAGCCACCGTCTCGCCCTCATCCGGGGCAAGCGCGGTGACATACACCAGCGAAGCGGCCTTCTCGTCGCTGGTCGACGCGATGACCGCGCCGGAGTAGGCGTGTCCCACCACGACCACCGGGCCGTCGACCCGCTCCAGCGTCCGTTCGAGCGCCGCGACATCGTCGGCGAGAGAGGTCAGCGGCAGTGGCGCGGCGACCGACTTCACTCCTTCGGACCGCAGCCCGGCGATCACCTTGTTCCAGCTCGATCCATCGGCCCAGGCAGCGTGCGCCATCACCACCCCGACCGTGTTCTCGTGCATTCCCGCTCCTTCGAAGCCCCCACGTTCGGACATGGTCAGACGCGTTCAGGCAGCAGAAGTCCAGCACGCTCCGGCTCTGTTCCTCGCAGACACGCTCGGTCCGGGCTTCGTCAACTCGATCGCCACACTGTTCGACACGGAGATCGACCGGATCGAGGACGGCGACGACGGAGATGGAGATGGTGCGCCATGGCGATCTGTGGCAGCCGCGCGAAACAGGCCGCACACCGGAACCGGCGCAAGAACGGCCGGGACACCGGCTGAGCCCGCAACAGTACGGCCTTCGGCACCCGCGGCGAAGGCCGTTCAGGCGGTTGCTTGCCAGCCGAGCGCCGGGCCGAGTTCGGTGGCGATGTCGGTGAGGATCTGGACGTAGTCGTCGTGTTCGAAGGTGAAGGGCAGCGCGAACGCGACCTCGTCGATCTCACGGAAAGCGGCGTGTGAGTAGAGCCGTTCGGCGATCTCCGCGGACGTTCCGACGAGATCGAGCGCGAACATCATGCGCGCCGGCCCCTGCGGCGTGGCGGTACGCGGTGTCCGCTTCCGGGCGTATTCCTCGTACTTCTCGCGCTGCGCGGGCG
Organism: Streptomyces sp. NBC_00872; assembly: GCF_045161915.1. Classification (NCBI taxonomy): domain Bacteria; kingdom Bacillati; phylum Actinomycetota; class Actinomycetes; order Kitasatosporales; family Streptomycetaceae; genus Streptomyces; species Streptomyces sp. NBC_00872. The sequence goes on along the minus strand of NZ_CP108806.1, from coordinate 8,803,632 downwards.
AAGCGGTGTCGGTGGGGATGACGACGAGCCCTTGGGAGACGCGGGCACGGTCGCCGTCGGGATGGTGGGCGCGGAATGTCCGTATGTGCGAAAGCTGGATCTCGGCGAACTCCTCGGACTCCTCCGCCTTCACAACGCTGCTGGTCAGGAAGTTCATCCCGTGCTCACCGGCCCACTGGGCCGACCGCAGACTCGCTCCGCCGTACCACATACGGCGGCTCAGACCATGGGAGTGGGGCTGGACGCGGTCGGAGAACACTTCGAAGCCGTCGACACCGCTGAAACGGCTGACCGGTTCGCCGCGTACGAAGTCCAGGAGCCGCCGCACGCGTTCGTAGCTGAAATCCTCGGCATCCGCGCTGTCGGGGTAGAGCTCGTGTTTGATCTGGTCGTAGTGGATCGGCGGACCGACGCTGACGCCCGGATTGAGGCGGCCCCCGGACAGGATGTCGACCGTCGCCAGGTCCTCCGCCAGCCGCAGCGGGTTCTCCCATCCCATGGGTATGACCGCTGTGCCCAGTTCGATGCGACTGGTGCGCTGCGAGGCCGCCGCCAGAACGGCGACGGGAGAGGCGATACCGTACTGCAGATGGCGGTGGCGCATCCACGCGCTGTCAAAACCGAGCCGTTCACCCAGTTCGATGATCTCAAGTGTCGACTCGTGGCCCCGCCGGGGGTCGGCCTCGTCGAACAATCCGATGGTCAGGAAACCCAGCTTCCGCAAGGGTTCCGAGGGCAGCGGCACAGGGATCCTCCATGGTCTTGCGGCATGCTCCACCGCACACCAGCACCCTCCGATTGTGGCAGGCGGCCGTCTCACGCAAACCCGCGGACCTGGTGCGCGGCACCCGTACCGCCCTCGGAGCCGCTTCCGCTTGTACGAGTGGGTCGGATGGTCCCGGCGCAGGCCGTGACACCGGGGGCCGGCGGTCGTTGAAGGAGGCAGTGGTTGGCGGGCCCCGGACGTGGTGACGTCCGGGGCCCGCTGCCGTCCGCACCACCGGTACGGCCGGTACAGGCCGTGAGTACGCGGCAGGCGGTCGGCCGGACAGGCCCTAGGGAACTCGGTAGACGAAGGACGGGAACGGGTCTGTCGTGGCGTCCCGCCAGGCCTGTTCGATCTCGTCGGGGGCCTGTTCCCGGGCTCGGGCGAAGGCCGATACGCAGGCGGCGTGGACGTCGGTCTGGTCGGCACGGCGGGTGAGGGCGAGCAGGTGGCGCAGGGCGTCGACGGCCTTGTCGGGGTGGCCGTCGGTGAGATGGGTCCCGGCCGCCGTGCGGAGGGTGGCGGCGAGGGCGGAGTAGGTGGCGGTGAGCGCGGCCTCATGGATCCGCGGGTCGGTGTGTTCCATGAGCCGCCGCAGGATGGTCTCCGCCTCCTCGTAGCAGGTCAGTGCCTCGGTGTCGTTCCCGGTGCGGCGCAGCGCGCGGGCGAGGATGCGCAGGCGGTCGGCGACCAGAGGCTGGTACGTGTCCCCGTCGGACTCGGCCAGCCGGCGTGTGATGGCCAGGGACTCGCGGCCGTTGGTCACGGCGGCCGCGTGGCGGCCTGTGGAGCGCTGCCGGACGCTGAGGTTGGCGAGCGCGCGGGCCAGTTCCGGTTCGTACGTGCGGGGATCGAACGCGGCGGCGCGACGGTACGCGTCCGCGCTCCCCTCGGTGGCCTCGACCGCCTTGCGGTGGGCGCCCTGCCGCCGGTGGCAGAACGCCAGATCGTCCAGCGCCTCGGCGAGCACGGGCACATAGACCTCGGGCTGGGTACGGGCGAGCCGGGTGCAGAGGTCCGCCAGCTCGCGCAGGGCCAGCCGTTCTCCCGTGGGGGTGTCCAGCTCGCCGAGGTGGTGTGCCAGACATCGCAGCGCGAGTACGAGACGCCGCTCACCGGCGATCTGGTCGCGCTCGGCCAGGGCGCGGCATACGAGCACGGCCTCCTCGGCGGTGTCGCGCGCCCGGGGCAGATCGTCGGTCGCGCCGTAGCACCAGGCCAGGTCGGTCAGGAGCTGGGCGCGCAGGGGAAGGATCTCGGGGTACAGCCGCAGGGCGAGGCCGTCGGTCCACTCGCGCGCATCGGTACCGGCCGCGACAGCCTCGTCGTACCGGCCGAGGGCGCGCAGTCCGCCGGTCAGCTCGATCAGTACGCGGGCCTGGATCATCTGGACGCGGAGCAACCGCCACAGGGACATGTTCCGCAGCAGCGCGTGGCACTCCAGATAGATCTCCACGGACTCCTCATGGCGAGGGAGACGGCCGAGCACCCACGCGTGCGTACGCAGGGCGCCCAGCAGGCTCCCCAGCGACCGGTCCCTGCGCTCGGGCGTGGTGTGCCGGTATGCGGTCACGCAGTCCCGGGCCGCGGTGAGCGCCTCGTCCGGCCGGTCCGTCTCCGCCAGGGCCACGGCGCGGGCGTGAAGGGTGTAGGCGGTCTGGGTCACGGAGACGCGGGCGCCGGGGACCGCCAGGGACTCGTCCGCCGCCGCGAGCGCGTCCTCGTACCGGCCGGTCCGCAGCAGCGCGTGGGCGTACAGGGCGAGGGCGCGGGCCAGGCCGTCCCGGTGAGCCTGGCGTCCGCGCCGGCCGGCGGCGAGGGCCCGGTACACCGCGACGGCGTCCTCGCCCCATGCGAGGCGCCGCGCCGGCGGCTGCTCCCGCAGCAGCACCCAGCCGGGCGTGAGGCACCGCGTCAGAACGGTGCCGAGCAGCGGCCGGCCCGCCGGGACACCGGCACGGGCCAGCAGACGCAGTGGCGGTAGCAGAATGCGCGCGGTCCCCATACGTTTCCCCCTTGTACGGAGGACGGCCGGGCCCGCGCCCTGGTTGCGCACCGCGGCCGGAAATGCGTGCACAGCGCGCGCCGGCCGGCCGGGCCCGTGTGCACACCGCGCACCCGGTCGGCCCGACCCGCCGGTGCGCGCGTCCGGTCGGCCGGGTCCGCCGCGATGGCACGGCCGGGATCCGGGCCGGTGCGGCAGGGGCGCACAGGTGAGTCGGCAGGAGGGTCGGCCTCGGGCTTATGTCGACTGCGGCGGTTCCATTCGTACTTTCATCACACTTCGTGTTCACATGAAAGCGCAAAGTCATCTTCTGTTTTTGGTCAACCAGAGGAGTTGCCATGCGTAACCGTCACACCCTGCGTCTCGCTGTCACCTCGGCCGTGACGACCGCCGTACTGACCCTGACGTCCGGAGCGGCGTTGGCCAGCGACTGGTACGGCTATCCGCAGTCGAATCAGCAGGGACAGCCCCAGCACATCCTGGCCTGCGGTTGCAGCAACCTCAACGAGGGCAAGCGCGGTTCCTACTACTTCGACCACCGGGGACAGGACGCGACGATGTTCAACGACCGTGACTGTCCCCGGGGGCACGGGCACTACACGTTCCGGGGCGACTCGGAGCGGAACGCGTCGTTCGGCTGGAAGAGCATCCACATCCACTGCTGACGGCCACGGTCCGTTCAAGGCGCTTGAGGCGGTCGAGGCGCCTGAGGCCCTTGAGATGCTTGAGGCGCACGACGGCGAGAGCCCGGAACCGCTCGGTTCCGGGCCCTACTTCAGGCTCTGGTCAACTCCCGGGGACCCGAACTCCGCGCGTGATCTACTCGGGCCATGCCGTTGCTGATGCTTGACCTGGACAACACCCTGGTCGACCGCGACGCCGCCTTCCGGGAGGCGGCGGCCGCTCTTCTGGCAGAACACGCGCTGCCCGAGTCCGACATCGCGTGATCCGTAACGCCGGACTGGACACGCTCGTTCGCGGCTGGGTGATCTCCGAGAAGGCCGGCCACAAGAAGCCCGCTCCGGAGATCTTCCTCGCGGCGGCGGCCACCACCGGGGCTTCCCTCGACGGGGCGTGGGTCATCGGTGATTCACCGCGAGCCGACATCGCCGGGGCCGACGGGATCGGCGTCCGCAGTGTGTGGGTGTCGGGCGGTCGCCCGTGGACGGAGACGGACTACCGGCCGACCCTGGTCGCGGACGACACCGCGTCCGCCATCCACCACGTCATCCGCACGTCGCGGTAGCGGGCTTCCCGCACGAGTGCCCCAGAACCCCAAGTACCCCAAGTACCCCAAGTACCCCAGAACACTGACGAACGGCACCCTCCGTGAGACTCAGGGGAACAGCAGGATCCCCACAAGCACCAGCACGACAAAGGAGATGAGGAGAATCGTGGTGGTCCGCAGACGGTGGTGTTCCGGTACGAAACTCTCCGAACGGCCGCGGGGGCGATCCTCCGGCAGCTCGGGATTGTCCGGCCGGTCGCGTGAGTAGAAGTCGGTGTCGGCCATAAGAACCCCTTAGAGGTCATGACTCCTCATGGGGCCGGGGACTATGGCCCCATATGCCCATTTTACTCTTGAAAAGGGCGCTCGGATACGGCATTGGCGGTACCCGACCGGCCCGCGTACGGGAACCGGACGTGGCGGATTTGTGTCTGCCATGGGGACAGGATGTGGGCTACCGTGCGCCGGCCGCGCGGCAGCGACCGCGGGGTACGGCATACGGCGGGAGTCGCACCGCGCTCCCGTATGGGGGAACGCGATGAACTGCACGGATATCCACGGCTCCACGGTCCGCGCGGCCGTGGCGACGCGTCCGCCCGGACCGGGCCGCCGCGCCGCCGAGGGGGAGAAATGAACGCCTGGTCCGTCCCCGGATATACGGAGTCCCGCGAGCTGGGCTCCGGCGGCAGCGGGCGGGTCGTCCTCGCCGTCCATGACGCGACCGGTGTCCCCGTCGCCGTCAAATACCTCAGCGAGCGCCTGCGGACCGACTCCGTCTTCGTCCGCTCGTTCCGGGCCGAGGCGCGTCTGCTCAGCGGTCTCGGCACACCGTATGTGGTGGGTCTGTACGAGTATGTCGAGGCGCCGGGAGGCGCCGCCATCGTGATGGAGCTGGTCGACGGTGTCGCCCTGAGCGCGCTGCTGCGGCGGGAGGGGCCGACCGGTCCCGAGGCGGCGCTCGTGGTGCTCAAGGGATCGCTGCTGGGACTGGCCGCCGCGCACCGGGCGGGCGTCGTCCACCGCGACTACAAGCCGGGGAACGTCCTGGTCGCCACGGACGGTTCGTCCAAGCTCGTGGACTTCGGTATCGCCACGGGCCGTGGCAGCACACCGGGCGTGGCCGGAACTCCCGCCTATATGGCCCCGGAACAGTGGAACGGGGAGCCCGCCTCCCCCGCGGCCGATGTCTACGCGGCGACCGCGACCTTCTACGAATGCCTCACCGGCCGCAAGCCGTTCTCCGGCGAGAACTTCGCCGAGCTGGCGCTCCAGCACATCGGCGCGCCCGTTCCCGAGGGGGAGGCGCCCGAACCGGTCCGTCCGCTGATCCGGCGCGGCCTGGCCAAGGAGCCCCGGGAGCGGCCCCACAACGCGGACGCGTTCGTCGCGGAGCTGGAGGAGATCGCCGGCGCGGCCTACGGTCCGGACTGGGAGGAGCGGGGACAGCGGAAGCTCGCCGCGCTCGCCGCCCTTCTCCCGCTGCTCCTCCCGTACGCGGGCAGCCCGTCCGCGGGCACCACGGCACTGGCCACGACGGCGCTGGACGGCGGACGACGCGATGGCCGGGGCGATGGGCCGGGCGGTGGGCACGGCGGTGGGCACGGCGGTGGGCACGGCCGTAGCTGGAAGCCCGGCCTGAGAGGGGCGCTGGCCGCCGCGGTCGCCCTGGTCATCGCCGTCGTGGCGGCTGTTGCCGCGGGGGCGGTGGGAGACAGCCCGGGGCGGACGACGGCCCAGGCGGTCACCACCGCGGGCCCGGCCCAGAACCCCGGCGCGGAGTCGGACACCACCGCGTCCGCGGGCCCGTCCGGCTCCGCGAGCCCGTCGCCGACCGGCGGTGCCTCTCCCGGCGGCTCACCCTCCGTCGCGGACGGCGGGAACGGCGGGGACGGTGGGACGGCCGGTACGCCCAGCACGCCGCCCGTGGTGCCGCCCCCGCCCGCCCCACCGTCCCCGCCCACTCCGTCGGTCACACCGAGTTCCTCCGCCCCCACGCCGGATCCCGTACGCGTGAAGTCCGTCTCCGTCACCGGTCTGCGGCAGACGGGTACGGCGACCGCCACCGCCACCGTCGACATCGCCACGGACGGCACGGGACCCGTCACCGTCGTCATCACCTGGTTCGCGGGCGAGACATCCGGTGAACTCGGCGCCCAGGACGGCGCGCAGACCTTCCGACGCGAGGGCGCCACGCAGTACACGATCCCGCTCGACCACACCTTCCAGCGGCAGGCCTGCTACTGGGGCGTACAGGCGACCACCGATCCGGCCCCGGCGAGCGGCGGTTCCTCGCAGCAGATCGTGATCCGGCGGTGCGTCATCTCATGAGCGATCCCCGTATCCCCTACTACCGCGACGACGGGGAGCCCGAGCGCCCGGACAGGCCACCGGAGGACCGTCGCCCGGAGAACGAGAACGAGAGCGGGAGCGGTCCCGGTCCCGGTCCCGACACCTACAGCGCGACCGTCCTCGGCAGCCACTGGTTCGAACGGCCTGATCCGACCCTGGACCCGGCGGGAGATCGGGCACTGGACCCGGCACCGCCCCCCGCGCCGGTTCCCCCGGATCCGCTCCCGGCGGCGGCACCGGACCGGGTGGAGGGCCAGGTCCTCCGGTTCGGTCCCGGAGTGACCGCCGCTGTCCGGAACCGGCACCGTGAGAACACCACCGCCGCCGCCCTCTGGCACGGCACCCTGCCCGGACAGCCGCCCGGACCGGAGGGACCCCCCGAGCGCCGCTCCGGAGGGCCGCGCCGGTACGCGCTCGCCGCCGCGGTGCTGCTCGCCGTTCTGGTGTTCCTCGCCTGGCAGCGGTACGGGCCCGCCCTCGCCGTACAGGACGTGACCGTACGAACCGCCTTACGCGGGCCGGAATGTGACGGGACGTCGGACATCGTCGGCGTGGTGCGGACCAATGGGCGCCCCGGCACCCTCACCTATCGCTGGGTGCGCGGCGACGGCACGTCCTCCGGCCTGCTGCGGGAAAAGGTGACGAGCGGTCAGAAGACGGCCCGTCTGCATCTGTTGTGGACATTCCGCGGCCGGGGAGAGTACCGGGCCAGGGCGGAGCTGCGGATCATCTCGCCGTCCCGGCACACGGCCGTCACACGCTTCGTCTACCGGTGCGTCTGAGCCGCCGCCGCGGCGCCGTGCCACGTCGGGCGGCTCACCCGGTCGGCCGACCGGGTGAGCCGCCCGGGTGAGCCGCCCGTCGGCGGTCAACCGGTTCGGAGGCCGGCTGACCGCTTGGCCGGGCGGCCGACCGGTCAGCCGTTCACCACGACGAAGGCCTTGTTGTTGGCCAGATTCGGGTCGAAGTCGCTGATCCTGAGGTCGGGCCGGTCGTTGAGGGTGACCGCCTTCCCACGGGCGCCCGGCACGACACGGTCGACACGGAGGGAGAACGGGAAGGTGTGACTCGCCCGCTCGTGCAGGAAGACGGGCGTCGAGCAGCGGTAGCGGGGCGCGCCGAGCTGCTCCTCCTGCCAGGCGCCCGAGGCGTCGAGCGCGTAGCACTCCTCCGGCTTGGCGGTGACCGCCGTCCCGCGCGGAACGGTGAAGTCCACGGTCGCCACCGGCTCACCCGCGCCGAGGGAGGCCACCCACGCCGGGCCGCGGTTCTTCACCGTGACCGAGGCGGTGACGGTCTCGCCCGCCGCGCCCTCGACCTCGCCGCCGATCAGTTTCAGATCGGCGGTGTTGATGGCGTTGATGAGCATGGAGCGGTAGTTGTCCGACGTGTCGACGTCGGCCTCATCCACGGCATCGGCCACGGAGTCGGCCGCGGCTCCGCCCACCGCGCCGGCCAGCCCGGCGCGGGCCGGGGCAGCCGCCGGGCGCGGGTCGAGGTCGGCTCCGCCGCCCCGGACGAACGGGCGTCCCGCGCGCGCCTGTTCCAGCGCCTCGTCCGAGTACGGTTCGGCCGCGTAGTCGAATCGGTCGTAGAGCACGCTCTTCTTGGTCCGCAGCGCGCCCGCGTCGAGGGAGAAGGTCCGGCCGGGGGCGATGGGTTCGTCCAGCACGCACAGGGCCCAGGTGCCGACCGGGGTGGCCGGCGGGTTCTCGTCGAGATACCCGCAGTTCCCGTACCGGGAGGCGAAGTCCAGGCCGTGCGAGGCGAACAGGGTCAGCAGGGTGCGGTCGGCGGTGCGGTTGCCGTTGTTGGCGAGTGTGACGGGTACGTCGACCCGGGTCCCCGGTCTCACACCGTGCCGGTTCGGCGCCTGTCCGAGGCCCAGATCGGGGCCGTTGCGCACGGTCACGGCCGTCTCGGCCGGATACGCCGTCAGATCCCCCGCGACGGCCGTGCTCCTGATCGTCGCGACCGTACCCTCGACGGCGGCGGACGTGGCCGTTATCCCGATCTCGGCCCCGTGGACATGGTCGTTCGTGGAGAGTCCGGGGAAGGCGCACTCGCCGGTGACGGTACGGTCCTGGCCCGTACCGCCGGTCCGCTCGGTGCAGTTGGCGGGCCAGGTGATCTCGGCGAGGCCCGCCAGCTCGGTGACATCCACGGTGAGTGTGCCCCCCGGCACCACCATGTCCGTGTTGTCGTGCGAGATGTCGATGTTCAGGGTTCTGGTGGGCGCGTCACCATTGGCGTCCGCGCCGAGCAGGGCCAACTCGTACGGAGCCGCGATCCACAGCGCGTCCGACCCGTCGGCGCGGGCGGGTCCCGCTCCGGCGACGACAAGGGCGGAGACAAGTGCGAAGGCGGCGAGGAACGGTGTGATGAGGCGACGGGTCGAGGTCGGGGTCAGGCGTCCGGTCATGACGTCTCCCATGGTCAGAAAATACAGCTACGGTCATCACGACCCGCGGGAGAGCCGGAAAGTTGTACGGGGCACACCGGGCCTGCGCCGGCTCTCGGGACACCCCGTACGGTCGTTGACGCACTTCGGATACGTCGCCTTGCCTGGTATCCGGTCACGCCGGTGGGCGCCGCGCGTCCCCGGCCGAACCGGGGCATGACAACGGCGTAAAAGGTGCTCAGGGGGTTCTCCGGGGGCACCCATTCGGGCCCTTCCGGTGGGCCTGACCGGCCCCGGGGCCCTTCGTCCGGACCGGTCCCCACCGGTTCCCACCGGCCCGCGCCGTCCTCCGCCGGACCCTCACGCGCCCCGCCGCCGGCCGGGCCCCACCCGGACGGCAACCGTTTGACATCGGGACACAACGGGCACCGATCGCCCCCGACAAGGCTGACCACGACACCCACGAGCCGCGGAGGAGAGCCATGCGCGAGGCGAGCACGTCGGCGCGGACCACGGTCACGGCCACCGTCACCGACGAGGAACTGGCCGCTCTGGTGGCCCATTGGCGGGCCGCCAACTATCTGGCGGTCGGTCAGATCTATCTCATGGCCAATCCGCTGCTCACCGAGCCGCTGCGGCCGGAACACATCAAACCCCGGCTGCTGGGCCACTGGGGTACCTCCCCGGGGCTGAATCTGGTCCACACCCATCTCAACCGTGTCATCAAGGCCCGGGGCCAGGACGCGGTCTGTGTCTGGGGACCTGGGCACGGCGGCCCCGCGGTGCTGGCCAACGCCTGGCTGGAGGGCAGCTACTCGGAGGTCTACCCGGACGTCGGCAGGGACCGGGACGGTATGGCCCGGCTCTTCCGCCAGTTCTCCTTCCCCGGCGGAGTGCCCAGTCATGTCGCGCCCGAGACGCCCGGCTCGATCCACGAGGGCGGCGAACTCGGCTATTCGCTCTCCCACGCCTACGGCGCCGCGTTCGACCATCCGGATCTGCTGGTCGCATGTGTGATCGGCGACGGAGAGGCGGAGACCGGGCCGCTGGCGGCGTCCTGGCACTCCAACAAGTTCCTCGACCCGGTGCGCGACGGCGCGGTGCTGCCGATCCTCCATCTCAACGGCTACAAGATCGCCAATCCGGCCGTGCTCGCGCGGATCCCCGAGCCCGAACTGGACGAGCTGCTGCGCGGCTACGGCCACGAGCCGCTGCATGTCGGCGGCGACGACCCGGACACCGTCCACCGCGCCATGGCCGCGGCGATGGACAGCGCGCTGGACCGTATCGCGCTGATCCAGCACACGGCCCGGGAGGAGGGCGCCACGGAGCGGCCCCGCTGGCCGGTGATCGTGATGCGTACGCCCAAGGGCTGGACCGGTCCCGTCACCGTGGACGGACTGCCCGTCGAGGGGACCTGGCGCGCGCATCAGGTGCCGCTGCCCGCCGTACGCGAGAACCCCGAGCATCTGCGGCAGTTGGAGGCGTGGCTGCGCTCGTACCGGCCCCAGGAGCTCTTCGACGACCGCGGCCGGCCATGGGCACGGGTGCTCGACTGTGTGCCCGAGGGCACGCGGCGGCTCGGCGCCACGCCATACGCGAACGGCGGTCTCCTGCTGCGCGAGCTGCCCGTGCCGCCCCTGGAGGCATACGCCGTACGGGTGGACCGGCCCGGCGTCACCCTGCATGAACCGACCCGGGTGCTGGGCGATCTGCTGGAGGCGGTCATGGAGGCCACGACCGGGCGCCGTGACTTCCGGGTCGTCGGTCCGGACGAGACGGCGTCCAACCGGCTCCAGGCCCTCTACAAGGCCTCGGGGAAGGCCTGGCAGGCCCGGACACTGAGCGTCGACGAGCATCTCGACCGGCACGGCCGGGTGATGGAGATCCTCTCCGAGCACACCTGCCAGGGCTGGCTGGAGGGCTATCTCCTCACCGGACGGCACGGTCTCTTCTCGTGCTACGAGGCCTTCGCCCATATCGTCGACTCGATGGTCAACCAGCACATCAAGTGGCTGAAGGTGTCCCGTACCCTGCCGTGGCGGCGCCCGGTCGCCTCCCTCAACTATCTGCTCACCTCGCATGTCTGGCGCCAGGACCACAACGGCTTCTCCCACCAGGACCCCGGCTTCATCGACCATGTGCTGAACAAGGCGCCCGAGGTGGTACGGGTCTATCTGCCGCCGGACACCAACACCCTGCTCTGTGTCGCCGGCCATGTGCTGCGCAGCCGGGACCATGTCAATGTCGTCGTCGCGGGGAAGCAGCCGTGCTACGACTGGCTGACCCTGGACGAGGCGCGGGCCCACTGTGCCCGTGGCGCGGGTGTGTGGGAGTGGGCCGGTACCGAGCGCGAGGGCGAGGAGCCGGACGTGGTGCTGGCCTGTGCCGGTGATGTCCCGACCCAGGAGGTACTGGCCGCCGCCCTGCTGATCCGCCGCCATCTCCCCCGGCTCGCGGTCCGCGTCGTCAATGTGGTCGATCTGGCCCGGCTGCTGCCGGACACACTGCACCCGCACGGACTGTCCGACAGTCAGTACGACGCGCTGTTCACCCGCGACAAGCCGGTGATCTTCGCCTACCACGGCTATCCCTGGCTGATCCACCGCCTCGCCTACCGCCGTGCCGGCCACGAGCATCTGCATGTGCGCGGTTACGAGGAGTCGGGCACCACCACAACACCCTTCGACATGGTCGTCCGCAACAACCTGGACCGCTACCGGCTGGTCATGGATGTCATCGACCGCGTCCCGGGGCTCGCCGTACGCGCCACCCACGCGCGGCAGTCGATGGAGGAGGCCCGGCTCAGGCACCACTCCTGGATCCGTGAGCACGGGTCGGATCTGCCCGAGGTGACCGACTGGACCTGGCAGCCGGTGCCCGTGGACAGCGAGATCTACCCCACGACGCGTCTGTGAGCGGGTCGGCCGGCGGTCGGTCCGGTACGAGCACGTCGGTCCGGTACGAGCACGTCAGGCCGGTACGGGCGTCAGTCCGGTACGAGCACGGCGGCTCCCTGTACCCGTCCGCCCGCCAGATCGGCGAGTGCCCGGTCGGCCCTGCTCAGCGGGTACGGGCTGGTGGTGACCTGGATCCCGATGCGCTCGGCCAGCTCCAGGAACTCCCGGCCGTCGTGGCGCGTGTTGGAGGTGACGCTGCGCAGATTCCGCTCCTGGAAGAGATGGCGTTCGTAGTTCAGCACGGGAATGTCGGTGAGATGGATCCCGGCGACGGCGAGCGTCCCTGAGCGGTCCAGGGCCTCCAGTGCCACCGGTACGAGATCGCCCACCGGTGCGAACAGGATCGCCGAGTCCAGCGGCTCCGGCGGGCGGTCGTAGGCGTCGCCCGCCGAGGCGGCGCCGAGGTCCAGGGCGAGTCGCCGTGCCCGCGCCGACCGGGTCAGCACATGGACGGTGGCGCCCTCGGCGAGGGCCACCTGGGCGGCGAGATGTGCGGAGCCGCCGAATCCGTAGAGTCCCAGCCGCCCGCCCTCGGGCAGTGCGCTGCGGCGCAGCGCCCGGTAGCCGATGATCCCCGCGCAGAGGAGCGGTGCGAGCAGGACCGGGTCCTGGGATTCGGGCAGCGGGTAGGCGAAGGCCTCGGGCACCAGGGTCAGATCGGCGAAGCCGCCGTCCGCGTCCCATCCGGTGTAGAGGGACCACGGGCAGAGATTCTCCCGGCCGGCCAGACAGTAGCGGCAGGTTCCGCAGGTGCCGCGCAGCCAGGCTCCGCCGGCCCGGTCGCCGGTGCGGAAGCGGGTCACCCCCTCGCCGGTGGCGATCACCCGGCCGACGATCTCGTGTCCTGGGACGGTCGACGGGCGGTGGGGGTTCAGATCTCCCTCGGCGAGATGCAGATCCGTACGGCAGACACCGCAGGCCTCCACATGCAGCAGCAGATCCCCCGGGCCGGGGACCGGTGTCCGGCGGCGGATCCGGACCAGCGGCCCGGTGGCGATCGGTCCGGGCGTCTCGACGGCCCAGGCGCCCAGGGCGTCGGGGATGGACGCGGGAGAGGCGGCGGAAGCGGGAGAAGCCATGTATCCAGCGTGCGGCGGGGGCCGACGAGGGGCAAACGGTCGGCGGCCCGTCCGCCGCCCCACCCTGCCGGGGCCCGGTACGGCGCCCGCCGAACGCACGGCCGCGGCCCGCCGAGCCCGTACGTCGGCCGGTCCGTACCGTTACCCCCGCCGGTCCGTACGGTCGCCCCGCCGGTCCGTACCGTTGCCCCCGCCGTGCCCGCCGCCGCTGCCGCGGGTCGAGCCGGGCTCGACCGCGCGGGTGCGTCTCAGGGGCGGTTCAGATACGCGAGGCCCGGGTGCGCTTTCGTGTAGCCGTCGACGAGGTGGTGGGCCACGGTCACCGAGTCCACCAGCGGATGGAGGGCGAACGCCTTGACGGCGGTGGCGCGTGAGCCGCTCGCGGCGGCGGCGAGGACCTCGCGTTCCACCGCCTTGACGGCGCCCACCAGACCGGCGGCGTGGTCCGGCAGCGGTGCGACGGAGAGCGGATGGGCGCCGTTCGCGTCCACGAGACAGGGCACCTCGATGACCGCGTCGTCGTCGAGCACCCGCAGGGTGGTGCGGTTGCGGACGTTGAGGATGAGCGTGGTGCGCTCGTCGCGGGCGATCGCGCGCATCAGGGCGAGGGCGACCTTCTCGTAGCCGCCGGACTCCAGATCGTCGGCGTCCCGTTCTCCGACGCCCGCCGCCTCGCGGTTCTCCGTCATGTACGTGGCCTCGCGTTCGGCGCGGGTACGGTCCCAGGTCGCGAGGGCGGGCGCGTCGGGGTGGGCCATCTCGTCGTAGAAACGGGCCTGTTGGTCCCGGAGGAACGCGCCGCGCGTCTGCTCGGCCTCCTGGTAGGCGCGTACCGTCTCCCGGTTGAAGTAGTAGTAGTGCAGATACTCGTTGGGGATCGCGCCCAGCGACCGGAGCCACTCGGGGCCGAAGAGCCTGCCCTCCTCGAAGGAGCCCAGCGCCTCGGTGTCCGCGAGCAGGCGTGGCAGTTCGTCGCGGCCGGCCACCAGCAGACCGCGCAGCCAGCCGAGATGGTTGAGGCCGACATAGTCGGGCGACGCCTCGTCCGGGTCGGCGCCCAGGATACGGGCGACACGCCGGGCCAGTCCCACGGGTGAGTCGCAGATGCCGATGACACGGTCGCCGAGGTGGCGGGACATGGCCTCGGTGACCAGTCCGGCGGGATTGGTGAAGTTGATGACCCACGCGTCGGGTGCGAGCCGGGCGACGCGCCGCGCGATGTCGACGGCGACGGGCACGGTGCGCAGTCCGTACGCGATACCGCCCGCGCCGACCGTCTCCTGGCCGAGGACACCGAGGTCCAGGGCGACCCGCTCGTCGGCCGCGCGTCCTTCGAGCCCGCCGACGCGGATCGCCGAGAAGACGAAGTCCGCGCCGCGCAGCGCCTCGTCGAGATCGGTGGTGGCCGTGACCGCCGGCGCGTCGGGGACACCCTCCGCCTGCTCGGCCAGCACACGGGCGACGGCCGTGAGCCGGGCGGGGTCGAGATCGTGGAGGGTGACCCGGGTGACCCGGCCCTCGGCGTGGTCGGTGAGGAGCGCGCCGTACACGAGCGGCACCCGGAACCCGCCACCGCCGAGAATGGTCAGCTTCACGCGGGAACCGCCTTTGCGTCGGCCTCCTCCGGCACGGCACGGATCACCGCGTCCATGGGGGCGTTGGTCACTGCCACTACGGGACCGGCGGCGCGGGGGCCGCTCGCCGGGAAGCCGCCGAAGCTCCTGAGGCCGCCGAGGCCCCTGAAGCCGCCGAGGGCCCTGAAGCCGCTGAAGCGCGGACCGCACAGGATCAACGGAAGTCGTCGCTCGGCCGGCCCGCCGTGAACATTACTCGTCGGCCGACGCTCTTCGCCACGCGCCGTCGTGCGCCCTCCGGTGCCGCCTGCCGGGCCAAGCCGGTCACCCCGTCCGGGCGACAGGCAGCCGTACGGTGAAGACCGTGTGGCCGGGGCGGCTGGTCACGTCCACGGTGCCGCCATGGGCGCCGACCACCGCGGCGACGATCGCCAGACCGAGACCCGTTCCGCCCGTGGTCCCCTCCCCCGTGGTCCTCGACCTGGCCCGGTCGGCGCGGGTGAACCGCTGGAAGATCTCGCGCTGGAGTTCCTCCGGGACACCGGGTCCGGTGTCGCTCACGGTCAGTCCGGCGTGGTCCTCGCCGTCGGTGATGCGCAGGGTCACGGTCGTGCCGGGCGGGGTGTGCGTACGGGCGTTGCCCAGAAGGTTGGCCACGACCTGGTAGAGGCGGTGTTCGTCGCCGGTGACGGTCACCGGTTCACGGGGCAGATCCAGCAGCCAGTGGTGTTCCGGGGCGGCGGCGCGCGCGTCGCTCATGGCGTCGAGCGCGAGCCGGGTGAGATCGACGGTGTCCCTGGCCAGCGGGCGGCCCGCGTCCAGACGTGCCAGCAGCAGAAGGTCCTCGACCAGACCGCTCATCCGTTCGCTCTCGTACTGGATGCGCTCCAGGGCGTGCCGTACGTCGTCGGGCACGGACTCGGGATGGCGCAGGGCCAGCTCCGCGTGCGCGCGCACGGTGGCCACCGGGGTACGCAGCTCATGGCTGGCGTCGGCGGCGAAGTGGCGCAGCCGTTCCTCACTGGCGTGACGGCGGGAGAGCGCGTCGCCGACATGGCCGAGCATCCGGTTGAACGCGGCGCCGACCCGGCCGACCTCGGTCCTGGTGTCGGTGTCGGGCAGCGGGCCGGGCATGGCGATCTCACCGCTGGCCAGCGGCATCCTGGTCACCTCGGCGGCGGTCGCGGCGACCCTGCTGAGCGGGCGCAGCGAGAGCTGCACCCAGAACGCCCCGGCCACTCCGGTGACCACGATCGCGGCTCCGAACACGGCCGTCTCCACCGCTTCCAGCCGGTGCACGGTGTCCGTGACGCGCCGGAGCGGCAGCCCGGTGATGAGCCTGTCGCCCTCTTCACCGTGCTCGGTCACCACGCGGTAGGCACCGAGGGCGGAGAGGGTGACGGTGTGCCCCTTGCCGTCCGGCGGTACGGCGGCCAGTGTGTCGCGGTCCGCGCGGCTGAGCGGCACGGGCACATGTGTGTCGCCGTGCACCAGCGACGCCTCGACGGCGACACCGAACAGCAGCCGGGCGCCGAAGGTGCCCTCCGCCTGCCCCCTGGTGTCGGCGGATTCGTCGGGACGCTCCGCGTGCTCCAGGCTCGCCGCGAACCGTCCGTCGGCCGCGGCGAGCTGATGGTCGAGTCTGGTCATCAGAAAGCGTTCGAGCGCCAGTACGGTGATCACCCCCACCGCGAGACAGGCGAGGGCGAGCAGCAGCAGGAGTCCGGCGGTCAGCCGTGCCCGGAGGGTGCGCGGCACGGGCAGCCGTCCCAGCGCTCTCCCCACCGCTCGCACGGCGTTTCCCGCCCGTCGTCCCCATCCCGTGCGGCCGGGGGCGCTCACGCGGCTCACGCCTCTCACGCGTCCGGCTTCAGTACGTAACCGACCCCGCGCACCGTGTGGATCAGCGGGGTCCGGCCCGCGTCGATCTTCTTGCGCAGATAGCTGATGTACAGCTCGACGACATGCGCCTGGCCGCCGAAGTCGTAGGACCAGACCCGGTCCAGGATCTGCTCCTTGGACAGGACCCGGCGGGCGTTGCGCATCAGGAAACGCAGCAGTTCGAACTCGGTGGGTGACAGGTCCACCGCCACACCCGCCCTGGTGACCTCACGCGCTCCCTCGTCCATCATCAGCTCGCCCACCACCAGCCGGTCGCCGCCCGGCTCGCGGGCCATACCGGCCCTGCGCAGCAGTCCGCGCAGCCGGGCGAGCACCTCCTCCAGGCTGAAGGGCTTGGTGACGTAGTCGTCACCGCCCGCGGTGATGCCCGCGATCCGGTCCTCCACGGTGTCACGGGCGGTGAGGAAGAGCACACAGACCTCCGGCAGCGCGGCCCGCAGCTCACGCAGGACCTGGAGACCGTCCATGTCGGGCAGCATCCAGTCGAGTACGACGGCGTCGGGGCGGAACGTACGGGCGACACGGACCGCCGAGTGGCCGTCGCCCGCGCTCCTTACCTCCCATCGCTCGTAGCGCAGCGCACCGGACAGGACCTCGGTCAGATCCGGCTCGTCGTCGACGACGAGGACGCGCACCGGGGCGCCGTCGGGCCTGCTCAGGACGGAAGAGGCGGTGTGATCGACGTGTTCGGCGTGTTTGTCCATGGTGGGTCCAGCTTCTCGCGCCGTGATCACCGACGCGGTCAGGCCGGGCTCCGCGTCCGCGCGTCGCCGGTGTGCCGTCACGGTGCCGTCGGTGGCGCCGGTGTCGCCGTGGGAGCGGGGACCGTACGGATCTCCCGGTGTCCGCCCGTGTTCAGAGACTTCTCAGAAGACGTCCTGCCAGGCTGGCGACGCCGCCCACTACAGGGCGAAACCCCGCCTCCGAAAGAGGGATACCTGGTGGTCACCCAACAGGACCCACAGAGCAAACACAGTCCTCACCCCGGTCTGCGTCACTTCGAGCATGTCATGGGGAGGGTGTTCTCGTTCGACATCCATGACCCCGTCACGCGGGAGGTGGGCCGGGCGATCACCGACAGCGTCGTCTGGCTGCACGAGATGGACGCGCTCTTCTCCACGTTCCGCGCGGACAGCGCCGTCAGCCGGCTCTCGCGTGGTGAGACGACCGTGGACCAGTGCCCGGACGTGGTGAGGGAGGTCCTCACGCTCTGCGACGAGGCGGCACGGGACACCGAGGGGTTCTTCACCGCCGCTCCACGGGGCAGCCTCGACCCGTCCGGCCTGGTCATGGGGTGGTCGGTGGAGGGTGTCTCACGGAAGCTGTACGCGGCGGGGGCACGGAACACCTATATCGACGCCGGGGGCGATCTTCAGCTCCGGGGCGAGACCTCGCCGGGCCTGCCCTGGCGGGTCGGTATCGCCCATCCGGTCCTCCGGGACCAGCTCGTGGCGGTCGTCCACGGACATGATCTCGGAGTCGCGACCTCGGGATCGGCCGAGCGCAGCGGCCACATCATCGATCCCCGCACGGGTCTGCCGGCCTCCGACCTGCTGTCCGTCACCGTGACCGGCCCCCATCTCACCCAGGCCGATGTCTTCGCCACCGCCGCCTTCGCCATGGGTGACCTGGCGCGTTCATGGATCGAGACGAAGGACGGCTACGAGGCGCTGGCCGTCACCGCCGACGGGGAGACCTGGCAGAGCAGCGGCTTCCCCTCCTGAGCCTCTGTCGTCAGGTGCGGGTGAGCCTCTTTCCTCAGGATTCCCTACCGAAGGATTCCCTACCGAGGCCTCTCCCCCGCGAAGAACCGTCCCCTGCCCCGGGAAGCACCCCGGGGCAGGGGACGAGCCATGTGCCCCGGTCAGGCAGAGTCCGCCCCGGCGCGGCGCCTGGACCACCACACACCGCCGACCGACGCGACCACGACCACCACGCCGAGTGCGACGAACAGCAGCGGACTTGTGCCGTCGTCCGCGTCGGCGGCCGTGTCGACGGCGGGGGACGCCGGGGACGCGTCGGCCGAGGGGACCGTCGTGGCCGGCTCACTCTCCGCCGGAGTGGACGGTGCGGCCGTGGTCGGCTCGGCGGCCGGGCTGGGACCGACCGGCGTGGCCCCGGGCGCGGCGGGCTTCAGGGCGAGCGTCGGCGCGAGGCTGCCGTGCCCGCCGTCCGCGGGCTCCTCCAGTTCGATCCACCGGTCGACGCGGCCGTCGCCGTAGCTCTGGAGGGTCTTGAACGCCAGCGACTCGGCGTCCGGGAGCTGTCGTACGGTGACGGTGTACGCGGCGTCCTCACCGACCGCGACGGCCGGACCTGACACGGTGTAGCCGCGCGCGGTGGCGGCGAGCCGCCAGCCCTTGGGGCCCTTCCCGTAGGTGATGTCGGCGGGGGCGATGCCGTCGGGCAGGATCACCTCCAGCCCGGTGATCCCCGCCTTGTCGGACTCGGTCTCGGCGGTGAAGGCGAGGGTGACGTTCTCGGCGAGGGCGGCGGCGCCCTCCGCCTCGACCTCCACATGGGCGGACGCGGGCGCGGCGAACGCGACCGAGGTCGCGAGAACGGCCGCGGTGAGGACGGAGAGACGGCGCACGGCGGACGCCGGGGTGGTGGTACGGAACACGGGTGACTCCCATGGTGGTGTGGGGCGGTACGGGCACGCCGGAGCGCGCCCCGAGCTCAGAGGGCGGGGGCGGGCTCCGCCGGGGGACCTCGGCGTACCACCGCGTGTGCCAGTACCAGGCAGTCGCGCGGGGGAGGCTGCGCGCGCGTTCCCACGGCCCGCAGCACACGGGGCACGGACGGGAACAGCCGCGTGGGAACGCGCCGTACGAGCCGTACGAACAGGTCGCCGAGCACACCGCCCAGACGTTCTCCGACGGCGAGGCAGGCCGCGTCCGCGCGCTGGAGACACCACGCCACCAGCAGGGCCGCGAGGATGTGGGCGGCCGTCATGGCCAGACCGTGCCGCCCGGCGTGCCACGCCTCGTGCGTTCCGTGCGCGACACCGTGGCCGACGGTGCCGTGCGGGCCGGGAGTGCTGTGTGGGCCGGAAGTGCCCTGCGGGCCCGGAGTGGTGTGCGCCGCGGCCCGTGCGAGCCAGAGGTGCAGGGCCAGTTGGGCCGCACCGGTCGCCGCGATCACCGCGGGCAGGGACAGTGGCCACGACCGGGAGCGTGACCGCGGCGACGGCCGTCGCCGCGGCCGGGGTGTGCTCAGGGCCGGCAGAGCGAGCAGGAAAAGCGCCGCGGCGGCGGGCGGCACGGCCCGCCACGGCACCGGGTCGCCGGAGACCACATGGTGTCCCGTGACCGCGAGCACGACACCGGTCACGGTGAACACCGCCGCGCGGGCGACCGCCACCGGCACGCGGGACCTCGGTCCTCGACCGGTCCTGCGCGCGGTGCGGGTGCGGTGGATCCACGACCACGACATGGCGGGCCCATCATGGAGCATCGCCGGGCCGCCGGACCGGGACTTCCGGAATCCGGTCGTCCGCCGGCCGGTCCCACGACCGTGCCGCCGGCCGTCTTCCGATGCGGCCCATTGGCCGCCTCCTGCTCGCGGACACCCCGCGCGGCACGCATGGTCGATCTGGCCGATCTGTGTCCCCGCAACGGTGAACGGAGCCCGTCATCTCCTCCGCACAGCACATCTCCCCCTCCTTCGGTCCGGGCCCGGAGACCGCGCCCGGGGCGTCGGCACGGCGCGAGCCGGCGCGGCACACGATCGCCCTCGTCCTCGCCCCGTTCACCCTGGCGCTGGTCCTCGGGCTGTGGGGGATCGACCGCAGGAACACGCTCTGGGCCGACGAGGCGGTCACCTACGAGATGGCGCACCGGAGCGTCACCCGGATCTGGCACACGCTGGGCCACGCCGACGCCGTGCACGGTCTCCACTACCTGCTGATGCACGGGGTGTTCGCCCTCTGGGACGGCGGTGAGACGGCCCTGCGGCTGCCGTCCGTCCTCGCGGTGGCCACGGCCTCGGCGGGTGTCGCCCTCATCGGGCGCGGACTCGCCGGGCCACGCGCCGGAGTCCTGGCCGGGCTGGTCTTTCCGCTGATCCCTACGGTGCAGCGGTACGCGCAGGAGGGGCGTTCGTACGCGCTGGTGTGCGCGCTGATCACCTGGGGCACCTGGCTTCTGCTCACCGCGGTCGGCCGGCGGGGCCGGCTCCGCTGGGGCGCTTACGCCGCCTTCATGCTGACCGCCTGTCTGCTCCATGAGCTGGCCGTCGTGACCCTGTTCGCCCACGGTGCGACCGTCTTCCGCTCCGGACTGCCGCACCCGGTGATCCGGGCCTGGGGCATCGCCGCCGGGTGTGTGACCGTCGGGCTGCTTCCGCTCGCGGCCTTCAGCGTCACCCAGTCCGAACAGGTCGACTGGATCGGCTTTCCCGACCTCGGACAGACGACGCGCTTCGTGGTGGCGGCGCTGCTCGGGCTGCTGTGCGCCAGGACACTGGGCCGTACCCCACCACGCCGTACTCCACCGGACCGGACCCCGGCCGACACGCGCGACCCGGCCGATTCGTACGACCCGGCCGACACCCGCGCCCCGGCCGACACCCGCGCCCCCGCCGACACCCGCGCCCCGGTCGAGCTGCGGACGCTCGCGCTCTCCCTGCTGATCCTGCCGACCGTACTGCTCGTCCTGCTCACCCCGCTGCGGCCGCTCTATGTCGACCGCTACGTCCTCTCCTACACCATCGGGCTCGCCCTGCTGATCGGCGTGGCGCTCGACCGGATCCAACGCGACACCGGCCGCTCCCGCGCGCTGCGCGGCGCGGTGTACCTGACGGCGGCGGGGGCGGCACTGGCCGCGCTGTTCCCCGTGGGCGCGTATCTGCGGACCCCGCAGAGCCGTCAGAACGACGCCGACGCCGTCGCACGGGCGGTACGGGAGGCGGCGCGGCCGGGGGACGGAGTGCTCTTCATGCCCGCGCGCCGGCGCGTATGGACTCTCGCGCGCCCCGAGGCCTTCCGGGGTCTGTCGGACCTCGCGCTGGAGCGCTCCCCCGTCGCCTCGGACACCCTGCACGGTACGGAGTTCACGCCCGGCCGGATCCGGGCCCGCGTCCTGGCCGCCCACCGGATCGTCGCCGTCCATGATCTGGCCGGTCAGCCGCTGGAGGAGGACGAGCGGGAAGTCGCCAAACGCGAGACCCTGCGGACCGGCTTCGAGGAGTGCGGGAGCCGTACGGTGACCCAGGCCCGGATCACGGTGTACGCCCGCCCCGGCAGCTGCTGAGACCACGCGCCACTCCGAGGTACGGCACACATGAGGTAGGGCACACGTGCCCCACCGGCAAAGCGGCAAGCGCCTGCCCGCGCGCGGTTCAGGCACTATCCTCGCTCCTAACTGGCAGAAATATCGGGGGGCTTGTCCGCGTGCGGTTTGTTTTCGTCCATGGGACCGGTGTGCGCCGCGAGCGCTACGACCAGTTGTCCGCGCTGATCACCGAGGCACTCACCAGACGGTTCCCGGACGCCTCCTTCGTGCCCTGCTACTGGGGCGGCACCCATGGCGCGACCCTCGGTGCCGGAGGCGGATCCATCCCCCGGCCCGATGGGACGCGCGCCGCGGCCGGCGGTGGCTCAGCGGCCGGGCCGCCGGACCAGGAGGCGGCCGAGTGGCTGCTCCTGCTCACCGATCCCCTCTGTGAGCTGCGGGTGCTCGCCGAACTTCCGGAGGGTAAGGACGACGGTCTCGGCATGCCCGGGGTGCGCGGCGCCGGGGAGAAGGTGGCCGAGCTGCTGACCGGGCTCTCCGATGAGCCGGACTCGTACGGTCTCCCCTCCGCCGCCGACGAGTTGTCCGTACTGCTGCGCGCCACGGGACTCGACGCGTCCTACGCCACCGCGCTCGCGGAAGTCGCCGGTTCCACCGAGTTCACCACGGCGTGCACCGCCGCGGCCGACATTCCGGCGAGCCGGGAGGTCGCGACGGCCGCGAGCCGCGCCGTCGTCGCCGCCGCGCTCGCCGACGCGGGGGAGGACGCGCTGTGCACCGGCGACGAACGCGACCGGCTGGTCGATCTCGTCGCCGCACGCCTGGGCGGTACGGGCCGGGTGCCGGGCGGCCGGGCCGCGGCCGTACTGGCCGCGCTCGCCCTGCGGATGACGACCCAGCCCGTACTCGACCTCTGGCGCGGCCCGATCACCCGGAAGTCGGTGCCCGCGCTCGGCGACATCCTGCGCTACCAGGCGCGCGGCGGTCCGCTGCGGGACCATCTGGCGGAGCTGATCACCAAGGACGCCGATCCCGGTGAACCGACCGTTCTGATCGGACACAGTCTGGGCGGGATCGCCCTGGTGGATCTCTACGCCCTCGCGGCGATGGAACAGGCTCCGCTGCCCCGGCCGGAGCTGCTGGTGACGGTCGGCTCACAGGCTCCGTTCCTCCACGAGCTCGGCGCGCTCACCGGACTCCCCCCGACGGCGACGGCCCTGCCGCCCGGCTTCCCGCGCTGGCTCAACATCTACGACCGCAAGGACCTGCTGGCGTACCGGGCGGAGCCGGTCTTCCCCGGCGATCCGCGTGTGGTCGACCACGAGGTGTCCAGCCGCCAGCCGTTCCCGGTCAGCCATGGCGCGTACTGGAAGCTCGACGCGGTGTACGACCGGATCGCGGAGGAGATCGAGGCCCCCAGATGACCACGGTCGACGCCGTGAACACCGCCGGAGCGGGCGCGGGTACGGACACCGGATCCCCGATCGATCCCCGCCGTGTCTTCGCCCTCGTCGTGGGTATCGAGTCCTACGACGTGAGCCACCACTGGAATCTGGCGGGCGCGGCCAGGGACGCCGAGCGGTTCGCCGGCTGGCTCACCGGACCGGCCGGGGTCCCCGCCGGCAACGTACGGCTCCTGCTGTCACCCCTGGAAAGAACCGCCGGCGACAGGACTCTGACGGTACGTCAGCTCCCGACCCGGGAGAACATCGAGCGGATCCTGTTCAAGGAGCTTCCCGCCCTCGACGGTGATCTGCTCTGGCTCTACTGGGCCGGCCACGGCTATCTCGACGAGTCCCACCAGATGCTGCTCCCCTACTCCGACGCGACCAAGGACTTCACCTCCCACCTCAATCTGGAGGAGGCGCTGCGCTGGTGGAAGAGCAGCCGGTTGCCGGCCGGGCGCTTCCGGCGGCAGATAGCGATCGGGGACGCCTGCCGGGTCGACACCCGCAGGGCGGCCAAACTCGCCTTCGGCGCCTCGTCGTACGGCCTCGGCGCCACGGTCCCCGAGAGGCGTCAGTTCACGCTCTACGCGTCCCACGCGGGCGAGGTCGCGCAGAACCTCACCGACCGGGGCGCGGGCCAGTTCACCGACACACTGCTGCGGCGCCTCGACGGCAGGACCCTGGACGAGACCGTGCGCGGTCTGGTCGGCATCGCCCGTTCCGTACAGGCCGACTTCCAGTTGCTGCGGAACCGCGGACTGGCCTGGCAGGAGCCGCAGTTCGTCATCGAGCGCGACTGGAGCGGCTCGGCGGTCCTGGGTGACGGCTGGACGGACCCGGGACCGGGCGGCGGCTCCGGCGCGCCCGGTCTCGACCAGACCGCCTGGAAGGAACTGGGCGCGCTGCTGCGGGGCCGGGAGGTCCCGCCCTTCGCCTGCGACGCCTATCTCTGGGCCTTCGAGGTGACCGGCTGCGCGCCCCCGGCCCGCCGCAGTCTGCCTGCGGACGGGCTCACCGAGATCGCCCACGATCTCGACAACCGGCAGGGCAGACAGCGTGACATGCCGCTGACGCTGCCCTTCGTACGGCATCTCGCGGCGCGTTCCACCGATCCCGTGTGGGCGCGCCTGGCCGACGCCTGGGTGGACACCACCCGCGAGCGGCTGGGCGCCGCTCCCGTACCCGCGCCGCCGGAACCCGCGCCCGAGGGCACCGCGCTGCATGTGCGGCTGACACCGGAGGAGGCCGAGGCGGACGGTGTGCACTGGGTACGGATGTGGCTCTACCGGAACTCCGCGTTCGAGACGGTGTGGGAGTCGCGGCGTCCGATGTCGATGGCCGCCGTCCGGACACACCTCGGCGAGCAGCTGCTGGCCGGATCCGCGGACCGGCTCACCCGGATCGAGTTCCATGTGCCGTACGAACTGCTGGGTGAGGAGTTCGAGTGCTGGGGTCTGCCGATCGGCAGACCGGGCAAGACGATCGAACTGGGTTCCCACTACGAGGTGGTGGTGCGCTGCCCCGACGAGCGGACCGGTATCGCCCACACCCAGTGGAGACGGAAGTGGGACTGGTTCAAGACGCACGGCGGGGAGCACCAGAAGGCGGTGCACCAGGTGCGCGACGGCGATGTCTCCCCGGCGCTCGGTGTCTCCCTCCAGGCGGCCGAGCCGCCGGTGTGTGTCCTCGCCGAGGTGTCGGAGCGACTGCTGATGGACGCGCTGGACGCGGTACTGGACGCCGGGGTGCCCATCGCGGTCTGGCGCCGTGGCGGCCGTACGGACAGCGCCGAGCTGTCCGCGGAGCTGGCGGCGGGGGCGGACACCGGTATCGACGTACGCCGGCTGCCCGCCGTCCTGAAGTCCTTACGGATCCCCGGCCAGGCACAACAGGCCCCCGGGCAGGCACAGCAGGGGGTTCAACCGTCCCCGCGCCCTCTCGCCCTGATGTGGGACGACCCCGAACGCGTACCCGAAAGGCGGTCGCTGTCATGAGCGAGAGTACGAGTACGAGCGCGCCCACGGGCACGGAGTCCGCGGACACCAAGGACTGGTGGATCTACCAGGGCCCCGGAGATCCCGCCGAGAAGTGCGCGCGCCTCGCCGGACAGCTGCCGCCCTGGCGGGAGTTCGAGGGGGTGCGGGATCCGGAGTACGCGCCGCCGGGGGACACCGACCCGGCGTGGGCGGAGACGCACCGGCGCGGTGCGGGGTACGTACCGGACACGGAGGAAAGGGACGCGGTCAACACCGCGCTGTATCTGCGCCGTCCGCTGCTCGTCACGGGCAAGCCGGGGGTCGGCAAGTCGACGCTCGCGTACAGCATCGCGGCCGACCTGGGACTGGGGCCCGTACTGCACTGGCCGGTCACCAGCAGGAGCACCCTGCGGGACGGCCTCTACCAGTACGACGCGATCGGCCGGCTGCACGACGCCAACCTCGGCCATCTGCGCGCCTCCAGGTCATCGGAGACCCCGGTCCCCGATCACTCGATCGCCCCGTATCTGCGCCTCGGACCGCTGGGCACCGCGCTGCTGCCGCAGGAGAAGCCCCGGGTGCTGCTGGTCGACGAGATCGACAAGAGCGACATCGATCTGCCCGGTGATCTGCTCACCGTCTTCGAGGAGGGCTCCTTCGAGATTCCCGAACTGGCGCGGGTCGCCCGTCAGGAGCCGAGGGTACGGATCGGCACGCACGACGACCCGGATCTCCGGGTATGGGTGGAGAAAGGGCGTGTGAAGTGCCAGGCGTTCCCGGTGGTCGTGCTCACGAGCAATGGCGAACGCGACTTTCCCCCGCCCTTCCTGCGGCGCTGTATCCGGCTGCACATGGCGCCGCCGGGCAAGGAGAAACTGACCCGGATCGTACGGCGGCGGCTCGGCCTGGACCCGGCCGCCGACGACCGGTACGGCGATCTGGTCGAGGCGTTCCTGCGGCGCAGAATGGACGGGGACCTCGCCACGGACCAGTTGCTCAACGCCGTACAGCTCCGGCTGAGCGGGGCATGGCCGGACCCGGCGGAGCGGGAGCGGTTCCTGGAGACCGTCCTCCAGCAGCTCACCGGCACACCGTCCGCGTAGGGACCGCCCGATGATGGAACACCTGCTGCGCGCCCTGGAGGAGTCCGGCGCCGACGCGGGCCCGGAGGAGCTGGCCGACATCCTGTGGCTCGCCGAGCGCGTCGGCGGCGCGGGCCATGGGCCGTCCGCGCCGGGCGACGAGGGGCCGGCGGACGGCGGGGAGCCGCCACCGCCGCCCGGCGGGCAGCCGGTGTTCCAGGGCGCGGACCCCGCCGGGCCGGGCGACGAGCTGTACAGCGCGGCGACCCTGGAGACGGCAGCGGGCGACGGGCCCGCGCGGCGGGGTGAACCCGTGCTGGTGCGGCGGGCGATGGCGCTCGACGACCCGCTGGGGCTGATGCGGGCGCTGCGCCCGTTCGGCCGCCGGACGGCGGAGGGCGGCAGGACGGAGCTGGACGAGGAGCTGAGCGTCCGGAGCAGTATCGAGCAGCGTATGGTGCTGCCCGTGCTCAGGCCCCTGCGCGGGCGGTGGCTGGAGCTGGCCCTGGTGGTGGACACCCATCACTCGATGCTGCTCTGGCACGACCTGGTGACCGAGCTGTGCCGCACCATCACCCAGACGGGGATCTTCCGTGATGTACGGGTCTGGTATCTGAGCGGTACGGAGGCGGGCGGCATGCCCGTCGTGACGCGCCCGACGGGCGGGGAGCCGCGCCGGCCCCGGGAGATCTCCGACCCCTCGGGCCGCCGTCTGGTGCTGGTGCTGACGGACACGGTCGCGGACGGGTGGAGCGGTCCCGCTGTCGAGGCGATGCTGCGCCGGTGGGCGGCGCACGGTCCGGCGGCGGTGCTGAATGTGCTGCCCCGGCGGCTCTGGAACCGGGGCGCGGCCCGTCCGTCAGGTCTGCTGGTACGCGCGGCGAGGCCCGCCGCGCCCAACTCCACCTGGCGGCTGGCCCGGAGCAGAGCGCGCAGCCGTGACCGGATCGCGGAGCGGATCGCCGTGCCGGTGGTGGAGGTGAGCCCGGCGGGGTTCTCGGTGCTGGCCCATCTGGTGGCGGGCGGCGGGCGGTGGAGCCGGATGTCGTGTCTGCTGATCGACCGGGTCGCGCGGGACGTCCCCTCCGATCATCCAGAGCCGGTGTCCAGCCCCGGGTTCGACGAGACGGGCCCGGACCAGGCCGTGCGCCGTTTCCAGGCCGACGCGTCGCCCCTGGCACAGGAGTTGGCCGGCTATCTGTCCGCCGTACCGCTGACGCTGCCCATCATGACGCTCGTACGGCGGGTCATGCTCGGGGAGTCGGAGCACGGCCATCTCGCGGAGGTCGCCCTCGGGGGCCTCTTCGAGCCCTGGCGCGGCGGGCACCGGGAGATCGACACCGACAGATTCCGGTTCGAGTTCCGGCCGGGCGTACGGGAGGCGCTGCTGGGTTCCCAGCTGCGGCACGAGATCACCACCGTCCAGGAAGTGGTACGGCGGGAGATCGCGGCGTATGTGGACCGCCCGCCGATGGGCGGCGGCGACTTCCCGGCGACGCGGGTGACGGCGGAGGGCTCGGATCCGGGCGGGGTCCCGGGCTCCGGCGGTCAGCTGGTGGAGGAGGGCGCGATCCCCTTCGCGCGGCGGCCCGCTCCCGTACGCGAGGACGATGGGATCGGCCGCCCGCTGGAGGAGGTGACGGACCCGCTGGAGTTCGGGATCCATCCGGCGATCGGGGTGGCGGGAGCAGACGGTCTGCCGGTGCTGCCCGCCTTCGTGGAACGTGAGCACGACCGGAAACTGAGCACTCTGCTGGAACTCGCCGTCTCGGGCGAGAGCCTGTTCGTCGTGCTGATCGGCGACAGCGCGTCGGGAACTTCACGTTCGGCCTGGGAGGGGCTGCGGAAGCTGCCGCCGGGCTGGCGGCTGTGGGCGCCCCAAAGCGTGGACGAGGTGAGAGCGAACCTGGCCCGAGTGCGTCCGCGCACGGTGGTGTGGCTGGATCGCCTCTGGCCGTACGACGGGTGGGAGGACCAACTGGAGCCGCTGCTACGGGACCGGGCACGGGTGCCCGTCGTGCTGCTCGGCGTCCGTCGGCCATGGCCTGCCGGACGACGGCCCATGACGCACATGATCCGTGTCGCCGACCGTTTCACAGCCCGGGAGATCGAAGCGCTCCGGGCGGAAGAGGCGGCGGATCCGCGCCTCGCGCGCGCGCTCGCACAGGAACCGTCGGGCTTCATCCCCCGGGCCCTCAGCGGGGTGACCTCACTGGTCCGGCGTTATACGGACGCTCCAACCGCGGCTCGTGCCCTGATCGACTTCGTTCTGGACAACCGGAGTTCGTCCGGCCCTCCGGTCCTGTCGGCGGGCGCGCTGCGCGAGGGGGCGCTGTCGCGGCTCAGCGTCCGTCAGGAGGAGGAGCTGTCGGCCGACTGGTTCGAGGACGCGCTCACCTACGCCACCGCACCGGGCTCCGGGGCGCCGGCGCTCGTCGACATCGCTCGGGGCAGAAGTGCTCCGCCGCTCTATCTCATGACCGATCTCGCCTTCCACGCCCTGCGGCCCTACCGTGACGAGACGCCGCCGACGCGCAGGCCGTCCGCCGGACCGCATCTGGTGAGAGTCAGCACGGGAGAGAGCACCAGCACCGGTGTGGCGATGGGTGATCGCCGCGTTCTCACCACGGCCCACCAGTTGCTCACACCTGCGGGCCGGATGCGGGAGTCGATCCAGGTCACTCCCTGGCGGACGGACCTGCGATCTTCGGCCTCCGTCGCCTGGTTCGACGAGGTGAGGGATCTCGCACTGCTGCGTGTGCGCAGCCCGACCACACTGTCGAGGAGCGAACTTCCGCCCGATCTCGCTGAGCACCTCCCCGAACCCGGGGAGCGGGTCGAGATCATCGGCTTTCCGCTGACGCTCTCCGCCGGCCCCGGCGAGGCCGAACCGCTCAAGCTCGACGGCCGGTTCTCCGGTATGTCACCCCACGCTCCCTCCGACATGATGCTGGAGGTGCTGGATTCATCCCGGTCGCCCGTGCCCCCCAGGATGTCGGGGGCGGTGGTCACCAACACGTCCGGGGCGGTCGTGGGTCTGGTGACATCGAGGGGCGGTTCCGGGCAGCTCTGGGCGACCCCGGTCGCAGGGCTCGATCTGGCCGACCCGGACCGCGCCACCAGGAGCCGTCATCCGCTCCTGCCCGATCCGGCGCGCTCACGGGCCGTGCTCATCGGCACCGGCTCGTACGACCACCCGCAGCTCGGCGATCTCCCCGAGGTGCCCGCCAATATCGCCGATCTCGCGTATGTCCTGGCTCCCGGCGATCCGGACGGGAGTTTCGACCCGCGCCATGTGACGCGTGTACGCGATCCCCGTACTCCCGGGGAAGTCCTGGAAGCGATCGACCGCGCGGCCTCGGAGGCGGAGGATGTCCTGCTGATCTACTTCGCCGGCCACTCCTCACGCAGTGGTGAGGATCTCGCTCTGTACCTCTCGTCCACCGATCCGGAGCGATGGCGGTCGACCTCGCTCTCCTTCTCTCACATTCACCGCCTCGCCGGCCGGAGCCGGGCCCGTCGCTGTGTCTTCATTCTCGACTGCTCCTACGCGGGAGCCTCCCTCAAGTACGAGAGCAGGCCGCCGACACGGCAGACGAGCTGGCACCTGGGAGCATCGGGACGTACCGCTTGGGCGCGGGCCGCCGGCGCGGGCGAGCCGCACACCCCCTTCACCGACGCTCTGATCAGCGCGCTCAGCACACCGGCCGCCGACGGCTCGGGAGTACTCCCTTTCGACGCGCTCTTCGAACAGCTCAGAGACCCGGCGCGGCTCCGTCAGGACCCTCCCCCCGAGCTGCGCGTCAACCACTACTCGGCGGTGGGAGATCTCGCCCTGGCCGTCCCGACGGACGTACCGCGCACCGGCGCCGTATGACCGTCATATCCCGCCACACATGGCCGAAAATCGGGAACCACTCCGCACTCCGCGGTAGTTCTGATGGCGTCCCCGCCCCTCGGGCGCCCCCCACCGGGCGGGGCCGACGCACTCTGTACGCATCACATGAAGGAGTGAACGCCACGATGGTGTTCAAGAAGCTGCTCGGGTCGTTGGGGGTCGGCGGTCCCTCGGTCGACACCGTGCTGGCCGCCCCGTCCGTCGTACCGGGCGGGGCCCTGTCCGGCCAGGTGTATCTGCGGGGCGGGCAGACGGACGTGGAGATCGAGCAGATCACCCTCGATCTGGTGGCCAGGGTCGAGTCCGAGGGACAGGACGAGGAGACCGAGGGCACGGTCGTCTTCGACCGTGTCACGGTCGGCGGTGGTTTCCGGCTGGCCGAGGGCGCGGAGTTCACCGTGCCGTTCTCGGTCATGGTCCCCTGGGAGACGCCACTGACCGAACTGCACGGCCAGGCCCTCGGGGTGGTGCTGGGCGTACGGACCGAGCTGGCGGTGGCGGGGGCGCGGGACAAGGGCGATCTCGATCCGCTGGCCGTCTCTCCGCTGCCGGCCCAGGAGGCGGTTCTGGAGGCGCTCGGACAGCTCGGCTGGGGCTTCAGGTCGGCCGATCTGGAACTGGGACGCATCGGCGGCACGGGCCAGCGGCTTCCCTTCTACCAGGAGCTGGAGCTGACCCCGCCCGCCCGGTACGCCGATGTGCTCAACGAGATCGAGGTGACGTTCCTGGCCACGTCCGAGGGGATGGAGGTCGTCATCGAGGCCGACAAGCGCGGCGGCCTCTTCTCCGGTGGCCATGACGCGCTCAACCGCTTCACGGTCTCGCACGAGAACGTGCCTCATCTGGACTGGAACACCGAGGTCGACGGCTGGATCAGACAGCTCGTCGGCGGCCGCGGCGCACACTCCGCCCACCAGGACAGCCACTACTCCGGGCATCACGACGGGCATCATGACGCGCACCACCGCTCCGGTCCCGGGACCGGAGCGGTGATCGCCGGTGCCGCCGCGGGTGTCGCGGTCGGCGTGGTGGGCGGCATGGTCGCCGCCGAGGTGATCGACGAGATCGGAGACGCCTTCGAGGGCGAGGAGGACGAGGGCTCCGAGGAGGAGTGACCCCGGGAGCGCCCCGGCGCGGGGTGGGGTCCGGGGCGGGGCGGGGTCCGGGGCGGGGCGGGGTCCGGGGCGGGGCGGGGTCCGGGGCGGGGCGGGGTCCAGTGCCCGCCCCGGCGCGGGGCGGGAGCCGATGACCCCCGCCCCGCGCCCCCGCCCCGCGCTCGCTCGCTCAGCGCGAGGCCGGCTCCACGGGAATCCACAGCTCCGCGTCGGCCGTCTTCCCGTCCGGCGACAGCCGGGTGCTCAGGATCTCGGGACCCGGCACACTCCGGTACGGATTGGACGGGAACCACTGCGTGTAGACGTCCCGCCACAGATACTGGAGCGCCCGCGGGAACTCACCCGAACTCTCGAACACCGCCCAGGTCCCCGCGGGGACGGTACGGCTCTCCATGTCCTCGGGAACCGGCGCCTCCGTCACCACCCCGTGGTAGTAGTCGAGTTCGGTGCCCTCCGCCCGGCTGTCGTCGATCTTGTCGCTCACCCCGACGAGCCCGCGCGGTTCCTGGTCCGACAGCTCCTCCAGCCGCCGGAGCGTCTCCTGCCCGATGCTCCGGATGAAGGCGACGAGCGCCGGGTTCATGCCCTCGTGGACCAGAGGGACCCGTGCCTTCCTGCCGACCACCCGGAACGCCGGCTTCTCCACGACCCGGTACCGCATGCTGCTACTCCCTTCGACGATGAGACGGAAGGACATCCGGGGCTGGGAGCGCAACGCGGCGCCGGTCCGTCTGGCCTCACCCGGGCCGACACCGTGCACGGCGCGGAAGGCCCGTGCGAACGACTCGCCCGAGCCGTAGCCGTACCGCGTCGCGATGTCGAGCAGCGTGCTGCCTCTGCCGAGCACCTCGGCGCCGGCGACGGTGAGCCGTCTGCGGCGGATGTACTCGGACAGCGGGATGCCCGCCAGCGCGGAGAACATCCGTCGGAAGTGGTACTCCGATGTGACGGCGATCCGCGCGAGTTCGGTCATCTCGATCCGCTGGTCGAGGTTCCGCTCGATGTACTCCATGGCCTCGTTGAGCCGGTCCAGCACCCCCGGACCTCCTTCCCTTTTCCACTCGTCACGCTAGGGACGGCCCACCCTGCCCGACCCGGCATTCCGTGCCCGAATCGGTCGGGGACGCGCGGTCAGCGGATTGTCCATCCTTTGGGATGGCTCATCCGATTCGGTAGAATGGGAGGGTGGCCAGGACCGTGACACCACCGCCGCGCAGGGCGGATTCGCTGCGTATCAGAGCGCGACTGCTGGTCGAGGCGCGGGCGCTGCTGGAGCGCGGGGAACTGCCGCTCCAGCTCAATGAACTGGCCCGCAGGGCGGGTGTCGGTGTCGGTACGGTCTACCGCCACTTCGCGAGCAGCCGGTCGCTGCTGGAGACCCTGGCACTGGAGCCGTTCCACGAACTGCTGGACATCGCGCGCGCCGCCGTGGACGAGCCCGACCCGTGGGCGGCGCTGGAGCGGCTGCTGCACGCGCATGTACGGCTGGAGACTCAGCACAACGGAGTGCGCGAGGTGCTCGCGGCGACCGCCGACGAACAGCCGGACACGGCAGCGCTCAAGGCCGAACTGGACGCGCTCACGGACGGTCTGCTGCGCCGCGCCCGGTCGGCGGGAGCCGTCAGGGACGGCGTCGACGCCACCGACATACGCAGTCTGCTGTGCGGGATCGGATACGCGGCCCGTATCTCCGGCAGCGCACCCGACGAGGCGGCGGAGCGTTATCTGCGTGTTCTGGCCGATGGGTTGCGCAAGCACTGAGAACGCCGTCCGCCGGCGGCCACGGGCGGTCCGGTGCGCACAACACCGGTACGACCAGTACGACCGGACACACGGGCAACTCTCGCAAGACCGACCGGACTTGGACCCGCCCCGGCGAAGGCGGACAGCGGCCCCGCGGGCCCCTGCGACCCTGTCCTCCGGGGCGTGACAGCGCCGTCCGCGGTAACACGATGACAACGACGGCGCGCCGTCTGTTGGCCGCCACAACGCAACACACCCTACTCTGCTCTACAGCGGTCACCGACGGGGTCAAGTGGTGACCCGGAACGAAAGGGCGACACCATGACATCCGTAACCGGCACTCCGGGCAGCATCGAGGCGACCACAGCGCTCCTCCTGAGCGAAC
The DNA here is from genome assembly GCF_045161915.1 of Streptomyces sp. NBC_00872. Lineage (NCBI taxonomy): Bacteria > Bacillati > Actinomycetota > Actinomycetes > Kitasatosporales > Streptomycetaceae > Streptomyces > Streptomyces sp. NBC_00872. The sequence continues at coordinate 8,770,487 of NZ_CP108806.1, read as the reverse complement.
TCCCGCAGCTCGAAGCACAACAGCAGGCACTTCAGAACGAGCTGGCGGCCGTCACCGAGCGGTTGGGCTCGGTACGTACCGCCCTGACCGCGCTCCAGGCACTGTCGGCCGCTCCCCATGTACCGGAACCGACGGTGTCCCCGGAGGCCGGCGCCGAGTCGGGGACGGAGCACGGCGCCCCGGCCGGGGAGGAGGCCGAGGAGTCCGCCGCGACGGCGGCCGAGGAGACGACCGAGGACGGGACGACCGAGGACGCGGCCGGCACGGCCGGCGACGACACGGCCGGCGCGAGCGCGGAGGGTGACACCGAGGAGGACGCGAAGCCGGCGCCCGCCTCCGCCAAGGTTCCCCGGGCCCGCGCGAGCCGGAAGGCACCGGCGGAGGCTCCCAAGGAGCGGAAGCGGCGTACGGCGAAGAAGGCCGTCCCCGCCGTCGAGGAGCAGCCCACCGGTGGTCTGACCGAGCAGATCCTCACGGTCCTGGCCAACTCCGCCGACGCCCCGGTCCGGGCCCGCGATGTGGCGCAGGCGCTGGGACGCGACGAATCGCCCGGCAGCATCAACGCCGTACGCAGCACGCTCGACCGCCTTGTCGGTTCCTCGCGGGCCCACCGCGCGGGCCGTGGCCTCTATCAGGCCGTCCAGGGCTGAGCGGCGACGCACGGGCCGGCGGTGCGCCGGTTACCGTCGGTCCGGATTCGGCCGCCACTCCCGGGAATAGCGGGCAATGTGCGGGAAAGGCCGGTCGTATCCCGTCCCGGGGAAACACGTCTACGCGCATCGCACACCGGATCGCCGCTTCGGGTGTCCCGAGGCGGGTCGTCAAGCCATATCAAAAGCCGTCTACCGATTCGGGCAGCAAAACCACATCTCCGGGTGAGCAAAACCACACGGCGGTCAATGTGTTCGAATTCTTGACGAGGAAAACCGGTCTTCAGAACGCAATTGCGGTGGGTTCCGTGCTCACTCAAACAGACAACGGAACAGTGGAAGCGGACCACGGTCACCCGTACCGCCCCGGAGAAAACACGGAAGCCCGCACAGGGCCACGGAACCCTTCGACGGGGTTCCACAGTTCTGTGCGGGCCGTGCGGACGGTACCGGCCGTATGGACCATACGGAGCGCGCGGGCGGAAAACCGGCCCGCCAGGCCGCTCCCGGCGGCCCGGCGGTGTCACTTGATGAAGTCCTCGACCACCTTGGGCGGCCATGTACCGACGTTGAGAACACCCATCGAGTAGGCGCGGGAGACCAGGGCGGCCCGGTTGGGCACCCGGAGCTTCCGCAGCAGACCGGTGACGTGGTATTCCACGCCCTGCCGGCTCAGATAGAGCCGTGAGGCCAGCGGAATCGTCGACAGACCCGCCGCTATGCCTTCGAGGATCCGGGCGTCGATCTCGGTCAGGATCTTCTTCTGACTGGTCAGCACGCCCGCGTCGGACTCGCTCTCCGACGAGCGCATGAGCACCAGGATCGCGGCCACGTCGGGGCTCTCCCCGCTGACGGCCGCGGCCGTCAGAGTGCCTGCGAACGCGGAGTCCTCCGGTCCCAGGGCCACCACATGCGAGGCGAACCGCTGCCGTTTGCCTTCGACCAGCCGGGAGAACTGCCGCATCAGCGGCTGCTGGACACTGGGGTGCACCAGCTCACGGAAGCTGCGTCCGCAGACATCGGCCGAGGAGTCGCCGAAGCGGCGGAAGAACTCCTGGTTCGCCTGCTGGACGGTCAGGGCCGGGTCGAGCGAGGCCATACAGAGCCCCGCCTGGTCGAACTGCTGGGCACCTCCGCGCCCGTGCTGGTCAGGTACGAGTTCGGTGGGTTTGAGCTGCGCCGAGTCTACGAGTGCGGCAATCGCCACGAGACCGCCATCCTTTCGGGTCCCCCGGTTCTCTGGGAATTGACAACGACGCTATGCGTCAAATAGCTGCGGTATCCGGTCCCGCCTGTACCGATTGATCGGATATCCATTTACCGAATTGAGACTAGGTAACCTCGCGCTCGCGCGTCAACAAGGTCCCCTGTTCATCGGGCTAAAGCTGTGGTCGAACCCGGGGAAGGTTCGGTCCGCAATGGCGATGACACGGGATGGGCAAATCCCGGCATGCCGGGCGGGACCGACCGGGCACCCATCCCGCGAATGAGCCGCCTTTGAGGTTCTCCTGAGGTTTGTCCGGCACGGTGTGACCGAACCAGGGGGCGCAGTCGTCGCACGGGTCACACCGTCCGTAGCATGCCGTTAACACATATGTGTTCGCATCTACGCGGGGAGCGCGTCCGCCAGCTCGTGCCGGCCCGAGATGCCTAGTTTCCGATAGGAATTCGTGAGATGTTTCTCGACGGCCCTGGAACTCACCCCGAGTTCACCCGCAATTTCCTGATTGGTGAGGCCACGGCCGACAAGAGAGACAACTCTGCGCTCACTGCGGGTGAGTACGGCCGTCCGCGGCGGGGCGGGCGTACCGAGGCCGTGCTCGGCCTGCTCGACCAGCCAGGGCGCGCCATGGCCCGCGGCGATCGCGCCCGCCTCGCGCAGGGCGGACTCCGCCTCCGGGACACCGCCGAGCCGCCGGCCCAACAGCACCAGTGTTCTGGCGAGTTCGAGGCTGTGCGAGGAGCCGCGCAGTACGCCGACGGCCTCGCGCAGCAGGGGCACGCCCTGGCCGCCGCGGAGCCAGCCCTTGAGCCGCAGGGCGCGGCCGAGCCCGGTCGGCGCTCCCCAGGCCGCGGCCCAGGTGTGCTCCTCCTCGGCCAGCGCCAGTGCGGCGTGTGAGTCACCGAGCCGGTGGTGGAGGCCGATCGCGTGCGGCCGCCACGGGAAGAGCGCCGAGTTCTGCCAGCCCGAAGCCTCCAGTCGCCGGCCGCAGGCCAGCAGGCTCTCCAGGGCCCTGGCGCGGTGGCCGCGCTGGGCGTCCACCGATGCCTGGAGGATCCGCAGGGTCACGGTCACGGCCAGGCCCGTGGGCCTACGGGCCTGGGCCCGGAGCAGGATCCGCTCGCTGAACGCCGGGTCGCGCAGCTCGAACGCGACGGCGCAGAGAACGAGAACGGCGGTCTCGCGCCAGTCCGCGTCGGCCAGCCCCATGGCGCGTTCGGCGTACTCGCGCGCCTGGCCGGGCCTGCCCTGCATGGCGAGGGCCAACGCCCGTTCCGCGAAGAGGAGCACGCCGTCGGCGCCGGTCGTGTTCTGCCGCCGGGTCTGCTGCTCACTCGACAGCCAGGAGCCGACGTCCCGAATCGATTCGGCGGCGAACAGCGTGATCACGACCAGCGGCAGTCCGGTGTACGCGCCCGCTGAGCTGGCCGGTTCGCGTTCCAGGACGCGGTTGGCCGTGCGGGCCGCCCCGGCCGCGGTGAGCCGGCCGGTGAGTGTGCCCGCGCAGAGCAGGACGGCCACCAGCTCGCGTTCGGCGGCCGAGCCGACCGGTGGGTCCTCCCCCAGCTCACGCAGGCGTTCGGCCGCCGAGGCCAGTTCCCCCGGATTCTCGTGCCCGTGGTGGCGCAGCCGCGCTTCGAGGCGCACCGCCAGCTCGCGCGCCGGTTCGTCCAGGGCGGCGGGCGCGCCGAGTTCGGCGGCGGCGGCGCGCAGCAGGGCGGCCGTCGCGGGGGGTACCGTGCCCAGCAGGGTCGGCGGGATGCGCAGCGCCGCCGCGGCCCGGTCCCTGGGGGTGGTGAGCAGAGGTACCGCCTGGACGATATGGCGCTCGCACGCCTCCGGGTCGAACCCCCGCTCCGCGGTGGCCAGATCGACGAGCAGCCGGGCCCGGTCCGTGTCCTGGGCACGGTGGGCGAGCAGCGCGCGGCGCAGATAGCGGGCCGCGGTCTCCGGCGCGCCCCGGCGCAGCGCCGTGTCGGCCGCCGCCCGCAGTACCGGTACGGACCAGGAGCGGTCGGAACCGGTGACGGCCATCAAGTGGGCGGCGACCTGTTCGGCCGGACAGCCGCTGCGGTACAGCAGGTCCGCCGCGCCGGCGTGCGACCGCTCGCGCTCGGCCGGGGTCATCGACGACTCGATCGCGTCCCGTACGACACGGTGGGTGAAGCGCGGCTCACGGGAGCCGGTCAGCAGCCCCGTCTCGTCCAGCGCGCGGCGCGCGGCGCCGAAGCCGATCTCGTCGAGCCCGGCCAGTTGCGCGACGAGCGCGGGTTCCGCGTGGTCGCCGAAGGCGGCGATCGCCGCGGCCAGATCGCGTACGGCCGGTGTCTGGGTACGCAGATGGCTCGCCAGCCGGTCCCGTAACTCGGCGGGCCGCAGCGCGCGCACCTGCCCGATGTGGTCCGAGGTCGGCGGGAAACCGCGCGCCGCCGTGCCCAGCAGTACCGACATCAGGAACAGCGGGTTGCCGCCGGAGACTTCGTGGCAGGCGCGCGCGTACTCCTCGTGCCCCGGGCCGCCGCGCCGCTCGCGGATCATGGCCCGGGTGGCGTCGAGCGACAGCGGGGCGGGCCGCAGCACCCGCGCGGCGGCCCGCGCGACCTCGCGGACCAGGGGGTGCCGGGCCCTCGGCTCCCCGTCCCGGAGCGCGCAGACGAGTACGGCGCGCGGTCCGTGCGGCCGTTTGGCGAGATGCGCGAGCCAGCGCAGCGAGGGGGCGTCGGCCCATTGCAGGTCGTCGACGAGGATCAGCAGCCGGGCGTTCTCGCCGAGACCGGTCGGCAGCGGCCGGAGGCCGTACAGGATCGCCTCGGACACGACGGCGGCCCCGCCGCCGTCGTCCTGGCACGCACCATGGGCGTGGTCCTCGCCGTCACCGTGTCCGTGGGCGTCGGGCACGGTGTCGGCGGTGAAGATCCGGGTGATGCCGCCGGCGTCCCGGGCCCAGCGCGTACGGTCCTCCTCCGGGGCGCCCGCCACCAGGCTGTCGAAGAGCTGGCGCACCACCCCGAAGGCGAAGTCCTGTTCCATCGGGGCGGCGTTCGCGCGCAGGACGCGTACGTCCTCGCCCGCGCAGAGGACGGGCAGCCGCCGCAGCAGGGCGGATCTTCCGATGCCGAGCGGACCGGACAGCAGTACCGACGAGGACGTGCCCTCCGCGGCGGCTCTCAAAGCGGCGCTCACATGCGCCAGTTCGGTCTCCCGCTCAAGAAGCATCCGTCGGCCGTCCTTCCATGGTCCTCACCAACTCGCTCAGTTCCTCACGCCCGGTGATACGCAGCTTGCGGTAGGTGTTGCTCAGTCTCAGCTCCACCGTGCGTCTGCTCACCGACAGCAGTTCCGCGATCTCCCTGTTGCCGTGGCCGCGTCCGGCGAAGGTGGCGGTGCGCTGTTCGACCGTCGACAGCGTCGTCCACTCGCGCGGCGGCGCGGGGGGCGAGGGCCTGAACGGTTCTTCCAGCCGCTCGGCGAACCGGCGCAGACACACGGCGATCCGGCTCGACGGATAGGCGGTGACGAACGCGGACAGCTCGTCGGCCGTACGCGCGGCGGCCCGCCGGTCGCCCTCTTCCAGTTCGGCGGCGGCGAGCTGGACGAGCCCCCACGCGTGGGCCAGCCGGGCGGGTGAGTCGCGCAGGACGCGCGTCGCACCGCGGGCCCTGACCACCGGCCTGCCACCCGTGCCGGTCATCGGCCCGGCCCACAGCTCGGCCAGCCCGAGCGCGCTCGCCGTGCCCCAGCCGCGGGCGAGCGTCAGCTCCGAGAGGCTCAGCCGGGCCGCCTCGGCGCGGTCGCCGAGTGCCTTGCCCGCCGTGGCGGCCAGCGGGCGCCAGCACAGCAGCGCCGGATTGCCCCACCCCCGGCGCAGCAGCAGCCGGCCGCTCTCCTTGGACAGCTCCAGCGCCTCGGTCCACCGCTCGTCGACGGCGGCGAGCTGGGCCCTGGCGAGGAGCAGCGAGGACCAGGCCACACCGTCCTCCGCCCCGGCGGGCGCGGGCGCGGCGGCGAGCGATCTCGCCCGCTCGTGGCGCCCCGCTTCCAGGGCGGTGGCGATCCGCAGGGCCATCAGCTCGGGGGCGACGAGCGGATGACGGCTCGTCAGCGGCAGCGCGCGCTCGGCGGCCTCGGCGTCCCGTTCCGCGGCGTCGAGCATGCCTGTGCGCAGATGCAGTTCGGCCCGTACGGTCAGCACCCGCGCGACCGCGGCCGGGAGGTGATCGCGGCGGGCGGCGGCGAGCAGGGCGGTCAGCTCGGTGGCCGCCGCCGCACAGTCGTCGGTCAGGATCAGCGCCTTGCAGGCGGCCAGCCGGGGAAGGAACAGCGCGGCGCCGGGGCCGCCTCCGGCCAGCGCGGCGCGGGCGAGCTCCCCGGCCGTCTCCCGGTCCTCGCCCCGCGCGGCGAGCTGCCAGGCCCGTACCCCCGCCTGGGCGGGCTCCGAGGGGCGGTCGGGGAGCGCGGGCACCTCGGGCACCATCGGCTCGGGGTCGTCCTTGGCATCGTTGGCCAGCCAGAACAGCGCGAGCAGTCCGTCCCGTTCGGCGTCACGGGCGTCGTGCAGCGCTTCGGCGGCGGATCTGCGTACGGCGTTGCTGTTGCCCCGCGCCAGCGCCAGATCGACGGCGCGAACCCTCAGCCCGGCCGGGACATCGCCGTCCGCGCGTACGAGTTCGGCCAGCCTGCGGTCACCGGCCTCGGGTGAGCGGACCGCTTCGACTGCGGCCAGTTGCAGGCTCAGCCGGGCCCGCCCGTCCGGCTCCAGCGGCTCGCGCAGCGCGCGGGTCAGACACGCGACGGCGTTGTCGTGGTTGTCGGCGCGCAGGGCCGCGGCGAAGCTCCGGCGCAGTACGGGGACGGCCCAGGAGGAGCCCAGCGGTGGCGAGCGGAGCAGGAGATGGGTGAGGTCCTCGTCGTTCACGGATGCCCGGTGGGCCTGTTCGGCGGCCCTGGAGTGGAGGGCGGCCCGTTCGCCGGCGGGCATGTCCTCCAGCAGACGGGCCTTCACCAGGGGGCAGATCAGGGCCTTCATCCCGACGGAGGTAATGAGCCCGGCCGCCTCCAGCATCGCGCGCAGGTCCCGGCCGACGGCCGGCCGCAGTCCGGCCACGGCGCATACGAGCGAGAAGGGCAGCAGATCTCCGCAGACCGCCAGCGTCCGCAGGAGCGTGGTCACTTCGGCGGGCAGACCGGTCAGCGCGTGGGTGACGAGGTCGCCGGCGACCGCCGCGGCGATCGCCTTCAGCTCGGACAGCCGGGCGACGACCGGTTCATGGCCGTGGCCGCTGAAGCGCCGCAGCACTTCGTACAGGGCGGTGGGGTTGCCTCCGGTGGCCGTCCTGGCCGTCCGGATGAACCGCTGGTCACCGGGGGCGCCGCAGACCAGCCGTACCGCCGCGGCGACACCGCCCTCGCTCAGGCCGTGCACCACGAGCCGCTTCACGGTCACCGGGGCCGGGGGGAGGGCGCTCAGCCAGTCGGGGCCGCCGGCGGACAGCGCGCTGCCGCTCGCCATGACCGCGAGCGGTGTGTCCGGGGTCAGCCGCCGGATCAGCGTCTCCAGCCAGTGCCGGGACGCGGGGTCGAGCCACTGGGTGTCCTCGACGACCAGCAGTGTCGGCGCGGTGCGCGCGGCACGCAGAAGTCCATGGAGCCCCGGAACCGGATGAGGCTGCGCCGGGGCCGGACTGCGCTCGTGCTCGTGCTCGTGCTCGGCGCATCCGATCAGGGCCCGGAGGGAGCGCGGGACCTGACCGTCCCGTAGCGCCGGACCGTCCGTCCACTCCGGACCGCCCGTCCACTCCGGACCGTCCGTCCACTCCGGACCGTCCGTCCACTCCGATCCGTCAGTCCACTCCGGACCGTCCGTCATCGGAGCGGGCCCGGCCGGTGCCCGGACCGTGTCCGGGGCGCTCGCCGGGGCGGGTCCGTACAACGCCGCCATGAGCTGGACGACCACGCCGTACCGCAGCTCGCGGTCGGCCGGGGCGGCCTGTGCGCGCAGCACCCGTGACCCGTTCTCCCCGGCCAGCCGGGCAGCCCAGCCCAGCAGGGCGTTCTGCGCGTGTCCCGGTCTTCCGGTGAGGGTCACGATCGCCGCGCGCCCACCGCTCAGCTCGGCGAGCACCGAACGCAGCACCGTCTGCTCGGGCCTGCGCTCGAACAGCGGAATCTCATCGCCGTGGGTGTCCGGACCGTACGTCCACTCCGTGGACCGCGCGCTCGGACATTTGTCATTCCGGCCAGTCACGCGCACCGCCTCGCTCAGTTCGCTTCAGCGTCGCCAGCGTGACTCGATTACCCAGCCGGGAGGTTGTCCATCAGGGATGTCCGGAGTGTGCAGAATGGCGCCCAGTTCGGTCCGCCGGCCGACACCCAGCTTCCGGTAGACGCTGGTCAGATGCGTCTCGATGGTGCGTACGGTCACGAAGAGGGACTCCGCGATGGAGCGGTTGCTCGCTCCCGAGGCGGCGAGACCGGCCACCCTGCGCTCCATTCCGGTCAGCATGTCCAGCGGTGAGGCGCTCATCTTCCGCATCCTGCCGCCCGCGGTGACCAGCAGTTTGCGGGAGGTCCCCGCGAGGGCCAGCGCGCCGCAGCGCTGGGCGAGGTCGGTGGCGGTACGCAGATGCTCGCGGGCGCCCCGGTGGTCGCCCGTCTTCAACAGAGCGCGGCCGAGCAGGAATTCGGCCTGGGCGTGCGTGGACCTGGCCGGTGAGCCCGCCAGTGTCCGGACGGACTCGGTGAGCAGCTCGATGCCCGCCGCGCCGGGAGTGATCACACCCCGGGCGAGAGCCGCGAGACCGAGGGCGCGCGGTGTGCCCCATCGGGCGGCCAGTTCGCCGCCGTACTCGGTGATCTCCCTGGCCTCGTCGGCTCGGTTCATGAAGGCGAGCAGGGAGGCCGCCTCCGCCCACCACGGGAGGAACGCCGGGTTGGTGAACCGGGACTCCTCCAGCGAGTGGCCGCAGTCGAGGAAGAGGGCGAGGGCCGCCTCGCGGTCGCCGAGCGCCCACCGGGCACGGGCACGGGCCATCAGATACCAGTGGTACTCGATGACGAAGCGGTCCAGACGTGGCCGCTTGATCCCGAGGAGCAGCTCCTCGGCGCGCTCGGGCTCGTCGCGGTCGAGCAGCACGGTCGCGAGCGCGATCTGCGGCATCGCGGCGCTGTCGCCCCACCGCTCCTCGCCGATGATCTCGATCGCCGTCTGGGCGTCGGCCAGCGCGTCCGGGACGGCGCCCACGCTGTGCAGTACGAAGGCACGGGCGGAGAGTCCGAGCACATAGGTCCAGACGGCGGCCGTCTCCTGGCTGCGCTGGAGCAGACCGTCCAGCGCGTCCAGGGCCTCGCCCACCTCATCGGCGAGGCCGAGTGCGAACGACGAGGCGATCAGCGACCAGCTCTCCAGCTCGGCTCCGGGGAAACTCATGGCCCGGCGGGCCTGTTCGGCCGTCCGCTCGGCGGAGCGGCCGTCCATCGCGGTCAGTACCGTCATCATCGCGAGCTTCTGCCGCTGGGCGTGGGTGTCGCCGGGCGGTACGGCCAGCCGCGCCGCCCGGTCCCTGGTCGCGGAGACCGTCGCCTTCTCGTCCGCGCCGATGATCAGCAGGACCGATTCGACCAGGGTGTGCAGCTCGCGGTCGGCGGGATCGGGCCCGGACGGCAGCTCGGCCTCCAGGGCCGCCAGCACCTCCTCCAGCACCCTGACGCCCGTCGGCGCCTGCTGTACGGCCAGACACGTCATGCCGTACCGCACGGCGACCATCGCCCTCGTACGGATGTCACCGGCCCTGGCGAGCGCCTCCTCCAGCAGCCGGATGGCCTCCGGCGGGTTGATCTCCGCCAGCGACGTGGCCATCCGGACGCGGACCCGCACGCTGTGCGGCTCCACCTCCAGCACCCGGTGCAGATACCGGACCGCGGCCTCGGGCGCGCCCCTGCTCTCGGCCTGGAGCGCGGCCTCGCGGAGCACCCCCGGCATCCACGGCTGGGTCACGGCGGGCAGCAGCATCAGCAGTCCCGCGACATCCTCGGCGGGCCGGCCCGCGTCGCTCAGCAGGAGGGCCGCCGTGGCCCGCAGCTCGGCCAGCGCCCGCGCGCCCATGGGTTCGAGCACGGCCGAACGCACCACGTCATGCACCAGATCGGGCCGTCCTGGCGCCATCAGTTCGGCACGCCGCAGGATGAGCATGGCGTCGGCCACGAGCGAGGCGGGCACACCGGCCAGCGCGGAGAGGAGATCGGGGGACTCCTCGCCGAGGACCGCGATCGCCCTGGCCACCTGGCGCACCCAGCGCGGCTGCCGCTCCAGCAGTGTGCCGACCGAGAGGGTGATCACCTGGCCGCCCACCTCGGCGAGTCTGCGCTCGCCCTTCTCGTCGGGCCGGACGCCTTCGGCACGCAGCTCGCCCAGCAGCCGGCTGAGGGTGAAGGGGTTGCCGCCGGAGACGGCGGCGGCGCGCTCGACGAAGCCCGGTCCGACGGGGGCGGGGAAGATCTGACGTGCCATCTCCCCCACGTCCTCGATGGTCAGCGGGGCGAGCCGGAGCGGCGTGGGGCCGTGCTGCGCGGCGATGTCCGCCAGGGCGGCGGGCGCGACGGGCTCGGCCTCGCCGCGCTGCGCGAGCACGACCAGCAGCGGCAGACCGTCGGCGCGCCGCAGCAGGAAGTCGACCCAGCGCAGGGAGCGTTCGTCGCACCACTGCACATCGTCCAGGACCAGGACGAGCGGGCGGTCCGCCATCAGATTCGCCGCGAGCCAGTACAGCCCGTGGAGCACGGGATAGACACCGGAGGCGCCGGTGCCCGCCGTCGCGTCGTCGGCGGGTCCCGAGGTGAGCGCGGGCAGCGCGCGCCGGGCGAGCCCGCGCAGCAGGGGTGAGTTCCTGGCGTCCTCGCCGCTGAGACCGAGGGAGCCGAACAGCTCCCGCACCCCGCCGTATCCGGCGCCGCCCACGACCTGACGGCAGGAGCCGTACAGCACCGCCATGTTCCGGCAGGCCTCGCTCCTCAGGAAGGCCCGGAGCAGGCTCGTCTTCCCGATACCGGCCGGTCCCGACAGAAGCACCAGACCCGTGCGCCGGGCGCGCGCGGCCTCCGCGTGGCGGGTCAGCACCCGCAGCTCACCGGTACGGCCGACCAGAGCGCTGGACAAACCCATGAGATCGGCCTGCTCCAGCATCAAGGTCTCCTCAGATCTCGGGGGACACAACAGACGCGCTGACTCGTCGATGACATCCCGCACAACAAAGTTGAAGGAACAACAATCGACCGGACGCGAGGGTACGTGATCACGGATCCCCGTTGGATCCCGCACCCATGGAGCCGGCGGCACCGGTGGCTCCGGGCGCGCTGAGCAGGCATCGACCAATCGATGCCTGGGGACTACCCCGCGCGGACTGGATCACTCACCGCCGTCTTACAGACGCCAGAAGTCGCTTGGGGAGCGAGAACACGGTATAGGGGGACGCCGGCGGTCTCCCGGCAGAACACCGCCCCGGAAGGGCAACTCCCGTCCGGTGTGCGGCGTTGACGGTGTTCTGCGGCGTTCCGCGCCATTCGATGGTGCTCGGTGCTGACGCAGGTGCTGGACTGGCGCTGATGCAGGTTCTGGCGCTGGTGCTGGTGCAGGTGCAGGTGCTGGTGCTCCGCACGGAGTGTGGGGATGGTGTGTACGGGAGGAGCTGGTGGCGTGCGGGGGCGGGACGGCGACGGGTGGTGTCCGAAAGCCGGACCGTGGTCCGCCGGACCGTGTCAGCGGAGCGTGGCCGTCGGCGGACCGTGGCCGTCAGCCGCCGGACGTCAGATGGTTCCGCAGGATCGCGATCACGGCGGGCGCCTGGGAGCTGAGAAAGAAGTGCCCACCGGGGAAAACCTTCAGTTCGAACGCTCCCGTGGTGTGTCCGCGCCAGTCCTCGGCCTCGTCCAGCGTGGTCTTCGGGTCGCTGTCGCCCGTCAGTACGGAGACCGGCGCGCGCACGACGGCACCCGGCGCGCATCGGTAGGTCTCGATGGCGCGGTAGTCGCTGCGGATCGCCGGCAGGATCAGGCGCAGGATCTCCTCGTCGCCGAGCAGCTCCGCATTCGTACCGGAGAGCCGCTTCAGCTCCGCGACGATCCCGTCGTCACCGAGGCGGTGCACATTCTCCTCGCGGTGACGCGACGGCGCGCGCCGCCCCGAGGCGAAGAGACGGGAGAGTTCACCGCCGTCGGCCTCGAACCGCCGCGCGACCTCGAAGGCGAGCGTCGCGCCCATGCTGTGTCCGAAGAAGGTCGTCGGCCGGGTGTGGAGCTGTCTGCGCAGCGCCGCGTAGACCTGGTCGGCCATGGTGCCGATGTCATCGGGGCTGGTCTCCCTGCGCCGGTCCTGCCGTCCCGGGTACTGCACCGAGAACACCTCTGCCACGGAGGACAGTTGCGCGGACACCGGGAAGTAGAAAGACGCCGAGCCACCCGCGTGGGGGAAACAGAAGAGCTGTCTCGGGCTGTCCGGTGCCTGGTGGAAGCACCGTGCCCAGAGGCTCTCCTCGGTGGACGTCGTCATCGTGTCGCATCCTCCTCAGAGCTGGGTCGAGCGGTCCGGACCACCGGGCGGTCCTGAACCGCTGGGCGTCCGGGCCCGGTAGGGCTTTGTCACACGGATCATTGTCACACCGATCGACTGCCGTCACGGTCCGGTTCCCGGCCAACCCATTCCACTAGGGCGGACAGTGGGAAATTCCCTAGTCTCTGCGCGCTCGCCGTGACGGAGCCCACCCCGGCGGTCCGGCCGCGACCCGGGTCGCCCGGCCGGACCGCGGTCCGGCCGGGCTGCCAGGGTCGCTTTCAGGACAGGCCCAGTTCATCGTCGAGGAGGGCGAACACATCGTCGTCCGACGCCGCGTCGAGATCGAACTCGCCGGTGCCGTCCGCCGGCTCCCGCCGCAGCGCCGCCCACTTCGTCCTCAGTACCTCGATCCGTCCGGCGACATGCTTGAACTCCTGTGCGTCGACGCTCATTTCGGCGATCGTCTTCTCCAACTGGTCGAGTACGGCCAGGACGGAGCCGGCCCCGGTGACCTCCTCCGTGACGAGCTGGGAGTGGAGATGGTCCACGACATCGGCCGATGTGGGGTGGTCGAACAGCAAGGTGGCCGGCAGCCGCAGTCCGGTCGCGGCGTTGAGCCGGTTCCTGAAGTCCACGGCCGTCAGCGAGTCGAAGCCCAGCTCCTGGAACTGGCGCGCGGCCCCGATCGCCGTCCCGTCCGGGTGTCCGAGCACCAGGGCGGCCTGATCCCGTACGAGCTTGAGCAGTACGTCACGGCGCTCCTCGTCGCTCAGTCCGGTCAGCCGTCGCGCGAGCGCGCCGGCCGACCGGGGAGCGGCCGTCGCCGTGGCCGCCCGCCGGGAGGCCGTACGGATGAGACCCCGGAGCAGCGGCGGGATCTCGCCCCGGTCGCGCAGCGCCGGCAGATCCAGCCGTACGGGGACCACCAGCGCCCGGGTGCCGGTGGCCACCGCGTCGAACAGCTCCACGCCCCGGCCGACGGAGAGCGGTGGCATGCCCGAGCGCGCCAGCCGCAGCATGTCCGCCTCGGACAGGGCGCCGGTCATCCCGCCCGTCCGCTCCCACGGGCCCCACGCCAGGGATACACCGGGCAGCCCTTCGGCCGCACGGCGCTCCATCAGCGCGTCCAGGAAGGTGTTGGCGGCGGCGTAGTTGCCCTGGCCCGCGCCGCCGAAGACACCGGCCACGGACGAGAACACCACGAACGCGGCGAGATCGAGATCCCGGGTCAGTTCGTGCAGATGCCAGGCGGCGTCGGCCTTGGGACGCAGGACGGTGTCCAGCCGCTCCGGTGTCAGCGAGCCGATGGTGCCGTCGTCCAGCACACCCGCCGCGTGCACCACGGCCGTCACCGGATACTCGGCGGGCACCGCCGCCAGTACGCCGGCCAGCGCGGAGCGGTCGGCTGCATCACAGGCCGCGGCCGTGACCTCGGCCCCGAGACCCGTCAGCTCGTCGACGAGCAGGCGGGCGCCCTCGGTGCCGATACCCCGGCGGCTGAGCAGCAGCAGCCGCCGTACGCCGTGTTCCGCGACCAGATGCCGGGCGATGACCCCGCCCAGGCCGCCGGTACCGCCGGTGATCAGTACGGTGCCGCCTCGCTCCCACCTGTCCCGGCCTGCCGGGACGGCAGGGCCGACGGGGGTGGTGGCGGCGGCAGGGCCGGTCGCATCGTCCGGGGCGGCGTCCATGGCCGGCTCCGGGCGGGGCGCGCGCTCCAGCCTCGCGGCCCTGATCCCGTCGCCGCGGAGCACCAGTTGCGGTTCGTCCGAGCCGAGGGCCTCCCCGAGACGGGCGAGAGCGTCGGCGGCGGCCGTCGTTCCCTCGGCACGGGTCGTCGGATCCTCGGAGCCGGCCGTCGGATCGAGATCCAGCAGGGCGAAGCGCCCCGGATTCTCCGACTGCGCGGACCGCACCAGGCCCCAGACGGCGGCAGCCGCCAGATCGGGCACTCCGCCGCCGTCCACCGCCACCGCGCCCCGGGTGACGAACGTCAGACGCGACCCGCTGAACCGGTCCTCGGCCGCCCACCGCCGCACCTGCTCCAGCGTCCTGGCCAGGACCGCGCGTACGGATCCAGGTACGGCATCGGCCGCACCGCCGGGTACGGTACCGGCCGATTCACCGCGTACCGGGATCAGCACCACGCCCGGCGCCGGGCCGTCCGGGTCCGCCGCCGCGAGCGACGCCAGATCGTCGTACGCCTCGACGTGTGACCCCGACGCGGCCAGGGCCCCGGTGAGCCCGAGGGGGTCCGGCCCGACAAGGGCGACCGGCTCGGATACGGCCGGGCCCGCCGGGACGGGGATCCACTCCACCGTGAACAGCGCGTCCTCGCCGGTGCCCGCGGATCGGTTCAACTGCTCGCCGGATACGGCCCGTACGAGGAGCGAGTCGATGGAGGCGACCGGCGCGCCGGAGGTGTCCGCGACCGCGATCGACACCGCGTCCTTGCCCCCGGTCGGCGCGATCCGTACCCGTAGCGCGGTAGCGCCCGTAGCGTGCAGCGACACGCCCTGCCACGAGAACGGAAGGCCCCCTCCCTCTCCCCCTTCCCCGCCGTCGCCCGCCAGCAGGGACGCGTGCAGTGCCGAGTCGAGGAGAGCCGGGTGCAGGCCGTACGCTTCCGCCTCGGCGCCCTCGGGCAGGCTCACCTCCGCGAAGATCTCACCGTCGCGGCGCCACGCGGCCCGTAGCCCCTGGAACACCGGGCCGTACGCGAAACCGGTCTCCGCGAACCGCTCGTAGCAGCCGTCGAGTTCGAGCGCTTCGGCGCCCCTGGGCGGCCACACCGTGGCGTCGAAGCCGGTGTCCACCGCCGGGGCCCCGCTGTCGATCCCGCCGGCGGTGTGCGTGCCGGTGGTGAGCGTGCCGGTGGCATGCCGCGTCCAGGGCGCGTCATCGGCGTCCTCGGGCCGCGAGTAGACGCCCACCGTGCGGCGGCCCGACTCGTCGGGGGTGCCCACGGCGACCTGCATCTGTACGGCGCCGCGCTCGGGCAGGACCAGTGGCGCCGCGAGCGTCAGCTCCTCGACACGGTCGCCGCCGACCTCGTCACCGGCGCGAACGGCCAGCTCCAGCAGGGCGGTTCCGGGCAGCAGGACCCGGTCCATCACCCTGTGGTCGGCAAGCCACGGGTGCGACTGCACGGAGAGCCTGCCGGTGAACAACACGCCCTGACCGGCGGCCAGTTCGACGGCAGCCCCCAGCAGCGGATGTCCGGCAGAACCGAGCCCCGCCGCGCGGACGTCTCCGGCACCGGACGGCGAGGCGGCCGGCCAGAACCACTGGTGCTGGAAGGCGTACGTGGGCAGCTCGACCCGCCGCGCGCCGGTCCCGGCGAAGAACCGGCCCCAGTCGACGGTGACTCCGTGCGCGTACACCTGGGCCAGCGCGGTGACGGCGGTCAGCTCCTCGTCCCGGTTCCTGCGGAGGATCGGTACGGTCACCGCCCCTTCCGGCACCGATTCCCGGGCCATGGCGGAGAGAACGCCGTCGGGGCCCAGTTCCAGGAAGACGGTCACGCCCCGCTCGGTGAGGGTACGGACGCCATCGGCGAAGCGGACGGCCTCACGGACATGCCGTACCCAGTACTCGGCCGAGCACAGCTCGTCGGCGGAAGCGAGCCCGCCCGTCAGATTCGACACCACCGGGATATCGGGTGCCTGGAAGGCCAGCCCCTCGGCCACCGTCCGGAACTCGTCCAGCATCGGATCCATCAGCGGGGAGTGGAAGGCGTGCGAGACCCGGAGCCGGGTCGACTTCCGCCCCAGCGCCTCCAGTCGGCCCGCCGCCTCCAGCACGGCGTCCTCGTCGCCGGAGATCACCACGGAGGACGGACCGTTGACGGCGGCGACCGAGACCCGGCCGGAGAGATACGGGACGACCTCGTCCTCGGCGGCCTGTACGGCGACCATCGCACCCGCCGTTGGCAGCGCCCGCATCAACGAGGCACGGGCCACGACGAGCGCGCAGGCGTCCTCCAGTGAGAAGACCCCCGCCACATGAGCCGCCGCGATCTCACCGATCGAATGCCCCGCCACAAAATCAGGCCGCACACCCCACGACTCCACCAGCCGGAACAGCGCCACCTCGATGGCGAACAACGCAGGCTGGGTGAAGCCCGTCTCGTTCAGCGGCTCGGCGTCCTCGCCCCAGATGACATCACGCGGTGAACGGTCCAACCGGCCTTCCAGCACGGTGAGTACGGAGTCGAACGCCTCGGCGAAGACAGGGAAGCGCCCGTACAACTCCCGCCCCATACCGAGCCGCTGGGACCCCTGGCCCGAGAAGAGCACCGCGGACCTTCCGCCGAGGACGGAGCCCGAGACCGCCAGGGGATCCGGTGCGCCGGCAGCCAGTGCCGCCAGTGCGCGCGCCGAATCGGCGGGGTCGCTCGCGAGCACCACCGCCCGGTGCTCGAACGCGGAACGGCCCGTGGCCAGCGAGAAGCCGATGTCCACCGGCCGGTTGCCGGTCCTCGCGCCGCTCTCGCTCTCACTCTCACTCTCACTCTCACTCTCCACCAGGGTCAGCAGGCGTGCCGCCTGGTCCGCCAGGGCCTGGGGCGACTTGCCCGAGAGCACCCAGGGGACCGGTGCCTGCGCTTCGGCCGCTTCCTCCGCGGAGACCAGTGCCGATGCTTCGACAACCGGTACTTCGGCAACCGGTGCTTCGGTCACTGATACCTCGGCCACTGATACCTCGGTAACGGCCGACGGCTGCTCCAGGATGATGTGCGCGTTCGTACCGCTGATACCGAACGACGACACACCCGCGCGCCGCGCACGTCCTGCCTCGGGCCACGCGGTCTGCTCGGTGAGCAGTTCCACCGCACCCGCCGACCAGTCCACATGCGACGACGGCTCGGTCACGTGCAGCGTCCGGGGCAGCGTCCCGTGCCGCATCGCCATCACCATCTTGATGACGCCCGCCACTCCCGCCGCCGCCTGTGTGTGACCGATGTTGGACTTCACCGAACCCAGCAGCAGCGGACGCTCCGGGTCACGGTCACGCCCGTACGTCGCCAGCAGCGCCTGCGCCTCGATCGGGTCGCCCAGTGTCGTACCCGTGCCATGCGCCTCCACCGCGTCCACATCGGCGGGCGACAGTCCCGCGCCGGCCAGCGCCCGCCGGATCACCCGCTGCTGCGAGGGCCCGTTCGGCGCGGTCAGGCCATTCGACGCGCCGTCCTGATTCACCGCCGACCCACGCAGCAGCGCGAGCACCTGGTGTCCATTGCGCCGGGCGTCCGAAAGACGCTCCAGCACCACCATTCCCACCCCCTCCGACCAGCCCACACCATCAGCCGCATCGGAGAAGGCCTTGCACCGCCCGTCGGGCGACAGCCCACGCTGACGCGAGAACTCCACGAACGTCCCCGGAGTCGACATCACGGTCACACCGCCTGCCAGCGCCAGCGAGCACTCACCGGCGCGCAGGGCCTGGGCCGCGAGATGCATCGCCACCAGCGACGACGAGCACGCCGTGTCGACGGTGACCGCGGGGCCCTCGAAGCCGAAGGTGTACGAGACCCGGCCCGACGCCACACTGCCCGCGCTGCCCTGGCCCTGATGGCCCTCGAACTCCTTGCCGTTCAGTGTCGTTCCGTAGTCGCTGTACATCACACCGGCGAACACACCGGTCTGGCTCTCCCTCAGCGACAGCGGATCGATCCCGGCCCGCTCGACCGCCTCCCACGACGCCTCCAGCAGCAGCCGCTGCTGCGAATCCGTCGCCAACGCCTCACGCGGCGACATACCGAAGAAGGCGGGATCGAAATCGCCGGCGTTCCGGAGGAACCCACCCGAGCGGGTGTACGACGTGCCGGTGTGGTCCGGGTCCGGGTGGTAGAGCGATTCCACGTCCCAGCCACGGTTGGCCGGGAAGTCGGAGATCGCGTCCCCGCCCTCGGTGACCAGCCGCCACAGGTCCTCCGGCGACGCCACCCCGCCCGGGAACCGGCAGCTCATCCCCACGACCACGACCGGATCGTCGGCCACCGGCGGCAGCGAGCTGAGCGGGACCGCCCTTTCGGCCTCGGTCGCGGTCCCGCTCCCGGTCCCGGTCCCGAACAGTTCGTCGCGGAGATGGTCCGCCAGGGCTGTCGCGGTCGGGTAGTCGAAGATCAGCGTGGCGGTGAGGCGCAGACCGGTCACCGTACTCAGCCGGTTGCGCAGTTCGATCGCCGTCAGCGAGTCGAAGCCCAGCTCCCGGAACGAGGATCCCGTGTCGACGGCTCCTCCTCCGGCGTGGCCGAGCACCAGGGCGACCTGACTCCGTACGAGATCCAGCAGGGATTCTCGTCGCTCCACGGCGGTGAGCCCGGCCAGCCGGCCGATCAAACCGGTCGCGGCGGACGGTCCCGTCACCGCGCTCCGACGCGAGCGCGCGGGGATCGCGTTGACCAACGTCCGTAGTACGGCCGGGACTTCACCTCGCGCACGGAGCGCCGGGAGATCGAGCCGTACGGGTACGAGAGCCGGTCGGCCGGTGGCCAGGGCGGCGTCGAAGAGCGCCACGCCCTGCTCGGCGGAGAGCGGCGGCATGCCCGAGCGGGCCATCCTCCGCATGTCCTCCTCGGTGATTGCGCCGGTCATGCCACCACCGGTCACGCCACCACCGGTGAGGCCGCCGCCGGTGAGGCCGCCGCCGGTGAGGTCACCGGTCGTACCACCGATCCGGTCCCAGGGGCCCCAGGCCAGCGAGACACCCGGCAGGCCCTCGCTCCGCCGGTGTTCGGCCAGAGCGTCGAGGAAGGCGTTCGCGGCGGCGTAGTTGGCCTGCCCGGCGCCACCGAAGAGTCCCGCCACGGAGGAGAAGACGACGAACGCGGCGAGATCGACGCCGCGGGTCAGCTCGTGCAGATGCCAGGCCGCGTCCGCCTTCGGCCGCAGTACGGTGTCCAGCCGTCCGGGCGTCAGCGAGCCGACGACACCGTCGTCCAGCACACCCGCCGTATGGACCACGGCGGTCAGCGGATGCTCCGACGGCACCGACGCCAGCAGCGCGCCCACCGCGGACCGGTCGGCGATGTCACAGGCCGCCACGGTGACCTCGGCACCGTACAAGGTGAGTTCGGCGGCCAGCTCCGCCGCACCGGGCGCCTCGGCTCCCCGCCGGCTCGCCAGCAGCAGACGGCGAACGCCCCGCTCGGTGACCAGATGCCGGGCGAACACTCCGCCCAGACCGCCTGTGCCGCCCGTGATCAGCACCGTACCGTCGGCGTCCCAGGCCGGGCCCGTCCCGGCCTCCGCGTCGGTGGGAGCCGCCGTACGGACGAGACGTTCCGCGAAGATCTCACCGGCACGGATCAGCAGCGCGGGCTCGTCCGTACCGAGAGCGATCGGCAGCGCGGCGAGCGACGACGTGCCGGGGTCCAGGTCCAGCAGCCCGAATGCGCCGGGGTTCTCCGTCTGCGCGGAGCGTACGAGCCCCCGGACCGAGGCCGCCACCACATCGACGGCGCGGTCCTCACCGCCGCCCCCGGCGGTCCCTCCGACGGCGCCCCGTGTCACGAACACCAGCCGGGAGCGCGCGAACCGCTCCTCGGCCAGCCACTCCTGCACCAGTGCCAGCGCGTCGGCGGTCACCGTGTGGACGGACTCCACGACCTGTCCGTCGGACCCGCAGGCGACACCCACCAGCACGGTGTCCGGGACCGGCTCCTCCCCCGCCGCCAGCGACGCGAGATCGGGGTGTGTCCCGGTGAGGAGACCCGGCCCGGCCAGCGGTTCGGCGAGGTCCAGTACGTCGGCCCCGAGGACGACGACCGACGGCGGAACGTCCGGGCCGGTGGTCACGGGAGCCCAGGCGAGCCGGAACAGCGCGTTCGTGGCAACGGCCCCGACGTCGCCGGACCCGTCGCCCGACACGGCTCGTACGAGCAGCGAGTCGACCGAGGCGACCGGCGCACCGGAGGTGTCCGCGAGCTGGATCGACACGGCGTCCTTGCCGCCGACCGGGGCGATCCGTACGCGCAGCACCGAAGCACCGGTCGCGTAGAGGGAGACGCCCTCCCACGAGAACGGCAGGCCTCCGCTCCCCTGGGCGCTGTCACCCGCCAGGAGCGACGCGTGCAAGGCGGAGTCGAGCAGGGCGGGGTGCAGACCGTACGCTCCCGTCCCGGCGCCCTCGGACAGGCTCACCTCGGCGAAGATCTCACCGTCACGGCGCCAGGCCGCCCGAAGACCTTGGAACACCGGGCCGTACACGAAGCCGATCTCGGCCAACCGCTCGTAGCAGCCGTCGAGTTCCAGTGCCTCGGCGCCCCTCGGCGGCCACACCGTCGCGTCGAAGCCGGTGGGCGGCTCCTGGGCGGCGGCCGTCAGCGTGCCCGTCGCGTGCTGTGTCCACGGCACATCCTCGGCGCCCTCGGGCCGGGAGTGGACCGTGACCGTACGCCGGCCGCTGTCGTCGGCGGCACCGACCCGTACCTGCGTCTGCACCGCGCCACGCGCCGGCAGCGTGAGCGGCCCCGAGAGCGTCAGCTCCTCGACGCGGTCGCAGCCGACCTCGTCACCCGCCCGGAAGGCCAGCTCCAGCAGGGCGGTTCCCGGCAGCAGAACCCGGCCCATCACCACATGATCGGCGAGCCAGGGATGTGTTCCCACCGAGAGACGGCCGGTGAAGAGCATTCCCTCGCCTTCGGCCAGCTCGACCGCGGCGCTCAGCAAGGGATGCCCGGCCGAGCCCAGACCGGCGGACCGTACATCGCGCGAGCCGGCCGACGAGGCCGTCGGCCAGAACCACTGGTGCTGGAAGGCGTACGTGGGCAACTCGACCCGCCGCGCACCGGTCCCTGCGAAGAACCGGCCCCAGTCGACGGTGACTCCGCGCGCGTACACCTGGGCCAGCGCGCCGACGGCGGCCGACTCCTCCGGCCTGTCCTTGCGCAGAACAGGCACGGTGACGGCGTCGTCCCCGGCACACTCGCGTGCGAGGGCGGAGAGCACACCGTCCGGGCCCAACTCCAGGAAGGTCTTCACGCCTTGTTCCGCGAGGGCTCCGATGCCATCGGCGAACCGGACCGCTTCGCGGACATGCCGTACCCAGTAGTCGGGCGAGCGCAGTTCGTCGGCAGAAGCGAGACCACCGGTCAGATTCGACACCACCGGGATACGAGGCGCCTGGAAGGCCAGCCCTTCGGCCACCGCCCGGAACTCGTCCAGCATCGGGTCCATCAGCGACGAGTGGAACGCGTGCGAGACCCGGAGCCGGGTGGTCCTGCGGCCCTGCTCCGCCAGCCGGGCGGCAAGCTCTAGGACCGAGTCCTCGTCGCCGGAGATCACCACCGAGGAGGGACCATTGACTGCGGCGATCGAGACCCGGCCGGAAAGATACGGGACGATCTCGTCCTCGGCGGCCTGTACGGCGACCATCGCACCACCCGTCGGCAGCGCCTGCATCAACGACCCACGCGCCACCACCAACCGGCAAGCGTCCGCGAGAGAGAAGACACCCGCCACATGGGCCGCCGCGACCTCACCGATCGAATGCCCCGCCACAAAATCAGGCCGCACACCCCACGACTCGACGAGTCGGAACAGCGCCACTTCGATCGCGAACAACGCGGGCTGGGCCATACCCGTCGCGTTCAGCGCCTCGGTGTCCCCACCCCAGATCACCTCCCGGAGCGGGTGCCCCAACTCCGCCTCCAGCAGCGCCAGTACGGAGTCCAACGCCTCGGCGAAGACAGGGAACCGCCCGTACAACTCCCGGCCCATACCCAGCCGCTGCGACCCCTGCCCCGAGAACAGCAACGCCGTCTTCCCACCCATGGCCGATCCCGAGACCGCCAACGGGTCGGACTCCCCGGTCGCCAGAGCCGCCAGGGCCCGTACCGTCTCCTCGGCATCACCCGCCGACGCCAGCACCACCGCCCGGTGATCGAACACCGAACGACCCGTCGCCAACGAGAACCCGATATCCAGGGGTCGCACCTCAGGCCGCGACTCGACCAACGACAGCAACCGCGCAGCCTGACCCCGCAACGCCTCCGGCGACCTGCCCGACAGCACCCAGGGGACCGTCACCACTTCGGCCGGCGCCTCCGGGGAGGCCGGCGCATCCGGGGAGGCGGGTGCCTCGGGGGAGGCGGGTACCTGCTCCGCTGCCTCGGCCACGATCGAGGGCCGCTCCAGGATGACATGGGCGTTCGTACCGCTGATACCGAACGACGACACACCCGCACGCCGTACACGTCCTGTCTCGGGCCACGCGGTCTGCTCGGTGAGCAGTTCCACCGCACCCGCCGACCAGTCCACATGCGACGACGGCTCGGTCACATGGAGTGTCCGGGGCAGCGTCCCGTGCCGCATCGCCATCACCATCTTGATCACACCCGCCACACCGGCAGCGGCCTGTGTGTGACCGATGTTCGACTTCACGGAGCCGAGCAGCAGCGGACGCTCCGGGTCGCGGTCACGCCCGTAGGTCGCCAGCAACGCCTGCGCCTCGATCGGATCGCCGAGTGTCGTACCAGTTCCGTGCGCCTCCACGACATCCACATCACCCGCCGACAACCCACCACTCGCCAAAGCCTGCCGAATCACCCGCTGCTGCGACGGACCGTTCGGCGCCGTCAGACCATTCGACGCACCATCCTGATTCACCGCACTGCCCCGGACCACGGCCAGCACCTCATGCCCATTGCGCCGCGCATCCGAAAGACGCTCCAGCACAAGGACACCCACGCCCTCCGACCAGCCCACACCATCGGCCGAATCGGAGAACGCCTTGCACCGGCCATCGGGGGACAGCCCACGCTGACGCGAGAACTCCACAAACGTCCCCGGAGTCGACATCACCGTCACACCGCCGGCCAGCGCCAGCGAGCACTCACCACTGCGCAGCGCCTGCATCGCCCAGTGCATCGCCACCAACGACGACGAACACGCCGTGTCCACCGTCACCGCGGGGCCCTCGAAGCCGAAGGTGTACGAGACCCGGCCCGACGCCACACTGCCCGCGCTGCCCTGGCCCTGGAAGCCCTCGAACTCCTCCCCGTCGAGGGTGGTGCCGTAGTCGTTGTACATCACGCCCGCGAAGACACCGGTCTGGCTGTCGCGCAGTGACACCGGGTCGATCCCTGCGTGCTCGATCGCCTCCCACGACGCCTCCAGCAGCAACCGCTGCTGCGAATCCGTCGCCAACGCCTCACGCGGCGACATACCGAAGAACGCCGGATCGAACTCACCCGCCGTATGCAGGAACCCACCCTCGCGGGTGTACGAGGTCCCGGCATGGCCCGGGTCCGGGTCGAACAGCGCGTCCACGTCCCAGCCACGGTTGACCGGGAATTCCGAGATCACATCGGTGCCCTCGGTGACCACACGCCACAGATCCTCCGGTGACGCCACCCCGCCGGGATACCGGCAGCTCATCCCCACGACGACGATCGGATCGTCGGCCACCGGCGGCAGCGACGACACGGGGATGGCCAACTCGGGCTCTGCTCCGAGGAGTTCGTCGAGCAGATGGTCCGCCAGCACCGACAGGGTCGGATAGTCGAAGACCATGGTGGCGGGGAGCCGCAGACCCGTCGCGGTGTTGAGCCGGTTCCGCAACTCCACCGCCGTCAGCGAGTCGAAGCCGAGATCACGGAACGCACGCCCCGAGTCGATGTCGGCGCCGCTCGCGTGGCCCAGTACCAGCGCCGCCTGAGCCCGTACGACGTCCAGCACCACTTCCTTGCGGTCGGCGGACTCCAGCGCGCCCAGCCGCCGGACCAGACCGCCGTCCGCACCCGAAGCCGTCGCCGCCGCCCGGCGTGACGGTGTCCGTACCAGGCCGCGCAGCAGCGCCGGTACGGTTCCCAGAGCGCGCAGTACCGGCAGATCGAGCCGTGCGGGTACGACGACCGCCTCGCCGGTCGGGATCGCCGCGTCGAAGAGCGCGAGGCCCTGCTCCACCGACAGCGGTGGCATACCGGCGTCGGCGGCCCGCCGTACGTCGCGCTCGTCGAGACCGCTGGTCATACCCGCGCCCTGATCCCAAGGCCCCCAGGCGAGCGACAGTCCCGGCAAGTCCTCGGCACGCCGATGGGCGGCCAGGGCGTCGAGGAAGACATTGCCCGCCGCGTAGTTGGCCTGCCCGGCACCGCCGAACGTACCGGCCACCGAGGAGAACACCACGAACGCGGCGAGATCCAGCTCACGGGTCAGCTCGTGCAGATGCCAGGCCGCGTCGACCTTCGGGCGCAGCACACGGTCCAGCCGCTCCGGCGTGAGCGAACCGATCACCCCGTCGTCCAGGACACCCGCCGTATGCACCACCGCCGTCAGCGGGTGCTCGGCCGGCACCGAATCCAGCAGCCCGGCCAGCGCGTCCCGGTCCGCCGCATCACACGCGACGACCGAGACATGCGCGCCCTGAGCGGTCAGCTCGGCGGCCAACTCGACAGCGCCAGGGGCCTCCAGACCGCGACGACTCGTCAGCAGCAGATGCCGCACACCACGCACACCGACCAGATGACGGGCCAGCACACCACCCAGACCACCCGTGCCGCCGGTGACCAGCACCGTGCCCTCGGGGTCCCAGGCGGAGCCGCCCGTGTCGACCCCGGCCCCGGCCGCGGCCTCGGAGCTGGGCTCGGAGCTGGGCTCGGTCATCCGGGTCAGGCGGGCGGCGCGGATTCCGCCGTCGCGGACGAGCAGTTGCGGCTCGTCGACACCGAGTGCCCTCGGCAGCAGGGTCACCGAGGACTCGGCGGAGTCCAGGTCCACCAGCCCGAAGCAGCCCGGGTTCTCCGTCTGCGCGGAACGCACCAGGCCCCGGACCGAGGCCGCCGCCAGATCCGCGACCTCCTCACCGCCGCCCGCGACGGCCCCCGTGGTGACGAACACCAGCCGGGAGGCGGCGAACCTCTCCTCGGCCAGCCACTCCTGCACCAGGGCCAGCGCGTCAGTGGTCAACGCGCGGACGGAGTGCGTGACTTCGGCTCCGTACGCACTGGCCACACCCACCAGCACCGCGTCCGGCACCGGGGCCTCCCCGGCCGCGAGCGACGCCAGATCCTCGTACCTGCCGATCTCGACACCCGTACGTTCCAGCACCTCGGCGAGTCCGACCACATCGGGCCCGACCAGCGCGATCGTGCGGAACGCGGGCTCCGCCGGAAGCGCGACCGGCACCCATCCCACTCCGAACAGTGCGTCGCGGGCAACTCCGGCCGCACCGTCGGCGCCGCTCAGCTGCTCCTCGGACACCGCCCGTACGAGCAGCGAGTCGACCGAGGCGACCGGCGCGCCGGTGGTGTCGGCCGCCAGCACCGAGAGCGCGCCACGGCCGGCGGGAGCGATCCGTACGCGCAGTGCCGTGGCACCCGTGGCATGCAGTGACACACCCTCCCACGAGAACGGCAAGCCCTCGGTGCCCTCCTCACCGGCACCGGCGAGGAGAGACGCGTGCAGAGCCGAGTCGAGCAGGGCCGGGTGCAGACCGAACGCTCCCGCGTCGGTGCCCTCGGGCAGGCTCACCTCGGCGAAGATCTCACCGTCACGGCGCCAGGCGGCCCGCAGGCCCTGGAACACCGGACCGTACGCGAACCCAATCTCGGCGAGCAGTTCATAGCAGCCCTCCACGTCCAATACCTCGGCGCCCGGGGGCGGCCATACCGTGGCATCGAAGTCGGTGGGCAACGAGTGGGACCCGACGGACAGCACACCTGTCGCGTGCTGGGACCACGACCGCTCATCGGCCGTGTCAGGACGGGAGTGCACGGCGACCGGGCGACGACCGCTGTCATCGGCGACACCAACCCGTACCTGCACCTGGACCGCACCCTGCTCAGGCAGCACCAGCGGAGACGCCAGCGTCAACTCCTCAACCCGATCGCAGCCGACCTCATCACCCGCCCGGAAAGCCAGCTCCAACAACGCCGTCCCCGGCAGCAGAACCCGGCCCATCACCACATGATCAGCAAGCCAGGCATGCGACTGCACCGACAACCGGCCGGTGAAGACCGCCCCTTCACCTTCGGCCAGTTCAACCGCCGCACCCAGCAACGGATGCCCCGCCGAACCGAGTCCCGCCGCCCGCATATCGCCCCTGCCGCCGAGCGGACCGGCCGGCCAGAACCACTGGTGCTGGAAGGCGTACGTGGGCAGCTCGACCCGCGACGCACCGGTCCCCTCGAACACGGCGGCCCGGTCCAAGGCCACGCCCTGTACATGGAGTCGTGCCCACGCGGTGACGGCGGCCAGCTCCTCCCGCCTGTCCTTGCGCAGAACAGGCACCATGACGGCATCGTCCCCAGCGCACTCGCGTGCCAGTGCGGAGAGGACACCGTCGGGGCCCAGTTCCACGAACTTGCTTACGCCCGCGCCCTCCAGGCACCGCACCCCGTCGGCGAACCGGACGGCTTCGCGGACATGCCGTACCCAGTAGTCGGCCGAGCACAGCTCATCGGCCGACGCGAGACCACCGGTCAGATTCGACACCACCGGGATACGAGGCGCCTGGAGCACCAAGCCCTCCACGACCGCCCGGAACTCGTCCAGCATCGGATCCATCAGCGGGGAGTGGAAGGCGTGCGAGACCCGGAGGCGGTTCGACTTCCGCCCCAGCGCCTCCAGTTGGCCCGCCACCTCCAGAACCGCACCCTCGTCACCGGAGATCACCACCGAGGACGGACCGTTGACGGCGGCGATCGAGACATCCCCCGTGAGGTAGGGAGTGACCTCGTCCTCCGTCGCCCGCACCGCGACCATCGCACCACCCATCGGCAGCGCCTGCATCAACGACCCACGCGCCACCACCAGCCGACAGGCATCCTCCAACGAGAACACCCCCGCCACATGGGCCGCCGCGACCTCACCGATCGAATGCCCCGCCACAAAATCAGGCCGCACACCCCACGACTCCACCAACCGGAACAACGCCACCTCGATCGCGAACAACGCGGGCTGGGCACAACCCGTCGCGTTCAGCGCCTCGGCGTCCTCACCCCAGATCACCTCCCGGAGCGGGTGCCCCAACTCCGCCTCCAGCAGTGCCAGTACGGAATCCAACGCCTCCGCGAACACCGGGAACCGCCCGTACAACTCACGGCCCATCCCCAACCGCTGCGAACCCTGCCCGGAGAACAGCAACGCCGTCTTCCCACCCATGGCCGATCCCGAGACCGCCAACGGGTCGGGTTCACCAGCGGCCAGAGCCGCCAGGGCCCGTACCGTCTCCTCGGCATCACCCGCCGACGCCAGTACCACCGCCCGGTGATCGAACACCGACCGGCCCGTCGCCAACGAGAGCCCGACATCCACCGGCCGCACCTCAGGCCGCGACTCGACCAACGACACCAACCGCGCAGCCTGACCCCGCAACGCCTCCGGCGACCTGCCCGACAGCACCCACGGCACCACACCGGGCTCGATCACCGGAGCCGGACCTTCGGCCGTGGTGACCACGGTTCCCCGGATCACCGTGGGCGGCTGCTCCAGAATGATGTGCGCGTTCGTACCACTGATACCGAACGACGACACGGCCGCCCGCCGCGCACGGCCTTCCTCCGGCCACGCGGTCCGCTCGGTCAACAACTCGACCGCGCCTTCCGACCAGTCCACATGCGAGGACGGCGCGTCGACATGGAGCGTCTGAGGAAGAACCCCGTGCCGCATCGCCATCACCATCTTGATCACACCCGCCACACCGGCAGCAGCCTGCGTGTGACCGATATTGGACTTCACCGACCCCAGCAGCAGCGGACGCTCCGGATCACGCTCACGCCCGTACGTCGCCAGCAACGCCTGCGCCTCGATCGGATCACCCAACGTCGTACCCGTACCGTGCGCCTCGACCACATCCACATCACCAGCCGACAACCCACCACTCGCCAACGCCTGACGAATCACCCGCTGCTGCGAAGGACCGTTCGGCGCCGTCAGACCATTCGACGCACCATCCTGATTCACCGCCGACCCACGCAGCAGCGCGAGCACCTGGTGCCCGTTGCGCCGGGCGTCCGACAACCGCTCCAGCACCAGCATCCCCACACCCTCCGACCAGCCCACACCATCGGCCGCATCGGAGAACGCCTTGCACCGGCCGTCCGGCGACAGCCCACGCTGACGCGAGAAGTCGACGAACACCGTCGGTGTCGACATCACCGTCACACCGCCGGCCAGCGCCAGCGAGCACTCACCGCTCCGCAGCGCCTGCATCGCCCAGTGCATCGCCACCAACGACGACGAACACGCCGTGTCCACCGTCACCGCGGGACCTTCCAGGCCCAGCGTGTACGACACCCGGCCCGACGCCAGACTGGTGCTGCCGCCGCCCTGGAAGCCCTCGAACTCGGGGCTCGCCAGCACGGCGGTGTAGTCGCTGTACATCACCCCCGCGAACACGCCCGTCGTGCTGCCCCGCAGTGACACCGGGTCGATCCCGGCCCGCTCGATCGCCTCCCACGACGCCTCCAGCAGCAACCGCTGCTGCGAATCCGTCGCCAACGCCTCACGCGGCGACATACCGAAGAACGCCGGATCGAACTCACCCGCCGTATGCAGGAACCCACCTTCGCGGGTGTACGACGTGCCCAGGTGATCGGGGTCGGGATGGAACAGTCCGTCGACGTCCCAGCCCCGGTTGACGGGGAACCCGGAGATGGCGTCCCCGCCCTCCATGACGAGCCGCCACAGATCCTCCGGCGACGCCACCCCGCCGGGATACCGGCAGCTCATCCCCACGACGACGATCGGATCGTCGGCGACCCCGGCCGCGCGCCTCGCCACGGAAGCGGTCACCGCGGCCACCCCGACCGCCGCCGCGTCCGCGTCCGCGCCGAGCAGTTCGTCGAGAAGGTGGTCGACGAGCGTCTGGACCGTCGGATAGTCGAAGGCCATCGTGGCGGGGAGCCGCAGACCCGTCGCGGTGTTGAGCCGGTTCCGCAGCTCCACCGCCGTCAGCGAGTCGAAGCCCAGCTCGCGGAAGGCACGCCCCGGGTGGACGGCCCCGGCGTCGGCGTGTCCCAGCACGAGGGCGACCTGCCCGCGTACGAGGTCCACCAGCACTTCCTGCCGCTCGACGGCGGTGAGCAGTACCAGTCGCTCCACCAGCCCCTTGGCGGTCGCCGAGCCGGCGACCACGGCACGGCGCGAACGCGTACGGATCAACGCCCGCAGCAGTGGCGGGACTTCACCCTGTGCGCGGAGCACCGGCAGGTCCAGCCGTACCGGCGCGAGTACGGCGTCTCCGGTGGCCAGCGCCGCTTCGAACAGCGCGAGGCCCTGTTCCACCGAGAGCGGCGGCACTCCGGAGCGTGCCATCCGGTCCGTGTCGGCCTCCGTCAGTGTGCCGGTCATCCCGCCCGACTGGTCCCAGGGACCCCATGCCAGGGAGACTCCGGGCAGACCCTCGGCCTGCCTGCGTTCCATGAGGGCGTCCAGGAAGGCGTTGCCCGCCGCGTAGTTGCCCTGTCCCGCGTTGCCGAACGTGGCCGCCGCCGAGGAGAAGACCACGAACGCCGACAGGTCGAGATCACGCGTCAGTTCGTGCAGGTACCAGGCCGCGTCCGCCTTCGGTCGCAGCACACGGTCCAGCCGTTCCGGGGTGAGCGTGCCGACGACACCGTCGTCCAGGACGCCAGCCGCGTGGATCACGGCCGACACCCGGTGCTCGGCCAGCAGTTCCGCGAGCGCCGTGCGGTCCGCCACATCGCAGGCCGCGGCCGTGACCTGGACACCGCGCGGCTCCAGCTCCGCGCCGAGTTCTTCCGCCCCCTCGGCGGCGAGTCCCCGCCGACTGACCAGCAGCAGCCTGCGTACGTCGTGTTCCGTCACCAGATGCCGGGCCAGCGCCGCGCCCAGACCACCGGTACCGCCGGTGATCAGCACACTGCCGCCGTCGGTGTCCCAGACGGGGCGCGCGTCGCCGCCGGTCGCCGGCCGGCGCACCAGGCGTCCGGCGCGTACCTCGCCGTTCCGGACCACGATCTGCGGTTCGTCGGTGTCCAAGGCTGCCGGCGGAAATGCCGTCGTCTCCTCGTCGGGGTCGAGGTCGATCAGGCCGAAGCAGCCGGGGTTCTCCGACTGCGCGGAGCGTACGAGACCCCGGACCGAGGCCGCCGCCACATCGTGGCCGCCGACGGCGCCCCGGGTCACGAAGACGAACCGGGAGTCCGCGAAGCGCGCCTCGGTCAGTCGTGCCTGGATCCGGGCCAGGGCCTGATGGGTGAGCGTGTGTACGGAGTCGGCGGTGCCCGCGCCCTGTTCGCCGACCACGGGGATCAGTACCACACCTGGCGCCGGCGCAGCGGGTGTCGGCGCAGCGGGCGCCGCCTCACCCGTCGCCTCCTCAACCGCCTGCGACTCACCATTCGGCGGCTTACCATTCGCCAGCTCACCGCTCGGCAGCTCACCATTCGACAGCCCGTCCATCGGCAGGTCATCGAGGACGTCGGCCTCGGCACCGACGGCACGCAGGGCCCCGGCCAGGCCCAGTGTGTCCGGACCGAGCACCCCCACCGTCCGCTCAGGCCCCTCCACCCGCTCGGACCCCTCCATCGGCTCCGGCCGCACCCGAGCCGCGCCGGACTGGATCGCCACCGGCGCCCAGTCGAGCCGGAACAGGGCGTCCCGTGTCAGCGCGTCGGCATCGCTCAGGGTCTCGGCGGACAGGGCGCGCAGCGCCAGCGACTCCACCGAGGCGACGGCCGCGCCCATGGTGTCGGCGACGGCGATCGACACCGTTCCGTCGGCCGTACGGGACAGCCTGACCCGTACGGCGGAGGCTCCGGACGCCTCCAGCGACACACCGCTCCAGGAGAACGGGACTCCGGGCGGGGCACCGCCCGCCCGGCCGGCCGCCTCCGCGGGCGAGCCGAGGAACCAGGCCGCGTGGAGACCGGCG
This sequence comes from Streptomyces sp. NBC_00872, assembly GCF_045161915.1. NCBI lineage: Bacteria > Bacillati > Actinomycetota > Actinomycetes > Kitasatosporales > Streptomycetaceae > Streptomyces > Streptomyces sp. NBC_00872. The sequence continues at coordinate 8,739,226 of NZ_CP108806.1, read as the reverse complement.
TCCAGCAGCGCGGGGTGCAGTCCGAACGCCTCCGCGTCCGCCTGGAGGCCGTCCGGCAGGCTCAGCTCGGCGAAGACCTCGCCGTCGCGCCGCCAGACGGCCCGCAGGCCCTGGAAGACCGGACCGTAGACGAATCCGTCCTCGGCACGGGCGTCGTAGAAACCGTCCAGCTCCACCGGTTCGGCCCCCACCGGCGGCCAGACCGTGGCGTCGAAGCCGGTGGCGCCGGGTCCGGGGACGGCCGCCGCCGTCCGAGGACCCGCCGCCAGTAGACCCGTGGCGTGCTGGGTCCAGGGCGCCTCGGTGTCGTCCTCGGGCCGCGAGTGGATCGTGACGGTGCGCCGGCCGCTCTCGTCGGCCGTTCCGACCCGTACCTGCGTCTGTGTGGCACCGCGCTCCGGCAGCACCATCGGGGCCGCGAGGGTCAGTTCTTCGACGCGCTCGCCGCCGACCTCGTCACCGGCCCGGATCGCCAGCTCCAGCAGGGCCGTTCCCGGCACCAGGATCCGGCCCATGACCGCGTGGTCGGCCAGCCAAGGGTGGGACCGCACCGAAAGACGGCCGGTGAGCAACACACCCTCGCCCTCGGCGAGTTCGACCACACCGTTGAGCAGCGGATGTCCGGCGGACATCAGGCCGACCGCGGCGGCGTCGGCCGCGCCGCGGGTGCCGTCGGGCCAGTAGGGCCGGTGCTCGAAGGCGTATGTGGGCAGCTCCACACGGGACGCGCCGGTCCCGGCGAAGTACCGGGCCCAGTCCACGGACACACCGTGCACACGCAGTTGCCCCAGCGCGGTGACAGTGGACAGTTCCTCGGGACGGTTCCCACGGAGCAACGGCACCGTGACGGTCCCGTCGGGCACCGACTCCCTGGCCATCGCGGAGAGCACTCCGTCGGGCCCCAACTCGACCAGTACGGTGGCGCCTTGTCCGGTGAGGGTACGGACGCCATCGGCGAAGCGGACCGCCTCGCGGACATGCCGTACCCAGTAGTCGGGGGTGCACAGCTCGTCGGCGGAAGCGACCCCGCCCGTCAGGTTCGAGACCACGGGGACGGCGGGTTCCCGGAATGTCAGCGTCTCCGCCACGGCACGGAACTCGTCGAGCATCGGCCGCATCAGCGGTGAGTGGAAGGCGTGCGAGACCCGTAGCCGGGTCGTCTTCCTGCCCTCCCGCTCCAGGCGTGCCGCGATCTCCCGTACGACGTCCTCGGCACCGGAGATCACCACCGAGGAGGGACCGTTGACCGCCGCGACGGACACCTGGCCGGCGTGCTCGGACAGCAGCGGGACGATCTCCTCCTCGGTGGCCTGTACGGCGACCATCGCGCCACCGGCCGGCAGCGCCTGCATCAGCAACCCACGTGCCGCCACCAATCGGCAGGCGTCCTCCAGGGAGAACACCCCCGCCACATGGGCCGCCGCGATCTCACCGATCGAATGCCCCGCCACGAAGTCCGGACGGACACCCCATGACTCGACCAGCCGGAACAGCGCCACTTCGATCGCGAACAACGCGGGCTGGGCCATACCCGTCGCGTTGAGTGCCTCGGCGTCCTCACCCCAGATCACTTCCCGGAGCGAACCGCCGCCCAGATCTTCGTCCGGATCTCCGTCCGGCCTTCCGCCCAACTCGGCGTCCAGCAACGCCAGTACGGAGTCCAGCGCCTCCGCGAACACCGGGAACCGCCCGTACAACTCCCGTCCCATACCCAGCCGCTGCGACCCCTGCCCCGAGAACAGCACCGCTGTCCTGCCTCCGGTGACCGAGCCCGTGAGGGCCAGGGGGTCCGGCTCGCCGACGGCCAGTGCCGCCAGCGCGCGCACCGTCCCGGTGGGCTCGGTGGCTGTCACCACCGCGCCGTGCTCGAACCTCGACCGGCCCGTGGCGAGCGAGTAACCGATGTCCACCGGCCGCAGTCCGGGCCTGGCCTGGATGTACGAGAGCAGTCGGGCCGCCTGGCCGCGCAGCGCCTCGGGCGTCTTGCCGGACAGCACCCAGGGCACCGCACCGGGCTCTTCCGGCCGGGTGGACTCCGACCCGGCGGACGGGGCTTCGGACGCGTCGAAGTCCGTGGCCCGGACCGCCGTGGGCGGCTGCTCAAGAATGACATGCGCGTTCGTACCACTGATACCGAAGGACGACACGCCCGCGCGCCGGACGCGACCGGTGCCGGGCCACTCGGCAGGGGCGGTGAGCAGTTCCACCGCGCCCGCCGACCAGTCGACATGTGAGGACGGCTCGGTGACATGGAGCGTCGGCGGCAGCACACCATGGCGCATGGCCATGATCATCTTGATCACACCGGCCGCACCGGCCGCGGCCTGGGTGTGCCCGAGGTTGGACTTCACGGAGCCGAGCAGCAGCGGACGCTCCGGATCACGCTCACGCCCGTACGTCGCCAGCAACGCCTGCGCCTCGATCGGATCACCCAGCGTGGTGCCCGTACCGTGCGCCTCCACCGCGTCCACATCCGCGGGCGACAGACCGCCACTGGCCAGCGCCTGACGGATCACCCGCTGCTGCGAAGGACCATTCGGCGCCGTCAGACCGTTCGACGCACCATCCTGGTTGACCGCGCTGCCCCGGACGACGGCGAGGATCTCATGGCCATGACGGCGGGCGTCCGACAGACGTTCCAGCAGGAGCATGCCGATGCCCTCGGACCAGCCGACGCCGTCGGCCGACTCGGAGAAGGGCTTGGAGCGGCCGTCGGGGGCGAGGCCCCGCTGCCGGGAGAATTCCACGAAGGTGTCGGGGACCGACATCACGGTGACACCGCCGGCCAGCGCCAGCGAGCATTCACCGCTCCGCAGCGCCTGTGCCGCGAGATGCATCGCGACGAGCGACGACGAGCACGCCGTGTCCACCGTCATCGCGGGCCCCTCGAAGCCGAAGGTGTACGAGACCCGGCCCGAGGCGACGCTCAGGGCGCTGCCCTGCCCCTGGAAGCCTTCGAACTCCGATCCGTTCAGCGTGGTGTTGTAGCCGCTGTACATCACACCGGCGAAGACACCGGTCCGGCTGTCGCGCAGCGAGTGCGGGTCGATCCCGGCCCGCTCGATGGCCTCCCACGAGGTCTCCAGCAGCAGACGCTGCTGAGAGTCCGTGGCCATGGCCTCGCGCGGGCTCATCCCGAAGAACGCGGGGTCGAACTCGCCCGCGTCGTGCAGGAATCCGCCGGAGCGGGTGTACGACGTGCCGGTGTGGTCCGGATCCGGGTGGTAGAGGGAATCCACGTCCCAGCCCCGGTTGACGGGGAAGTCCGAGACGACATCGGCGCCCTCGGAGACCACGCGCCACAGGTCCTCGGGCGAACCGATGCCTCCGGGGAAGCGGCAGCTCATGCCCACGACCACGATGGGGTCGTCGTCGAGCAGGGCCCGGGAGAGTTCCGGCCCGGCGCCGGCCACGGCCGCGTCCGGGCCGAGCAGTTCTTCGAGCAGATGACCGGTCAGTACCTCGACCGTCGGATAGTCGAAGACCATGGTGGCGGGCAGCCGCAGTCCGGTCGCCGCGTTCAGCCGGTTGCGCAGCTCGACAGCGGTGAGGGAGTCGAAACCCAGGTCGCGGAAGGCGCGCGCCGGATCGACTCCGTCGCCGCTCGCGTGACCCAGCACCATGGCGGCGTGGTCGCGGACCAGTTGGAGCAGTGTCCCGTACCGTTCCGCGCGCTCCAGCCGGCTCAGACGCTCGGCCAGACCGGCGTCCGTGTCCGGGCCCGTTCCGGCTCCGGCGGCCAGGGCCCGCCGGGGAGCCGTACGGACCAGTCCGCGCAGCAGCGCGGGGACGGAACCCTTGGCCCGCAGAACGGGCAGATCGAGGCGTACGGGTACGACGGCGGCCTCGCCGGTCGCGAGCGCCGCGTCGAACAGGGCGAGGCCCTGCTCCACCGAGATCAACGGCATGCCCGACTCGGCGGCCCTGCGGACATCGCGCTCGTCGAGCCCGCTGGTCATACCCGCGCCCTGGCCCCAGGGACCCCAGGCGAGCGACAGTCCCGGCAAGTCCTGGGCCCGCCGATGGGCGGTCAGGGCGTCGAGGAAGGCGTTGCCCGCCGCGTAGTTGGCCTGCCCGGCACCGCCGAACGTACCGGCCACCGAGGAGAACACCACGAACGCGGCGAGATCCAGCTCACGGGTCAGCTCATGCAGATGCCAGGCCGCGTCCACCTTGGGACGCAGCACACGGTCCAGCCGCTCGGGAGTGAGCGAGCCGACGACCCCGTCGTCCAGGACGCCCGCCGTATGCACCACCGCGGTCAGCGGATGCTCGGCCGGCACCGAATCCAGCAGCCCCGCCAGCGCGTCCCGGTCCGCCACATCACACGCGACGACCGACACATGCGCACCCTGAACCGTCAGCTCAGCAGCCAGCTCGACAGCGCCCGGAGCCTCCAGACCGCGCCGACTCGTCAGCAGCAGATGCCGCACACCACGCACACCGACCAGATGACGGGCCAGCACACCACCCAGACCACCCGTACCACCGGTGACCAGCACCGTGCCCTCGGGATCCCACACCCGCGGCATCGTCAGCACGATCTTGCCCACATGCCGGGCCAGACTCATAAAACGAAACGCGTCCCGCGCCCGACGCACATCCCACGAACGAACCGGCAACGGCTCCAACACACCCTGACCGAACAGTTCCATGAGGGAAGTCAGCATCCGCTGGATGTCCTCCGGGTCCACCCAGCCGAGGTCGAACGCCTGATAGTCAACCCCCTCGGGAAGACCCCCGGCATCACGGATATCGGTCTTGCCCATCTCCAGGAACCGGCCACCCGGACCCAGCAACCGCAGAGACGCGTCGACGAACTCACCCGCCAGCGAGTTCAGTACGACATCGACCCCCTCACCACCGGTGACCCGGGCGAACGCGGCCTCGAAGTCCGTCGTCCGGGAGGAGGCGATATGGTCATCGGCCACACCGAGGCGACGCAGCACATCCCACTTGCCCTCACTCGCCGTCGCGAAGACCTCCGCACCCAGATGACGCGCGATCTGAACCGCCGCCATACCCACACCACCCGCACCCGCATGCACCAGCACCCGCTCACCACGACCCACACCCGCCAGCCCCACCAACGCGTGATACGCCGTCAGAAACACCAACGGCACCGAAGCCGCCGTCTCCCACGACCACTCCCCGGGCAGCGCAGTGAGCAGCCGTGCGTCGCCCACCACCAGCGAGCCGAAACCGCCGGACACCAGGCCCGTGACCCGGTCGCCCGGCCGCAGTCCGGTCACCTCCGGCCCGACCTCGACCACCACGCCCGAGGCCTCGCGGCCCATACGCCCGGCGTCGCCGGGATACATGTCCAGCGCCTTGAGGACATCACGGAAGTTCACCCCGGCCGCCCGGACCTCGATCCGCACCTCGCATCCCGTCAGCGGCTCCAGTGCCTCCGGGAACGGTGCCGTCGTCAGACCGTCCAGACTTCCCTTCGCCCGGCTGTCCAGCCGCCAGGGCACACCCCCGGGCGCGACCAAGGCCATGTCCGGCTCCAGCCGCGCGAGCCGCCCGGCAAGGAGTGCTCCGTCACGGACGGCCAGCTGCGGCTCATCCGCACCGGCGGACCGCGTGAGCCGGGCCGCGAGTTGGGCCGTGAGCTGGGCAAGGCCGTCATCGCTCCCGGGGCTGAGATCCAGCAGGCCGAAGCAGCCCGGATTCTCCGTCTGGGCCGAGCGCACCAGCCCCCAGACCGAGGCGGCGGCCACATCGGTGACCTCCTCGTCCCCGGCCGCCATCGCGCCGCGTGTCACGAACACCAGCCGGGAGCCGGTGAACCTCTCCTCAGCCAGCCACTCCTGCACCAGGGCCAGGGCAGCGGCGGTCAGCGCGTGCGCCGACTCCGCGGCCCCGATCCCGATCCCGATCCCGATCCCGGTCCTGGTGCCGGTGCCGGTCCCAGCGCCGGCCCCGGCGCCGTTCGTGTCATGGACGCCGACCAGTACGGTGTCCGGTACCGGGGACTCCCCCGTCGCCAGCGACGCGAGATCGGCATGAGCCTCGACCTCGACGCCTGTACCGGTCAGCTGCTCGGCCAGCGCGAACACATCCGGTCCGACCAGCGCGAGCCTGTCCGCCCCGGGCGTGGAGACACCGGATACGGAGGCGGCGGGTAGGGAGGCGGCGGGTACGGGTACCCACTCCAGCGCGAACAGCGCGTCCCGGGCCACTCCGGCCGTGCCGTCGGTGCCGCTCAACTGTTCGCTCGACACGGCCCGTACGAGCAGCGAGTCGACCGAGGCCACGGGCGCGCCCGTGGTGTCGGCGACCGCGATCGACACCGCGTCCCTCCCCTCGACCGGGGCGATCCGTACGCGCAGTGCCCTGGCGCCCGTGGCGTGCAGTGACACGCCCTCCCACGAGAAGGGCAGACCGCCGCCGGAGCCGTCCTGGCCGGCACCGGCGAGAAGAGAGGCGTGCAGGGCCGAGTCGAGCAACGCGGGGTGCAGACCGAAGGCATCCGCGTCGGTGCCCTCGGGCAGGCTCACCTCGGCGAAGATCTCCCCGTCACGGCGCCAGGCGGCCCGCAGGCCCTGGAACACCGGGCCATAGGTGAAGCCGAGCTCCTCGAACCGCTCGTAGCACCCCTCCGCATCCAGCTTCTCGGCGTTCGTCGGCGGCCACTGTGCGGCGTCGAATCCGGTGACCGGCTGCTGAGCTCCAACGGACAGCACACCTGTCGCGTGCTGTGTCCACGACCGCTCGTCAGCCGTGTCAGGACGGGAGTGCACGGCGACCGGACGACGACCGCTGTCATCGGCGACACCGACCCGTACCTGGACCTGGACCGCACCCTGCTCAGGCAGCGTGAGCGGCGACGCCAGCGTCAACTCCTCAACCCGATCACAGCCGACCTCATCACCCGCACGGAACGCCAGCTCCAACAACGCCGTCCCCGGCAACAGAACCCGACCCATCACCACATGATCAGCAAGCCAGGAATGCGACTGCACCGAAAGCCTGGCCGTGAACAACGCCCCTTCACCCTCGGCCAGTTCAACCGCCGCGCCCAGCAAGGGATGCCCCGCCGAACCCAGACCGGCGGCCCGTACATCACGTGGGCCGGCCGACGAGGCCGTCGGCCAGAACCACTGGTGCTGGAAGGCGTACGTCGGAAGATCCACCGACCGGACATCGGCTCCGGCGAAGAACGCCGGCCACTCCACGAGGGCGCCCCCCACATGCAGGTGAGCGAGTGCCGTGACGGCCGAGATCTCCTCGGGCCGGTCCTTGCGGAGCACCGGTACGGTCACGGCGCCCTCGGCCACCGACTCCTGAGCCAGCGCGGCAAGCACACCGTCCGGCCCCAGCTCCACGAATGTACGAACGCCCTGCTCACCCAGCGTCCGCACACCATCCGCGAAGCGAACCGCCTCGCGGACATGCCGTACCCAGTAGTCGGCCGAGCACAGCTCATCGGCCGACGCGAGAGCGCCGGTCAGAGTGGACACCACCGGCAATGACGGCTCCGCGAACGTCAGCCCCTCCACGACCGCGCGGAACCCGTCCAGCATCGGATCCATCAACGGCGAATGGAACGCATGCGAAACCCGCAACCGACTCGTCTTGCGACCCTGCTCCTTCAATCGGGCCACGACATCCGCCACGGCCTCCTCCGCGCCGGAGATCACCACCGAGGACGGACCGTTGACGGCGGCGATCGAGACATCGCCCGAAAGGTAGGGAGTGACCTCGTCCTCCATCGCCCGCACCGCGACCATCGCACCACCCATCGGCAACGCCTGCATCAACGACCCACGCGCCACCACCAGACGACAGGCATCCTCCAGGGAGAACACCCCCGCCACATGAGCCGCCGCGACCTCACCGATCGAATGCCCCGCCACAAAATCAGGCCGCACACCCCACGACTCCACCAACCGGAACAACGCCACTTCCACCGCGAACAACGCCGGCTGCGCACACCCCGTCTGGTTCAGCGCGTCGGCGTCCTCACCCCAGATCACCTCCCGCAACGAACGGCCCAACTCGGCGTCCAGCAGCGCCAGTACGGAATCCAACGCCTCCGCGAACACCGGGAACCGCCCGTACAACTCCCGCCCCATACCCAGCCGCTGCGAACCCTGCCCCGAGAAAAGGAACGCGCGCCTTCCGCCGATGGCCGGGCCCGAGACCGCCGAGGTGTCCGGTTCACCGGCCGCCAGCGCGGTCAGCGCGCGTACCGGGTCTGCGGACTCGCCTGCCAGGACCACCGCGCGGTGGTCGAACACCGAACGCCCCGTGGCCAGCGAGAACCCGATGTCCACCGGCCGCAGTTCGGGCCGGGTCTCGATCAATGACAGCAGTCGGCCCGCCTGGTCCCGCAGCGCCTCGGGCGTCCTGCCGGAGAGTACCCACGGCACCACACCCGGCCCTGCCGCCTCCGCGCTGCCGAGCACCGTTCCCTGGATGACCGTGGGCGGCTGCTCCAAAATGATGTGCGCGTTCGTACCACTGATACCGAACGACGAGACGCCCGCGCGCCGCACACGTCCTGTCTCGGGCCACGCGGTCTGCTCGGTAAGCAGCTCCACCGCACCCGCCGACCAGTCCACATGCGACGACGGCTCGGTCACATGCAGTGTCCGAGGAAGTACCCCGTGCCGCATCGCCATCACCATCTTGATCACACCCGCCACACCGGCAGCGGCCTGCGTATGACCGATGTTCGACTTCACCGACCCCAGCAGCAGCGGACGCTCCGGATCACGCTCACGCCCGTACGTCGCCAGCAGCGCCTGCGCCTCGATCGGATCACCCAGCGTCGTACCCGTACCATGCGCCTCCACCACATCCACATCACCCGCCGACAACCCACCACTCGCCAACGCCTGACGAATCACCCGCTGCTGCGACGGACCATTCGGCGCCGTCAGACCATTCGACGCACCATCCTGATTCACCGCCGACCCACGCAGCAGCGCGAGCACCTGGTGCCCGTTGCGCCGGGCGTCCGACAACCGCTCCAGCACAAGGACACCCACACCCTCCGACCAGCCGACACCGTCGGCCGAGTCCGAGAACGCCTTGGACCGCCCGTCGGGGGCGAGACCTCGCTGGCGGGAGAACTCCACAAAGGTGCTGGGGGTGGACATGACCGTCACACCGCCGGCCAGCGCCAGCGAGCACTCACCGCCGCGCAGCGCCTGCGCGGCGAGGTGCATCCCGACCAGGGAGGAGGAGCAGGCCGTGTCCACCGTGACGGCCGGGCCTTCGAGACCCAGGGTGTAGGAGACCCGGCCGGAGGCCACGCTCGGAGCGCTGCCGTTGCCACGGAAGGCCTCGTACTCCTCGCCCGTGAGCAGGGGACCGTAGTCGTTGTACATCACACCGGCGAAGACACCGGTCCGGCTGTCGCGCAGTGAGTGCGGATCGATCCCGGCGCGCTCGATCGCTTCCCAGGAGGTCTCCAGCAGCAGCCGCTGCTGCGAGTCCGTCGCCATCGCCTCACGCGGTGACATACCGAAGAAGCCGGGGTCGAACTCCCCAGCCGTGTGCAGGAATCCGCCGTCGCGGACATGGGTCCTGCCGGGGCGGTCCGGATCCGCGTCGTACAGTCCGTCGATGTCCCAGCCCCGGTTGACCGGAAAGGCGGAGACGGCGTCCCCGCCCTCCAGGACGAGCCGCCACAGATCCTCCGGCGACGTCACTCCGCCCGGGTAGCGGCAGGCCATACCGACGATCGCGATGGGGTCGTCGGCCACGGGGGGCAGGGCCCGGTCCGGCACCGCCGGTGCGCCGGCCGTGGAGTCGGCCGTCTCGCCGAGGAGTTCGTCGCGCATATGGTCGGCGAGCGCGCTCGGGGTGGGGTAGTCGAAGACCATGGTGGCGGGGAGCCGCAGCCCGGTCTCGGTGTTGAGGCCGTTGCGCAGTTCCACCGCCGTCAGCGAGTCGAAGCCGAGGTCCTGGAACTGACGGCCGGCCTCGACCTCCGCCGCGTCGGCGTGGCCCAGTACCCGGGCGACCTGGCCGCGTACGAGATCGAGCAGGATCTCTCGGCGCTCGGCGCCGTTCAGTCCGGCGAGTCGCCGAGCGAGACTTCCGGCGGTGCCGGAGACCTGGGCGGCGGCGCGCCGCGCACGTGCTCGGATCAGACCGCGCAGCAGCGGCGGGATGTCGCCCCGGGTCCGCAGCGCCGGCAGATCGAGCCGTACGGGCGCCACCGTGGCCGCTCCGGTGGCGAGGGCGGCGTCGAACAGCGCCACACCCTGGCCGACGGAGAGCGGTGGCATACCGGAGCGCGCGATGCGCTCGACGTCGATCTCCGTGAGCGTCCCGGTCATACCGACGCTCCGCGTCCACGGGCCCCAAGCGAGGGCGAGTCCGGGCAGACCCGCTGTCCGCCGGTGCTCGGCCAGAGCGTCGAGGAAGGCGTTGCCCGCCGCGTAGTTGGCCTGTCCCGGGCTGCCGAGGGTGGCGGCGACGGAGGAGAACAGCACGAAGGCGGCGAGGTCCAGCTCGCGGGTCAGCTCGTGCAGATGCCAGGCGGCGTCGACCTTGGGCCGGAGCACCCCGCTCAGCCGCTCCGGCGTGAGCGATCCGATCACGCCGTCGTCGACCACGCCCGCGGTGTGGATGACGGCGGTCAGCGGATGCCCGGCCGGCACCGACGCCAACAGCTCGGACAGCGCGGACCGATCGGCGATGTCACAGGCCGCGACGGTGACCTCGGCGCCGTGCGAGGTGAGTTCACCGGCCAGCTCCGCCGCGCCGGGCGCCTCGGCACCCCGTCGACTCGCCAACAGCAGATGCCGTACACCCCGTCGGGTCACCAGGTGCCGGGCGAGTACGCCGCCCAGTCCGCCCGTGCCGCCGGTGATCAGCACCGTACCGTCGGCGTGCCACGCGGCCGGCTCCTCGGACCCAACGACAGAGGCGGGAACGGGAGCGGGCACGGGCGCGGGCACAGGAACGGGAGCGGGAGCGGGAGCGGGTACGCGTGCCAGCCGGGCGGCGAGCAGTCGGCCGCCGCGTACCGCGAGGTCCGGCTCGTCGAGGGTGGCCGGCACGGCCTCCGGGGGGAGTGAGGCCGTGCCGGGGTCCAGGTCCAGGAGGCCGAAGCGTCCCGGGTTCTCGGTGCGTGCCGTCCGTACGAGGCCATGGGCCGAGGCGGCGGCGAGGTCGTCGCCTTCCAGCGCGCCGCGCGTCACGAACACCAGACGGGCGTCGGCGAACCGGTCCTCCGCCAGCCACCGCTGTACATGTGCGAGGACCTGGGCGCCGAGGGTGTGCGTCGCCTCCACGACCGCGCCGTCCCGCTCACCGCCCACGGCGAGCAACACCACGTCGGGCACCGGGGTGTCGTCCGCCGCCGCGAGCGATACCAGGTCGGGGTGGACGGCGACGGCGGTACCGGCGGCGCGCAGCGCGGCCGTCACTCCGAAGGTGTCCGTCCCCACCACGGCCACGGCCACCGCGCGGGCCCCGGCCCCGCCCGTGGTCCGGGCCGTTGCCCCGGCCGCGCCCTTGAGCTCGGTCCACTCCACACGGAACAGGGAGTCCCGGGGCACGGAGCCGGCGTCGTCGGGCCGCTCGGCGGGCACCGGGCGCGAGACCAGCGAGTCGACGGTGAGGACCGGGCCGCCCGCCATGTCGTACACGGCGATGGAGACCGTGTCCTCACCGGCGGGGGCGATCCGGGCGCGGACCGCCGAGGCGCCGGAGGCGGTCAGCGACACACCTTCCCAGGCGAAGGGCAATCCGCCCCGGCTGATGGCGCCGAGGTCGGTGTAGGCCGCCGCGTGCTGAGCGGCGTCGAGCAGCGCCGGGTGCAGACCGAAGGCGCTCGCGTCGGTGCCGGAGCCGGTTCCGGAGCCCGTTCCGTCGGCGGATCCCGCGTCGGTGCCCGTGCTCGTGCCGGTTCCGGAACCGTCCGGGAGGGTCACCTCGGCGTACACCTCGTCGCCGCGCCGCCAGACCGCCCGCAGCCCCTGGAACACCGGACCGTAGTCGAAGCCGAGTCCGGCGAGCCGTTCGTAGCAGCCGTCGAGATCGACGGGTTCGGCGTCGGCCGGTGGCCACACGGTGGCGTCGAAGCCGGCGCCCGCGGCACTGGCGCCAGCGTCGGCGCTGTCGCCTGGTGCGACAAAGCCGGTGGCATGCTGGGTCCAGGGAACGCCGGACGCGTCCTCGGCGCGTGAGTAGACGCCCAGCGGGCGGCGCCCCGCCGCGTCGGCGGCGCCGACCCGGACCTGGAGCCGTACGGCGCCGTGCTCGGGCAGTGCCAGCGGCGCGGCGAGCGTGAGCTCCTCGACACGGTCGCAGTCGACCTCGTCACCGGCCCGGATGGCCAGCTCGACAAAGGCGGTCCCGGGCAGCAGGGCGCGGCCCCGCACCCCGTGGTCGGCGAGCCAGGGATGCGACCGCACCGACAGCCTGCTGGTGAACAGGACGCCTTCGCCGTCGGCCAGTTCGACGGCCACGCCCAGCAGCGGGTGTCCGGCCGGGCCGAGCCCGGCGGCGCGGATGTCCCCCGCCCCGTCACGGCTGCCGGAGGGCCAGTAGCGCTGCTTCTGGAACGGATAGGTCGGCAGGTCCACGCGCCGTGCGCCGGAACCGTCGTACAGTCCGGCCCACCGTACGGTGGCGCCGCGGACATGCGCCTGGGCGAGCGCGGTGACCACGGCCACTTCCTCGGAACGGTCCTCGCGCAGCAGCGGCACGATCACCGCCCCGTCCGCCAGCGAGTCCTGAGCCATGGCGGAGAGCACACCGTCGGGGCCCAGTTCCAGCAGGGTGGTGACACCCCGTCCGGTGAGGGTGCGGATGCCGTCGGCGAACCGTACGGTCTCCCCGACATGCCGTACCCAGTAGTCGGCCGAGCACAGCTCGGCCACGTCGGCGATCCCGCCGGTCAGATTCGAGACGACCGGGATGCGCGGCTCCCGGTACGTCAGGCTCTCCGCCACGGCACGGAAGTCCGCCAGCATCGGCCGCATCAGCGGTGAGTGGAAGGCGTGCGAGACGCGCAGCCGCTTCGTCCGGCGGCCCTGTGCCTCCAGACGCGCGGCGATGTCCAGTACGGCGCCTTCGTCACCCGCGATCACCACGGACCGCGGTCCGTTGACGGCCGCGATCGACACCTGTCCGGTGAGCAGCGGGGTGATCTCGTCCTCGGTGGCCCGTACGGCGACCATGGCGCCGCCGGGTGGCAGGGCCTGCATCAGTGAGGCGCGCGCGGCCACCAGTCGGCAGGCGTCCTCCAGTGTGAGGACGTCCGCCGCGTGGGCCGCGGCGATCTCACCGATGGAGTGGCCGCCGACGTAGTCCGGGGTGATGCCGAGCGAGGTGACGAGGCGGAACAGCGCCACCTCGATCGCGAAGAGGGCGGGCTGGGTCCACCGGGTCTCGTCGAGCCGCCCGGCGTCGGATCCCCAGACGATCTCGCGCAGCGCGGGGCGGTCGGGGTCCGCGCCGAAGTGGGTGTCGAGTTCGGCGGCCACGGCGTCGAAGGCCTCGGCGAACACCGGGAAACGGGCGTGGAGTTCACGGCCCATACCGAGCCGCTGGGAGCCCTGGCCGGAGAACAGCACGGCGAGCGGGCCCTCGTCGGCGACGCCTCCGGCCGCCTCGGTGACCCCGATGGCGCCGGCGCTCCCGGAGCCCGCGTCGTGGGTACCGGAGCCCGCGTCGTCGGTACCGGTCGCGAACAGCACCGCCCGGTGCTCGAACACCGTGCGTCCGGCGGCCAGGGAGTAGCCCACGTCCACGGGCCGTATCCCGGGAGAGCGCTCGACGAAGGACAACAGCCGTGCGCGCTGGGCCTCCAGGGCCGCGGCTGTGCGGCCCGCGATGGCCCAGGGAACGACGCCCGGCGCCACGGAGGCCTCCGCGACGGCGCTCCCCTCCTGATCCCCGGTCCCCGTCACGGCACCGGTGCCCGTCACGTCCCCGGTCCCAGTCCCGGTCCCGGTCACGCCGGCGGTCACGCCTGCGGACGCGCTCCCCGCTTCGTCCCCGACGGACAGCCGCTCCGGTACGGGCGTCTCCTCCGGCGTCTCCTCCGGCGCCTCTTCCAGGATCACATGCGCGTTGGTTCCGCTGACGCCGAAGGAGGAGACGGCGCCGCGCCGGGCCCGGTCCGTCCGGGGCCATGCGATGTGCTCGCTCAGCAGTTCCACGGAGCCGGCCGTCCAGTCCACATCGCCGGACGGTTCGGCCGCGTGCAGGGTGCGCGGCATCAGCCCGTGCCGCATCGCCATGATCATCTTGATCACGCCGGCGGCGCCCGAGGCCGCCTGGGTGTGCCCGATGTTGGACTTGACCGATCCGAGCCGCAGCGGGCGCCCGGGGTCGCGGTCCTGGCCGTAGGTGGCCAGCAGCGCCTGTGCCTCGATCGGGTCACCGAGCGTCGTACCGGTACCATGCGCCTCGACGATGTCCACATCGCCGGGCGTCAGCCGGGCGTTCTCCAGGGCGGCCCGGATGACCCGCCGCTGGGAGGGGCCGTGGGGGGCGGACAGCCCGTTGGACGCGCCGTCCTGGTTGACCGCGCTGCCGCGCAGCACGGCCAGCACCGGGTGACCGGCTCGCCGGGCGTCGGAGAGCCGCTCCAGTACGAGGACCGCGGCGCCCTCGCCCCAGCCGGTGCCGTCGGCGTCGCCGGAGAAGGACTTGCACCGGCCGTCGGCGGCCATCCCGCCCTGTGCGGTGAAGGAGACGAAGGGGCCCGGTGTGGCCATCACGGACGCGCCGCCCGCCAGCGCCATGGTGCACTCGCCGTTGCGCAGCGCCTGCGCCGCCCAGTGCAGTGCCACCAGCGAGGAGGAACAGGCCGTGTCGACCGTGACGGCGGGTCCCTCGGCGCCCAGCGTGTAGGAGAGCCGGCCCGAGATGACGCTGGCGGCGTGCCCGGTCATCGCGTACAGCTCGGTGTCCTCGCCGGACGCCTTGATGACCGTGCCGTAGTCCTGTCCCGCCGTACCGACGAACACGCCCGCCCGGCTGCCGCGCAGCGTGGCCGGGTCGATCCCGGCCCGCTCCAGCGCCTCCCAGGCCACCTCCAGCAGCAGCCGCTGCTGGGGGTCCATGGCGACGGCCTCACGGGGCGAGATACCGAAGAACCCGGGGTCGAAGTCCGCCATGTCGTAGAGGAATCCGCCCTCCTGGGCGAGGCTGCGGCCGGGGCCGTCCCCGGCGAGGCGCTCCAGGTCCCAGCCCCGGTCGGCGGGGAAGCCCGCCATGACGTCGCGGCCCTCGGTGACCACCGCCCACAGCTCCTCGGGGGAGGTGACCCCGCCGGGGTAGCGGCAGCCGATCCCGACGACGGCGATGGGTTCCTCGGCGGCCTCCACCAGCCGCTGGTTCTGCCGGCGGAGCCGCTCGATCTCCTTCAGGGACGAGCGCAGCGCCTCGACGTACTTGTTGGGGGACGTGCTCATCGATCTCTCCAGATCTCTTTCGGTTCGCGTCGCCGGGAGGGCACGGGATCTCGTCGCCGGGAGGGCGCCGGAGCCCGTTGCCGGGACGGCACTCCTGCCGGGAGCACTAGATCTCGGTGGCGAGCCGCAGCAGGCTTTCGGCGTCCATGTCGTCGAGCGAGCCGTCCGTGCCGGGCACGGCCGGGGCGGAGGCCTCGGTGGCGTCGTCGGTGGCGAGCCGGAGCACCATGTCCAGGAGTCCCGCTTTACGGAGCCGGCTGATGGGAACGGAGGCGAGGGCGTGACGGATCCGCGCGTCCGGATCGTCCGGCCGTTCCCCGCCGTTCGTACCGTCCACGCCGTTCGTACCGTCCCCGCCGTTCGCCCGGCTCCCGCCGTTCGTGCCGTCCCGTTCGGGAGCGGCTGGGAACAGCAGTGAGCCGAGATGCCGGGCGAGGGCCGCCGGGGTGGGGTGGTCGAAGACCAGGGCGGCGGGCAGGGGCAGGCCGAGAGCCGCCCGTAGCCGGTTGCGCAGTTCGACGGCGGTCACGGAGTCGAATCCGACGTCGCGGAAGGCCCGCGTCGCGGGAATGGCCCCGGCCGTGTCATGGCCGAGCGTCGACGCCGCGTCGGCCCGTACCGCTTCCAGCAGCGCGCGAGCGCGCTCCGCGGTCGGCAGCGCGTCGAGCCGCTGCCTGAGCAGCGGGGCGGCCGGGGTGGCCGTGGCCCCGTCGCCGGTGGGTACGGCGCTGTCGGCGGCCAGCGCGCGGCCCGCCTCCGGGATCCCGGAGAGCAGCGGGCTGCGCCGGGCCGCGGTGAAGCCGGGGGTGAACCGCTCCCAGTCCATCCGGGTGACGGTGAGCTCCGTGTCGTCGTCCTCCAGCATCCGCTGGAGCGCGGCGATCGCCGGGGCCGGTTCCATGGGCATGACGCCCTGGCGCCGCAGCCGTTCGTGGACCTCGTCGACGGTGGCCATGCCGACCTCGGCCCAGGTGCCCCAGGCGACCGACGAGGCGGTGAGCCCCTCGGCCCTGCGGTGCCCGGCCAGTGCGTCGAGGAACGCGTTGGCCGCCGCGTAACCGGGCTGGCCGCCGCTGCCCCAGACCGCCGCTCCCGACGAGAACAGCACGAAGGCGTCGAGTTCGATGTCGCGGGTCAGTTCGTGCAGATGGAGGGCGGCGGTCAGTTTGGCGCGCATCAGCGCGTCGAGCCGTGCCAGCGTCAGCGACTCGACCGGGTCGTCGCCGTCCGCCACCCCGGCGGCGTGGAACACCGAGGTCAGCGGCGCGTCGTCGGGGATGGCCGCGAGGACGGCGGCGAGCGCGTCACGGTCGGCGGCGTCGCAGGCGGCGACGGTGACCCGGGCGCCCAGCTCCTCCAGTTCGGCGCGGAGTCCGGGCGCGCCGGGCGCGTCCTCGCCGCGCCGGCTGGTCAGCACCACATGGGCGGCGCCGCGTTCGACCAGCCACCGGGCGATCCGGCCGCCGATACCGCCGGTGCCCCCGGTGATCAGTGCCGTACCCCGGCTCCGCCAGTGGCGCTCGGGGGTACCGGTCGTGGGCGCGGCGTGCACCATACGGCGGCCGAAGACACCGGAGGGCCGGATGGCGATCTGGTCCTCGCCGCCGGGTCCGCCCAGACCGCCCGCGCCGCCCGCGCCGTCCGGTCCGCCTGCGCCGCCCGTGCCGTCCGGTCCGTAGAGCCCGGCGAGTACGGCTGTCAGCCGGGCGCCGGCCCGTGCGTCGAGCGTGTCGGGCAGGTCGACAAGACCGCCCCAGCGGTCCGGGTGCTCCAGCGCCACGACCCGGCCGAGACCCCACAGGGCGCCCTGCACGGGATGGGAGAGCCGGTCGTCGCGTCCCACCGAGACGGCGCCTCGGGTGGCGCACCACAGCGGGGCGCGCAGCCCGGCGTCGCCGAGCGCCTGGACGAGGGTGAGGGTGAGTGCCAGTCCGCCGGGCACGGAGGCGAAGTCCGGGTGCCGTTCCTCGACCGGGGCCAGCAGGGACAGTACGCCGGCGAACTCCGTTCCGTCGGCGGTCAGTTCGGCCAGCCGCTTGGCCCAGGCGGTACGGTCCGCGCCCGCGTCGGCCTCGAAGCGGACCGTGTCCGGGCCCAGCGCGGCGAGCGCGCCGGAGACCCAGGGGTCGTCGGTCCCGCCCGCGGCGACCACCGCGAGCCAGCGGCCGACCGGGCGGGTGGCGGGACGGCCGTCCCGATGGGTGGCGGAGCCAGGACCGGTGGCGGAGCCGGAACCGGTGACGCCGCCGGGGTCGCTCAGCCGGGTCCAGTCGACGCGGTAGCGCCATTCGTTGACGGTGGAGCGCTCGCGCGACTTGGCACGCCACGCGGAGAGTGTGGGCAGGACCGCGCCCAGCGAGGACAGTTCACCGTTGGCGGCGACGCCCAGTTCACCGGCGAGGGACTCCAGGTCCTGGCTCTCGACGAGCTGCCAGAACGCGGCGTCCGCCTCGCTCCCGGCGCTCCCGGCAGACCCGAGGGTCCCCGCGGGCCGCTGCTCGGGCCAGTACCGCCGGCGCTGGAATGCGTACGTGGGCAGTTCGACCGGTTCGCGAACGTCCTCGGGAAACGCGCCCTCCGGAAACGCCGTGCGCCACTCGACCCGGGCGCCGTGCACATGGGCCTCGGCGAGGGAGGCCAGGAAGCGCCGGGTGTCGCCCTCGTCCCTGCGCAGCGACCCGAGCACCACCGCGGAGCCCGCGACGGCCGCGACGGCCGACACCTCGGCCCCGTGGCCCTCCTGGGTTTCCTGGCCCTCCTCGGTCCCATGAATCGCGTGAATCCCGTGAACCCCGTGGGTTCCGTAGGCCTCCTGGGTCTCCTGGATGGCCGCGGCCAGCACGGGATGCGGGCTGACCTCGATGAAGACACGGTGTCCGTCGGCCAGCAGAGCCCGGGTCGCCTCCTCCATCCGTACGGTCTGCCGGAGGTTGGTGTACCAGTAGCCGCCGTCGAACACGGCGTCCTCCACCCGGCCGCCGGTCACCGTCGAGTAGAACGGCACCCCCGGGACCGCGGACGTGACCGGAGCGAGCACCCGGGCCAGTTCGTCACGTACGGCCTCCACGTGCGCGCCGTGCGAGGCGTAGTCGACCGAGACCTTACGGGCCCGTACGTTCTGTTCCCCGCAGAGGGCGAGCAGTTCGTCGAGCGCCGTCGCGTCTCCGGAGACGATGACGGAGGACGGCCCGTTGACGGCGGCGACGGAGAGCTGTGCGCCCCAGGGCTCCAGCAGGCCGGTCACCCGCCCGACGGGCGCGGCCACCGACATCATGCCGCCGAGGCCGGACAGCCGGGGCAGGGCCTGGCTGCGCAGGGCGACGACGGCGGCGGCGTCCTCCAGGGTCAGGGCCCCCGCCACATGGGCGGCGGCGATCTCGCCCTGCGAGTGACCGACGACCGCCGCGGGCTCGACACCGTACGAGCGCCAGAGCGCGGAGAGCGCGACCATCATCGAGAACAGCGCGGGCTGGACCACATCGACCCGTTCGAGCAGCGCGGGATCTCCCTCGCCGCCCAGCACGTCGTGCAGCGACCAGTCGATGTACGGGGCGAGAGCGGCGGCGCAGGCGTCCACGGTCTCGCGGAACACCTCGGAACCCGCGAGCAGTTCACGGCCCATCCCCCACCACTGGGAGCCCTGGCCCGGGAAGACGAACACGGGGCCCGTCGAACCCTCGCCGACGGTGCCGCGCACCACACCGGGCGCGCTGCCGGCCGTGACGACGGCGTCGAGGGAGCGCAGGAGACCGGCCCGGCTCGCGCCGAGGACCACCGCGCGGTGGTCGAAGGTGGACCGCGTGGTCGCGAGGGACCACCCGACGCGCGCGGGCGACAGGGCGGGGTCCGCCTCGACGCGGGCGAGGAGCCGGGCCGCCTGCTCGCGCAGCGCCGCCTCGGACTTCGCGGAGATCAGCCAGGGCACCACGGGCGCCCGCCCGGTTCCGGTGTCCTGGCCGGTCTCGCCGTCCGGCTTCCACGCGGGCTGCCGCACGTGTCCCGGCTGGTCCGCGTACTCCTCCGTACGTTCCGCACCCGCACCCGCGGCCACATCTGCACCAGCGGCCTCTGCGTCGGTCCCGGTCTCGGTCTCGGTCTCGGTTTCGGGGGCCTGTTCCAGGATCAGATGCGCGTTGGTGCCGCTGATCCCGAAGGACGACACCCCGGCGCGCCGGGGACGGTCCGCGGCCGGCCACTCGGTCCGCTCGCGCAGCAGCTCCACCGCGCCCGCGCTCCAGTCGACATGGGACGAGGGGATGTCCGTGTGGAGCGTTCCGGGGAGTACTCCCTCGCGCATGGCCATCACCATCTTGATCACACCGGCGACGCCCGCCGCGGCCTGCGTGTGCCCGATGTTCGACTTGACCGACCCGAGCCACAGCGGACGCTCCGGATCACGGCCCTGCCCATAGGTCGCCAGCAGCGCCTGCGCCTCGATCGGATCACCCAGCCTCGTCCCCGTACCGTGCGCCTCCACCACGTCCACCTCGGACGGCGACAGACCGGCATTGGCGAGGGCCTGGCGGATCACCCGCTGCTGGGAAGGGCCGTTGGGGGCGGTGAGTCCGTTGGACGCGCCGTCCTGGTTGATCGCCGAGCCCCGTACGACGGCGAGGACACGGTGTCCGTTGCGCCGGGCGTCCGAGAGCCGCTCCAGCAGGACTACACCGACGCCCTCGGCCAGGGTCATACCGTCGGCGGCCTCGGAGAACGGCTTGCAGCGGCCGTCGAGCGCGAGAGCCCGCTGCCGGCTGAAGCCCACGAAGGCGTGCGGGGTCGCCATCACGGCCGCGCCGCCGGCCAGCGCGAGCGAACTCTCACCGCTGCGCAGGGACTGGCAGGCGAGATGCATCGCGACGAGCGAGGACGAGCACGCGGTGTCGACGGTGACGGCGGGCCCCTCGAAGCCGAAGAGATACGAGACCCGCCCGGACAGCACACTGGCCGCCGTGCCGGTGACCATGTGCACCTCGGAGCCCTCGGTACCGTTCCGCACGCTCGACGAGTAGTCCTGGTAGCTGGCGCCGAAGAAGGTGCCCGCCGCGCTGCCGCGCAGCGCGTCCAGTTCGATACCGGCGCGCTCGAACGCCTCCCACGAGGTCTCCAGCAGCAGCCGCTGCTGCGGATCCATGGCGACCGCCTCGCGCGGGGAGATCCCGAAGAAGCCGGGGTCGAACTCCGCGGCCTCGTGCAGAAATCCGCCCTGGAGGGAGTAGGTCCTGCCCTGCCGGTCGGGGTCCGGGTCGTAGAGCCCCGCCGCGTCCCAGCCCCGGTCCGCGGGGAACTCCGAGATCACATCGGCGCCGTCGAGGGCCAGCCGCATCAGCTCCTCGGGCGAGCCCGCGCCGCCTGGGTAGCGGCAGCTCATCCCGATGATGGCGATCGGGTCGTCGTCGGTCCCGGCACCGGCTCCGGCACCGGGACCTGCCGCGAAGGGGCCAGGACCTGCCGAGGAAGGGCCGGGGGACGTCGGCGCCCGGTCGTCGCCGCCCAGTGCCGCCGACCGCACGAAGCCCGCCAGCGCGAGGGCGTTGGGGTAGTCGAACACCATGGTCGACGGCAGCGGGAGACCGGTGGCGGCCACGATACGGTTGCGCAGGTCCACGGCGGTGACCGAGTCGAAGCCGATGTCGCGGAAGGCGCGCCGCTCGGGGAACGCCTCGGCCGAGGCATGGCCGAGGACGGCCGCCGCCTCCGTCCGGACCAGGGTCAGCACCAGACGTTCCCGCTCGGGGGCGGTCAGCTCGCGCAGCCGCGCGGTGAGACCGCTCGTCTCCGGCCGCGCCCCTGTCTCCGGCTCGTCCCCGCCCAGCCGGCGTGCGACCTCCGGCACCTCGTCGAAGAGGCGCGTGGGGCGGCCCGCCGTGAAGACGGGGTGGTACGTGTCCCAGTCGATGTCCGTGAGCCCGATGACGGTCTCGTCGTCCTCCAGGACCGTACGCAGTCCGCTCAGCGCGACCTTCGGGTCCAGATAGCGCAGACCGCTGCGGCGGATGTGGTGCGGGTCCGCCAGCTCGCGTTCGATGTCGTCGGGCCACTTGCCCCAGTGGACCGAGGTGGCACGCAGCCCGCGCGCCCGCCGGTCGACGGCGAGCGCGGCGAGATACGCGTTGCCCGCCACATAGGCCGCGTGATGACCGCTGCCCCACATCCCGGCGGTGGACGAGTAGAGGATGAAGTCGTCCAGGTCGTCGTCGAGCAGTTCGTCGAGATGGCGGGCTCCGGCGACCTTGGCGTGCACGACGTCGGAGAAGGACTCCATCGTCGTCTCGTCCAGGGTGTACAGCTCGATGACGGCGGCGGTGTGGATGACGGTGCGTACCGTACGTCCTTCGGCCTTGAGCCCCGCCAGCAGCGATGCCACCGCGTCCCGGTCCGTCATGTCGCAGGCGACCGCGACGGCCTCGGTGCCCGACCCGGCAAGTTCGGCGACGAGTTCGGGCGCGCCCGGGGCGGCCATGCCCCGGCGGCTGGCGAGCACCACATGCCCGGCGCCCTGGTCCGCCAGCCAGCGCGCGAGATCGGGGGCGAGTGTTCCTGAGCCGCCGGTGATCAGTGTCGTGCCGCGCGGTGTCCAGGTACGGGACGGGCCCCGCCCCCCGGATCCCCGCCTGTCGGATCCCTGCCTGTCGGACCCGTGCCTGTCGGATCCTTGTCCGCCGGCCACCTGTCCGCCGGATCCCGCGCGGACGATACGGCGGATGAACACACCGGAGGCACGAATGGCGAGCTGGTCCTCCTCGCGGGCGGCGCCGGCCAGGACCGATGCCAGCCGCCCGGCGGCCCGCCGGTCGAGAGTGGCGGGCAGATCGATCACACCGCCCCAGCGCCGGGGATGCTCCAGGGCCGTCGTCCAGCCCACGCCCGCCACCTGTGCCTGGGCGGGACGGGTGAGCGCGTCGGAGCGCCCGGTGGAGACGGCGCCCCGGGTGAGGAACCACAGCGGCGCGTCGATCCCGGAGTCGCCCAGCGCCTGCACGAGAGAGACCGTCAGCGCCAGTCCGAGCGCCAGACCCGGATAGCGCTCCCCGGGCTCCTCCGCCTCGGCGAGGACCGACACGATCCCGTCGATCCCGTTGATCCTGTCGATCCCGTCGATACCATTGATTCCGTCGAGATCACCGACCCCGTCGAGACCGGCCAGCCGCCCGGCGAGGACCGCACGGTCCACACAGGGCTCGTCCAGTACGAGCCGCCGTACCTCGGCGCCGTGGGCGCTCAGGGCTCCGACGGTCTCGCTGTCGTCGATGCCCTCGGTGGAGACCACCAGCCAGGTGCCCGACAGCGGCACCGACGGCACGGTGCCCAGCGGCGACCACACGACCCGGTAGCGCCAGGAGTCGACGGTGGAGCGGTCCCGGCGCGACCTGCGCCAGGACGACAGCGCGGGCAGCACGGCGGCGACCGAGTCCTCGTCCGTGCCCAGGGCGGAGGTCAGCGCGGAGACGTCCTCCTCTTCGACCGCCGCCCAGAACTCCGCGTCCAGCGGATCGGGCGCGGCGGTCTCGTCGGGAGCGGTGGGGATGTGCCAGAAGCGGTCGTGCTGGAAGGCGTACGTGGGCAGGTCCACCTGTCGGGCGCCGGTGCCGGCGAACACACGGGGCCAGTCGGCCTCCACACCCCGTACGAAGATCTCGGCGGCGGAGAGCAGGAACCGCGACAGACCGCCCCGGTCGCGCCTCAAAGTGCCTGTGACGACGGCGGGTTCACCGTACGCCTCGGTCATGTCCTGCATGGCCATGGCCAGTACGGGATGCGAGCTGACCTCCACGAACGCGCGATGCTCGGTGGCGAGCAGTTCGGCGACGGCGTCCGCGAAGAGTACGCGCTGCCGGAGGTTGCGGAACCAGTACTCCGCGTCCATCTCCTCCGTGTCCAGCCACCCACCCGCCATCGTGGAGAAGAACGGCACCTCCGCCGCACGAGGACGCACCGGCCCCAGCACATCGAGCAGTTCCTCGCGCAGATCCTCGACCTGCGCCGAATGCGACGCGTAGTCCACCGCGATACGACGGACCCGCACATCCTCACCCGTCAGCTCCGCGAACAACTCGTCCAGCGCACCCGGCTCACCCGACACCACCACGGAACGCGGACCATTGACAGCCGCGACGGAGATCCGGCCCGGCCACGCCTCAAGCCTGCCCTCCACCTCCACCACCGGCAGCGGAACGGACATCATCCCGCCACGCCCCGCCAGCCGACGCCCGATCGCCTGACTCCGCAACGCCACCACCCGCGCACCATCCGCCAAAGACAGCGCACCCGACACCACGGCCGCCGCGATCTCACCCTGCGAATGACCCACCACCGCATCCGGCTCCACACCGTACGAACGCCACAGCTCCGCCAGCGACACCATCACCGCGAACGAGACCGGCTGCACCACATCCACCCGCTCCAGCGTCGGAGCACCCTCCACACCCCGCAGCACATCCACCAACGACCAGTCCACGAACTCACCCAGAGCCACGGCGCACTCAGTGATCCGCCCGGCGAACACCGGCGACTCGTCCAGGAGTTGAGCACCCATCCCGGCCCACTGAGACCCCTGCCCCGGAAAGACGAACACCGTCCTCCCCTCGACATCCGCGACACCCTCGACCAGTTCGGTCGTGGAGTGTCCGGCGGCCAACGCGCCTGTCGCCGCCAGGAGTTGCTCATGGTCCGTGCCGACCATGACGGCGCGGTGCTCGAAGAGCGCCCGGGTCGTGACGAGGGAGAAGCCGATATCGGCCGGCCGTGGCGCGGGAGTGCTCGCCTCCAGCCGTGTGACAAGAGCCCGCGCCTGCTCCCGTACCGCCGGTTCGCCCCGCCCGGACACCACCCACGGCACCGCGGCAAGCGCCACGCCCGGACTCACGCCCGGACTCACGCCGGGTGCGGCGCCCGGATCCGCGCCGCCCGGCTCGGACGCCTCCTCGGCGCGCTCCTCGGCCGGGGCCTGTTCCAGCAGCGCATGGGCGTTGGTGCCGCTGATACCGAACGACGACACCGCGCACCGGCGCGGACGCCCCGTCTCCGGCCACTCCACCGACTCCGACAACAACCGCACCGCACCCGACGACCAGTCCACATGCGACGACGGAACCTCCGCGTGCAACGTACGCGGCAGCACACCATGACGCAGCGCCATCACCATCTTGATCACACCCGCCACACCCGCCGCGGCCTGCGTGTGCCCGATGTTCGACTTGAGCGAACCCAGCCACAGCGGACGCTCCGGATCACGGCCCTGCCCATAGGTCGCCAACAGCGCCTGCGCCTCGATCGGATCACCCAGCCTCGTCCCCGTACCATGCGCCTCCACCGCGTCCACCTCCGACGGCGACAGCCCGGTCGTGGCGAGAACCTGACGGACCACCCGCTCCTGGGAGGGACCGTTGGGCGCGGTGAGCCCGTTGGACGCGCCGTCCTGGTTGACCGCGCTGCCGCGCAGCACCGCGAGCACCCGGTGCCCGTGGCGCCGGGCGTCGGAGAGCCGTTCCGCGACGAGTACGCCGACGCCCTCCCCCCAGCCCGTGCCGTCCGCGTCGTCGGAGAACGCCTTGCAGCGGCCGTCGGGGGCTAGGCCGCCCTGCTTGCTGAACTCGACGAAGACCGAGGGCTCCGTCAGTACGGTGACGCCGCCGACCAGGGCGAGTGAGGACTCTCCGCTGCGCAGCGACTGGGCCGCCACATGCAGGGCGACCAGTGAGGAGGAGCACGCGGTGTCGACGGTGATGGCCGGGCCTTCGAGACCGAGGGTGTAGGCGAGCCGTCCCGACAGCACACTCGCGGCGGTACCGGTCAGCGCGTGTCCCTGGAGTTCGCCGGCCGAGGCGGCCGACGGCTGTCCCCAGTGGTAGGCGCCGACGAAGACCCCGGCCCGGCTGCCGCGCAGTGAGGTCGGGGCGATCCCGGCCCGCTCCAGCGCCTCCCAGGCCACCTCCAGCAGCATGCGCTGCTGGGGGTCCATCGCCAGCGCCTCGCGCGGGGAGATCCCGAAGAATCCGGCGTCGAATTCCGCCGCCTCGTAAAGGAATCCGCCTTCGTGGGTCGCGCTGCTTCCCTCGCCGTCACCGGTGAGCCGCTCCAGATTCCAGCCGCGGTCCCCGGGAAATCCCGATATGGCGTCGCCACCGGATTCGACCAGTTCCCACAGCGCCTCCGGGGAACGGACACCGCCGGGGAGACGGCAGCCCATTCCCACCAGGGCGATGGGCTCGTTCTTGGTGAGTTCCAGCTCTCCGATCCGCTGACGCGCACGGCGGAGATCCGAGGTGACCCGCCTCAAGTAGTCGACGACTTTTTCCTGCTGGTCTTCTGGCACCGGTCCGTCCTCATCATCGGGTCATCATCGGGTCGCGAACGAAAGCAGCGATTTATCTATGTGGTTTCGAACTCTTCATCGATGATGTCGAGCAGCCTGTCGACCGACACCGTCTCGATGTCCTCACCCGGCCCACCCGTACGCGCGGGTGTGAAGGGCGTGGTGCGCCGTAGCGCGGAGATGATTTTCTCCAGGCGATCCGCGATCACCTGGCGTTCGGAACCGTCCGCAGGCACCGATCGGATGACCGACTCGAACCTGGTGAGTTCGTCGTCCGCCGAACCCGTCGCGGCGGTGGCGGGCGCGGTGAGGACCGCCGCGAGATGGTCGGCGACCCGTACCGGTGTGGGGAAGTTGAAGACGAGCGTGCTGGGGAAGCTCCGGCCGGTGAGCGCGCCGAGCCGGTCGCGGAGTTCGACCCCGGCCAGTGAGTCGAAGCCCATCTCCTTGAAGACATGGTGGGCGCCGACCGCGTCGGGGGCGCTGTGGCCGAGGACCGCGGCGGCTTCGGTCCGTACGAGTTCGAGCAGATACCGGGCCCGCCCGGCCTCGGGCATCTCCGCCAGCCGCCTGATCAGCGTGGGTGGTCCGCCGTGTGCGGCGGCGTCCGGCCTGGCCGCCGGCGGCCGTACGGTCCTCGGGGCGGGCACCGGTGTCCGCGACCGGCCGGGGGACTCCTGGCTCCGCCCCGGTGCGGCGCGCCCCGGTACGGCGGCCGTCTCCTCCGGCGAGAGCGGCCGTACGCGCAGTTCCTCGACGTCGAGCACCGGGGCTCCCGAGAAGTCGTCGGCCCTCAGCGCCATCGCGCCGTCGTCTCCGGGGAGCAGCCGGATCCGCAGTGCGGTGGCTCCGGAAGCGCGCAGGGACACGCCTCGCCAGCGGACCGGCAGGCTTCCCGCGCCGTCGGTCATCGCGGCGTGGCGGGCCGCGTCCAGCAGGGCGGGATGGAGCCCGTACGCCTCCGCGTCGGTCACCTCGGCGGGCAGGACGGCCTCGGCGTACCGCTCGTCGCCGCGCCGCCACAGGGCCCGTAGCCCCTGGAAGGGCGGGCCGTAGTCGAAGCCTTGGTCGGCGAGACGCTCGTAGTGGTCGTCGAGGTCCACCGGTTCCGCGCCCTCCGGCGGCCAGTGGTCCCTGACGGCCGCCGCGGCCGTCTTGGCCTCCGGCTCGGCCTCCGCGTCGGGCTCCGCGTCCGCCTCGGGCCCGGCGCCGTGCCCGCCCGGGGTCAGCACACCGGTCGCGTGCTCGGTCCAGGGCCCCTGGCCGGCGCCCTCGGGCCTGGAGTGGACCGTGACGGTGCGCCAGCCGATCCCGTCGGCCCGGGAGAGGCGTACCTGCACCCGCACCGGAGCGTGCTCGGGCAGTACGAGCGGTTCCGTGAGGGTCAGTTCCTGGATCCGGTCGCAGCCGGCCTCGTCGCCCGCGCGGATCGCCAGCTCCACGAAGGCCGTTCCCGGCAGCGGGATCCGTCCGGCGACGGCGTGCTGGGCGAGCCACGGGTGGGTACGGGTGGAGAGCGTGCCGGTGAACACCAGGCCGTCCCCGTCGGCGAGTTCGAGCGTGCCGCCCAGCAGCGGATGTCCGGTGGCGTCCGCGCCGCCCCGGGTGCCCGCCGCGTCGGGCGGCGGGGCGGGCCAGTAGCGCTCGTGCTGGAAGGCGTAGGTCGGCAGATCGACCCTGCGGGCGCCGGTCCCCGCGAAGAAGGCGTGCCAGTCGAGCGGCACACCGGCCGTGTGCAGCCGGCCCAGCGAGGTGATGAGCGCGGCCTCCTCCGTACGGTCCTTCCTCAGGGCCGGTACGACGGTCAGATCCCGGGCGGCCTCGCCCAGGCAGTCCTGGGCCATCGCGGAGAGCACGCCGCCGGGGCCCAGTTCCAGCAGGACGTCCACGTTCTCGGCGCGCAGCGCCCGGACGCCGTCCGCGAACCGGACGGTCCCCCGGACATGCCGTACCCAGTACTCGGCTGTGCCGAGGCGGCCGGACTCGGCGGTGCCCAGACGGCCGGACTCGGGGGTGCCGGGCCGGCCGGTGGCCAGTTCCCCGGTGAGGTTCGACATCACCGGCACGGTGGGCTCGTGGAAGGTCAGTGACTCCACGACGGAGCGGAACTCCCCGAGCATCGGATCCATCAGCGGGGAGTGGAAGGCGTGCGACACCGGCAGCCGCTTCGTCCTGCGCTCGCGGGCCGCGAAGTGCGCGGCGATCTCCTGGACCGCGCGCTCCTCCCCGGCGATCACGACGGACTCGGGTCCGTTGACGGCGGCGACGGAGACCCGGTCCTCGCGCCCGGCGAGCAGCGGCGGGAGCTCGTCCTCAGCGGCCTGTACGGCGACCATCGCGCCACCGGCGGGCAGCGCCTCCATCAGCCTCGCGCGCGCCGCGACCAGCCGGCAGGCGTCGGCGGACGAGAAGACGCCCGCCACATGGGCCGCCGCGATCTCCCCGATGGAGTGGCCGCCCACAACGGCGGGGCGCACGCCCAGCGATTCCATCAGACGGTAGAGCGCCACTTCGACGGCGAAGAGCGCGGGCTGGGTCCAGCGGGTACGGTTCAGCGGCTCCGGATCGTCACCCCACATGATGTCGCGGAGCGGACCGTCGAGATGGGGGTCCAGTTCACAGAGCAGGGTGTCCAGCGCGGCCGCGAAGACCGGGAACCGCTCGTACAGTCCTCGTCCCATGCCGACGCGCTGGCTGCCCTGGCCCGGGAAGAGCACCGCCGTGGTGCCTTCTCCGGCGACCGCGCGGGCCGTGCCGGTGACACCGCCCCGCCGGTCCGCGAGCAGCACCGCCCGATGGCGCAGCGCGGCCCTGCCGGTCGCCAGCGAGTAGCCGATGTCCAGCGGGGCGGGCCCGGGGCGGGCGGCCACGAAGTCCGTGAGGCGTGCGAGCTGGTCGTCCAGGGCGGCTTCGGTCCTGGCCGAGACGAGCCAGGGCACCACGGCGGGCGTCACACCGGATGGGGCAGCGCAAGAGTCGGGTACGGCAGCCGGTACGGAGGCCGTTGCCCGAGCCGATCCGGAAGCCCGTACGGGAGCCGGTCCGGAGGCCGGTACGGGAGCCGATCCCGAAGCCGGTACGGGAGCCGGGGCCTGCTCGATGATCAGATGCGCGTTGGTACCGCTGATCCCGAAGGACGACACGCCCGCGCGCCGTGGACGGCCGTCGTCGGTCCACGGGACCGCTTCGGTCAGCAGTTCCACCCCGCCCGACCAGTCCACCCGCGAGGTGCGCCGGCCGGCATGGAGGGTCTTCGGCAGCAGTCCGTGGCGCAGGGCCATCACCATCTTGATGACACCCGCGACCCCGGCCGCCGCCTGGGCGTGCCCGATGTTCGACTTGAGCGAGCCCAGCCGCAGCGGTCGCCCGGGGGCACGGTCCCGGCCGTAGGCGGCGAGCAGCGCCTGCGCCTCGATGGGGTCGCCCAGTCTCGTACCGGTGCCGTGCGCCTCGACCGCGTCGACATCGGCCGGGGCGAGTCCGGCGTCGGCCAGCGCCTGGCCGATCACCCGCTCCTGGGCCGGGCCGCTGGGCGAGGTCAGTCCGTTGGAGGCGCCGTCCTGGTTGACGGCGGAGCCGCGTACCACCGCGAGGATCCCGTGCCCCGCGCGCCGGGCGTCGGAGAGCCGTTCCAGGACGACGATGCCGACGCCCTCGGCCCAGGCGGTGCCGTCCGCGTCGTCGGAGAACGCCTTGCACCGGCCGTCGGGCGCGAGACCGCCCTGCCGGGAGTAGCCGACGAAGCCGGCCGGGGTGGACATCACGGTCACTCCGCCCGCCAGTGCCATCGCGCACTCCCCCGCGCGCAGCGAACGCGCGGCCCAGTGCAGGGCCACCAGTGAGGAGGAGGACGCGGTGTCGACGGTGACCGCCGGTCCTTCGAGACCGAGGGTGTAGGCGAGCCGTCCCGAGGCGACGCTCGGTGAGAGACCGGTCATGGCGTGGCCCGCCAGATCGTCCGCCGAGCGCTGGGTGACGGCGGCGTAGTCCTGGCCGTTGGTGCCGACGAACACGCCGGTGCGGCTGCCGCGCAGCGCGTGCGGATCGATCCCGGCCCGCTCCACCGCCTCCCAGGACACCTCCAGCACCAGCCGCTGCTGCGGGTCGGTGGAGACCGCCTCGCGTGGTGACATACCGAAGAATCCGGCGTCGAAGTCGGCGGCCCCGTGCAGGAATCCGCCCTGGCGGGTCACGCTGCGGCCGGGTCCCTCACCGGCCAGCGCCGCCAGGTCCCAGCCGCGGTCCGCGGGGAAGGCGGAAATCGCGTCCCGGCCCTCCAGGACCAGTTCCCACAGCTCCTCCGGGGAACGGACCCCGCCCGGATAACGGCATGCCATCCCGACGACCACGACCGGGTCCTCGTCGGTTCCGATATCGGCTCCGATCGTCATGACGTTGCACACCCCTAGGGAAAGTCGGGCCTCGGACACCTCTCCGTGCCGGATCGTACGGTTGGCGGAGCTGTACTTTTCCCTAAGGAATTCCCGGCCCCCGCGCGGAAGACTAGGGATTCTCCGGAGCCTGGTGTGAGACCAAGTAACTGTCCCGCCCGATCGCGGCGCGGCCACCCGGCGACCGGCCGTGTGGGTAGATGTGGCGCCGAGCCATCGGACCGCCACTTCCGAAGGGTGTTGTCCATGGGCTCGATCCGCCGGCCGATCCTGTTTGTCAGCTATGCCGAAAGCGGTCTTCTCAATCCGCTGCTCGTGCTGGCGGAGGAATTGTCCCGGCGCGGGGTGGAGGATCTGTGGTTCGCCACCGATGAGAAGGGGCGCGACGATATCGCGGCGGCCAAAGCGGGAACTCCCGTGGAGTTCGCGTCACTCGGTGACGTCGTCTCCGAGATGTCGGCCGTCACCTGGGACGACAGGACATACCAGGAGGTGACGCAGCGCTCCCGGTTCAAGGCGCACCGCGCGGTCATCAGGCACTCGTTCGCGCCCGGGTCCCGGGTGGCGAAGTACCGGCGGCTGGAGGCGGCGGTCGACGAGATCAAGCCGGCGCTGATGGTGATCGAGAGCATGTGCCAGTTCGGCCATGAACTGGCCATCACCAAGAAGATCCCGTTCGTGCTGGGGGTGCCGTTCGTGCCCAGCAACGTACTCACCTCGCATGTGCCGTTCGCCACCTCGTACACACCGCGTGGTTTCCCGGTGCCGCACTCGGGTCTGCCGCTGGACATGAGCCTCACCCAGCGGGTGGCCAATCAGCTCTTCCGGCTGCGCACGCTGGGGATGTTCATGACGTCCTCGATGCGGAAGGTGGTCGCGGAGGACGACCGGATCCGCGCCGAGCTGGGGATCGCGCCCGAGGCGCGGCAGATGATGGCCAGGATCGACCACGCCGAGGCGGTGCTCTGCTACTCGGTGCCGGAGCTGGACTATCCCTTCCCCATGCCGGAGAAGATGCGGCTGGTCGGCACGATGGTGCCGCCGCTGCCGCAGGCTCCCGACGACGACGGCCTCTCCGACTGGCTGTCGGCGCAGAGGTCCGTGGTGTACATGGGGTTCGGTACGATCACCCGGCTGACGCGGGAGCAGGTCGGCGCGCTGGTGGAGGTCACCAGGCGGCTGGCGGGACGCCACTCCGTGCTGTGGAAACTCCCCAAGGAGCAGCAG
The DNA here is from genome assembly GCF_045161915.1 of Streptomyces sp. NBC_00872. Taxonomy (NCBI): domain Bacteria; kingdom Bacillati; phylum Actinomycetota; class Actinomycetes; order Kitasatosporales; family Streptomycetaceae; genus Streptomyces; species Streptomyces sp. NBC_00872. The sequence continues at coordinate 8,707,901 of NZ_CP108806.1, read as the reverse complement.
GAGTTGCTGCCCGCGCCGGAGACCCTGCCGGACAATCTGCGGATCGAGAGCTGGGTTCCCTCACAGCTCGACGTCCTGGCCCATCCGAACGTCAAGGTGTTCTTCACCCACGCCGGCGGCAACGGCTACCACGAGGGCCTGTACTTCGGCAAGCCGCTGGTGGTGCGGCCCCTGTGGGTGGACTGCGACGACCAGGCCGTCCGCGGCCAGGACTTCGGCGTGAGCCTCACCCTCGACCGTCCGGAGACCGTCGATCCGGACGACGTGTTCGACAAACTCACCCGCGTGCTGGACGAGAACTCGTTCCGTGAGCGCGCGGAGCACTTCGGAGAGCTTCTGCGCGCGGCGGGCGGCCGGCGCGCCGCGGCGGATCTGCTGCTCGGCCTGCCGGCACTCGCCACCCACTGATCGGGGTCTTCCATGTCATTCACCCATCCGGTTTCCAGGCCCTGGCTCGGCGGGCGGGAACTCGAGTATGTGACGGAGGCCGTCGGCGACGGCTGGATCTCGTCGCAGGGACCGTATGTACGCCGCTTCGAGGAGGAGTTCGCCCGGTACAACGGGGTGGCGCACGGTGTCGCCTGCTCCTCGGGGACGACGGCGCTCACCCTGGCGCTGCGGGCGCTCGGGGTCGGTCCGGGCGACGAGGTGATCGTCCCCGAGTTCACGATGATCGCGAGCGCCTGGGCGGTGACCTATACGGGCGCGACGCCCGTCTTCGTGGACTGCGGGGACGATCTCAACATCGATGTCTCGCTGATCGAGGAGAAGATCACCCGGCGGACCAAGGTGATCCTGCCGGTGCACATCTACGGGCGCCGGTGCGACATGGACCGGATCATGGAACTCGCCCATGAGTACAACCTGCGGGTGGTGGAGGACTCGGCCGAGGCGCACGGTGTGCGGCCGGTCGGGGACATCGCCTGCTTCTCGCTCTTCGCCAACAAGATCATCACCGCCGGTGAGGGCGGTGTCTGTCTGACGGACGACGGCCGGCTCGCCGAGCAGATGGCCCATCTGCGCGCGATGGCCTTCACCAAGGACCACAGCTTCCTGCACAAGAAGCTGGCCTACAACTTCCGGATGACCAGCATGCAGGCGGCGGTGGCGCTGGCGCAGACGGAGCGGCTCGACACGATCCTGGCGACCCGCCGGGAGATCGAACGGCGCTACGACGAGGGTCTGCGGGGCATCGACGGGATCACCACGATGCCGCCGCGCGATGTGCTGTGGATGTACGACGTGCGCGCCGAACGCCGTGAGGAGCTGCGGGACTTCCTCGCGGCCGAGGGCATCGAGACACGGGTGTTCTTCAAGCCGATGAGCCGGCAGCCCGGCTACTACGACGCCGACTGGCCGTCGCTGAACGCCAGCCGGTTCAGCGAGGACGGCTTCTACCTCCCCACCCATACGGGACTGACCGAGGAGGACCAGGAGTTCATCACCGGCCGGGTCCGCAAGTTCTACGGCGCCGCGTGAGCCCGGCGTACAGGGGCCGTGCGAGCCCGGCGTACCGGGGCCGCGTGAGCCCGGCGTACCGGGGCCGCGTGAGCCCCCCCGCTCCGACGCCACAGAGGCCCCGCGGGAGAACCGGCGGCGCTCCTCTCCGTACGACACCGGAAGCTACGGCTCCGGATGTTCCGATCCCCAGGGGAATCCGAGACATGACGACTACCGACAGGTGCCCGGTCGCCTTTCCGCTGCGGCGGCCCGGCCGGCCCTTCCCGCCACGGGAGTACGCGGACTTCCGGCGCGCCGACGGTCTGGTCCGGTCGACGCTGCCCAGCGGTGTCCCGGTCTGGCTGGTGACGCGGCACGACGACGTACGGACCGTGCTGACCGATCCGAGGATCAGCTCCAACCCCTCGCATCCGGGCTTCCCCCGGGCGGCGAAGACCGGCGGGGTGCCCTCGCAGGACCAGGTGCCCGGCTGGTTCGTGGCGCTGGACCCGCCGGAGCACGGCCGGTTCCGCAGGACGCTGATCCCCGAGTTCACCGTGCGCCGGATCAGGGAGATGCGGCCCGCCATCCAGCGGATCGTGGACGAACGTATCGACGCGCTGCTCGCGGCGGGCGACTCGGCCGATCTGATCGCGGACTTCGCGCTGTCCGTACCGTCGCTGGTCATCTCCGATCTGCTCGGAGTGCCCCACGCGGACCGGGACTTCTTCGAGACCAAGACCCGGGTGCTGGTCACCCTCACCTCCACGGACGAGCAGCGGGAGTCGGCGACCAAGGCGCTGATGCGCTATCTCGACCGGCTGATCACCGTCAAGCTGCGGCGCCCCGGCGACGATCTGATCAGCAGGCTGCTGGCCGACGGCACCATCTCCCGGCAGGAGCTGACCGGGGTCTCGATGCTGCTGCTGATCGCGGGCCATGAGACGACGGCGAACAACATCGGGCTCGGTGTGGTCACACTGCTCAGCAACCCCCGGTGGATCGGCGACGAGCGCGCGGTGGAGGAGCTGCTGCGCTACTACTCGGTGGCCGATCTGGTGGCCTTCCGGGTCGCCGTGGAGGATGTGGAGATCGGCGGGCAGCTCATCAGGGCGGGCGAGGGCATCGTGCCGCTGGTCGCCGCGGCCAATCACGACGGGACCGTCTTCGACCGTCCCGACGAGTTCGACCCCGGGCGCTCGGCACGCTCACATGTGGCGTTCGGGTACGGGGTGCATCAGTGCCTCGGCCAGAATCTGGTCCGGGTCGAGATGGACATCGCCTACCGGACCCTGTTCGCGCGGATTCCCGCGCTGGAGCTGGCGGTGCCGGTCGAGGAACTGCCGCTCAAGTACGACGGAGTGCTGTTCGGGCTGCACGAGCTGCCCGTCCGCTGGTCATCGACGGAGGAATGATGGTGCGCATCAGCGTGGACACCGAACGCTGTGTGGGGGCGGGACAGTGTGTGCTGTCGGCTCCCGAGGTCTTCGACCAGGACGACCACGGCATCGTCATGGTGCTGGAGGAGCCGGCGGACGAACCGGCGCGGGACGCCGCGCGGCAGGCGGGCGTGGTCTGCCCGTCGCAGGCGATCACGGTACGGGAGGGCTGAGCGGCCGGCCGTCCCAGGACGCCCAACGGGCTCTGCCCCCACCGGTGGTGGGGGCAGAGCCCGTTGGGCGCCGCCCTGTCCGTGCGGCGGGCCTTCCATGGCGCTCTACCAGACGACCGGCAGCTCGGTGAGGCCCGCGGAGAGCCGGCCGCCCAGCACCTGGAGCCGCTCCACCGGGAGCGCGAGACGCAGTCCGGGCAGTCGTGTGAAGAGCAGGGTGTACGCCGTCCTGAGCTGCATCCGGGCCAGCGGGGCGCCGATGCAGTGCCACATCCCGTGGCCGAACGTCAGATGCGGGTTGGGCGAGCGGGTGATGTCGAACAGTTCCGGTTCGTCGAAGACCTGACGGTCGAAGTTGGACAGGGTGAAGTCCAGCAGCACGAGATCACCGGCGGCTATGGTCACACCGCCGATCTCGACGTCCTCGCCCGCGTACCGGGGCAGTACCGATCCTCCGGCCTTGGCCGAGCGGAGGATCTCCTCCACGGCGCTCGCCATCAGCTTCGGGTCGCCCAGTGCCGCGTCGCGCTGGTCGGGGTGGAGGGTGAACAGCACGACTCCCAGGTCGACATGGCCGGCGACGGCCTCAAGTCCGGCGAACAGCACCCCGGCCGCGACGGGCCCGATGCGCTCGTCCGAGGGCTCGCTCGCGCAGAGCCGGGAGATCACGTCGTCACCCGGCTCGGCCCGCTTGCGGCCGGCCAGCTCCACCAGATAGCCGAAGAGACCGCGCTGTCCGTCCTGGACGTCGCCCGGGTCGTCGAGACCGCCCATCTGGGAGAGCAGGGCGACCAGCCGGCCGTGGTCCTCCGCGGGCACCCCGATGAGTTCGCAGAGGACGGCCAGGGAGAACGGCAGCGAGAACCCGCCGTGCAGATCGGCGGGCGGCCCCTGTGCGAGGAAGGCCGTCAGTACGCCTTCCGCGACGGCCTCGACCTTCGGCATCAGATCGAGCACGCGCCGGGCGGAGAAGTTGGGGGTGAGCAGCGCGCGCGTCTCGGTGTGCAGCTTCCGCGCCAGCTCGAAGTCGTCCGAGACGAGCATGTCGAGGAAAGGGTTCCGCACATAGCGCGGCGCGGAGGCGGGCGTGGGGTGGGCGCGTCCCAGCCGCTCGTCGTGGAGCAGCTCCTTGAGCTCGGCGTGCCGTGTCACCAGCCACCCCTCGTCGCCGGCGGGGGTACGCACCTTGCGCACGGGGGCACTGGCCTGGAGGTCGCGCAGCAGGGGGCTCAGCCGCAGGACGGACTGCTGCCCGGCCTGGAGCGAGGGCGGTTCGGACGATGTGGTCATGTGGTTCTCCTGGGAACGGTGGGTGCCTGTGTGCGCGCCGTGCGGGCCCCGTCCGGGGCGGGCCACGGCAGCCGGGGCGGCCCCCGCCGGTGTCCGACGGTACGGGGCCGTCCCGGCGCCTTCCCGGTACGACGGGCCGGACACCGGCCGGGTCGTGTCCGGCCGGACGGGGGATCAGGCGCCGGTGGCCGGAAGGGTGCCGAGCCACTCCTCGATCACCAGCGCGGTCGACGCGGAGTGTTCCTTGGCGAGGGAGAGATGGTTGGCGTCGATGTCGCGGATCTCGTCCGCGGGCACCGACGTGGTGTCGAAGAGGAATCCGTCGAAGGACCGGGTGCACCGGACCAGCAGCGTCGGGGCGGTGGTCGGCACCGTCTCGATGTCGGTCATCGCCATGAACCAGTGGGCCATCGCGGAGAGCCTCGCGCTGTTCAGCGTGACCGACGGCGAGTCGATGTCGGCCAGGTAGTACTGGGTGGTCCTGTCCAGGTCGTTGCCCTCGCCCTGGCGGTAGCGGATGCTCGCGGTGTCCAGCAGCACGACGGCCTCGGGCTTGATCCCCCAGGTCTGCTCCAGCACCCCGGCGGCGAGATAGGCGAGCGAACCGCCCGTCGAGTGCCCCACCAGGACGAAGGGTTCGCCGTCACTGGCGTGCAGGGCGCTCTCGGCGACCACCCGCGCCGCGGCCTCGCTGGTCGCGGGCAGCGGTTCCCCGGGCGCGAACCCCATGAGCGGCAGCGCGGAGACATGGCGCCTGCCGCGGAAGTGGGCGGCGATACGCGCGTACTGGTGGACACCCCCGGTGGCGCCGGGCGCGCTGACGAAGACCAGCCGGGGGCTGCTCGGGCCGTCGGCCAGGGTGACGGGGAGGGACAGCTCCTCCAGATCGGCGGGGGTCTCGAAGGTCGGCCGGGTCCTGGCGACCGCGACCAGCATCCGCATCGCCTCGACGAGCTTTCCGCCCTGGACCGCCCGGTGGAAGAGGCCCTCCAGCGTCTCCTCGCCGTGGTGGACCGGGCGCCCCGTGACGGCGGAGCCGCCACCGCTCACGGAACCCGCGCCCATGTCCGTGGCCGTACCGGGGCCGGAGCCCGGGGCGAGCCGCGCGGCGAGCTCGCCGTGCAGCCACCGGGCGAGCTTGACGGGTGTCTCGTTGTCGAACACCACCGAGCTGGGCAGCCGCAGTCCGAGCGCCTCGGCGAGCTGGTTGCGCAGCCCCACGGAGACCAGCGAGTCGAAGCCCAGTTCCAGGAAGCCCCGTTCGGGGTCGACGCCGCTCGCGTCCCGGTGGCCGAGCAGCGCCGCGGTGTAGCCGGTCACCAGCTCGACGAGCAGGTTCTCCTGCTCGGCCGCTCCCAGCCGCCGCAGCCGCTCGCGCAGGCTGACGGGCGACCGGTCGCCGGCCGCCGCAGCGCGCCGGGTACGGGGAACCAGCTCGCGCCAGAGCGCGGGCAGCCCCTGCTGGGCCTGGAGGCCCGCGACATTGATCCTGGCCGGGACGAGGGTGGTCTCGGAGCGGGCGAGGGCGGCGTCGAAGAGGGCCAGGCCCTGCGCGAGGGCGAGGGGAGGCATTCCGCCGCGGGCCATCCGGGCCAGATCGGCCTCGCTGACATGGCTGGTCATTCCGCTGCCCCGGCCCCAGGCGCCCCACGCGAGGGAGAGCGCGGGCAGTCCCAGGCTCCCTCGGTGCTGGGCGAGGGCGTCCAGATAGGCGTTGGCGGCGGCGTAGTTGCCCTGCCCCGGGCTGCCCAGCACCCCGGAGACGGACGAGTACAGCACGAACGCGGCGAGATCCAGCTCACGGGTGGCCTCGTGCAGATACCAGGCGGCGTCCGCCTTGGGCCGCAGGACCCGCTCCAGCAGCTCCGGGGTGAGGGAGCCGGTCAGCGCGTCGTCCAGCACACCCGCGGTGTGCACCACCGCGGTCAGCGGACGCTCGGCGGGCACGGCCGCGAGCAGCGCGGCGACCGCCGCCCGGTCCCCCACGTCGCAGGCGACCACGCGGGCCTCGGCGCCCAGCCCGGCCAGGTCGGCCAGCAGCTCCGCAGCGCCGGGCGCGTCGGGACCGCGCCGGCCGGCCAGCAGCAGATGCCGTACGCCGTGCTCGGCGACGAGATGCCGGGCGAGCTGTCCGCCGAGACCGCCCGTACCGCCCGTGATCAGCACGGTGCCGTCCCGGTTCCAGGCACGGTCCGGGGCACTCGCCGCGCCCTCGGCCGAGGGCGGCGCCTCGCTCCCGGGGAGCCGGGTCAGCCGCCCGACGCGGACGGTGTTGGCGCGTACCACCATCTGCTGCTCGTCGAGGGAGAGCACTCCGGGCAGCACCCCGGCCGACAGGAAGGTGTCGTCCATGTCGACCAGCAGGAAGCTGCCGGGGTTCTCCGTCTGCGCGGACCGTACGAGACCCCAGACCGCGGCGGCGGCGAGATCCTGGACGTCCTCGCCGTCGAGGGCGACGGCCCCGCGCGTGACGAAGACCATCCGCGAGCCCGCGAGCCGGGGTTCGCCGAGCCATTCCTGGAGCAGGCCCAGCACCCAGGAGGTCAGGGCGCGCACCGACCCGGGTCCGTCGAGCGCGGGGTCGCCGACCACAGGTACCAGAAAGACATCGGGCGCGACCCCGCTGTCGCCGATCGCGCCGGTCAGGGACTCCGCGTAGGCGCTGACGGTCTCGTCGGCGCGGTGCATCGCGTACCCCAGGTCGAGTTCGTCGGCGCCGACGACCGCCCAGCGGGTACCGGTGACGGGCGCCGCGCCGGCGGCGGGCACCCAGCCGAGGGTGAACAGCGAGCCGGGGTCGCCACCGCCCTCGGCGGGCGCGGGCTCCGGCTGTCCGGAGACCGGGCCGAGGAGCAGCGAGTCCACCGAGAGGACCGGGGCACCGGCCGTGTCGACGGCGGTCAGCGCCACCGTGTCCTGGCCGGCCGGGGTGATCCGTACGCGCAGGGCGGAGGCCGCCCCGGCGTGCAGGGTGAGTCCGTTCCACGCGAGCGGAAGGGGGGTGGGCGCCGCGCCCTCCGCGTCGAGCGCGCCCACGGCCAGGAGCGCCGCGTCCAGCAGCGCCGGGTGGATGCCGAACGCGGCGGTGTCCTCGGTCCCGGCGGGCAGCGTCACCTCCGCGAACACCTCGCCCTCGCGCCGCCAGAGACCGGTGAGGCCCTGGAAGACGGGGCCGTGGTGGAGTCCGGCGGCGGTGAGCCGCTCGTACAGTCCTGCGGGCTCGACCGGTTTCGCGTCGCGCGGCGGCCACTCGGCGGTGCCGAGGCCGCTGTCCTCGGCCGGCCGGTCCGCCGGGGAGAGCACACCGCGCGCGTGGATCGTCCAGGCCCGGCCGTCCTGACCGTCCTGGCCGTCTTGGCCCTCCTGGTCGGCGGGGCGGGAGTGGACGGTCACCGTACGGCGTCCCGCGTCGTCGGCCGGGCCGACCCGTACCTGTGTGGTGACCGCGCCGCGCTCGGGCAGCACGAGCGGTTCCAGGAGCGTCAGTTCGGCCACCCGGTCCAGCCCCGACCGGTCGCCGGCCCTGATCGCCAGCTCGGCGAAGGCGGTGCCCGGCAGTACGATCCGGCCCCCGATCCGGTGGTCGGCCAGCCAGGGGTGCGAACGCGCCGAGAGACTGCCGGTCAGTACGGTCTCGTCGGACCCGGCGATCGTCACGGCGGCGCCGAGCAGCGGATGCCCGGCGGAGACCAGACCCAGTCCGGAGGCATCGCCGGGGACCGCCCTGACCGTGGGCCAGAACCGCTCGCGCTGGAACGCGTACGTCGGCAGCTCCACCCGGCGCGCGCCCGTCCCGGAGAAGAGTTCCGCCCAGTCGACCGGGACACCCCGGACATGGAGCCCGGCGAGGGCGGTGAGAGCCGTGGTCTCCTCGGGCAGGTCCTTGCGCAGCACGGGAATCGCGGTGATCTCAGGATCCTCGGTCGAGTCCGGTACGAGCGCGGAGAGCACCCCGTCCGGGCCCAGCTCCAGAAAGGTCCGCACCCCGCGCCCGGTCAGCGTCCTTACCCCGTCGCCGAACCGTACGGCCTCGCGGACATGCCGGACCCAGTAGGCGGGGGAGGCGAGTTCGGCCGCCGAGGCGGGCTCGCCGGTCAGATTCGAGACGACCGGTACGGCGGGCCGCCGGAAGTCCAGCCCGGCCACCACGGCGCGGAACTCGTCGAGCATCGGTTCCATCAGCGGCGAGTGGAACGCGTGGCTCACCGGGAGCCGGGTCGTCCTGCGGCCCTGGGCCGCGAGCCGTTCCACGATCTCGTCCACCGCGTCCCCGGCGCCGGAGACGACCACCGCGTCCGGGCCGTTGACGGCCGCGATCGAGACCCGTTCCGTCAGCAGCGGGACGATCTCGTCCTCGGTGGCCCGTACCGCCGCCATCGCGCCGCCGGCCGGAAGGGCGCGCATCAGCCGGGCCCGCGCGGCGACCAGCCGGCAGGCGTCGGGGAGCGAGAACACCCCCGCCGCGTACGCGGCCGTGATCTCGCCGATGGAGTGCCCGGCCAGGAAGTCCGGCCTGACGCCCCAGGAGCCGACCAGCCGGAAGAGCGCCACCTCGACGGCGAACAGCGCGGGCTGGGTGAAACCGGTGTCGTTCAGCGACGCGGCGTCCTCACCCCACATCACCTCGCGCAGCGGACGGTCCAACTCCCGGTCCAGCTCGGCCAGTACGGAGTCCAGCGCCTCGGCGAAGACGGGGAAGCGCGCGTACAACTCCCGCCCCATGCCGAGCCGCTGCGATCCCTGGCCGGAGAACAGCACGGCCAGCGCGCCCTTGCCGGTGACCCCGCGGGCCGCCTCCACCGGAGGCTCGCCGTCGCCGTGGGCCAGCAGCACCGCGCGGTGCTCGAAGGCGGAGCGGGTCGTGGCGAGCGCGTATCCGATGTCGAGCGGACCGGGGGCCGCCGGAGCGCCGGCGAAGGAACGGATCCGGTCGAGCTGCGCGTCGAGCGCGGCGGCGCTTCTGGCCGAGACGGGCCACGGTACGGCCGTCGGCACCAGGGCGGGCGCCGGCCCGGGACCGTCCTGCGCGGGACCGCCCTGCCCGGGACCGCCCTGCGCGGGCGCCCCGGTCTCCGGGGTCCCCGTCTCCACCGGTGGAGCCTGTTCGAGGATCACATGCGCGTTGGTGCCGCTGATCCCGAACGACGACACACCGGCCCTGCGCACCCGGTCGCCCCCGGGCCACTCCACCGCCTTCGTCAGCAGCCGTACGTCTCCGGCCGACCAGTCCACGTGCGAGGAGGGCGCGTCCACATGGAGGGTCTCCGGCAGCACACCGTGGCGGAGCGCCAGCACCATCTTCATCACCCCCGCGACACCGGCGGCGGCCTGCGTGTGACCGATGTTCGACTTGATGGTGCCGAGCCGGAGGGGGAACCGCGGATCACGGTCCTGGCCGTAGGTGGCGAGCAGCGCCCCCGCCTCGATCGGATCACCCAGGGTGGTCCCCGTGCCGTGCGCCTCGACCGCGTCCACATCGGCCGGGGAGAGTCCGGCGCCGGCCAGGGCCTGGCGGATGACCCGCTGCTGCGAGGGGCCGTTGGGCGCGCTCAGACCGTTCGACGCGCCGTCCTGGTTGACGGCGCTGCCCCGCAGCACGGCGAGCACGGGGTGTCCTTCACGCCGGGCGTCCGAGAGCCGCTCGACCACCAGCATCCCGACGCCCTCGGACCAGGCGGTGCCGTCGGCCGCGTCGGAGAACGCCTTGCACCGGCCGTCGGCGGCCAGTCCGCCCTGGACGCTGAACCCGGCGAAGCTGGACGAGGTCGCCATCACCGTCACACCGCCGGCCAGCGCCAGCGAGCACTCGCCGTTCCGCACGGCCTGTGCGGCGAGATGGAGGGTCACCAGCGACGACGAGCACGCGGTGTCGAGCGTGACGGCGGGCCCTTCGAGCCCCAGGACGAAGGACAGCCGGCCCGACAGGACGCTCGCTGCGAGGCCGTTGCCCGCGTAGCCGCCCATGTCGTCCCGGGAGGCGAGGACCAGATGGGCGTAGTCCTGGGCGTTGGTGCCGACGAACACACCGGTCCTGCTGCCGCGCAGCGTGGTGGGGTCGATGCCCGTACGTTCGACGGCCTCCCAGGACACCTCCAGGAGCAGCCGCTGCTGCGGGTCCATGGCGAGCGCCTCGCGCGGAGAGATCCCGAAGAATCCGGGGTCGAAGTCCGGTGCCTCGTGCAGGAAGCCGCCCTCCTGGGTGGCGCTGCGCCCCTCCCCGTCACCGGCGAGGGTCTCCAGGTCCCAGCCGCGGTCGGCGGGGAAGCCGGAGATCGCGCTGCGGCCGGCGGCGAGCAGCTCCCACAGGTCCTCCGGGGACCGGACGCCGCCGGGGAACCTGCATCCCATTCCGACGATCGCCACCGGTTCGTGGCGGCCGGATTCGGCTTCCTGGAGCCGTTGACGGGTCTGGTGCAGATCCGCCGTGACCCACTTCAGGTAATCGACGAGTTTCTTTTCGTCCGGCATGGTCCGTGAACCTTCCTCAGATGTTTCGCGTGCGAAGGGGGTGCGGCCGGGGGCGGGCAGGGGTGCGGGGATCCGGGCGCGCGGGTCAGGACTCCGCAGAGCGGCCCAGTTCGTTGTCGATGAAGGCGAACACCTCGTCGGCGCTCGCGGACCCGATCCGTTCCGTGACCACGAGTCCGCCGTTCTCCTGGCCGGATCCGTCCCACCTGGCGAGGAGATGCCGCAGCCGTCCCGCGACCCCGTTCCTGGTGACCTCGTCGAGGGTGCCCGTGGCGAGCGCCTCCTCCAGCCGGTCGAGCGCGGCCAGCGGCGAGGGGCTCCCGTCCCGCGCGGTACGGCCCAGCAGCTCCGCCGCGAGATGCCGGGCGACGGCGGCCGGGGTCGGATGGTCGAACACGAGGGTGGCGGAGAGCCGTACCTCCGTACGGGCGGTCAGCCGGGTGCGCAGTTCCACCGCCATCAGGGAGTCGAAACCGAGCCCGCTGAAGTCCCGGTCGGCGGGGATCGCGTCCGGCGCGGTGTGCCCCAGTACGACGGCGGTCTCGGCCCGCACCAGCTCCACCAGCCACGGTTCCCGCTCCTCCTCTGCCAGCTCCGCCAGCCGCTGGGCGAGTCCGGTGGCGCGTCCGCGCGCGGCGGCGGCCGTGCGGCGCCGCCCGCGGAGCAGTCCGCGCAGGATCGCCGGGATCTCGGCCGTGGCCGGCCTCGCCCGCTCACCCGCTCCCTCGGCGATCAGCACCGGGACGAGCAGCGTCTCGTCGCGGGCGGTCGCGGCGTCGAACAGCGCGAGTCCCGTCTCCGCCGGCAGCGGGGCCAGGTCGGAGCGGGCCATGCGTCCCAGGTCCGAATCGCTCAGGGCGCCGGTCATACCGCCGCCGTCCTGGGCGGCCCATGGCCCCCAGGCCAGGGACACGGCGGGCAGCCCGAGGCCGGCGCGGTGCAGGGCCAGCGCGTCCAGGAACGTGTTGGCGGCGGCGTAGTTGCCCTGTCCCGGGCCCCCGGTGATCCCTGCGACCGACGAGTAGAGGACGAAACCGGCCAGTCCGAGACCGCGGGTCGCCTCGTGCAGATGCCAGGCCGCGTCCGCCTTCGGACGCAGTATCCGGTCGATCAGCGCGGGGGTCAGCGAGCCGACGGTGGCATCGCCCAGCACCCCGGCCGTATGGACCACGGCGGTCAGGGGGTGTTCGGCCGGTACGCCCGCCAGCAGCGCGTCCAGCGCCGTACGGTCGGCGACATCGCAGGCGGCGACGGTCACCTCGGCGCCCTGGGCGGCCAATTCGGCGCGGAGTTCCTTCGCGCCGGGCGCGTCCGGGCCGCGCCGGCCCGCGAGCAGGAGGTGTTTGACGCCGTGCGCGGCCACCAGATGCCGGGCCAGCGCGCCGCCGAGGGCGCCGGTGCCGCCGGTGATCAGGACCGTACCGTCGCGGTTCCAGGACCGGATCCCGCGCTCGGGGGATTGCTCGGGGGACGGGACAGCGCCCCGGGGCAGCCGTGTCAGCCGGGCCACCCGTACCGCGTTCCCGCGCACCGCCGCCTGTGTCTCGCCGGTGTCCAGCAGGGCGGGCAGTACGGGCAGGGCGGTACGGAGCGCGGCGCGCAGGGCGTCGGCGCCGTGGGCGGTGCGCGACCGGCCGACCACCGGATCGTGTACCTCCTCCAGATCGAGCAGCAGGAAGCAGCCGGGGTGCTCCGACTGGGCGGAGCGGACCAGTCCCCACGCGGGGGCCGCGGCCAGATCCCGTACGCCGTCCCCGGCAGCGGCGGCGACCGCGCCCCGGGTGAGCAGGACCAGCCGCGATCCGGTGGTCCGCCGGTCGGCCTGCCACGCGTTGAGCAGATCCAGTACGGCGCCCGTCACGGCCCGCACCCTGGCGGGCAGCGGCTCCTCACTGCCGTCCTGACGTCCCGTCAACTCGTCACCGACAGGCGCCAGTACGAGATCCGGCACGGGCCCTGGGGCGGCGAGGAGTTCGGCGAGCGATCCGGCCCGTACGGCGGACGGCCCGTCCACCGAGGCGAGGGCGCTCTCCAGGGCGGGTGTGCCGCTGCCGAGGACCGCCCACCGCGGACCGCCAGTCAGGGAGGCGGGGGCCGACGGGGCCGACGGGGCGGGCACCCAGTCGAGACCGAACAGCGGACTCGGGCGATCCTCGCCGGTCCCGGTCCCGGTCCCGGTCCCCGTCCCGGTCGCGGTCGCCAGCTCGGCGGCCGGACGCAGGGTCAGTGAGCGCACCGAGAGCACCGGCGCGCCTTCCTCGTCGACCGCCGCGAGCGTCACGGTGTCCTGGCCGGTGGCGGTCAGCCGTACCCGCAGCGCCGTGGCGGCCTCCGCGTGGAGGGTCAGTCCCCGCCACTCGACCGGGACGGTCCCGCCGAGCGGCCCGACTGTGCCGGCGGTGCCGTCCGTGCCGTCCGTGCCCAGCAGGTCCGCCGCCCGGAGTGCGGCCGTCAGCAGGGCCGGGTGCATCGCGAACGCGCCGTGTGTACGGGCCTCTTCGGTGAGGGCGACCTCGGCGAAGACCTCGCCGTCCGCGAGCCAGGCCGCCCGCAGACTGGACGCGCCGGACGCGCCGCCGGACTCCGGGCCGCCGTCGGCGTCCAGGTCCGCCGCCGGGTCCAGCTCCCGGTACCGGGACAGATCCACGGGTACGGCCCCGGCGGGCGGCCGGAGTCCGGCACCGGCCTCCAGGTCCGGCGCCGGGTGCCCGGCCGCCAGCACACCGGTCGCGTGCAGGGTCCACGGCAGATCGGCGGCGGCCTCGGCGCGCGCGTGCACGGTCAGCGAGCGGCGGCCCGTGCCGTCGGCCGCGGCCACCCGTACCTGTACCCGTACCGCGCCCTCCTCGGGCAGAAGGAGTCCGGCGGTGACGGTCAGCGACTCGACCGTGTCGCAGCCGGCCTCGTCACCGGCGCGTACGGCCAGTTCGGCGAAGGCCGCCACCGGTACCGCCGCGCCGCCGCCCCTGGCCGGACGCTCCACCAGCCAGGGATGGGTCCGCGCGGAGAGCCGTCCGGTCAGGACCACCTCGCCGGAGCCGGCCACGGTCGTGGCCGCGCCCAGCAGCGGATGTTCCGCGGCCACCAGCCCGAGGCCCGAGGCGTCGCCCGAAGCCGCCGGGGCCGCCGGCCAGTACCGCTCGCGCTGGAAGGCGTACGTCGGCAGCTCCACCCGGCGCGCGCCCGTCCCCGCGAAGACCGCGGCCCAGTCGGCCGGGGCGCCGTGCGTATGTGTCAGGGCGAGCGCGGTGACCGCGGTCAGCTCCTCGGACCGGTCCTTGCGCAGGACGGGCACCACCACGGCGCCGTCCGGTACGAGCTCGCGGGCCAGGGCGGAGAGCACGCCGTCCGGGCCCAGTTCGAGGAACGTGCCCACCCCTTGCGCGACCAGGGTCCGTACGCCGTCGGCGAAGCGGACGGTCTCGCGGACATGCCGTACCCAGTACTCGGGTGAGCGCAGCTCGTCCGGGGCCGCGAGCGTGCCGGTCACGTTCGAGACCACCGGCACCGAGGGCTCGGCGAAGACCAGCTCCCGTGCGACCGCCCGGAACTCGTCCAGCATCGGGTCCATCAGCGACGAGTGGAACGCGTGGCTCACGGGAAGCCGTGCTGTTCTGCGCCCCTCGGCGGCCAGACGTTCCGCCGTCCGCAGGACCCGGTCCTCCTCGCCCGAGAGCACCACGGACCGTGGTCCGTTGACCGCGGCGACCGACACCCCCTCGGAGAGCAGTACGGCGGTCTCGTCCTCCGTCGCCTCCACCGCGACCATGGCCCCGCCCACGGGCAGCGCCTCCATCAGCCGGGCCCTGGCCGCCACCAGCCGGCAGGCGTCGGAGAGCCCGAGGACCCCGGCCACATGGGCGGCGGTGATCTCACCGACCGAGTGGCCCGCGACGAAGTCCGTTGCGACGCCCCAGGATTCGACCAGCCGGAAGAGCGCCACCTCGATCGCGAACAGGGCGGGCTGGGTGACGGCGGTCCGGTTCAGCGCTTCGGCGTCGTCCCCCCAGATCACCTCGCGCAGGGGACGGGCCCGCCCGTCGGACCCGGCGTCGAGATGGGCCAGTACGGAGTCCAGCGAGTCCGCGAAGACCGGGAAGCGCTCGTACAACTCCCGTCCCATGCCGAGCCGTTGTGAGCCCTGACCGGAGAAGAGCACCGCCGTGGGCCGCTCGGCAGCCGCTCCCCGGGCGGCCTCGGAGACGCCCTGGTCCGTGGCGATCAGTACCGCCCGGTGCTCGAACACCGAGCGGCCCGTGGCCAGGGAGAACCCGATGTCAGCCGGGGAGAGTCCGGGGTGCTCGGCCGCGAACGACCGCAGCCGGCCGGTCTGTTCGCGCAGCGCGGCCTCGCTCCGGGCCGAGACCGGCCACGGCACCACCGCGGGCCTCGCCGTCGGCACGGCGTCCAAGGCCGTGCCCGGAAGGGCCCCCGGCGCCGGCGCTGCCGTCTCCCCCGTCTTCCCCGCCCCGGCCCGCGGCGCCTGTTCCAGCACCACATGCGCGTTGGTGCCGCTGATACCGAACGACGAGACACCGGCCCGCCGTACGTGATCGGTCCGGGGCCACTCCTTCTGCTCGGTGAGCAGCTCCACCGCGCCCGAGGACCAGTCCACCCGGGTCGAGGGCTCGGTCACATGGAGCGTCTTCGGCAGCCGGCCGTGCCGGAGGGCCAGCACCATCTTGATCACGCCCGCGACACCGGCCGCGGCCTGGGTGTGCCCGAGGTTGGACTTCACGGAGCCGAGCAGCAGCGGACGCTCCGGATCACGCTCACGCCCGTACGTCGCCAGCAGTGCCTGCGCCTCGATCGGATCACCCAACGTCGTACCCGTACCGTGCGCCTCCACCGCGTCCACATCCGCGGGCGACAGACCGCCACTGGCCAGCGCCTGACGGATCACCCGCTGCTGCGAAGGACCGTTCGGCGCCGTCAGACCATTCGACGCACCATCCTGGTTGACCGCACTGCCCCGGACGACGGCGAGGATGTCGTGCCCCTCGCGCCGCGCGTCCGAGAGCCGTTCGACCACCAGTACGCCGACGCCCTCCGCCCATCCGGTGCCGTCCGCCGAGTCGGAGAACGCCTTGCAGTGGCCGTCGGGCGCGAGACCGCCCTGCCGGGTGAACCCGGCGAAGCTCGTGGAGGTCGACATCACGGTGACGCCGCCCACCAGCGCCATGGAACACTCACCGCTCCTGAGCGCCTGGGCCGCCCAGTGCAGGGCGACCAGCGAGGACGAGCAGGCGGTGTCCACGGTGACCGCGGGGCCCTCGAAGCCGAATGCGTAGGACAGTCGGCCGGAGATGACACTGGCCGCAAGACCGGTGCCCGCGTGGCCCTCGACGTCCTCGCTCGCCCGGAGGATGAGATGGGCGTAGTCCTGGCCGTTGGTGCCGACGAAGACACCGGTCCTGCTGCCGCGCAGCGCGGCGGGATCGGTGCCGGTCCGCTCGAACGCCTCCCAGCTCACCTCCAGCAGCAGTCGCTGCTGCGGGTCCATGGCGAGCGCCTCGCGCGGTGAGATCCCGAAGAACCCCGGGTCGAACTCCGGTGCCTCGTAGAGGAATCCGCCCGCCCGGGTGGCGCTGCGGCCCTGGCCGTCGCCCGTGAGGACATCGAGGTTCCAGCCCCGGTCGGTGGGGAACCCGGCGATACCGTCGCGGCCCTCGACAAGCAGTCGCCACAGCTCCTCGGGCGAGCGCACCCCGCCCGGGAACCGGCATGCCATGCCGACGATGACGATCGGGTCGTCGTCGACCGGGGTGGCCGCCGCAGGGAGGACGGCGCCCGTCCGGTCGGCGGTCGACCGGGCAACGGTCGTCCGGTCGGCGGTCGGCCCCTCTCCGGCCGGTTCTTCGAGCAGTTCGGTGAGCAGCCGGTCGGCGAGCGCCCGGGGAGTGGGGTAGTCGAAGACAAGGCTGGCGGGGAGCGCGAGACCGGTCAGCTCGGTGAGCCGGTCGCTCAGCTCCACGGCCGTCAGCGAGTCGAAGCCGAGATCGCGGAAGGCCTTGTCGCCCCTGATCGTCTCGGCGCCGGTATGACCGAGCACCGCGGCGCAGTGGGTACGGACCACGCCCAGCAGCACCGCCGCGCGCTCGCCCTCCGGGGCTCCGCGCAGCCGCTCCCGCAGTCCGGACGCCGCCGACCCGGCCGCCCGCTGGGCTTCCTGAAGCGCCGTCAGCGCGAGCCTGGCGGCGGGCAGTTCACCGAGCAGCGGGCTGGGCCGCAGACTGAGCAGCGCGGTGAGCGGCTCCGGCCGCTGGAGGTCCGCGAGGACGACGGTCGGCTCGGGCTCGGCCACCACCCGCAGCAGCGCGGAGACGGCCAGTTCGGGGTCGAGGGCGCCCGAAGCCCGCGGGTGACCCGGTCCGTTCGTACCGGCACGGGTCGCATTCGTACCGGCGTCAGCGGCGTCAGCGGCGCGCGAACTGGCGTCTGTGGCGTTCGTACCGGCGCGGGTGGTGCCCGCGCGGCCGGTCCGGTCGGCCATGCCCGCGCCGTCCCACGCGCCCCAGGCGATCGAGGTCGCCGGGAGTCCCAGCGCCCCGCGCCGCTCGGCCAGCGCGTCGAGGACCGCGTTCGCCGCCGCGTAGTTGGCCTGGCCGGGGTTGCCGACCGCGCCCGCCACCGACGAGAACAGTACGAACGCGGAGAGGCCGAGATCACGGGTCAGCTCGTCCAGCAGCAGGGCGGGTGCGACCTTCGCGCGGAACACCGTCTCGAACCGCTCGGGCGTCAGTCCGGCCAGTACGCCGTCGTCCAGCACACCCGCCGTATGCACCACCGCCGTCAGCGGGCAGTCCGCCGGGATCGCCCCGATCGCGCGCTCCAGTTGGTCCCGGTCGGCGGCATCGCAGGCGGTGACGGTGGCCTGGGCGCCGAGCGCGGTCAGCTCGGCGAGCAGCTCGGTCGCACCGGGCGCGGCCGGGCCCCGGCGGCTGAGCAGAACGAGATGCCGGGCGCCCTCGCTCGCCAGCCGGCGGGCGACCCGCGCGCCGAGCGCGCCGGTACCGCCGGTGATGAGGACGGTGCCGGACGGCTGCCAGCGCTCCTCGCTCCCGACCGCGGAGCGGGCGGCGGGCGCGGGAAGCATCCGCCTGCCGTAGACACCGGAGGCGCGGACCGCGAGCTGGTCCTCGCCGCCCGTGCCCGTCACGCCCGTACTCGTGCCCGTAACTCCTGTGCCCGTGCCCGTGCCCGTCGGGCCGGTGCCCGTCAGTACGGCGACGAACCGGCGTACGGCGCGTTCGTCCAGCTCTTCGGGGAGATCGACTAGTCCGCCCCACCGCCTCGGGTGTTCGAGGGCCGCGACCCGGCCGAGACCCCAGACGGCCGCCTGTGCGGGACTGGCCGGCCGCTCTGAGGGTACGGGCCGTACCGCGCCTCGGGTGACGGTCCACAGGGGGGCCGCGATACCCGTGTCACCGAGCGCCTGGACCAGCGCGGCGGTGGCGAGCACTCCTGCGGGCACTCCGGCCGCGTCGGCCGACTCGTCCAGCGCGAGCAGAGACACCACACCCGCGACACGCCCGCTGTCGGGGACAGCGGCGGTGAGTCGCGCGGTCAGAGCGGCACGGGCGGTGGCGTCGACGCTTTCGGCCGCCCCGGCCGCCCCGGACGCCCCGGACGCCCCGGCCTCCTCGGTACCGTCGATCCCCTCGATGTTCACCCGTACCGCGGCCGGACCCAGGCCGGTGATCAGTGAGGTCACCCACGCTTCGGAGACCCCGGCCGTCGGGACGAGCACCAGCCAGGTACCGGACAGGGCGGCGGCCGAGGCGGTGCTGAGCGTCAGCGGCTGCCAGGCCTCCCGGTAGCGCCAGGAGTCGACGGTCGACCGTAGCCTGCGCCGGGTGCGCCATGACGACAGAGCGGGCAGTACGGCGCCGAGCGAACCGCCGTCCACATCGAGCCTGGCTGCCAGGGAGTCCAGATCCTCTCCCTCCACCGCGGCCCAGAACTCCGCGTCGGCCGGATCCGTGCCGTCCGCCGGCTCCGCCCCGGCCACCTCGGGCCAGAACCGCTCCCGGTGGAACGCGTAGGTCGGCAGATCCACCCGTCGGGCGCCCGTCCCCGCGAAGAACGCGGACCAGTCCACGGAGGCACCGGCCACATGGAGCCGTGCCACCGCCGTGACCAGCGCCGCTCCCTCGTCATGACCGTCACGGAGCGCGGGGACGACCACGGCGTCGGTGGGCAGGGACTCCCGGGCGGGCGCGGAGAGCACACTGTCGGGGCCCAACTCCAGGAAGACGGTGGCGCCTTGACCGGCGAGGGTACGGACACCATCGGCGAAGCGGACCGCCTCACGGACATGCCGTACCCAGTACTCGGCGGAGCACAGCTCCCCGGCCGAGGCGAGAGCGCCGGTCAGAGTGGACACCACGGGGATGACCGGTTCCCGGTAGGTCAGCCCTTCGGCCACCGCCCGGAACTCGTCCAGCATCGGGTCCATCAGCGGGGAGTGGAAGGCGTGCGAGACCCGGAGCCGGGTGGTCCTGCGGCCCTGCTCCGCCAGCCGGGCGGCAAGCTCCAGGACGGCGTCCTCGTCGCCGGAGATCACCACCGAGGAGGGACCATTGACGGCGGCGATCGAGACCCGTTCGGACAGATACGGGGTGATCTCGTCCTCGGCGGCCTGTACGGCGACCATCGCACCACCCGTCGGCAGCGCCTGCATCAACGACCCACGCGCCACCACCAACCGGCAGGCATCCTCCAGGGAGAAGACCCCCGCCACATGGGCCGCCGCGATCTCGCCGATCGAATGCCCCGCCACAAACTCCGGCCGGACACCCCACGACTCGACCAGCCGGAACAGCGCCACTTCGATCGCGAACAACGCGGGCTGGGCCGTACCCGTCGCATTCAGCGCCTCGGCGTCCTCACCCCAGATCACCTCCCGGAGCGAACCGCCCAACTCCACTTCCAGCAAAGCGAGTACAGAGTCCAGCGCCTCCGCGAACACCGGGAACCGCCCGTACAACTCCCGCCCCATACCAAGCCGCTGCGAACCCTGCCCCGAGAACAGCAGCGCCGTCGACCGCTCGGTGCCCAGGCCCCGGGCGATCTCCGTGACACCCTTGTCCGTCGCCAGCAGTACGGCGCGGTGCTCGAACAGCGACCGGCCCGTCGCCAGCGAGTACCCGATGTCCAGCGCGGATTCCGCCCCGTCCTCGGAGGACTCCCCGGCGAGGGCCTTGATCCGGGCGAGCTGACCGTCCAGCGCCGCCTCGCTCCTGGCCGACACGAGCCAGGGAACGGGGCCCGCGACGGGGGCCTGGTCGGGGGCCGGCGCGGCCCGCTCGGCCGGCTCGGGATCGGCCTGCTCAAGCACCACATGGGCGTTCGTGCCGCTGATACCGAAGGACGAGACGCCGGCCCGGCGCGCGCGCCCGGTCTCCGGCCAGGGGGTGGTGCCGGCCAGCAGTTCCACGGCCCCGGCCGACCAGTCGACATGCGTCGACGGTTCGGTGAGATGGAGTGTGCGCGGCAGGGTGCCGTGGCGCAGGGCCATCACCATCTTCACCAGTCCGGCGGCTCCCGCCGCGGCCTGGGTGTGACCGATGTTGGACTTGACCGAGCCGAGCAGGAGCGGCCGGCCGGCGTCGCGGTCCTGGCCGTAGGTGGCCAGCAGCGCCTGTGCCTCGATCGGGTCGCCCAGGGGTGTCCCGGTGCCGTGCGCCTCCACCGCGTCCACCTCGGCGGGCGAGAGCCCGGAGTTGGCGAGCGCCTGCCGGATCACCCGCTGCTGCGCGGGACCGTTCGGCGCGGTCAGTCCGTTGGACGCGCCGTCCTGGTTGACCGCGCTGCCGCGCACCACGGCCAGTACGTGATGGCCGTTGCGCCGGGCGTCGGACAGCCGCTCCAGGACCAGCACCGCCGCGCCCTCGGACCATCCGGTGCCGTCGGCCGAGTCGGAGAACGCCTTGCACCGCCCGTCGCCCGCCAGCCCGCCCATCCGGGAGAAGCCGGCGAAGTTCGCGGCGGTCGTCATCACCGTCACCCCGCCCGCGAGGGCGAGCGAGCACTCACCGCCGCGCAGCGCCTGGGAGGCGAGATGCAGCGATACGAGGGACGACGAGCAGGCCGTGTCGACGGACATGGCGGGGCCTTCGAGCCCGAGCGCGTACGCCAGCCGCCCGGAGACGACACTGACCGCGAGGCCGGTGGTCGCGTGGCCCGCCATGTCGTCCTTGGAGCGCATGACGAGACCGGCGTAGTCCTGGCCGCTCACTCCGACGAAGACACCGGTACGGCTGCCACGCAGGGTCGCCGGGTCGATTCCGGCGCGTTCCGCCGCCTCCCAGGCGACTTCGAGGAGTACGCGCTGCTGGGGGTCCATCGCCAGCGCCTCGCGCGGCGAGATGCCGAAGAATCCGGCGTCGAAGTCGGCGACGTTCCGGAGGAATCCGCCCTGCCCCTCGGCGGCGCCGATGGACGGGTCGGTCTGCCAGCCCCGGTCGGTGGGGAAGCCGGAGATGGCGTCCTCGCCGGAGAGGACCAGCTCCCAGAGACCCTCGGGGGATTCGACACCGCCGGGGAAGCGGCAGCTCATCCCCACGATGGCGATCGGATCGTCGGTGACACCGGCACCGCCGGCCGACTCGCGCGCGGTGACGGCCGCGACGCCGTCCACGGTGCCGTCCGGGCCGACCAGTTCGTCCAGCAGATGGGCGGCGAGCCGCGCCGGGGTGGGGTAGTCGAAGATCAGGGTGGCCGGCAGGGTCAGTCCGGTGGCGGACGAGAGGCGGTTGCGCAGCTCGACGGCCGTCAGCGAGTCGAAGCCGAGCTGCCGGAACTCCCGTTCCACGGCGATGGCCTCGGGCGAGGGGTGCGCGAGGACCACGGCGGCCTCGGTACGGACGAGATCCGTGAGCAGCCGGGGCCGCTCGTTCTCACGCAGCGCGGCCAGCCGCTCGACCAGGCCCGCCCTGGACACACTCGCGGCGCCGCTCTTCGCGGCGCGGCGGCCGGTCCGTACGAGTCCGCGCAGCAGGGCCGGGACGCCCGCCGCCGAGGGGATCGTGCCGCCGGCGACACCGAGGGGCACCACCAGGGCCTCGTCGCTCGCGGTGGCGGCGTCAAAGAGGGCGAGCCCGCGCTCGACGGAGAGCAGCGGCATCCCGGAGCCGCCGACCCTGCGTACGTCGTGATCCTCCAGGGTGCTCGTCATGCCCACGCCCTGTTCCCAGGCGCCCCAGGCGAGGGAGAGTCCGGGCAGGCCCAGTCCGCGCCGATGGGCGGCGAGCGCGTCCAGGAAGGTGTTGCCGCCCGCGTAGTTGGCCTGGCCGGGGCTGCCCATGACACCGGCCGTGGAGGAGTAGAGCACGAACGCGGCGAGATCCAGCTCGCGGGTCAGTTCGTGCAGATGCCAGGCCGCGTCGACCTTGGGACGCAGCACACGGTCCAGCCGCTCCGGTGTCAGCGAGCCGACGACCCCGTCGTCCAGAACACCCGCCGTATGGACCACCGCGGTCAGTGGATGCTCGGCCGGCACCGAATCCAGCAGCCCGGCCAGCGCGTCCCGGTCCGCGACATCACACGCGACGACCGACACATGCGCACCCTGAACCGTCAGCTCGGCCGCCAGCTCGACAGCGCCGGGAGCCTCCAGTCCACGCCGACTGGTCAGCAGCAGATGCCGCACACCACGCACACCGACCAGATGACGGGCCAGCACACCACTCAGACCACCCGTACCGCCGGTGACCAGCACCGTACCCTCGGGATCCCACGCACGCGGCATCGTCAGCACGATCTTGCCCACATGCCGGGCCAGACTCATAAAACGAAACGCGTCCCGCGCCCGACGCACATCCCACGAACGAACCGGCAACGGCTCCAACACGCCTTGACCGAACAGTTCCATGAGGGAACTCAGCATGCGCCGGATGTCCTCCGGGTCCACCCAGCCGAGGTCGAACGCCTGATAGTCCACCCCCTCAGGGAGGCCGGCGGCGTCACGGATATCCGTCTTGCCCATCTCCAGGAACCGGCCACCCGGACCCAGCAACCGCAAAGACGCGTCGACGAACTCACCCGCCAGCGAGTTCAGTACGACATCGACCCCCTCACCACCGGTCACCCGGGCGAACGCCGCCTCGAAATCCGTCGTCCGGGAGGAGGCGATATGGTCGTCCGCCACGCCGAGCCGACGCAGCACATCCCACTTGCCCTCACTCGCCGTCGCGAAGACCTCCGCACCCAGATGACGCGCGATCTGAACCGCCGCCATCCCCACACCACCCGCACCCGCATGGACCAGCACCCGCTCACCACGGCCCACACCCGCCAGCCCCACCAACGCGTGATACGCCGTCAAAAACACCAACGGCACCGAAGCCGCCGTCTCCCACGACCACCCGTCAGGTACGGCGATCACCCGGCGCTCGTCGCCCACCACATGGGTGCCGAAACCGCCGAAGAGCATGCCCATGACCCGGTCGCCGACCTGGAGACCGGTGGTGTCGGGCCCGACCTCGACCACGACTCCCGCCGCCTCGGAGCCGAACAGTCCCGCGTCGCCGGGATACATGCCCAGCGCGTTGAGGACATCGCGGAAGTTCACCCCGGCCGCCCGGACCTCGATCCGCACCTCACGCCCCGTCAGCGGCTCCGGTACCCCGGGCAGCGGTGCCAGTGTCAGGCCGTCCAGACTTCCCTTCGCCCGGCTGTCCAGCCGCCAGGGCACACCCGCCGGTGGTACCAGGCCCGTACCGGATTCCAGCCGGGCGAGACGGCCGACGCGCGGCGCGCCCGCGCGGAGCACGGCCTGCGGTTCGTCGGAGCCGGCCAGTGCGGGCAGTGCCGGGAGCGCCGCCGCCGACTCCGCCGAACCGTCCACGTCCACCAGCAGGAAGCGGCCGGGGTTCTCGGCCTGCGCGGAGCGGACCAGTCCCCAGACCGAGGCGGCGGCGACATCGGTGAGGTCATGGGCACCGTCCTCGACCGCGCCCCGGGTGACAAAGACCAGCCGGGAGCCGGCGAACCGCTCCTCGGCGAGCCACTGCTGAATCAACTCCAGTGCGTAGGAGGCGAGTTCATGAGCTGACTCGGCGCTTCGCGCGCTGTCGCCCTGGAGCGGGACGACCACGGTCCCCGGCGGATCCTCACCGTCACGGCCGGACGGACCGGCCTCTTCCAGGAGTTCGGCGAGCGTCCGTACCGGGGCGCGCAGCCGGGCGGCGCCCGTCGAGGCGAGTGCGCCGGTCAGTCCCAGCTCGTCGGTGCCGAGCACCACCCAGTCGCTCTCGGAAGCCTCGCTCTCCGGTGTCACCGGCACCCAGTCGACCCGGAAGAGGGAGTTCACCCCGTCGCGCCGGGCCTCGCCCGCGGACGCGGGCCCCGCGGCCCTGAGAGCCAGCGACTCCACCGAGATCACCGGTTCGCCCTGGACGTCGACCGCCGCCAGCCGGACGGCGTCCCGGCCGTCGGGGGTCACCCGGACCCGCAGGGCCGACGCGCCCGAGGCGTGCAGGGAGACCCCGTTCCACGCGAACGGCAGAAGACTCCTGTCGTCGCCGTCCGCGCTCGCGAAGACCGTGCTGTGCAGGACGGAGTCGAAGAGCGCCGGATGGACTCCGTACGCGTCCGCGTCACCGACCTCCCGTGGCAGCGCGACCTCGGCGAAGATCTCCTCGCCCCGGCGCCAGACCGCGCGCAGCCCGCGGAAGACGGGCCCGTACTCAAGGCCGTTGCCCGCGTAGCGGTCGTAGAGGCCTTCGACATCCACGACGGTGGCGCCCTTGGGCGGCCATACGGTGGCGTCGAAACCGATCACCCGTTCGCCGCGGCTGATCCGTCCGGAGGCGTGCGGTGTCCATTCGTCGTCGGGGGCGTCCGCCGGGCGGCTGTAGAAGCGCAGCTCCCGGCGGCCGTCGTCGTCCGCGCCGCCGACGGCGATCTGCACCTGGACGGCGTCGGTACGGGGCAGGATCAACGGGGCGGCCAGCATCAGATCGTCGACGCGGTCGCACCCGGCCTGGTCGGCGGCGCGGACGGCCAGTTCGAGGAATCCGGTGCCGGGGAAGAACACCATGCCGCCGACGACATGGTCGGCCAGCCACGGGTGGGTGGCGAGTGACAGTGTTCCGGTCAGCAGGAGTTCGTCGGAGCCCGCGACGGACATGGCCGCGCCGAGCAGCGGGTGGTTCGCCGAGGCGAGACCGAGACCGGCCGCGTCGGCGGGCCGGTAGGTGACCTGGGGCCAGAACCGTTCGTGCTGGAAGGCGTACGTGGGCAGATCCACCGGCCGGGCGCCGGTGCCCGCGAAGAACGCCGGCCACTCCACCCGTACACCGCGCACATGCAGATGAGCGAGTGCCGTGACGGCCGAGATCTCTTCCGGCCGGTCCTTGCGGAGCACCGGTACGGTCACGGCGCCCTCCGGCACCGACTCCTGAGCCAGCGCGGCGAGCACACCGTCCGGGCCCAGCTCCACGAACGTACGAACGCCCTGCTCGCCAAGTGCCCGCACACCATCCGCGAAACGAACCGCCTCACGCACATGCCGAACCCAGTACTCCGGCGAACACAGCTCATCCGCCGACGCGAGACCACCGGTCAGATTCGACACCACCGGCACCGAAGGCTCCGCGAACGTCAGCCCCTCCACCACCGCACGGAACCCGTCCAGCATCGGATCCATCAACGGCGAATGGAACGCATGCGAAACCCGCAGCCGACTCGTCTTGCAGCCCTGCTTCTCCAGTCGGGCCGCGAGCTCCAGCGTGGCGTCCTCGGCTCCGGAAATCACCACGGACCGGGGTCCGTTGACGGCCGCGATGGACACCTGGCCGGTCAGCAGCGGGGTGACCTCGTCCTCCGTCGCCCGCACCGCGACCATCACGCCACCGGCCGGCAGCGCCTGCATCAACGACCCACGCGCCACCACCAGACGACAGGCGTCCTCCAACGAGAACACCCCCGCCACATGAGCCGCCGCGACCTCACCGATCGAATGCCCCGCGACAAAGTCCGGGGCCACACCCCATGACTCCACCAGCCGGAAGAGAGCCACTTCGATCGCGAACAACGCCGGCTGCGCGCAACCCGTCCGGTTCAGCGCGTCGGCGTCCTCACCCCAGATCACCTCCCGCAGCGAACGCCCCAACTCGGCGTCCAGCAGCGCCAGTACGGAATCCAACGCCTCCGCGAACACCGGGAACCGCCCGTACAACTCCCGCCCCATACCCAACCGCTGCGAACCCTGCCCCGAGAAGAGCACCGCGCTTCTGCCGCGTCCCGTGGCCGTGCCCTCGACGGTCCCCGGTGCCGTGCCGTTCTCCAGCCAGGCCTTCAGCGCGTCACGTCCCGCGCCGCCGTCCTCGTCCGTCATGACGGCGAGGCGGTGCTCCAGGCCCGCCCTGGTCGTGGCCAGGGAGAGAGCCACATCCACCGGACGCGGGCCCGGTCGGCGCTCCAGCCGGTCGAGCAGCAGGGCCGCCTGGTCGCGCAGCGCTTCTGGTGTCCGGCCCGATATCACCCACGGCAGCGTCGTCGCCCGCCGTTCGGGAGCGGTCCTGCCGTCCGGCAGGGCAGGCACGGGGGGTGTGGGGGGCGCCTCGGCGGGCGGCGCCTGTTCGATGATCACATGCGCGTTGGTGCCGCTGACGCCGAACGAGGAGACACCCGTACGGCGTGGCCTGCCCGCCTCCGGCCACGGGCGCGCCTCGGTGAGCAGCTCGACCTTTCCGGACGACCAGTCGACATGCGACGACGGCTCGTCCGCGTGCAGGGTCCTCGGCAGCACTCCGTGCCGCATCGCCATCACCATCTTGATCACACCCGCGACCCCCGAAGCGGCCTGGGTGTGCCCGATGTTGGACTTGACCGAGCCGAGGAACAGCGGGTGTTCGCGGTCCTGTCCATAGCTCGTGAGCAGGCTCTGGGCCTCGATGGGGTCACCCAGCGGGGTTCCGGTGCCATGCGCCTCCACCGCGTCCACCTCGGCCGGGGTCAGTCCCGCGTTGGCCAGCGCCTGCCGGATCACCCGTTGCTGCGAGGGGCCGTTGGGCGCGGTGAAGCCGTTGGAGGCGCCGTCCTGGTTGACGGCGGAGCCCCGTACGACCGCGAGGACCGGATGTCCGTTGCGCTGTGCGTCGGAGAGCCGCTCCAGCATCAGGACGCCGGCGCCCTCCGCCCATCCGGTGCCGTCGGCGGAGTCGGCGAACGCCTTGCACCGGCCGTCCCGCGCGAGACCGCCCTGCCTGCTGAACTCGACGAGCGAGCCGGGCGTGGACATCACATTGACACCGCCGGCGAGGGCGAGCGAGCACTCTCCGTTGCGCAGGGACTGGACGGCGAGATGGAGGGCGACCAGCGAGGACGAGCAGGCGGTGTCGACCGTGATCGCGGGGCCCTCCAGGCCGAGCGTGTACGAGAGCCGTCCCGAGGTGGCGCTGGCGGCGATACCGGTGCCGACATCGCCGGTCGCGTCGTCCAGTGACCTCACCAGGAGATACGCGTAGTCCTGGCCGTTGGTGCCGATGAAGGCGCCCGTGCGGCTGCCGCGCAGCCGCGTGGCGTCGATGCCGGAGCGTTCGACGGCCTCCCAGGCGGTCTCCAGCAGCAGCCGCTGCTGGGGGTCCATGGTGACCGCCTCGCGCGGCGAGATCCCGAAGAAGCCGGGGTCGAAGTCGGCGACACAGCTCAGAAAACCGCCCCGCTGGCTGACGGAGGTGTCCCGGGCGTCGGTGGAACTGTCGCGCAGCGCGTCCAGGTCCCAGCCCCGGTCGGTGGGGAACGCGGAGATGGCGTCGGTGCCGGACTCGACCAGGTCCCAGAGCCCTTCGGGCGAGCGGACCTCGCCGGGGAACCGGCAGCCCATTCCCACGATCGCGATCGGTTCCCTGGCGGCGGCGACGAACATCCTGTTCTGCCGCCGCAGCCGCTCCGCCTCCTTCATCGCGGCACGGAGCGCGTCCACGACACTGCCGGCGGTCGCACCTTTGGTGGTCGCGCCGTTGGTGGTCGCACTGCTGTTGGGGGCGTTCTCGGTGGGGGCACTCATGGTCTGCTCCATCGCTCCGTCGTCGCGCTACAGGTCGGACTGGCCGTCGAGCGCGGCCCGCACCAGGTCTGCCACGGCCATCGAGTCGATGGCCTCGCCGGACTCCTCGTTCTCCGCCGGGGCGGTGCCGCCCCGTCCGGCGAGCTGGAGCAGCGGCTCCAGTACGCCGATGTCGCGCAGCCTGGCGAGGGGTACGGACGCCAGCAGGGCCCGGATCTCCGTCTCCTCGGTGTCCGTCTCGCCGTCGGGGCCCTCGTCGGGTACGAGCCGGCGCAGCACATGCTCACCGAGGGCCGTGGGGGTGGGATGGTCGAAGACGAGCGTCGCGGACAGACTCAGACCGGTGGCCGCGTTGAGCTGGTTGCGCAGCTCCACCGCTCCCAGCGAGTCCACGCCCAGATCGCGGAAGGACCGCTCGGGACCGACGGCGTCCGTGTCCGGGTAGCCCAGTACGTGGGCGGCGCGGGTACGGACCAGTTCCACGACCGCTTCGAGACGGCGGTTCGCGTTCAGTCCCGCCAGCCGCTCCCGCAGGCCGCCTTCGGCGGTGGCGCTCCCGGGGGCGGCGGCCGTCGCGGCCACCATCTCCCGGTAGCCGGGGAGTTCACGCAGCAGGGCGCTCGGCCGGCTCGCGCCGAAGGCGGCCACGAAGCGTTCCAGGGCGACTTCGGCGACGACCGCGGTCGGTTCGGCCTCCATGACCAGACGCAGCAGCGCCTCGCAGGCCGGCTCCGGGTCCATGGCTCCGATCCCGGCGCGCCTGGCGGCCTCGTCGGCCCCGGCGCCCTCCGCCATTCCGCCGCCGCCCCAGGCGCCCCAGGCGATCGAGGTGGCGGGGAGATCCCGTGCCCGCCGTCGCTCGGCGAGTGCGTCGAGGACGGCGTTGGCCGCCGCGTAGTTGGCCTGGCCGAGGTTGCCCACGGCGGCGGAGGCCGAGGAGAAGAGCACGAACGCGGTGAGGTCCAGATCGCGGGTCAGCTCGTCGAGCAGCAGGGCCGAGGTGACCTTGGCGCGGAACACCGGTGCGAACCGCTCGGGGGTGAGCCGGTCGAGTACACCGTCGTCGAGGACTCCCGCCGTGTGCACCACACCGGTCAGCGGATGCCCGGCGGGGATGTCCGCGAGTACGGCGGCCAGTTGGTCCCGGTCGGCGGCGTCGCACGCGGTGAGGGTGACCCGGGCGCCTAGCCCTTCGAGCTCGGCCCGCAGCGCGTCCGCGCCGGGCGCCTCGGGGCCGCGCCGACTGAGCAGTACGAGGTGCTGGACACCGTCGCGGGCGAGCCTGCGGGCGACATGGGCACCGAGGGCACCGGTGCCGCCGGTGATCAGTACGGTGCCGTCCGGGTCCCAGGCGCGGGCCGGGTGCTTGCCGGGTGCCCGTACCAGACGCCGGGCGAGGACCGCGGAGTCCCGCAGGGCGACCTGGTCCTCCCCGTCGAGTCCGGCGAGCACCCCGGTGAGCCCGGCGCCCGTCCGCTCGTCCGGTGTCTCCGGCAGATCGATCAGACCGCCCCAGCGCTCCGGGTACTCCAGCGCGGCGACCCGGCCCAGGCCCCAGACGGCTGCCTGGAGCGGATGGCGCGGCTCGTCCGTACGGCGTACGGAGACCGCGCTCCGGGTGAGGCACCAGAGCGGTGCGCCGATCCCGGCGTCGCCCAGCGCCTGGAGCAGTACGGCGGTGAGGGCGGCTCCCTCGGGCACACCGTCCGCCAGGGAGTCCCGCAGCGCCAGGAGTGAGACGACTCCGGCGAAGGGAGCGCCACCGTCGCTGCCACCGCCGCTGCCGTCACCGTCGCTTCCGTCACCGCCGCCGTCGCCGGTCGGGCCGGCGGCGCGGGCCCTCAGTTCCGCGGCGAGCGCGGCCCGGTCGGGTGCTCCGACCGGGAGCCGTACGACCGAGGTGCCCAGCGCGTCGAGCACGGCGGACACCCAGGGGTCCCCGGCCAGTTCCCCGGGCACCACGGCGAGCCAGGTACCCGTCAGCGGCTTCCGGTGGGCGAGGGAGGAACCTCCCGTGGGCCGCCAGACGACGCGGTGCCGCCAGCCCTCCACGAGCGACTCGTCGTCGCGCTGCCTGCGCCAGTCCAGCAGCGCGGGAAGCACCTTGGACAGGGCGTCCTCCTCGATGTCCAGAACGGATTCCAGCGAAGCGAAGTCCTCCCGCTCCACCGCGTCCCAGAACGCGCGGTCCGTGGTGTCCGCGTCCGGTGTCCCGGCGGCGACGACGGCCGGGGCGTCGGGCCAGAACCGGCCGTGCTGGAAGGCGTACGTCGGCAGATCCACCCACCGGGCCCCGGTGTCCGCGAAGAACGCGGACCAGACCGGGCCCGCCCCATGGACATGCAGCCGGGCGAGCGCGGTGACCAGGGTGGTCTCCTCGTCCCTGCCCTTGCGCAGCAGCGGTACGGCGACGGCGGCGGACGGGGCCGACTCCTGGGCCAGCGCGGAGAGCACCCCGTCCGGGCCCAGTTCCAGGAAGGCGGTCACCCCGCGCTCCGCCATCGCCCTGACACCGTCGGCGAACCGTACGGCCTCCCGGACATGCCGTACCCAGTACTCCGCCGAGCACAGCTCCCCGGCCGTGGCCGGGGCGCCGGTCAGATTGGACACCACCGGGATACGGGGTGGCTGGAGGACCAGTCGTTCCGCGACAGCGCGGAAGCCGTCCAGCATCGGGTCCATCAGCGGCGAGTGGAACGCGTGCGAGACCCGCAGCCGGCCGGTCTTGCGGCCACGCTTCTCCAGCTCGGCCGCCACCTCCAGCGCCGCGGCCTCCTCACCCGAGATCACCACGGACGCCGGGCCGTTGACGGCGGCGATCGAGACCCCGCCACGGAGCAGCGGGGTGATCTCGTCCTCGGTGGCCTGTACGGCGAACATCGCGCCGCCGGCCGGCAGCGCCCGCATCAGCCCCGCGCGGGCCGCGACGAGCCTGACCGCGTCCTCCAGTGAGAACACACCCGCCACATGGGCGGCGGCGATCTCACCGATGGAGTGCCCGGCCACCAGGTCCGGGGTCAGGCCCCAGGACTCGACCAGCCGGAACAGCGCCACCTCGACGGCGAACAGCGCGGGCTGGGCGGAGCCGGTGTCGTCCAGCGCCGCGGCGTCCGTGCCCCAGATCACCTCACGCAGCGGGCGGTCCGGCGCGCCGTGCGACCCGCCGTCCGGCCGGTCCGGCAGCTGTCCGTTCAACTCGGCGTCCAGCAGGGCCAGTACGGTGTCGAGCGCCTCGGCGAAGACCGGGAACCGCTCGTACAGCTCACGGCCCATCCCGAGCCGCTGCGAGCCCTGGCCGGAGAAGAGGAAGGCGCGCTTGCCCGCCCTCTCCACCGTGTGCTCGACCAGTTCCGGGTGTGTGTTCCC
Source organism: Streptomyces sp. NBC_00872 (assembly GCF_045161915.1). NCBI lineage: Bacteria > Bacillati > Actinomycetota > Actinomycetes > Kitasatosporales > Streptomycetaceae > Streptomyces > Streptomyces sp. NBC_00872. Next base: position 8,676,708 of record NZ_CP108806.1, on the reverse strand, counting down.
CTCGGCCAGCGCGGTGAGGCCGTCGAGCAGACCGCCGTGTTCGGTGACCGTCAGGGCGGCCCGGTGCTCGAAGACCGAGCGGGTCGTCGCGAGCGAGAAGGCGAGATCGGTCAGCGGGACGTCAGGATGGGCCGTCACCTGGGCCAGCAGCCTGCGGGCCTGGTCACGCAGCGCGTTCCCGGTCCGGCCGGAGAGCAGGACCGGCAGCGTCCCCGCGTCACGTACGGGCGGCGGAGGCGCCACCGCGGAGCCGGTCCCCGCCCCGGCCCCGGCCGCGGAGTCGGGATCGCTTCCGGTCGCCGAGTCGGGATCGGTTCCGGTGAGCGGTGCCTGCTCCAGGATGAGATGCGCGTTCGTACCGCTGGCGCCGAAGGAGGAGACCCCGGCGCGGCGCGGCCGACCCGAGTCCGGCCAGGGCGTCTGCTCGGTCAGCAGCCGGGCCGCGCCCGCCGTCCAGTCCACGTGGGACGTCGGATTCTCCGCGTACAGCGACTTCGGCAGGGTGCCGTGGCGCATCGCCATCACCATCTTGATCACACCCGCGACCCCCGAGGCGGCCTGGGTGTGACCGATGTTGGACTTGAGCGAGCCGAGCAGCAGCGGCCGGTCGGCGTCGCGGTCCTGGCCGTAGGTGGCCAGCAGCGCCTGTGCCTCGATCGGGTCACCGAGCTTGGTGCCGGTGCCATGGGCCTCCACCGCGTCCACCTCGGCGGGCGAGAGCCCGGAGTTGGCGAGCGCCTGCCGGATCACCCGCTGCTGCGCGGGTCCGCTCGGCGCGGTGAGTCCGTTGGACGCGCCGTCCTGGTTGATGGCCGAGCCCCGCAGGACCGCCAGTACACGATGGCCGTTGCGGCGCGCTTCGGAGAGCCGCTCGACGACGAGCATGCCCACGCCCTCGGACCAGCCGGTGCCGTCCGCCGCGTCGGAGAACGCCTTGCACCGCCCGTCGGGCGAGAGCGCGCCCTGGGCGCTGAACTCGACGAAGCCCGCCGGGGTGGCCATCACGGTGACACCGCCGGCCAGCGCGATGGAGCACTCGCCGGACCGGATGGCCTGGGCGGCGAGATGCAGGGCGACCAGCGACGAGGAGCACGCGGTGTCCACGGAGACGGTGGGGCCCTGGAGGCCGAAGGAGTACGCCAGCCGGCCGGACAGCAGGCTCGCCGACTGCGCGGTCTCCCACTGGCCCGCCTCGGCGGGCGGCCGGTAGTCGCCGCTGCCGCCGCCGACATAGACACCGGTGGTGCTGCCCCGCAGGGTCGTCGCGTCGATGCCCGCCCGCTCCAGTGCCTCCCAGGCGGCTTCGAGCACGACGCGCTGCTGCGGATCCATCACGATGGCCTCGCGCGGCGAGATGCCGAACAGCCCCGGGTCGAAGTCGGCCGCGTCGTGGAGGAAGCCGCCGTGACCGGTGGCGCTGCGTCCGCGTCCGCCCTCCGGAGGGCCGCCGAGCAGGGTGTCGAGGTCCCAGCCACGGTCGGTGGGGAACTCTCCGACGGCGTCGGTCCCTTCGGTGACGAGCCGCCACAGGTCCTCGGGTGATGTGACACCGCCCGGGTAGCGGCAGGCCATACCGATGATCACGACGGGATCGTCGGCCGTGTGTGCCGGGGAAAGCGCGGGAGGCGCGGCTTGCGTCTCCGCGCCGGGCGCCTCACCGAGCAGCAGGGTCCGCAGCCGCGCGGCGAGTTCGGCGGGGGTCGGATGGTCGAAGACCAGGGTCGCGGGCAGGGCCAGCCCGGTCGCGTCCCTGAGCTGGTTGCGCAGGTCGACGGCGGTCAGCGAGTCGAAGCCGAGGTCACGGAAGGGCAGATCGGACTCGACGGCTCCGGCGTCCGCGTGGCCGAGGACCAGGGCGGCCTTCTCGGTGACCAGGGCGAGGGGCGCGTCGGCCCGTTCCGACTCGGGCAGGGCGAGCAGCCACTGACGGTAGGAGTCCGCCGCGGACCGCTCCTCCTCCCGGCCGGGGCCTGCCGCCTCGACGGCGGCGCGGGCCTCGGGCAGTTCGGAGAGCAGGGCGCCCCGGCGCGCCTCGGTGAAGGCGGGTGCGAAGGTCTCCCAGCGGACATCGGCCACGGTGACGGCGCTCTCGCCGTCGACGACGGCCCGGCCGAGCGCGGTGAGCGCCGCGTCGGCGTCCATGACGGGCAGTCCGTTCAGCCGCAGATGCGCGGCCATGGCGGGGTCCACGGACTCCGTCCAGGCGCCCCAGGCGACCGACAGGGCGGTGGCTCCCCGGGCGCGGCGCTGCCGGGCGAAAGCCTCCAGCCAGGCGCCGAACGCGGCTTCGGTCTCCTGGCCGCGTACGCCCAAGACCCCGGCGATCGAACCGAACAGGACGAAGGCGTCCAGCGGCCGGTCGCCCAGGACCGTGTCGAGATGGCGGACTCCGGCCAGGGCCGAGGAGAGCCCGCCGGGTCCTGTGTCCCTGGCTCCGATGTCCGTGCCGCCGGTGTCCGCGCCGGCAGTGTCCGTGGCATCGGTGTCCGTGCCACCCGTGTCCGTGGCATTGGTCCGCGCGGCACCGGTCAGCGCCTCCGCGTGGACGACGGCGGTGAGCGGTGTTTCCTCGGGGACGGTGGCCAGCAGCGCGGTCAGCGCGGCCGGGTCGGACAGGTCGCAGACGGCGAAGGTGACGGTGGCGCCGAGCTTCCTCAGCTCGGCTTCGAGTGCCTCGGTACCGGTGAGGTCGGACGGACGGCGCCCGGTCAGCAGCAGATGACGCGCGCCCTCACGGGCCAGCCAGCGGGCGGCCCGGCCGCCCATGGGACCCGTACCGCCGACGACGAGCACGGTGCCGCCGGGCCGCCATGAGCGGTCAGCGGCTCCCGCAGTTCCCGCAGTTCCCGCTGATCCCTCGGGTCCTGTCGGTACGGCGCGGACCAGGCGTCGGCCGAAGGTTCCGGTGGCGCGGACCGCGATCTGGTCCTCGCCGTCCGGTGCGGTCAGGGCGGCCACGAAGGCGGCGCGCGCCCGCTCGTCCGGCGACTCCGGCAGATCGATCAGCCCGCCCCAGCGATCGGGGTGTTCCAGCGCGGCGACCCTGCCCTCGCCCCAGACCGTGGCCTGTCCGGCGTTGAGCGGCGGCTCGGACGGAGCCACGGAGACGGCGCCCCGGGTGACACACCACAGCGGTGCGTCGATGCCCGCGCCCTCCAGGGCCGCCAGCAGCGCGGCGGGCCTGGCCGGACCGGCCGGCAGGTCCTCGGCTCCCGCGGCAAGCAGCGAGACGACCCCGGCGAACCGGTTTCCTTCGCCGCGTGCCGCCACCAGCCCCGCCGCCGGCCCGGTGCCGTCGGCCGGGCCGTCGGTGGAGATGTCGGCCTCCACCCGTACGGTGTCCACGCCCAGCGCCTCGACGGCGGCGGCCGTCCACGCGTCCTCGGCGCCGGTCGGCACGATCACCAACCAGGCGCCCGCGGACGCGGCACCAACGGCACCAACGGCCCCGGCAGTCACAGCGGACACGGCGGCCCCGGCGGACACGGGTAGTTGCGTCCAGGCCTCGCGGTAGCGCCACTCGGCCCCGGCGGACCGCTCGTCCCTGCGCCGGCGCCACGCGGAGAGCGCGGGCACCATCGTGGTCACGGTCTCGCCGTCCAGGTCCAGCGAGGCGGCGAGCGACTCCAGGTCCTCCCGCTCCACCGCAGACCAGAACTCCGCGTCCACCGGGTCCTGCGCCCCGCCCGCCGTGCCGCCCGCCGTACCGCCCGGCGCTCCGGGCACGGCCGGTGCGGCGGCCTCCGGCCAGTACCGCTCGCGCTGGAACGCGTAGGTCGGCAGCTCCACCCGGCGCGCGCCGGTGCCCTCGAAGAACGCGGCCCACCGCGGGCCCGCCCCCCTGGTGTGCAGGGTGGCGAGCGCCGCGACCACGGCCGTCTCCTCGCCCAGGGCCGCGCGGAGCAGCGGCACCACCACCGGGGCGGGCCCGGCAACTCCGTCCAGGCTCTGCTGGGCCATCGCGGAGAGCACCCCGTCCGGCCCGAGCTCCACGAAGGCGAGGACCCCGGCGTCGCGCAGGGTCCGTACCCCGTCGGCGAAGCGCACGGTCCCGCGGACATGCCGTACCCAGTAGTCGGCCGAGCGGAGCTCCTCGGCCGTGGCCAGGGCGCCGCTCAGATTCGACACCACAGGGATCCGGGGCTCGTGGTACGCGAGAGTCCCGGCGACCCGGGCGAAGTCCGCGAGCATCGGGTCCATCAGCGGCGAGTGGAAGGCGTGCGAGACCCGCAGCCGCTTGGTCCTGCGCCCCTCGGCCGCGAGGAGTCCGGCGATCTCCAGGACGGCGTCCTCGGCGCCCGCGACGACCAGCGCGTCGGGGCCGTTGACCGCCGCGATCGAGACGTGCTCGCCCAGCAGCGGGATGATCTCGTCCTCGGCGGCCTGGAGCGCGACCATCGCGCCGGTCTGCGGGAGCGCCTGCATCAGCGAGGCCCGCGCCGCCACCAGCCGGCAGGCGTCCTCCAGGGTGAACACGCCCGCCACATGGGCCGCGGCGATCTCACCGATGGAGTGCCCGGCCACGAAGTCCGGGGTCAGTCCCCATGATTCGGTGAGCCGGAAGAGCGCCACCTCGACGGCGAACAGCGCGGGCTGGGTCCAGCCGGTCTCGTCCAGCAGCTCCGACTCGAAGGTGCCGGGCTCGGCGAACAGCACCTCGCGCAGCGGGAATTCCAGCTCGGTGTCGAGATGGGCGAGCACCGCGTCCAGCGCCTCGGCGAAGACGGGGAACCGCCCGTACAGCTCACGGCCCATCGCGCCGCGCTGGCTGCCCTGGCCGGAGAAGAGGAACGCGGTCCCGCCGGGGGCGCGGCCGGCCGCTCCGCGTGCGATCTCCCGTACGCCGTCGGGTCCCGCGAGCAGTACCGCGCGGTGCGGGAAGACCGTACGGTCCGTGGCGAGGGAGTGCCCGATGTCCACCGGGGAGAGTTCGGTGCCGGCGGCGAAGGCGGTGAGCCGGCCGATCTGCGCCTGGAGCGCCTCACGGGTCCTGCCGGACACGATCCACGGCACGGCCGCGGGAAGGGTGCCCGGTACGGCGGCGGGAGCGGCGGCCGGGGGCGCCGCTTCGACGGCCGGTGCCTGTTCCACGATGACATGCGCGTTCGTCCCGCTGACACCGAAGGCCGAGACCCCGGCCCGGCGCGGACGGCCGGTCTCGGGCCAGGCGACCGCCTCGCGCAGCAGTGACACCGCGCCGGAGGACCAGTCGACATGCGCCGAGGGGGTGTCGATGTGCAGGGTCTTCGGCAGGGTGCCGTGCCGCATGGCGAGCAGCATCTTGATGACGCCCGCGACCCCGGCCGCCGCCTGGGTGTGACCGATGTTCGACTTGACCGTGCCGAGCAGCAGCGGGCGCTCCCGGTCCCGGCCGTAGGCGGTCAGCAGGGCCTGGGCCTCGATCGGGTCGCCCAGTGTCGTGCCGGTGCCGTGCGCCTCCACGGCGTCCACGGCGTCGGGTGTCAGTCCCGCGTCCGCGAGCGCCTGGCGGATCACCCGCTGCTGCGAGGGGCCGTTGGGCGCGGTGAGCCCGTTGGACGCGCCGTCCTGGTTGACGGCGGTGGCGCGGATGATTCCCCGGACCTCGTGGCCGTTGCGTACGGCGTCGGAGAGCCGCTCCAGGACCAGGATGCCGACGCCCTCGGACCACGCGGTGCCGTCGGCGCTGTCGGAGAACGCCTTGCACCGGCCGTCGGGGGCGAGACCGCCCTGGGCGGAGAACTCGACGAAGGAGTCGGGACCGGACATCACGGAGACCCCGCCCGCGATCACCAGCGAGCACTCCCCCGCGCTCAGCGCCTTGCCGGCCCAGTGCAGGGCCACCAGCGAGGACGAGCAGGCCGTGTCGACGGTGACGGCCGGGCCCTCCAGACCGAGCGCGTAGGAGAGCCGGCCGGACATGACGCTCGCGGTGTTGCCGGTGGCCGCGTATCCCCGTACGTCGGAGGCGGAGCGGCGCAGTACGTCGGCGTAGTCCTGGCCGTTGGTGCCGACGAAGACCCCGGTGGTGGAGCCGCGCAGGCCCGACGGGTCGATCCCGGCCCGCTCCAGCGCCTCCCAGGTGGTCTCCAGCAGCAGCCGCTGCTGTGGGTCCATGGCCAGTGCCTCACGGGGTGAGATCCCGAAGAAGCGGGCGTCGAAGTCGGCGACGCCGGTGAGGAATCCGCCCTGGAGGGTGTCCGAGGCGCCCGCGCCGAGCGCCCCGAGGTCCCAGCCTCGGTCGGCGGGGAACGCGGTGATGCCGTCCCTGCCCTCGTCGAGCAGCCGCCACAGTTCCTCGGGCGAGTCGGCCCCGCCGGGGAAGCGGCAGCTCATGCCGACGACGGCGATCGGGTCGTCGGCCTGGGGCCGGTCCGCCGCGACGGGCGCCGCCGTTTCGGGCAGCGTGCCGAGCAGCTCGGCCAGCAGGAAGTCCGCCAGCTCGCGCGGGGTCGGCAGATCGTAGACGAGCGAGGCGGGCAGGCTCAGCCCGGTCAGGGCGGCGAGTCCGTTACGGAGTTCGAGCGTGGTCAGCGAGTCGAAGCCGAGATCACGGAAGGCACGGTCGTCCTCGATGTTCCGCGCGTCGGAGTGACCGAGCACGGCGGCCACCTGGGCGCGCAGCAGGTCGAGTACATGTCCGGCGCGTTCGGCCTCGGGCAGTCCGGCGAGCCGCTGGCGCAGTCCCGACTCCCCGGCACCGCCGACGGCGGGCGCGGCGGACCGCCGTACCTCGGGCAGGTCCGCGACGAGCGGCAGGGGGCGGCTCGCGGCGAACGCGGGGAGGAAACGGTCCCAGTCGATGTCGGCGATCGCGAGGGCGGTGTCGTCGTGCTCGACCGCCCGGAGCAGGGCGCGTACGGCAGGTTCCGGCGCGAGAGGCTCGAATCCGCCGCGCCGTACGCGGTTCTCGACCCCGGTGGCGTCGGCGGCCATGCCGGATCCGGCCCAGGGGCCCCAGGCGACGGAGAGCGCGGTGAGGCCATGGGCCCGCCGGTACTCGGCGAGCGCGTCCAGATAGGCGTTGGCGGCGGCGTAGTTGCCCTGTCCCGCCGCGCCGATGACACCGGCCGTCGAGGAGAAGAGCACGAACGCGGAGAGATCCAGCTCGGCGGTGAGCTCATGGAGATGGTGTGCCGGGACCACCTTGGAGCGCAGGACGGCGCTGAAGCCGTCCGGGGTCAGCGCGTCCACGGTGGTGTCCTCGACCACCCCGGCCGTATGGATCACCGCGGTGAGCGGGGCGTCCTCGGGTACGGCGGCGAGCAGGGCGGCCAGCGCGTCGCGGTCGGCGACATCGCAGGCGGCGATGGTGACGCCGGCGCCCAGTTCCTCCAGTTCGGCGCGGAGTCCGGCGGCGCCTGGCGCGTCCTCGCCGCGCCGTCCGGCGAGCAGCAGATGACGGGCTCCCTCGCGGGCGAGCCCGCGGGCCACATGTCCGCCGAGGGCGCCGGTGCCGCCGGTGATCAGAATGGTGCCCGCCGGGTCGAACAGGCGCCGCTCGTCCGCCGCTCCGGACGCTCCCGTCCCTCCGGACGCTCCGGTGCCTCCGGACGCTCCGTTCGCTTCCACCGCTCCAGCGGGGCTGTGGGCGAGGCGCCGTACGAAGACGCCGGAGGCGCGTACGGCGCTCTCACCCTCGCCGTCCGCACCGGCCAGGACGCTCCTGAACCGGCGGGCGGCATGGGTGTCGAGCCGCTCGGGCAGATCGACGCAGCCGCCCCAGCGGCCGGGCTGTTCGAGGGCGACGGCACGGCCGAGTCCCCAGACGGCGGCCTGGTCGGGGCTGATCACATGCTCCGAGCGGCCGATGGACACGGCGCCACGGGTGACGCTCCACAGCGGCGCGTCGATCCCGGCGTCGCCGAGCGCCTGTACGGCGACGGTCGTCAGGGGGAGGGCGGCGGGCACCTCGGGGCGGGCCGCGCCGTCGCGGCCCACGAGGGCGAGCAAGGACAGGACCCCGGCGAACTCGCCTTCCGCGGCGCGCAGTCCGGTCAGCCGCTCGGCGAGTGCGGCCCGGTCGGTCCCGGTGACCTCGACGAGGACGGTCTCCGTGCCGAGGGCGGCGACGACCTCCGCGGACCAGGCCGCGTCCTCCGTACGGGCGGGTGCCAGGACGACCCAGCGTCCGGGGAGCGCGGCCGGTGCGGTGGAGCCGGTCCGCGGTTTCCAGACGACCTTGTACCGCCAGGCGTCCACGGCGGACTGCTCGCCCCGGCGGCGGCGCCACGCGCTGAGGGCGGGGACCATCGCGGTGACGGTGCCGTCGTCCAGGCCGAGCGAGGCCGCGAGCGCCGTCACGTCGTCGCGCTCGACGGCCGACCAGAACTCGGCGTCCACGGCGCCGCCGGCGCTCAGCCCCGCCGGGGCCGCGTCCGCCGGTGCCTCGGGCCAGTAGCGTTCACGCTGGAAGGCGTAGCTGGGCAGGGCGATCCGGCGCGCTCCGCCGTCCGCGAAGTACGCGCGCCAGTCGATGTCCGCACCGTTCACCTGTGCGCCCGCCAGCGCGGTGACGAGCGCCCGTACCTCCGGGCGGTCACGGCGCAGAAGCGGCAGCAGGACGGCGGGGGGCGTCCCGGTGGACTCCTCGGGGAGGTTCTCCCGCGCCATGCCGCAGAGCACGCCGTCGGGGCCGAGTTCGAGGAAGGTCCGTACACCGCCCTGGGCCGAGAGCCAGCCGATCCCGTCGGCGAAGCGGACGGTGTCCCTGACATGGCGGACCCAGTACTCGGGGGCGCACACCTGGTCGTCGGTGGCGAGCGCGCCGGTCACATGGGAGACGAGGGGGATGACGGGCGGGTGGTAGGTGAGACTCCGCGCGACCCGGGCGAAGTCGTCGAGCATCGGGTCCATGAGCGGGGAGTGGAAGGCATGGCTCACCCGCAGCCGCCTGGTCCTGCGTCCGTCGGCCGCGAAGGACGCGGCGATGGCGAGTACGGCGTCCTCGGCCCCGGCGACGACCACCGAGGAGGGCCCGTTGACGGCCGCGACCGAGACCCGGTCCCCGGCTTCCGCCAGCAGCGGCAGGACCTCGTCCTCGGCGGCCTGGAGGGAGACCATCGCGCCGCCCTCGGGCAGCGCCTGCATCAGCCGGCCGCGCGCGGCCACCAGGGCGCACGCGTCGGGCAGGGAGAGCACGCCGGCGGCGTGCGCGGCGGCGAGTTCACCGATGGAGTGCCCGGCCAGATAGGCGGGGGTGATCCCCCAGGACTCGATGAGCCGGAACAGCGCGACCTCGACGGCGAACAGCGCGGGTTGCGCGTACACGGTCCGGTCGAGCAGGGCGGCCTCCGCCGAGCCCTCGGCGGCGAACAGGATCTCGCGCAGCGGCCGGTCCAGTTCGCCGTCCACATGGGCCAGTACGGCGTCGAGCGCGTCGGCGAACACGGGGAAACGCCCGTACAGTTCGCGTCCCATGCCGGGGCGCTGGCTGCCCTGCCCGGTGAACAGGAACGCCGTACGGCCACGGCCCGTGCCGCCCCGCACCACGCCCGGTCCCGGCAGTCCGTCGCGCAGGGCCAGCAGACCGGTCAGCACCTCGTCGCGCCCCTCTGCCACGACGGCGGCGCGGCGCTCCAGGCTCGCGCGCGAGGTCGCCAGGGAGAAGGCGAGATCGGCGGGACGGGTCCCTGGCCGCTCCTCCATGAGGGCGAGCAGCCGGCCCGCCTGGGCGCGCAGCGCCGTCTCGTTCCGCGCGGAGACCAGCACCGGCACGGCGCCCGGCGCCGGTTCGCGGTCCTCGGCGGGCTCCTCGGCCGGCTCCGCCGGGGGTGCCTGTTCGAGGATGGTGTGCACATTGGTGCCGCTGATGCCGAACGAGGAGACGGCGCCGCGCCGGGGGCGGCCGGTCTCCGGCCAGTCGGTCTCCTCGGTCAGCAGACCGATGGCGCCGGAGGACCAGTCGACATGCGAGGACGGGGTGTCGATATGGAGCGTCTTCGGTACGACGCCCTGCTGGAGCGCCATGACCATCTTGATCACGCTGGCGGCGCCCGAGGCCATCTGGGTGTGCCCGATGTTGGACTTGACCGAGCCGAGGAGCAGCGGCTGCCCCGGGTCCCTGTCCTGGCCGTAGGTGGTGAGCAGGGCCTGGGCCTCGATGGGGTCGCCCAGCGCGGTGCCGGTGCCATGGCCCTCGATGACATCGACCTCGGCCGGACGGAGTCCGGCGTTGGCGAGGGCCTGGCGGATCACCCGCTGCTGGGAGGGGCCGTTGGGGGCGGTCAGTCCGTTGGACGCGCCGTCCTGGTTGACCGCGCTGCCGCGCACCACGGCCAGTACGTGATGCCCGTTGCGCCGGGCGTCGGAGAGCCGCTCCAGCAGGACGAGACCGACGCCCTCGGCGAGGGTCATTCCGTCGGCGGAGTCGGCGTACGCCTTGCACCGGCCGTCGGCCGCGAGCGCCCGCTGCCGGCTGAAGCCGACGAAGGAGAGCGGGGTGGACATGATGCTCACCCCGCCCGCGAGCGCGAGGGAGCTCTCGCCGTTGCGCAGCGACTGGCAGGCGAGATGCATCGCGACGAGCGAGGACGAGCAGGCGGTGTCGAGGGTGACGGCCGGTCCCTCGAAGCCGAAGAGATACGACACCCGTCCGGAGAGCACGCTGGAGAGCGTGCCGGTGATCGCGTGGCCCTCGGAGCCCTCGGCCGCGTTGGGCACGGCGGAGGCGTAGTCCTGGTAGCTGGCGCCCACGAAGGTGCCGGTCATGCTGCCGCGCCGGCTGACCGGGTCGATCCCGGCGTGCTCGAAGGCCTCCCAGGCCGTCTCCAGCAGCAGCCGCTGCTGGGGGTCCATGGAGACCGCCTCGCGCGGCGAGATCCCGAAGAAGCCGGGGTCGAAGTCGGCGACGTCGTGCAGGAATCCGCCCTGGACGGAGTAGGTCCTGCCCTGCCGGTCGGGGTCCGGGTCGTAGAGCCCCTCGGCGTCCCAGCCACGATCGGCGGGAAAGCCGGAGATGGCGTCGCCGCCCTCCCTGACGAGCCGCCACAGCTCCTCGGCGGAGCCGACCCCGCCGGGGTAGCGGCAGCTCATGCCGATGACGGCGATCGGGTCGTCGTCGGTGGCGGAGAGCGCGGCCGTCACCGGTCCCCCGGTCACCGTACGGGCGCCCGCCATCTCGCTCCCGAGGAAACCGGCCAGCGCGGCGGGGCTGGGATGGTCGAAGACCATGGTCGTCGGGAGCGTCAGTCCGGTGACGGACGCGAGACGGTTGCGCAGCCCGACCGCCGTGAGCGAGTCGAAACCGACATCGCGGAAGGCGCGCTGGTCCGGCAGGGCGTCGGGCGACGAGAGGCCCAGCACGGCCATGGCCTCCGTACGGACCGTCTCCAGCAGCACCCGCTCCCGCTCGGCCGGGGAGAGCGCGCGCAGCCGGGTCACGAACTCGCCCTCGGCGACGGTGCCGGTGGAGCGCTCGGCGGCCTCGGTGATCCTCCGTACCTCGGGCACCTCGGCGAAGAGGGTGCTGGGGCGGCCGGAGGTGAAGACGGGGTAGTAGGTCTCCCAGTCGATGTCGGCGACCGCGATGACGGTCTCCTCGTCGTCCAGGGCGCGCCCCAGCCCGGTGAGCGCGAGCTGCGGGGCCATGAACTCCAGACCGCTGCGCCGGATCGTCCCCGGGTCGACGCGGCCGAGCTGGAGGTCGTCGGCCCAGATGCCCCAGGAGAGGGAGAGCGCGGGCAGACCCCGGGCCCGGCGGTGGGCGGCGAGCGCGGCGAGATACGCGTTGCCCGCCACATAGGCGGCGTGCGCGCCGCTGCCCCACATCCCGGCGGTGGACGAGTAGAGGATGAAGTCGTCCAGTTCGTCGCTGTCGAGGAGTTCGTCCAGCACCTGGGCGCCGGCCACCTTGGCGTGCATGACCCGGGCGAAGGCGTCGAGGCTGGTCTCGGCCAGCGTGTACAGCTCGATCAGCGCGGCGGTGTGGACGACGGTGCGTACCGTACGGCCTTCGGCCCTCAGAGCGGACAGCAGCGCGGCGACGGCCTCGCGGTCGGTCACATCACAGGCGGCGACGGTCGTTTCCGTGCCCAGTCCGGCCAGTTCCGCGACGAGCTCGGCCGCGCCGGGGGCGTCCATGCCCCGGCGGCTCGTCAGCACGAGATGTTCGGCGCCCCGCGCGGCCAGCCAGCGCGCGAGATGCGGGGCGAGCGTGCCGGAACCGCCGGTGACGAGTGTGGTGCCGCGCGGGGTCCAGTCGCGGGCGGGTTCACGCTCGCCGGTCGCGGCGCGCACGATACGGCGCGTGAACACGCCCGAGGAGCGCACGGCGAGCTGGTCCTCCTCACCGAGCGCGCCGGCGAGGGCCGCCGCGAGCCGCCCCGCGGCCCGCTCGTCCAGGGTCGCGGGCAGATCGATGACACCGCCCCAGCGCTGGGGATGCTCCAGGGCCGTCGTCCAGCCCACCCCGGCGACCTGTGCCTGGACGGGTGAGACGAGCGTGTCGGAGCGTCCGGTGGAGACGGCGCCACGGGTGAGGAACCACAGCGGCGCGTCGACCCCGGAGTCGCCCAGCGCCTGGACGAGCGAGACGGTCAGGGCCAGGCCGAGTGCCAGACCGGGGTGGCGTTCCGACGGTGCCTCGGCGGCGGCGAGCGTCGAGACGATCCCCGTGAACCCGGCGAACGCCGCGACCTCCTCGGCCGCGCCGGTCCCGCCACTCTCACCAGTCCCGGCACTCTCACCGAAGTCAGCGGACTCACCGGTCCCGTGCTGTCCGCCGTACTCGGCCAGCCGTGCGGCGAGGACCTCGCGGTCCAGGTACGACTCGTCCAGTACGAGCCGCCGTACCTCGGCACCCTGGCCGCTCAGCGCCTCCACCACATCGGTGTCGTCGTGGGCCTCGGCCGATACCACCAGCCAGACACCGGACAGCGGTGTCTGCGGGACCGTGCCGACCGGTGTCCAGGACTCCCGGTAGCGCCAGGAGTCGACGGTGGAACGGTCCCGGCGCGACCTGCGCCAGGACGACAGCGCGGGCAGCACCGCGGCGACCGAGTCCTCGTCCGTGCCCAGGGCGGAGGTCAGCGCGGAGACGTCCTCCTCTTCGACCGCCGCCCAGAACTCCGCGTCCATGGGGTCCGCCGCGGCCGTACGGTCCGGTACGGGCGGTACGGCCCAGAGCTGTTCACGCTGGAAGGCATAGGTGGGCAGGTCCACACGCCGGGCGCCGGTGTCCGCGAAGAGCACGCTCCAGTCGACCTCCACCCCGCGTACGTACAGCTCGGCGGCGGAGAGGACGAAGCGCGCGAGGCCGCCGTGGTCGCGGCGGAGCGTTCCGCCCGCGACCCCCGGTTCCGGGGTCTCGTCGATCATGTCCTGTACCGGCATGGTCAGTACGGGATGTGAGCTGACCTCCACGAACTTCCGGTTGCCGGCGCCCAGCAGATCACGGATCGCGTCGGCGAAGAGTACGCGCTGCCGGAGGTTGCGGAACCAGTACTCCGCGTCCATCTCCTCCGTGTCCAGCCACGCCCCCGCCATCGTGGAGAAGAACGGCACCTCCGCCGCACGAGGACGCACCGGCCCCAGTACGTCGAGCAGTTCCGCCCGCAGATCCTCGACCTGCGCCGAATGCGACGCGTAGTCCACCGCGATACGACGGACCCGCACCTCCTCACCCGTCAGCTCCGCGAACAACTCGTCCAACGCACCCGGCTCACCCGACACCACCACCGAACGCGGACCGTTAACGGCGGCAACGGAGATCCGGCCGGGCCACGCCTCAAGCCTGCCCTCCACCTCCACCACCGGCAGCGGAACGGACATCATCCCGCCCCGCCCCGCCAGCCGACGCCCGATCGCCTGACTCCGCAACGCCACCACCCGCGCACCATCCTGGAGCGAGAGCGCCCCGGACACCACGGCCGCCGCGATCTCACCCTGCGAATGACCCACCACCGCATCGGGCTCCACACCGTACGAACGCCACAGCTCCGCCAGCGACACCATCACCGCGAACGAGACGGGCTGCACCACGTCCACCCGCTCCAGCGTCGGAGCACCCTTCGCGCCGCGGAGCACATCCACCAGCGACCAGTCCACGAACTCACCCAGAGCCGCAGCACACTCGGCGATCCGCTCGGCGAACACCGGGGACTCGTCGAGGAGTTGAGCACCCATCCCGGCCCACTGAGACCCCTGCCCCGGAAAGACGAACACCGTCCTCCCCTCGACATCCGCGACACCCCGGGCGACCACGGACGACGGTCCGTCCGCCGCCACCGCGCCCAGGACGGCCGGCGGGTCGTCCTCCGCGCCCGGCACGAGTACGGCCCGGTGCTCGAAGACGGAACGGGACGAGATGAGCGAGTGGGCCACATCCAGCGGCCTCGGCGCGGGGGTGTGCGTCTCCATGTACGACAGCAGCCGGGCGGCCTGCTCACGCAGCGCGGAGCCGGTACGGGCCGAGATCACCCACGGCATCACACCGTCCACGACCAGCAGTGGACCGGCTTCCGGTACGGACCCCGGCACGGAACCGGGCGCGGCCGTACCCCCGGACTCCGACGACTCCTCCTCGGCCGGGGCCTGTTCCAGCAGCGTGTGCGCGTTGGTGCCGCTGATACCGAACGACGAGACCGCGCACCGGCGCGGACGTCCCGTCTCCGGCCACTCCACCGGCTCCGACAGAAGCCGGACCGCACCGGACGACCAGTCGACGTGCGACGACGGAGTCTCCGCGTGCAAGGTGCGCGGCAGCACACCATGACGCAGCGCCATCACCATCTTGATCACACCGGCCACACCCGCCGCGGACTGGGTGTGCCCGATGTTCGACTTGACCGAGCCGAGCAGCAGGGCGCGCTCCGGGTCGCGTTCACGGCCGTAGGTGGCCAGCAGCGCCTGCGCCTCGATCGGGTCGCCGAGCGGCGTTCCCGTGCCATGGGCCTCCAGGGCGTCGACGTCCGACGGGTCGAGCCGCGCGTTGGCGAGGGCCTGCCGGATGACACGCTGCTGGGAGGGGCCGTTGGGGGCGGTGAGCCCGTTGGACGCGCCGTCCTGGTTGATCGCCGAGCCACGGATCACGGCCAGTACCGGATGTCCGTTGCGGCGGGCGTCGGAGAGCCGCTCGACCAGCAGGATGCCGACGCCCTCGGCGAGGGTCATCCCGTCCGCGTCGTCGGAGAACGCCTTGCAGCGGCCGTCCTGGGCGAGGGCCCGCTGCCTGCTGAAGGCGACGAAGGGCGCGGGGGTCGTCATGACCGTGGCACCGCCCGCGACCGCGAGCGTGGACTCGCCGTTGCGCAGCGACTGGCAGGCGAGATGCAGGGCGACGAGCGAGGACGAGCACGCCGTGTCGACCGTGACCGCGGGGCCCTCCAGTCCGAAGACGTAGGAGAGCCGCCCGGACAGCACACTGGGGCTGCTGCCCGTGACCATATGGCCCTCGGTCCCCTCCCCCGCACCGAGTCCGTACTCCTGGTAGCTGGAGCCGATGAAGGTGCCGGTGAGGCTGCCGCGTACGGCGCCGGGGGCGATCCCGGCCCGCTCGAAGGTCTCCCAGGTGGTCTCCAGCAGCAGTCGCTGCTGAGGGTCCATCACCAGGGCCTCGCGCGGGGAGATACCGAAGAACGCGGGGTCGAACGCGTCGGCCTCGTGGAGGAATCCGCCCTGTGTCGAGTAGGTCCTGCCCGGCCGGTCCGGGTCGGGGTCGTAGAGCCCCTGGGCGTCCCAGCCCCGGTTGACGGGGAATTCGGACACCGCGTCGACGCCCTGGGTGACCAGTTCCCAGAGCTGTTCGGGGGAGCCGGCTCCGCCGGGGAAGCGGCAGCTCATCCCGATGATGGCGATGGGCTCGTCGTCGGCCGCGCCGGTGGCGACGGGGCCCGCCGCGTCCAGGACGGCGCCGAGGATCTCGGCCCGCAGATACCGCGCCAGCTCCAGCGGGGTCGGATAGTCGAAGACCATCGTGCTGGGCAGGGAGAGTCCGGTGACCGCGGACAGACGCTTGCGCAGTTCGACGGCGGTGAGCGAGTCGAAGCCGATGTCGCGGAAGGCGCGTGCCTCCGGTACGCCGTCGGCGGAGCCGTGTCCGAGGACGGCGGCGGCCTCGCTCCGTACGAGGTCCGCGAGAAGCCGGGTCTGCTCGAGCTCGGGGAGGGCCCGTACGCGGATGGCGAACTCCGAGGCCGTGCCGGTGCCGGTTCCCTCGGCGGCGCCCGTGAGCGCCCGTACCTCGGGCAGGCCGGAGAGCAGGGCGCTGGGGCGTGCCGAGGTGAAGACGGGGGCGTAGCGCTCCCAGTCGACGTCGGCGACCGTCACGGTGGTGTCCTGGCCGAGGACCGCGCGCCGCAGTTCGGTCAGGGCGGGTCCGGACTCCAGCAGGCCGAGCCCCTGCCGTTCGAGGGTGCCGGAGATCGTTCCGTCGGCGGCCATGCCCGCCTCGGCCCAGGGGCCCCAGGCGATGGAGGTGGCGGTCAGTCCCCGGGCGCGGCGGTGTTCGGCGAGGGCGTCGAGATAGGCGTTGGCCGCGCCGTAGGCGCTCTGGCCGCCGCTGCCCCAGACGCCTGCGATGGAGCCGAACAGGACGAACAGATCGAGTTCGCGCTCGCCGAGGAGGGCGTCGAGATGGGCCGCTCCCGCGAGCTTCGCCGAGGTCAGTGCGGCGAATTCGGTGAGCCCGGTCTGTTCGAGCGGTCCGTACTGGCCGACGCCCGCGGTGTGCACCACTCCGGTCAGCTCCCCGTCCGGGATGCCGGCCAGTACGGCGGCGAGCGCGTCGCGGTCGGCGGCGTCGCAGGCGACGATCTCGGCGCGCGCGCCCAGCTCCGTCAGTTCGGCGCGGAGCGCGGCGGCGCCGGGCGCGTCGGGGCCGCGCCGGCTGGTCAGTACGAGCCGTTCCGCGCCCGCGCGGGCCAGCCAGCGGCCCACCTCCGCGCCGAGGCCGCCGGTGCCGCCGGTGATGAGCACGGTGCCCCGGGCGGTGAACTCCCGGGCGGCGGGCAGTTCTCCGACGGGATGGCGGACGAGCCTGCGTCCATGGACCCCGGAGGAGCGCAGGGCCACCTGGTCCTCGCCGTCGGGGGCGTCCTTGACGGCGAGCACTCCGGCGAGGCGCTGCGCGGCGCTCCGGTCCAGCGTCTCCGGCAGATCGACCAGTCCGCCCCAGAGCCTGGGATGCTCCAGCGCGACGGTCCTGCCGAGTCCCCACGCCGCGGCCTGGGCGGGGCGGGTGAGCGGGTCGGCGGGGCCGGTCGAGACGGCGCCCCGAGTGGCGGTCCACAGCCGTCCCCGCGCGCCGGTGTCGGCGAGTGCCTGGACGAGCGCGACGGTCAGGGCGAGCCCGTCGGTGAGCGGCGGGTACGCGGCGCTCGGGCGCTCGTCCAGCGGGAGTACGGACAGGATGTTCGCCGTGCCGTCGTACTCCTCGACGGCCAGCAGCCGTTCGGCCAGTACGGTCCGGTCGGCGCATCCGGGGTCGAGGTCCAGTCGCCGTACGCGCGCGCCATGGGCGCCGAGCGCGCCCGTCAGCTCGTCGAGCAGGGCGGGGTCGGTCGCGTCACTGGTGACGAGCAGCCAGGTGCCGTCCAGGACGGGGGCGGCGGGCCTGCCGAGCGTCACCCACCGGGTGCGGTAGCGCAGCGAGTCGAGCAGGGTCTTCTCCCGGTTGCCGCGCCGCCAGGAGGTGAGCGCGGGCAGCAGGGAGCCCAGGGAGTCGTGGTCCCCCTCGCCGAGGCCGAGGATCGTGGCCAGTTCGTCGGCGTCGCCGCGCTCGACGGCGGCCCACAGACGCTGGTCGCCGGGGTCGGAGACCGTCCCGGCCGGGGCCGCGGTGAGCTGCGGCCAGTAGAACTCGTGCTGGAAGGCGTAGGTGGGCAGATCCACCCGGCGGGCGCCGCTGCCCGCGAAGTAGGCGGACCAGTCGACGGCCGCGCCGTGGGTCTGGAGCCGGGCCAGCGCGGTGGTGACGGCGAGCTGTTCCGTACGGTCCGCGCGGAGCAGCGGGACGAGTTCGGCGTCGTGGGTGTCACCGAGGGTGTCCTGCGCCATGGCGGTGAGCGGTCCGTCGGGGCCCAGTTCGAGGAAGGTGGTCACGCCCGCGTCGCGCAGGGTCGTCACACAGTCGGCGAAGCGGACCGCCGCGCGGACATGTTCGACCCAGTAGTCGGGGGAGCACAGCTGCTCGGCGGTGGCGAGGGCGCCGGTCAGATTGGAGACGAGCGGGATCTCGGGGGGCGCGTAGGTCAGTCCGGCCGCGACGGCGCGGAAGGCGTCGAGCATCCCGGCCATCCGCGGCGAGTGGAAGGCATGGCTCACCCGCAGCCGCCTGGTCTTGCGTCCGAGGGCCTCGAACGCGGCGGTGATCTCCCGTACGGCGTCCTCGTCGCCCGAAACCACCACGGAGGAGGGTCCGTTGACGGCGGCGACCGAGACCCGGTCGGTGAGATACGGGGCCACCTCCTCCTCGGTCGCCCGGACCGCGGCCATCGCGCCGCCGGAGGGCAGCGCCTGCATCAGTTCCGCGCGGGCCGCGACCAGGGCGCAGGCGTCGGCGAGCGAGAGCACGCCCGCGACATGGGCCGCCGCGAGTTCGCCGACCGAGTGGCCCGCGACATAGTCCGGCCTGATGCCCCAGCTCCGTACGAGCCGGTACAGCGCGACCTCGACCGCGAAGAGCGCGGGCTGGGTCCAGCCGGTCTCGTCCAGCAGCGCGGCCTCGTCCGTGCCCTCGGCGGCGAACAGCACCTCGCGCAGCGGACGCTCCAGCAGCGGGTCGAGTACGGCGGCGACCTCGTCCAGTGCCTCGGCGAACGCCGGGAACCGCTCGTAGAGTCCGCGTCCCATGGCGGGCCGCTGGCTGCCCTGCCCGGTGAAGAGCAGCGCGGTCCGTCCGCGCCGCGCCTCGCCCTCGACGACCCCGGCGTCGGGGCGGCCGGCGGCCAGCGCCGCCAGCGACCTCAGCAGTGCCTCACGGTCGCCCGCCACCACGGCCGCCCGCCGGTCGAACCGCGAGCGGGTCGTGGCCAGCGAGAACGCGCCGTCCAGCAGGTCGAGTCCGGGCTCCGCCCGTACGTACGAGAGCAGTCGGGCGGCCTGTCCGCGCAGGGCGTCCCTGGTCCGTCCTGAGATCAGCCAGGGGACGGGTCCCGCCGTGGCGCGCGGGGCGCTCGGCGCGGGGGACTTGGCGGCGGGGGGCTGCTCGATGATGGTGTGGACATTGGTGCCGCTGATACCGAAGGACGAGATTCCGGCCCGGCGCGGGCGGCCGGTCTCGGGCCAGGGCGTCTGCTCGGTGAGCAGTTCCACGGCGCCCTCGGACCAGTCGACGTGCGAGGAGGGCACCTCGGCGTAGAGGGTCCTGGGAAGCGTGCCATGGCGCATCGCCATGATCATCTTGATGACGCCCGCGACCCCTGCCGCCGCCTGGGTGTGGCCGATGTTGGACTTCACCGAGCCGAGCAGCAGCGGACGGGCGGGGTCGCGGTCGCGTCCGTAGGCGGCCAGCAGGGCCTGTGCCTCGATCGGGTCGCCGAGGGTGGTGCCCGTGCCATGGGCCTCCACCGCGTCGACGTCCTCGGCCGACAGTCCTGCGCCGGCGAGGGCCTGGCGGATCACCCGCTGCTGCGAGGGTCCGTTGGGGGCGGTCAGACCGTTGGAGGCGCCGTCCTGGTTGACGGCGGAGCCGCGTACCACCGCGAGGATCTCGTGCCCCGCGCGCCGGGCGTCCGAGAGCCGCTCCAGCACGAGCATGCCGACGCCCTCGGACCAGCCGACCCCGTCGGCCGTGTCGGAGAAGGCCTTGCAGCGGCCGTCGGGGGAGAGTCCCCGCTGCCGGGAGAAGTCCACGAACACCGACGGGGTCGACATCACGGTCACTCCGCCGGCCAGCGCGAGCGAGCACTCCCCCGAGCGCAGCGCCTGCATCGCCCAGTGCAGCGCCACCAGCGACGACGAGCAGGCGGTGTCGACGGTCACGGCCGGGCCCTCCAGGCCCAGGGTGTACGAGACACGGCCGGAGGCGAGGCTCGGCGAACTGCCGCTGCCCTGGAAGCCCTCGAACTCGGGGCTCGCGAGGACCGCGCTGTAGTCGCTGTACATCACCCCCGCGAAGACGCCCGTCGCGCTGCCGCGCAGGGTGAGCGGATCGATGCCCGCCCGTTCGACGGCCTCCCAGGACGCCTCCAGGAGGAGCCGCTGCTGGGAGTCGGTCGCCAGTGCCTCGCGCGGGCTCATCCCGAAGAACTCCGGGTCGAACTCGCCCGCCTCGTGCAGGAATCCGCCGGAGCGGGTGTAGGCCGTACCGGCGTGGTCCGGGTCGGGGTGGTAGAGGGAGTCCAGGTCCCAGCCGCGGTTGGCGGGGAATCCGGAGATCGCGTCCGTGCCCTCGGCGACCAGCCGCCACAGGTCCTCCGGCGACGCCACCCCGCCCGGATAGCGGCAGGCCATGCCCACGACCACGATCGGGTCGTCGGCCACGGCGGCGGTGCGCACCGGCGCGGGAGCGACCGGCGCCGGGTCCGCGCCGAGCAGTTCGCCGAGGAGGTGGGTGACGAGATGCCGGACGGTCGGATGGTCGAAGACCAGGGTGGCGGGCAGCCGGAGCCCGGTCACGGTGGTGAGCCGGTTGCGCAGTTCGACCGCCGTCAGCGAGTCGAAGCCCAGCTCGCGGAAGGGCCGTCCCGCGTCGATGTCCTGACCGCCGGAGTGGCCCAGTACGAGGGCGACCTGTCCCCGTACGAGATCGAGCAGCAGATCGACCCGGTCGCTCTCGTCGAGCCGGCCGAGCCGCTGGGCCAGTCCGCCGGCCGTCGCGGAACCGGAGACCGCGGTCCTGCGCGCGCGGGTACGGATCAACGACCGCAGTACGTGCGGCACTTCGCCCTGTGCGCGGAGTGCGGGCAGATCCAGCCGTACGGGGACGAGGGCGGCCTCGCCGGACGCCAGCGCCGCGTCGAAGAGCGCCCTGCCCTGCTCCACCGGCAGCGGGGGTACTCCGGAGCGGGAGAGCCGCCGCACCTCGGAATCGGCCAGGGAGCCGGTCATACCGCCGGTCGTCGCGCCCGTGAGGTCCCAGGGGCCCCAGGCGAGGGAGGTACCGGGCAGGCCCTCGGTCCGCCGGCGCTCGACGAGCGCGTCGAGGAACGCGTTGCCCGCCGCGTAGTTGCCCTGTCCGGCGCCGCCGAGGACTCCGGCGAGGGAGGAGAAGACCACGAAGGCCGTCAGACCGAGGTCGCGGGTCAGCTCGTGGAGATGCCAGGCCGCGTCGGCCTTGGGACGCAGTACGGTGTCCAGCCGCTCGGGGGTGAGCGAGCCGAGGACACCGTCGTCCAGCACCCCGGCCGTGTGCACCACGGCGGAGACCGGGTGCGCCGCGAGCAGCTCCGCCAGCACCGCGCGGTCCGCCGCGTCGCAGGCGGCGAGGACGACATCGGCGCCCAGGGCGGTCAGTTCGGCGGCGAGGTCGTCGGCGCCCTCGGCCGCCGGGCCCCGGCGGCTGACCAGCAGGAGCCGCCGGGCACCGTGTTCCGCCACCAGATGCCGTGCGAACACCGCGCCCAGACCACCCGTACCACCGGTGATCAGCACACGGCCCTCGGCGTCCCACACCGGTCCGGCCCCGCTGTCGCCCGGGGACCGGCGCACCAGACGTCCGGCGAGGACCTCACCGTCACGGACCACCGTCTGCGGCTCGTCCGTGCCGAGGGCCGCGAGCGGCAGGGCGGCGGGCCGCGCCGGATCGAGGTCGACCAGAGCGAAGGCGCCGGGGTTCTCCGACTGCGCCGAGCGCACCAGGCCCCAGACCGCCGCCGCAGCGAGGTCGTCGCCACCGACCGCGCCCCGGGTCAGGAACACCAGCCGGGAGCCGGCGAACCGCTCCTCGGCGAGCCAGGCCCGCGCGGTGGCGAGGACATCGGCCGTCAGGGTGTGGGCGGCGCGCGCCGCGTCGTCACCCGCCCCGCCGGTCACCGTCACCAGGACCACGGCGGGGACGGGGGACTCCGCCGCCGCCAGCGAGGCGAGATCCGGGTGCCGTTCGGCCGAGGACGCCGTCGCCGGGTCCTCGGTCAGTCCGAACACATCGGGACCGATCAGGGCGACCGGGCCGGGAAGGGGCGGCGCGTGGCGTACGGGCACCCAGTCCAGGGCGAACAGCGCGTCCCGGGCGGCCGTGGCGGCGCCGTCGGGACTCGTCCGCGCGACCGGGCGCAGCACCAGCGAGCCGACGGAGACGACCGGTGCGCCGGAGGTGTCGGCGACGCTGATCGAGACCGCGTCCTCGCCGGCCGGCGAGAGCCGTACCCGCAGCGCCGAGGCGCCGGTCGCGTGCAGCGAGACGCCCTCCCAGGAGAAGGGCAGGGCGCCCCTGCTCTCCGCACCGAGTTCTATGAAGGGGGCCGCGTGCAGCGCCGCGTCGAGCAGCGCGGGGTGCAGTCCGAACGCGTCCGCGCCGTCCGCACCGCCGTCCGCACCGCCGTCCGTGCCTCCCTCGGGGAGCGCGACCTCGGCGTACACCTCGCCGTCGCGCCGCCAGACCGAGCGCAGCCCCCGGAAGAGCGGACCGTATGTGAAGCCGTCCTCGGCGAGGCGCTCGTACAGTCCGTCGGTGGGGACGGGTTCGGCCCCGGCCGGGGGCCAGACGGAGGCGTCGAAGTCCGTGTGCCCCTGCCCCTCGCCCTGCCCCTGTCCCTGCTGCTGCTCGTCGCCGAGGGCGAGCACACCGGTGGCGTGCGGGGTCCACGCCGTCTCGTCGTCGCCCTCGGGGCGTGAGTACACCTGGACGGTACGGCGGCCCGAGTCGTCGGGGGCGCCGACCCAGAGCTGGACCTGGACACCGCCCCGCTCCGGGAGGATCAGCGGGGCGGCCAGGGTCAGTTCCTCGACCCGGTCGCAGCCGACCTCGTCACCGGCGCGCACGGCCAGTTCGAGAAAGGCGGTGCCGGGGAGCAGGGTGGTGCCGCCCACCGTGTGGTCGGCGAGCCACGGGTGGGTCCGGAGCGAGAGCCGGCCGGTGAGCAGGGCGCCTTCGGAGTCGGCGAGGGAGACGGCGGCCGAGAGCAGCGGGTGGTGGGCGGCGCCGAGACCGGCGGCCCGCAGATCGGCGCCCTGGCCCTGACTTCCCCTGGGCCAGTACCTGCGGCGCTGGAAGGCATAGGTGGGGAGGTCGACGCGGCGCGCCCCAGTGGCGGCGAAGTACGCGTCCCAGCGGACGGTGACACCCCGTACATGCAGCCCGGCCAGGGCCGTGGTGAGGGTATGGGCCTCGGGCCGGCCGGCGCGCAGGGCGGGCAGCGCGGCACGCTCCCCCGCACCGTCCGCCGGGCCGCCCGTCGTGCCGTCCGTCGTACCGTCCGGCGTGTCGTCCGGTGTGCCGAGGCACTCCTCGGTCATCGCGGAGAGCACACCGTCGGGGCCGAGTTCGAGGAAGGCGGTCACCCCGTGACCGGCCAGCCAGCGGACCCCGTCCGCGTACCGGACGGCGTGGCGTACATGGTCCACCCAGTAGTCGGGGGAGGTGACCCGGGCGACCGTGGCGGGCTCGCCGGTGAGGTTGGAGACGATCGGTGTCAGCGGGGCCTGGAGGGTCAGCCCCTCGACCACGGTCCGGAACTCGTCGAGCATCGGCTCCATGAGCGGTGAGTGGAAGGCGTGCGAGACCCGCAGCTTCCTGGTCTTGCGGCCCTCCGTGCCGAGACGGGCCGCGATCCGGGTGACGGCCTCCTCCTCCCCCGAGAGCACGAGCGCCGAGGGACCGTTGACCGCCGCGACCGACACGGTGTCCTCGTGTCCGGCCAGCAGCGGGGCGATCTCGTCCTCGGTGGCCTGTACGGCGGTCATGCCACCGCCCGCGGGCAGCGCCTGCATCAGCCTGCCCCGGGCGGCGACGAGCGTGGCCGCGTCGGCGAGCGAGAGCACCCCGGCCACATGGGCCGCGGTGATCTCGCCGACGGAGTGGCCGCTCAGCAGGTCGGGCTTGACGCCCCAGGACTCGACCAGGCGGTACAGCGCGGTCTCGACGGCGAAGAGCGCGGGCTGCGCGTACTCCGTACGGTCCAGCGTCCCGGCGTCCTCGCCCCAGAGGACCTCCCTCAGCGGGCGGTCCAGCAACGGGTCGAGCGCGTCGAGCGCCGCGTCCAGGGCCTGGGCGAAGACCGGGAACCGCGCGTGGAGTTCACGGCCCATGCCGAGGCGCTGCGAGCCCTGGCCGGTGAAGAGGAAGGCGAGTTTCCCCTCGCCGCGGGCGGTCCCCTGGATGAGACCGGCCGACGCGCCGTCCTCGGCGAGGGCGGTCAGCCCGGCGAGCGCGGTGGCGCGGTCGGCGGCGAGGACCACCGCGCGGTGCTCGAAACCGGCCCGGGTGGTGGCCAGTGAGTAGGCGGTGTCGAGGACGGGCGTCCCGGCGGTGGTCTCCAGGGCGGAGAGCAGCGCGGTGGCCTGGGCCCGCAGCGCCTCCCCGGTCCGTGCGGAGACCAGCAGCGGTACGGTGCCGGGCTCGACACGGGTGGCCTCCGCCCCGGCGTCGGCGGCGGTCCCCGGGACGGCGGCGGTCCCCGGGGCAGCCGGGGCCTGTCCCGGCTCCGCCTGGGTCTGTCCGGCGTGCGCCGGGGCCTGCTCGACGATGGTGTGCGCGTTGGTGCCGCTGATACCGAACGAGGAGACGGCGGCCCGCCTGGGCTCTCCCGTCTCGGGCCAGGCGGTGTTCTCGGTGAGGACACGGACCGCTCCCCGCTCCCAGTCGACATGCGACGAGGGCTCGTCCGCGAGCAGGGTGCGCGGCAGCACTCCGTGCCGCATCGCCATGACCATCTTGATCACACCGGCGACACCGGCGGCGGCCTGGGTGTGGCTGATGTTCGACTTGACCGAGCCGAGCAGCAGCGGCCTGCTCCCGTCCCGGCCCTGGCCGTAGGTGGCGAGCAGCGCCTGTGCCTCGACGGGGTCGCCGAGGGTGGTGCCGGTGCCATGGGCCTCGACGGCGTCGATCTGATCGGCCGAGAGACGGGAGTTGATCAGGGCCTGCCGGATGACCTCCTGCTGGGAGGGGCCGTTGGGGGCGGTCAGTCCGTTGGAGGCGCCGTCCTGGTTGACCGCGCTGCCCCGGACGACGGCGAGGATCTCGTGTCCGTTGCGCCGCGCGTCCGAGAGCCGCTCCAGCACCAGCACGCCCACCCCCTCGGCCCAGCCGGTGCCGTCGGCCGTGTCGCCGAAGGAGCGGCAGCGCCCGTCGGCGGAGAGCCCGCCCTGCCGGCCCATCTCGATGAAGGTGCCGGGGCTCGACATGACGGTGACGCCGCCGGCGAGGGCGAGGGAGCACTCGCCCGAGCGCAGCGCCTGGGTGGCGAGATGGACGGCCACCAGGGAGGACGAGCAGGCGGTGTCGACGGTGACGGCGGGGCCGACCGTGCCGAAGGTGTAGGAGATACGGCCGGAGAGCACACTGCCGGTGTTGCCGGTGAGCTGGAATCCCTCGGCGCCGTCGGCGGGCCCGACCCGGTAGTCCTGGGCCATCGCCCCCATGAAGACGCCGGTCTGGCTGCCCTTGACCGAGGCCGGGTCGATACCGGCTCGTTCGAAGGCCTCCCAGGCCGATTCCAGCACGATCCGCTGCTGCGGGTCCATGGCCACGGCCTCGCGCGGCGAGATACCGAAGAAGTCGGCGTCGAAGTCGGGCGCGTCGTGCAGGAATCCGCCGGAGGAGGTCGCGGCGGAGGCCAGTGCCTCGGTGTCCCAGCCGCGGTCGGCGGGAAACTCCGAAATACCGCTCCCGCCGGCCTCGACCATGCGCCACAGATCCTCCGGGCTGCTGACGCCCCCGGGGTAGCGGCAGGTCATACCGATAATGGCGATCGGCTCCTGGGCGGCCGTCTCCAGTTCGCTGACCCGCTGCCGCGTCCTTCGGAGATCGGCGGTCGCAAGCTTGAGGTAGTCCCGGAGCTTCTGTTCGTTGTCCATCTCAACTCAACCCATCTCGACAGCCAGCGGCCGAACATGAATCACGCCGGACATCTCGCGCTCGTCGTGCACCGCGCTATGCCGATGTAGTGCACTGCGGTGAAGAGAAAGCCACATGGCTTCGCGGCCGATTCGGGGAAACCATGTGGCGAGTGTCGTCGGAAGCGCGGCGGGAAATCCCTAGTTTCCCGCGGCCCGGCGATCCGCTACCAGTTCGAGGCCAGCAGAAGGTCCCCGTATTCATGTTCGCGGGAGACCTGATGGAGATCGGCGTCCACCATCATCTTCATCAGTTCGGGGAAGTCGACGGTGGGCTTCCAGCCCAGTTTGGCGCGGGCGTGGTCGCTGTCGGCGCAGAGCACCTCGACCTCGGCGGGACGCACCAGTTCGGGGTCGATGACCACATAGTCCTGCCAGTTCAGATCCACGTGTTCGAACGCGATCCGCACCGCGTCCCTGACCGAGTGCATGGCGCCGCTGCCCACCACGTAGTCGTCCGGCTCGTCCGGCTGGAGCATCAGATGCATGGCGCGCACATAGTCACCGGCGAAGCCCCAGTCACGTACCGCGTCGAGGTTCCCGAGGTGCAGTTTGTCCTGGAGTCCGAGTTTGATCCGGGCGACCGCGAGGGAGATCTTCCTGGTCACGAACTCCGAACCACGGCGCGGGGACTCGTGGTTGAAGAGCATTCCGGAGACCGCGTACATCCCGAAGGACTCCCGGTAGTTACGGGTGATGAAGTGCCCGTAGGCCTTTGCGACACCGTACGGGCTGCGCGGATGGAAGAGCGTCGTCTCGCGCTGCGGGGTCTCCGCGGCCTTGCCGAACATCTCCGAGGACGACGCCTGGTAGAAGCGGATCTGGCCGCCGCCGGCCGCGCGCGAGCCGTTGAGTCCGCTCACCATGCGGATCGCTTCGAGGACCCGCAGCACACCCATTCCGTTGACCTCGGTGACCAGCTCCGCCTGCTGCCACGACATCGGCACGAACGAGATCGCGCCGAGGTTGTAGACCTCGTCGGGCTGCACGGTGTCGACGGCGGAGACCAGACTTCCCTGGTCCATGAGATCGCCGTCGACAAACGACAGTTCGGATACGAGCCTGCTGACCCGGGACTTCCGCGGATTGGCCTGTCCCCGGATCAGACCCCAGACCTGATACCCCTGGGACAGCAGATGCTCGGCCAGATAAGAGCCGTCCTGCCCGGTAATTCCAGTGATCAGCGCACGCTTGGACATACCTACCCCTTCTCGACCACCGAGAGACCGCCCAAACGCAGAGCCAGGTCGACGACCTCGCATCGAATACGCTTCTGTCCGGACGATAGACACCGGCACGCTCGCAAGCCGCCGACCTCGGTGTCAAGAAATCCCCGGCTTACTAGGGAATTCCCGAGTGCGGACACCGCCGGGAAGAGGAACCGGGGCGAACACTAGGGATTTTCGGGCCGGTGATGCGGTGCACTGTGTGCGTCGGCGTCCGGGCCGGCTCTGTCAACCGGAGCGTCTTTCCGTGCTGTTCGGACTTCTGCGCACTCATGTACGACCCTATCGGTGGCCGGCGGCCCTGCTCGTTCTTCTGCAGCTGGTCCAGATTCTCGGCACGCTGCTGCTGCCGACGCTCGGCGCGGCCCTGATCGACAACGGGGTGGTCGCCGACGACAGCGGTTACATCGCCCGGGTCGGCGCGCTTATGGTGGCCGTGGCGCTCGTCCAGATCGTGGCGGCCGTCGGCGCGGTGTCGCTCGGCGCCCGGACGGCGATGGCGATGGGGCGCGACATCCGCTCGGTGGTCTTCCGCCGGGTGCTGGACTTCTCCGCCCGGGAGATCGGCCGGTTCGGCACGCCGTCGCTGATGACCCGTACGGTCCATGACGTCCAGCAGGTGCAGACGCTGGCCCAGTCGGGGTTCGGCATCGTGGTGTCGGCGCCCCTGATGTGTCTGGGCAGTGTCTTCCTGGCGCTCCAGCAGGACATTCCGCCGGCGCTGATCCTGGTGGTTCTGGTGGTGGTCGTCGGTGTCGCGTTCGGACTGCTCCTGGTCCGTATGGGGGCGCTCTACGAGCGGATGCAGACGTATCTCGACCGGCTGAATCGGCTGCTGCGGGAGCAGATCACCGGGGTACGGGTGGTGCGCTCCTTCGTCAGGGACACCCATGAGCGGGCCCGGTTCACCCGGACGAATACCGAACTCCTCGATGTGTCACGCCGGGTGGGCCGGCTCATCGCGTCGATGCTCCCCGTGGTGCTGCTGCTGATGAACGGTTTCATGGTGGCGATCCTGTGGACCGGCGCCTACCGGATCGACAGCGGGGCGATGCGGATCGGCGCGCTCAGCGCGTTTCTGAGCTATCTCTCGCTGATTCTGATGTCGGTCGTGATGATCGCGTTCGTGTTTCTGTCCGTCCCGCGCGCGAAGGTGTCCGCCGCGCGTATCCAGGAGATCGTGACCACCGCGACCGGGGTCACCCCGCCGGCCGAGCCGGTACGGACGACGGCGGCGGACGCGGGCCGGCTCGACATCCGGGGGGCGGGGTTCCGCTACCCGGGCGCCGAGAAGCCGATACTCCACGGGATCGATCTGACGGCGGCCCCCGGCGAGAGCGTGGCGATCCTCGGCAGCACCGGCAGCGGCAAGACCACCCTGCTCAATCTGGTGCTGCGGCTGATGGATGTCACGGACGGTTCGGTCCATGTCAACGGCGTCGATGTACGGGAGCTGGACCCCGGGGTACTGAGCCGCGCCGTGGGTTTCGTACCGCAGCGGCCGTATCTGTTCTCCGGGACCGTCGCGACGAATCTGCGGTTCGGGAACCCGGACGCCACCGACGAGGAGCTGTGGCGGGCTCTGCGTACCGCCCAGGCCGCCGGTTTCGTCGAGGCCATGTCCGACGGTCTCGACACGGCGATCGCCCAGGGCGGCACCAATGTCTCGGGCGGTCAGCGCCAGCGGCTGGCCATCGCGCGCACCCTGCTGCGCCGGCCGGACATCTATCTGTTCGACGACTGCTTCTCGGCGCTCGACTACGCCACGGACGCCGCGCTGCGCACCGCGCTGACGCCCGAGACCGCGGGGGCGACGGTGCTGACCGTCGCCCAGCGGGTGGCCACGGTCCGCTCGGCGGACCGGATCGTGGTGCTGGACGAGGGCCGGGTCGTCGGCACCGGTACCCATGACGCGCTGCTGCGCGACAGTTCGACCTATCGCGAGATAGCACTCTCCCAGCTCACCGAGGAGGAGGCTCTCCATGGTCTCGCCGGACAGCCCTGACCGGGCGGAATCCGCCGGACCGGGCCGCAGGCTCCTCGCGCTGCTCCGGCCGCACCGTTCCCTGGTCGCCGCCGCACTCGTCCTGGGCATAGCCGGGATCGGCTGCAACGCGTTCGGCCCGCTCCTGCTCGGCAGGGCCACGGATCTGATCGTCGACGGTGCGCTGACGGGCGGCCAGGGGACAGGCGCGGGTACGGGAGCGGGCACGGGCGCGAGTACGGGGGTGGAAGCGCCGGGGGTGGAAGCGCCGGGGGTGGAAGCGCCGGGGGTGGAAGCGCCGGGGGTGGATTTCGGCCGGGTCGGCCAGGTGCTGCTGCTTCTGCTCGTGCTCTATGCCGCGGCCTCCCTCTTCATGCTCGTGCAGGGCAGGCTGGTCTCGGCCGTCGTCCAGAAGGTGGTCTTCGAGCTGCGGGAGCGGGCGGAGGAGAAGCTCGGGAAGCTGCCGCTGCGGTACTTCGACCGCCACCCGGCGGGCGAGGTGCTGAGCCGTACGACCAACGATGTCGACAATCTCCAGCAGACCCTTCAGCAGACCCTCGCCGAACTGATCACCTCGGTGTTCTCGATCGTGACCATGCTGATCCTGATGCTGGTGATCTCCCCGTCGCTGGCGGCGGTCATGCTGGCGAGCGTGCCGGTCTCGGCCGTACTCGCGGCCTGGATCAGCAGAAGGGCCCAGCCCCGCTTCGCGGACCAGTGGGCCGCGACGGGGGCGATGAACGCGTATGTCGAGGAGATGTACACGGGCCACTCCCTGGTGAGGGGTTTCGGCCGGCGCGAGCAGGCCGAGCGGCACTTCGACACCCAGAACGAGGCGCTCTTCCGCGCGGGCGCCAAGGCCCAGTTCGCCTCGGGCTCGATAGAGCCGTCGATGATGTTCATCGCCAACCTCGGCTATGTGGCGGTGGCGGTGGCCGGCGCGTGGAAGGTCGTCAGCGGCGCGCTGACGCTCGGGGACGTCCAGGCCTTCATCCTCTACTCCCGGCAGTTCAGCCAGCCGATCGTCCAGGTCGCGAGCGTGGCCGGACGGCTCCAGTCCGGGATCGCCTCCGCCGCCCGGGTCTTCACACTGCTCGACGAGCGGGAGCAGGATCCCGATCCGGAGCCCGCGGCCCGGCCGGGCGAGACCATGGGCCGGGTGCGCTTCGACCGGGTGTCGTTCCGCTACTCCCCCGAGACACCGCTGATCGAGGGTCTGTCGCTCGCCGTGGAGCCGGGCAGTACGGTCGCGATCGTCGGTCCCACGGGCGCGGGCAAGACCACACTCGGCAATCTGCTGATGCGGTTCTACGAGGTCGACGGGGGCCGCATCCTGCTCGACGGGACGGATATCGCGTCGATGACACGGGACGATCTGCGGGCGCGGTTCGGTCTGGTCCTCCAGGACACCTGGCTGTTCGGCGGCACGATCGCCGAGAACATCGCGTACGGACAGGAGGGCGCGAGCCGCGAGGAGATCGTGGCCGCCGCGCGCGCGACCTGCGCCGACCGGTTCATCCGTACCCTCCCCGACGGCTACGACACGGTGCTGGACGACGAGTCGTCGGGCGTCAGCGCCGGGGAGAAACAGCTCATCACGGTCGCGCGGGCGTTTCTCGCCAGGCCCGCGGTCCTGGTCCTGGACGAGGCGACGAGTTCCGTCGACACCCGTACCGAGGTCCTCATCCAGCGCGCGATGAACACCCTGCGCGCGGGCAGGACCAGTTTTGTGATCGCGCACCGGCTCTCCACCATCCGCGACGCCGATGTGATCGTCGTCATGGAGTCGGGGCGGATCGTCGAGCGGGGCACTCATGACGAGCTGATCCGGGAGCGGGGCGCCTACGCCCGGCTCCACGCGGCCCGTGCCCAGGAGTCCCCGCGCGCCGCGCCGCTGACGGCCGGCGGCTGAGCCGAGGCCTCTCGCCGACATCCGCCCGCAACAAGACACTGAGGCCACGTCATATGTTTCCGCGTACTCTCGCAGGGTGACCGCGTCGGGCCCGGTCAGGCGTCCGGGCCCGGCAGAAGCCGACAGAACGCAACGGAACCGACAGGACTCGACGGAAAGGTTCGGTACTGTGCCCGACGGAAGACTTCTGGCTGTCAGCGATCTGCATGTCGCGTACGACGAGAACCGCGCGCTGGTCGAGAAGCTACGGCCTTTCTCCGACGACGACTGGCTGATCGTCGCGGGCGATGTCGCCGAGAAGTACACCGACATCGAGTGGGCGCTGCGGCTGCTCAGCGACCGGTTCGCGCGGGTGATCTGGGCCCCCGGCAACCATGAACTGTGGACGCATCCGCAGGATCCGTGCGATCTGCGCGGCGAGAAGCGCTATCTCCATCTGGTGGAGCTCTGCCGGGAGTTGGGCATCGCCACTCCCGAAGACCCCTACCCCGTGTGGCGCGGCGCCGGCGGTCCGGTGGTGGTGGCCCCGCTCTTCGTGCTCTACGACTACTCGTTCCTGGCACCCGGCGCCACCACGATGGAGGAGTCGCTGCGCGTGGCGACCGAAGCGGGCATCGTCGGCTCCGACGAGTACTTCCTCCACCCGGATCCGTACGAGGGCAGGGACGCCTGGTGCAGGGCCCGGGTCGCGGAGACCGAGCGGCGGCTCTCCGCCCTCGACCCCTCGCTGCGTACGGTCCTGGTCAACCACTTCCCGCTGGTGCGCGAGCCCACCCGGGTGCTGTACTACCCGGAGTTCGCGCAGTGGTGCGGCACCGAGCTGACCGCCGACTGGCATGTGCGCTTCCGCGCCGCCACGGTGGTCTACGGACATCTGCACATCCCCCGGGTGACCTGGTACGACGGGGTCCGCTTCGAGGAGGTCTCGGTCGGCTATCCGCGCGAGTGGAGCAAACGGCCGCCCCGGGAGCCGCTGCGGCAGATCCTTCCGGTGCCGGGCGGACAGGACGTCCGGTGATCGGTGAGATCCTGCCTTCCTCGGTCGTGGCCGAGGCGGCGTACGACGATCCCGCGCCGGGGCCGGACGAGGCGCTGTTCCCGCAGGAGAGCGCCCATATCGCGCGGGCCGTGGCCAAGCGCCGGCGGGAGTTCACCACCGTACGGCTGCTGGCCCGGCGCGCGATGCACCGGCTGGGGCAGCCGCCCGTACCGCTCCTCCCCAATCCCCGCGGCGCTCCGCAGTGGCCGAAAGGCATCGTGGGCAGCATGACGCACTGTGACGGTTATCGCGCCGCGGTGGTGGCCAGGTCGGACGCCACGGCGGCGGTGGGCATCGACGCGGAGCCCGACGCGCCGCTGCCGGAGGGGGTGCTGGAGGCCATCGCACTCCCGCGCGAGTCCGCGCGGATCGTGTATCTGACGGGGCGTCATCCCGAGGTGAGCTGGGACCGGCTCCTTTTCAGCGCCAAGGAAAGCGTTTTCAAGGTGTGGTACCCCCTCACCGGACGCGAACTCGATTTCTCCGAGGCGGAAATAGACATCAATCCGGTCGAACGGACCTTTCAGGCAAGGCTCTTGGTACCGGGCCCGGTTGTCGAAAACCGGCGTTACGATGAATTCTCGGGCCGCTGGACGGCCGATCGCGGCCTGGTGGCCACCGCCATCCACATACCCCATGAAACGTCATCACTTTTTCATGGACACGACAACACAATGACGTTCTGAACTGCTATCCATAAGGGGTCCATGCCCCCACCATTGGAGAAGCATTTCCGTGCGCTCATTAAAGGTACTTTTCACCGTCCTGCTGGCATTCGTCGCGGCGGCCACGATATCGACCTCGGCCCAGGCCGCCGCGGGCAAGTATGTGGCCCTGGGTGACTCGTACGCCGTCGCCCCGGGTACCCGGACGTACGACGATCCCAATGCCGAATGCCGGCGCGGCCCGCTGACCTATACCCGGCTCTGGGCCGCCCAGCACCCGTCGGTCGCCTTCGTGGAGGCGTCCTGCTCCGGTGCCACCACGACCGATGTGATCAATTCGCAGATTCCCCAGCTGACGGCGGACACCACCCTGGTGACGCTCCAGGTCGGCGGCAACGACGTCGGTTTCGTCGATGTGCTGACGAACTGCATCCTGACCATCAACGACCAGGACTGCGTCAACGGCGTCGAGCTCGCGAAGCAGGCCGCACAGGCGTATCTGTCCCCCGCGCTGGCACAGACCTACGCGGCGGTGCGCGCCAAGGCGCCGAACGCGAGAGTCATCGTCATCGGCTATCCGCGGCTCTACACCATCCGGGGTAACTGCGGAATATTCGGACTGAGCGACACCGAGCGTGCCGCCATGAACTCGGCGGCCGACACTCTGGCCTCCGTCACATCGGCCCGTGCGGCCGAGGCCGGTTTCGAATTCCTCGACGCCCGTCCTGTATTCGATCCGCACACGCTCTGCTCAGGTGGTACCGCCTGGGTGACCAGTCTGGAATGGGACAAGATCAATGAGTCCTACCACCCGAATGTGGCCGGTCACCGCGACGGTTATCTGGCCAGCCTGAACTCACTGACCGGCTGACCGGACACACCGGAGAGTCAACCGGGTGAGGGCGTTCCGCCACTTCGGCGGAACGCCCTCACTCATGTCCGTCCCTCTGCCAGTTCCGCTGTCCGTTCCTCACGATTCAGCGCGCCACCATTCGGCGCGCACGAATCAACACGGCACGAATCAGCTCGGCACGAATCAGCTCGGCACGAATCAGCTCGGCACGAATGAACGCCGTACGAATCAGCTCGGCGTCTCGACAAGTGCGCCGATACCGCCGCTCCCGCCGTCCGGCTCGTTGACCAGCATCTGGGAGGAGGCGAGTTCGCGGTAGAGGACATCGGCCTCCACCAGCTCGCGGTGGGTTCCCGCGGCACGCACCAGTCCGTGTTCGAGCACCACGATCTGGTCCGCCTCGGTGACCGTGGACAGCCGGTGCGCGATCAGGATCACCGTGCAGCGACGGGCCGCCTGGTCCACCGCCTCCCGCAGCGCCCGTTCGTTGCTCGCGTCGAGCTGGGCGGTGGCCTCGTCCAGCAGCAGCACCTCGGGCCGGCGCAGCAGGGCCCGCGCGATGGCCAGCCGCTGCCGCTCGCCGCCCGAGAGGGTGACGCC
Source organism: Streptomyces sp. NBC_00872 (assembly GCF_045161915.1). Classification (NCBI taxonomy): domain Bacteria; kingdom Bacillati; phylum Actinomycetota; class Actinomycetes; order Kitasatosporales; family Streptomycetaceae; genus Streptomyces; species Streptomyces sp. NBC_00872. Next base: position 8,642,515 of record NZ_CP108806.1, on the reverse strand, counting down.
ACGGTTGCCGACCGCGGTGCGCAGCCCGTCGGGAAGGCGCTCGATCAGGGTGTCGAGCCGGGTCAGCCGCAGCACCTCGGCGATGTCCTCGTCCGAGGCGCCGGTGGCCGCGTACCGGAGGTTGTCCTCGATCGTGCCCGCCATGACGGGCGACTCCTGTTCCACATACGCGATCCGCCGGCGCACCTCGGCCCGGGGCAGGGTGGCGATGTCCACGCCGTCGATGAGGATCCGGCCCGACGCCGGTTCGTGGAAGCGCTGGAGCAGCGAGAACATCGTGGTCTTGCCCGCGCCGGAGAGGCCGACGAGCGCGGTCTGGGTGCCGCCCGGCACGGTGTACGAGATCCCGCGCAGGGCGGGTCCCCGGCCGGGGTAGGAGAACCGTACGTCCCGGAACTCCACCGGTGGCGCGCCGGACGGGCGCGGTCCCGCCGCCCCGGCGGAACCGGCGGAACCGGCAGTACCGGTGGTGTCGGCGGTGTCGGCGGTGTCGACATCGTCCTCGACCGGCATGTGCTTGACCTGCTCGATACGGCCGACGGCGCCGAGCCCCTGTTGCAGCATGCTCAGCCCGGCCACCAGGGAGCCGACCGGGCTCGCCAGATAGAAGACATAGAGGAGGAAGGCGATCAGCGCGGACGCGTCGAGATCGCCCGAAGCCACCAGAGCCCCGCCCACACCGAGCACGGCGAGAAAGGCGGCCTGGATGGAGACACCGGAGAGGACCTTGACCATCGCCACATAGCGGGCGCCGGTCAGTCCCGCGCGGTAGGCGCCCTCGATCGCCTCCCCGGCGAGCGCGGTCTCACGGCCCTCCGCGCCATTGGCCTTGACGGTCCTGGCGGCTCCGAGGGTGCGGTCCAGTGCGGCGCCGACCGCGCCGACCGACTCCTGCGAGCGGGCGACCGCCTCCCGGATACGGGGCAGGATGAGCACCATCACCAGGGCGACGGCGAGTAGGACGCCGGCCGTCACCCCGAGCAGTCCGAGATGGACCACGCCCATCAGGACCACCGCGCCGAGGATGCTGAGCACACCGTTGGCGACCATCACCAGCCCCTCCGTGGCGGCGTTCTGCACCAGGGCGCTGTCGGAGGTGACCCGGGCGATGAGATCGCCGGGCGGGCGGCGGTCGAGTTCGGGCACACACAGCCGGATCAGCCGGAACACCAGGTCACGGCGGATCTGCCGGACCACCCGTTCCGAGGTCCGCTGCTGCCACCAGGACTGGAGCCCGGTGAGTCCGGCGCCGAGGACAACAAGTGCGGCGAGCAGGAGGACGGGGCCGAACACCCCGCGTCCCTCGCTCAGTCCGTCGAGGACGTGCTGGGCCACGAGCGGCTGCACCAGTCCGGCCGCGCTGGCCGCCAGGACCAGCAGCAGGGTCGCGGTGAGCACCAGCCGGTGCGGGCGGGCGTAGCGGAGCAGCACCCGGAGCGGGGCTGTCGCGGGAGGCGCGTCGGACGGCGCCTCGGCCGGGGGCCCTGGGGCCGTGGGGGGTACCGCGGTGGGTGGGGGAGCGGTTGTCATAGGGAAGATCCCGGGGTCGCGGGCAGATGTTCGGTGTGGCGGGCCGAGGGGGCGGGTTGGCGGTCAGATCGCAGGTCGGTCAGATCGGTCAGGGAGATACGGACACGGAGGCGGTGGCCGGGGCGGGGACGGTGGCGGACACCGTCAGGGAGGGCGGAGCCGCCGCGATCCGCTCCAGATGTCCGGCGGCGGCCGACTGGCCGCCCGCCGCGCGCAGGGAGCGGCCGATGGCCTCGGCGGCGGCCCGGTGACCGCTCTCCGGGTCCAGTACGGTCTCGATGGCCGCGCCCAGCCGGGCGGCGTCCACCCGGCCGAAGCGGACCCGTACCCCCGCGCCCGCGTCGACGACCTGTCCGGCGACGATGGGCTGGTCGTCCCGGATCGGCGCGAGCACCAGCGGCAGCCCGTGCCAGAGCGATTCGCACACGGTGTTGTGGCCGCCGTGGCAGACGACGGCGTCCACCCGTGCCAGCAGGTCGAGTTGGGGCACATGCTCACGGACCAGTACGCCGGGCGGCACCTCGGTGAGCGTATGGCCGGGATCGACCACGACGCCCTGCACCCGGTCGCGGAGCCGGTCGAGCGCGGTGACCGCCTCCGCGAGGAACCGGCCGCCCGCGTCCGCGTTGGCCGTACCGAGCGAGACGAGCACCGTGGCGCGTGCCGGATCCAGCTCGTCCCAGGGGAAGTCCGAGCGGTCCGCGCGCGGGGCGATGGCCGGACCGACCAGGTACGTCCGCTCGTTCGGCGGCGGGGCGTCACCGAGCAGTTCGCGCCCGGTGAACGCGATGACCCCGTACGGCGAGAACCGGGGGTCGCCCGTACGCGCGGGATCACCGATCCGCGCGCGCAGAGCACCCAGCAGCTCGCTCTGCCAGGCGCCGACCTTGGGCATCCCGGCCAGCGGGTCGACGAGTTCGGCCGAGGTGGTGGCGGAGGTGACATGGACGACACCCCGGCGTTCGGCGACCAGCGCGCCCGCCACGGCGTGCTGGTCGGTGAGGACGAGGTCCGGCCGGAACGCGTCGATCGCGGCATCGACACCGGGCGCCATCGCGTCGGCGAGCGGCACGAAGAACTCCGCCCACAGGAAGCGGAACGCGGCGGGCCCGGTGAGCCCGGGTGGTCTGCTCAGTCCGCCGCCGGGCACCACGCAGTCGTACACCGTGACATCCGCGCCGACCAGCCGGCGGATCTGGTCGGCATGGCCGGCCCACGCCACCTGATGGCCCCGGCGGGCCAGTTCGGCCGCGACCCCGACCAGCGGGTTGACATGTCCGACGAGCGGCGGGACGACCAGCAGGAAGCGGGTCACCGCACCGCCCCGGCCAGCGTGTGCTCCCCCACCCACTCCAGGATCAGGTTCCGGGTCTCCTCGGTCCGCTCCACCAGGACGGAGTGGCCCTGCTCGGTGAGGACCACCGTGCGGCAGGACGCCAGCTTGGCCTCCAGACTGGGCACCTGGGCGCTGAGCCCCGACTCGTCGCCGAAGATCGCCAGCACCGGGCAGCCGAGCGCGTCGAGGTCGTCGCCGATGACCCGGCCCGCCGGGACGTCCTCGGCGAGCGTGGTGGTGCGCAGGATACGGCCGGCGCCCCGGGAGAGCCGGGCGGTGTGCGCGCCGTGCTTGGCCGAGATCCAGCTGATGACCTCCTCGCGGACGAGCTGGTTCTTGGCGTCGGCCAGACCGTCGGCCATATGCCTGGTCCACTCCTCGACCGGGGGCTCGGACTCGATCATCGTGACGGTGGCGACCCGCTCGGGGTGCCACGCGGCGAGGGCGGCGGCGACCGTACCGCCGAAGGAGTTGCCGACCACATGCACCCGGCGCCGCTCGTCCAGCGCGTCGAGCAGCCCGACGAGATCGGCGACGAAGGACTCCAGCCGGTAGCCGGTGGGCGGGCGGTCGCTGCGGCCGTGACCGCGCAGGTCGTACATGATCACGTCGTACCCGGCGGCGGCGAAGTCCGGGCCGAGCGTGAAGTAGTAGCTGGCCAGGCTGTCGGTGAGCAGGCCGTGCACGAACACGACGACGGCCGGCTCGCCGCCGTCCGCGGGCGGGTTGGCCGCGGGCAGCCGCTGGACATGGGTGGTGATCTCACCGGTGCTGATCTTCGCCATGGGTCAGCCCTCCGTACCGGCGCGCAGCGACGCCGCGACATAGTCGGCCAGCTCACCGACGGTGAGCGCGATGATCTCGTCGAGTTCCAGATCGGCTATGAAGAGGGCGACATTGACCCGGTCGCCGTAGTGCTCGCGCAGTGACCCGGCGAGGGTCACCAGGTCGATGCTCTCCAGTTCGAGATCGTCGTGGAAGGTGGTCTCCCGGGTGATCTCCGCGTCGTCGAGACCGTCCTCCGCCAGCAGCTCACGGAGCATGCCCGTGATGTCGGCCAGTACGGTGTCGCCGTCGCCGCCCAGTGGCGTACGCTCCCCCGGCTCCACGGTCGCGAAGCCGATCGCCTCAGTGCTCATCAGAACTCTCCTGTCGTGTTGTCACCGGTCGTGCTGTCACCGGTCGTCCAGGCGACGACATACCGCCGCTCGGGCAGCCCCCGTGGATTGGCGACCTCCCGTACATCCACCTCGTACGACCGGCCCTCGGTCACCACACGGAGCCGGTCGTGCTCCGCGGCGACCACACGGAACCCGGCCGGGCGCCCGCCCAGCCCCGTCCCGCGTGCCTTGGCGACGGCCTCCTTGGCCGCCCAGAACCTGGTGAACCACACCGCGGCACTCTCCGCGGATCCGGCCACCAGGCTGTCGAGAAGGGCCAGTTCGGCCGGTCCGCACGCCGTCTCGGCGGTGGACCGGGGCCGTTCGGTGATCTCCTCGACATCGATCCCGCACGGTCCGCGCCGGGCGATCGCGACCCCGGTCTCACGGCAGTGGGCGATCGACACCGTCAGCTCGCCCACCGCGCGCCCGTGCACACCCCGGGCCAGCGGGCGGCCCGTGGCGTCGTTGTCGACGGCGATCTCGGCGGGATAGATCTCGCCCGCCCCCTCGCCCCAGAGCACCCCGCGCACGGCGTCCTTGGCGGCGATCCGCCCGAGCAGCCACTGCCGTCTGCGGACCGGTGGCAGCGCCTCGTAGCGGGCGCGCTCCTCGCCGCCGAGGACATTGCGCATCATCAGTTCCCTGGTGGCCAGATCGGGCCACCGCTCATGGACCAGCGTCCAGCCCCCGGGCTCCGCCGAGGAGAGTGTGTGCTCGCCGGGGAAGCGGTCCACCTCGCGGATATTGGGGTCGGTGTCGAACCGGCGGTCCTGCCAGCCGGTGAACTCCGCCCATACGCGGCCGTCCTTGATGAGCTGCATGTCCGCGGTGAGGGTGAGCTCGGTGAGTTCGGTGATCCGGATCGCGCAGACCAGCCGCTCCCCCGGCCGTGGACCGGGCCCGTGGAAGCGGATGCGCTCCATCCCCACCGGGAAGACCGTGGTGCGCTCGGTGAGCGTCGCCATGATCCAGTAGCCGAGCAGCTGCCCCACGTTGTCGAGCAGCGCACCGGGGGCCTCCGGCGCGGTGATGACTCCGCGCACATGCAGATCGCCGATGGCGGTCAGTTCGCTGACGCCCTGGAAGCGCGGGCCGTGGAACATCCACCGTTCGCTGTAGAGCTGTTCGGCCCGCAGAGCGGGGACACGTTCGGTGGCCGGGTCGACGGGCCAGCGCTCCGGGGCCGCCGGATGACGGTCCGCCAGTTCGACCACCGCCCGGGAGAAACCGGTCAGGCTCACCTCGACCCGGTCGGGCGAGAGCCGCCGTACCTCCACCGGCACCTCGACGGCCGGCATGGCCTCGATCCACTTCAGCAGCCGTACCTCGTGCACCGCGACCGCGCGCCTGCCGGGGACCGCGCGCTCGGCGATCTCCATGAGATGGGCGATCACCGTGGTCGCGGGCACGATCGGCCAGCGGTCGGCGTCGTCGGGCCACCCGGGCCGCTGCCGGAAGAAGCAGTGGTCGAGCAGATACGGCATCTCCGCCACATCCACGCGCAGTACGGCGGGGACGGACAGCGGTTCCTGGACCACCGGCGGTCCGGCCGGCGAGACGGGCGGCAAGGCGGGCGGCGAGGCGGGCGGCGAGGCGGGCGCTACCGGCGGGGCCGGTGGACGGACCAGGGCGCGCGGGGCGCCCCCGCGGGCGGCGCCGGCACCGATGAGTTCGTTCGCGACGGCCGCGGTGTCCTGGAGCAGCGCGGACAGTTCGGCGGCGACCGGGAAGCGGCTGCCCGCCCGGCCGAGCAGATCCAGCGCGCTGCCGGCGGCGACGGCCGGGGCGACGTGGGCGGGGGCGGGGGTACGGGCGGCCCTGCCGGTGAGGACGTTCCTGGCCTCCTCGGGCAGCGACACCAGGGCCCCGCCGAGGTCCAGTCGTACCCCCCGGCCCGACGGCCGCGCCTTCGCCGGGGCCGACACCGACACCGTGGCGCCGGCGGTGGCGGTGGCGGCGACGGGGGCCATCGGCGCCAGCAGCGGGGTCACGTCGGGCGACGCGCCGTCCACCCAGAGCGCGGTGACCACCCGGCGGAGCTGCGCCAGGCTGTCCCGGGCCGAGGAGTGCGCGGAGACGACCAGCCGGTCCTTGCCCGCCAGGGTGTCGTCGATCAGCGAGCCGAGCTGACCGGCGCCGAGCTGGACGAAGGCGCGGTATCCCGCGTCGTGCATGGCGGAGACGAGCAGACGGAACCGCACCGGTTCGAGCAGATGCCGTACGAACAGCTCCCGTACGGCGCCCGGCTCGTCCGGGTAGAGCGCGGCGGTCGTGGCCGACCAGACCGGGGTGGTCTGGGGATGCAGGGTGTAGGCCTCCGCCGCGCGCCGGATCGGTCCGAGGTAGGGCGCGAGCATCGGGGTGTGGAAGCCGGAGCGGAACGGCAGCACCTGCCCGATCACCCCCCTGGTCCTGAAGAGCTGGATCAGCTCGGTCACGGCCTCCTCGGGGCCGCAGATCATCGACTGGTTGGGCGCGTTGTCGTGCGAGAGCACCACATCGGTACGCCCGTTCAGCTCGGCGAGCACCCGCTCGGCGGGCATACCGAGCACCCCGAAGACGGCTCCTGGCACACGCAGCGCGTCCGGGTCGAAGCCCGCGAGAAAGGCGTCCACCTCGTCCGCCGCGTGGATGCCGCCGCAGGCCATGGCGGTCCACTCCCCCACACTGTGCCCGGCGACCGCGTCGGGGACGACGGCGAGCCCGCGCAGCGCGGTGTCGAGCATCCGGCCGAGCTGGAACACAGCAGCCCCGTGCCGCCCGACATCACCGACGCGCGCGTCCTGCCCCGGTGACCAGGGCAGACCGAACCGCTCGGCCAGTCCGGCCACCTGGGGCTCGAACTCCGCTTCGAGGCCGGGGAAGACAAAGGCGGTACGGCCGCCGGCCGGGCCGAGCAGCGGGCTCGGGCTGAACCACACATCGCTGCGGCCCCGCCATGGCACGCCCTTGGCGACCGCCTTCCTGGCCAGTTTCAGCCGGCGCTCGGTCGGATCGACGATGCCGAGCCTGACCGGGCCCGCCGCCGGGGCGCGCTCGTCGAGCCCGGCGGCCAGTACCGCGGAGTCGTCGGCGGCCAGCAGGGCGGCCAGCTCCGCCGGTCCTGACGCGGCGAGCCGCAGCACCCGCTCCGGCTCGCTCACCGTCGTACGGGCCCTGCGGACCCCACCAGCCGCACCGGCCACCGGGGCCCCTGCCACGGGAGCGACGGCTGTCACCGCCTGCTCCAGGACCACATGGGCGTTGATACCGCCGAAGCCGAAGGCGTTGACACCCGCCCTGCGCGGTACCCCGGTGCCGCTGTCCTCCCAGGCCGTGGCCTTCGCGAGCGGCGCGAACCTGGTGGCCTCCAGGGCCGGGTTCGGCTCGTCGCAGTGCAGGGTCGGCGGCAGCACTCCGTGGTGGATCGCGAGCGCGGCCTTGATCAGTCCGGCGATCCCGGCCGCGGGCATGGTGTGCCCGATCATGGATTTCACCGAGCCGATGACGGCCCGTTCGCCCACCGCCGGTCCGAACACCTCGGTGAGCGTGGTCAGTTCGGCCCGGTCACCGGCGACGGTGGCGGTGCCGTGGGCCTCCAGCAGCCCGAGGGCGTCCGCCGCGCGCGGATCGAGACCCGCCGCGTCCCAGGCCTGCCGGACCGCGCGGACCTGCCCGCCGGGGTCGGGGTTGAAGAGACTGGCCGAGCGGCCGTCGCTGGCCACCCCGGTCCCGGACACCACGGCGTACACACGGTCGCCGTCGCGCTCCGCGTCCGCGAGCCGCTTGAGGACCACCACACCGGTGCCCTCGCCGATGAGCACCCCGTCGGCGTCACGGTGCAGCGGACGGATCCGCTCGCTCGGGGAGAGCGCCCCGAGCTGATTGAACACACTCCACAGGGTGATGTCGTGGCAGTGGTGCACCCCGCCGGCCAGCATCACGTCGCAGCGCCCCGCGGCCAGTTCACGGACCGCGTGGTCGACGGCGACGAGCGACGAGGCGCAAGCCGCGTCCACGGTGTAGGCGGGGCCGCGCAGATCCAGCCGGTTGGCGACCCGTGAGGCGGCCAGATTGGGCACCAGACCGATGGCCGACTCGGGCTGTTCGGGGCCGAGTTGCCCGGCGAAGGCCGCTCTGACCTCCTCGATGCGGTCCTCGCCGAGTTCGGGCGCCAGCTCGCGCAGCGTACGGACGAGCTGGCCGGCGGTCCGTACCCGCTGGTCGAGCCGGACCAGACCGGGCGTCAGATAGCCGCCCCTGCCCAGGACGATCCCGGCCCGCTGCCGGTCGGCGGGGAGTACGGAATCCCCGCCGGCGTCCTCGATGGAACGGTGGGCGACCTCCAGGGCGATGAGCTGGTCCGGCTCGGTGCCCGCCACCGAGGCGGGCATGATGCCGAACCGCGCGACGTCGAACTCGGTCTCCTGGTCGATGAATCCGCCGCGCTTGCAGTACACCCGGTCGCTGCGCCGGGGTCCGTCGGGCGCGTAGAACTCGGCGTCCCACCGGTCGGCGGGCACGTCCGTGATCGCGTCGACGCCGTTGACGATGTTGTGCCAGTAGCCGTCCAGGTCCTTGGCGCCCGGGAAGAACGCGGCCATACCGACGATGGCGATGGGTGCGGCGGCCCCCGTGGCGACCGGTGGGGCGGCCGTGGTGCGGGAGGACACGGCGGTCACCAGCCCGACGCGGTGTAGACCGTGGCGTGCACCTCGGGCGCGCCCCAGGCGAGTTCACGCAGCAGGCTCAGCGGCCCCTCCTCGGGGTCGATCAGCTTGATCCCCCGGGCGGCGTAGGAGCGCATCAGTTCGGGGGTGACCATGCCGCCGTTGGTCTCCGCGGCGGCCCAGGGGCCCCAGTGGACGGTCAGTCCGCGCCGCTCCGGGGTGGACCAGCGGCGTCCCAGCTCCTCCAGCGCGTCGTTGGCGGCGGCGTAGTCGGACTGGCCGCGGTTGCCGAGGGCGCCCGCGATACTGCCGAAGAGCACCGCGAAGCGGGGTCCGGTGGGCAGTGCGCCGACCGCGTCGAGCACCGCGCGCGCCCCGCCCACCTTGGTGGTGAAGACCCGGCGGAAGGACTCGACGGGCTTCTCGGCGATCAGCTTGTCCTCGATGACCCCGGCCGCGTAGACGACCCCGTCGAGCCTGCCGTGCTCGGCGTGGATGTCCTTGACCGTGGCGTGGACGGCCTCCGTGTCGAGTACGTCGACGCAGTGGTAGCGGACCTGGCTGCCGAGGGCCCGCAGTCCCTCGACCGTGTCACGGACCTCGCGGGCGGCGAGCACGGCGGACACCCGGCGCTCGACCTCGGCGGGCGAGGTCATCCCGGAGCGGAGGAAGGCGGCGCGCAGCGCGTCACGGTCGGCGGCTCCGGCGGTCACCGGGTCCTCGGCCCCGGCGGGGACCGGCGTACGGCCCATCAGTTCGATACGGCACCGGCTGACGGAGGCGATCGTACGGGCGAAGCGCGCGGTGATACCGCGCGCGCCGCCGACGAGCAGGACGACCGCGTCGCGGTCGAGCCCGGCCGCCTCGGCCTCGGCGACCCCGTCACCGGCCGGGCCCGCGCCGGTGGCGGCGAGCGCGCCCAGATCGGTGGGGGTCAGCCGCAGGGCGCGCCGGGTGCCGCCGCCGGTCAGGACGACCGGTTCCCGGTCGGTGGCCGCGAGTTCGGTGACGACGGCTGCGGCGACCTCCTCGGGTCCGGCGCCGGCCGCCACCTCGACCAGGGTCGCGGTGAGGTCCGGATACTCGCGGGCGACGCTGCGGAAGAAGCCGCGCAGCCCGCTGGCCGCGCCCTCGGTCCTTCGCTCGACGGCGAGCAGTCGGCGCGGCGCGCCCGCCAGCACGCTCCGGTAGAGCGGGAAGGCCTCGGGCAGGGGCGACTCGGCCGTGACGAGGGGGTCCAGATGGATCACCGCGTCGGCGGTGGTCCCCGGCAGTTCACCGGCGGGTACGAGCGTGGGGACGGCGCCGGCGGCGCGCAGCCGCTCGGCCACCACCGGGGCCAGTTCGCCGCCGCCCAGGAGCAGGACCGTACCGCCGCTCTCGACGGAGCCGGTCACCTCGGGCAGTTCGGTCTCGGTGAACTCCAGCCGCTGCGGGGCCAGGATCTCGGCCTCCGCGGTCGTGGGCGGCTCGGCGGACGGCGCCGGGGCGGGAGCGGGAGCGGCCGTCTCCGCCGGGCCCGCGAGCAGATCGACGAGGAGTCCGGTGATTCCGGCGGCGGTACGGGCGGCGCTCAGGCCGTCGATATCCGTACCCGAGCCAACCGGAAGACCCAGACGGACCGCCAACTCACCCGCGATCTCCGCCCGCTTGATCGAATCCACACTCAGATCCGCCTCCAGATCAAGCTCCGGCTCGATCATCTCCACCGGATAACCCGTGCGCTCCGCCACCACCGCGAGGACCGAGCCCAGTACCGCGTCCCGGTCCATCGCCGGACCGGACGGACCGGCCGGACCAGCCGTACCGGACAGGAGAGCCACGGGGGCCGCGCCGGTGACGGGGGTGGTCCGCTCGCCGAACGCGGTGACAAGCAGCGCGGCGATCCCGGCGGCGGTACGGGCGGCGCTCAGACCGTCGATATCCGTACCCGAGCCAACCGGAAGACCCAGACGGACCGCCAACTCACCCGCGATCTCCGCCCGCTTGATCGAATCCACACTCAGATCCGCCTCCAGATCAAGCTCCGGCTCGATCATCTCCACGGGGTAGCCGGTGCGCTCCGCCACCACGGTGAGGACCGACGCGAGTACGGACTCCCGGTCCGTCGCGGGCCCGGCCGGGACCGCCACGGATACGGCGGGCGCGGCGGGCGCGGCGCTCACCGCGAGGGCCGGCTGGGATATGGGGGCGGGCAGTGCGGCGGGAACGGTCACCGGGGCCGCCGCGTAGGCGAGGGGCCGCTCGGCCGGGGCGGCCACGGGCCCGCCCAGATAGCTCAGCATGACATCTCGCTGGGCCGCCACCAGGTCCCGGCTGGTACGCAGGAACTCGGCGACAAGGGCGTCCGGTCCGGACGCGGCGGCGCCCTGGGGGGCGTAGTTCTCCGGCACGATCAGCTCCGTAACGGGTCGGGCGGGGTGCAGGGCGTCGGGGGGAATGGTGCCGTCGGCGCGGCGGACGAGCTGGCCGTCGACGGTCCAGCCCGCGGCCCGCTCGGCCACGGCGGTCTCGGGGTCGACCGCGTCGCGTCCCTGGAAGAGCCGGCCGGTGCGGACATCGACTCCGCTGACGGCGAGCTGTGCCAGTGCGGAGAGGAAGCCGGTCAGTCCGGCTCCCCGGCCGCCGTCGAGCGGCACGGCACGGTGCGGGCGGTCGCCCAGGACGGCGGAGACCAGCCGGCTCAGCACCCGGCCGGGACCCACCTCCGCGAAGACCCGGGCGCCGGCCGCGTACATGGCCTCGATCTGCTCGGTGAACCGGACGGGCGCGCCGATCTGTGCCGCGAGCCCGTCCCGTACCGCCTGCGGGTCCGCCGGATACGGATCGGCCGTGCGGTTGGCCCAGACGTCAAAGGCCGGTGCGTACACGGTCATTCCGGCCAGGCTCTCGGCGAAGGCTTCGCCCGCCCCGGCCAGCAGCGGGCTGTGGAAGGCGCAGGCGACCTGGAGCGGCTTGGCCGCGTACCCGGCGTCGCGCAGCCGTGCCACCGCGGTGCCCATCGGCTCGGTGGGTCCCGAGATGACGGTCTGCTCCGGGGAGTTGCGGTTGGCGGCGACGACGGCCTCGGCGAGACCGGCCGTCCGCAGCACCTCCTCGACCTGCTCGGCCGTGGCGGAGACGGCCGCCATGGTGCCGGGGTCGCCCCCTTCGACCTGGGCCAGGATGGCTTCGGCGCGGGCCGCGCTGGCGGTGAGGACGTCCCGCGGCGCGAGCGCGCCGGCCACTCCGAGGGCGACCAGTTCGCCGTAGCTGTGGCCCGCGGCCATGGCGGGGCGTATCCCGAGGGAGGCCAGCAGTTCGGCGGCGGCGAGCTCGACGACACCGAGCGCGGGCTGGGCGACGGCCGTGTCGGTGATACGGGCGAGCTGGCCCGCCTTGCCCTCCTCGTCGAAGGCGGCGGGCGGGTAGAGCGTGTCCGCCCAGCGGGCGCCGAGCTGGAGATGGCGCTGCAACTCGGGGAAGGCGACGAAGAGTTCGGCGAGCATCCCGGGGCGCTGGCTGCCCTGTCCGGGGAAGAGGAACGCCAGCTCACCGGAGACCGGGCCGCCCGTGCCGTCCGAACCGCCCGGACCGCCCGTACCGTCCGGATTGACCGAGCCGCCCGGACCGCCCGTGGTCTCGTCGGCCGTGTAGAGACCCGCCTTCGGGTCCTGCTCTCCCTCGACGGCCCGGCGCAGCAGCTCCGCGAGTCCGCCCAGGCTGTCCGCGACAAGGGCGATCCGTACGGACTCGCCGCGGCCGGCCGCCTGATCGCTGCGGCGGGCCGTATGACGCGCGTAGTCACGCAGCCGCCACTGCCCACCGCGCCGGAGGAGTTCCAGCAGCGCGCGGGCGGAGCGGCGCGCCGCCTCGGCGTCCCGGCCCCGGAAGGTGAAGAGTTCGGCCGGCCAGGTGTCCAGGGAGTGCGCGGGTGGCGGCTGGTCATACGCGCGTAGAACGACGTGGAAATTCGTGCCGCCGAATCCGAAGGCGCTCACGCCCGCGACGCGCTCGGCCGGCTCCGCGGCCCAGGGCCGGGCGGCGGTGTGGAAGACGAACGGGCTGCTCCCGCCGTCCCAGGCCGCGTTGGGCTGCCGTACATGCAGCGTCGGCGGCTTCACCCCGTGGTGGAGGGCCAGGGTGGTCTTGATCAGTCCGGCCAGTCCGGCGGCGCACTTGGTGTGTCCGATCTGGGACTTCACCGAGCCGATCGCACAACTGGCGGGCTCGGCCCCGGCCTCGGTGAACACCTCGGTCAGGGTGGCCAGTTCGGTACGGTCGCCCACGACGGTGCCGGTGCCGTGGGCCTCGATCAGACCGACGTCGGCGGGTGAGACCCCGGCGTTGCGGTAGGCGCGGGTGAGCGCGGCGCGCTGACCGGCCGGGCGGGGCGCGGTCAGGCCCAGGGCGCGGCCGTCGCTCGCGCTGCCGACACCGTCGATCACGGCGTAGATCCGGTCGCCGTCCCGCTCGGCGTCGGCCAGCCGCTTGAGCACCACACAGGCCACGCCCTCACCGAGCGCGATGCCGTCGGCGGCGCCGTCGAAGGTGGCCGAGCGGCCGGTCGGGGAGAGCGCGTGCACCGAGGAGAAGAGCAGATAGTCGTTGATGCCGTTGTGCAGGTCGGCGCCGCCGCAGAGCACCAGATCGCTGGTACCGGTGATCAGTTCCTTGCAGGCCACGTCCACGGCGGTGAGCGAGGAGGCGCAGGCGGCGTCGACGGTGTAGTTGGCGCCGCCGAGGTCGAGCCGGTTGGCGATCCGGCCCGCGATGACATTGGCGAGCATCCCGGGGAAGGAGTCCTCGGTCAGCCGGGGCAACTGCTCGTCGAGCGCGGACGGGATGGTGCCGACATAGCCGGGCAGCACCGTGCGCAGCGTGGTCGCGTTGGACAGATCGCTGCCGGCCTCCGCGCCGAACACCACGGAGGTACGGGCGTGATCGGTGCCCTTGCCCGCGTATCCCGCGTCGGCCAGCGCGCGCCGCGCCGCCTCCAGCGCGAGCAGCTGTACGGGTTCGATGCTGGCCAGTGAGGCCGGCGGGATGCCGTAGCGCAGCGGGTCGAAGGGGATCTCGGGCAGGAAGCCGCCCCAGCGCGACGGGGTGCGCTCACCGTCGCCGTCCGGCGCGTAGTACCGCTCGGCGTCCCAGCGATGGGCCGGGACCTCGGTCACACAGTCCTTGCCGGCCAGGATGTTGGCCCAGAACTCGGCGAGGTCGGGGGCGCCGGGGAACATACCCGCCATACCGACGACGGCGATCCGCAGCGGCGCGGGGGCGGGCTCCTCGACGGTGCCGGTGAGACCGAGCGCGGTGCGCAGTCCCGCGGCGCGGTCGCGCAGCCACGCGGCGGCCCCGTCGGCGACGGAGTCGTGCAGGGCGGCGACGCTGGTGGTGGCGGAGCGCAGCACACAGACCTCGCCCGCCATGAACATGCCCTCGTCGGCCTGGCGTGTCTCGTCGACCGGGAGCAGTTCGTCACCGATCCGCTCGATCCCCTTGCTGGCGAGCCTCAGCCTGCCGACGTTGAACCGCTCCAGGTGCTCCCAGATCTCGCGGTCGGGCACGCCCCGCCCGCGCAGTTCGTCCTTGAGTGCCGCGAAGTCCTCGGTGATGGCGCTGTGCGCGCACCGGGTGGCGTGGCCGGGCGCGGTCTCCAGCAGATCGGTGCGCTCGGCGGCGACGATCCGGCGCTGGAACAGCGGCTGGATCGCCCCGGCCGCCACGGCCTCCTCGGTGAAGAGATACGCGGTGCCCATCAGCACACCAAACGCGACACCGGCGCGGGTCAGCGGGGCGGCCAGGGCGGCGGCCATCGCGGCCGAGCGCTCGTCGTGGATACCGCCGGCGAACAGCACCGTCAGCTCACCGGCCGCCTCGGGACCGGACCCGGCGAGGAAGTCCAGCAGTACGTCGGTCTGGGCCTGCCAGAGCGGGAAGCTGTTGCGCGGTCCGACATGGCCGCCGCACTCGGCGCCCTCGAAGATGAACCGGCGCGCTCCGGCGGCGAGGAACTGCCGCAGCAGGCCGGGCGAGGGGACATGCAGAAAGGTGGTGATGCCCTCGGCCTCCAGCGCGGCGGCCTGGGCGGGCCTGCCGCCCGCGATGATCGCGTGGGTCGGCTTCAGCTCCCGTACGACATCGAGTTGCGCGGTCTTGATCTCCTCGTCGGCGAATCCGAGCACACCGACGCCCCAGGGCGCGTCCGCGAGTGCCTCACGGGTGCGCTCCAGCATCGAGCGGGTGCGCTCCGCGCTCGCGAGGGCCAGTGCGAGAAAGGGCAGCGCGCCCCCGGCCGCGACGGCGGCGGCGAAGTCGGGCTCGTCGCTCACCCGGGTCATCGGCCCCTGGGCGATGGGCAGTCGGGTGCCCAGGACCTGTGCGCCCGGCGATCCCGCGGCCAGCGCGGCGGCTGGCTCGTCGTCCGCCACGGCGGCGGTCATCGCGGCCCTGACACCACGGACCGCCTCGCCCACGGTTCCCCAGCGCTCCGCGAAGGCGGCGGCGAGGAAGGCGTCCTGACCGACCGGCAGGAACTGGGTCCGCGGATCGTCACCGCCGACCCTGGCCGCGAACTCGGCTGGGTCTTCGGGGAGTTCGGGAGCTCCGGGGCCACGGCGGCGCAGCACCCGTGTCCCGTGGTGGAGGACGGTCTCGGAGCCGTCGAGCCCGGTGAGCGCGGCGGTGATCTCCGCGGGCAGCCCCGCCTCGTCGAACAGCGCGAGCTGGGTGTCCAGTACGACACCGGCCGCGCCCCCGGCGACGACGGCGGCGGCCGTGTGGGGCCCGATGCCGCCGCACGCCCAGACGGGCAGGGCGACGGACGGGTCGGCCAGTATCTGCTGCACCAGCACGAAGGTGCTCAACTCACCCGCGCGACCGCCGCTTTCGGCGCCGCGGACGATCAGTCCCGAGGCCCCGTCGGCGACGGCGCGCAGGGCGCCCGCCAGATCGGTCACCTCCACCAGGACACGACGGCCGGCGAACTCGGCGGGCGAGCGTCCGGGATCCGCCAGCAGGACGGTGTCCACCGCGTCGGGCAGATCGGAGACGGCCACGGAACACCCGGGGCGTATCCGGACTCCGAAGGGCAGCGGCGACCAGCGGCGGGTGCGGTCGAGTGTCTCGGCGACATCTCGGGGGTCATCGAGGGACAGCTCCAGCACGCCGATCGCGCCCGACCGGGCGGCGAGGGCCGTCAGCCGTGGCGACGGCCGGTGCAGCGGATTGACGACGATGACCGAGTGTGTCAGCGAGAACTCGATGGACGCGCCGGGTTCCGGCATCGGCATGAAGTCTCCCGAATCAAGTGGGGGGTTGACCGTCGGGTAGGTACTGGCGGGTAGTTAACTGGCCCGGCTTCCCCGGGGTCAAACGGTCACACTGCGCGACGCGTGACTCTCCGTCGATCATCAATCACGTGCGGTAGTGGAAGATTTTCGATGAGCCGACAGCAAAGGGACGTTTTTCAAGGACGCCATCCAGGGCTCACGTGCGCGATATCGCGCTGTCATGCCCATGAAATGCGAGCTCTGCATCCAGGGCTGCGACTGTGCCGAAGGTCACAACGGCCCGGGAGCCCATTGGACCGTCCGACGGTACCGCCTACGGGGCGTGACGTAACCCCCCGGGACGACAACGGAGCACATCCGTCCGGGACGTCGTCCGATCCCGAAGAAACGTCTCAGCGGGATGGACGCCATGCCGCCGCGACGCTTGAGAGGCAGATCGATAAATTCTATGGTGCGGATTACCGGACAGCCGCTTCGAACAACACTCCTGGGACGGTGGGTATTTCATCCAGGCCGACACGGATCGAACACCCGTATTACGGGACATGGAATGGGATGACCATGCTTCAGGTATCAATCGTCGTACCCTGTTTCAATGAGAGCGAGGTGATCGGGACCTTTCATACGGCATTGGTGACCGCCCTCGAACCGACCGGGCAGACGTTTGAGATCTGCTATGTGGACGACGGCAGCGGCGACCGGACAGGACAGCGACTGCGCGAACTCGCGGGAAGCGATCCACGGGTCCGTTACACCTCGTTCAGCCGCAATTTCGGTAAAGAAGCCGCCATGCTCGCCGGACTGCGTATGTCCCGGGGCGAAGCCGTGGTTCTGATGGACGCGGATCTCCAGCATCCCCCCGAGCTCGTCCCCCGCATGCTGGAGTTGCACCGGCACGGATACCACCAGGTGGTGGCACAGCGCGACCGGGCGGGCGAAGGCGTCCTGCGCACCGCGCTCAGCCGTCTCTACTACCGGCTGGTACGCCGCTGTATGGATGTCCAAGTCGTAGACGGGGCAGGGGACTTCAGACTTCTGTCCCGCCATGCGGTGGACAGTGTGCTGGCACTGCCGGAGAGCAACCGCTTCTCCAAGGGGATCTTCTCCTGGATCGGCTTCGAGACCGTGAGCTTCACCTACCGCAATGTGCGACGGGCCGCCGGGACATCCAAATGGGGCGGCCGGAATCTGCTGAACTACGGTATCGACGGACTGCTCTCGTTCAACAGCCGACCGCTGCGTCTGGCGATCCACACCGGCCTCTGGCTCTTTCTCTCCGCGCTCCTCTACGCCTTCTGGATCATCGCGAATGTCGCACTCAACGGGGTCGACGCGCCCGGTTTCACCACGCTGATGACGGCCATTGTGGCACTCAGCGGAATCCAGCTCGCGACGCTCGGCATCATCGGGGAATACGTGGGGCGGATCTACCACGAGGCGAAGCGCCGTCCGCACTACGTGGTGCGGGAGACGGACGAATCCCGCGCGTCCGTACGTGGCCGCCCCTCCGCGACGTCCGTCGGGCAGGCGCGCTCGGAGGGTTGATTCCGGCCACCCTCGTCCGGCCGGCGTGCCGACGACGGTTCGAATCACGTGCGAAAGGCAGTGGTGTACATGGCCGCGGGCGCTTCGAGCGTCGCCATCCCGAGACAGCAGGGCGGGAAATCCCGCCAAGAACCGGACAACGGCCGCGAAACATTTGTACGTTCACCGATCAAATTCTGGGTGATGGTTCTCCTGCCGCTGCCGCTCGCCCTTCTCGGCACGGCTTCCTGGCTCGGCGGTTATGTCCGTCCCAGTGCTGACGAGTGGTGTTTTCTGCCCACGGTGCGGGACAACGGTATTTCCGGGCTGGTCGAGAAGTTCTATACCGTGGACAACGGACGGGTGGGCAACGGTCTGCTGGTGGGGCTCTACACCAAGTCCGGGGCCACCGGCCACCAGTGGTTCGCTCCGGTCAGCGCCGTGGTCGTGCTGGGTGTGCTGTGGGCGGGAACCGGTCTGCTGCTGCGCGCGGCGGGACGGACGGCGCCGCGCGGGGTCCCGCTGCTCGTGGCATCCATGGTCACGGTGGTCTTCCTGCTCGCGACCCCCAACACCTACAAGACGTTCTACTGGCCCGCCTCCTCCGTCTCGCACACGGTGGCGCCCGTCCTGGCCTGCGCCGCGGCGATTCCGCTCCGGTGGGCACGCTCGCGTACGGCCAGGGCCGCCGCCGTCGCCACCGCGTTCCTGGCGGGATGCTTCATCGGCACACTCTCCGAGGAGGCGTCGGCCGTCGCGCTGGTGGTGCTCACGGCCGTTCTTCTGCTCAGCGGCGGAATCTTCACCGCTCGGGTACGGAGATACGCGCGCGTCTGGTGTCTGGCCGGCCTGACCGGTACGGGGGCCGGCGCACTGGTCCTGCTCACCTCCCCCGGATCGCGCAACCGCCGCGAGCGGTTCGGCGCGGGAACCGCCTCGATGGTCGCTCCTGACTCGCTGCTGGAGTCGCTGCGCGCGTTCCTGGAGATCCTCGGCACCGTCCTGACGACATGGCAGTATCTGGGGGCGGTCGCGGTGGGCGTGCTGCTCGGTCTCTGCGCCAGTGCCGGAGCGGGGGACGGGCGCGGGGCGGGAAACGCTCCGGTGCTGCTGCCCCGCCGGCCGCTCTTCCTGGTCTGCGCGGGCGCCCTCACCTTCCTTGTCGCCGGATATCTCTGCACCGTGATCACCTATCCGCTGTTCGGCGCCCGTGTGACCGGCGCGTCACGGACCTGGAACGACTACCTCCTGCTGTATGTACTGCTGCTCACCGGCATCGGTGTCCTGCTGGGACGCGCCTGCGTACGAGGACAGGCACGGGCACGGGAGCGGACACGGAGCGAAGGCCGGACACAAAGCGAAGGCCGGGTGCGGGGCCGACGCCGGGGCCGACGGGCGTGGCCAACGGCCCTGACGGCGGCGGCCGGTGCGGCGGTCTGCGGAGCTGTCTGCTTCCAACTCGCCTCCCCACTCGCACAGTTGGGCCATGACATGCGGGTACGGGCCGAGCGATGGGACCGCCAGGACCTGCGGCTGCGCACCGAGGCGGCGCGGGGCGCGCGGATCGTCCCGTACACACGGCTGCCGATCAGCGGGATGGGGGAACCGTTCGGCGGCCCGGGGTCACGGACCTGGCCGGCCGGGTGTGTCGCCGACTACTACCACCTGGAGCGGATCACCGACGCGCGGCGGCTGCCCTGACACCGGCGGAACGCCCGGACGCGCGAGCGGACACATGATCCACCGGTCCGTGCAGGGGAATTGACGAGGCGTCCGTTCCGAGTGGTCCTCATTTTCTCCGATTCTCCGATTCGCCAATCATCCGGGACGGTCTCATGTGCTGGAGCGCGACAGCCGATCTCGTGGCGGGCACCGGGATCACCGTGGTCGGGGCGGTCTGCGTGGCGCGGGTGCGGCATCTCCGCGATCTGCCGCTCGCCGCGCTCCCGCTGCTCCTCGGACTCCACCAGGGCATCGAGTCCGTCGTCTGGCGGACCGGCGGGGGAACGGGTCCCGCCACCCTGGCCTGGGCCGTGATCGCCCTGCCCGTACTGGCGGTATGGGTGCCGCTCGCCGTGCTGCTCGCCGCGCCGCCGGAAGCACGGCGCCGCCTGGCCGTTCCGGCGCTCGCCGGAGCGGCGACCGCCGCGGTCCTCGTGTACTGCCTCGCCACCCGGACCGTACGCGCCGAGATCCGCGGCCACACCCTCGGCTACGCCGTCGACGTTCCGTACGCGCCTCTGGTCGTCGCGGGCTATCTCGTCGCCACCCTCGGATCACTGCTTCTGGGCGGAGATCCGTCCGTGCGGCTGCTGGGCGCGGTCGTCACATGCGGAGCGCTCCTCTGCGCGGTGCTGTGGCGGCTGGAGTTCCTCTCCACCTGGTGCGCGCTCGCGGCGGTGGCGTCCGCCCTGTTGCTTCTGCGGCCGCGGCGGCCACCGGACGCCAACCCGCCGTCTCCCGCCGAGGGTTGAACCGCCCTACGGCCGACGGCGTACGGACGGGTCCGGCGCCCGGCGCGATGAACAGGACGGGCGAGTTCCCCGTATCACTCTGCGCACCCCGTGTGTGATGCCCGGCCTCACCGCCGGGGTGACCCCATCCCGAGACCGAGGACAGGACCAGCCCATGAACGACTCCGTCAACGCTTCCCTCCATGCCCTTCCCGACGGGGAGGCCGAACTCCGGCTGGTGGTCCGTCTGCCGTGGGAGGACGTCGCCGCGCTCGGGCAGGAGGCCGGCCGGCTGGCCGCGCAGATGCAGCGGCCGGTCGGTCTGGACGAGGCGGCGAGCCATCGGCTGCGTTCCCGCTCCACCACCCACGCGAAGCCCGCGCAGGACTGGCCCGTCAGCGCGCCGTCCACCGTCTCGGCGCTCACGGCGCGTACGCCGGGGGAGCACGCCCGGCAGGCGATCGAGAAGATCAACGGTACGGGCGGCGCGGAGGCGGGCACCGCGCAGACCTCCGCCTGAGCACGGTCCGTCCGCCGCCCGGACCTTGCCACCTGGGAGGGACGGTCCGAACTGAAGGTCGGCCGTGTCCCCGTGCCGCGTCACTCGCGGCGCCCGCTCCGTCTCCCTAGCATGGTGAACGTCCGTGTTTCCGGGCTCCCCCGGCGCGCGGCCGGGGGCCCGTCCGCCCCGAGACGACCTCAGCTCCGGGGAAGAAGGACGCCATGAGCCACCAAGGGTCCGCGCTTGTGGAGTGGCTCACCCGGAAGCTCAGGCCCCGGCCCCGGCCCTCCGTACCGTCTCCCGGCGGCCCGCCTCCCCGGAACGGTTCCCTCTGCTTCACGGCCGACTTCTCCTCCGAGGACCAGTGGGTCGCGGGCCGCACCTGGGCCTATCCGGACGGCGGTCCGACCAACCCCGGGGACAACAAGCTCGACCATCTCGTGCCCGACGCCGACTACAGCCGCACCGGTACGTTCCGCGCGACCCGCCGCCCCGACGGCAACTGGAACACCGGCCTGCTGACGACCGAGGAGAGCGCGGAGGGCTTCACCGTCCGGACCGGCGACATCCTGGAGACCCGGGTACGGCTGCCCACCGAGCCCGGCGCCTGGCCCGCGATCTGGACCTGGCGGGACGGCGGGAACGAGATCGATGTCTTCGAGTACCACCCCGACAACCCGGACCTGCTCGAACTCTCCAACCATGTGAGGGGCGGTCAGCGCTACTACACCCACTCCTCGATCCGGCCCGGCGCCCAGGTCGATCTGCGGGTCGAATTCCGGTCGGGGTCCGTCGTCTGGTGGGTCAACGGCCGGCGCGCCTACTCCGACGGGCGGGGTGTGGGCCGCGGCTGGAACGCCTCTCTGATCGTGAACCTCTCGGTCTGCGCGGGCCGCTACCACCCCGCCCCGGACCCGTCCGCCACGGCCATGTCGTACGAGGTCGACTTCCTCCGCGTCCACCGGCCCGGTTTCCTGGCCTCGTCCCGGGGCCGCTTCCCCGGTCTGCTCTCCAGAGCCGCGCACCGGTTCCGCGCGTAGGTACCGCACACCGGTTCCGCGCACCGATTCTGTGCGCAGGTTCCGCGCGCAGGTATCGACATGCGGGGGCGGGACCCGTGGGCGAGACTTGGCGGGGTGAAACGTGATGATCAGGACGATCAGGACACCGCTGCCCCGGGCGACCCGGCCGAGGGCTATCTGCCGATCGCCGAGCACGGTCTGATCGGGGATCTGCGGACTTCCGCGCTCGTCGGGACCAATGGACGCATCGACTGGTTCTGCGCCCCCCGCTTCGACTCCCCCAGTGTCTTCGCGGCCCTGCTCGACAAGGAGCGGGGCGGCTTCTGGGACATCGCGCCGGTGTGCGACTCCGCCACCCGCAACCAGTTCTACTTCCCCGACACCAATATCCTGATCACCCGGATCCTCACGGCGGACGGCATCGTGGAGGTCCAGGACTTCATGCCGATCGTGCGGGAGCGGGACACCCAGCACCGGCAGCGGCTGGTGCGCCGCGTGGTCAATGTCCGAGGCCGGATGCGGCTCGGGGTCCGGATCGCGCCGAGGCTCAACTACGGCCGCGACAGGCACCGGCTGGAGCGGATCCCCGACGGCGTACGGTTCGTCGGCGACTCCCTGACACTCTGGCTGCGGTCGTCCATCACGCTGGACCTCGACGCCACCGACGCCCACGCGGAGTTCGACCTCCCCGAGGGGGAGACGGCGCTGTTCGACCTGGAGACGGCGGGCGGATTCGACGGCTCCACGACCGAACCCGATCCGTGCGCGGTCGACGCGGTCGCCGCCGAGTCGCTCTTCGAGTCCACCGTCGCCTTCTGGCGCCGCTGGCTGAGCCAGTCCACCTACACCGGCCGCTGGCGCGAGATGGTCCACCGCTCGGCGCTCACCCTCAAGCTGCTGACGCACGAACCGTCCGGTGCCATCGTGGCCGCGCCGACCCTCGCCCTGCCCGAACAGGTGGGCGGCTCGCGCAACTGGGACTACCGGTACGTATGGATCCGCGACGCCGCGTTCTCCCTGTACGCCCTGCTGCGGCTGGGCTTCACCCAGGAGGCGCAGGGATTCATGGACTGGCTGACCGACCGGCTGCACGGCGCGGAGCCCGACGGCGGCGGGGGCCCGCTGCGTGTCATGTACTCGATCGACGGACACGACACCCTCCCCGAGGAGGTGCTCGGGCATCTCGACGGGTACCGGGGC
This sequence comes from Streptomyces sp. NBC_00872, assembly GCF_045161915.1. Classification (NCBI taxonomy): domain Bacteria; kingdom Bacillati; phylum Actinomycetota; class Actinomycetes; order Kitasatosporales; family Streptomycetaceae; genus Streptomyces; species Streptomyces sp. NBC_00872. The sequence goes on along the minus strand of NZ_CP108806.1, from coordinate 8,619,862 downwards.
TCGCGCCCGGTCCGTACCGGCAACAACGCCAGTGTCCAGCGTCAGCTCGACATCTACGGCGAACTGATCGACTCGATCTATCTGTTCAACAAGTACGGCGTGGGCATCTCGCACGACAGCTGGACCGATCTGTGCGACATCCTGGAATGGCTGATGGCGCACTGGGACACCACCGACGAGTCGATCTGGGAGACCCGGGCGGGGCAGCAGCACCACACCTACTCACGGCTCATGTGCTGGGTCGCGGTCGAACGTATGATCAGGATGGCGCGTCAGCGCGGGCTGCCCGGGGATCTCGGCCGCTGGATCTCGGTCCGGGACCGGATCTACCGCCAGATCATGGCGCGCGGCTGGAACGCGCGAGAGCGTACCTTCGTCCAGCGTCTCGCCGCCGAGGACGGACAGGAACCCGCGGACATCCTGGACGCCTCGCTGCTGCTGATGCCCATGGTCAAGTTCGTCTCACCGGTCGACCCGCGTTTCCTGTCCACCGTCGAGGCCATCGGCAAGCGGCTGGTGGTGGACAGCCTGGTGTTCCGGTACGACCCCGAACAGGCCCCCGACGGGCTGACCGGTACCGAGGGCACCTTCTCGATCTGCTCGTTCTGGTGGGTGGAGGCGCTCGCCCGTACCGGCGATGTGGAACAGGCACGGCTGGCGCTGGAGAAGATGTTCACCTACGCCAACCATGTGGGTCTCTACGCCGAGCAGATCGGACTGACCGGCGAGCACCTGGGCAACTTCCCGCAGGCGTTCACCCATCTCGCCCTGATCAGCTCGGCGATCAATCTCGACCGCGCGATGGGCTGAGCGCGCCGGACCCCCGCCGTGCCGGGCGCGTTCCGTCCCCACCGTGGCGGGGGTGCTCCGGAATGCGCCGCGGCGGGGCCCGGGGAACCATGACAAGAGGGGGCCGGCCTGTCCGACCAGGTGGAACGGAAACGGAACGGAGTGGACGAGAACCATGCCGGTGACACGACACGCGGTGATAGGGGCCCCGTGCTGGGTGAGTCTCATGGCCCGCGATCTCCGGGGCGTCCAGAACTTCTACGGCAGGGCGCTCGGCTGGACCTTCCGGCCGACGACGCTGGGCGACGAGTTCCGCGTCGCGCTCGCCGACGGATTCGCGGTCGCGGGTATCGGGGCGCTCGCTACCAGCCTCCAGGCCGCGGTGACCTGGACCCCGTACTTTCTGGTGGACGACGCGGACACGGCCGCCGCCCGCGTCCGGGAGCGGGGCGCGACCATCGCCGTCGGCCCGCTCGCCATGCCCACCGGCCGCGCCACCCTCGCCGCCGACCCGGACGGCGCCGTGTTCGGGTTCTGGGAGGGGGAGACCATCCCGGGCTGGTCCGTGGGGCGGGGCAGCGGGCCCGCCCGGCTGGAGCTGCGTACGAGGGACGCCTTCGCCGCCGCCATCTTCTACGGACAGGTGCTCGTCTGGGGCTCGGACGAGCGGGAGAGCTGCGAGGTGCACTACGAGGACCATCAGGTGATGGTGCGCGACGGCACGCACACGGTCGCCGCGCTGCGCGGCGGAGCCGTCGAGAGCGCCCCCGACCCGCAGATCCGGCCCCGCTGGCATGTGTACTTCCGGGTGCCCGACGTGGACAGCGCCGTGGTGGCCGCGTCCGCCGCCGGGGGCGTGGTCGTCGCTCCGCCGGCGCCCTCGGGCCCGGGAGGCCCGGGACGGGAGGCCACCCTCCGCGACCCGGACGGCGGGCTGTTCACGATCACCGGCTGAACGAGCGGAGGATCACCTGCTGAACGAGCGGAGGCGGCGGCCGGCCCGCCGGGCGGGCGGGCCGCGCCGTCGTCATCCCGTGTTGTCCACGGCGCGGGCCTTCTCGGTCTCCCTGGCGATACGGGCGTTACGGCGTACCGAGGACCAGAAGGACCAGGCGATCAGCACGACACCGACGAGACCGGTGATGAGTTCGCTGATCTGGTACTCGATGGTGACCAGGAGGATCACGGCGAGCGCGCCGATCGCGTAGTGCGCGCCGTGCTCCAGGAAGACGAAGTCGTCGAGGGTCCCCTGCCGGACCAGATAGACGGTGAGCGACCTGACGTACATGGCGCCGATACCGAGGCCGAGGGCCATCAGCACGATGTCGTTGGTGATGGCGAAGGCGCCGATGACACCGTCGAACGAGAACGACGCGTCGATGACCTCCAGATAGAGGAAGGTGAAGAACGCGGCCCTGCCGGTGAGAGCGACCACCGCGCCGTTCGAGCCGCCCCGTCTCCCGCGCGCCTTCTCCTCGGCCTCCTCGGCTTCCTCCTCCTCTTCCTCGATGCGGTTCTCGAAGAAGGCGGAGAGCCCGGCGACCACCAGATAGGTGATGAGTCCGGCGACTCCGGCGGTCAGCACCGTCTGGGCCTTGTCCGCGTGTCCTCCGCCGTGCTGGTGGGCATGGGTGGCCACCGTCATGGCGGCGACGACCAGCACGATCAGCGCGATGCAGACCGAGAGCATCTCGACCTTGCCGAGCTTGGCCAGGGGCCGCTCCAGCCAGGTCTGCCAGGTGATCTCCCGCTCCTCGAAGATGAAGTTGAGGAAGATCATCAGCAGGAAGATCCCGCCGAAGGCGGCGATCGCCGGGTGGGCGTCGGTCACCAGCTGCTGGTAGCGGTCCTTGTCGTCGAGCGCCAGTGTGACGGCCTGGACGGGGCCGATCTTGGCGGTGACCGCGACGATCAGCACGGGGAAGACGAGCCGCATCCCGAAGACCGCGATCAGCACACCGACGGTGAGGAAGATCGTCTGCCAGAAGGCGCTCATCCGCTTCAGGATCCCGGCGTTGATCACCGCGTTGTCGAAGGAGAGCGAGACCTCCAGCACGGCCAGGATCGCGACGAGTCCGAGGGCGGCCCATCCGTCGTAGAGCGCCCCTGCGGCGAGACCGGCCGCGGTGACGAGAAAAGCCCATCTGAACGTCTTCAGAACCACTGCGTGGTCATCCTCCCTGGTACGGAGGCCCCCGCCGGGCGACCGCGCGAGAACTCACCGTAAATGATCGTTGTTCGTGCCGGTCCGCCGCATCGGCTGCCGGGCCCGCCCTTCCGGGAAGCACCCCCGGCTGACAGACTCCTCCCGTGCCCGACTTCGACATGCTTGTCATCGGATCAGGACCGGGCGGCCAGAAGGCCGCCATAGCAGCGGCCAAACTCGGCCGGCGGGTCGCCGTCGTCGACCGGCCCGACATGGTCGGCGGCGTCTCCATTCATACCGGAACCGTCCCTTCCAAGACACTGCGGGAAGCGGTGCTCTATCTCACCGGGCTGACCCAGCGGGATCTGTACGGCCAGAGCTACCGGCTCAAGGAAGAGATCACCGTCGCGGATCTCACCGCCCGTACCCAGCATGTGGTCGGCCTGGAGGTCGATGTCGTACGCAACCAGCTCGCCAGGAACCAGGTGACGCTGCTGTCGGGCACCGGGCGGTTCATGGACGACCACACCGTCGCCGTACGGGACCTCTCCGGGCAGGACCGGCTGCTGACCGCCGAGCACATCGTCATCGCCACCGGCACCCGCCCGGCCCGCCCGGCGAGCGTGGAGTTCGACGACCGCACGGTCCTGGACTCCGACAGCGTGCTGAACATGGAGAACGTCCCCCGCTCCATGGTGATCGTCGGCGCGGGTGTCATCGGGCTCAACCTCATCCCTGCACTATGACTCTACTGTGAGGGAAAGCGACCGAACGTAAGGGACTTCGCTCGCGGAAGAGTGGGAGCGGCCTCGCCGCTCGGACCTTCCGGGTACCAAGCGGCGAGGCCGCAGACCTGCCCCAGCCAGGGCTTCCGGACCACTGACTCGGGCAGGCCGTTCACGGTGCGCCCCCTACCCCGATTCGGTCGCCTTGGGGTTGATACCTGCCGTACTGGCCCTACCGCGGAGGCTGCCGGCAGTCACCGTGCGGCCACCGCAACTTCTCGGCGCCGGGACGGGGACAGATATCGAGAGTGCGTTGCACGTACCGGCCGTCGATGGAGTAGTAGAACCACTCCACCTCGCCGCCTTGTTCGAGCCGTGCCCGTGCCTGCGCGAGCACATCCTTCGGCAGCGGAGCCCGGTCGGCCCGCGGGTATTCCTGGAGCGTGGCCTCCAGCCAGGCGTATGCGTCATCAGCCGTGCTGTGTGTGGTGACCACAATGGCGGTCTCGGCGAACCGCGCTCGCTGTACCTCGATGCTCAGTGGCTCCGTGGCCGTGGGCTGAGGTCGGAGGTGCGGGTCGCTCCCCGGGCGGCACCGCGGGCCCGTCCATGCGTAGCCGTGCCAGTGCAATGCCGGAGTACCACCCTTCGTCATGCGATGGTGGCCGTCCACCGTCCGCGTGACAGGTGAATCACGCCGTCGGGCGTGATCCGGACGCGGCTGCCGTAGAGCGACAGGCCACCTTCCGCAGCCTGCCGGTTGCGGATGCGCTCCAGTTCATCCCACAACTGGCGGGGCCCGCCCTGGTGGACCGTGGGCGGCTCCAGACGCTCGGCAATGGCGCGCGCCCATGACCCGTCCGCGTGGACGAGGTAGGCGGCGCGTTTCCGGCCGTTCAGCTCGTAGCCCAACTCCACGCCGGGCACCACGATTTCGAGCATGGAGCGCAGTTCCCAGGCGTTCTCCACGTCCACCACCGGATACCGGCCGGTCGACACCTTGTCTCCGTCGACATCGCGTGCCACCGCGAAGAGACGGTCCAGGCCGGGCTTGTAGTCCGCGCCGCGGCGCGAGGTCATGAATGCCGCCCAGTCGCGCTCGAACTGCCCGACCGCCCCGCCGTCCTCGCCCTTCCAGGCCGTCAGGATCAGCGAGGTGTTCGCGATGGTCGTGACCAGCCGGCCGCCCGGCCGCAGGGCCGCGAGCCACGACGCAGGTACCGGCCGCACGGCGACCGTGGCAATGATCCTGTCGTACGTACCGGGGAGCCTGTCGGCGGTGGCGTCCAGGGCGTGGATCTGCGGGTGCAGGCCCATGGCCGCCAGGCGGCCCCGCGCGGCGTCGCAGAGATACGGGTCGATGTCGACGCTCGTCACGTGCCGGTCACCGAGTCGCCAGCTCGCGCACGCGGTGAGTCCCCCGGCCCCGGTGCCGACGTCCAGCACATCCATTCCGTCGGCGAGCCGCCCGTGGCGCAGCATCCGTACGACCAGCCCCGGATGCGTCGCGGACGAGGTCGGCCGTCCCTCGGTGAGGTCGCCCGGCTCACCGTGGTCGGCGTGGAGCGCGCCCACCCGGGTGATCACCGACTTGTCCTGATAGGCCGTGCGCATCCAGGGTTCGATGTCCGACGGGCCGTCGCGAAGGATCCACGTGTCCCCGTCATGCCGCTCCCACCAGCGCGGCACCAGCTCGTGCCGGGGCGTGCTCGCGATGGGCAGGCGCCACCGCGATACGGGATCGGTCACCTGGTCGGCGAGCCGTAAGGCCCTCTGCTCCCAGTCCATGTGCGGTCGTCCTTGTTCTAGTCGGTGGGGTCGCATGCGTTGTTCGAGGGGTCGCAGGCGTCGGAGTCGTCGGGTCCGCACGCGCCGCGGGCGGGGAGGGGGATCTTTGCCGAGAGGTCTGCCCACGCAGGCCCGCTGAGCAGGTCAGACAGCCTCTGCTCCCGGACGTTGCCGGCGGGGAAGTCGCGGGAGAGAACGCAGCCCGCGAGGTCGCCGTTCGGAAGTACAGCCGCACGCCCTCGGGTGCACCGGCCGCACATCTCGGCCAGCGCCGGAGTCTGTCCCGGCAGCGAGGCCCTGCCCACGGCACGCGCCCGATCGGTGTTGATCCGCATGACGCCCATGTCCAGCAGTTCGGCGCGCGCCTCGGCGATGCGCTGCCCGGAGAGCACTTCCACGATGCCGGCCCGGATCGGGATGCCGAGTGAGACCGCGTGCTCGATATTGAAGCGGGTCCGGTGATAACTCCCGGGCCGTCCGGTGATCTTGTCGTGCTCCTCGGCCCGGTCGCTGTAGTAGCTCGTCCCGAGCGACACCCCGTCCTGGGTGAACACGTCCCACCACTGCGGGCGCACGTGATACAGGTTGCTGTAGATCTCGACCTTGAGGCCCAGCGTCAGGGCGAGCTGGGTGAGCGGGATCCACTGCGGGTACATCGTGGGCTCGCCCCCGATGAGCTGCACCGTCGGAATGCCGAGCGCCGCCGCCTCCGTCACGACTGATTCCCAGTTCGCCGGGGTCATCGCGCCGTGCGTGCCCTGGGGGCTGGACGAGGCCAGGCAGTGCGTGCACGTGAGCTGACACCCCCCGGTGACTTCCAGCTCCAGTATGTCGAGCGGCGCGGTCTTTCGGCTGGGCAGTTCGATAAGCGTCGTCATGATCGCTTTCCTCTCGGGATGGATGAGAGCTTGACTGCTTGTCGTGCCTGCCCTGGCCGTCGAAGAGCAGCCGCTCATGACGACCAGGGCAGTTGTCCGTACCGGCCGGACCGTCCCCGCCGATAGGGGTGGCCGGTACGGAGTTCATGGGGTGCTGCTGGCCGCCGCGAGGATCTCCGCGGTGAGCACGTCGTGCAGCAGCTCGGGATCCGTCAGGTAGCACGTCGTGGTCAGCGGCACGATCCAGCGCAGGCGCTTCTCCTCTCCCGTGTAGCTCACGGGCGGCACCGAGAGGAAGGTGGCGACGCTCAGCGGCACGACTGCCGACAGCGGCAGATTCCAGGTGTCGGCGGCACCGAGAGGAATCAGCCAGTACAGGACCTGGCCGTGCCAGTCCTCGATGACCGCACCGCTGTCCGCGCCCAGGCGCTCGATCACACGCTCGCCGATATAGGACCGCACCCGGACGGCGTCCCAGTAACGCCCCACGGACACCATCTCGATCGTCGTCCCGGCCGGTGGCGTCCACGGCTCCGCATCGGTGGGCTGCCGGCCGTGCCCCAGGTGAGAGCACAGTGTGATGACGGACCGTGCCAGGCGGAGGGTGTGACGTGCCGGCCCGAGCAGTGCCGGGCTGGAGTCCAGGCGTCGCCGGGCCTCTTCAATCCCTGCGGGGGTGAGTCGACCGAGACGGGTCTCCGCCTCGGGAATCAGCAGGGCCAGGTATCCACGCATCAGGTGCGTGGCCCTCTCCAGGTCCTCGTCCGGCATCCGGGCGTCCGAGTCGACGACCTGCCGCGCTGTCTTCACCATCGTGGGGAAGTCGAGCGGCCGGGAGTCACCTTCCGGGTCCGTGGGTCTGGCTGTAGCTTCGTGCATGTCGACGCTCCTTCTAGCGTTGTCCATGCCCCGGGGCCGTGTCCGCGGTCGCCGGGGTGTAGTGGGGATCAGTGGTGACCCCGTGCGGCAGTGGGGTGATCAGCTCGGGAAGACGGAACACGGCTTGCAGCGCGCGGCGCAGATGACGGACATCGGTGTGCAACTGGCCGTGACTCGGGGGAATCAGCCAGAAGACGCCGGGAGGCGACCGACGCTCCTCCGGGGGCAGCACGAACTGTCCCTCGGTCAGCACGGTCGTCGTTGGTACGTCCCAGTCGCAGCCGCTCCCCGGCGGAACGAGGAAGAGAAGGGCCGGCGCGCTCGGCTCTGGCTCGACCGCAATGGCTCCCGGAGCAGCGATCTGCTCCAGGGCCTGGAGCGCGTAGAACCGAGCCACCCGCACGACATCTGATCTCGTGCGCAGCCTGATTTTCATGCGCTTTCGTCTCCGTCGCGGTCGCCGAGTAGTACCGCGACTGTATGGAGACGGCAGGATCTCAACCCGAACTCTCAGTTCGGGTGAACTCCTGGTTCGGGATGGTCAGATGACTCCGAGTCGACCGGCTAGCTCGGTGACCTGCTCCCTGTACGTGGGCCGAACGCGCTTCACCAGGTCGCTCACAAGGCTCCGCGCCTGCGGGCTGTGTGCCAGATCTTCAGGCGCCAACTCCTCCAGGCCGAGAAGATGGACATAGACGGCAGCGTCCTCACGGCGGAGGTCGTAACAGCGAGCCACCTCCAGCCCGAAGGTGAACCGCCGCTCTCGGGAAGGAAGCGGCGTAGTGTCAACCTGGTCGGCCAGCCTCAGCGCCTCTGACGCCTCACCTGCCAGCATTTCGATGCTCATGGCGTGAAGGGCCACGTTCGTCGGTCCGAAGACGGTTCGCTGTACGTTGCCCTCTTTCGCCGTCCTTCCAAGGGGAACAGCCCTCTTCGTAAGCCGATGGCGGGCCTGCCACCAGTTGTGCTGCCGAGCGTCCGCGACCACTGCCACCAGCTCCAGGGCTCCCTGCACTGCTGCCAGTTCAGGGGTGCTGGTTTCGCTCTTGACCTGGTCCACTGCGGCGAGCGCGACCTCCTTCGCCTCCCCCAATGCGCCGGGTCGCTGGTCCGACAGCAGAACATGCCCGAGATTCCACTGTGCGGCGGCGATGCGTACCGGATCATCGGCGTCCTCGGCGGCACGGATGGCCCGGTCGGCGGCCACGAGCGACAGGTCCAGGCGGCCGGTGCGACGACAGTACGATCGCAGCAGGCCGTACAGATCTGCGGCCGTCCGCAGGACATCTCGCCGGACCTCCTGATCGGTGCCGCGGCGGTGCGCACGCAGAGCGTGCTCGACATCCGAGATCAGTGCCGGAAAGGTCGACTCGGCCTCGGTGAACCGGGTCGTGCTCGTCTGCCAGGTCCGCCATGCCTGCTCCACACGCTCTCTCAGCTCGGCCGCGGGCACCACTGGCGCACTGATCGGCGGCCGGCTGTATCCCATGAGAACGCTGGCGACGTCGGGCGCGGTCCGGTCGGTGGTTACGGGCTCGGGGTCGGGGCTGTCGCTGAGGAGTGCGGCAATGGAAACGCCCAGCTCGGACGCCAGCCGGGACAGGACCTCCGCCGAGGGAGTCTTCTGGCCGTTCTCGATCATCGAAAGGTAGCGATCGGTGATGCCGCACAGGCCGGCAACAACGGCTTGGCTGCGGTTGCCGTGCATCTTGCGGTAGTACTTGACCCGATCGCCAACGCGGAATCCTGGCACGCCCGTCACTCGATCGCCCTTCCCCTGGGTGGGTATTGCCAGCGTAGGGCGGGAGCCTGACCCCTGCTCTATGTTCCGTGTTCGAAAGCGCAACAACTTGTGATGCTCTGAGGGCTGTTGGAGGCCGAATGGTGAGGCTGGTGCTGTGGGACATCGACCACACGCTGATCTCGACACGGGGCGTGGGGCGGGAGCTGTCCGCCACCGCGTTCCAGAAGACGACCGGCTTGCCCATGCGCGAGCAGGCGAAGATCGACGGCATCACGGAGCCCGTGATCTTCCGGGAGACGGCGAGGCTCCACGGCTTGGCCACCGACCGTGGCGACTTCGAACGCTTCGCCGAGGCACTGGCAGAGGAGCACATCCGGCACTCCGCCGAGCTGCGCGAACGTGGTCACGCGCTCCCGGGAGCCGCTGCCGCACTGGACGCGCTGGCCTCATCGCCAGGTGTCGTCCAGACAGTGGTGTCCGGGAACATCCGGCGGGTCTCAGAGATCAAACTCGGCGTGTTCGGTCTGGATCGCCACATTGTGTGGGAGTTGGGGGCATACGGCGAGGACGCCGACGAGCGCCCTGAACTCGTCCGGCTGTCTCTGGCACGGGCCAACTGCCCAGCGGACGAGGCCGTGCTGATCGGCGACACGCCTGCGGACGTGGCGGGCGGCGTGGCCAACGGGGTGCGTGTGGTCGCGGTAGCAACCGGTCGAAGCACCGAGGACGAACTGCTGGCGACAGGGGCTGACGTTGTTCTCGCCGATCTACGGAACACAACGGCGCTCGTGCGCGCCACCAACGTGTGACCACACCTAGCGCGGCATGACGAAAGGGCCCCCTGCCCACCCCGTGAGGGCTGGGCAGGACCCGGCGGCGAGACCGGCCGCGGTGACGAGAAAAGCCCATCTGAACGTCTTCAGAACCACTGCGTGGTCATCCTCCCTGGTACGGAGGCCCCCGCCGGGCGACCGCGCGAGAACTCACCGTAAATGATCGTTGTTCGTGCCGGTCCGCCGCATCGGCTGCCGGGCCCGCCCTTCCGGGAAGCACCCCCGGCTGACAGACTCCTCCCGTGCCCGACTTCGACATGCTTGTCATCGGATCAGGACCGGGCGGCCAGAAGGCCGCCATAGCAGCGGCCAAACTCGGCCGGCGGGTCGCCGTCGTCGACCGGCCCGACATGGTCGGCGGCGTCTCCATTCATACCGGAACCGTCCCTTCCAAGACACTGCGGGAAGCGGTGCTCTATCTCACCGGGCTGACCCAGCGGGATCTGTACGGCCAGAGCTACCGGCTCAAGGAAGAGATCACCGTCGCGGATCTCACCGCCCGTACCCAGCATGTGGTCGGCCTGGAGGTCGATGTCGTACGCAACCAGCTCGCCAGGAACCAGGTGACGCTGCTGTCGGGCACCGGGCGGTTCATGGACGACCACACCGTCGCCGTACGGGACCTCTCCGGGCAGGACCGGCTGCTGACCGCCGAGCACATCGTCATCGCCACCGGCACCCGCCCGGCCCGCCCGGCGAGCGTGGAGTTCGACGACCGTACGGTCCTGGACTCCGACAGCGTGCTGAACATGGAGAAGGTCCCCCGCTCCATGGTGATCGTCGGCGCGGGTGTCATCGGCATGGAGTACGCGTCGATGTTCGCGGCCCTCGGCAGCAAGATCACCGTGGTCGAGCAGCGTGACGGAATGCTCGACTTCTGCGATGTCGAGGTGGTCGAGGCGCTCAAGTACCGGCTGCGCGATCTGGCGGTGACCTTCCGCTTCGGTGAGACGGTCGCGGCGGTCGAGCGGCATGAGCAGGGCACGCTCACCGTCCTGGAGAGCGGCAAGAAGATAGCCGCCGACGCCGTGATGTACTCCGCGGGCCGGCAGGGGCTCACCGATGAGCTCGACCTCGACAGGACGGGACTCTCCGCCGACAAGCGCGGCCGGATCTCGGTGGACGAGCACTACCGCACCGAGGTGCCGCACATCTACGCCGTCGGCGATGTCATCGGCTTCCCGGCGCTGGCCGCGACCTCGATGGAGCAGGGACGGGTGGCCGCCTACCACGCATGCGGCGAACCGGTGAACGCGATGCACCACCTCCAGCCGATCGGGATCTACACCATTCCGGAGATCAGCTTCATCGGCCGGACGGAGGATCAACTGACCGACGCGCGGGTGCCGTTCGAGGTCGGGGTCGCGCGCTACCGCGAACTGGCGCGCGGTCAGATCATCGGGGACGCGCACGGCATGCTGAAGCTGCTGGTGTCGCCCGAGGACCGGCGGCTGCTGGGGGTGCACTGCTTCGGCTCGGGCGCGACGGAGCTGATCCATATCGGCCAGGCCGTGATGGGCTGCGGCGGTACGGTCGACTACCTGGTGGACGCGGTGTTCAACTACCCGACGCTCGCCGAGTCGTACAAGGTCGCCGCCCTGGACGTGACGAACAAGATCCGCCAGACCGACCGTATGAGGCGCTGAGCGCTGACGGGCCGTGAGCGGCCACGGTTGGCGGTGTCAAAATCCGCCACCTCGGCCCGGCCCCCGTCGCCCGGGGCGGAAACCGGGAATCCGTACGGGTGCGGTCCGGCCCGCGCCATGGAGTCCGAGCGGTCCGGCCGGCGTGCCCGGGGGTACGGGCAGGTCCGGCCGGTACCGAGCGCCGACGGCGACGCGCGCCCCGTGCCGTCCCCCGCTGTCCCCCGGTGTCTTCCCGCCCGGAACGGTGTGTCACGACCGCCGTCCGGTCCGCCGGACGGACGGGCCTTCAATGACATGCACACGACATCCGTCCTGCCGGGGACGGTGTCCGGTGTACTCGGAAATAGGTAACGGCCGTAACCGCATGTGGCCGGGATATGACATCGAGTGAGGATGTCGGCTGTACGATCCCCCAACAGCGTCCGGTGAAGAGGTAGTTCTACCCATGATCAAGCCGTATGTCCGCGCCGAGGCCGAAGGGGCCCGGCGCCCCACGCCTGTACACCCGGCGCTCATACCGGCCCTCCACCGCCTTCGCCGCCCGTGACTTCCCCCGGGTGAATTCAGCCGGACCACGTTTTTCAGCCAACTCGAAGGTTCTCCATGGCACGTTCCCCCGCGCCCTCGCCCCTGTCCCGTCTGTCGTCATGGCCCTGGCCGGTAGCGCTCGCCGTCACCGCGGCCGCGCTCGGTACGGCGGTGTTCTCCCTCGCACACGTCCATATCGCCGCGGCCCTGGCGTACGGCGTGGTCGCCGTGCTGGTGCTCACCGCCCTGGTGAATCTGCGCGGCCGGCAGCAGCACGCCGAGACCGCCGCGGACCGCCGCGAGGCCGACTGGCACTCCCGGCTGGAGCAGCAGGCGGAGCTGGTACGGAAAGAGGTCGAGCATCTCGTCAAGGAGCGGCTGCCCGCCGCGCTCAGCAGGACGGACGTCCCGGAGCCGCCGCACCGCGGTGAGCGGCCCGCGGAGCCGGTGGCGCGGTGGTTCGACCGGCTGCTGGCCGAGGTCTCCCGTTCGGTCGAGCACCGTGAGGAGTCGCAGCGGCTGGCGCTCGTCGAGCTGGCGAGCCGCGTCCAGACCTCGGCGCACCGGATCCAGGCCGCGGTGACGGGGCTGGCCGACCGCTATCCCGGCGACGCCGATCTGCTGGAGACCACCATGCGGGTGGACCACGCGGCCACCCAGCAGGCCCGGCACGCGCAGAGCCTGAAGGTGCTGTGCGGCGAGTGGCCGGGCCAGCAGTGGCAGAAACCGCTGGCGCTGGTGGATGTGGTCCGGGCGGCGTCCGGCCGGATCGTGGCGTACCGGCGTATCGAGGTCACCGGCGACCCCGACATCGGTGTGCGTCCCTCGGTGGTCGAGCCGCTGGTCCATCTGCTGGCCGAGCTGCTCGCCAACGCCACGGAGTACTCACCGCCCCGGACGAATGTGCCGGTGACCGTGCGTACGGTGCAGCGCGGCGCGGTCATCGAGGTGGACGACGGAGGGCTCGGCCTGGACGAGTACCGGCTCGCGGAGGCGCGCGAGATCGTCTCGGGACGGCGGCTCCTGGGGGTCGGCGAGGTCGGCGAGATCCCGCAGACGGGCTTCGCGGTCGTGGGGCGCTTCGCCGACCGGCACGGTTTCCATGTCGATCTGGGGCCGTCCCCGTACGGCGGGGTCCGCGCGGTGGTGCTGGTGCCCTCGGAGGTGCTGGAGACGCTCGCCCCCGCGGGTACCACCGTGTCCGTACGGTCCGTGCCCCGGCCCGCGCCGGCGCCCGAGGCGGCGAGCACCACCACGCCCGCTCCTACGACCACCGTGGCCGGTATCCCGGTGCGCCGGGCGCCCTCGGCCGCCGTGTCCGTACCGGTGTCCCCCGCACCCGCCCTGTCCGCACCGGCCGTCCCCGTGTCCGCCGTATCCCGTCCGGTGACCCCCGCGCCCGTGACCCCCGTTCCCCCGTCCCCGACCCCGGTGACCCCCACCCCTGTGACTCCCGCCCCGGTGAATCCCGGCCCCGCGCATCCCGCCCCGGTGACTCCCGGGGCGGTGACTCCCGGTCCGGCGGTCCCGGACGCCCCGCAGGCCGGAGCCGGGACACCCGCGGGTCCGCCGCGGGCCGGCCGCCGGCTGCCCCAGCGCCGTTCGCGGCGCGGTGAATACACTCCCGCGGCCGAGGCGGCCCCCACCGCCACGCCACCGCCGGGCACACCGGAACAGGCCGGTGACTGGATGGAGCAGTTCTTCGAGGGCGGCCGTCCCGGCGCGCCGTCCTCCTCCCTCCCGAACGAGGGCCCCGACGGGCCCTCCTCCCCCACACCCGAACCGGAAGGACTGAACTGAGCATGAGTTACGTGGAGAACCCGGAGCAACGCGGGTGGATGATCGCCGATGTCGCCGTGGTGCCCGGGGTGAGAGAAGTGATCGTCTTCAGCGCCGACGGACTGCTGCTGGCCAGCTCCGAGGGGATGAACCGCAACTCCGCGGACCGGCTCTCGGCGAACTGCTCGGGGCTGCAGTCCCTCGCCCGCAGCCTCGGCAGGGAGTTCGGCGAGGACGGCGGAGCCGTGCATCAGCAGATGGTCGAGTTCAACGGGGGGTTCCTCTTCATGCGCAGCGCGGGCGGCGCCCATCTCGCCGTGGTGACGGGCCCGGTGGTGGACCCGAAGCTGGTCGCCCGGCAGATGCAGGCGCAGGTGCTGAAGATCGGCGCCGGGAATCTGAGCAGTCCGCCGCGGCAGGAATCGGCTCGGTGAACAGTCCGGAGGACGAGGGGGAGTACGGCTCAGGAGCCTTACGCCCCTATGTGATCACCAAGGGACGCTCCCGGCCCTCGCGGAACACCGTGGGGGTCGAGACCCTGCTCATCGCGGCCGACCCGCCGTGCGAGCTGCCTGTCTCCGCGACCCGCGAGGAGCGCGCCCTTGTACGGATGTGTGAGCGGCTGCTCTCGCTGGTGGAGGCGTCCGCCCATCTCGAACTGCCGGTGAGCCTGGTGAAGGTGCTGGCTTCCGATCTCGTCGACAGCGGTCATCTGTCCGCGCGCTCCGGCGTCCCCCAGGCCGTGCAGCCCGACCCGCAATTGCTTCAGGAGGTACTGGATGGTCTCCGTCGGCTCCGCTGACCGCTATTTGCCCGACACTGTCCAGCAGGCTGTGAAGATCCTGGTGGTGGGCGCGTTCGGCGTCGGCAAGACCACACTGGTCGGCTCGGTCAGCGAGATCGAACCGCTGCGCACCGAAGAGGTGATGACGGAGGCGAGTGTCGGCGTGGACGATCTCGCCGGGATGTCCACCAAGACCACCACCACGGTCGCCATGGACTTCGGCCGGATCACGCTCAACTCCCGTCTGGTCCTCTATCTGTTCGGCACTCCCGGGCAGCGGAGGTTCTGGGATCTGTGGGAGGGCCTGGCGGAGGGCGCGCTCGGGGTGCTCGTCCTCGTCGACACCCGCAGGCTGGAGGACAGCTTCGACGTACTGGAACAACTGGAGCTGCGCGGGCTGCCGTTCGCGGTGGCGATCAACCAGTTCCCGGACAGCGAGGAGTACGCGACCCGGGAACTGCGCCGCGCGCTCGACCTGCTGCCGGAGACGCCCGTGGTCCTGTGCGACGCGCGGGAGCGTGCCCCGTCGGTGGACGCGCTGATCAGCCTGGTCGAGTTCGTGTCCGCCGCCGGTACGGTGCGTACCAAGGAGCCCGCCTCATGAGCCACTTCCCGCCGCCCTCCCCGCCCGCCCCCCTCCCCCCGGCCGCGTCCCCCCCGGCCTCACCCGCCTCACCCGCCTCATCGGTCCCGCCACCCTCACCGCCCTCACCGCCGCCCGGCTGTCCCGCGCACGGCGACCGTACGGAGCTGTTCCCGCTCTCGTCCGCGACGGGCGCGGCCGAACCGCGCGAGGTCTACCGCGGTCTGCGGGAGCGGTGGGGCACCGTGGCCAAGGTGGAGCTGGAGCCGGGCGTGCCCGCCTGGCTCGTGATGGGCTACCGGGAGCTGCTGACCGTCACCCGTCAGGAGCAGGTCTTCTCCCGCGACGCCCGCAACTGGCGCGATCTCAACGACGGTGTGGTCTCCCCGCGGTCGGGACTGCTGCCGATGATGGCCTGGCGCGCCAATGTCATCGGCGCGGACGGCCCCGAGCACCGCCGGCTCCGCCAGCCCCTGGACGACGGTGTCGCGCGGATCGACCAGCGCAAGGCCCGCCGCCAGGTCGAGTCGGTCTGTACTGAGCTGATCGCGGAGTTCTCCCCGCACGGCCGGGCCGATCTGGTGAGCGAGTACGCGGCGATCGTGCCGCTGCTCTCCATCGCGTCACTGTTCGGGCTGGACAGCGCCGAGGGCCAGGAGCTGCGGCGCGCGCTGGTGGCCCTGTTCGGCAGCGCCGACGACTCGCAGGACGGCAACCGCCATTTCCAGGAGATCCTGGTCGACACGCTGTGCGAGCGGCAGCTCAATCCGGCCGACGATCTGACGACCGCGATCATCCACCATCCGAATCTCCGCACCGACGCGGAACGTCTTCAGTCGATGGTGGTGATGATCTCCTCGGGCACGGAGGGCGTCAACGCCTGGATCTCCCACGCCCTGCGGCTGATGCTCACCGATCCCCGGTTCGCGGCCCGGCTGCACGGCGGCCGGCTCGGTGTGGACGACGCGCTGGACGAGGCGCTGTGGCGCGATCCCCCGATGAACAACATGCCCGCCCGGTACGCGCTGCGCGACACCGAGCTGGGCGGTCGTCATATCCGGCGCGGCGATGTGCTGATCCTGGGGATCGCCGCCGCCAACGACGATCCCGCGATCCGTCCCGACGAGGCGGGCGAGCCGGGCAACCGCGCGCATCTCGCGTTCTCGGCGGGTCCGCATGTGTGCCCGGCGCAGGTGCCGGCGCGGCTGATCACCCGTACCGCGGTGAACACCGCGCTGCATCTGCTGCCCGATATGAGGCTCGCCGTCCGGCCCGAGGATGTGAGCTGGCAGCCCTCCCCCTGGACACGGGTCCCCGTCTCCCTGCCCGTGGAGTTCTCCGCGGCGCCGCGCCGGCCGGGGCCCGTTTGAGACGCCGGGGCCCGTATGAGACACGCAGCCGTCCCCCGGCCCAGGGCGCCGGCCCCTCCCGGGGGTCAGGGGGCCGGTCGGAGACGGCCGGTCAGAGACGGCCCGCTTCGACGATCCGCCGCAGGAACCGCTTCGTACGCTCCTCCCGCGGATCGCCGAAGACCTCCCGCGGTGTGCCGCGCTCCAGGACCACCCCCGCGTCGAGGAAGCAGATCTGGTCGGCGACCTCCCGGGCGAAGCCCATCTCATGGGTGGCCAGCACCATCGTCATCCCGTCGTCCTTGAGGTCCCGTACGACCGAGAGCACCTCGCCGACCAGTTCCGGGTCGAGCGCGGCGGTGATCTCGTCGAGGAGCAGCAGCCGCGGGCGTACGGCCAGGGCCCTGACGATCGCGGCGCGCTGCTGCTGGCCGCCGCTGAGCCGGTCCGGGTACTCCCGCGCCTTGTCACCGAGACCGAGGCGGTCCAGCAGTTCCCCGGCCCGCTCCTCCGCCTCCTCGCGCGGGACACCGAGGACCCGGCGCGGCGCGAGGGTGATGTTCTGCAGGACCGTCATATGCGGGAACAGGTTGTACGACTGGAAGACCACCCCGATCCGGCGGCGCACCGCGTCGGGGTCGGCCCGTGGATCGGTGATCTCCTCGCCGTCGAGGAAGATCGCCCCGTCGTCGATCTCCTCCAGCAGATTGGCGCACCGCAGCAGGGTCGACTTGCCGGAGCCCGAGGCACCGATCAGCGCCGTCACGGTGTGCGGTGCGACATCGAGGGTGACATCGCGCAGGACGACCCGGTCCCGGCCGAACGTCTTGCGTACGGACTCCAGGCGCAGCACCGGGGCGTCGGCGGTGGTCATACGGTTCCTCCCTGTGCGCGTCTGCGGTCCATCCGGGCGGTGACCCAGTCGGTGAAGCGGGTCATCGGGATCGTCAGCGCGACGAAGACGAGGCCCGCGACCACGTACGGCGTGTAGTTGAAGTACTTTCCCGCGATGATCTGGGCCGCGTAGACGGCGTCGACGGCACCGGCGATCGAGACCAGTCCCGTGTCCTTCTGGAGCGACACCAGATCGTTCAGGAGCGGCGGCACCACACGCCGTACGGCCTGCGGGAGCACCACGTACCGCAGGGTCTTGGCGCTGGACAGCCCCAGTGAGCGGGCCGCCGCACGCTGCGAGGGGTGTACGGACTCGATGCCCGCCCGGAAGACCTCGGCGACATACGCGGAGTAGGTCAGCACGAGCGCCGTACCGCCGAGCACCACGGGGTCCGTGGTGACGCCCTGGAGCCTGAGCGCGGGTACACCGAAGACGACCATCAGCAGACAGATGATCAGGGGCAGTCCGCGGAAGAAGTCGGTGTAGGCGGTGGCCAGCGCCCGGATGGGGAAGAAGACCGGGCCGCGCAGGGTGCGGGCGACGGCCAGCAGCAGTCCGAGAGCGAGGACGGCCACCCCGCAGACCGCCAGCAGCCGCAGATTGAGCAGCAGACCGTCGAGGACCTGGGGCAGCGCCATCCTGGCGTACTCGGCGCTGAAGAAGGTCTCGCGGGTGCGCTGCCAGCCGGGCGAGCCGGTGATGACGAGGAAGAGGACGACGCCCGTCACCAGGGTGGAGAGCGCGGCGACGGCGGTGGCGCGGCGGGCACGGGCGCGCTTGTACCGCTCGCGTTCGAGCCGTCGCGCGGACGGTGTGTACCCGTCCGCGCCGCCGTCGCCCTTGCTCACACCGCCGCCACCGCCCTCGTCTTCACCCGGGTCCCCGCCCTCGCCGCCGCCCTTCTCCATGGGGACGGTGTCCGAGGTCACTTGAGCACCGGCGCGTCCACCGCGTCGGACAGCCACTGCTTCTCCAGCGCGGCGAGCGTGCCGTCCTCGCGCAGCCCGTCGACGGCCTGGGTGACACAGGTCGTGAGCGCGCTGCCCTTGTCGAGGACGAGCCCGAACTGCTCGGCCGTGCCCGCCGAGTTCGCGAACTGGCCGACGACCTCGGCGTCCGGCACCTCGGCCGAGGTGATGTAGAAGGCCGTGGGCAGATCGACGACGATGGCGTCGACCTGGCCGTTGCGCAGCGCGGACTTGGCGAAATCGTTCTTCTGGAAGACGGCGGGCTGCTGCGTCGGCTTGATCACTTCATTGATCGTGTCCAGGCTGGTGGTGCCGACCTGCGCGCCGAGCTTGGCCCCCTTGAGGTCGGCGGCGCTCTTCGCCCCGGCGTACGGGGACTTCTTCAGCGCGACCACGGTCTGGCGCACCTCGTAGTAGCCCGAGGAGAAGTCGACGGCCCGCTTGCGCTCGTCGCTGATGGAGACCTGGTTGATGTCGAAGTCGAAGTTCTTCTCGCCCGGCGCGAAGGAGTTGTTGAACGGGACGGTCTGCCAGACGACCTGGTCCTTCCCGAAGCCGAGTGCCTTGGCCACGGAGTATGCGACGGCGGACTCGAATCCCTTGCCGTTCGCCGGGTCGTCGTCCTCGAACCAGGGCGCGTAGGCCGGTTTGTCCGTTCCGACGGTCAGCTTGCCCTTCGTCTCCGTCGCGAGGGTGGCCGCGTCGCAGGAGGACGCGCCGGACGGCGCGGAGGAGGGCGTGGAGGCGGAGGACTCGTCCGACGACGACGTCTCCTGCGGCGCGCACCCGGTAGCGGCGGCGACGGCGAGGACGAAGACGGCGGGGAGAAAGCTTCGGGCGGTGAGGTGCATGGCGGGAGACTGACACCGCGCGGGGGTATCTGTCGAGATCACAGCGTTGCGATCGTATGAAATCCGCCGATGCGTCGCGGTCGCGAGGTTTGAACACTCCCCTGATGGATCCCCCACGCGTCCTCACACCTCCTCACACCCGCCTCACGGATCGTGGTACCCGCCGGACGGCGGGTGATCTCCGCCGTCCGGCGCCGCCGCGCACCGCGGCCCGGAGGCAGGATGGCGGGATCGGCCACAGAGACGTGGCCGCGACCCAGGGAGAGCAGATGACCGCCGCCCCGTTCTCGGACACCCCGCCCGCAGCGGCCCCGTCCACGACGACCTCCGCGCGGGCCCTGTCCGCCGACGCGCCGCCCACCGCCGCTCGGGACGGACGGGTCGGACCGCCGCCGCCCTTCGATCCGGAGCTCGCGGCGGCACTCGATGTCATCAACGAGCAGTTCGGCGGGCCGCTGAGCCTCGACGACATCCCTGCCGTCAGGGCGGGCCAGGGCCGGGCCCGGCTGTCCGACGAGGATCTGCGCCGGGCCGGGGCCTTCGAGGTCGAGGAGCGTACGGTGCCGGGGCCGCCCGGCGAGCCGGACATCTCCCTGCTCATCTGCCGGCCGGCCGGAGCCACCACGGCGCTGCCCGCGCTCTACCACATCCATGGCGGCGGGATGGTCCTCGGGGACAACCGGACCGGCGTCGACCTGGCGCTCGACTGGGCCCAGGAGCTGGATCTGGTCGTCGTGTCGGTGGAGTACCGGCTCGCCCCCGAGCATCCGCATCCGGCTCCGGTCGAGGACTCGTACGCCGGGCTGGTGTGGACCGCGGAGCACGCCACGGAACTCGGGATCGACCCCGACCGGATCGTGGTCGGGGGCGGCAGCGCCGGCGGTGGTCTCGCCGCGGGCGTCGCCCTGCTGGCGCGCGACCGGGGCGGCCCCGCCCTGGCCGGGCAGCTCCTGATGTGCCCGATGCTCGACGACCGCAACGACACGCCCTCCAGCCTTCAGATGGCCGGCCTGGGTGTGTGGGACAGCGCGGCGAACCACGCCGGGTGGACCGCGCTCCTCGGTGAGCGGCGCGGTGGCCCCGATGTCCCGCCGTACGCCGCTCCGGCGCGGGCCACGGACCTGTCCGGCCTGCCGCCGGCGTTCATCGATGTCGGCTCCGCGGAGACGTTCCGGGACGAGGATGTCGCCTACGCCACCCGGCTGTGGCAGGCGGGCGGTAAGGCCGAGCTGCATGTGTGGCCGGGCGGCTTCCACGGTTTCGAGATGATGGCGCCGCAGGCCGCGCTCTCCCAGGACGCCAGGAACGCGCCCCTCGTGTGGCTGCGCAGGCTGCTCGCGCGCTGAACGGCCGTCCCGCCCCGGGACCGGCAGCGACGAACGCTTGGCACCGGGCCGTCCTGAGCAGCAGGATGAAGTGGTGAAGGACCTGGTGGGCAGGCTTGCCGCGCTCGACCCCGACGCGGGCGCGGCGCTCCATGTGATCGTGTACTTCGACCGGCTGGTCGAGGGCCGGGCCGGTCTGGAGTCGCTGGTGCGGGGTGCGGCGGTGCTGTCGGGATGCCCGGCCCGGCTGGTGGACGACACACGCGGGGTACGTATCCGTGTCGACGCCGACGGGGTACGTCACGGCGACGGCGGCCCGGCCGATCCCGGCTGGATGTCGGCCGCGCTGGTGCCGGACGGCCTCCCGGCGCTGTGGCTGGAGCGGGCCGGACCGCCCAACGGCGTCGACGCGATGGTGCTGGAGCGGGCGTCCGCCGCCGCGCGCGACGTACTCGACCGGACCAGGGGCCGGGCGCCGGTGGGAAGTCCGGCCGCCGACCCGGCCTCGCTGGAGGTACTGCTCGACGCCTCGGCCCCGGAGCACGCCCGCCGGCGGGCGGCCGTCCGCCTCGGTCTGCGGGACGCGGCGCTCGCCCGCGCGGTGGCGCCTGCGGGAGGTGTGACCGTAGTCGAGGCGATGCCGTCCTCGGGTACGCGGACGCCGTACACCGGCGGCAGGCGTGCCGGGATCGGCCCGGCCGTGCCCGTACCGGATCTGCCGGCGTCCGCGACCGCCGCGCGGACCGCCCTGCGGTTCACCGCGGAGGGCGGCGAGCAGGATCCCGGACCGAGGACCGTGTACGCGGACGAACTGGGCGGCCTCGCCCTGCTGGCGGACTCCGTCGGTCCCGGCACGGAGCCGATCCCCGATGTACGGGCGCTGGACCGCGCCGTCGCGTCGGCCCCCTGGGCCGCGTCGACGCTCCACGCAATCGCCTTCGCCCCGAGTCTGCGGGCCGCGGCGGCGGAACTGACCCTGCACCACTCGACGCTCCAGGACCGGCTGGCACAGACGGAGCACTGGCTCGGCTGGCCTGTGCACGACCCGCACGGACGGCTCCGTCTCCAGCTCGCCCTCGCCGTGTGGCGGCTCCACCGCAATCAGCGTCTGTGAGCGCGGGGCGGGCGGGAGTGGCTAGGGCGTGTTTCGAAAGTCCCGCCTGGCCCGCGACGCCTGGCACGCACGCTCGCCGCGTTGTCGGAGTCGTCCAAGTACGTCCAGTACGAGCACGATCCTCCGCCTTGCGATCGCACGCACCAGACGCCGCGGGCCCCGCCCTCCGGGCGGACGGCGCTACTTTCGAAACACGCCCTGGTGCTGTGACCGGAAAGGTTCACCGGCTCGCGACGCCCGGCACGGCACCTCGCCGCGTTGTCGGAGTCGCGCGAGTACGTCCAGTACGAGCGCGATCCTCCGCCTTGCGATCCACCGCACCGGACGCCGCGAGCCCCCGGCAAACCTTCCCGGCCACAGCACTAGGCTGGCCGGCGATGTTCTCCCCTCAGGGCCCGACCCTTCGCGAACTCGCCGTGCAGGCGCTCTCGTCCGTCGAGCACGGCTACGACCTGCTGGCTCCGAAGTTCGACCGGACACCGTTCCGTACCCCTGATCAGGTGCTGGACGCGGTCGTACGTACCGTCCGCCCGCTCGGACCGTTCCGTAGGGGACTCGACATCTGCTGCGGCACCGGCGCCGGAATGGGGGTGCTGCGGCGGCTCTGCGACGAAAGGATCGTCGGGGTCGACTTCAGCGCGGGCATGCTCGCCGCCGCCAGATCCGCGGTGCCGGATCCGGACGGCGCACCGGCCGTGGAGTGGGTACGGGCCGACGCGCGCGCCCTGCCCCTCGCGCCCGCGTTCGATCTGGCCATGAGCTTCGGGGCGTTCGGACATTTCCTGCCGGCCGAGCGGCCGGCGCTGTTCGCGCAGGCGCGCGCCGCTCTCCGGCCTGGTGGCCTGTTCGTGTTTCCCGTGCCCGCGCCGCCCCGGGTCGGCTCCGGGCCCTACTGGGCACTGTGGGGTTTCGACACGGTGATGCGGCTGCGGAATCTGTTCTGGCACCCGTCGTTCGTCATGTACTACCGCACGTTCCGGCTGCCCGATGTGCTGGACGAACTGGCCGGTACGGGGTTCACGACCGCCCTGCTGCCCCTGTCCGATCTCGGCCGCCGGCCCGACGGCAGTCCCCGCTGCGCCCTGGTGGTCGCGCGCGGGACATGAGCCGCGCGCGACATGAGCCGCGCGGGACATGGGGGCTGGAAGAGCACGGACCGGTCATCCGGCGGTCGGTCGTCCGGTGTCAGTCGTCCAGCGGGCGCCCCGGACCGCGCGGCCCGGGGCGCTCGTCGAGCACCTCGGGGAACTCCTGGTCATGGGGGCGTGGCGGCTGCGGGCCATGGGCGGTCATGATGACGGTCTGCTCGACCCGTACGACGCGGTAGACGTCCTCACCGATGATCACCTGGTCCTCGCCACGCGCGACGGCCTCGGCGGCCCGTGCGAAGCGCCGGCCCAGCTCACCCCCGTTCGCGGCCCGCACCAGCAGGACGTCGCGGAGATCCAGCCGCGCCTCCTCCTCGGCCGCGACGGCGGGAAAGAGCTGCCGCCAGCCCCGGTCCTCATGGAGCATCGCCGCATACCCCGTGTAGTGCGCGACGGCGACCGGATCCACATCCGGACCGTCCACCGGGAAGGCGCGCCTCAGCGCCTCCTCGCGCGCTCCCGACTCCAGCAGCCGCCGGGCCGCCGCTTCGTCGAATAAGCCGTCCGCCGTCTCGTCCGAGTTAGCGCTCATACGAGCAGAGTGCCGTATGACGGCGGTCCGCGAGGCACGGATACGAGGATCATCCGGTGTAAATCCGGCCATCTTTCCGTCATACGAATTCGCCACCTTGATATGACATACCCGCAGGCGGGGCGTGGTTGAACGGGTGTGCTGGAGGCATATGAGGCACAGGGGCGGTCGAACAAGCGCGGGGAGCGATACGCGATGGACGACGACGAGCGGCACCAGGAGCAGGACCGGCGGAAGCACCGGCGGGCGGACCGGCCGGGGGACGCACGGAGAGCCGGGCAGGGGAACGCGCAGAGGGACGCGCGGGGGGAGACACAGAGGGACCGCGGAGGGAGAGTGACCGTCACGCTCACGGGTGTCCCCGAGACCTTGCTCTGGACCCTGTACCAGCGCGCGTGCGACGCGCGCGATCCGTCCACCGCTTTCCAGGACCCCAGAGCGGTCGAACTCGTCGACACCGTCGACTACCCCTTCGCCGAGACCTTCGGCCCGCCCAGCCCGTTCCTGGCGCAGAGCCAGTCCCTGCGCGTCCGTACCTTCGACAGCGTCGTACGGCGCTTCCTCGACGAGCGTCCCGACGGGACGGTCGTCGCGCTGGGCGAGGGTCTGGAGACACAGTTCTGGCGGGTGGACAACGGCCGGATGCGCTGGCTCACGGTGGATCTGCCCGAGACCGTGGCCGTCCGGCTGCGACTGCTGCCCGACGGCGAGCGGCGCCGTACGTTCGCGTGCTCCGCCCTGGATCCTGCGTGGCCCGACCAGGTCGACACCGCGCGCGGGGTGCTCGTCACCGCCCAGGGCCTGCTGATGTATCTGCGGCCGCCCGAGGTCCGGGAGGTGATCGCCACCTGCGCCGAGCACTTCCCCGGCGGGGCGCTCGTCTTCGACGCGGTACCGAGATGGTTCAGCGCCCGCACGACGCACGGCGGGATGAGAACCCCCCAGGGCTTCACCGTGCCGCCGATGCCCTGGGGGATGGACGCCGGCGAACTGCGCAAGGTCTACGGCGCGCATCCGCACATCACGGAGGTACGCGAGATACCGCCCCCGCGCGGCCGGGGTGTGTACTACGGCGCCGTACAGCCGGTCCTGCGGCGTCTGCCCGTCGTACGGAACCTCCGCCCGACCATGACCGTCCTGACGCGCTTCGCGACACGATGAACCCGGGCCCCGCTCTTCCCGGCCGGCTACGCCGGCTTGCCCAGGGCCGGCACCGCCGTCCCCGCCACCTTCTCCACGAGCGCGATCCCCGCTTCCTTGCTGACACTGCCACGTGACAGCACCGCGAGCAGATAGCCGTGTCCGTCGACCGTTATCCGCCCGATGCTGTTGATGTCCCACAGACCGGTCGCGGTCCGCGGCAGCCAGCCGTTCTTGAGTCCGGTGGCCGGTCCCGCGGCCGACACGCCCCAGTCCTGGTCCGGCGCTATCCCGGCCATCAGCTCCCGCACATAGGCGCGCGAGGCCGCGCTCAGATCGGACGCGGAGTCGTCGCCGAACACGGCGGACAGCAGGACGAGCTGGTCCGAGGCGGTCGTCTGGGTCAGCCCCCACAGCCCGTCGCCTCCCGCCGTCGTCGAGGTCAGCCCCAGCCTGCGGTTCGCCGCGTCCAGACCCGGCGCGCCGCCGATGGCGCTCCACAGCGCGTCCGCGGAGGCGTTGTCGCTGACGCGGATCATCGAGGTCGCGTAGGCCCTCTCCCCGGCCGTGAGCCGGCGGCCCTCGTCCTGCGCGTGCAGCAGCAGCGCCACCAGGATGTCGACCTTGACGATGCTCGCCGTGTCGTAGGTCGTCCCGGCCTGGACACCGTACGACGCCGTGCGGCCGTCCTCGGGGTCGAGCACCGCCACCGAGAGCGAGACCGAGGTGGACTTCACGACCGGTGCGAGGCGCGCGGCCAGTGCCTCGTCCGGATCCACCGTGGGCTCCGGCTCGGGCTCCGACTCGGACCGGGTCCCGGACTCCCGGCCGATCTCACCGGACCGCAGCGCGCCCATCGTCCGCGGTGACGGCAGGGGGACGGCCGCCGGGCGCGGCTGGGGGGACGCCGTGAGCGCCTCGGACCGCGGCACGGCGGGCGCGTCGCCCGCGGCGGTCATGAGGAAGCTCCCCGTCGCCACCCATCCGACGACGAGGAGGGTGGCTACGGGGTGCTGCGGAGCGATGCGGTGCCGGGACATGGCGTGAGGGTAGAAACAAAAACTGAGTTGTGGCTGTGCTCCAGGTAAAAGCTCGGTGACGAACCTCCCGCCGGGTGCCGCCACCGGGCCCCGGCAGGTCGGGTCGGGTCGGTCGGGTCGGTCGGGTCCGGCAGAGCCGGGACGCGCTCAGCGACCGCCGGGGAAGTATCTCTCGATGAGGTCGTTGCGGAAGACTCCCCGCGGATCGAGCTTCGCGGTCAGCGCCTCGAAGTCGGCGTACCGCTCGTAAAGTCCCCTGACCCGCTCCGGGCCCATGGTGAAGACCTTCCCCCAGTGCGGTCGGGCGTCGAAGGGCGCCAGTGCCTCCTCGATGGCCTCCAGCACCGGTGTCAGGGCGCTCTGGTCGGGATGCCAGGTGAAGTGGAAGGCCACCGAGTCACGTCCGTACGCCGGGCTCAGCCACAGGTCGTCGCCCGCGACGGTCCTGATCTCACCGATCTGGAGGAGCGGCGCGATCCGGTCGGCGATCGCCGTCAGCGCGTCGAAGGCGGCCGGGCCGTCCTCCCGTGCGACGAAGTACTCGCTCTGCAGCTCGTCCCCGTTGCTCGGGGTGAATTCGGGCCGGAAGTGCGGCAGCCGTTCGTGCCACGGCCCGGGGACGCCCGCCTGTACGGTGCAGGTGCCGGGATCCATCCCGGGCACCGGGTGGCGGGGACCGTCCGCGAGGACCGCGCCCAGCCAGGTGTCCGGCGCGGGCCCGGCATCGGCGTCGCCGGCCCGCTGCTTCAGCCAGACCTGGTCCACCCGGTCGGTCCGCCAGCTCGTGAAAAGGCTCACGCTGTACGCGGCGGACAGGACCTCGTCGAACCGCTCGCGCAGCCGCCCGTACGGGAGTCCTTCGTACACCCACTGCCGGAAGTCGTGTCCCGGCACCAGGTCGAGGGTCATCCGGGTGACCACACCGGCCGCGCCCAGCGCGACCACCGCGCCCGCGAAGCCCTCGTCGCCCCGGGCGAGGGTGCGCAGCTCGCCGTCGGCCGTGACGAGTTCCAGCGCGCGGACCGCGGACGCCAGATTCCCGTTGCCGGTCCCCGAGCCGTGCGTCCCGGTCGCGCAGGCTCCGGCGACGGAGATGTGCGGGAGCGAGCCGAGATTGTGCAGCGCCAGACCGGCCTGGTGCACGGCGCCGGTGAACTCGGCGAACCGCAGCCCCGCGCCGACGGTGACCGTGGCGGCCGTCGCGTCGACCTCCACGGTCCTGGGCAGTCCGGCCACCGAGATCAGATCGCCGCGGGTGTCCGCGATCGTGTTGAACGAGTGTCCGCTGCCCAGTACGCGCGCCGAGGCGCTTCCGGCGACGATCTCCCGCAGCCGTTCCACCGACGGAGGGGTGTGCACGCGTGCCGCGCCGAAGGTGATGTTCCCCGCCCAGTTCCGCACCACCGGAGGTATGGGGATGTCACCGGGGACGGCGGGATGTCCGGACACATGGGGCACTGGGATTCTCCTTCTGCGTTCTCGTACCGGCAGAACGTCGCTCTCGTGCTGCCGGAACGTTCTCGTGCTGCCAGAACCTTTCTGCGAGGACTCTGACATGCGCGTGGTGCGGGCGGGCGGGCGGTACGTCCGTGACTAGGGTGGCTCGTCCAGGCGTGGATCCGGCCGGCTCCGGTGTGGAGAGAAGGTGTGCCTGTGCCCGAAGAGTTTCCCGTGGCGCGGCGGTGGGCCGTGGGAGCGCTGCTGAGCATGACCTTCGCGAGCGGTCTGGTGGACGCCGTGAGCTATCTGCGGCTGGGGAATGTCTTCGTCGTCAACATGACGGGCAATGTGGTTTTCCTCGGGCTCTCCGTCTCCAAGGCGTACCACCTGTCGATGGTCGGCCCGGTCGTGGCCCTGACGGCCTTCGTCCTGGGGACGTTCGCCGGCGGCCGGCTCAACAGATACTTCGGCGAGCGGCCCGGACCCTGGCTCGCCGGCGCCTTCGCCGGACAGGCCGCCGTGCTCACGCTGACGGCCGTCCTGGTCGGCACGGGGGTGCTCCGGGCCGAGGGCTGGGCCACCCAGCTGATCGTCGCGCTGCTCGGTGGCTGCTGCGGTCTCCAGAACGCCACGGTCGGCCTTCTGGCACCCCGGGATCTCACCACGTCCGTACTCACCAGGACGCTCACCGCGCTCACCTCGCAGAGTGCCCTCGGCGCGGGCACCGGGGCACCGCCGCACCGCAGGGCGGGGTCGGTGCTGGCAGTGCTGGCGGGCGCGGCCGTCGGCGGGCTGCTGCTCCAGGTGACCTTGGCGGGGGTCATCGGGCTCGCGGCCGTGGTGGTCGCGGCCGCCGCGGCGGTCTTCGTACTGGCGCCCCGGCCGCGCCCGGCCGCCGCGCCGGACTGATCCGTACGGTCCGTTCCGTATCCGTCCTGTCCCGTCCATCGGTCAGCCGCGCGCTGTCCCCGTCTCCGTGCCCGCGGTCTCCGTGCCCGCGCCCGTCCGCGCGAGCAGTGTCCCGACGCGCCGCAGCGCCTCGCGGACATTGGCCTCGGCGGTGACCTCCATCGCCTCGGGCAGGGTCATCCAGCGCAGCGGGGCGTCGGGCTTCTCGGGGCGCGCCGCGTCGGGGCTGCCGGTCGCGAGGACGAAGCGCAGGTCGGCGTGTTCGTGCGCCGGTTCACCACCGCCCGCGGGCACCGGCACGATCACCACCTGGACGAGGGACTCGTCCGGGTACGGGACCAGATCGTCGAGGCCGGTCTCCTCCGCGGCCTCCCGCAGCGCGACACCGAGCGGATCGGTCTCCCCCGGGTCGCCGTGGCCTCCCACCTGGAGCCAGGACCCCAGCCGTACGTGCCAGCGCATCAGCACGCGTCCGCTCCCGGGATGCACGATCAGCGCGGACGCCGTCACATGGAGCGGGATCGAGCGCAGCCAGGGGTCGGCCGCGCTCTCCGTCAGGGCACGGATACGGCCGACATCGGCGGCCTCGGCCGGGTCCTCCGTCCGGTAGCGCGACAGCACCTCGGTGATCGGTCGGCCCACGGCCCGCGTCATCACGTACTCCCCACCCGTCAACTCGTCGGTTCACCGGCGCGGCACGGCCGTCGCACGGCACCGAGGAGACTACGGATCCCGAAGAGCGCTGTCCTCCGGGTTTCCGGGTTCTCCGCGCGGACCGGCCAGGGCTGGGGCGGAGGGCCGGGGGCCGGGGCCGAGAGTCGCCTGGGCTCCGGGCGGAAGCGCGCCCAGGGCCCAGGCATAAGCACGCCGGGCCCAGGCCATGTCCAGGTGAGGTGCCTACGGCTTGCGGCCGACACCGCTCCACATCGGGATGTCGGAGACCGGTACGTCATGCGGTCCCGGCCGCCACTGCGGCAGTGACACCACACCGGGAGCCAGCAGTTCCGTACCGTCGAAGAAACGTTCCACCTGGTCATGGGTACGAGGGGTGGCGGCGGCGTGCGCGGCGGCGCGCTCGTTGTAGACACGCATCGACTCGGCGACCTCGGCGGCGTTGATGTCGGACGCCGGGTGGGAGATGACGAGATGGCTGCCGGAGGGCAGCGCGTCGACCAGCCTGCGGACGACGCCGTACGGGTCGTCGGCGTCCGGGATGTACTGGAGGATCGCCACGAGCATCAGCCCGACCGGCTCGCCGAGGTCCAGCGTGTGCTGTGCCTCGGTGAGGATGGTCTCCACATCACGGGCGTCGGCCTCGATGTAGTCGGTCCGCCCCTGGGCCGAGCCGACGAGCAGGGCGCGCGCGTGGGCCAGCACGATCCTGTCGTTGTCCACATAGACGACCCGGGAGTCCGGGGCGACGGACTGGGCGACCTCGTGGGTGTTGTCCGCGGCGGGGATGCCGGTACCGATGTCCAGGAACTGCCGGATCCCCGCCTCGCCCGCGAGATGACGGACGGTCCGGCCGAGAAAGGCACGGTTGGCGCGGACCGAGGGGACGATCCCGGGATTGGCCTCGGCGGCCAGTTCGGCGGCCTCCAGATCGGCGGGATAGTGATCCTTGCCGCCGAGCCACGCGTTGTACACACGGGCGGGATGGGCCACGCCCGAATCGAACTCCGGCGGACGCTCCATACTCATCGCAGTCACCTCTCGGCACATTCTCTTCACGCGATCTTCGCGGCAGCCCCAGCGTACGCATCGGATCGCGTCCCCGGAGCCCCTCCCGTAACTCCGGCCTCGTTTCGGCCATTTCAGCACTCCACGGTGAGGTCGACGGGGGTCATATCGGCGCGGAAGACGATGTTCGGCCAGTAACCGTCGAGGAAGTACGTGCCGCTCGTGTCCTCGAAGGCGACCTCGAAGTCCCCGGAGCGGTAGACGACCAGATCGGTCGGGACCATGGCCGCGGCGAAGCCGAGTCTCTCCTCGTCCGTCCCGTCGCCTTCGGCGCCCCACGCGTGGAGGAACTCCGTGGCCGCGCGGCGGATACGGGCGAAGTCCGCGACCAGGCGGCGGGCGTGCGGAAGCAGTGCGGCGGTCTTCTCGGGTCCCGCGCAGTCGAAGCTCAACTCGATGTCGAGACCGGCCGCGTGGACCGTCCCGCCGTACCCCGTCCCGGCATACCCCGTCCCACCATGGCCCGTTCCGTCGTGGGCCGGGATCAGATGCGTCGCGAGAAACGCCTCCTCCAGGTGTTCCTCGTACGCGGGGTTGTGCTCACGGTCGACGAGTTTCGGATGGGCCGCGAACTGGGCCGGTGTGCCACGCACCGAACGGCCGTCCTCGCGGGTGAGTACGTAGCCGTCCTGGTCATGGCCGATACGCAGGACCCGGAAGGAGCGCGGCAGTTCGACGAGCGAGACCATGCCGCCGCCACTCGCGCCGACGACGGCGACCGTGCCGGTCTGCCCTCCGCCGGCCGCCGGTTCGACCAGGAACACGCTGGACAGGGCCGGGGCCACACACAGCGCCCCGTCCGGTCCGGCGAGGCTCCTGGCCGGCGCGTCTTCGCCGGTCAGCGCCGCCGCGAACACCTTGAGATCGTGCATCCGTTCCACCCCCGGCGCGAGAATACGCCGTGCGGCACCGGGGAGGGTCCGCCCGGCCCGCGCGATGGTATGTCCGGTCCCCGCCCGAGATCACGCGGACAGCCAGGCATACCATCGGATGCTGGCATGGACATAACGTGGTGGGGATTCGCCGCACTCGCCCTGGCGGCGGCGCTCGTCGGCTTCTCGAAGACCGCGGTGAGCGGTGCGAATACGGTCAGTCTGGCCGTGTTCGCCGCCGTGCTGCCCGCGCGCGGCTCGACGGGTGTGCTGCTGCCCCTGCTGATCGTCGGCGATGTGCTCGCCGTGCTCACCTACCGGCGGCACGCCCACTGGCCGACCCTGTGGCGGCTGTTCCCCGCGGTCGCCGCGGGCGTCGTGGTGGGCACGGTCTTTCTGCTCCGGGCCGACGACGACGCCGTACGTACGTCGATCGGGGCGATCCTGCTGCTGATGGCCGGGGTCACGGTCTGGCGCCGACGCGGCGCGTCGGACGGCACGAAGGAGCCCGACGGCACGAAGGAGCCGGGCAGCACGAAGGAGCCGGGCGGCACCGAGGAGCCGGGCGGCGCCGGGAGGGCGGGCGACACGGGCCGGGATACGGACCCGCCCGCCGTGCCGGACCGGCGTGGGCCGTCGGCCGGACGCCTCAAGGCACGCTCGTACGGAGTGCTCGGCGGGTTCACGACGATGGTCGCCAACGCGGGCGGTCCGGTCATGTCGATGTATCTGCTCTCCGCGGGCTTCCGGAAGCTCGGCTTCCTGGGCACCTCGGCGTGGTTCTTCCTGATCGTCAACACCACGAAGGTGCCGTTCAGCGTGGGGCTCGGTCTGATCGACGCGCACTCGCTCCTGCTGGACGCCGCCCTGGTGCTCTTCGTGTTCCCCGGCGCCTATGTCGGCAAGGTCTGTGTGAACCGGATCGACCAGCGGGTCTTCGAGCGCCTGGTGATCGGGGCGACCGTGCTCGGCGGACTTCAGCTGCTGCTCCGCTGAGCACGACCTCCGCTTCGCCGGTCGAATCGGTCCCTGGATTCCGATTTGAGTGCTTTACGGTGCTTTCATGTCCGAGGATCAGAAAGGTCGCCCGCACTCCGGCGGTACGCGCGGCGGGCGCCGGAGCGCGGCCTCCAGGTGGGTCGCCTCCAAGTGGGCCGCCTTCAGGTCCTCGCCCTTTCTCCCCGCCGCCGTCGTGACGGTCATCGTCGCCGCCGCGGCAGGGCTCTTCGCGGGTTCGTACACGTACAACATGGCCAATCCGACACCGCACCGGATTCCCATCGCCGTGGTGGGCCCCCTGCACACCCCAACCGCCACCGCCTTCGTGGACGGTATGGAGAAGCGGCTGAACACCTCGCTCGCACTCCATCCCTTCGCGACGGGTGCCGCCGCGCGCCGGGGAGTGGAGGAGCAGGAGGTGTTCGCGATCCTGACCGTGCTCCCCCGGCGGGTCGATCTGGCGGTGGCGAGCGCGGCCGGGGTCTCCGTGGCACAGGTGCTCACGGAAGCGGCCCCGGCGGTGGCCGGATCCGTCGGTGTCCCGGTGCGGATCAGCGATGTCAAACCGCTCCAGAAGGGCGATCCGCGCGGTCTCGCGCTCTTCTACGTCTCGCTCGCGGCCGTCATCCTCGGCTTCGTCGGCGCCATTCAGCTCTCCGTCCACGCGAGCGCGCTCAACCCCGCCGAACGCATCGCCATCACCGTGGTCTACTCCCTGCTGGGCGGATTCGCCATCGCCTCGGTGGTGGACTGGTGGCTCGGCGCGATCCGCTTTCCGTTCGCCGAGTCCTGGCCGATCCTGGCGTTCACGATGTTCACCACCGGGATGGTCTTCACGATGTTCAACACCCTGCTCGGGCGCTGGGCGTTGATCCCCACCTGGGGACTGATGGTGCTGCTGGGCAACCCCGCCTCCGGCGGTGCCGTCTCCTGGCCGCTGCTGCCGTCGCCGCTGGGCCAGATCGGGCGCTGGCTGCCGCCGGGGGCCTCGATCAACGCCCAGCACACCGCCGTGTACTTCGGCGACGCGCAGCACGCGTTCCCCTTCGCCGTGCTGGCGGGCTGGGCGCTCGTCTCCACGGCCGTGTTCCTGACCTGGCACCACCGCCGTCCCGGCGGCGGGAAGCGTACGCCGGAGCCCGCCGCCCCACCGCCCTGAGCGAGGGAGAGACGGGAGGAGGGTGAGGCGGGAGGGTGGGGCGGGGTGGCCGACCGCTCGGAATCACAGGACAGGCCGTAGGACTGATCCGCCGTCAGCCGACGTTCACCCATCAGGGTGATGGTCGCGAACCGTGTGATCGGATTCGGTCACCGGGCACAACCACCCGGCCCTTTCGCGTGTCATCCCAGACGAGTGGCACAGCACGACCCATACCGGACGTGGACGCGTCCGGCGCTGTGCCGCCCTTCACCGATCGACCGCGAAACGGGGAATCCTCCATGCGTATCCGTCCTGCCCTCGCCGCACCGGCGGCAGCGGCTCTCACCCTTCTTCTCGCCGGCACCGGCGTGACGGCCGCCGTCGCCGCGCCGACCGCCCTCGCCACCTGCCGGGAGGGCTCCGTCGATGTGACCGCCACCCGGGGCCCCACGGCCCATGTCGTCCGTATCAGCGTCACCAACGAGAGCGGGCGCGCCTGCGTCGTCGACCGTATCCCCACCGTCACCTTCGGGGATCTGGACGGCGCGGCCCAGCCCGTGCCGCCGTCGGAGAGCGCCCCCTACCGGCTCGCCGCCGGGGGCTCCGCCCACGCCGCCGTGCGCACCCTCGACCCGGCCGCCGAGGAGAGCCGTACGGTCGCCTTCCTCACCGTGGCGGGCGACCCGTCGCACCACGGCGAGCGGTTCACCGCCGCGTCCCTGGGATCGCCCCGGGGAATCCGGGTCTGGGAGCCCGTCACCACCCTGTGGCAGCCCACCCGCGCCAAGGCGGACGCGGCCCTCGCCGCCGCGACGCGCTGAACACCGTACGCCGACACCCCGCCGGGGTCCGCGCGAGGTCTCGCGGACCCCGGTACGACCCCGCCCGGCGGGGAAGTCGTGCACGGCCTGGCAGAGTAGACCTACGGAAAGCGGTAACACGTAGTGGCGGCAGGGCCGGTGAAGTGCGGCACCATGACGGACGAGGGCGGAGTGAGCGGTGTGGAGCGGGACAAGATGGAGTCACAAACGGTTGCGGGAGCCCCATGCTGGGTGACCCTCCTCTCACGTGAACTGCCCGCCGCCCAGGCCTTCTACGGCGATGTCCTCGGCTGGTCCTACCGGGCGGCGGGGCTCGGGGACGACTTCTGTGTCGCCCTCTCCGAGGGAAAGCCCGTCGCGGGCATCGGGGCGCTGGCCTCCTCCCTCCAGGTCGCCGTCTCCTGGACGCCGTATTTCGCGGTGGCCGATGTGGACGAGGCCGCGGCCAGGATCAGGGAGCGGGGCGCGACCGTGGCGGTGGGCCCGCTGGCCTTCCACTCGGGCCGGGCCGCGCTGGCCATGGATCCGGACGGCGCGGCGTTCGGGATCTGGGAGGGTGCCGTGCGCTCCGACTGGACGGTGGGACGCGGCAGCGCCCCGGCCTGGCTGGAACTGCGCACCCGCGACACCGGCGACGCCGCCCGGTTCTACAGCCAGGTCCTCGGCTGGGCGCCGGAGACCGACGGCGGTCTCACCCTGGTACGTGAGGACGGTGACGCGGTGCTGCGGCAGGACGAGCATGTGGTCGCCAAGATCCGCGGCGGCGCCGTACAGGCCGTGCCCGATCCTCGGATCAGACCGCGCTGGCACGTCTACTTCCGGGTGCCCGAGGTGCCCGGTTCGGTCGACGCCGCGCTGAAGAGCGGAGGCGCGCTGCTCTCGCCGCCGGAGCCCTCGCCGGAGCTGCGGGAGGCGACCCTGCGCGATCCGGACGGCGCCCTGTTCACCGTGACATCCGGCTGACACCGGCGGACCCGGCCCTCACCGTCAGGCTGAGCCTCGGCCTCCACGCTCGCCTCCACGAGCTCCAGGAGTCTCGACCTCGGCTCGACGGTGAGGGCCGGTACGCGCATGGCAAGATCATGACAAGCAGACAGCCACAGGCCGGACGTCCCGGAGGCAGCCGCCCCGCCCCGAGACGCCCGGGTCGTACCGGCTCGCGCCGGTGGTCGCGCCGCGTCAGACCGGTCGTACGGGAGGCACTCCCTCGACCTCGAAGACGACCTCGTCCTCGTAGCACCACCACCAGCTCTCACCGGGCTCGTAGGAACGGATGAGCGGATGGCCGGTCGCCTTGTGGTGCGCGGTGGCGTGCTTGTTCTTGGAGGAGTCGCAGCAGGCGATGTGCCCGCAGCTCTGGCACTCCCGCAGATGCACCCAGGTGTCACCCAGCGCGACGCACTCGGCGCAGCTGTCCGCGCTGTCCGGGTCCACCGGTTCGACATCCGCGAGATGACTGCAGATCATCCCGCCGATCCGCTGTTCGCCGTTCTCCATAACGCCGCCGCCCGTCCGACCCCACAGGTCCATTCGAGTCAGTCGCACCTTCACCGTACGACCGGTCCCCCACGCCCGCCAGCAGAGCGGAACCGGGAGGGGCACCGGAGCGTCTTGACACGCATCTGACAACGGAGAAGTCTGGACATTCGGCACCTGACCGGGGCCGGACGGGGTACGGGGGGCAGCACAGTGGAGCACGTACGCGCGCGTATACAGGGGCAGGCCGCGGCGGCGAGTGCCGCTCTGGCACTCACACTCGTACTGGCCGCCTGTGACTCGGGAGGCGCCGACAGTGGCACCGGCACACCGTCGGTCACCACGCCTACGCCGAGTCCGAGCCCGACACCGACCGTCGAGCCCGCCGCGTACCGCCGGGCGCTCGACACCGCCCTCGGCCCGCTCGACAAGGCCCTGCGCGCGGTGGACCGGGCACGGGAGGGCAGCGCGCTGAACAAGGCGCTCGATACGGCCGCCGCCTCCGCCGAGGCCGCCGCCACGGAGCTGGACTCGGCCGAGACCCCCGACGACGCCATCAGCGGCACCATCGCTCTCGCCGCCTCGCTGCGCGGACTCGGCCAGAGCCTGGAGGAGGCACGGGCCGACAAGGGGCGGTGCGCCACCTCACCGCGCGTCGAACTGAACTCGGCCGACGGTCTCCAGCCCGTACGGGACGCGGGCACCACGCTCACCGGGCTCGGCTATCCCGTCCATCTCAAGCTGCCGAGGACGGAGAAGCCGAAGCACCGCCGGCTCGGCAACGGCTCCTTCGTGAAGGACAGCGGGCGCGGCGGGCTGGGGCAGCTCACCATCAGGAACGGCACCGGCTCGGACGCGGTGATCTCCCTGGCCCGAGGCGGGCGGACCGCCTTCACGGTGTACGTCCGCAAGAACGCCGGTACGACGGTGCGCCGCGTCCGGGACGGCTCGTACACCGTGTACTTCACCTCCGGCTCGGACTGGAACTCCGGCAAGAGGTCCTTCACCCGCGATTGCAGCTTCGAGAAGTTCGACGACAAGGCGGACTTCCGTACCGTCCAGGTGTCCGGCGGCACGCAGTACACGGTGCTGACCTTCTCGCTCGCCAAGACCATCGGCGGCAACGCCACCACCAGCGAGGTACCCGCCGACGAGTTCCCGTCCTGACGTGTGAGGCTTCTCGCTCGCCAGGGCGTGTGGACCGCCAGGGCTTGCAGGCCCTCAGGGCTTGTAGACCGTGCCCGGCTCGGCGCGTCCCGGTGCGAGGAGCTGAGGCACCGTCACAAAGGTGTAGCCGCGCTTCTTCAGCTTCCGGATGATGCCGGGCACGGCGGGCACGGTGCCGTCGTAGATGTCGTGCAGCAGGATGATGCCGTCGCGGCCGGCCTGGTCGAGGATTCGGCGCTCGATGAGGGCGGAGTCCGTCGTGGAGTAGTCCTTGGCGGTGGCGCTCCAGAGGATCTGCGCGAGGCCGAGTTCACGGCTCACCGCGGCGACCGTGTCATCGGTACGGCCCTGCGGCGGACGCATCAGCGTGGGCTCGCGGCCGGTGATCTCCGCGATGGCGTCCTGAGTACGGGACAGCTCCTCCCGTACCCCGTCGGCGTCGAGATCGGTCAGCCGCTTGTGCGTCCAGGTGTGGTTGGCGATCTCATGGCCCTCGCGCGCCATGCGCCGTACCAGATCGGGGTGCTTGACCACATGGTTCTTGCCGAGCAGGAAGAAGGTGGCGGGCACCTTCTCCCGCTTGAGCGTGTCCAGCAGCCGGGCGGTGTCCTTCCCGGGGCCCGCGTCGAAGGTGAGGGCGATGCAGCGCGCCTGCTCGCAGTCGACCGGGGCGGCCTCCGCCCGTGCCCCCTCGGCGGGGTGGCTTCTGGCGTCGCGGGGCGAGGTGGCCTCGTACGAGGAACAGCCGCTCAGCGCGAGAGTCAGGGACGCGACGGCCGCCAGGGCCGCCGCTGTCCGTGATCCGGATGCCGATATGTTCCATGGCATGACAAATCCCTCTTTCGACGCCCGGACTTCCCGCGGACGCGCGGGATCCGGGCAGCACTGAGCCCGTTCCGGGCGCGGGTGGGAGCCGGCGCGCGCGGAAGGCGGCGCCGGTGAACGCGGATGGACCGCGGGCGGGTGGACAGGACGGGAGCGCGGTCGCGGGCGAGGTCCGATCGGCCGCTACACCGCGCGGATCACCGGGGAGGCCCGGGAGGCCCTGTCAGGCCTGGTGCGGGCCGCTACCGTCCGGCGGGCCGGCCGAGCCGCGAGCGCGCGGCGGTGCATGGTTCCGTGGCCCGGACAGGGCATGGCCGAGTGACATATCAAGCACTATACACACGACGTATACACGCGATGAATAGTGGGTCGCCCCACAAGATCCCTTACGCCGACCGACCGGACAGACTGCCCTTGACCCGCGCCGCGGAAACGGTGTGCGAGGGTTCCGTACGGCTTTCAACATTTGGCGTACGCACTGCGTCCACTGGGCCTTCATCCCGCCGATCGACCATCTGACTCGCTGAGCAGTACAGGTACCGGCGAGGAGCTGCAATGGGCCACGGCCATCACCATCACCCGCATGACCACACGCACGACCACGCGCACGACACCCCGGCCGGCAAC
Source organism: Streptomyces sp. NBC_00872 (assembly GCF_045161915.1). Classification (NCBI taxonomy): domain Bacteria; kingdom Bacillati; phylum Actinomycetota; class Actinomycetes; order Kitasatosporales; family Streptomycetaceae; genus Streptomyces; species Streptomyces sp. NBC_00872. The sequence continues at coordinate 8,582,381 of NZ_CP108806.1, read as the reverse complement.
GGCCCCCTGCCGGCGGCGCTCGACGCCGGCGTGCCGGACAGCGAGCTGTCCCCGGGCCAGCTCTCCCGCCGTTCGATGCTGCGCCGCACCGGGCTGCTCGGCGCCGGTCTGGCCGGAGCGGGTGTCCTCGGCGGCGCCACGGCCGCCGCCGCCGACTCGAGCGGCTCCCCCCTGGGCAGCCGCACCAAGAGCAACGGCTTCCTGTGGCTGGCGGGCGACCACCACATCCACACGCAGTACAGCAGCGACGGCAAGTACCGCGTCATCGACCAGGTCCGCCAGGGCACGGCCCATGGTCTGGACTGGATGGTCATCACCGACCACGGCAGCGAGACGCACGCCAAGATCGGTGTGGACAAGGTCAACCCGGACATCCAGGAAGCCCGCAAGGTCTTCAAGGACCAGCTCGTCTTCCAGGGCCTGGAGTGGAACATCCCGGGCGCCGAGCACGCCACGGTCTTCGTCCACCCGGGCAGCAACGAGGTGGAGGTGCTGAAGAAGTTCGAGAACGACTACGACGGCAGCCTGCACCCCAGCTCGTCCAACGAGACCAACGAGGCGCTGGCCATCTCCGGTCTCCAGTTCCTCGCCGACCAGGTGCGCCGCCGCAAGGTCGACGACGCGCTGATGCTGGCCAACCACCCGGCCCGTAACGGCATCGACTCCCCGCACGAGATCCGCGGCTGGCGCGACGCCACCTCGTCCGACCGCCCGATCGCCATCGGTATGGAGGGCGCTCCCGGCCACCAGGCCGCCGGTCTGCCCGCCCCCAAGGGCGGCGCCCAGGCCCGTGGCTTCTACGGCAACAGCCCGAGCGCCAGTTCCTTCCAGGCCTACCCGGCGGACAGCTACCGCACCTGGGGCGGCTTCGACTGGATGACCTCCACCGTCGGCGGTCTCTGGGACAGCCTGCTGGCCGAGGGCAAGCCGTGGTGGATCACCGCCAACTCGGACTCGCACCAGATCTACGCCGAGCCCTCCGTGATCGGCCCCGACGACAACTTCGCGGTCAACGGCCGGCACGCCGACCCCGTCTACGGCGACGGCCTCAGCCTCACGCAGGGTGACTACTGGCCGGGCCACTACAGCCGTACGCACGTCGGCGCGGACCGGTTCTCGTACGCGGCGGTCATGGACGGCATGCGCGCGGGCCGGATCTGGGTCGACCACGGTGGTCTGATCAGCGGTCTCGACGTCCGAATCAAGGGCAGCAGCCGCTGGACCACACTCGGTGGCGCGCTGCAGACCAAGCGTGGTGACGACGTCGAGCTGACCGTCGAGATCGCGCTGGCCAACGGCGCCAACTGGGCGCAGTTCGTGCCGAAGCTGGCCCGTGTCGACATCATCCAGGGCGATGTCACGGGACCGGTGCGCGACAAGGACACCTTCACCGCGCCGACCGCGAAGGTCGTCAAGTCCTTCGAGGTCAACAAGTCGACGGGTACCGTCACCCTCAAGTACAAGCTCGACAAGGTCTCCACCCCGCTGTACCTCCGGCTGCGCGGTACCGATGGCAAGCGCAGCGCGGTGGGCGTCCACGGTGCCGCGGTCGACCCGTTCGGTCCGGCGATCGACGTCGTCGGTTCCGCCGACCCGTGGCAGGACCTCTGGTTCTACTCGAACCCGATCTGGGTGCTGCCGTCCTGACACCGGTCTCCCCGGTCCTGCCGTCGGGAAGGACGGCAGGACCCGGCGGGGAACATTCCGGAACGGTCCGCCGTTGTGGAGTATGAGGGTGTGGATGGAACAGGGTCCCCGGGCCCCATATGAGAATCGCCCATGAGGAAGATCGTTCGGCTGAAGCCCCATGGAGCACACCGCCGCGAGGCGACCGCCATCCACCCCCTTCCCGTTACGGCCCCGACCGGCGCCCCCCGTCCGGTCGGGGCCTCTTTGTCCTCAGGCCCGCGCCACCTCCTCGGGCGCGCGCCGCCTCCTCAGGCCCGTGCCATCTCCTCAGGCTTCTGTCGCGGCCTCCGTTCCATCCCGGTGGAGCCAGACACAGGCGTCCGCGGGCAGCAGCCGGCCGTCGGACCGGTCCCTCTCGCCCTCCACCGGCCCGCCCTCCAGTGGCACGCTGCTCAGCAGGACGGTCGCTCCCGGGGGCAGCGGGATCGGCGTCCCGCCGGTGTTGACGAGACAACGGAATCCGCCCGGCCGGTCGAAGCAGAGCGTGTCCGGCCCCGTCCCGGCCCAGGTCAGGGTCTCGGGAAGGCCGGTCAGCCGGGCCGCGCGCAGGGCCAGTCCGGTCCGGTAGAGGGCGAGGAACGAGCCGGGGTCGGCCTCCTGCGCCTCGACCGTCAGCGTGTCCCAGTCCTCGGGCTGGGGCAGCCAGGGCGCCGCGGTCGCGCCGTCGGGCGAGAAGCCGAGCGAGAGCGCCGCACCCGCCGCCCGGCCCGTACCCGTATCCGTACCCGGGCCGGCGCCCGTGCCCGTGCCCGTACCGCTCCGCCAGGGAAGCGGGACACGGCAGCCGTCCCTGCCCCGGTCCGCTCCCCCCGACCGTACGAAGGCCGGGTCCTGGAGCACCTCGTCGGGCAGATCCCGGACCTCGGGCAGACCCAGCTCATCGCCCTGGTAGACATAGACCCCGCCGGGCAGGGCCAGGGTGAGCAGCGCGGCGGCACGGGCCCTGCGCCGGCCGAGGACCGGATCGCTGGGATCGGCCAGACGCTTGTCCCCCATGTCGAACGAGGTGTCCTCACGGCCGTAGCGGGTGACATGCCGGATGGTGTCGTGGTTGGAGAGCACCCAGGTGGGCGGCGCTCCGACCGGACCGTGGGCGGCCAGGGTCCCGTCGATGACCTCCCTCAGCGCGGCCGCGTCCCACGCGCAGCACAGGAAGTCGAAGTTGAAGGCCGAGTGCAGTTCGCCGGGGCGCAGATAGCGGGCGAACTGCTCGGGCGTGGGCAGCCAGACCTCGCCGACGAAGATCCGCTCCCCGTCGTAGCCGTCGAGGATCTTGCGCCAGCTCCGGTAGATCTCATGGACGGCGTCGTGGTCCTGGTAGGGCAGATCGGTGGGGTCGGGGTCCGGGCCGACATCGGGCAGCCCCTCCTTCTTGGCCAGACCATGGGCGACATCGATCCGGAAGCCGTCGACGCCCCGGCGCAGCCAGAAGTGCAGGATGTCCTCGAACTCGGCCCGGACCTCGGGGTGTTCCCAGTTCAGATCGGGCTGCTCGGGCGCGAACATATGCAGATACCAGGGGCCCGGTGTGCCGTCGGCCTCGGTGATCCTGGTCCAGGCGGCGCCGCCGAAGTACGACTGCCAGTCGTTGGGCGGCTCGTCGCCGTCCGGGCCCCGTCCCGGCAGGAACCAGAAGCGCTCGCGCGCCGCCGAGCCGGGCCCGCCCGCCAGTGCCTCCTGGAACCAGACGTGCTGGTCGGAGCAGTGGTTGGGGACGAGGTCGACGAGCACCCGCAGTCCATGGCCATGGGCCTCCTCGATCAGGCGCTCGGCCTCGGCGAGTGTGCCGAAGACCGGGTCGATGTCCCGGTAGTCGGCCACGTCGTAGCCGCCGTCGGCCATGGGCGAGGTGTACCAGGGGTTGAACCACAGGGCGTCCACGCCGAGTTCCCGCAGATACGGCAGCCGGTCCCGGACCCCGGCGAGATCGCCGGTGCCGTCCCCGTCACCGTCGGCGAAGCTGCGTATGTAGATCTGGTAGATCGCGGCATGCCGCCACCAGTGGGTCACAGGAACTCCTTGTCCGATGAGGGTGGTGCGGGCCCGTGCGCGGGCCCGCACCGGATCGCGCGGGACGGCTACCAGCCGCTGTTGCCCGTACCGCGCGTGATCGTGAAGCCGCCGGTGCTGCTGAGTCCGCCGGAGGCCGTGCCGGTGACCGTGACACCGGAGAAGGTGCCGGAGCCGGCGGAGATGATCTCGATGCCGTAGGCACCGGTGTTCTGGATCTTGATGTTCCTCAGTGTCAGACCGCTGATGGTCTTCTGGTAGGAGAGGAGGACTCCGCTGTAGGTGCTGTCGATGATGTCGATGTCCTGGACGAGGACGGGCGCGGTGATGTCGGAGGAGTCGGCGAAGATCCAGAGCGCGCCGAACCTGCTCTGCCAGTTGGGCTCGAACCCGCCCGTGCGCAGCAGGGTGTTGCGCTGGACGGAGGTGGTGCCGCTGAACGGCAGGGGCGCGGGCGGGAAGTTGCGGGTGCTCACCGCTATGCCGGCGGAGGAGGTGACCGTGTCTGAGAGCAGATTGTCCTCGGCCCGGTTGGCGTTGCCGCCGTAGATGCCGATCGCGTTGGCGAGCAGCGGGGCCTGGACGGTGTTGAAGCGGAAGGCGCTGTTGCTGACCGCCTGGCTCTCGGAGAACATCGCCAGCCCGTCGTCCCCGGTGTTGCGTACGGAGGAGTTCCACAGCTCGGTGTCGGCGGTGCCCTTGTGGAAGTTGACCCCGTCGGCGAAGGTGTCGCGGATGCGCAGACCGCTCGCGTAGAGGCCCTTGGTGGGCGCGTCGATCCAGAGGCCGACCTTGGTGTGCTCGATCCAGATGTTCTGGAAGGTCGATCCGCTGCCGAAGTCCCCCTCGATCGCCGCGTCGGAGCCCTGGTCGAGACGGACGGTGGCATCGCCCGCGATGGTCAGATCCTGGACCGTGCTGGTGCCGCCCCGCCCGAAGAGTCCGCCTCTGCCGTTGCTGCCGCGGAGCACCGTGGACCACTCGCCGGCGCCGCGGAGGGTGGCCCCGGTGAGATTGACCAGCCCGGAGATGTTGTATGTACCGGCGGGCAGCCACAGCCCCTTGCCCTGGGAAGTCGCCGTCGAGAGGGCCGAGTTGAGCGCGGCGGTGTCGTCACCGCCGTCGTTCGGCGTGACGCCGAGGGCCGTCGCGGAGACAAAGCCCGAGGCCGGCATGGTCCGGGCGGCGGGTGCGGTCTCGGTCTCGACGAGGTCGAGGGTGTACGACGCTGCGAGATCGCCCGCGTCCTTCTGGAATCTCAGTACGGTGCCGGCCGGAAAGCTGCCGACGAGGGCGCGCGTCTCGTCGAAGAAGCGGTGGGCCGAGCCCTGGGACGGGTCGTTGGTGAAGGGGTACGCGCCGTACACCCAGCTGTACCTGGACGTCAGATCGAGGTCGCGGACATGGGTGGAGCCCGCGTAGACGCTGAGGGTGGCGGACGGTGTGTTGTCGGGCACCGAGTAGCGCAGGGTCAGCGCGTCGGCGGGTTCGGTCAGGGTGAACTGGACGTACTCACCGGTCCGGTCGAGGACGACGGCGCGACGGCCCGAGGCCTCGGAGGGCACGGTGAGATAGGTGCGGTCGGGACCGATGGCCGAGGCGTTGGTGGTGCCGTTCTCCGCCTCGTAGGTCTTGTACGGGACGGTCGCGCCCCGCGCGGCGGTGGCGGACGCGCCGGTGACCGTGAGGCCGTCGAGCTGGAGATCCCCGTTGTCACCGGTCTCGGTGCGCAGGGTCAGTGTGTTGAGGTGTGCGCGCAGCGGAGCGTCGGTGGAGGCGGAGCGCCAGGCGCCCCCGGTGCCGGGCAGCGAGAGCTGACGGACCTTGGTGCCGTTGGCGGTGAGGGTGATGGTGGCGGCGGCGCTGCCGGGAGTGCGGTAGCGCACGACGACCGGATAGGTCGCGGCGGACGGCGCGTCGACCGCCTGGACGGAACGGGCTCCCGTGGTGGTGAATCCGGTGAGATAGCCGGTGCCGTCGTAGCCGCCGGCACCGGTCGCGACGGCGGGCCCGCCGGAGAAGAAGGCGTTCTCCGCCTGGTGGGTGAGGGTGCCGGCCGGCGGCTCGGTCGGGGTGGTGGGGGTGGTCGGGGTGATGTTGTCGAGATTGACGTTGCCGCTGTCGGAGGTGGTGAACGTCAGGGCGACGGTGTTGGCGCCCTGGGCGTAGGTCAGCGGTTCGTCGCGGGTCGCCCAGGTCCGCCAGTCGGCGGTGGCGGGGAGACTGATCTGACGGAGCCTGGTCCCGTTGACGTACAGGCTGAGCGTCATGGTGGCGGTGGTGCCGTTCGCGTACCGGATCCGGAGGGATCCTGCGCCGGCCTCGGCGGACGGCACGGTGAACGTGGTGGACGCCCTGCCCTTGTTGCCGTCGGTGTATCCGGCGACGAAGCCGGAGCCGGTGTAGCCGGGATGTTCGGCCGAGACGGCCGCGCCGCCGGAGAGCGCCGCCGACTCCGCCTCCAGCGTGGCGTCCGCCGCGTGGGCGGAGGGGCCGCGCGAGACGGCGTACAGGAGGGAGAGGAGAAGCAGCAGGGCCAGGCCTGCCGCTCTCGCCGCCGGGGGCCGGGCGGCGCCGGGCCGTGTGCGGGATGCGGGTGACACGACGGTGTGTCCTTCCGTGAGGGGTGGGGGCCGTGAGGGGTGGGGGGGCCGTGAGGGGTGGGGGGATCTCCGGGCGGTCAGCCCTTGAGGCTGCCCGCCGTCAGACCCGCGATGATGCTGCGCTGGAAGATCAGGAAGAGGACGAGCAGCGGAACACTGGCCATGACCATGCCCGCGAGCAACTGGTTGGCGGGCATGTCGAGGGAGAGCCGGTTGAGCGCCACGGTGATGGGCTGCCGGGCCGGGTCGGGCAGGACGAGCATCGGCCAGAGGAAGTCCTTCCAGACCCCGACGACCGCGAAGATGGACACCACGGCCAGTACGGGCCGGGAGAGCGGCAGGATCACGGAGACCAGGACCCGCAGGGCGCCCGCGCCGTCGATACGCGCGGAGTCGAGGAGTTCCCCCGGGATCTGGTCGAAGAACCGTTTCAGGATGAAGATGTTGAACGCGTTGGCGCAGGCGGGCAGCCAGACCGCCCACGGGGTGTTGATCAGATTGAGATGGACCAGCGGGACGTCCACCACCGTGAGATAGGTCGGTACGAGCAGCGCCGAGACCGGCAGCATGAGGGTCGCGAGCATCATCCCGAGGACCACCCCGCCGAGCACCGGACGCAGCTTCGAGAGCGCGTAGGCGGCGGCCACATCCACCACGAGCTGGCACAGCCAGGCCCCGGCCGCGAGGAGGAAGGTGTTCAGGAAGTACTGGCCGAGTCCGACATTCGTCCAGGCCTCGGTGTAACTCTCCGGGTGCCAGCTCCGCGGGAGCAGGGTGGGGTTGGGGTCGGCCAGTTCGGCGGACGACTTGAGCGCGCCGGTCGCCATCCAGTACAGGGGGAAGACAAAGGCGAGGGTGAAACCGGTCAGGGTCACGAGGAGCACGAAGCGGTGGATGAACCGGCCGGTGCGCCGGGTCATCTCGGCGGGGGCTATCAGGGTGCGTACGGCGGTCTCGGCGGCCATGGCGGATTCCTTTCTGCCGTGCTCTGCGGCGGGCGGTGCCTCGGGGGTCAGCTTCTGGTCCGGGTCAGGCGCAGATAGACACCCGCGAAGAGCCCCAGCACCAGGAAGAGCACCGTGCTCATGGCGCTGGCCAGGCCGAAGTCGTTGTAGACGAAGGCGTACCGGTAGAGCAGCAGCAGAACGGTGACGGTCGCGTCGTCGGGTCCGCCGCCGGTGAGCACGAACGGCTCGATGAACACCTGCATCGTGCCGATGATCTGAAGCAGCAGGGTGATCATCAGAATGAAGCGCATCCGCGGAACGGTGATATGCCACAGGCGCTGCCCGATCGACGCCCCGTCCAGCTCGGCCGCCTCGTACAGCTCACCGGGCACACCGCCGAGCGCGGCGAGATAGATCAGGGTGGTGGTCCCCATGTTGGCCCAGGTCGAGACCAGCACCAGGGAGACCATCGCCAGGTTCTCCGACTCCAGCCACTGCTGGGCGGGGAGGTGGAAGACCTCCAGGACACTGTTGAAGAGCCCGGGACCCGGATCGTAGAACCACCGCCACAGCAGCATCGTGACGATCGGCGGCAGCATCACCGGCAGATAGACGGTCAGCCGCAGATACGCCTTGCCGTGGCGCAGTTCATTGAGGACGACGGCGGTGGCGAAGGGGGCCGCGAATCCGAAGACCAGCGCGAGCAGGGTGAACCAGCCGGTGTTCTGCCAGGCGGTGGCGAAGAGCGGATCGTCGAAGAGCCGCCGGAAGTTGCCGAGCCCCACCCAGCGGGCCGGTTCCGCGAAGGTGACCTGCTGGAAGCTGAGCAGCAGGCCCCGCACGATGGGATACCAGGAGAAGAGCGCGAAGCAGAGAAGGCCTGCGGAGAGGAAGAGATACGCGACCAGACTGTCGCGGAGCCGGCGCGACCTGCGGACCGTCATGGTTCACCGGACCGTGGCGAGGATGGCGTCGGCCTTCTTCTCGGCGGTCGCGAGCAACTGGTCGAGGTCGGCGTCCTTCTTGGTCAGTACGGACTGCATGACACCGTCCAGGACGGTGTAGAGCTGCTGGGCGTTGGGCGGCTCGACCTTCACCGCGACCTGGGGACTGCGGTCGACGAACGGCTTGAAGTTGCGCTGCGGCACATTGGCGTACTCGGCGTGGATCGCGTCGTTCTTCGCCTGGGCCTCGCCCCGGAAGAGATTCGGCTGCGGCAGACCGATCGGGATGCCCTGGCCGGCCCACTTCTTGGCGTTCTTCTCCTCCCGGTCCGGGTTGAGGTACTTCCACTGGATCCACTGGAGACCGGCCTTGATCTTCTCGGGCGAGGCCTTCGGGTTGAACATGAAGCCGTCGCCCCCGCCGAGGGTCGCGGTGCCGGGCAGCGCGGTGAGACCGAACTCCTCGTACTCGCGCTCGAACTGCTTGACGATGGTGGGGATGTTGTCCGGACCCGCCATATACATCCCGAGCTTGCCGGAGCCCATCATCTTCTGGACGTCGCCGATCTCCAGGAGCTGACGGGTACCCATGCTGTTGTCGGTCCACCGCATGTCGTGCAGGGCCTGGAGCGCCGCGCGGCCCGCCGTGCTGTTGAACGCGGCCTTCCAGCGGCCGTCGTCCCCCCGGGTGGCGACCTCTCCGCCCATGGAGTAGATCCATGACGTCAGATGCCAGCCGCCCTGGTTGTTCTTGCTGTAGTCGGCGTACCCCACGGTGCCGTCGCCGAGCGCGCTGATCCGCCTGGCCGCCGTACGTACCTCGTCCCAGGTGGCCGGCGGCCGGTCCGGGTCGAGCCCCGCCTCGGTGAACAGGGCCCGGTTGTAGACCAGTCCGAGCGAGTAGTTGCCGGTCGGCAGCCCGTAGATCCTGCCGCCGGCGTCCTTGAAGACGTCCTGGAGCTCGGGACGGACGTCCTGGAGATACGGCACGTCCTTCAGATACGGGGTGATGTCGGCGGCCTGACGGCGCTGGATCAGACCGGCCGGGTCGGTGAAGTAGACGTAGAACACGTCCTCCAGCTGGCCGCCCGCCAGCTTCGCCGCGAAGGTCTTCGGATCCATCTGGCCCTCACGGGCGTCGATCCTGATCTTCGGATGGCTCGCCTCGAACTCCTCGACCAGCTCCTCGAAGTCCTCCCGGTCGGCCGGCTGGGTCTTCGCCGGCATGCCGTTGACGCTGATGGTCACCACACCGTCCTTGCCCACGCCCGAGGGCGTCGGCGAACCGCCGCAGCCGGCGAGTACGAGGGAGAGCGGGGCGGCCATGGCCAGGCCGAGTACACGACGTCTTGCTGTGCCAACCACGGGATCCCATGCCTTCCTGACAACGACGGCAGACGGCCCGCCCGGTGGCGGGCGACGGGGTCTGCAAAGGGTTTGCGTGACTTGCAGCGGACTGGCCGCTGCGGTCTCTCAACGGCGCTGACAGTAAAAGCGCGCGCCGCAAGAAGTCAATGAGTCTGCGCAAGAAACTAATCCCAGAGGCTTGGGTTTGTGACAGTCCGTCACTTCGCGGGCGGCGCCGCAGGGGTACGGCCGGCCGCCGCCGGACAGCGAGAAGGGGCCCGGCGCATCGCCGGGCCCCTCGCGCGCGGCAACAGCCGCCGATGCTCCGTCAGCCGCCGCCGGTACGGGCCGGAGGCGCCGTTGAACTGCGGACGATCAGCTCGGTGTCGAACATCATCGACTCCCCGGCCGGGGCATGGCCCTTCATCTGGGCGGCCAGTGAGGCGACGGCCGCGGCGGCCATCGCGTGGACCGGCTGACGGGCCGTCGTCAGGGGCGGGTCGGTGGCCACCATGTACGGAGAGTCGTCGAATCCCACGACGGACAGATCCTCCGGTACCCGCAATCCCTGGCGGCGGGCGGCCCTGATGGCGCCGAGAGCGAGCGCGTCACTCGCGCAGACCACCGCCGTGACGCCCTCGGCCAGCAGCCGCGGCAGCGCCGTCGCGCCACCCTCCATCGAGAAGAGGCCATGCGCGACGAGCTTGCGCCGGCCGTCGGGCAGACCGCCTCCCCGACGGCCGTGGAAGCGCTCGTAACCAGCGAGTTTACGGGCCGAGGGAACATGGCCGACGGGTCCGAGGATCATTCCGATCCGCTCGTGGCCCATCGCCGCCAGATGGTTCAGCACCTGCTCGGCCGAGGCGGCGTCGTCGACGGAGACCTGGGCGACGCCCAGATTCTCGTCCGCCGCGTTGAGCAGTACGACCGGTATCCGGCGCTCCCGCAGGGCCCGGCCCTGCTCGGGTCCGGCGTCCGCGTAACTGGCGCCGACGAAGATGATCCCGCCGACGTTCTGCTTGAGGATCATGTCGATGTAGTGCGCCTCCGAGACGCCGTCGGCGGTGCGCGTACAGAGCACGGGGATGAGTCCGCGCTTGTTCAGAAGCCCCGCCAGCGCCTCCGTGAACGCCGGGAAGATCGGATTCTGGAGATCGGGTACGACCAGCCCGACCAGCGCGGCCCGCTCCTGGCGCAGTTCGCGGGGCCGTTCGAAACCGCAGACGTCCATGGCGGTCAGCACCGCGTCACGGGTCGCCGGCGCCACATCCGTCGCCCCGTTGAGCACCCGCCGCGCGGTGGTCTCACTGACACCGGCGAACTCGGCCACCTGAGAGAGTCTCTTCTTCACTCCATCAAGCTACCAAGCAACCACGCAAGAAATAAAGATCTGTTACGCAAATTACCAACATCTGCTGGCGTGCCGGACGATTGTCCGAGGCGGCTGAGAAGGTTGACGGATGGCGGCGGAGGAAGAGAGGGAAGAGCGCGGCGGCTTCGAGGCGGCCACCGGCGACGGACCGGTGCCGGGCGCGGACCCGCGGGCGCGGGCGGCCGAGGTCCGGGTCGCCTTCGAGGGGCTGCTCCAGATCCGGCGGCTGACCCATACGGGCCCGGGTGATCCGGCGGCCACTCCGGCACCGTGGGAGCGGCGGCGTCCGGTGCGGGCCGTCGCGCTCGCGCTGGAGGCGGCAGGACTGGCGCCGTCGGCGGTGGACGGGAACGGGCGGCGGACCGCCACGGGGTTCCGGGTACGCGCCGGTGAGCGGCCCGCGTCCGTACGGGTGGAGTGGACCGGTCCGCACGGCGGCGGGGCGGCCCTGGAGGAGGAGCGCGCGCTGGCCGAGTGCGCCGCCGTGCTGGAACGGCTGGGCTGGGAGGCGCTGGTCTACCGCGGCCCCCGCCGACGCCGCTTCCTGGAGGCCGAGCCGATGGCCGGACAGGCTCCCTGAGCCATGGGTACGGAGCCCCCGCTCCCCCGGCGTGTCCCGCCTCCAGGAGCCCGGCACAACGGCGCACAGGCGGCCCGCGGACGGGGATTCCGTCCGCGGGCCGCCTGTGCTGTTGGGACCGCCTGTGCTGTCGGGACTGGCTGTCAGGACCGCCTGTCAGGACGCCCTGTCGGGATGTCCGTCAGGACCCGGGGGTCCCTGTCACGGGTAGGCGACGAGATTCGCCACGTTCGTGGACGAGTTCGACGGGCCTCCCCGGTCGTTGATGACATGCCGGATGGTCCCGGTGCCGCCGAGCGAGACCGTCACCATGTTGCGGAAGCGCACATTGGCGTTGTTGGGCACCTCGTACGCGTGCTCCGCCGTCACACCGCTGTTGACGTTGAAGAAGCAGTAGCTGCCGAGTCCGTACGCCTGATGACTGGTCACGGACGGGGCCACCTTGTAGGCGGCGTAGCCCTGGGTGGCACCGTTCATCCAGGCCGCCTGGTTGGGCGGGTCGTAGGGCATCTCGTTCTGGTAGAAGTACGTCTTCCCGCCGTTGCCGTTCCAGATCGTCTGATGCTTCTGGTAGTGCTCGACGAACAGGCCGTACATCGTGACATCGGCACCGTTCACGACCAGACCGGTGTCCGCCGTGTTGGTGGTCCAGCCCACCCCGCTGCCGTGGTCGGCGCGCCAGATCCACATATGGTCGCCGATCACATTGCGGCTGTTGACGACCAGACTGGTGGTCGCCTTGCCGACACCCGCGCCGCCGATGCGGAAGAACACATCGTGCAGCGAGGTGGGGTTGGCCGCGTGGCTCGCGCCGGAGCCGTCGGCGCCGACCTCCATCAGCCGCTGGGAGTTGACGGGCCCGGCGTCGATGAGCAGACCCGCCACCTTCACCCCGTCCACATCGGCGACCGACACCGCGGTGATGCCGTTGTCCGGGATGAACGTAGCGAGGCCGAGCCCGAGGACGACGGTGTCGGGACGGGTGATCCTCAGGGTCTGGTTGAGGTGGTAGACCCCCGGGGTGACCAGCAGGTTCTTGCCCTGCGCCAGCGCGGCGTTCAGCTCCGCGGCCGTCGCTCCCGGCTTCACGATGTAGAACTGGTCCAGCGGGAGCGACGTACCCGCCGGGGCCCCGGCCGACCAGGTCGTACCGCTGGAGTTGTCACGCAGCGCCGGGACGAACACCTTGTAGGCGCCCGCCTGATCGACGTACAGGAACGGCTTCTCGCGCACCTGCGGGGTCTGGTCGACCGTCGTGTAGGGCGGGTTGGGGAAGCTGTTCGCGGGCGCGTTCCGCGCGCCGACGAACACCATGTTCCAGTTGGATCCCGTCCAGCTTCCCCACTCGGTGTTGCGGGAGAGCCACTGCTGCTGGGAGCCGGACCTGACCTGGCCGTCGACCTTGGAGTCGGCCATGAAACCGCCGCTGGACCAGCCGCCGTCGTCCAGCGCCAGATTGCCGCGCACATGCATACGGCGGTACGGAGCGGCCTGGGAGACCGCCCAGCGGTCGGTGCCCGTGGTGGGTGTGACGGACAGGTTCTCGGCGCTGCGCCAGAAGTTCTGGGTGGCGTTCTGCGGCGGGAACCAGTCGGCCTCGACATGGACGGCGCCCCGGATGTTGACGTCGTCCGGCGAGAGACCGAGACCGGCGACCTGGGTGTAGAAGCCGACGTTCACATCGGCGTCGTAGGTGCCCGGCTTGAAGAGGAAGGCGGCCCGCTGGGTGCCGAACTGATTGGTCTCCTGCTGCCGGAAGGTGGCGTCCACCCGGCTCTGGATCGTGGCGGCCGGCATCGAGGGATCGAAGACGACCACATTGGGGCCGAGGTCAGGGGTGCCCGGGGGCACCGGCGGATCGGCGGCCTCCAGCCGGAAGGACTGCGCGCCCGATCCGTTGCAGGTGTACTGGTGGAGCTGGACGCTGTCGGCGGTCGAGGCGCTGGGCACGTCGAGGCACTTGCCGCTGGCCCGGTTGACGAAGTGGTACGCCCCGTCGGCCTCCTCCACCGGCAGCCACTGCTGGTTGTTCCCGTCGCTGTAGGTCCAGAGCTGGATCGCCGCGCCGTCCGCGGCGGATACGTCGGTCACGTCCCAGACCTGACTGCCGGCGTTGCGGTTGCCCGCCCTGACATGACCGCCACTGGTGGCGGTGAGGCTCCAGTGCTGGGCGAGGCTGCCGTTGCAGGTGTACTGCTGTACGGCGGTGCCGTTGCCCGTGGCGGCGGCGCGCGCGTCGACGCACTTGCCGCTCGTCTTGTTGACGACGGTGGTCCACCCGGTGGGCAGTGCCGCCGCAGCGGCACCGCCCACCGTGACACCGCCCTCCACGGCGGTCCCCGCCGCGGCCTCCTGCTGGGGCAGGGCGACCAGCGACATACAGAGTGCTGCCACGGTCAGCAGCAGGGTGAGCGGGGACAGCCGTCGGTACGGGTGGCGGCCCGGCAGGGCGCCGCCACCGTACGAGAGCGCGTTCATCTGTTCTCCTCGCCCGGCCTCAGCCGGTGTACTGAGCGAAGACGCGGGTGAAGTCCCACGCCTGCTGGCTGACACCGGAACAGGTGTCGGCTCCGCCACCGGTGCAGGGCCGGTCGCGGTTGACCGACCAGAAGGTCAGCCGTGCGAGATGGTGCTGCTGTGCGTAGGCGAGGATGGTGCGGAAGTCCGCGACGGTCACCGTCTCGCTGTTGTCGGTGATGCCGTTCATGGACGAGATGCCGATGCTGCGGTACGTCTGGTCGTCGCTGTACCCGTACGCGTTCTTGACCGCGTTCTTCAGGCCCTCGGCGGCACGGGTGGTGAGCGTGCCCATGTTCTGGCCCGCGCCCCCGAAGTTGAACGGCATGATCGTCCAGCTGTCCACCGTCAGGCCTGCGGCGGCCGCGCGGTTGATCAGGCTGGTGTCGGGGCCGTTCTGGCCGGTGCCGAAGGTGATGTACACCTTGATGCCGGGGTTGTTGGCCTTGATGGTCTTGAGCGCGTCCACGGTGCGCTGCTGGACGGTGGGGCTGTCGTACGCGGCGGCCTCGATGTCGATGTCGATGGCCTTGAGGCCGTACGCGTTGATGACCTTCTGGTACGCGGCGGCCAGCTCACCCGCGCTGGAGCAGGAGCTCTCCAGCTTGTTGCCGCTCCATCCGCCGAAGGACGGGATGATGTCGCCGCCCGCGCCGCGCACGGTGTTGATGGTCTGCTGGTCCACTCCGCCGGTCAGCGGGCGTCCGCCGTCCCACTGCGGGTTGCAGTAGCCGTTGCTGAGGACGAAGGCCAGGGTGAACCACTTCACGCCGGTCGCGTTCATGACCGTGGTCGGGTTCGGCGGGCTGCCCCAGCCGTTGTAGATGTACGGCGCGACCGCCATGGGTCCGCTGGGCGCGGGCGGGTTGCCGCCGCCCGAGGGCGCGGTCCACTTCTGGTTGGCGGTGCCGGTGCAGGTCCAGATCTGGAGCCGGGTGCCGTTGGCGGACGTGTTGCCCGTCACATCCATGCACTTGTTCGCCTGGGTGTTGACGATGTCGCGTGCCGCCGAGACGGACCACTTCTGATTCGGGGTGCCGGCGCAGTCCCAGAGCTGGAGCTGGGCGCCGTTGGCCGTGCTGTTGCCCGTCACGTCGAGGCACTTGCCGAGCGCGCGGATCGAGCCGTCGGAGGCGACGTCCCACTGCTGCGCGGCGGAGCCGTTGCAGTCGTAGAGCTGGACGGCCGTGCCGTTGGCGGCGCTGCCCGCCGCCACATCGACGCACTTGCCGCCGAGGCCCGTGATCGAGCCGACCGCCGCGACGGCGGCGGTGGCCGGGGCGGGCGTGGTGATGAGCGACGCGGCGAGGGCCAGCGGGAGCGCTGCCAGCAGCACGAGGGTTCTCAGGGGCTTGATACGGCTGAGCACACCGGCCATCAGCGGTTCACCGTCCACTTCTGGTTGGCGGTGCCGGTGCAGGTCCAGATCTGGAGCCTGGTGCCGTTGGCGGAGCTGTTGCCGGTCGCGTCCAGGCACTTGTTCGCCCCGATGTTCACGACATCGCGGGCGTCGGGCAGGGCCCAGCGCTGGTTGGGAGTACCCGCGCAGTCCCAGAGCTGGAGCTGGGCCCCGTCGGCCGTGCTGTTGCCCGTGACGTCCAGGCACTTGCCGAGCGCGCGGAGCGAACCGTCGGAGGCGACGCTCCACTGCTGCGCGGCGGAGCCGTTGCAGTCGTAGAGCTGGACGGGGGTGCCGTTGGCGGGGTTGGCCGCGGCCACGTCCACGCACTTGCCGCCGAGACCGGTGATCGTGCCGCCGGTACCGCCGGAGCCGCTGTCATCGGTGCTGACCCGCACATAGTCCACGACGAGCTGGGACGGGAACGGGGTGCTGCTGTTGGGGTCACCGGGCCAGTAGCCGCCGACCGCCAGGTTCAGGATGATGAAGAACGGCTTGTTGAACACCCAGGCGCGGCCACCGAGATCGGCGGGGGTCCGCCGCTGGTAGACATTGCCGTCGACGCTCCAGGTGATCGCGTTGGGCGACCAGTCGATGGCGAAGGTGTGGAAGGCGTCGGCGAAGGCCTGGCCGCCCGGCAGGGTGTAGCCGGCGCCTATGCCGCCCGAGCCGGAGTAGCCGGGGCCGTGCAGGGTGCCATGGACGGTGCCGGGCTCGAAGCCGACGTTCTCCATGATGTCGATCTCACCGCTGTTGGGCCAGCCGACGTTGCCGATGTCGTTGCCGAGCATCCAGAACGCGGGCCACATGCCCTGACCGCGCGGGACCTTCAGCCGGGCCTCGACCCGTCCGTAGGTCGAGGTGAACTTGCCCGAGGTGTTCAGCCGGGCCGAGGTGTACTCGCACCGGCCGTACCAGCACTGGTAGTTGCCCGGGTTGTCCTTGCGCGCGGTGATGACCAGGTTGCCCTGGCCGTCGAGAGCGGCGTTGTTGTTGCCCGCGGTGTAGTACTGCCGCTCGTGGTTGTTGACGTTGTCGCCGGTCTCGATCTGCCACTTGCTTCCGTCGACACCCGATCCCGCGGGGCCGTTGAAGTCGTCGGAGAAGGTCACGGCGGCGATCGAGGCCGCGGCCTCGGAGCGCGCCTCGGGTGCGGTGGCCGCGCCGGCGGGGGCCGCGGTCAGCAGACCGGTACAGCAGAGCAGGGCGAGCGCGGAGAGCGCCATCCGGCGTCCCAGAGGGATTCGCACAGTCATCACATCGCTTCAGTGGGGGGTCATGCGCATGACATTGCGGCCGAGGGGGAGGTCGCGCGTGAGCGCCTCGGGCGCTTATTTCAGTACTTGATTTAAGGCAGGGCGCGAGGGGTCGTCAAGAAGCTGGTATGGACCAAAGTTGACCAGATTCATGGCCGCCGCACATCCATATGAACCCAGACCCTCCACAACCGGGCGCCCGGTGGCCGATCTCACGGTTGACTTGACCTGCACATGACCGACACTGTGTGTTCACACGGGCCCACGGGTCCTGTGGAAGGCTCCCGCTCGACCACGACCTCACGACCACCGCGGCACCCGCCCCCACCCTGTGGCCGTGCGCCGTGGCGGTCCCCCCGCCGGAGAGGACAGCTTCCCCATGTCCCGTCGCCAACGTCCCATCGGACGCCTGCTGCTGGCTCTCGGTGCCGCCACCGCGGTGCTCGCCACCACCGCGGCCGCCGCACCCGCCGCACCGCCGTCCACAAACGTGATCTCCGCCCCTGGTGC
Organism: Streptomyces sp. NBC_00872; assembly: GCF_045161915.1. Taxonomy (NCBI): domain Bacteria; kingdom Bacillati; phylum Actinomycetota; class Actinomycetes; order Kitasatosporales; family Streptomycetaceae; genus Streptomyces; species Streptomyces sp. NBC_00872. The sequence goes on along the minus strand of NZ_CP108806.1, from coordinate 8,565,207 downwards.
GGGCTCGGCCGGCGCGGTGGCCGCGCTCGACGACACGTACTACCAGGGTGCGCTCGGCAAGACCGGATCCGCCCTGAAGTCGGCCCTGCACACGATCATCAGGAACCAGACGAAGATCTCGTACGCACAGGTCTGGGACGCGCTCAAGAACACCGACCAGGACCCCGCGAACAGTTCGAACGTGATCCTGCTGTACAGCGGCCGGTCGCAGTCGAAGTCGAGCAACGGCGGCAACTCGGGCCAGTGGAACCGCGAGCACGTCTGGGCGCAGTCCCACGGGGACTTCGGCACCGCGGCCGGACCCGGCACCGACCTCCACCATCTGCGCCCGGAGGATGTCGGCGTCAACGGCGTGCGCGGCAACAAGGACTTCGACCGGGGCGGCAGCGCGGTCTCCGGCGCGCCGGGCAACTACACGGACTCCGACTCCTACGAACCGCGCAACGCGGTCAAGGGCGATGTCGCCCGGATGATCCTCTATATGGCCGTACGGTACGAGGGCGGCGACTCCTGGCCCAACCTCGAACCCAACGAGCGCGTCAACAACGGCTCCACGCCCGCGATGGGGAAGCTGTCCGTACTGAAGGCGTGGAGCGACCAGGACCCGCCGGACACCTTCGAGAAGCGCCGCAACGAGGTCATATACAGCCAGTACCAGAACAACCGGAACCCGTTCATCGACCACCCCGAATGGGTCGAGGCCATCTGGTGAGCGCGGCGCGGCATGCCCGTACCTGATCACCGCCGGTGCCAGACTGTGCCGCGTTAACTCCAAGCGCCCCCATCGGGGAATGCTGGCCCTGGCCCCCGGGAACGCGCTTCTCCCGGGGGCTTCGGCTTGCCCAGGACAAGGAGCCGCGGCCTCCGCCCCTCCGGCGGACCGCTCCTGGACATGTGTCTATACTTCCTGGACACATGTCCATCCTTTGTTTCCGAGTACGGGGGACCCGCGTCATGCGGACAGCCGCGCACATCCTGGTCGCTCTGGTGGCCGCCTTCCATGTCTATGTCATGGTCCTGGAGATGTTCCTGTGGGAGCGCAAACAGGGGCGCGGCCTCTCCGGGTTCGACGCCGAACTGGCCCGCGCGACCGCGCCGCTCGCCGCCAATCAGGGGCTCTACAACGGCTTTCTGGCCGCCGGGCTGTTCTGGGGACTGATCGCCGACGACCCGACCGGGTACCGGGTCCGGATATTCTTCCTGATCTGCGTGGCCGTCGCCGGGGTGTACGGCGGGATCACCGCGAACCGGCGCATCCTGTCCGTCCAGGCGCTGCCCGGCGCGATCGCACTGGCCGCGGTCCTGGCGGCGGGATGACCGGATCACCGCCCGCGTCACCTTCCGGACCACCGCCCGGCACACCTCCCCCGACGGCTCGCGGCGAGGGCCCGGCCTCGGCTGATCCCCGTACGGCCAGGACCCGGGCCGGACTGCGGCGGGCGCTGCTCGACGAGTGCGCGGAACGGCCGCTCGAAGAGGTCGGTGTCGCCGCCCTGGTGCGCCGGGCCGGGATGGGCCGGGCCACGTTCTATCTGCACTACCCGGATCTCCAGGCGCTGGCCGTGGACGCGTGCGCGGAGGTGGTACGGGACGCGGTGGACGCCCTGCACGCCTGGCGGGGCGCCCCGGATCCGCGCGTTCCGCCACCGCCCCTCGTCCCGTTCTTCGCCGCCCTCACCCGGCACGCCGCGCTCTACCGGACGCTGCTGCGACCGGGAGGCGGCGGCCCGCTGGGGGAACTGCTCCACCGCGAGCTGCGTGAACGCAGCCGCGCCGAGCGGGCGCTGGCCGGGGCACCCGCCCCCGAGCTGATCGCCTCAGCGGTGGCCGCCACCTTCACCGGGGTGCTGGCGGACTGGCTGCACGGTCTGATCGAGGACTCCCCCGAAGGCATCGCGACCCGCATCTGGCGGCTGCTGGTGGCGCTCCACCGGCTTCCCGCCGACTGAGAGGGAGCATGCCGTACCCACGCTCCGGAGAGCCCGCGGCATATGCCGGAAGCAACACTGGATCGAGTGTTGCCAAACGCCTTACGGCCCCCGGGTGCCTGTGCGACAGTTCATAACAGTCCATCAGCTGGACCAGACAGTGCCGCGCCGTATCGGAGTACGAGATGCCGTCCCCTCTGTTCGCGGACCGTTCTGCCCCGCAGCCTCCCGAGCGGGGGACGGTGGAAGCGCTCATCACCCAGACCCGCCGGCTGCGCGGAGAGGTGGACGCGGTGCGCCGGGACACCGAGGTGGACGACGACGACACGCTCTGGCGCTGGCAGCGGGCGCTCTGCGATCTGGCCGTCCATCAACTGGACGATCTCGGCGCGCACTTGGAGGAGCTGAAGGCCGGCAGGCCGGACGGCCCCGCTCCGGAGGAACCGGCGCGGGGACAGCACCGCGCTCCCCGCCAGGGGCGGGAGATCCAGGACGGCGCCGCCCCGGCGCGGGGGCGGATCGGCAGCGCGGAGTGGAATCTCCTCACCGACGAGGTGAGCTGGTCGGACGAACTGTTCGAGATCTTCGGCCGCCCGCCGGAGAGCGGACCGCTGTCGCTGGACGAGCTGCCCTCCCTGGTGTTCGCGGACGACCAGACGCTGCTCACCGCGATGGTGACGGGCTGTCTGATCGACGGCAGGCCCATGGATGGCGAGTTCCGTATCGTCAGGCCCGACGGCCGGGTGCGTACGCTGCGTATGACGGGTGAGCCGGTCCTCGACGCCGACGGCTGCACCGCCTCCATGTGGGCGGTCCTGCGTGACATCAGCGAACTGCGCCGCAGCGAACGGGCGGTGCGCGACGTACGGGACTCGCTCCACCGCGAACATCACATCGCGCAGACCGAGCGACGGCTCGTGGTCGAGTTGCAGGAGGCCGTTCTGCCGTCCTGGCGCGGCTCGTCACGGCCCGCCGCCCGGAGCGGACCCGCCGCGCTCGACGTGGCCGCACGCCATCTCCCGTCCACGGCCGATCCGTCGGCCTGCCGGGACTGGTACGACGCCCTCGAACTGCCCGGCGGAGACACCCTGCTGACCGTCGGCGAGCTGACCGGTCAGGACATGGCCGCCGCCTCCTCCATGGCGATGACGCTGGGGGCGCTGCGCGGTATGGCCGTGGCGGGCATCGAGCCCGGTGCCCTGCTGGGCCACCTCAATCAGCTTCTCGACACCTCCGAGCGGCCCGCACTGGGCAGCGTGCTCTGCTCCCGCTACAACCCGAGGACCCGGACTTTCGCGTGGGCGCAGGCAGGACACCCCGCCCCGCTGCTGTTCCGCGACGGGACGGGGCGTGTGCTGACTCCGCCGGACGGCGTGCTGCTCGGGGCGACCTCGGGGGCCGCGTACGAGCAGGCCGACATCCGGCTCCGGCCCGGGGACCTGCTGGTGCTGTACACCGACGGGCTGACCCGTGACGGTGACACCACGGGGACGGACCGGGACCGGCTCCTGGCACTGGCGCCCCGGCTCGCCGGGACCCGCACCGCGCAGGAGTGTGCCAGGGCGGTCGTCGAGGAGCTCGGCACGTCCGAACGCACCGACGACGCCTGTGTGATGGCCGCCAGGGTCGGCGGCTGAGGTGAGGTGACCAGGGCTGTCAGATGTCGGCGCTCCCCGCCTTCTTGGCGGGCGGCTTGGGCAGGGCCGACTGGATCTCCTGACGCAGATCCTTGATCTTCCCGTGACCCGCGTACTGGCCGGTGAGCCGGTACATCTCCCGCAGCCGGTCCCAGGTGCGGTGCGACGAGGTCTCCCCCATCGACACCAGCGCGAGACGCGCGTACCGGTCCGCCTGCTCCGGGTCGTCCGCGATGAAGCAGGCGGACGCCAGCGAGATGTAGTCGAAGATCTGGGAGCGCTGCCGGCCGTCGCCCCGTAGCTCCAGCGCCTTCCTGGCATGGCTCTGCGCGACGCTCGCCGCCGCCGGTTCATGGTCGGCGAGGGTACGGAAGGCCAGCGCCTCCATCCCGTGGAGATCGGCCTCGTCGAACATCTGCATCCAGCACGGCGGCGGCACGTCCCCCTTGTCCGAGACGAAGAGTTCCTCCGCCTCGCCCAGTGTTCTGCGCATGGCCTGGCCACGGCCCATGGACGCCTGTGCCCAGGCCTCGATGGTGCGCAGCATGGCGCGGGTACGGGGCAGAGCCTCCTCGCCCGAGCCGGACTTGGCGAGCTTCATCAGATCGAGTGCCTCGTCGGGCCGGCCGAGATGGACCATCTGCCGGGCGGCTCTGGACAGCGCCTCACCGGCACGGGGCCGGTCACCGCCCTCGCGTGCCGCGTGGGTGGCGATGACGAAGTACTTCTGGGCCGTGGGTTCGAGGCCGACGTCATGGGACATCCACCCGGCGAGTACGGCGAGATTGGCCGCGACGCCCCACAGGCGCCGCTGGAGATGGTCGGGGTGGCGGTAGGCGAGCATGCCGCCCACTTCGTTGAGCTGGCCCACCACCGCCTTTCGCTGGAGCCCGCCGCCACGGGCGGCGTCCCAGGCGCGGAACACTTCGACGGAGTGCTCCAGCGCGTCGATCTCCTGTGACCCGATGGGGGCGGCCTCGTAGCGGTCGAACCCAGCGGGGTCGGCGTGCAGGGGATCGTCGAGCCGGGGGGCGTCCGACGAGAGTGCGGGGTCGGAGTGCAGCCAGTCGTGCATGGCGCTGGTGAGTGCGGAGCCTGCGGTGAGCGCGGCACCCGCGCCCACCAAGCCGCGACGGTTGAGCATGAGGTCCATTCCCGTGAATTCGGTGAGGACCGCTGCCGTCCGGTCGGGCGCCCACGGCAGACCGTCGGGGTTGTCAGCCTTCCCGGCGTTCCGTCGTTTCCCCGCGCGCCCGCTCCGTACGAACCCGAGGTCCTCGATGGTCACGACACGACCGAGCCGCTCGGTGAACAGGGCTGCCAGCACTCTCGGCACGGGTTCGCGCGGGGTCTCCCCCATGTCGATCCAGCGCCTCACCCGCGAGGTGTCGGTGGCGAGCTGGAGGTGGCCCATGACCGCCGCCTGCCGGTTCACCAACCGCGCGAGTTCGCCCTTGGACCAGCCGGCCAGGCCGAACAGATCCGACAGACGGGTGTTGGGTTCTCCGCTCACGTCAAGCCCCCAGGTTCTCGGCTGACTTGACAGTAGCCCTCCGGCAGATGCGTGGCGACTATTCGCCAGGGTTCGCCAGGGTGCGCCAGATGGTGTGCCACCCGCGTTCGGGTGTCGGGTAGGAAAGCGCCACCCCGCCCCGGCGGCAGGACGTACTCCCCAGGGTGCCGAAGGGCCGCCGGGGCGGGACGGCGCACGCAACTCGCCGGCACACGAAGGGATCTGTATCGCCCATGTACACAGCATCGGCCTCCGTGTCCGCCCCGCCCCGGTCGCAGCGTACGGTCGTGCCCGGGAGCGGACCGTATCTCGACCCCACCCATGTCGGGCGGACTCGGATCAGGACGGGGGCCGTCACCCAACCGCTCAGCGGGAGACTCGACTTGTCCGGCCCCCAGGGCGCGCAGTTGCGGATGGCCATCGCATCGGTGCACCGGATCTGTCCGGAGTTCAAGCCGGTACAGGTACTGCGCCGCAGCGGCCGCTCCGTACTGCTCGTCGGAACCACCGGGCGTACCACCGCGGTCGCCAAGTGTTTACTGGACCACTCGCCGGTATGGACCGAACGGTTCCGGCACGAAATAGCCGCTTACCGTTCCTTCGTACGGCACCGGCCACCGGTGCGGGTGCCCCGGCTCGTCGCCGCGGACCCGGACAACTGCACGCTGGTGATCGAGCGGATGCCCGGCCGGGCCGCGGCGCTGACCCGCCATCCGGCGGAGGCGCCGCCGAGGGCGGATGTACGGGCCGCGCTCGGCGCGATCGCCCGGATCAACACCTGGCGGCCACCGGCCGGACTCTTCGACGCGCCTCTCGACTACGCGTCACGGATCGCCCGCTACCACGAACTGGGGCTGTTCACCGACCGCGATCTGGGGGACCTCCAGAAGCTGCTGCACGGTCTGGCGGCGGGCCGCCAGGGCATGGGCCAGTTCTGTCACGGTGACGCCCTGCTCTCCAACATCCTGCTGTCACCGGCGGGCCCGGTGCTCGTCGACTGGGAACACGCGGGCTGGTATCTGCCCGGATACGACCTGGCGACGCTGTGGGCGGTGCTCGGGGACGCTCCCGCGGCACGCCGCCAGATCAGCCAGCTCGCCCAGGTCAGGGGCCCCGCCGAGCGGGACGCGTTCCTGGTCAATCTGATGCTCGTACTGACCCGGGAGATCCGGATGTACGAGACGGCGGTGCAGCGCGCGATGCACGAGGCGCCGGAGTCCGGCGCGGGCCCGGCCTCGTCGCCGTCCGCTCCGGGAGCCTCCGCCTCCGCGCGGAGCGGTCCGTCCACCGGCGAGGAGCAGCGGCTGCTGCTGCGCCGGCTCCACGACGACTGCGCGATGGCGCGGCGGGCGGTGCGCGCCGCGGTCGGCACCCGCTGACCCGTTCCACCGACCGGAGGAAGAGAACCACGTCGCGTGCCCCGTGCCGGCACACGGGGCGCGTGGTGCGCCGACGCTCCTCGCCACGGGACGGCGCCGCTCCTCGACGGCCGCCGCACTCCGCCCGCCGGGCCGTGAACCGCCCCCCGGACGGCGGGCCTTGTTCTTTCATTGGTTCACTCCACTGACGCGCCGCAGGCGGGGACACCACCGTCGCGAAACTCCACGAAACCCGCGCTGACGTGGGAAATCGCCCCTGTGGCGGATGATTGACGGATCGTCCGGGAGCCGATACCTCTGTAGTCGGCCCCGCCCGGCAGACCCCTCGCGTATCACCCGTCACTGGAGGCTGCGTTGCAAGGTTCCGTCCCCCCACATCCGAGAGCCCGTCGTGGGCGTGCGCTGAGGGCGGGGGGCGCCGTGGCATCCGCCGCGCTGCTGCTGCCCCTGGTCTCGGCCGCGCCCTCCGCCACCGCGGAACAACCCCGCGCCGATACGCTCCAGCAGGAGTTCGCCGAGGCCTCCGAGCACTACGGGGTGCCGCAGAGCGTGCTGCTCGGGGTCGCGTATCTCCAGTCGCGCTGGGACGCGCACAGCGGGGCTCCCAGCGTCACCGGCGGCTACGGCCCGATGCATCTGACCGACGCCAGGGCCGCGCTCGCCGGCACACAGCACCACTCGGAGGGCGCGGAGGACGCGCGCGGTGACACCTCCCGTCCGGCGCGGACGGCCGGGGCGGTACGGTCCGCCGCGGCGACGGCGCCGCCCGAGATGTCCGAACTGCCCGCGCGGCTGCGCACCCTGGACCGCGCCGCCACCCTGACCGGGCTGTCCGCCGAGGCGCTGCGGGAGAGCCCGGCCGCCAATGTCCGGGGCGGCGCCGCGCTGCTGGCCGCGGCCCAGCGGGACCTGGGCGAGCCGCTGAGCGGCGATCCCGCCGACTGGTACGGCGCGGTCGCCCGTTTCTCCGGAGCGGACGACTCGGCGACCGCCAGCGCCTACGCCGACGATGTGTACGCGGTGATCAGGGGCGGCGAGCGCCGTACGACGGACAGCGGCCAGCGGGTGGTGCTGCGCGCGGTCCCGGCGGTCTCGCCCGACACCTCGCAGACCGCGCGGCTCGGACTGCGTACCGTACCGACGGACCGGACCGAGTGTCCGAGGACGGTCGCCTGCGAGTGGCTGCCGGCGGCGTACGCGGAGTTCGGCGACAAGGACTACGGCAACCACGACAAGGCCGACCGGCCGGCGTCCCAGTCGATCGACTACATCGTCATCCATGACACCGAGGGCTCCTGGGACACCACACTCAAGCTCATCCAGAACCCGGACTATGTGTCGTGGAACTACACACTGCGCTCGTCCGACGGGCATATCGCCCAGCATGTGGCGACCAAGGACGTGGCCTGGCACGCCGGCAACTGGTACATCAACGCCAAGTCGGTGGGGCTGGAGCACGAGGGCTTTCTCGCCGCGCCGGACGCCTGGTACACGGAGTCGATGTACCGCACCTCGGCACGGCTGGTGAAGTATCTGGCGGAGAGGTTCGACGTCCCGCTGAACCGGCAGCACATCCTGGGTCATGACACCGTGCCGGGCACCACCACCCCGCTGATCCCCGACATGCACACGGACCCCGGCCCCTACTGGGACTGGGCGCACTACTTCCAGCTGCTCGGCAAGCCGTTCGAGGCGACCGCTGGCGCGAACGCCGATGTGGTGACGATCCGGCCCGACTACGCGTCGAACAAGCCGGTCTACACCGGATGCGAGCAGCCCGGCGAGGCCTGTGCCCCGCACGGCTCGGGCGCCGTACGGCTGTACACCGCGCCGGACGCGGGCGCCGCGCTGGTGAAGGACATCGGGCTGCGCCCCGGCGGCGAGGACACCACCACCGATGTCAACGATCTGGGGGCCAGAGCCACGACCGGCCAGCAGTACGCGGTCGCCGGGCGCCAGGGCGACTGGACGGCGATCTGGTACCTGGGCCAGAAGGCGTGGTTCCACAATCCGCGTACGGGGCCGACGGCGGTGGGCGCCAAGGCCTCGGTGCTGACGCCGAAGGCCGGGGTGGCCGAGGTGCCGGTGTACGGGCGGGCCTATCCGGAGGCTTCGGCGTATCCGGCGGAGGTGCCGGTCCAGACCGTCTCCGCGCTGCCGTACAAGGTGCTCGCGGGACAGCGGTATGTCGTGGGTGACAGCGCGCCGGGCGAGTATTACTACGCGCCGGCGTTCGACACCAGCGGGCACCGGGTGGTGCGGGGCCAGGAGAGGTACTACGAGATCCAGTACGGACACCGGGTCGGCTATGTGAAGGCGTCCGACGTCGAGGTGCTGCCCGTGCGCCGCTGACCCGGCGGACAGGACGGGGGACACGGCGGGTGTCGTCGGCCACGGAGGGGCCGATGACACCCGCCGTCCGCGTATGCCCCGTGTCCACCGCCAGGACCTCTCGTCCAGGACCTCTCGTCCTCGTCCTCGTCCAGGACTCTCGTCCGGATCTCGCCGGGCCCGGGGTCAGAAGCGCAGGACGGCGGCGATCCTGTCGTGCGCGGCGAGTGTGCCGTCCGGCAGGAACACCACCTCGGCTCCGCCGTCCAGCGCCGTCTCCACCAGTTCGTCGACGATGTCGTCGCGTACGTCGTTGTGCCCGGCGGCCACGGACGCGGGCGCGTCGTCGAGGGGCATGAGATGGCCGTCCCGGACCCTGGCCGTACGGCGGTAGTGCTCTTCGAGAGCGACCAGTTCGGCCCGCTTCTCCCGCACCGACTCCCAGACCTCGTCGAGTCCCGCGGCGAAGATGCGCCGCCCCCTGGCCTCGTCCAGCCGGGTCAGCACCTCCTCCTTCTCACGCCGCGCGTACTCCTCTGTCACCGGCTGGAGTTCCTTGAGCAGCACCGGCGCCGGCCCGTCCACCAGACCGCCCTTGACCAGTCTGCCGACGGCCGAGCGGGTGGCGTTGCCCGCCTCCTCCAGCAGGGCGAGCGCGGGGGCGAGACCCACGAGATGCAGCGGTCTCGGCCTGCGGGCCAGGACCGCGCCCACGGTCTCGTCCACGGATCTCAGGAACTTGCGGGTCTCCTCGTCGGTGAAGGTGCTCGGTGTGTCGCCGATCCGCTCCTCGCGTTCGACGTCCCAGCTCTCCTCGGGCGCCACCATGGGGAATCCGTCCGCGCGGTGTTCCCGCAGCGACTCGCCGGAGCCGCTCCACAGCGTCGCGCGGTCGGCCGCGACCCCCAGCACCCAGTACGGCCGCGACTGCGCGGTGGCGGCCACCAGATTCCGGGTGAGATAGCTGTCGCTGAGGACGACACGCTCGGGCACGTCACGCGGCAGATACCAGATCCGGTGCTCCTGGCTGTCCGCGAGGAGCAGCAGCCCGTCGAGCGTATGGCTCAGATCGACCTCGGCGACGGCCCGGTCGAGCTGTGCCCTGACCGCGACACGTGCCCGCTTGTCCATGTCCGGGTCGGACTCGATGCGGTGTCCCGCCTCGGCGAGGAGATTGCGCAGCCGTACGGCGTCCGCCTCGGCGCGGGGATCGCGCCGGTTGGTGGGCATGGTGAGGGACATGGCCGGGTACGGGCGCGGGCGGCGCAGCTCGCGCAGGACCTCCGGCGTCAGACCGTTGTTGTCCATGCTGTCCCTTCGCTCGATGAAGGTCCGGCAGCGGGCGGACAGCCACGTGCCGGCGGGCCCCCGGCGTATATCCATCGTGCGGGATACGGTCCGGTTCCGCGCGAGGTGCGGACCCCGGTTCCGCGCGGGACACCGGCCGGACGGCGCACGGCCCCGTCCGGCGGTGTGCCGGACGGGGCCCATGGGACCCGTGGCGCCTGGGACAGAGGCGCCACGGGGGTTATCGGGGTCACCGGGGTCACCGGGTCCGGAGCTCGGGCGGCCTGCCCCGTGCCTGGTGTCCTGTGTCCGGTGTCCGGTGTCCGGTGTCCGCGCCTAGGCTCCCCGGAAGACGTAGGTCTTTCCGGCGACGGCCCGGAATGTGCGTTCTCCGCCCGTGAACAGGGTGCTGCGCAGCGTCAGCTCGGTCGTACGGCTCGCCCGCAGGGTGATCCGGGTCGCCCGGCCGCCGGACCACTCGATGTCGAGCTCGGCGCCGCCGCGCGCCCGCAGCCCCGTCACCCGGCCGGCGGGCCAGGAGGCGGGCAGGGCGGGCAGCACCTCGATCGGTCCGTGCTGGCTCTGCACCAGCATCTCGGCGACCCCGGAGGTGGCGCCGAAGTTGCCGTCGATCTGGAACGGCGGGTGCGTGTCCCAGAGGTTGGGCAGGGTGGAGCTCTTGAGCTGCTCGGAGAGCATCTTGTGGGCGTGGTCGCCGTCCCGCAGCCGCGCCCAGAAGTTGATCTTCCACGCCTTGCTCCAGCCGGTACCGCCGTCGCCGCGCGCGGTCAGCGAGACCTTGGCGGCCTCCGCCCACTCGCCGCCCGCCTCGATCTGCCGGCCCGGGTGCAGGGCGTACAGGTGCGAGACATGCCGGTGGTCGTCCGTCCGGCTGTCGAGGTCGGTCTTCCACTCCTGGAGCTGTCCCCAGGAGCCGATACGCAGTCCGGGGTCGAGCTGTCCGAGGACGGTCTCCAGCCGGGTGCGGAAGGCCCGGGAGTCCCCCAGGGTCCGTGCCGCCTCAAGGGTGTTGGTGAACAGATCGAAGACGATCTGCTGCGACATCGCCGCGCCCACCGTGAAGTCGCCGTGCTCCGGCGAGTAGCTGGGTGTGACGACGAGCGTGCCGTCCCTCGGGTCGGTCCGGAGATTGGCGAGCCAGAACTCCGCCGCCTCCTTCATCACCGGATAGGCGGTGGAGCGCAGATAGCTGGTGGAGCCGTTGAACCGGTAGTGGTCGTAGAGCTGCTGGGTGAGCCAGGCGGCCGCCTCCGGGAACCAGAAGGAGGTGGCCCAGTTGTGGACCCCGGTGAAGCCGTACGGGTTGGTCTCGTTCTGTACGACCCAGCCCCCCGAGCCGAAGATCTCCCGCGCGCTCACCCGGCCGGGGGCCCGCATCGCCTCGACATAGCGGTCGTAGGGAGCGGTGGTCTCGGCGAGATTGGTGACCTCGGCGAGCCAGTAGTTCATCTGGAGATTGATATTGACGTGGTAGTCCGCCGACCAGGGCGGATTGGTGACGTTGTTCCAGACGCCCTGGAGGTTCGCGGGCAGCGAGCCGGGGCGTGAGGAGGCGATCAGCAGATAGCGGCCGTACTGGAAGAAGAGCGCTTCGAGTGCCCGGTCGGCGGCGCCGGCACCCCCGGTGTACCCCGTCAGCAACTGGTCGGTGGGCAGATCCGGGAGCTGCTGGCCGATGTCGAGCGAGACCCGGTCGAAGAGCTCCCGGTGGTCGCTCACATGGTCGGCGCGCAGGGCGCCGTACGAGCGGCGGGCGGCGGCGTCGACCGCCCTGGTGACGGCCGTGTGCGGGTCGGCGCCCCGGTACCGCGGATAGGTGTCGGCGTAGTCGGTGCCGGCGGCGAGGACGAACCACGCGCTGTCGGCGCCGCTGACCGTGAGGGTGCCGTCCGCGCCCGCGGTGACCCGGCCGCCGTCGGTACGGACCCGGATCTGGGTCTCGAACCGCAGCCCGTTCTCCTGGAGCGCGCCCCGCACGGTGAGCCGGTCACCGCTCGCGGTGGCCGTGAAGTCCTCGCGGGGCGAGGTGTAGCGCAGGGTGAAGCCGGTCTTTCCCGGCCGGTCGGCGGAGAACCGGCCGGCGATCACCTTGCCCGGGTAGGAAGCGAAGAACTCCCTTGTATACGTGACGCCTTCATGGGTGTACGAGACGGCGGCGAGGGCGGTGCCGAGATCGAGCGAGCGACGGTAGGAGGCGTCGGGGGCCGTCGGCGCGCCCGGTACGTCCAGCTGCAGCTCGCCGAGGACCTGGTAGGCGCCGAAACCGTGCTTGGGCTGGCCGAGTTCGGCGGCGACCGTCTCCGGGGTGAGCTTGCCCTCGGTGTCCAGGCGCTGCTGGACGGAGGCGAGCGCGCCGGGGCGGGGCTCGGTCCAGTTGCCGTGGTCGTAGCCCCCCTGATCTCCGGGACCGCCGGTCCACAGGGTCTTCTCGTTGAGCGTGAGCCGCTCGGTGGCGAGCGTGCCGAACACACTCGCGCCGAGCGCTCCGCTCCCGATGGGCAGCGATTCACGCTCCCAGTCGGTGGCGGGCGTTTGGTACCACAACGTGAAATCATCGGAGGAGTGGGCGGCTGCGGTTCCTGACAGGGCCGGAACTCCCAGTGTCAAGGCGCTGGTTACACCCACTGCGGACTTGATCGTGGTTCTACGGCTGATCCCAGGCGTCATGGCCAGCACCGTAAAAGTCCGATGACTGAATTGGCAATACACATGACAAATTCGCTTCACACGGGGTCGGCCCACAGGTGATCGGCGGCCAGGGGTGATCCACCCCCGGCACGCCCTCTCGTATCCGCCCGATCAGCTCCGCGCGGTCCTGCCGGCTCCGTGCGATCCGGTCCGCCGGACCGGCGCTCCGCCGTGACTCGCGCCCGTGCCCGGCTCAGCCCTGCTGGAACAGCTCCGCGGGCAGCGGCTTCAGCAGCGCGTAGAGATCGTCCGTGATCGGCCGGTCCCAGCTCGCGATGGTGACCAGGACATGGTCACTGCGGTCGAACTGCACACAGGAGATCCGGCCCTCGGAGAGCTTGAGACGGCGGACGATCAGCAGATTGTCGCCCTGCATCACCGGGATGTCCTCGGTGCCGATGACCTCGACGGGCTCCTCGTTCTCCAGCGCCAGCAGGAGCTGTGCCACCTCGAACGGGATCTGTCCGTCCACCAGCTCGCGGGCCGGTGAGCCCTCGGGCAGATTTCCGATGATCATCGCGGGGCCACGGCCGCCGAAGAGGTCGTACCGGAGGAAGACACCCTGGCAACTGCCGTCGGGGGCGGGCAGCAGACCGGCGCCCAGGTTTCCGGGCCAGTCACCCGGGTCCATGGCCAGGACGTCGAAGTCCGGACCCGCGGGTGTGGCGGCGCTGCGGCGGCGGAGGAAGGACATCCCACCATGGTACGTGTTCGCGCCACTACTCCGGAGCCGGGTGAACCCTTTTATGGGGGTATGCGAAACCATCCATGAGCGTGTTCTGCCGCCTCCGCCGCCGCCGGGTTTCCGCCAGGTTTCCGCACATCGTTACGGGTGGGGCGGATGGGGCGGATGGGGCGGGATGGTACGGCTGTGGCGACCATGACACCCCGAGCGGGGCCGGACACATGGGGCCGTCAGCCATGGGCGAACGCGTCGGCGACGCGGGGAGGACCCGGCGGCCCTCCGTCGTACCCGGGCTCAACCACCGCACCACGGTGGAGAGTCCGGAAGAGAGCGCCGGGGAAACCCTCCGGTCCCGGGCCTGGGAAGCCGGTCTGCCCCGGGGCCGGTCGGCTTCCCGGGGCCGGTCGGCTTCCCTGAGCCGTCCCGCGCCGCGCGGCGGCTCGCGCGCGGCCGGGCCGCACGGTCAGGTGAGGTCGAACTCCCCCTCACGCGCGTTGATCACGAAGGCCCGCCACTCGGCCGGGCTGAAGATCAGCGAAGGGCTCTCGGGCCGCCCGCTGTTACGCATGGCGATAAAGCCCTCGACGAAGGCGATCTGGACATCACCCGTGCCTTGGCTGCTCGACTGCCAGTCCGCGTTGCTCAGATCGAGCTCCGGCTTGTCCCAGCCCGAAAGCGGCTTGTGGGTGGTGATGCTCTCGGCCACGTCCTGCTCCTCCCGCTGCGTCGTCCCGGGCCAGCCTATCGACCGCCGTCGGTCCTCGACAGGCCACGACGGAAGGACCCGGGAGCGCGCGGGCCATGGCGGGGCCGCCCGGTCATGACGGGCAGACGGACCGCAGGGAGCGGCTCAGCGCCGCCGTGTACGGGCCGTCCAGCCGCCGTTCGGCGCGTACCCGCAGGACGGAGGCGAGCAGCACGCCACCGCAGTACGGTGCGGCACGGTCCCGGGCGGAGCCCGCGATCGCCCGTACGAGCGCGTCGTTGACCCGGTTGATCTCCGCCCGCGCCTCGGTGAGATCCGCGCGTGCCCCGGTGAGATCGGTGAGATCCGGCCGCGCGGACGGCGCTCCCGGGACGTCCGTCTCCCAGCGGCGGAGCAGGGCTCGCTGGATGTCCTTGTTGGCCTCGATCTGGTCGCGGAAGATCCGCAGGGCCACCGCCGGCTCAACTCCCCTTTCCCGGGCCTGCCGTGCGACCGTGTCGAGGACCTGCCGCTCACGGACGGGATCGTCCACGGGGCCGCCGGTCCGCCATTTCGCCGCCGCGACCGGACGGGCGGTGGCGAGGCGCCGCGCGGACAGCTCGACGACCGGCGGAAGGCGCGTGGACGGCGGCCCCGCGCGCCGGGCGGCGGCCACCGGGACGGCCGTGGCGGCCCCGACGTCGGTGACGGGGCCCGTTCCCGCCAGCAGGAGGGCGGCGGCGGTCAGGGCGAGCGGACGGTGTACAGAGCGGCGTACAGGACGGCGCACGGGTCGGCATACGGACGGCATGAAACGCATCAGGGCCTCTCAGCGGTCGGAGCCCCCGAGCCTAGGGACGCGCCGTCGGCCGGGGCTCAGGGCGCGCTGAAGCGCTCCCTCAGCTCACGCTTGAGGATCTTCCCGCTGGCGTTGCGCGGGAGCGCCTCCACGAACAGGATCCGCTTCGGGGCCTTGAAGCCCGCGAGCTTCTGCCGTGCGTGGGCGAGGAGTTCGGCCTCGGTGGTCTCGCCCTTCAGGACGACGACGGCGGTGACGGCCTCGATCCAGCGTTCGTCCGGCAGTCCGATGACGGCGGTCTCCGCGACGGCCGGATGGGTGTAGAGGACGTCCTCGACCTGCCGGGAAGCGACCAGCACACCACCGGAGTTGATGACGTCCTTCACCCGGTCGACCACCGTGTAGTAGCCCTCGGCGTCCCGGACCACCAGGTCGCCCGAGCGGAACCAGCCGTCGCGGAACGCCTCCGCCGTCTCCTCCGGCTTCTCCCAGTACCCCGAGCAGAGCTGCGGAGACCGGTAGACGACCTCACCGGGCGTGCCGTCGGGCACCTCCTCGCCGTGCTCGTCCACGACCCGCGCCGTCACGAAGCGGACGGGCCTGCCGCAGGAGTCCATCCTGCCCTCGTGCTCACCGGGTCCGAGGACGGTGGCGAGCGGGCCGATCTCGCTCTGTCCGAAGCAGTTGTAGAACGCGAGCGCCGGGAGCCGCTCGCGCAGCCGTTCCAGTACGGGCACGGGCATGATCGAGGCGCCGTAGTACGCCTTGCGCAGCGCGGTCAGATCCCGCTCGGCGAACTCCGGGTGGCCGGCGAGCCCGATCCATACCGTGGGCGGCGCGAAGAGGGTGTCCGCGCGGCCTTCCGTGACGAGGTCGAACACCGTCACCGGGTCCGGTCCGTCCAGGATCGTGTTCTCGGCGCCGGCCGCGAGATACGGCAGCAGGAACACATGGGTCTGGGCCGAGTGGTACAGCGGCAGCGCGTGGACGGGCCGGTCGCTCTCGCGCAGATCGAGGGCGGTGAGGGCGCTGACGTACTCGTGGACCAGGGCGCGGTGCGTCATCATCGCGCCCTTGGGCAGGGCCGTGGTACCGGAGGTGTAGAGAAGCTGCACCAGATCGTCCGGGTCGCCGTCGCGCTCGTACGGCCGCGGTGTGTCCAGCGCGGTGAGCAGTGAGTCCCCGGTGTCGCGCAGGGCGCGGACGGGGACGCCCGCCGGGATCCGGCCGGCGAGTGAGGGGTCGGTGAGTACGAGCGCGCTGCCCGACTGCTCCAGCAGATAGGCGAGGTCGTCGCCGTCGAGATGCTGATTGACCGGTACATGGACGAATCCGGCCCGTGCGCAGGCGAGGAAGGCGATCAGATACACGTCGGAGTTGTGGCCGTAGGCGGCGACCCGGTCGCCGTGCGCCAGCCCGTGTCCGGTGAGCACGGCGGCGGCGGTGGAGACGGCGGCGTCCAGCTCCGCGTATGTCCACACCCGGTCCGCGTACCGTACGGCCACCCGGCCCGGCACCCGTCGCGCCGTGCGCCGTACGACACCGTCGACGGTGCGGTCGAGCAGATCGTCGAACGAGCCGCCGCGCGGTCCGTCGGAGGGTGTGTCGGGCGGTTCCGGGAAGGTGCGGTCCTCGGCGGTCATGGCGTGATCCTCGGCGGGCGCCGCCGGAGGGGTCAATCCCCCTGTCGCGTCAGGGGCTGATGGCGAGGAAGACGAACGCGGTGAAGATGCCGAGATGGACCCCGCCCTGGAGCAGGGTGGCACGTCCCGGCGCGACGGTCAGCGCGCCCACCACCACGGTCAGCGCGAGCAGCACCATATGGGTGGCGTCCAGTCCGAGGACCAGCGGTCCGCTCAGCCAGATGGTGGCGAGGGCGATGGCGGGGATCGTCAGCCCGATGCTGGCTATCGCGGAGCCGAGCGCGAGATTGAGACTCGTCTGCACCCGCTCGCGGCGGGCCGCGCGTACGGCGGCGAGGGTCTCCGGCAGCAGCACCAGCAGGGCGATGACGACACCGACCACCGCCTGGGGCAGCCCGGCCGACTCCACTCCCGACTCGATGGTGGGCGACACCGCCTTCGCGTCACCGACGACGGCGATCAGCGCCACGACGAGCAGCACCAGACTGAGCCCGGTCGCCCGGCGGCTGGGCAGCGCCGCGTGCGACTCCTCCTCACGTACCTCACCCTCCTGGGTGACGGGCAGGAAGTACTCGCGGTGGCGCACCGTCTGTACGGCGACGAACAGGCCGTACAGGATCAGCGACGCGACGGCGGCGAAGCCGAGCTGCGCCGACGAGAACTGACGCCCCGGCCGGCTGGTGGTGAAGGTGGGGAGCACCAGGGTGAGGGTCGCCAGGGTGGCGACGGTGGCCAGCGCGGCGCCCGTGCCCTCGGGGTTGAACACGGCGATTCTGCTGCGGAGCGCCCCGACCAGCAGACAGAGCCCCAGGATGCCGTTGCAGGTGATCATGACGGCGGCGAAGACGGTGTCCCGGGCGAGTGTGGCCGACTTGGCGCCGCCGTCGATCATCAGGGTGACGATGAGCGCCACTTCGATGACGGTGACGGCGACGGCCAGTACGAGCGAGCCGAACGGTTCCCCCACCCGGTACGCGACGACCTCGGCGTGGTGTACGGCCGCGAGCACCGCGCCCGCGAGACAGAGGGCGACCAGGGCGACCGCGAAGCCGGGCAGGGAGCGTCCCCAGCTCAGTACGAGGGCGACCACGGCGAGCAGAGGCACCGCCACGGTCCACCGGGACGCCAGTGACCTGATGGCGTTGCTCGTCGTCGTGCGCCTCACGGTCATGCGCCTCACGCTGCCAGAGCCACCGGAGGTACGCGCGGTGGGCTGCGCCGGACGGCGTCCGCGGACCGCTCCCGGTGATGCGGTGTCAGTTCCGGCGTGGTATCGGGGCCCGCGTGGTGTCGGGGCCGCACGGGACGGAAGGGTTGACAGCCCACAGGTCCCGCAAGAAAGTTTCAGAAGTCGATCGAGATCCCGAAAGATACTTTCAGGGGAGGCTTCCTGATGGCACAGGACGGTACGGGCGACGGGATCAGCCGGCGCGGGCTGGGCGGCGGGGTGCTGGCCCTGGGCGGGGCGCTCGCGCTGGCGCCGATCCCGTTCGCCGAGAGCGCGGCCCGCGCGGCGGCGGGCGGACCGGGTGGCGGCGCGGGGGCCACGGGCGGTACGGGCCACGGGCCCGGCTCCGGGCACAGCACGCTGCGGCGCGGCTCGGCCGAGCGGGCCGGTCTGCTCCCCGGCGAGCTGGAGCGGCTGGTCACCGACGCGGAGGCCTTTCTGGGCCCGTCCCCCGTCCACCCCTGGTACGCGGGCGCCGTGCTGCTCGCCGGCCGGGGCGGGACGGTGGCCCTGCACCGGCCGATCGGCAAGGCCGTGCGGTACGCGGCGTACGACGAGAGGACCGGTACCGGAGTCGAGTTCCCCGCCGAGCGGCAGATCCCGATGGCCGAGGACACCGTCTTCGACCTGGCCTCCGTCTCCAAGCTGTTCACCTCGATTCTCGCCGTCCGGCGGATCGAGCGCGGAGAGCTGGAGCTGGAGGAGAGGGTCACGGCGTATCTGCCGGAGTTCGGCCGGGCGGGCAAGGAGGACATCACGGTGCGTCAGCTTCTGACGCACACCTCCGGCTTCCGCGCCTGGGTCCCGCTCTACCCGGCGCCGACCTACGAGGGCAAGCTGGAGCTGCTCTGGAACGAGGCCCCGCTCAATCCGCCCGGCACGGTCTATCTCTACTCGGACCTCAATCTGATCTCGCTCCAGCTCATCCTGGAGCGGATCGGCGGGCGGCGGCTGGACGCGCTGCTCCACGACGAGATCACCGCTCCCCTCGGGATGCACCGCACCCGCTACAACCCGCCCGCGTCCTGGAAACCGAAGATCGCCGCCACCGAGGACGCGCGGCAGCCGTGGTCCGGGCTGGACCGCGGTCTGGTGTGGGGCGAGGTGCACGACGAGAACGCGTACGCCCTGGGCGGGGTCGCGGGGCACGCCGGTGTCTTCTCCTGCGCCTGGGACCTGGCGGTCCTCGCCCGTACGCTCCTCAACGGCGGCGCCTACGGCCGCGCGAGGATCCTGCGCCCGGAGTCCGTGGAGCTGATGTTCACGGACTTCAACACCGGCTTCCCCGGGGACGCCCACGGCCTGGGCTTCGAGCTGTACCAGCACTGGTACATGGGGGCCATGGCGACGCCGGGCACGGCGGGCCACACCGGCTTCACCGGGACGAGTCTCGTCCTCGACCCGACCACCGACTCGTTCCTGATCGTCCTCGGCAACTCCGTCCATCCCGTCAGAAGCTGGCGCTCCGGGAGCGCGCCGCGGGTCGCGACCGCCGACCGGATGGCCAGGGCCGTCGCGGTCCGGCCGGAGAGGGGCCGTACGGCCTGGTTCTCGGGCATGGCGAGCGCCACCGCCGCCACGCTGGCCCTGCCCCCGCTCACACCCGGGTCCGGGCAGGCACGGCTGCGCTGCTCCCTGTGGTGGGACACCGAACCTGGCTCCGACGCGCTGTTCCTGGAGGCGTCGGCGGACGGCGGCGCGAGCTGGCGGCCGGTGCCCTTCACGACCGTACGGACGGGACAGGAGCCGCTGGCCCATCCCACCGGCTCGGCCACGGGCTGGTCGGGCCGGGTCTGGCACCGGCTGACCGCCGATCTCGCGGCCTGGCGCGGTACGGAGGTACGGCTGCGCTGGCGGTACACGACGGACCGGCTGTACACCGGACGGGGCGTGTACGTGGACGGTCTGCGGGTCGAGGACGGCGGCCGTACGGTCTTCGACGAGGCACGGCCGAAGGACGCGGCCCGTATCGCGGCGGCCGGCTGGGTGGCGTCCGAGGACTGACCCGCGCCCGCCCCTCCCTCTGTCCCCGGCCGTGCCCCGCCGTCACCCGTGGTCACCGCCCCTGGTCATGGCCCGGGGTCACCGGCCCAGGGCCGCCATCGCCGCGTTGTGGCCGGGCACACCGCTCACCCCGCCGCCCCGTACGGCGCCCGCGCCGCACAGCAGCACATTCGCGTGCGCCGTCTCCACACCCCAGCGGCCCGTCTCCTCCGTGGCGTACGGGAAGGACAGATCCCGGTGGAAGATATGGCCGCCGGGCAGCCGCAGTTCGCGTTCGAGGTCGAGCGGGGTCTTCGCCTCGATACAGGGGCGGCCGTTCTCGTCCACCGCGAGACAGTCGGCGATCGGCTCCGCGAGCCGTTCGTCGAGCTGCGCGAGGGTCGCGGCGAGCAGCTCCGCGCGTACGGCGTCGTTGTCCGCGGCGAACAGCCGGGCGGGGGTGTGCAGTCCGAACAGGGTGAGTGTCTGGTACCCCTCGGCGGCGAGTCCCGGGCCGAGGATCGACGGGTCGGTGAGGGAGTGGCAGTAGATCTCGGACGGCGGCGCGCTCGGCAGGCGGCCGGCCGCCGCCTCCTCGTACGCCGTCGCCAACTCTTCGTAGCCTTCGGCGATATGGAAGGTACCGGCGAAGGCCTCGCGCGGGTCGACGGACGTGTCGCGCAGCCGTGGCAGTCTGCGCAGCAGCATATTGACCTTGAGCTGGGCGCCCTCGGCGGCGGCGGGCGGTTCCTCGCCGAGGAGCGCGGCGAGGGCCTGGGGGGACGCGTTCACCAGGACCTGACGGGCCGTCACCGTACCCTCGCTCTCCCCTGCGCGGAAGGCGACCTCGGCGGCGGTCCCGTCGGTGACGATCCGGGTCGCCTCGTGCCCGGTGACGATCTCGGCTCCGGCCGACCGGGCGGCGTCCGCCAGGGCGTCGGTGAGCGCTCCCATCCCGCCGACCGGCACGTCCCAGTCCCCGGTGCCGCCGCCGATCACGTGGTAGAGGAAGCAGCGGTTCTGGACGAGTGACGGGTCGTGGGCGTCGGCGAAGGTGCCGATCAGGGCGTCGGTGAGCACCACTCCCCGGACCAGATCGTGGTCGAACCGCTCCTCGACGGCGGCACCGATCGGCTCCTCGAAGAGTGTCCGCCAGGCGGTCGTGTCGTCGACGCGCGCCCGCAGTTCCTCACGCGGGGGCAGCGGCTCGGTGAGGGTGGGGAAGACCCGCTCGGCGACCCGTCCCGTCATCGCGTAGAACTCCCGCCAGGCCGCGTACTCGCGCTCGCCGCCGGTCAGCGCGGCGAAGGAGGCGCGGGTGCGTCCCTCGCCGACCAGCAGTCCCCCGTCGGCCAGCGGGGTGTACGAGGAGACGGTCCGCTTGCGCACCGCGAAGCGGAGTCCCAGCTCCCGCACGATCTTCCGCGGCAGCAGCGAGACCAGGTACGAGTAGCGGGAGAGCCGGGCGTCCACCCCGGCGAAGGGACGGCTGGAGACGGCCGCGCCCCCGGTGTTCCCGAGCCGCTCCAGTACGAGGACGGAGCGGCCCGCGCGGGCGAGATAGGCGGCGGCGACCAGACCGTTGTGGCCGCCGCCGACGATGACGGCGTCGTACGAGACATGTGCGGGCATGGCTCTTGGTAACACGTGGATGATCCCGGGACCAGGGGTGGCCCGGGATACACCGGAGACCCGAGGGGCGCGGCCCCGAGGGGACGGCAGGTACACGGGCCCGGACAGACGGTGCCGGTACGGACGCGGCGGGCGGGCGGGCGCGCGGACGGCCGAGGCTCCTTTACGCGTCGGGCGCGGACACCGTTCCACTCGCCGGCCCCGGACGTCGGCCCACCGGCCCCGGACGTCGGCTCAGCGGCTCCCGCGTCGGCTCAGCGGCCCCGGAGGCCGTGTCCCTGGCGCAGCGCCGCCACCCGCCGGTACAGCTCCACCGCCTCCGCTCCCCTGCCGAGCTGCTCCAGACAGTGCGCCTCGTCGTTGCGGCCGGCCAGGGCGTCCGGGTGGGTCGGGCCCAGCACCCGGTCGCGGGTCTCGGCGACCTGGCGGTAGACGGCCAGGGCCTCGCCCCAGCGGCCCAGCCAGCCCAGGCCGACGGCGATCTCCCGGCGGCTGACGAGTGTGTCGGGATGGTCGGGGCCGAGGACCCGTTCACGGAGCGCGCAGACATCACGGGACTCCGCGAGCGCCTCCTCCCAGCGGGCGAGCCTGCCGAGATTGACCCCGAGGCCGTGCCGTGCGCGGAGGGTCTCCGGATGCTGCGGGCCATGGACGCGCGTACGGTCCGCGACCAGCGCGCGGTACAGCTCCAGCGCCTCCGCGCTGCGGCCGAGCCGCCCCAGGCTGATACCGACCTCGTAGCGGGCGGCGAGGCTGTCGGGATGGTCGGGGCCGAGCGCCTGGGCGCGGGCCGTCGCCACCTCGTGGTACGCGCTCAGCGCCTCCGGCCAGCGGCCCAGCAGACCGAGCGTGTAGGCCACTTCGTACCGGGTGATCAGCGTGTCGGGATGGTGGGCGCCGAGCACCCGGGAGCGGGCGTCGGCGACCTCGCGGGCCAGCCGGTAGGCGTCCTCCAGCCGGCCGAGCCGGCTGAGGTTGTACGCCAGGTTGTGACGGCAGCGCAGGGTGTCCGGGTGGTCGGAACCCATGGTGCGCTCTCGGGAGGCGAGCACCGCCGCGAACACCTGGTGCGCCTCGAAGTGCCGGCCGAGCTGCCCGAGGACGTACGCCATCTCCTGGCGGGCGGTGAGCGTGTCCGGATGGTCGGGGCCGAGCGCGCGCTCGCGGCCCTCCACGACCCGGGTGAACTCGCGCAGCGCGTCGGCCGTCCGCCCGGTCCTGCTGAGGGTGAACCCCACTTCGTACCGGCTGCCGAGGGTGTCCGGGTGGTCGGGGCCGAGGGCGTGCTCCCGTTCGGCCGCGACCGCGCGGTGCACCTCGCCCGCCTCCTCCCAGCGGCCCAGCCTGCCCAGGCTCAGACCGGCGTTGTGCCGGCTGGCGAGGACGGCGAGCTGCTCGGGCGACGGGGTGGGCCGGGCCCGGTGCGGATACGCCCCGGTGGCCAGGCGCGGGTCGGCGGGCGTGGTCCACTCGCCCGTCAGCCCCGCGGTGTGGTCGGGCGGGGTGGACCGCAGGACGGAGACACCGGTCGCCTTGTGCCCGGTCGTCATCCCCCGGGTCCAGGACGGCAGCCGGTCCTCGTCCGGCAGCGGTGCCCGGCGACCGTGGAGGGGCGGCGCGGGCCCCGGGTCCGCCCCGGTCGGGACGGGACGGCCGGGCCTGCTGTGGTGGGCGGCGAAGGCATCGGGCCCCAGGGCCGAGCGTGCGCCGCTGATCCGGCGCCGCAGATCGCCCGCGTCCGAGGGCCGCTCCTCCGGTGCCTTGGCCAGCAGGTCGAGCACGATCCGGTCGAAGAATCCCGGCAGGTCCGCGCGGTGCCCGCTGGGCGGTCTCGGGATCGTGTCACGGTGGCCGACCAGCACCGCCCAGGCGTCGTCCAGGTCGAACGGCGGGGCGCCGGTGGAGATCTCGTACAGCACACACCCCAGCGAGTACAGATCGCTGCGGTGGTCGACATGGCCGCCGCCGATCTGCTCGGGGGACATGTAGTGCGGGGTGCCCATGGCGATGCCCGTCCCGGTGAGCCGGGAGGTGAAACCGATGTCATGGCCGAGGCGCGCGATACCGAAGTCGCAGATCTTCACCGTGCCGTCGGTGAGCCGCATGATGTTGGCGGGCTTCAGGTCGCGGTGGATGATGCCCTGTTCATGGGTGTAGGCGAGCGCGTCCGCGATCTGCTCCGCTATGTCGACGAGATCGGGCACCGGGAGCGGGCGCTGCTCGTTGTCCTCCAGCAGCTGGCTGAGGTTGCGCCCTTCGAGCAGTTCCATGACGAGATAGAGGACACCGTCGTGCTCGCCGAAGTCATGGACGACCGTGACACCGCGGTGCTGGAGCGCGGCGGCGACGCGCGCCTCACGGCGGAACCGCTCGCGCATGATCCGTGTGAGCGACGAGTCCTGCTGCGGCCCCAGCGGCTTGAGGCACTTGACCGCGACCCGCCGGCCGAGCGACTCGTCGCGCGCCCGCCACACCTCGCCCATCCCCCCGCGCCCGATCAGATCGAGCAGCCGGTAGCGGCCCTGGATCAGCCTGGTGTCCGCCATCGCGTGCTGTCGCCCCCGTCACCTCGCTGCGCCCTCCCCGGCCCGTCCAGTATGGCCGCCCGGCCCTGGAGTGTGTACGGGCTGGGCCGGGTGTCGGGGCCGAGCCTCGCCGTCGCCCGGAGAATGTGCTTCGGCGGAAGCTGCCAGCGCACCCGCGCCGGGATCCGGCGCAGCAGCTTCCCGGTGGCGGTGAGCCGGTGGCCGACGGTACGGGGTGAGGGGGCCGCCCTGCCGTACAGCGCGTGGGCGAACGGCGGCAGGGCCTGGTAGGCGAGCGAGGCCACCCGGCGCCAGAGCAGTTCACGGGCGGGTACCAGCAGGGGGTGGGCCGGTGGCCGGCGCAGGAAGTCGTCGACCTCCCGTGCCTCGGGTCCGCACGCCAGCTCGGGCAGGACCTCGGCGAAGTAGTCGGCGAGCTCCGCGGTGGTGGCGGGGACCGTCCCCGGGTCGAGGCCGACCAGCCGGGCCCCCACGCGGTGTTCGGCCACATAGCGGTCGGCCTGCGCGTCACTGAGGGCGATGCCGGAGCGGCGCAGGACCTGGAGATACGAGTCGACCTCGGCGCAGTGCACCCAGAGCAGCAGCGCCGGTTCGTCGACGCCGTAGCGCTCCCCCGTGACGGGATCGGTGGCGGTGAGGAGCCGGTGGATACGGCGGACCCGGGCGCCCGCCCGCTCGGCGGCCTCGGTGGTTCCGTAGCTGATGGTCCCCACGAAGTGGGCCGTACGACGCAGCCTGCCCCAGGCGTCCTTCCGGAAGTCGCTGTTCTGGGTGACGCCCCGGACGGCTCGGGGGTGCAGGGCCTGGAGATAGAGGGCGCGGATTCCGGCGATCCACATCATGGGGTCGCTGTGGAGCTGCCAGGTGATGGAGTCGGGTCCGAAGAGCCCGGGGTCGGCGGACCGCTCGCCGGACTCACCGCGAAGGCCGGACTCAGGGCGGCGCCCGGACTCAGGGCGGCGGCCGGACTCAGGGCGGCGGCCGGACTCGTCTCGGGCATCCGGCCCGCCCCGGAGGTCCGACTCGCCCCCGAGGTCCGGCTCGCCCCGGGGATCCCGTTCACCGCTCGTGTCCCGCGCACTCCGGGGTTCCGTCCCGCCCATCTCCGCACTCCCCGCCGTGTACTCGCTCCGGCCGTCCGGCCACCGGGCCGGGTAGAACCACGCTAGTGCTGTGTAACAAATCCCGCCCGGCCCTCGATCCCCTCCCCCATCAGACGCGCGCGCACGCGTCCGGCGTAGCAGGATGGCTGCATGATGCTGGCTCCGCTCGCTCATGTCTCCCGTGAGGTCGCCCAGACCTCGGCGCGATCCCGGAAGATCTCCCTGCTGGCCGGGGTGTTCCGTACGGCGGGGCCGGAGGACGTGCCCGTGGTCATTCCGTATCTGGCCGGGCGGCTGCCCCAGGGACGTATAGGCGTCGGCTGGCACGCCCTCAGGAATCCGCCCCCGCCCGCGGACCGGGCCACCCTGACCGTGCGCGGGGTCGATGACACCTTCACCGCTCTCGCCTCGGTCGCGGGTCCCGGCTCGCAGGGCGAGCGCCGGCGGCTGGTCCAGGAGCTGCTCGCCGCGGCCACGGAGGAGGAGCAGCGCTTCCTCTTCGGGCTGATCTCCGGTGAACTGCGGCAGGGGGCGCTGGACGCCGTCGCGGTCGAGGCGCTCGCGGAGACCTCGGGCGCCGGGGCCGCCGTGGTGCGGCGGGCGGTGATGCTGGCGGGCTCGCTGGAAGAGGTGGCGCGGCGGCTGCTGGCCGAAGGACCGCATGTGCTGGAGGAGTTCCTGCTGACCGTGGGCCGGCCCGTCCTGCCGATGCTCGCGCAG
The DNA here is from genome assembly GCF_045161915.1 of Streptomyces sp. NBC_00872. Lineage (NCBI taxonomy): Bacteria > Bacillati > Actinomycetota > Actinomycetes > Kitasatosporales > Streptomycetaceae > Streptomyces > Streptomyces sp. NBC_00872. The sequence goes on along the minus strand of NZ_CP108806.1, from coordinate 8,539,399 downwards.
AGCGCCAAGAGCGTCACGGAGGCGGTCGGGCGGCTGGGGACCTGGGCCGCCGTCGAGGAGAAACTGGACGGGATCCGGGTGCAGGTGCACCGGGAGGGACCGACGGTACGGACCTTCACCCGCACGCTGGACGACATCACCGACCGGCTGCCCGAGGTGACGGCGGCGGCGCTCGCGCTCGACGGCGACCGTTTCGTCCTGGACGGCGAGGTGATCGCGCTGGACGAGGACGGCAGGCCGCGGCCGTTCCAGGAGATCGCCGGCCGGGTGAGTTCCCGTACCGATGTGCGGTCCGCGGCGACGGCGGTCCCGCTCTCCCCCGTCTTCTTCGACATCCTCGCGGCCGACGGCGAGGATCTGCTGGATCTGCCGGGCGCGGAGCGGTACGCGGCGCTGGCGCGGCTGGTGCCCGAGCCGATGCGGGTACGGCGGATCGTGGTCGCCCCGTCGTCGGGCGGCACGTCCGGCGACACGCCCGCCGGGCCGTCCGGTGAGGCTCCCGGCGGAGCGTCCGGTGCCGCCTCCGGCGAGGAGTTCTTCCGGGAGACCCTGGCCCGGGGGCACGAGGGCGTGGTGGTCAAGTCGCTCGACACCCCGTACAGCGCGGGCCGCCGGGGCGCCGGATGGCTGAAGGTGAAGCCGGTGCACACCCTGGATCTGGTGGTGCTGGCCGCCGAGTGGGGACATGGGCGGCGCACCGGCAGACTCTCCAATCTGCATCTGGGCGCACGGCGCGAGGACGGCTCGTTCGCGATGCTCGGCAAGACCTTCAAGGGGCTGACGGACGCGATGCTGGAGTGGCAGACCGAGCGCCTCGGGAAGCTGGCCGTACGGGACGACGGCTACACCGTGACCGTACGTCCTGAGCTGGTCGTCGAGATCGCGTACGACGGGCTCCAGCGGTCGTCCCGCTATCCGGCGGGGGTGACGCTGCGCTTCGCGCGGGTGGTCCGCTTCCGGGAGGACAAGACGGCGGAGGAGTCGGACACCGTGGGGACGGTGCTGGCGGCCCACGGCCAGGACGCCGAACAGCCTGAGCGGGGCTGAGGGGTGCCGTCGGAGCCCCGCCGGGAGAGCGGGACTCCGACGGCGCCCCGGGGCGCCCCGGCCGTGGGACATGGGGACGGTGCGGCGGGGGTCGGTGGGAGGGGACTACTGGGCCGCGCCGCGCGCCACGACGGAGGAGAGCACCGGCTTCAGCCCGTGCCAGTCGGCCGAGATCAGACTCGCGTTCCGCTGGGCGAGCAGGGCCAGCCGGTCGCGGGCCTGCTGCTCGGTCGGGTTGGTGCCGTCGATGGCGGGCGCCACGTTGTGCGCGTCCGTCATCAGCAGGAAGTAGTTCCGCTGCGCGTACCAGGAGGTGTCCAGACCGCTGAACGCGGAGGCGTCTCCGTCGAAGAAGACGAACCAGGGCCTGATCGAGGCGTCCGTGTACCTGGTACGCGGATCGCCGGCCGCCGCGTTGTGGACGGCGGGGAAGGCCGCCGCCTCGCGCAGCCGCCCCGCCGCCTTGAGATCACGCAGATAGGTGGCGTACTCCCGGTCGGTCCAGAGGGTGTCGAAGGGGTTCTGCTCCTCGACCGTGCCGGGGATCAGTTCGACGATGAACTTCCCGGCCATCTGCGCGCGTGTGGGCCAGGCACCGGCCTGGGCGGCCTGGTCGAGGTCGCTGTGACCGCCCACCAGATCCGCGGGACGGTAGAGCGCGTCACCGAGCTTGCTGGTGAGCAGGGCGTCGAGGGCGGCGGGGCCACGGCCCGCGTTCCCCTGGAAGCCGTCCTTCAGTTCGAGCTTGAGGACGATGGGCCGGTGGCCCGGGTTCGCGTCGTGCCAGACCTTGATGTCGGCCAGGCAGCCGGCCAGATCGCGGTTCTGCGCCTTGTTGCGCAGCTCGCCGGCGTTGGTGGCGTTCACACAGTTGTTGTCATTGCCCAGCGGGTTGCTGTGCGAGACGCGCCAGGAGGCGCCGAACACATTGGTCCACAGGTCGAGTTCGAGCATTCCGGCGCCGGAGTCCAGGGCGTCCGCGAAATAGGGGAAGGTGGCCTTCTCATAAGAGTTGTGGACCCCGACCCCGGTGGTGGAGGGGTACGGAAGCCGGCTGGGGTCGGCGGCCTGGGCCGGGGTGGTGACGAAAGCGAGCACGGCCACGGCACCGGCCGCGACCGCGGTACGAAAGAGCTTTGCCATATCCCTTGTTCCTCCCGCTGAGCATGTCTTGGGCATGTCAACCGAGAGGGAGCGTAGGGGAATTCGGTGACCAGCGGGAGGACGCGAGTTTACGGTTGCGCAGGCCGGACAGGGCCTAGCGGGGCGGACAGAAGCGCGTCCCCGCCGCGGGTGTGCGGCGGGGACGCGCTGGGACGAACCGGGGGCCGACGACTCGACGCGGCCCTTCTCGGGGGTGGCGGCTACGGCGATCCGTGACCGCGGACGGTGACCGAGGGGCTACGGGAGCTGCTCCTCGATGGCCGCGCGGCCCCTCTCGGCCAGCCTGCGCCTGGCCCACTCGATGTTCTCCGGGGTGAGATCGCGACCCGAGGCCAGTGCCAGGTCTTCCGCCGTCACCTCGGCACCGGCGGTGTGCAGCAGCCGGTCCGGGGTGATGCCCTCGTGCTCCTCCGGCCGCGCAGCGGACTCCGCGTTCATGCCGCCTCCTCGTTCATCCGGTGTGTGGCCATTCTCGTTCCCGCCCGCCCCGCCCGCATCCCCGGCCACAGCACTAGCCGGGATCCGGGGGCCGGCGGGCGGGGCGGCGGCCGAGCAGCTCCGCGAGGCCGCGCCGGGTGGCCGCCAGTACCACCCGGTCCCGTGGGTGCAGCACATAGCCGGGGTGCAGATCCCAGACGAGCCCCTGCGGCCGGCGTCCCTCGCGGTCGAGACGGGTGTCCGCCAGATCGGGCACCCGGTCCCCCGGCTCCGCGGTGTCCAGCGCGATGATCCGCCAGGCACCGGGCCGGAACACCTCCTCGACCGTGCGTCCTTCGAGCCGTGGATGGCCCGCCACATCGATCGCCGCCACGAGCAGCACCTTGCGCTCCACCGGGATGGCGCCCAGGATCTGACGCCCCATCATGGCGATGGCGAAGGCGGGGGCCGCCAGGGTGGAGACACTGCGGCTGCGGGTGAGGGCGCCGGGATGGGCGGCACGCAGGGTGCGGTAGACGGCGGTCGCGAAGTCGTCGTCGTACACCCGCAGCGCCACCCGCAGACCGGGGACGACCGAGCGCGCGTACAGCGCGGCTTCGAGATTGGTGGTGTCGGCGCTGGTCAGGGCCAACAGCGCGTGCGCCCGCTGGATCTTGGCCGCCTCCAGCACCCCTTCCTGGGTCACATCACCGAGGACGACCGGTACCCGCAGACTGCGGGCGAGCGCGATGCCCCGCGCGTCGGGGTCCTCCTCCACACAGACCACCGGGATACCCAGCTCACGCAGCCGCACCAGCACCCGGCTGCCGATCTTGCCGAGCCCGAGCAGCACCACATGGCCCGAGATACCGCGCGGCGGACGGCGCAGGGCGGACGCCGTACGGAACGTTCCCAGGGCCTCCAGCACCGCCGCGATCACCACGGGCAGCAGCAGAAGTCCCGTGGCCCCGGAGAGGAGTTGCAGGATCTGACGCGGAGCCGGCTCGCCGACCGCCGGATCCCCTATGGCGAAGAGATCGAGCAGCGTGAGATAGGTCGCGCGCAGCGGATGGGCTCCGGTGAGGACCGAGGACGCCACGGCCAGGGTGAGTACGGCCAGCGCGATCCCGGCGAAGGACCAGCGCACCCGGCGGGAGAACAGCGAACCCAGCGGCGCGCCACGGCCGGCGAGCCGGCCCGTCGGCAGGTCGGGGCCCACATGGGACACCGCCTCCAGGACCACCGTGCCCCGTCCGGTGGCGGCGGCCGCGCTGGCCTCGTCGGGCAGCAGCCGCGGGCCCTCCTGACCGCTGTTGTCCGAACCCTCCGCGCCCGCGGGATCGTTGGTGGTGGCGGAGAGCAGGGCGAGGGTGCACAACCCCGGATCGGCCACCTCGCCGGGCCCCGGCGGAGTGCGCTCCACGGCCCTGAGCATCAGCCCGTCCGCCCTGACGACCTTGCTGGTGCCCGCGACGGCGGTGGCGGCCAGCGCGGGCGCCGCGGTGTCCGCGTCCGAGAGAACCGTGGTGGACGCGTCCAGCGCGGCCGTGTCGAGACCGGGCACGGCGACCGCGGCGGCCTGGTCCAGCAGCGCCTCCAGATGCTGGCCGAGCTTGCGGTTGTAGAGCCTGATGACCAGGCGCAGCTGGGGGTTGAGCCGTCGGGCGGCGAGCGCGGCCCGGATATTGATCTCGTCGTCCCCATGGACGAGCGCGAGCGCCGCCGCCTCCCGTACGCCCGCGTCCACGAGAACCTCCTCGTCGAGGTCCAACGCCTCGACGACACGAGGCCCTTCGGCCCTCCCGCCACCGCCCACCGGTCCGGGCGGGTCCGGGGCCGTACGGGTCACCGCCGCGGACATCCTCCCGATGAACGCGGACGCCCTGCCCCGCGCCACGAGCGGCGCGGTCGGAAGGTGAGCGCGTACGGGAGGAACGACCAGCGTGACCTGCTCGCCGTAGACGTCCCGCAACTCGCCGGCGAGCCGCTGGGCCAGCGTGTCGTCGCCACAGACGACCATATGGCCCGCCGGGGACCCGAGTTGAACCTGGTGAGGAAGTGAGGACACAAACACCAGTGTGACGGTTGTCTTTGGGGCTCGGTTCGCCTCCGGGGCGCTTCATGTCGATGCCGACGGTCGACCGTGCGGGACCGGCACGTCTCCGCGGCCCGGGTGGCCGAGGTAACCCGGCAGGAGGCGACCGCCTCCCCCGCCGGCCCGCTGAGGGTGACGGGCGGGAGGGGGACGGGGTCGCAGGAGGTGCGTGTCCGGACACTAAAGCGTGATTTGTGCCGCACACCGAGCCGCACCCGACAACGAGACCCGCACGCGGCGTAAATCATGCCGTCCGGACATGTACCTCCGGAGTGCCCCGGCACCCGCACCACCCACACACCGGCCCCCGCGCCGCCAGGCGCGCACCGCGCCGCAGGCGCACACCGCACCCGCGCCGCCAGGCGCGCACGCCACGGAAGCGACCGACACCCCGCACACACCCACCGGCCGAGCCGAAACGCACCAGCGCCACGGCCCCCCGCCGGGAGGCGAACCGCGGCGGGCCGGGGTCCCGCCGCGGTGACCGGACACCGTAGCCGTCAGCTCCTCGCGACGGAGTACGTCAGCTCTTCGCCACCGAGTAGGAGTGCGCCCCCACCCCGGCCAGCGCACCCTTGTCGACGATCAGATACTCGTCACGCAGCGGGGTGCCCGCGAACCAGTTCTCCAGGATCTCCCGCGTGCCCGCCGCGTACCGCGCCTGCGCCGAGAGCGAGGAGCCCGAGATGTGCGGGGTCATGCCGTGGTGCGGCATGGTCCGCCAGGGGTGGTCGGCCGGCGCGGGCTGCGGGTACCACACGTCGCCCGCGTACCCGGCGAGCTGTCCGCTCCGCAGCGCGCGGTCGATCGCGTCACGGTCGGCGATCTTCGCGCGCGCCGTGTTGATGAGATACGCGCCGCGCTTCATCGTGGCGATCAGCTCGTCGCCGAAGAGTCCCTCCGTCTCGGGGTGGAGGGGCGCGTTGATGGTGACGACGTCGCAGTGCGGGACCATCGCGGCGGCGCTCTCGTGCCAGGTCAGCCCCAGCTCCTGCTCCACGGACTCGGGCAGCCGGTGCCGGTCGGTGTAGTGCAGGCCGACATCGAAGGGGGCGAGACGGCGCAGCACGGCGAGCCCGATACGGCCCGCGGCCACGGTGCCGACCTGCATGCCCTCCAGGTCGTACGAGCGGGCGACACAGTCGGCGATGTTCCAGCCGCCGTCCAGGACCCACTTGTAGGAGGGCAGATAGTTCCGTACGAGCGACAGCGTCATCATCACCACGTGCTCGGCGACGCTGATGCTGTTGCAGTACGTGACCTCGGCGACGGTAACGCCCTTGGCGATGGCGGCGTCGAGGTCGACATGGTCCGAGCCGATGCCGGCGGTGATGGCCAGCTTGAGGTTCTCGGCCTTCGCGATCCGCTCGGGCGTCAGATAGGCCGGCCAGAAGGGCTGGGAGATGACGATGTCGGCGTCGACCAGTTCCCGGTCGAAGACCGATCCCTCCCGGTCCTTGTCGGATGTGACGACCAGGGTGTGTCCCTGGGACTCCAGATAGCTGCGCAGACCCAGTTCACCGGAGACGCTTCCGAGCAGATGCCCGGGGGTGAAGTCGATGCCCCGCGGGGTGGGGGTGGTCTGGCCGCCGGGGTAGTGGTCGATCTTGGGGAGGTCGTCCCGGGCGTAGGTCTTCGGGTATCCGTCGACCGGGTCGTCGTACAGCACGCACAGCACCTTTGCCATGACTGCGGCTCCTCGTCCGTTGTTGCGGGAAGGTGTTTCCACCCTGCTCCGGACGGTGCCCATGGTCAAAATGAACCTTTCTATGTCGGGATAGGGACCGGCTATCCCAGTGGCCCGGCGGGGTGCAGATAGGTGTCGAGGAGCTGGTCGAGGGCCTCCCGTACGCCCGCTCCCCTGGCGATCTCCAAGAGAGCTCTGGCCAGTACGGGTTCGGGGCTGCGGTCGGCGATGACCAGACCGACCCGGGGGCCGTGCGCCGGGTGCGCCACCGGGATGACGACCATGCCGTCGGGAACGCCGAACATATGGAGCCAGGCGTGCGAGATCACGCTGGACCACCGTCCTGCCGTGAGATGCGCGTACAGACCGGCGACGGAGTCGGTCTCGATCGCGGGGACCACGGTGGTCACCCCGTCCGCGGCGAAGTACTCGTCCATGATCAGACGGTTGCGCATCTGCGGGGAGAGCAGACAGAGCGGCAGTTCGGCTATCTCCGCCCAGCCGGCGGCCGGTTGTCCCTTCATGGGGCCGTTCCGCGGGGTGAGCAGCAGATAACGCTCCTCGTAGAGCGGGGTCCTGCGCACCTGGCCGAGACTCTCGTCGTCCAGATAGGTGAGCGCGATGTCCAGCTCGAACTCGGCCAGACGCTGGGTGATGTCGCGTGAGGAGAGCGAGTCGAGCGAGACGCGCGCCCGGGGGTGCCGTTCCACGAACGGTGTGGTGAGCAGCGAGGCCGCGGTGAGAGCGGTGGGGATGGCGCCCATCCGCAGGGTGCCGGCGAGCCCGCCGCGCATCGCCGACAGCTCATGGCGCAGGGCGTCGCGTTCGGCGAGGATCCGCTGCGCCCAGAGCAGTACCCGCTCGCCCTCGGGCGTCAGCCCCTCGAAGCGGCGGCCACGGCGCACGATCGGTACGTCCAGCTCGTGTTCGAGCTTTCTGATCGCGGCGGACAGCGAGGGCTGGGACACGTAGCAGGCCGCGGCGGCGCGAGCGAAGTGCCGTTCCCTGGCGAGGGCCACCAGGTACTCCAACTGACGCAGCAACATCGCTTGCTCCCTGCTCTCCTGGACCGCTCACCGGGACTGCTCCCCGGGACGGTTCTCATATGGCGACGAGAGTCACCTCGGTGGCCTTGACACTGGTCCATACGGACGCGCCGTCGGCCAGGCCGAGTTCGGCGGCGGCCTCCGGCGTGATCTCGGCGACCAGGTCCGGTGCCTCGTCCGAAGTGATCAGAACACGGAGCCGGCTGCCGAGGGCGGTGATCTCCCTGACCGTTCCCGGCCAGACGTTGCGGGGACTGCCGGCGGGCCGGGTCCGGTGTACGGAGACGGCCTCGGGCGCGATGACGGCCAGTGCGGCCGTACCGTCGGCCGACGGCTCGGCGACGATCAGCCGCCCGCCCGCGGTCAGTTCGAGCCCGCCGGGACCGAAGGTACCGGGCCAGGCGTTGCGGCCGAGCATCCTGGCCACCCAGGGCGAGCGCGGATGGCGCGTCACCTCGCCGGGAGGGGCGTCCTGGAGGGCCAGCCCCTCGTCGAGTACGAGCACCCGGTCGGCCAGCGAGATGGCCTCGACGGGATCGTGGGTGACGATCAGGCAGACCCCGCCGAAGCCGTCGAGATGGCCGCGCAGGGTGTGCCGTACCCGCGCCCGGGTGGTCTGGTCGAGCGCGGCCAGCGGCTCGTCCAGGAGCAGCAGCCGGGGGCTGGCGGCGAGCGCGCGGGCGAGCGCGATCCGCTGCGCCTGGCCGCCGGAGACCTGGTGCGGCTTGCGCTGGGCGAGATGGCCGACACCGAGCCGGTCGAGCCACTGCTGGGCGGTGCGGCGGGCCTCGGCCCGCCGCACGCCGTGGGCGCGCAGTCCGTACGCGGTGTTGGCGAGCGCGCTGAGATGCGGGAAGAGCGCGCCGTTCTGCGGGACCCAGGCGACACCTCGCCGGTGCGGCGGCAGCGAGGTGACGTCCAGGTCGCCGAGGCGGAGCCGGGCGTGGGCGCGCGGAGTGAGTCCGAGAAGGGCGCGCAGCAGCGTGGTCTTGCCGGCTCCGTTGGGTCCGACGACGGCGATGGTGGTACCGGGCTCGGCGTCGAGGGTGAGCCGGTTGAACCCGGTGACCTCGGCGTGCAGCCGCCACCGCTCATGAGGGGCGGGCGGTCCGGCGGCGGGCGGCCCGGGGACGGCAAACGGCTCGTGGTCCGCGGGCCCTGCGGTCTTGGGGGCACCCATGCCCAGGGCGGGCGGTGGCGCCGCCGGTTCGTCGGGCACCGGGCCGGGACGGGGTACGCGGTCGACGGCGCCGGTGGTCCACCGTCCGCGCAGGGCGATCAGTACGCCCATGGCGATGGCGAGCAGCAGCAGCGAGACGGAGGTCGCGGCCTCCGGCGAGTTCTGGAGCAGCAGATAGACCTGGAGCGGCAGGGTCTGGGTGGTGCCCGGCAGATTGCCCGCGAAGGTGATCGTGGCACCGAACTCACCGAGCGCGCGGGCCCAGGTCAGCGCGGCGCCCGCGGCGAGACCGGGGGCCACCATGGGCAGGGTGACGGTGAGGAACACCCGTACCGGTGAGGCGCCCAGCGAGGCGGCGGTCTCCTCGTAGGCGGGCCGCAGCCCGGCGAGGGCGCCTTCGAGACTGATGACGAGGAACGGCATCGCCACAAAGGTCGCGGCGACCACGGCGCCCGAGGTGTGGAAGGGCAGGGTGAGCCCGAAACTCTCCTCCAGCCAGGGACCGAGCAGCCCACGCCGGCCGAAGCCCAGCAGCAGGGCGACCCCGCCGACGGTGGGAGGCAGCACCATCGGCAGCAGCACCAGCGTGCGCACCAGTGTCTTGCCGGGGAACCGCACCCGGGCCAGCAGCCAGGCCAGCGGCACCCCGAGCACCAGGGAGAGCCCGAGCGACCAGAAGGAGACCAGCAGCGACAGCCGCAGTGCCTGGACCACCTCGGGGCTGGTGAGATGCGTACCGAGTTCGCCCCAGGAGGTACGCGCGAGAATCCCGATCAGCGGCAGCAGCAGAAAGGCGATCGCGAGCAGCGCGGGCACCGCCAGTGCGACAGGGGCGCCGGGACTGCGGGTGCGGGAGCGGCTCATCTGGTTCCTGGGCTGAGGGGTCGGCGGACAGCGGGGGCGGTGGTGTGATGACAGGCTTGTCCGGTCCCGCGCCCCGGACAAGCCCTGTCACACGGCGGATGTCATCCGACGGGTGTCCGGGCCGTCGGTGACGGCTTGCGCGCGGTGGGTGCTACGGCTGCTGGAATCCGGCGTCCTGAAGGATCTTCTGCGCCTCGGGGCCGCTGAGCCAGGTGACGAACGCCGCCGCGGCGGCGCTGTGCTCGGACGTCTTGAGGGTGGCGGCCGGGTACTCGGCGATGGCGTTCTGCGCGTCGGGGATCTCCACGGCGTCGACCTTGTCGGGCGCGGAGTCGGCGTCCGTCTTGTAGACGATGCCGGCGTCGGCCTCGCCCAGCTCCACCTTGCTCAGCACGGCGCGGACGTTCGGCTCCTCGGAGACCGGCTTCACCGTGATGCTCTGCGCTTCGAGGACCTGCCGGCTGTACCGGCCCACGGGGACCTCTGACGCGGCCAGGACGACCTTCAGCTTCGGATCGGCGAGGTCCTTGAGGTTCTCGATCTTCTCGGGGTTCCCCTCGGTGGTGGCGATCACCAGCCGGTTCTTGGCGATGATCGCCGGGGTGCCCGTGTCGTCCTTCAGCCCGTCCATGGTCTTCGTGTCGGCGGTGACCAGCGCGTCGGCCGGGGCGCCCTGCTCGACCTGGGCGGCGAGTTCCTGCGAGCCGGCGAAGGAGAACGTCACCTTCGTGCCGGGGTTCTCCTTCTCGTACGCGGCGCCCGCCGTCTTGAAGACATCGGTCAGCGACGAGGCGGCGAGCACGGTCAGATCCGCCTCCGGGGCCGCGCTCGCCGACGGGTCGGCCGGGGAGGCCGAGGGGGCGGACTCGTCGGTGCCGTCGTCATTGCCGCCGCACGCGGCCAGCGGCAGGAGAAGGACGGCGGACACGAGCGCGGTGGCCGCGCGGCGCCGGGTGAGAGCGAAGGACATGGGGGTGGACTCCTTTGCGGTACGGGCCCGTAGGGGCACGCGAGCGGACGGGCCGACGACGGCGGCCCGTGCGGTGCGATGGCGCTGGAAGTACGGCGGCTCGGGCGGCGCGGTGGCCCGCCGAGCCGCTGGAACGCGGAACGGCGCGACTGCGGGAACGGCGGAAGCGGCGGGGCACGCCGGAGCGGACCGTGGCCTGCGAGCGACAGCGGCTCGACGGACCATGCCGGTCAGGCGCGGTCGATGTGCACGCTCGTGGACTTCACCCGGGCGGTGGCCTCCATGCCGACCTCGAGCCCCAGTTCCTCGACGGCCTCCCGGGTGAGCAGGGAGACCAGCCGGTGCGGTCCCGCCTGGACCTCCACCTGTGCCGCGACATCGCCGAGGGTGACGGCGGTGACGATGCCCGGGAACGCGTTGCGGGCCGAGGTGTACGAGACGTCGTCCTCGCCGCTGCCGCCCTGCGCGACCTCGACGGAGAACGCCGCGAGCGCGCGGCCGTCGATGACCCGGCGACCGCTTTCGTCACGATGGGTCGTGACCCGGCCCGCGTCGGCCCAGCGGCGCGCGGTGTCGGGGCTCACCCCGAGAAGCCGGGCGGCCTGGCCGATCGTGTAGGACTGCATGTGCGACAAGATAGGCCGTTCAACCTCGCATCTACAACCCTTGAGGCGATACCGTCTCGCAGATGCGAGGTTCAGCGTTTGACGGCCCGTAGGATGACGAACTTGGGATCGCTCGTGACGGTCTCGCAGTTGCCGAAGAGCCGCCGCAGCTTGATGTGGTAGCCGAGATGCCGGTTGCCGATGACCCACAGCTCTCCCCCGGGCCGCAGCGCGGCGCGCGACCCGGTGAACATCCGCCAGGCCGTCGCGTCGGTCGTCGCCTGGTGGGAGTGGAACGGCGGGTTGTTCAGCACCAGGTCGGCCGTCCCCGCCGGCATGTCGGACAGACCGTCACCGAGCAGGAAGTCCGCCGGGGCCGCGGCGTCGGCGTTCGCGCGGAAGGTGGCCTCGGCCGAGGCCACCGCCGAGAACGACTCGTCGACGAAGGTCACCCTGGCCGCCGGATTCGCCAGCGCCGCGGCGGTGCCGATCACACCGTTGCCGCAGCCGAGGTCGACCACATGCTCGGGACCGTGGCGGCGCGGGAGATTGCGCAGCAGGAAGCGGGTGCCGATGTCGAGCCGTTCCGCGCAGAAGATCCCCGCGTGATTGACGACGGTACGGCCCGACACGGCGCCGAGCCCCTCGGGCAGCGTGTAGCTGTGCGGCCAGGGACTGGGGGTCCTGGTCCGGCCCGCCGCGGGCGCGCAGAAGATCAGCCGCGCCTTGCGCTCGGCGAGCGAGGTCCTGGTCGGACCGAGGATCTGCTCGAAGAGCTTCAGGGTGGAGGTGTGGATCTCGGTGACCCGTCCCGTACCGATGACCACGGTCCCCGGGTGCACGGCCGGTGCGAGCCGGTGCAGTTGGTCCTCCAGCAGCGCCAGGCTCTTGGGGACACGGATGAGCAGCACATCGATCCGCTCCGGCGGGGTGTCCCTGACCGACCGCAGCCGTACCCCCTCCGTGTCGGCGCCGCCGCGCCGCAGATTGGCCCGGGTCGCCCGCTGGGTGAGATACGAGTCGGTGATCTGTACGAGCGGCTCCGCGCGCAGCTGGTCGAGGCGGCGGACGGCGAGCACGGTGGTCAGGGCGCCCCACCGGTCCCCCAGGACGACGACGGTGCCCGAGAGGTCCGTCGGCCCGGTGCCGGTGTCGGTCCCCGCGAGATGCCGCAGCAGATACTCGTCGGCGGTGTCCCACGCGCGTAGCGTGTCGCGGGGAAGCTCGGGGAAGCGGGTGAGGCCGAACTCGCCCCAGGGTGTCGTCAAACGGTTCATCGTGCTCTCAGGCTAGGGCCTCGGCGGAGCGGTCATGACACCAGGATCACGCGCCGCCGATCATGCGGTCGGCGGCGGGCGCCGCGAGGACGCCCTGGTGGGGCCATATGTCCGGCGGGACGGGGGTGCGGGCCGGGGGGCCGGTGGGACCGGGGCCGGTGGGTCCCGGAGGCGCAGGCGGGCCGGGGGCCGGTCGGGGCCGGGGTCCGGTCATACGCCACCGGCCGTACGCCACCGGCCGTACGGGACGGGCTCACGCGGCGTCATACGCGGTCGAGGGCCGTCCGCGCCCGGCCATGGGTCAGGACCTCCTGCCGGAGTCCGGCCGTCGCGTCATTCCCCTTCGTCCGCGGCGGGGCCGCCCGGCGGGATACCGAGGGTGGCGAGAGCGTGGTGGACCAGCTCGTCGGCCAGCCGCCGCCGGGTGAGCGAGCCGCTGTCGCGCGCCCAGTGCGCCATCAGCTCGTTGACGGCCCCGATGAGGGCGACCATGGCGAGTGTGTAGTCGCGTGGCACGGCCTCGCCGCGCCCGACGGCGCGTTCCGCCTCCCCGGTGAGAAAACCGGCCCACAGACCGCGCCACAGGAGCCGGTGATCGTCCAGCGCCTGCCCGGCCCCGACGACCTCGATGAACGCGATCCGGGTGGCCGCGGGATCGGCGGTCACGGCGTCCACATAGGCGTGTGTCAGCGCCGTGATCCGCTCGCGGGTGCTCGCGCTCTCCGCCGCGGGATCGCTGAGCACCGTCAGCGCGGCCTCCATACCGGCTCGGGCGACATCGTTGTGGAGGGCGATGAGCACCGCCTCGCGGCTCTCGAACTCCTCGTAGAACGCGCGGATGGAGACATGGGCGCCGGCGCAGATCCGCTCGATGGAGGTGCCGGTGTAGCCGCGGGTGGTGAACAGACCGAGCGCGGTGGTGAGCAGCCGCTGACGGCGCTGCGCCCGCCGGTCCTGTCCCATGCCGGCCGTGTGGTCCCCGCCGGGCGGCTGATGCCCGGTGCCGTTCGTGCGGCCGTCCCGCCGTGTCTGTGCGCTCCGGTCCCCGCGGACCGGCGGGGCGTCGGTGGAGGAGGTGGAGGAGGGGTCCGCGGGAGCGGCTCCGGTGCGCGGCGTACCCGCCCGGGATATGCCCGTACGGGTCGCCCCCTCGGAAGGGGCGCCCGCGCGGGACGTCCCCGTACGAGCTGACGGTGTGTCTGCGGATTCCCCGCCCGTGTCCATCCGACCTCCCGAATCACCCTGCGAACGCGCGGTGTTGCCGCCGGTAAGGGCTCTTATCGAGCATGCCACGCAGAGCACGCCGACAGGTACGGTTCCGTATTTGTCAGGACCACCCGAATGCCCGTCCCGCCGGGCTGCCCGCCCGCGGGGAGGGAATGCTCGTGCTCAGCAACCGTGCCGCGGCACCCACCACCGGAGCGAGAGGGGCCTTTCATGTTCACCCCCGCCGACCGGGCGGCACGCGGCAGGGCCGCGCGCAAAGAGGCGTCGCGCTCCTCGCACGGACTGTGGATACCGGCGGCCGACCGGCTCGATCCGCTCACCTCACTGGCCCGGCAGACCGCCACCCGGGTGCCCGAACTGCTGCCCCTGCGCTTCGAGCGGATGGCCGTCTCCCCCTACGCCTTTCTGCGCGGCGCCGCCGCCGTGATGGCCGCCGATCTGGCCACCCAGCCGCGCTCGGGGCTGACGGTGCAGCTCTGCGGGGACGCCCATCTGCTGAACTTCGGCGCCTTCGCCTCGTCCGACCGCGCCCTGCTCTTCGATGTGGACGACTTCGACGAGACCCATCCGGGACCGTTCGAATGGGATGTGAAGCGGCTCGCGGCGAGCATCGCGGTGGCCGCCCGCGACAACGGGCAGTCCGGCACCGACACCCGCAGGGCCGTCCACGCCGCGGCCGAGGCGTACCGCACGTCGATGCACCGGCTGGCCGGTCTCGGTGAACTCGACGTCTGGTACGAGCACATCGACACCGCCGACATACTGCCGCTCGTGCGCCCCGGCCGGCAGGAACACATCGAGGCGGACCCGTCGCTCGCCCGGCCGCGCACCACCCTGCGGGCGCTGGAGGAGCTGACCGACACCCCGGACGGACAGCGCGGGATCGCTCCCGACCCACCGCTGCTCGAACCGGTGGGGCGGCTCGACATGGCCATGCTGCGGCGCATCTTCATCGGTTACCGGTCCACGCTCCCGGAGGAACGGCGGACCCTGCTCGACCGGTACCGCTTCGTGGACGCGGCCCGGAAGGTGGTGGGGGTCGCCGGTGTCGGTCTGCGCTGCCACATCGTGCTGCTGGCGGGGCGTGACACCGACGATCTGCTCCTCCTCCAGATCAAGGAGGCCGAGAGGTCCGTACTGGAACCCCATCTCCAGCCGAGCGGTTACGCCCATCAGGGACATCGCATCGTCGCGGGGCAGCGGCTGCTCCAGACGGGAGGCGATCTCTTCCTCGGCTGGGTCACCGGGCCCGAGGGGCGTCATTTCTACTGGCGTCAGTTGCGTGACACCAAGGCCTCCATCACCATCGACGATCTGTCGCCCTCGCTGCTGTACGACCAGGCATGGCTGTGCGGCCGGGCTCTGGCGCGTACCCACGCGCGGTCGGGCGACCGCATCGCCATCGCCCACTACCTCGGCGCCTCCGATGTCTTCGACCGTGCCATGGCCGATTTCTCGCTGCGCTACGCGGACCGGAACGCTGCCGATCACGCGGCGCTCGCCTCGGCGGTCGTGGCGGGCCGTATCCCGGCGGGGCGCCCGGCACCGGCCGGACGCCGGTGAGGGCTCCGGTGAAGACGCCGGTGACAGGGACCGCCGGCCGGTACCTCTCAGGCGGTACGGCTCAGGCGGTACGGCTCACCGGATCGACGGATTGACGGCGTCGAACAGGACCACACCGCGGTCGACGCTCAGATAGAACGTTCCGGTGTATTCGCCCCTGGTCACGGCGGCGTCGAAGCCGGCGCTGGTCAGCCAGTCGCCCTCCGTCGGCAGTTCGGACAGAAGGGTCTTCGGAACCGAGGACGACGGTCGCGACCTGCTCCAGGAGTACCGCTCGGAGATCCCGGCGACAGCGGCGCCGGACAGGGACGCCACACCCGTGAGCCGGACGTCCGAGGGACCCGGCACATCGGAACGGCCGCCGTCGTTGAGGACGTCGGACACCCAGGAGGTGCCGCTGATCTCACCGAACTCCGGGAAACGGTCCCGGATGGGCTTCCGGTCATGCCGGACGGCGCCCGGCCCGCTCTCCTCCGCCCGCTCCCGCCCCCGCGAGCCGTCCACCGCGCTGTCCGGGGCGCCGGCGCAACCGCCCACCACGACGGCGGCCAGGACAACCGCCACCACACGGCGGCGAACGGGACGAGAACGCGGCCGCGTCCGTCCGACGGACGCGGCCCGGCCCCGTACAGCCGCTCCACGCGTCACCCCGGCCCCCCTGAATCCCCGCACACGCCCCCCAGTCCTCGCGCACGCCGCTGATCCTCGCGCACGCCCGCCGGCGCTCACGCACACCGGCGGGGACCAACGTAGCTCACCGGTCCAGGACCGGGCCCACGGTGTCGAGTGCGGTGCCCGCGTCGTCGGCCAGGGTCACCGCGACCTGGCGGACCTGGCGGGTGGGGATGAGACCGGGGCTGGGGCGGAGCATGAAGCGGCCCAGATAGCGGCCGTGGCCGGAGACCCTGATCTCGGTCTCACCGTCCGGCCAGCCGAGCCGTTCCAGCTCCCAGGGCCGGCCGTCCACGGCGACCGTGCCGTCCTGGAGCAGCCGGGCCGGATGACCGAGCAGGGTGCCGTACTCGAAACGGCAGCCGCGCAGCCGCAGGATCTCCACGAGATGACGGCTGACCTGGTCCACCACGGCGTCGGGTGAGCCGGTGGAACGGGCGAGCGCGGCGGTGTCGTGGATCCGGGCGAGCAGGCCCGAGTCCACCACCGTCAGTACACGCAGTCGGCGTGCCCGTACGGCCAGCAGTGATACGGCCAGTCCCACGGCCAGCAGCAGGACGGCCGTCGTGATGTCGTCGGGGTCGGTGACGGTGAAACGCTCGAAGGGCCGGGCGAGGAAGAAGTCGAACCACACCGCCGAGGAGAGCGCGGCGAGCACGCCCGCGGCACGGTTGCCCAGGGCCGACACCGCCACGACCACCACGACCAGGATCAGCGCGAGATTGGTCCCAGGCAGACCCGTACGGAACGGCACCAGCACCAGCGCCACCAGCAAAGGCGCCGCGAGCGCCGCGATCAGCGCGACACGGTCACGGAGCGGGTATGCCATGGTCCACCTAGGGCCTCTCGTTTGGATCTTGCTGGGCTCGCGTGCCCTGGCACCGCGCCTCGCCGCGTTGTCGTCGGTCGCCTACGCTCCGCGTGGGCTCCCTCCTCCGCCTTGCGATCCACGGCACCAGCCCCCGCTCCCTCATCCAGCCAGATCCAAACGAAAGACCCAGCCCTACGTCGTCCCCGGAACGTGCCCCGGACTCGCGGGCCGTGGCGCGGCCCGCCGGTCACTCCTAGGCTCCGTCCTCGCCGCCCCCGCGGCACGCGCGGACGGAGGTCTTGACGCGCCCCTGCCGTCGTCCGAGGGCCTCTTGACGCGCCCTTGACGGCCCGGCGGGTCCGGTGGCCCGGCCGCCTCGCCGCACGGCGCTCCGGCGGGCCCTGAGGACTCCCGGGCGACGCCACGGTGACCTCCGGGCGTACGGGACCACGAGGTCCGGTGAACCGGCTGTGGCCGGGACACGGCACGTGATACGTCTCCATGTCATGGATGATCTTGTGACAGAGCGGCTCGTGCTCCATCCGCTGAGCGTCGTGGAGGCCGAGCGGGTCGCGGCGGGCGAGCCGGAGGACGGTGACCGGTGGGCGCCCGGCTATCCCACGGACGACGACATGGTGGGGGCCAGGCGCTATCTGACGACCTGCGCGATCACCGGTGATCCCCAGCCCTTCGGCGCGTACGAGATCCGTCTGCGCGAGGACGGCCGGGCGATCGGCGGTCTCGGCTTCCACGGCTCCCCCGACGAGGATCTCCGCGTCACGATCGGCTACGGGCTGATCCCGTCGGCGCACGGCAAGGGATACGCCTCCGAGGCCGTGCGCGCGCTGCTGCGCTTCGCGCGCTCCCGCGGCATCACCTCCGTGAAGGGCGACACCGACCATGACAACACCGCGTCCCAGCGTGTCATGGCCGCGGTCGGGATGCGGCTCGTCTCGCAGGACGAGCGGCTGAAGTACTACCGGATCGACTGGGCCGACGACCGACGGGCCGGGTGATCACCTGGCCCGTCCGGTCGGCGCTCATCCGCGACGCTGGGCGTTCGTACGGCGGCGTGCGGAGGAGGACCTGTCGGAAGAGGACCTGTCGGAGGACCACCTGTCGGAGGAACGGTCCGAGGACCTCTCCGGGGTCCTGTCCATGGACCTGTCGGGGACGCTGTCCATGCCGCCGCCCTCGTCCTCCCCCTCGCCCTCGTGCAGGGGCGGCAGTTCGACGGTGTAGCGCGGCTCCAGGAAGATGCCGTGGTGCTGCGGACGCGCGTTCGGCGCGGACGCGGCGGACGGTCCCCGCATCGGTTCCTGGCGGGACGGTGAAGAAGGCATGCACAACCGTTCGGAGAGTGGAGCGGCCGCGCGGCCCGAATGCCGACGACCCGCTGGAGAGGTGTCTACCTCATCCTTCCCCGTCATGCACAACCGCCGCTCCCCGGAGGGCCTCGCGGTCCTTCGCCGCCCGCTGCGGGCGCACGGTGTACGCGGGGTCCTCGGCGGAGGCGATACCCGCCGCGAAGATACCGAATCGGGTACAGGCCGAGCCCGCGAGCAGCATGGCGCCGCTGCCCACGGCCACCGTACGGCTCCGCCGCCCGTAGAGGGCCGCGCCCGCCGCGCCGGCCGTCATGAGCACACGGGAGGCACGCATGAGCCGTCCCGCGCGGCCCTCGCGATAGGTCTCGGCGACCATCCCGAGCCGTCGCTCGGCCGCCGCCATGGCGGAGATCTCCCCCGCCGCCGCCAGCACGGCGGCGCACCGGGCGGGACCGGTCTCGTGCGCGGGCGCGAGGACGAGTGCCATCCCGGACGCGGCGGCCGTCGCCGACGCGACGAAGACATAGGGGAGTTCGCGGTGGGCTCCGTGCCAGGCGGGTACGGCGGTGTCCGCCGCGAGCACCGCCGTGTACGCGGCCAGCGGGGGCCCGAGCACGGCCGCCGCGCCGGTGGCCGCCGCCCCCGCCCTGGGCAGCCGGCCGGTGGTGGCGCAGAGCGCGGCGGCGCCCGCGCAGGGCGCGTACGCGGAGATCAGCCAGGAGCCCATGCTCATCGGCGAGGTCGGTTTGACGACCCGCAGCATGTTCAGGAACCGCTCGGGCCGCCCGAGGTCGTTGACGAGCGCGGCGGCCGAGAGGGTGATCGCCGCGAGCGAGGAGACCTTCATCGCCGTCGCGGTGGTCCTGCGGCCCGTCAGATGCGCGCCTGCGGCGAGCACGGAGCCGGCGCCCGCGAGTCCGCCGAGAAAGAAGTAGCCCGCGATGTCACGGGCCGACCAGCCGGGCGCCTTGATGACGGGCCGTCCGTAGTACGAGTCGAACGTGGCCCGGGGCACCATCGGCTCCTCGCCGCCCCGCTTGCGCCGACGGGTGTCCGGGGGCCTCTCGGAGGCGGTCACGTCCCTCCCTCTCCTCATGTCCGTCCCTTCCGTGCGGTGAGCGTCCTTGCGGTGAGCGCGGTGAGCACCCTGCCGGTGGGAGTCCGGCCGGTGGGGGTCCTGCCAGGGGCGGTCCTGCCGGGGGCGGTCCTGCCGGTGAGCGCGGGAAGCGCGGCGAGCCCGAACGACAGCGCGAAGCCGCCCATCAGCGAGAGCGCGGCCGTGGCCGCGTGCTTCCACATCGCGGGCAGATCGCGGGTGGTGACCACGGGGGCCGGGGGCAGCCCGTAGACCTCGGGTTCGTCGAGGAGCAGGAAGAACGCCCCGTCACCGCCGACCCCGTCGTCCGGGTCGTGCCCGTACAGCCGTGCCTCGGTGACGCCCTCCTTGTGCAGGAGGTCGACCCGCAGCGCGGCCCGCTCGCGCAGTTCGTCGAGCACGCCGAACTGGATGGACTCGGTCGGGCAGGCCTTGGCGCAGGCGGGTTCCATCCCGGCACCGAGCCGGTCGTAGCACATCGTGCACTTGAAGGCCCTGCCGTCCGAGGGCCGCTGCTCGATCACCCCGTACGGGCAGGCGGGGACGCAGTAGCCGCAGCCGTTGCAGATGTCGTCCTGCACGACGACCGTGCCGAACTCCGTGCGGAAGAGGGAGCCGGTGGGACAGACGTCCAGACAGGCGGCGTGTGTGCAGTGTTTGCAGACGTCCGACGACATGAGCCAGCGCACCTCCCCGCCGCTCCCACCGCCGCCGCCACCGCCACCGCCACCGCCACCGGAGACAAGCGGAAGTTCCTTACGCCCGTCGCTCGTCGGCACGGCGGCCGGCGAGGACGGCGCGGACCGCACGGACTGCTCGATGAAGGCCACATGCCGCCAGGTGGAGGCGCCGAGGCTCTGGGTGTTGTCGTACGACATCCCGGTGAGGGTCAGTCCGTCCTCGGGGATCGTGTTCCACTCCTTGCAGGCCACCTCGCACGCCTTGCAGCCGATGCAGACCGAGGTGTCGGTGAAGAACCCGACGCGGGGCGGCGCGTCCTCATGGCCCGCGTCACGCGCGGGGTCGTGTTCCGGTCCGCTGAGCAGATGGTGCGTCACGTCCGCGTCTCCGTTCCGGTCCGTACGGTGATGCCGGCCCGCCGGCGGTACTCGTCGACGAACCGGGGCAGATCGGGCCCCCGGGGACGGCGGCCCTCGATGATGTCCGCCGTCAGGGCCTTGTCCTCCTGGATGTGCGCGTTGGGGTCGAGGGCGATGGCGACCAGTTCGTTGGCGGCGTCGCCGGTGGAGACCCCGTTGGGGCCCCAGTGGAACGGCAGCCCGATCTGGTGGACCGTACGGCCGTGCACCGTCAGCGGTCTGATCCGCTCGGTCACCATCACCCGGGCCTCGATGGCGTTGCGCGCCGTCACGATCGTGGCCCAGCCACCGTGTCTCAGTCCGCGCTCCGCGGCGAGCCCCGGGGAGATCTCGCAGAAGAACTCCGGCTGGAGTTCGGCGAGATAGGGCGACCAGCGGCTCATCCCGCCCGCCGTGAAGTGCTCGGTGAGCCGGTGGGTGGTGATGATGTACGGATAGACGCCGGCGCCCGGCTCGTCGCCGCTGGGGTGGAAACGGTTTCCCTCGCGGGTGAGCAGCCGCCGTACGGGGGAGCGCGAGACGGCCGGGTACAGCGCGTTGGTGAACGGCGAGTCCTGCGGCTCGTAGTGCGTGGGCAGCGGGCCGTCCTCCAGCCCGGCGGGCGCGAACAGCCAGCCCTTGCCGTCCGCCTGCATGATGAAGGGATCGTCGCCGCGCAGCGCGTCGGGCCCGGTGGCGCCGTCCGGCGGTACGTAATCCGGAGCGCGGTCGAGGATGAAGTCCGGGACGTCGCGGCCGGTCCACCGTCCGCTTGCGCCGTCCCACCAGACGTACGCCTTGCGTTCGCTCCAGGGGGTGCCGTCGGGGGCGGCGGACGCCCGGTTGTAGAGAATGCGGCGATTGGCGGGCCAGGCCCAGGCCCACTCCGCGGCGACCCAGTCCTGCTCGGTGTGCGGCTTGCGGCGGGCGGCCCGGTTGACGCCGTCCGCGTACACCCCGCAGTAGATCCAGCAGCCGCACCGGGTCGAGCCGTCCCCCTTCAGCTCGGTGTAGGCGCTCAGCGGTGAACCGTCGGCGGCGTACCCGTTGATCTCGGCGAGCACGGCCTCGGCGACCGGGTCGTCGTAGGGGCCCTCCACCGGATAGTCCCACGCCAGATCCTGTACGGGCCGGTCCATCGGATCGGTGGAGGCGGCCAGCTTCGCCTTGACGCGCCTGCCGAGGTGGTACATGAACCACAGATCGCTGCGGGCGTCGCCCGCGGGTTCCACGGCGGCGTGGTGCCACTGGAGCCAGCGGTTGGTGTTGGTGAACGAGCCGGACTTCTCGGTGTGCGCGGCGGCCGGGAAGAAGAAGACCTCCGTGCCGATGGACTCCGTACGCAGCTCGCCGGTCTCGATCTCGGGGCCGTCCTGCCACCAGGTCGCGGACTCGATCAGGGAGAAGTCCCGTACGACCAGCCACTCCAGATTGGCCATGGCGAGGCGCTGGAGACGGGTGTTGGCCGAGCCGACGGCCGGGTTCTCCCCCATCAGGAAGTAGCCCTTGCAGACGCCGTCGAGCTGCGCGACGACCGTCTCGTAGGTGGAGTGCGAGCCGGTCAGCCGGGGCAGGTGGTCGTAGCAGAAGTCGTTGCCGGCGGTGGCCGCGTCGCCGTAGTACGCCTTCAGCAGACTGACGAAGTACGCCCGCGCGTTGCCCCAGAAGCCCTTCTCCGTACGGGTCGCGTCGATGTAGGACTCCAGGTCCGGGTGGGCGTGCGCGTGGGGCATCGGCAGATAGCCCGGAAGGAGATTGAAGAGCGTGGGGATGTCGCTGGAGCCCTGGATCGAGGCGTGGCCGCGCAGCGCCTGGATACCGCCTCCGGTGCGGCCGATGTTGCCGAGCAGGAGCTGGAGCACACTGGCCGCGCGGATGTACTGGGAGCCGACCGAGTGCTGAGTCCAGCCGACGGCGTAGGCGAAGGCGCTGGTGCGCTCGCGGCCCGAGTTGGCGGTCAGGGCGTCGCACACCCGCCGGAAGGTCTCACGGGGGATGCCGCAGGTCTCCTCGACCAGTTCGGGGGTGTAGCGCGCGTAGTGCCGTTTGAGGATCTGGTAGACACAGCGCGGATGCCGGAGCGTCTCGTCGCGGGTGGGCCGGGCGGTGCACTTGGGGCCGCCCGAGCCGTGCGACTCCGCGTGGCCGGCCTCATGGACACGGGCCTCGGTGTGTCTGTCCCTGCGCTGCCGCCCGCGCTGCCCGCCCTGCCCGGACCGCTCCGCGCTCTCGTACTGCCAGCTCGTGTGGTCGTAGTTGCGCAGTTCCTCGTCGAACCCGGAGAAGACCCCGTCGAGATCCTCGGTGTCCCGGAAGTCCTCGCTGACGAGCATGGCCGCGTTGGTGTACGCGAGCACATACTCCCGGAAGTCCTTCTCCTCGGTGAGCACATGGTTGATGAGCGCCCCGAGGAAGGCGATGTCACTGCCCGCGCGGATCGGTACGAACAGATCGGCGACCGCGCTCGTACGGGTGAACCGCGGATCCACGTGAATGATCGTGGCGCCGCGTGCCTTCGCCTCCATGACCCACTGGAAGCCGACGGGGTGCGCTTCCGCGTAGTTGGAGCCCTGGATGACGATGCAGTCCGCGTGCTGGAGGTCCTGCATGAAGGTGGTGGAGCCGCCGCGTCCGAACGAGGTACCGAGACCGGCCACGGTGGAGCTGTGACAGACCCGGGCCTGGTTCTCGACCTGGACCACCCCCAGACCGGTGAACAGCTTCTTGATGAGGTAGTTCTCCTCGTTGTCGAGGGTGGCCCCGCCGAGGCTGGCGATCCCCAGCGTGCGCGCGGTGCGCAGCCCCTCGTGCTCCCACTCCCAGGTACGGCGACGGGTCTCGACCATCCGCTCCGCGACCATGTCCATGGCCGTCTCCAGATCGAGCGGCTCCCACTCCGTGGCGTACGGACGCCGGTGGAGGACCTGGTGGCGGCGGGCCGGGCCGGTGGTGAGCTGGAGGGTGGCCGATCCCTTGGGACAGAGCCGGCCCCGGCTGACCGGGGAGCCGGGGTCCCCCTCGATCTGTACGACCCGGTCGTCCTTGACGTACACCTGCTGACCGCAGCCGACGGCGCAGTACGGGCAGATGGACCCGACGATCCGGTCGGCGGTCGCGGTACGGGGACTGAGCGCCTCGGTACGGGCGGACATCGCGGCCCGGCCGCGCCCGAGCGGGTCGGAACCGGTGAGCTGGCGGCGGACGGGCCAGTCGTGGATCAGTCTGCGGACACCCATCGCTTCCTCCAGCGTCTGCGTCCCTGGACCCCGGCTTCACGGGGAAGGCGCCTCTCCAGACTCACCCGGCGCGCCGGGGTGTGCGACCGGTCGGGACGTCGAATGGCCCTTCGCCGGGCCCGACTCAGCCACACGGCCCTATCGGGGACCCCGGCGGGTCCCGCCGGTCCCGGCACGGGAAGGGAGACGTCGTGGGTGTTGTCCGAACCTCAGTGAGCGCGCCGGTGGCGGAGTCCCTGAAGCGGCTCCGGGAGCCGGCCGTCGCCCAGACGCTGCGCTCCACCGCCGCCGCGACCATCGCCTATGTGGTCGCCCTCCAGCTGAGCGACGAGACGGCCCCGCTCACCGCTCCGCTGACCGCCCTGCTCGTCGTGCAGGTGACCCTCTACTCGACCCTCACCACCAGCGTCCGCAGGGTGAACTCCGTGGTGGCCGGGGTGCTGGTCGCCATCGCCTTCAGCGCGCTGGTCGGGCTGTCGTGGTGGAGTCTGGGGCTGATCATCCTGGCCTCGCTCGTCGTCGGCCGGCTGGTCCGGGTGAGTGAGTTCGTGCCCGAGGTCGCGATCAGCGCCATGCTCGTCCTCGGGGTGACCCGGGTGGCGACCACGGCGTGGGACCGGGTGCTGGAGACACTGATCGGCGCGGTGGTGGGGCTGCTGTTCAACTTCCTGTTCGTGCCGCCGGTGTGGGTCGACACCGCGGGCGAGTCCATCGAGGACCTCTCCCGCCGGATGCGCCGGCTGCTGCTGCGTATCGGTGAGGGGCTGACCGAGTCGATCCCGGTGGAACGGGCGGTGGCCCGGCTGCACGAGGCGCGGCGGCTCGACCACGACATCAGCGAGGTGGACGCGGCGCTGCGGCAGGCGGAGGACAGTCTCCGGCTCAACCCCAGGGTGAGGGAGGGGCTGCTGCACCGGGTGGTGCTCCGTACCGGGCTCGACACCCTGGAGATCTGTACGGTCGTGCTGCGTGTGCTGGCCAGAACCCTCGCGGATCTCGCCAAGGAGCGTACGGAGGAGGCGCTGTTCCCGCCGGAGGTGGGAAACGCGCTGGAGGATCTGCTCGCGCGGGTCGCCGACGCCGTCGTGAGCTTCGCCGTTCTGGTCACCACGGAGGTGAGCGAGAGCGCGGAGAGGGCGGAGGCGCGGCTGTCCGGGGATCTCGCCGCGGCGACGAGGAGCCGGGAGCGGGTGGCGCGGCTCCTGCTGGTGGGCGTCCAGCGGCATCCTCGTCAGTGGCAGCTCCATGGCGCGCTGCTGGCGGAGATCGACCGGATGCTGGACGAGCTGAACATGGAGAACCGCTCCCAGCGCTTGATGGAGGAACTGGACCGCGCCTCGCGGGAACAGCGCGAACGTCATCCTCGGCTGGCGGCGGCACGGCAGTGGGTACGGCGACGGCCGCGGCGCGGCGGCCGTCGGTGAACGGGCCGGGACACAGGTGCGGGGACGGCGTCATTTCCCGCGCGCGCATTCCGGAATCCGGCCGCCGCACTGGCGCGAATCACTCGCTGACGCCGCAACGAGAAACTCTGGCGCATTAATTGACGCAAACTTTGCTCAATGTGCAATGGTCCCGGTCACATTCGGGGAAGGGCGCTCGGGCTCACCGTCCAAAACCCGGCGGAAATGGGCGTCATCAGCGATGACACCCTGATCCGATCGGCCTGCCGCGATGTGATCACGCTCTCCCGGCCTGCCCCTTTCGCCCGGTGCGCGACCCGCCATCACCCCTCCCACCAGGGACATGAGGCCCGTGGAGAGGCTGAGTTGGGTGGGGCGGTTGATGAGGTCATGGCCGATGGCGATACTGTGCGCCCGCGCCGTCATCGTGGGCGGCGCGGTAATTCGGAGGAATCTGTGACTCTATTCAGCGGATCATGGCGGCGCAGAGGCGCCCTCATAACAGCCGCGACGGCAGGTGCGCTCGCTGTCGGCCTGTCGGCCGCTCCGGCGTTCGCGCACACGCCGACGTGGTCGGTGACGTGCTCGGAGGTCAGCCTCGACCTGACCGCCTACGGCAACAGCGACAAGAACACCGTGACGGTCACCGTGGACGGCAAGGACCTGCTGCCCACGGAGAACTTCAAGGACGGCTTCCACAAGAAGCTCACGCTTCCGGAGCACACGAACGAGCTGTCCGTCCGTCTGATCGTGAAGGCGGCCGACGGCGACCAGTTCAACCGGGACGAGACCAAGACGGCTCCGGTCTGCGAGGGGACCACCCCGCCGCCGGCGGAGTCGACGCCGCCCGCGCCGTCGGAGACCCCCGCGGAGACTCCTTCCGAGGAGACTCCGGCGGAGACCGCTCCGGCCACGCCGACCGAGGAGCCCACCAGCTCCGAGGCCGCGCTTCCCTCGTCGCAGCCGAGCCCCGCCGGGGACAACCTCGCCGAGACGGGTTCTTCGAGCGCCACGCCGATGATCGCCGGAGCCGCCGCTGTCGTGGTGGTCGCCGGAGCGGGCATCATGTGGGCCGCGCGCAAGCGTCGTACCGTACAGAACTGACCTCACGCTCCACGCACCACCCCGTCGCCACGCCGGCAGCCGTCCACACCTTCACCGCCAACACTCGGCGGCCTGGACGGCGCTCATCCGGCCGAGAGGCATGGACCGGCCGACAGCCCACCAGGCCCCGCCTGGGGCGCGTCGCCCGGATTCCGTAACGGCGGGAGGCGTGCGCGTCGTCGCACCGGGCCACGGTGAACGACGAGCAACGGTCCAGGCAGGCCCCGCGGCACATCCCCCGTCTGCGGGGCCTCGCCATGCGCGGCGCCGGACCCGCGCCGAGAATGGCCGGGACGCGACCGACACCCTGGGGGCGCCCATGGATCCGGTGGAGGCTCTCGACAGGATCGCCTTTCTGCTGGAACGCTCACTGGCCGAGACCTACCGGGTCCGGGCGTTCCGTACCGCCGCCGGGGTGGTGGCGGGCATGTCCCCCGACGAGATCGCGCGCCGCACCGCGGCCGGCACGCTGAGCGGGGTCCGGGGCATCGGCCCCAGAACGGCGGAGGTCGTCGAGGAGGCGGTCGCGGGTTCCGTCCCCGGCTATCTGGCACGGCTGGAACAAGAGGCCGGAGCGCCGCTCGCCGATCACGGGCAGACCCTGCGCGCCGCGCTGCGCGGCGACTGCCATCTGCACTCGGACTGGTCGGACGGCGGCGGTTCCATCGAGGCGATGGGGCGGACGGCCGCGGCGCTCGGTCATGAGTGGGCCGTGCTCACGGACCACTCCCCGAGACTCACCGTCGCACGGGGTCTGACGGCCGAGCGGCTGCGTGAACAGCTCGATGTGATCGCGGAGCTGAACGAGCGGTGGGCGCCGTTCCGGCTGCTCACCGGGATCGAGTGCGACATCCTGCCGGACGGTTCGCTCGATCAGGAACGGGAACTGCTCGACCGGCTCGATCTGGTGGTCGCGTCGGTGCACTCGAAGCTGCGGATGGACGCCGCTCCGATGACCGCTCGGATGATCACCGCCGTACGCGATCCGCTCACCGACGTCCTGGGGCACTGCACCGGCCGGCTGCTGACGGCGCGCCGGGGAACGGGCCGCCGGGACCGGCGCGAGGGCGGCAGGCCCGAGTCGGGGTTCGACGCGGAGGCGGTGTTCGCGGCCTGCGCCGAATCCGGTACGGCGGTGGAGATCAACAGCCGCCCGGAACGGCTCGATCCGCCCCGCCGGCTGCTGCGCGAGGCGGTCGCGGCCGGGGTCTTCTTCGCGGTCGACACGGACGCCCACGCGCCGGGGCAGCTCGACTGGCAGCTCCTCGGCTGTGCGCGGGCGGAGG
The DNA here is from genome assembly GCF_045161915.1 of Streptomyces sp. NBC_00872. Classification (NCBI taxonomy): domain Bacteria; kingdom Bacillati; phylum Actinomycetota; class Actinomycetes; order Kitasatosporales; family Streptomycetaceae; genus Streptomyces; species Streptomyces sp. NBC_00872. The sequence continues at coordinate 8,512,242 of NZ_CP108806.1, read as the reverse complement.
AGTGCGGCGTACCGGCGGACCGGGTCGTCAACACCTGGACGGCGGAGGGGCTACGGGAGTGGACACGGACCCGCGGGACCCCGTCCCCCGGGAAGACCGGGTCCCGCAAGACCCGGTCCCGCGGGACCGGGTCCCAGAAGTGAGCGGGTGCGGGTCCGGACCCTCGCACCGTGCCGGGTGCGAACCGTCCGGGCCGTCCGACGGGGCCGCTTCCGGCGCCCGCGCGGCGGCGCCCAGCGGTGCTCAGCGGCCGTCGAGCTCCGCGAACACACTCGTGTCGAGACGGGCCAGCAGCGCGGTCGGGTCCTCGTAGACCGCCGTGGCGCCCGCCGACTCCAGCGCGGTACGCGGAATGCCGCCCGACAGCAGGGCGACGGCACGTACACCGGCTCTTGTCGCCGCCTCCACGTCCCAGACGGTGTCCCCGACGAACACCGCCCGCTCGGCGGACGCCCCGGCCAGTTCCAGGGCCCGGTACACCGGGTCGGGCGCGGGCTTGCCCACGACGGCGCCGTTCGAGCCGACCGCGGCCGTGATGACCTCGTCGGCGTCGAGCGCACGGCGCACCGCGGCCAGTTCGGCCTCTCCGGCGGAGGAGGCGAGGACGATCCGCCAGCCGCGGTCGTCCAGTGACCGCAGCAGATCAGCCGCCCCCTCCAGGGCGGGCAGCCGGTCGAAGTAGGTCGCGTACAGCGTGGTGTGCGCGGCGCTGATCACGGCGTCCTGATCGCGGTCGCGCTGATCGCCGAGGAGACGCGCGATCAGTTCACCGGCGCCCAGCCCGATCGAGTGGTGGATCCCGGACATCGACACCTTGTGCCCGTCCTGGCGGAACGCCTCCCACCAGGACGTCACATGGAGGTGATTGGTGTCGACAAGCGTTCCGTCGACATCGAACAGTGCCGCGCGCATGGCCATGGGTGTCGCTCCCGTCCGGTCGGGCCCCAGGGCCCCGGGCCTGGAGCAGCGCCTCGATCATGCCGTCTCCCCCGGCCGCGACGGCCTCTCCCGTACCGCTTCGGCGCGTCTCCGGGCCCGCGGGCTACGCGTAGAGCCCGTCGAGCCAGTTCCGCCACGCGCCCTCGATCCGCTCGGCGTCCGCGCCCGGAGCGAAGTCGTGCACGCTGATCCCGACGGGCGCGCCGAAGTGGTTCCTGCCGAAGAGCCGGTACATCGCCGTATCCGTGCGCAGCCCGACGAAGTACGGATCGCGGTAGTCGACGACGGCGTCCACGGTCCCCTCGGCGGGCACCTCGACCCGTACGGTGGCTCCCACGGCCGTGTCGTCCGGCAGTCCGAGTCCCCGGCTCGCCACCTCGAACGCGCCCGGCGCGTCGGAGGCCGCGGGACCGTCGGTGGTCGCGAACACGACGGACCGCCCGGCGAAGTGCCGCAGATACTCGCGCAGGGTGTGCAGATAGAAGTCGGTGTGCTTGCTCGCACCGTCGTACTGGTTGTCCCAGTCCTCGACGAATATGCCGCTGTGTACGTAGCGCACCCAGGAACCGCCGCCCTCGCGGGGCTCGATGAGATGGTCGACCTGGTTCAGCGTCTGCTGCTCGATACCCTCCGCGCTCTCGGTTCGGGCGGTCAGCCGCCTGTGCGGATCCCATGCGGTGATGGTGCCGCCGTACGGTGCCGCGCCGCCCTCGCGGGGTTCGTACTCCATGGGCCACAGCCAGCCCCCGGTACCCGCGGTGACCGCTTCCCAGACCTGCTCGGGGCTCGCGTCGACCTCGAACTCACGGACGATCTCGAATTCCTTGGGGGATTCCTCGGACATGATGGGTGACTCCTCAGACGCGCCGGGGCGCATGGACGACGTACTTGTCTTTCTTGTCCTACTCATAACGCTTGTCTTACTCATGACACCTCTTCGACAGGGGCGGGGCCCGTGCCGATGGCGGTCGGCGCGGCGCCGTCCGGCGGCGTGCCGCCGTCCGTTGTCATGGCGCCGGCGGGTTTGACGGTGGGGTGGAGCGCGACGACGATCCGGTGGTCACGGCCGGACTCCGCATGCTCGTCGTGATACTTGGCGATCAGCGCGCCGATGCCGCGGGTCAGCTCCTCGACGAACGCGGCGCGGTCGGCCGCCGAGCCGAAGCGCACCTCGCCGTCGAGCGCGTAGGTCGCCAGTCCCTTGCGCGCCTTCGTCGCCCCGGTGATCAGGGCGCCCACGTCCCGTACGAGCCGTGCCGCGAGCGCGAGCAGCCAGCGCGCGGACAGCTGGTCACGGAAGCGGCCCGGGTCGGGCTGGACCGCGGCCAGGGCGAGCGGCGAGATGACGTACGAGGCCGCCGTGGCCCGCATCAGCCGCTCGGTGACATTGCCCTTCCTGCGCTCACCGGCCAGCTCGACCAGTCCGTGCCGCTCCAGTGCCTTCAGGTGGTAGTTGACCTTCTGCCGGGGCAGCCCGACCCGTCCGGCGAGCATCGTCGCCGAGGCGGGTCCGGCGGCCAGCTCGGCGAGCAGCCGGGCCCTCATGGGGTCCAGCGAGACGGCTGCCGCCGCCGCGTCCTCGATCACGGTCACGTCCAACATGGCTTCACCCTATTCACCGACAACTATTTTTGTCCAGACTGATTCAGCTGTCGGTGAGAGGACCGCCGGCGGGACGATTGGTCAGGAGTGCGACGGAGCGGGCGGCAGCCGCAGATGGGCCAGATCGGCGGGGACCGGGCTGTCGGGCCGGAAGAGCGGGGAGGACTCCCCGTCGGGGGCGGTGGCGGGCGCGTCGGCGAGCCGGAAACGCTCGCGCAGCCTCGTGTAGAAGTCGGTGGGACCCAGCCGGACCAGCCGCAGCCGGTACTGGGCCCCGTACACACCGACCCAGTCCCCCGGATCCAGTACCCCCCGGAGCTGGCCGTCGATACTGAGCGCCGCCTCCCCCGAATGAGGCAGGACCCGCACGGCCACCGGCTCGTCGGGAGCGGCCACGACCGTGCGGTCGAAGGTCATGTGCGGTGCCACCGGTGTGAAGACCACGGCGTCCATGTGCGGGGAGAGCACCGGACCGCCGGCCGCGAAGCTGTACGCGGTCGAGCCGGTGGGGGTGGCCACGATGATCCCGTCCGCGGAGTACGAGGCCAGGAGCCGGCCCGCGACATAGATCCCCAGATTGACCTGCCGGTCACGGGCGAGCTTCTCCAGTACGACATCGTTGACGGCGATGATGTCCAGGGCCACCCCCCAGCCCCCGCCCTCCGCGGTGTCGGGACGGACATGCGGCGGCGGCAGCGCGGGACCGCGTCCGTAGCGGAGCAGCGCCTCCACCCCCGACGGCATCTCCAGCGCGCGCGAGGCCCGCATGGTGAGGGTCATCCGTTCCTCGATCGTGGCCCGCCCCTCGTGGACGGCGTCCAGCGCGCGGGTGACCTGTCCGGCGGGGACCTCCGTCAGAAAGCCGACGCGGCCCAGATCGACCCCGAGCACGGCGGCGCCGTTCTCGGCCGCGATCCGCGCACCGCGCAGAAAGGTCCCGTCGCCGCCGAGGGTGACGACGAGATCGGGATTGCCCGCCGAGAACGCCTCCTCCTGGCTGCCGTGGCGCGGTTCGTGCGCCTTCCAGACGTCGATCTCCTTGTAGGGGATGTCGTGCGCGCCGCACCAGGTGTAGACGGCACGGGCCGCCTCGACGGCCTCCTCGCGGCCGTGGTGGACGACGAGACCGATACGTTTCACAGCCATGTTCGCGCTCTCCGTACTCCGTACCTCACGGATCCGTACCGCTCGTCCGGTCCTCGCCCGGTCCTCGCCCGGCCATCGCCCGGCGCTCGTCCCGCACGCGTCCGTCCGGAATCCGGGCCGTCCCCGCGGTGAAGGGCTGCCGGTGAAGGACTACCAGGGACGGCGGCGAAAAAATCCGGATCAACTACCTAATATTCACCCGAATGGCGGATATCCGAAACGGGACGCCATCCCCCGTGAACGCTGCCCGGACGCCAAACGGGGGCCAAACCGCGTGAGCCCCCGGGTCTCCCCCGGTTGCCACCGGACCAGGACGGAGGCGCGATGGAGTCGTGCGCGCCTGACCGTGAGGGGCCAATCCCGCAGACGCGCTTCCCCCACGCGAGGAGTGATCGCTGATGTCAGCCGATGGCGTGTTCAACGACCCCAGCAGGCTCACGGGGCTGCCCGTGTACGACAAGGAAGGCGACAAGATCGGCAACGTCGGCCAGGTCTATGTGGGTGACCGCACGGGCCGCCCGGAGTGGGTCACCGTGAAGACCGGTCTGTTCGGTATGAACGAGAGTCTCGTCCCGCTCACCGGCGCCCGTCGCGCCGGCGAGGACATCCATGTCCCCTACGCCAAGGAGACCGTCAAGGACGCACCGCGTCTGGCGGCCGACGAGCATCTCGACCCCGGTCAGGAGAAGCAGCTCTACGAGCACTACGGCCTGGCGACCACGGGGGCGGGGCTGGGCATGGCCGAGGGTACCGGTACCGCCGCCGCGACGGCGGGGACACGGACGGGGACCGGCACAGCGGCGGGCATGGGTACCGGAGCGGGGATGGGCACCGGACCGGGTACGGGCACGGGAGCGCGCGGCGGTATGTCCGCAGGCGCCGCGATGCCCGCGGAGCCCGCTTCGGCCGCCGCGGGAGGCCAGGGACGGCCCATGGCGGGGATGCGCGGAGCCGAGTCCGGTGAGGGCAAGGAGATGGGCGAGGAACTCATCCGGTCCGAGGAGCAGCTCCACATCAGCACCGAGGAGCACGAGGTCGGGCACGCGCGGCTGCGGAAGGTGGTCGTGACCGAGAGTGTGACCGCCTCCGTGCCGCTCAGCCATGAGGAGGTCCGGGTCATCCATGAGGCGATCGCGCCGGAGGACCGTCCCCGTATGGGCCGCTCCCCCATCAGCGAGGCCCAGACCGAGGTGATTCTCCACGCCGAGCAGCCGGTCATCAGCAAGGAGACCGTTCCCGTCGAGCGTGTGCGCATGGAGACGGAGAAGGTCACCGAGCAGAAGGAGGTCTCGGCCGACGTCCGCAAGGAGCAGATCGAGTACGACACCGACCAGACCGGCCAGGACTTCGGCGGCAAGCGCGGACCCCGGCACTGAGACGCACCGAGACGTAGGACCTGCGTGCCCCCGCCCCCACGACGTGTGTGGCCGGCGGGGGCCAGGCACGTCCGGGCGGTGACGAGATGGTCGTCGGAGGCGTCGGATTCGGAGGCGTCAGAGGCGTCGGAGGCGCCGGATTCGGAGTCTTGGCGGGAGTCGTCGGATGAGGAAGGACATCGGTGGCGGGCGGCCGTCGGCCGAAGGGCTGAAGCCCCGTCAGCGCACGCGATGTCGTCCTCGCGGGTCACGGCTGGTCCCGGTGATCCTCGCGCCCGGTGCGACGAAGAGGGCGCTGGGGGCGTCGGGCGGGAGGGCGGATCTGTCGATGGTGACCTGATCCCGTCCACCGCCGGACCGGGGGGCCGAGCGGGGGTGAGCCGTGGTGGAGCGGGCCGACTTGCCGCCGCCGCTGCTGCTGTTCGAACAGCCGACCAGGGCGGTCACGCGGACGGCGGCAAGTATCGCGGCCAGTGGTGCCCGGCCGGTGCCGTGCGAGCGCGGCATGACTTCTCCGAGCCGTCGGACCCATCGACGGCGGTCAGTAGTCGCTGGAGCTGGGGCTGGCGCTCTCGCCGGCGCTCTCACTCGCGCTCGCGCTCGGACTCGTGCTGGAGACCGGCGTGGTGATGGCCTTGCCTGCGGCGTCGAGGACGTACCACTTGGCGCCGAAGGCCGTCAGACCCTGGCCGTTGGTCTCGCCGGGCTTCTTGTCGCCCTCGAACCGGTACAGCGGGTGGTTGTTGTACGTGACCTGCTTGGTGCCGTCGCTGCGGGTCGTGGTGGAGAGCAGGTTCTGCTTCACACCGCCCGTGCCGGCCTTGGGCGTGCCGGTGCTCTCCAGTCCGGGCGGCCAGGCCTTGGCGCAGCCGTCCTTGCAGGTGGACTCCTTGGTCTTGTCGGCTTCGAAGAGGTAGAGCGTACGCCCCTTGTCATCCACCAGGATCGTTCCGAGTGGCCCGCTCTTGGCGGAGATCGTGCCCACGTCGTCCGACGCGTTCACCGAGGGGCTCACCGACCCGGAGGGGGTGGGCGAGGCCGCCGCGAAATCGGCGGGTGCCTCGGCCCGGGACTCGGAGCCGCTGTCGCCGCTGTCCGAGCATCCGGCGAACGCGGCGGCACACAGCACGGCGGCTGCCACGGCGGTGGCTGTCCTGATGTTCGTCCTCATCCAGGCTCCTCAGATCCGGCCGCCCAGGGGGCAGCGTTCCAACCGCCAGATCGCGGCCACTGAACCCACTACACGACAGACCCGGATCACGGGCCACCGGACAGGGCCGTCCGGCGTACGGCCATGGTGAAGGCACCCGTGCACCCGTGGTGCGGGCGGCGCGGGGCGGGCCGGACGGCCCACCGCCGTACCGGCTTCCGTCACTCTTCCGGGGGTGGGGTACTGTGGGTGACCGCGAAGGGGAGTAGCCCCGCGAACCGGTCGTCGACACACTGGAACCCCAGGGTTCCCGGTGGCCGGGCCCGTCGATACGGCGGGCGGGCGAGACCTTCGGTCAGGCATTGACGTACCCGTGTCCCACGGGTGCACCGTCGTGCCGGGCCGAGTGGTCCTCCTGCTCCTCACGGCGCTTCACGAAGACCCGGGTCCGGCCCTCAGAGAAAGCCACCCGGAATGTCTCTCGACCCCCTGGCGATCCTCACCGCCTTCGGGCTGATCTTCCTTGCGGAGCTCCCCGACAAAACCATGTTCGCGTCCCTGGCCATGGGTACGCGTATGCGTCCGCTCTATGTCTGGTTCGGTACGTCGACGGCGTTCATCGTCCATGTCGCCATCGCCGTCGGGGCGGGCAGTCTGATCGGACTGCTCCCCGGCTGGATCGTCAAGCTCGTCTCCGCGCTGCTGTTCGCCTTCGGCGCCTTCATGCTGCTGCGCGGTGGGGGCGACGACGAGGACGAGGAGACCCGGACGAAGACGGTCACCGGGTTCTGGCCGATCTACTCGACCGCCTTCATGGCCGTGTTCATCAGCGAGTGGGGCGACCTCACCCAGATCACCACCGCCAATCTCGCCGCGAGCAACGGCACCTGGTCGACCGCGATCGGTTCGGCCGCGGCACTGATGTCCGTCTCCGCGCTGGCGCTGCTCGCGGGCCGTTTCATCGCCACGCGTGTCCCCCTCAAGACCGTCCAGCGCATCGGCGGGCTGTGCATGCTCGGCCTCGCCGTCTGGTCCGTCGTGGAGATCTTCGTGGGCTGACGGCCCCTACCGCCGCGATGGGCTGACGGCCCGTACCACCGCGGCACCGGAAACGCGTCGGCCCCCGCCCTGTCCCGGGCGGGGGCCGATCCTGGTCCACGGCCTGTCCCGTGGTTACGGCCTGTCCCGTGGTCCACGGCCTGTCCCGGGCGGGTCAGCCCTTCGGGGCCAGGTGCTCCGTCAGCACGGTGAGCACGTCACGGGCCGCGGTGGGGCCGGTGTTGAGATAGAAGGCGTCGTCGTCGACCGGTATCGCGGTCTTCCCGGCAACGGCGGACAGGGTCGGCCACAGCGGTGCCCCGGTGAGCGCCGAGGACTTGGACCCGGCTCCCTGGACCCCGTAGAACAGCCAGTCGGCGTCGGCCCGGTCGAGTTGCTCGTTGCTGATGTCCTCCGACGTCTCGTCGAAGCGCTGGCTCTCGGGCCGTCCGATCCCGGCGTCCTCGGCGATACCGCCGGTGAACGAGGGCACGCCGAAGACCCGCAGACGGTCTCCGTTGAGCCGCAGGAAGGACACCGTGACCGGCTTGTCGAGCGCCTTGCCCAGTGCGACGGCGTCGGCGTGGAACTCGTCGAGGACCGACCGCGCCCGCTCGGTCTTGCCCAGCCCGTCGGCGACGAGCAGGAAGTCCTGCTTCCAGTAGAGCCCGGTGCCCTGGGTGGCGATGGTGGGCGCCAGCTCGCTCAGCGCGGTGTAGAGACCCTTGGCGTTCTTGCCCGCGGTGTTCATCAGGATCAGATCGGGCTTGATATTGGCGATGGTCTCCAGATCGGGGTCCACCCGGGAGCCCACATCGACGACCTTCGCCAACGCGGCTGCGTCCTGCGGGAAGTCCTCGATCAGATAGCGGGGTACGAGATCCGCGCCGTCGCCCCGGGTCGAGCCGACCGGCACGGTGCCGAGCGTGAGCAGCGCGTCGGCCTGGCCCGTGGAGATGACCACGACCTTGCGTGGCTCGGCGCCGATGGTGGTCCTGCCCTCGAAGTGGCCGACCGTACGCGGGAATTCGCCGTCCTGCTTGCCGCTTCCCATGCCCTTGGGCACGGTACGGGGCGCGGTGTGGACGGAGGCGGCCGAGGGCGCGGCGGCGCCCTTGCCGGCCGACGTGGCGGTGGCGGAACCGGCCGAGTCGGCCGAGTCGGCGGAACAGCCGCTGAGCAGCAGGGCGCCGGCCACGGCGAACCCGCTGACGACGCGGGTGAGATGAGCATTGAGATGAAGATCACGGAAGCGGTACACGAGTGATTAGCTTAGGCTTCCCTAAGTGTCGATGAGTAGGTATGACGGTGATGCGATAGATCACACATCCGGAGGTACGCGCTCCGCGGACCGGGAGCCGCCGGACGGCGAGCCGACGGTCCCGCCTCCGGCCGGTGCCCCGACCACCGGTGCTCCGACCGCCGGTACTTCGCTTGCCGGTACTTCGCTTGCCGGTACTTCGCTTGCCGGTACTTCGCTTGCCGGTACTTCGCTTGCCGTCGGTCCGCGCGAACGCGGACTCCGGCGCGGGCGGCTGTTCGTCGCGCTCGTGGTCTGTCTCGGTGTCGTGTTGCTGCTCGTCCTGGTCAGTCTGGGAGTCGGCGCGCGGAGCATCCCCCTGGAGACCGTGTGGCGCGTCCTGCTGCGTGACGACGGAAGTCCGGAGGCCATCATCGTCCGGCGGCTGCGGATGCCCCGTACCGTTCTGGCCGTCGCGGTCGGCGCGGCGCTCGCCCTGGCCGGGGTCGTCATGCAGGCCATCACCCGTAATCCGCTCGCCGAGCCGGGGATCGTGGGGGTCAACTCCGGCGCCTCCTTCGCGGTGGTGGTCGCGATCGCCGGGTTCCAGGTCACCAGCGTGTCCGGCTATGTCTGGTTCGCCTTCGCCGGGGCCGTTCTGGCCGCCCTGCTCGTCTACACGCTCACCTCCGGCGCCGCCCGGAGCCACCATCACACCCGGCTGGTACTGGCGGGGGCGGCGCTGTCGGCGAGTCTGGGCGCCTGTACGGGAATCCTCACCATGTTCGACACGGACGCGTTCGACTCGTACCGGTTCTGGGTGGTGGGCTCGCTGGAGAACCGCGGTACGGAGGCACTGACCGCCGCCGTCCCCTTTGTCGTCGTCGGAACGCTGATCGCGCTCGCGCTCGGCCCCTCCCTGAACGCCCTCGCGCTGGGCGACGAGACCGGCGCGGCACTCGGGCTCCGGGTGTCCTGGGTCCGCGCGGCCGGATTTCTCTCGATCATGCTGCTGTGCGGTGCCTCGACGGCGGCCGCGGGGCCGATCGCCTTCGTCGGACTGGTCGTTCCGCATGTCCTGCGGCTGGTCCTGGGACCCGATCTGCGCCGGCTGCTGGCCTTCTCCCTGCCGGGCGGCGCCATTCTGCTCCTGGTCGGTGACATCGCGGGACGGGTGATCGCTCCCCCGGGCGAGATCGAGGTCGGTATCGTCACCGCGTTCATCGGTGCGCCCGCGCTGCTGTGGCTCGTCGTCCGTCGCAGGGCGGTCTCCTCGTGAACGCCATGAACACCCCGGACGTGAACGCCCCGGACATGAAAACCGCGGACATGAGTACCCAGGACGGTCCAACTCCCCGCCGCACCGGCGCTCGCCGCGGCGCCACGCGTCACGCCGCCGCATCAGCCCGGGTGCTACGGCTCCCGGGCGGGCTCGCGCTCCGTTACTCGGGACGGGCCGCCGCCGTCATGACCGTACTGCTGCTGGCCTGCGCGGCGGTGTGGGCGCTCACCATGTTCACCGGTACCTACCGGATCGGTACGGGCCAGATCCTCGACGTACTCATGGGAGGCGGCTCCGGCACCGACCGGTTCATCGTCGTCGGCCAGCGGCTGCCGCGCGTCTGTGCCGCGCTCCTGGTCGGGGCCGCGCTCGGGCTGTCCGGCGCGCTGTTCCAGAGTCTGTCGCGCAATCCGCTCGGCAGCCCGGACGTCATCGGATTCACCACCGGCTCCACCAGCGGCGCGCTCGTCGTCATCCTGGTGGGCGGCGGCACGGCGGGGGTGGGGGTCGGCGCGGGCTCGGTGCTCGGCGGACTGGTGACGGCGGCGGCCGTCTACGGCTTCACCGCCTCGCGCGGAGTCTCCGGCAACCGGCTGGTGCTCGCCGGTATCGCCGTCGGCGCCATGCTCGCGTCGGTCAACGACTACCTCATCACCCGTGCCGATCTGGAGTCGGCCGAGAGCGCCAAGGCCTGGACGTTCGGCAGCCTCAACGCCGTCTCCTGGCCGCAGGTCACCCCGCTGGCCCTCGCCCTGCCGGTCCTCGCGGCGGCGGCCCTGGCCGTCGGCAGGCCGCTGCGGCTGATGGAGATGGGGGACGACACCGCCGGCGCGCTCGGGGTGAACGTCGCGCGGGTCCGCGCGGCCGGCCTGCTGCTCGGTGTCGCCCTGGCCGGCACGGCCATCGCCGTCGCGGGTCCCATCGGCTTTCTCGCGCTGGCGGCCCCGCAACTCGCCCGCAGGCTCACCCGGTCGCCCGGTGCCCCGATCGGACCGGCCATGGTCACCGGTGCGCTTCTCCTCGCCACGGCCGATCTGCTGGCCCAGCGTCTTCTCTCCCCGTTCCAGATCCCGGTGGGACTGGTCACCGGCGCCCTCGGCGGGGTCTATCTGCTGTGGCTGCTATCGAGGGAGAGAGGCGAGGCGCGCCCGCGGTGACCGGGCCTCACCGCCCACGGTGACCGGGCTTCACCGCCCACGGTGACCGGGCGTCACATCACTTCACGAGCGCCCTGTGACGTGTCGCCGCTCGTGGGGCGAACGCGCCACGTCGGACGCGCCCGGGTTTCCCCGGATCAGGTGGTGAGCCGTGCGGTGTTTACGATGAGCGCATGAGATGGCCAGCAAGCGGTGTGAACCGGCCCCGGCGGGTACGGGGTCTTCCGCTGCTGGTGCTGGCGATGGTGGCCGGAGTGCTGGCGATGCACGGTCTGGCACCGGTCGCCATGACGACGACGGCCTCGCACACCACGCCGTCGTCCGTCCATGTCATGCCGGCGGGGGCGCGGGACTGCGCGCTGCCGGGTCATGACGGCGGGGGCCACCTCGATCACGCGGACGGCACCTGCGCGGCGGCCGGTACGAGCACCGGGCCCGCACTGTCCGCGCTGGCCGGCTCATCCCTGTCCTCCGGCCCCGCCGATCCGGCGACCGCGCCGCGGCAGGCGCCGGGAGCGGCGCCGGACGACCGCGCCCCACCGTCCCTGAGCGAACTGCAACTCCTGCGCATATAGGCCCGCCCCGCGGCCGACCCCGTTCCTCGGGCCGTCGGCCGCCCCTGGCATGCCCTCATCCCCCCTTCTTCGCACAGGAGTCGCTTCACCATGACCTCATTCCGTCGTCCCACCCGTCATCTCGCCCGCAGGACCGCGACCGCCGTGGCCGTGGCCGGCACCGCGCTGGCACTCGCCGCGTGCGGCGGCAACGACGAAAGCTCCACGGCACGCTCAGGACACTCCGGCCACGGCAACGGCTCGTCCTCCTCGTCGGTCTCACCGTCGGCGTCGGCACCGGCTCCGGACACGGCGCACAACGCCGCGGACGTGGCGTTCGCGCAAGGCATGATCCCGCACCACCGGCAGGCGATCGAGATGGCCGATCTGGCCACCACCCGAGGCTCCGCCGCCGAGGTCATGACGCTCGCCGCCGAGATCAAGAAGGCGCAGGACCCGGAGATCCAGACCCTGTCCGGCTGGCTGAAGGGCTGGGGCGAGCAGGTGCCGGCCGACAGCGCGGACCACTCCGAGCACACCATGTCCGGAATGATGGGCGAGGACGACATGTCCACGTTGGAGGACGCGTCCGGCGCGGCCTTCGACACCGCCTTCCTGAAGCTGATGGTCAAGCACCACGAAGGCGCCGTCACCATGGCCAGGACCGAGCAGTCCCAGGGCGCCAACCAGGCCGCCAAGGACATGGCCGGCCGTATCGTCACCTCCCAGAGCGCCGAGATCACCCGTATGAAGGGGCTCCTCGACAGGTAGCCGGGAGACCGTCCCGGGACCGGTGACACGACGTCCCGGCCGGGGGCCGTGCCCGAGGCGCGGCCCCCGGTTCTCGGACACGGGCGGCTTCCCGGAATACCCCTAGGGGGTATACGGTTCGGATGGGAGAACGCGAACGGGCAGATCACATCCGACGGAGGGTTTCGCCATGGACCACCACCACACGCACCAGCCGCGGACACACTCCGACCACAGCGGGCGTCCCGGACATGGCGAGCACCTCACACACAGCGAGCGTCCCGGGCACGGTGGCTCCGAGAGCTCCAGCGGCTCCAGCGGCTCCAGCAGTCCCGGCGGCTCCGGCGGGGGCGCCAGTTGGCGCGTCGCCGCCCAGGCCACGCTCCACTGCCTCACCGGCTGCGCCATCGGCGAGGTCCTGGGCATGGTCATCGGCACGGCGGCCGGTCTGACCAACGGCGCGACCATCGCGCTGGCCATCGCCCTGGCGTTCGTCTTCGGTTACGCGCTGACCATACGGGGCGTTCTCGCCGCCGGACTGCCCGTGCGTCAGGCGCTCAAGGTGGCCCTGGCCGCGGACACCGTCTCCATCGCCGTCATGGAGATCATCGACAACACCGTGATGCTCACCGTCCCCGGCGCCATGCACGCGGGTCTGAGCAGCGCTCTCTTCTGGGGCGCCCTGGCCTTCTCACTCGCCGTCGCCTTCGTCCTCACCGTACCGGTCAACCGATGGCTGATCGCCCGCGGCAAGGGCCACGCCGTGGTCCACGCGTACCACTAGGTCTCCTGTCCGGTGAAGATCACCGGACAGGGACCACAGCCTCACCGGGCACTAAAATCCCGTACCGCCGTTGTGGGCCGTCGACAGGGCCAGTTCGCGCCACTGGGTGAGTTCCTCGGCGACCAGGTCGAGTTTGGCCTGGACCCGTTCCACGGAGTCGGCTCCCAACTGGAGGCGGCTGGGCGGGTCGGCCATGGCGGCGAGGGTCACGATGGCCTCGGCGGCCTTGACCGGGTCGCCCTCCTGGGCGTGGTTGCTCTCCTCCGCCCACCGGCGGGTACGGCCCACCGTCTCCGCGTAGTCGGCGATGGCCTGTCCCGCACGATGCAGTGAGCTGGCGTCGAGGAAATCTGTGCTGAAGACCCCCGGCTCGACGACCGTCGTGAGGATCCCCAGAGGCAGCAGTTCGGCGCGCAGGGACTCGCTCAGGCCCTCGACCGCGAACTTCGTCCCGGCGTACACCCCCCAGCCGGTCCCCGCGGAGAAGCCGCCCACCGAGCTGATGTTGATGACCCGGCCGGCGCGCTGCCGGCGCATCACCGGCAGTACGGCGCGGGTGACGGCCAGCAGACCGAAGACATTGGTCTCGAAGACCGCCCGCACCTCGTCCGCCGACGCCTCCTCGACGGCCCCCAGCAGTCCGCGACCCGCGTTGTTGACGAGGACGTCGATCCGGCCGAAACGCTCCATGGCGGTATCGACGGCCTGCCGCGCCTGCTCCTCGACCGTGACATCGAGCGGCACGGCCAGCAGCCGGTCCCCGCCTTCCGGCAGTGCGTCATGGACGGTCCGTGGATCGCGGGCGGTCGCGACGACCGCGTCTCCGCCGTCGAGGACCTTCCGCGCGATCTCCAGTCCGAATCCTCGGGAAGCACCGGTGATGAACCACACCTTCATGGTCATGACGACCTCCATTCTGTCCTGGGCACCGCCGCCGCCGTGGCCATGGTCCCGCGCGTGCCCGCTCCGCGGCCGGGACTTTCAGCATGGCGGGCGTGACGGCCGACTGCTCGTCGGAGCCGTCGAGCCCGGTGAGGCCGCGCCGCCGAGAGGACCCGGTGATACCTTGGGGGTATCACGGTGAGTGGAGGCGCCCATGGACGTCGACCTGCGGAAGATCCGCTATTTCGTCGCCGTCGCGGAGCGGTTGCACTTCGGCCGCGCGGCCGAGGAACTGCATATCGCACAGCCCGTGCTGTCGCGTCAGATCAAGGCGCTCGAAAGCGAGCTCAAGGTCCAGTTGTTCCGCCGTGACCGGCGGAGCACGGAACTGACCCCCGCCGGTGAGCAGCTCCTCGCCGATGCCCGCCCGCTGCTGGCGAGTGCCGCGGCGATGCGGCGCAGAGCCGTCAGGGCCGCGCGTGTCGCCGATACGTTCACCGTGGGGTTCATGCCCGGCTTGATCGTGACCGATGCCGTGCGGACGCTGGCCGCCCGCCATCCCGACCTCGACATCGAGGTGGTGCGCACAAGCTGGGAGGACCAGGCCGATGTCGTACGCGACGGGCGTGTGGACGTCAGCCATGTCCGGATGCCGGTCGATCCGACCGGGCTGGAGACCGTACCGCTGCTGGCCGAACAGCGGGTCGTCGTACTGCCGGGCAACCACCGGCTGGCCGGCAAGGAGAGTGTCGGCATCGCGGACCTCGCGGACGAGCGTCTGCTCCAGAATCCCGACGCGGTCCCGGAGTGGCGTGACATCGTCGCGGCCCGGGGCGTCCGGGAGCGGTGGAGTCAGCCCCTGATCCATACGACCGAGGAGAAACTCGAACATGTCGCCGCTCGACGCGGCGTCGTCGTACTGCCTCTGTCCGCCGCGATGTTCTACACCCGCCCGGACATCAGCTATGTCCCGGTGAACGACATTCCTCCCAGCCATGTCTGTCTGGCCTGGGCGAACGGACGTCATCACGGACTGGTCGAGGAGTACGTCGGAATCGCCGTCGGCTCGGGCGGTGAGTCGGGGCGAGCGAGTGCCGACGGACAGTGACGGCAGCCGCCGACGGCTGATGCCCTATGGGTATCACAGACGCCGCATCAGGTCTTGGACAGCGCCGCAGGTATCCCGGCACAGTCGAATACGTAAGAGATTCGAATCGAGCGATACTCGACCGGCAAAGGATTCCGATCCCCATGAAGGTATTCATCACGGGCGGCTCCGGTTATGTGGGCAAAGCTACCGTCAAAGCGTTGATCCGTCAGGGCATCGGGGTAACGGCCCTGGCGCGCAGTGATCAGGCCGCGCGTTTCGTCGAATCCCTGGGTGCCACCCCGGTCATGGGTGGGCTCACCGACACCGAGACGCTGCGCGCGGCGGCGAGCCGGGCGGACGGCGTCATCCATCTCGGACAGCACTACGGCGACGACACCGCGACCGTCGACGCCGCGGCGTCACAGGCGCTGCTGGACGGTCTGGGAGAGCGCGGAACGTACGTACACACCGGTGGCGTATGGGTCTACGGAAATACGAATGGCGTCGCGGACGAAAACGCGCCGCTGAATCCGCCACTGCTCACTTCCTGGCGGCTCAAGAACGAAGAACAGGTCCTGGCCAGGGCCTCGGAAGAAAGCCGGCCGGTGGTGGTGATGCCGGGACTGGTCTACGGCCACGGAGAAGGTCTCATCAAGCAATTCCTCGTCGACCCCGGGAGCGACGGGAACACGGTTCTGTCCATCGGGGACGGACGGAACCACTGGGCACTCGTCCATGTCGACGACGTCGCGGAACTGTATGTCCTGGCCCTGAACGCGCCCGCCGGAGCCGTCTACGCCGGTGTGAGCGACCAGAACATCCCGCTGTCCCGGATCGTCCAGGCCGTGGCGCAGGGTGTCGGCCGTGCCGGACGTATCACCTCCCTCTCGCTGGCGGAGGCGGAGGCCCGGTTGGGCCCGATCGCCGAGGCGTTCGCCCTCGACCAGCAGTTCACGGGCGCCCGTGCGCGCAAGGAACTCGGCTGGACACCGACCCGGCTGGACGCTCTCGCGGACCTCGCGCGGACGCACTGATCACGCGCGGACGCGCTCATCACGCGCGGCGCACTGAAAACGCGCGAACACACTGTTCACCGCGCGGGTCCGCCGATCCGGATTCCGGTGCTGTGCCACGGGAGGCGCCCCGGACCGTGGCATCCAGGGGTGCCATCCGGGCCATGACGTCCGCGCGTGCCCCGCCCCACCGTGGTGTGCTGGTCAGGACGACGCACACCTCGAAGAGGCGGTACTCATGCACAGCGAACCGAAGTTCCTGGTGACCGGCGCGGCCGGTGCCGTGGGCGCGGTAGGGCGCCGGGTGGTGGAGCTCCTCCGCGAACAGGGGAGATCCGTTCGCGCGCTGGTCCATCGGGAGGATGAGCGGGCCGACGCGTTGCGGACCACGGGAGCCGAGGTCGTCGTGGGGGATCTGACGCGCGCCCCCGATGTGCTCGCCGCTCTCGACGGCTGCGAGCGGGCGTTCTTCTCGCTGAGCGTCTCGCCGGAATATCTGGAGGCGGCGGCGACGACGGCAGTAGCCGCGCGCGAGTACGGCGGTCTGGATCTCCTCCTCGACATGTCCCAGATGACCGTCTCGCAGATGAGTCCGGCGAGCACCGGCGAATCCGACCAGCAACGTCAGCACTGGCTCACCGAGCAGGTCTTCGACTGGTCGGGGCTTCCTGTGACGCATGTGAGGCCGACCGTGATGATGGAGAATCCCCTCTTCCGCATCGTGGCGGCCGCCTCCGTGGCGAAGTACGACAGCATCCGTCTCCCCTTCGGCGACGGCCGGACCTCACCCGTAGCAGCCCAGGATGTGGCGGAGACGGTAGCCACGCTCCTCTGCCGGCCCGCGGACCGGACACGGCATGTGTACGAACTCACCGGTGGCACGTCACGGGACATGACAGAGATCGCCGGGGAATGGTCCGTCGCCCTGGGACGGACCATCACCTACACGGATGTGCCGTTCGACGAATGGGAGGACAACGAGCTGCGAGCCCTGCGCCTCCCGGAGCATCTGCACGATCACGTTGCCACGATGGCGCGACTGCACGCGGCGAACAGATACGACCGGGTCAGCCGCGATGTGGAGGAGATCACCGGTCACCCTCCCCTGAGCTGGCAGGACGCCGTGCTCAGCAACAGCCGCCTCTCGACGGCCGAGTGACCGGTCCACGGTCCGCGGTCCGGCTGGCTGGCTGACTGGCAGGCAGGCAGGCAGGCAGGCAGCACGGTCGACCCGGCGGGGTCACGCGTCCGGGCCGAAGGCTACGGCCGGCATGTCAGTGGCGTTCGTCAGTGGCGCGATGTGCCCGTCGGTCCGGGCTGTTGGGGTCCCCCACGCGGGTCATCTTGCGATCGCGTGGGGGCGCGGTTCACGAGGTGCGTGGTTCGGGCGGTGTGTAGTTCGGGGGGTGCGCAATTCGGGGGGTGCGTGGTTCACGAGGTGCGTGCCCGGGGCGGGATTCGAACCCGCGGGATTCCGCTTTTAAGGCGGCTGCGTCTGCCGCTGCGCCACCCGGGCGGGGGGGTGGAGTCCGTACCGCCGAACATCAGCCAAGGCCTGGCACCGACGTCAGCGGCCTTACTGGGTGGGCGAGTTGATGCGAGGACGGACGGGGTACACCGTCGGCCGTCACGTCCGGGTCCGCAGGACCGGTCGACGGCCGCTCACCGGGGGCGATCTCGTCGTAGCGGTCACCCTGCCGGGACCAGACGGGCGGCGATCTCTGTCTGGCAGGTACAGGAAGCTTCTTCGGTCATCATGCGGATGCTCCGTGTTATCGGTCGGGCGCGCGCTCCAATGGGTCGTTGACAGGAACGGCCGGGGCGGGGAGCCGGGCCCGCGGCGCCGGACGCCGACCTGTGTTCCGGTGCGACGCCGTGAGCACCACGGTCCCGCCCGCGAAGTCGCGGACCCCGTCTCGGTGTTCCCGATCGCACGATGCCCCGAAGCCAGAATTAAGACAAGCGAAAAGATTTGAAGACAGAATTAAGGAACGCTACATTCTCGCCGGGCGGTTACCCACCCTTATGGTCAACGCGCTGATCGCCGGGCGTTGTTGCGGCTGAATGAGACGCTGTTTCAGTCTCCGAACAGACGGGTGGATGTGACGCTCGCCCGGTAAGGGAATCGCGTGACGAGGCGGGCTGCATGCGCCGTAGCGTCGGCCGGTAGGCGGCCGGTTGCCTACCCCAAATGCCCAACACGCCCCCGTATAGCCCTGATTGATTGACCTCAGCGACGCCGACGGATCAGAGGCCGAATGCGCCGCCCTCGATCAGGATGAGCAGCCCGATGGCGATCAGGACCAGGGGCAGCAGGATGTGCCCCCACCGGCTGAGGGCCTTGGCGATGACGGGCCGAAATGTCGTCGCCGTTGGTCACGGCGAACAGCCCGGCCGCCCGCCCGATGATCCCCAGATCCACTGTCACGGTGGCCGACCGTACACGCCACGGTGTCCGCTGGATCAACCTGCCGACAGGGAGACCGGATCAGCCCGCCGACAGGGAGACGGTGAACTCGATGTCGACCGCGTCGCGGAGTCTGAGCGCGCCGAAGAAGCCGGAGTAGGGCTTGATGCCCCACCGGGACTGAACCAGGGTCGTGGCGCCGGTGAGGGTGTCCTCGTCCCGCTGTCGGATCTCCAGTCGCTGCGGGTGCGTCTGTCCGGTCAAGGTCAGATCACCCTCGACGGTCGCCCTGCCGTCGTGGAGTTCCACACGGGTCGAGGTGAAGTCCGCGTGAGGGTGACGGTCTGTTCGCAGCACCTTGCGCATGTTGCGCCGGATCTGTTGCCTGTCACCGTCACTGAGCGGCTTCACGCCGCCGGTGCCCTCCCGGACCTCCAGCGTACCCAGGTCTATCCGTACGGTGACCGTGGGCTGGGCGGCGGTGCCCGTGTCCGCGGGTAGGCTGACGTAGCCTTCCCACCGGGTGGCCTCGATGACCAGATCATGTCCGATCCTCGCGGCCACGCCCTCGCGAAAGACCCGCAGGAGCAGTCGGCCGGTCTCCGGGCCGATCTCGTACTCGCCTGCTGCTACAGCCACCACTTCAGTTTAGATCCGACTTTCCGAGTCGGCGGCGCGGATGCCGCCGCGCCCGCCGGGGATTACGGGGCAGCCCTTAGCACAGGGGGGTCGCGAGTGGTCTCCGCTCACCACCAGGAGGTGGGGTAGACCGCTCGCCGCAGACGGGAGGAGACCATCTGCACCAGGACGAGCAGCACCGCGCCGGCGGCCAGCAGGGGCACGAAGCGGTGGGCAGGCGGGTCGGTGAGCATGACCGTGACCGCGGTCGCCATGGCCGGCGGATGGGCCGCCTTGAGCACGAGCGTGAGTCCGCAGGCCGCACCGCAGGCCACAGCGGCGGCCCAGGGACCGTGCCAGCCGAGGGCGAGAACCCCGAAACAGACGAGGCAGGCCAGCATGTGGCCGCCGATGACATGGCGGGGCTGCGCGAGTGGTGAGTCGGGAGTCGCGGTGACGATCGCCGTCGTGGCCGCGAGCGGCGGGATCAGTACCGTCTGGTGGGTGAGCGCTCCGACGCCTACCAGGACGGCCAGCCCGACCGACGTGGTGCCGGCCGCCCACGCGACCGTACGACCGGGCACACGTGGCTCAGCGGGTTTCCCCCTCCGCGCCGGAGGCTGCTTCGCCGGGCGGGCTGGAAGGTCTTCACCTCCGGCATCTTGGACATATGTCATGAGTGTGGTACTCCTGCCCGGAGTGAAGGCCTGCGGCGGCAAAGCGCCCGCAGGGCAGACGGAATCAGCACGGGAACTCCAGAACCGTCCCCGTTTCCGGCCCACGGCGGCTCGTCGTCCGTGAAGACGGGGAACACACCCGGCAGCCTGATGTCCCCGGCCGCCGACTGTCCAAGTCCGCCTTTCGATCGCTCGATCGACGCCGTCGATCAAAAGCGGGCGGGACCTGGAACGAACAACAGCTGATCGCCGGGAGTGATGGGGGCCAGTCAGGTCACACGAGGTCACACGCTGTGGTGTCACGCGTTCCGGAGGCCGACGCGGTGGCTGAATACTGACCGCCACGGATGAAGGTGGTCCGGAGCCGATCCACACGGCTCAGCATGCGCACTCGTC
This sequence comes from Streptomyces sp. NBC_00872, assembly GCF_045161915.1. Classification (NCBI taxonomy): domain Bacteria; kingdom Bacillati; phylum Actinomycetota; class Actinomycetes; order Kitasatosporales; family Streptomycetaceae; genus Streptomyces; species Streptomyces sp. NBC_00872. The sequence continues at coordinate 8,492,141 of NZ_CP108806.1, read as the reverse complement.
TTGACATCCCCTTGACATCACCCAGTTGCGATGCCGTCGGCTACTCGCCGAGCAGAGCGACGAAGGCAACGAGCGCGCCGGCGGTGCCCATGAGAAAGAGTGTGGTGCCCCACCGTGCCAGCCGGTCGATACGGCGCAGTGTGGAGCGGCGCAGTACGTCGAAGGCCGCCGCCGAGCTGTCGGCGAGCTGGACGAGGCGCGGACGCTGAGCGAGAGCGAAGGCTGCTGCCGCGAGGACGAAGAAGAGAGCGGGTACGGCGGCCCAACGTGCTGTCCAACCACCGTTGAGGGCCGACACGTTGAGATATTGCAGCAGGGCGAAGTACACCGGAACGGCACCGGAGGAGGCGGTCAGCATTGTCCTGCAGTACTCGGTGGCGGTCTGGCGCGAGGAGCGCATCCACTCGGCCGACTCCGTGTCCGCCGTGTCGGCGGTGGTGGCTACCGTAACGTGGTCGGCGGCGTGAGGGTCCGCGATCCGCAGGAATCGCTCGTTGGACCCGATGGTGATCCGGCTCTCGAAGCTCCGGCGGGTCTCGGGGCAGAGGAGTTGTACCGTCATCTCCTGTGTGCCCGCGAAGAGTAACGGCTCTTCGCGTCGGCCTATGAGCAAGGCGTAGCAGTGGCGGCGCGTGCAGTGTGGACACCCGGGCACTTGGTGAGCGAGGAGCCTCTGTCCCTGATCGGCCATGGTGGGACCGATGCTACGCCGGTACGTTCCTCACCATGGGAGCGTGGCGGCGATGGCGCGATCGCATGGGTGCTTCCCGGCGCGACGGGGACACCGATACACCTGAGGTCTACGGGGACACCGGTGCCGGTATACCGGACCTGCTCAACCACCAGGCCGGGCCGGCGGTCACGTCCCAGCGGTCCATAACCGTCCGGCTGGATCCTGAGAGTCATGATGACCGGATCGGCTGGGTACGTGCGCTGGAACAGGCCGCGTATCAACTGCGCCGGGAAAACCCGGCGTTGTACGGCTCGGGTGACCGGGGCGGTACGATCGGCCAGAGCTGGCATCTGACGAACACGATGTTCGGCATCCCGATGGTGTGCGTACTCGTCGAAGGACGCCCGCGTCAGGGAACGGAATCCATTCCCACCGTCGTCACGCTTCCCTGGCCTCGGTTGCTGCACCGGCTCCGCCGCTTCTTCGAGATCGGCGGCAGCGGCGTCGTCGCGTTCGTGCACGACGGACGCTCCGGTCACGTCGTCACACTCACCGGCCACGAGGGCAACCGGTTCGTCTACCACGACCCTTGGCCGGGCGACTCGCTGCTGTGCCGGCACCAGAACACGGCGGGCGTCGACGCCCAGGAGCACGGCGAGCACGGCTGGTCCGTCACCGAGGACGAACTCGCACTGGTGCTGGTCGGCGTCAACATCTGGCCGGGTCTCTGGGCCGAGGCGGGCGGAGAGCCGGGCCCGCTGGGCTACGGCGAGTTGAGGGAATCCGAGTTCTGGTCCTTCTTCGGCGTCCATGAAGTCACTGGTGCGGACGACGAGGATGACGACGGCTCCGGCCGCACCGTGCGTCTGTCCACCGGCGGCTTCCAGGACGAGATCACGCTGGAGCTGAAGTGCGACGACCGTGACCGCGTCGCCCGCGCGACGCTGCGACTGCGCGAGAGCTGGGCCGTTGGCCCGCCCTGGGGGGGCGAACCCCTTCGCGCTCGACGTCGCCCGTTCCTTCATGAGCGCGCTGACACCGCGGGCCGACCGGACGGCGGCGCAACAGGTGCTCCCGCCGCTCTCCCCGGCGGACGCGGTGGCACTCTTACGGAACGTCTCGGGCCAGGGCACCCCTCCCTGGCAACTCATGGCGGCGTACATGGGCATGATCCCGGACATACGGCTGCAGTTCTCGATGTGTGCCCTGGAGGTGAGCCGCCCCGTCGAGGGATGGATCCAGATCGAAATCATGACATTTTGAGCCGGGGCGCGTGGGGTGGGTGCCGTACCAGTTCCCGTATACCGAGCGGTTTCCGTCCCGCGGTCCCGAGCGGTGGGCGAGTCGGCGCCGGTTTACGGTCGTGCCCTTCCATCACACCGAACGGCACGACTCACACACGTGGTTGTCGATCGCGGACAGCAGGTCCTGGGCCGCTCCCCTCACCACCGGATCATCGTCATGGGCGAGCCGGTCCGCCGTTTGCCTGCGACTCAGCACGGCGTGGTGGGCTTCCAGTTGTACCGTCGCCTGCGGAGGGTTGCCGTGTTCGAGGACCGACCGCAGCAACTCGATCACCCCGGCCCGGCACGTCACGGACTCACTCACCGCGAGGTCCCAGAGGAACGGCACAGCGGCGACAGTCGCGTCGAAGACAGCCAGCTCACCGATCCACAGAGCGAGTTCGCTCAGCGCCGCCTCACTCGTCCGGACATCGCCCCACGCGATCCGCGACAGCACACCGGGAACATCCGCCGCGGAGCCATAGGCATGCTCCAACTCGTCCCACCGAACGCGACGTATGCCCTTGAGAATCGTCCCCACCCCAGCACCCCTGTCCCGCCGCCGGCCTCCGGACCCGATCCGAGCCCATTGCACCTCACTGACCGCCATGACCGCGAGCCCAGCCCGACACGCCGTACGAGTGCTCATCGACCAGAGACCGAAGACCCTCGCCCCTGCGGAGACCGCCGTCAGCCGCCCTGGACGAGGACGGACCCACCGGTCCGAGCGGTCCGGGCCGTCCGGACCACCCGGGCCGTCCGACAGCCGGACACACGGGCCACACCGTTCGCCACCGTTTCAGGGCTCAGAATGGAGTCCCAACATCGGATGGCTCCTGTCCGAGCCCCCCCATACCTCATGGCGGTGGGGCGACCCACATGAAATTGCTCCTAGAACCGTGGCGCGTCCGGATGGCGGGGCGTGCGGTTGGCACCTCTCAACAAGTTGACTACGCGTTCGTGAGTATCGCCGACACGATCGACGACGTGCACTTTGACGAACACGTTCTCAACCTCTCGCATGGCCTTCTCGGTCAACCATCCCAGAAATAGGTTGCCTTGCGCGGGGATCGGTCGGCCTTGTCCAATAAAGTTCAACTCGAAATCCTCCCGATGTACGAGACCCCGCGTCTCCATGGACGCGATCGCCTCCTGAGAGGTCCCCCAATGAGTTGAGTCCGAGGCGGAGTCGGATAAAGCCGCTGGGGTGAAGACAACCCAGTAGCTCACCTCTGATGTGACGGCGACATCCTGCGCACCATTCAGTAAATGACACGCCCAGGCGAGCTGATCATTCGGGGCCAGGCCGGCCACGGCGCGGCCGGTATACCCAAGCACCGGCCTGACGGTCTGCGCGTACTGGGCCCGGGCCAGAGCGGCTCCCACAGTGGCGAGCACTGCCGTGATCGCACTCTGCACGTCGAGAAGTTCGACTTTCCAGGGCCAGTTTTGAGTCAGCCGCTCCGGCAGATTCTCCCTGACTAAGAGGATGTCTCACGTGGTGAGTTTGGCGAGTTTCTTGTAGCAGGTCAGGGCGGCGGCGAGGCCGAGGAAGGCGAGGAAGTGGCTTCCTTTGCGCTCGTACCGGACGGTGAGACGGCGGTAGCCGAACAGCCAGGAGATGGACCTCTCGATCTTCCAGCGGTGGCGTCCGAGTCGTTCGGAGGACTCGATGCCCGGGCGGGCGATGCGGGCGATGATGCCGCGTTCGCGCAGCCAGGACAGGGTGTCGGCGGAGTAGTACGCCTTGTCGGCGCGGAGCTTGCCGGGGCGCCGGCGGCGCGGTCCGCGCCGGGATCGTACGGCCGGTATCGCCTTCACGAGTGGCTTGAGGGCCAGGCTGTCGTGCGTGTTCGCCCCGGAGGCGCCGACCACCAGGGGGATGCCCTGGGCCTCGGACAGCACGTGCAGCTTGCTGCCGGATTTGCCGCGGTCGACCGGGTTCGGGCCGGTCAGCGAACCCCCCTTTTCGCCCGTACCGAGGCGGCATCGACGATCACCGACGTCCAGTCCAGCTCGCCACGCGCGCCGAGCTCGTCCAGCACCGCCCGGTGCAGCCGACGCCACAGACCCGCCTTCGTCCAGGCGGTGAACCGGCGGTGCGCGGTGGCCGGCGAGACACCGAAAGTCGGCGGCAGATGCCGCCACGCACACCCGCTGGTCAGCACGTACACCACGGCGGTGAACACCGCCCGCTCGTCCAGCGGCGACGTGCCGCCACCCTGGCGACGCAGCGTGAACGACGGCAGCAACGGCGCGACCAGATCCCATAACCCGTCAGGAACCAGCCGCTGCGACAGATCAGCACCCATAAAGAACAATGATGCCGCAGCTCACGACACAGCCACGTGAGACATCGTCTAAGCTGTACGCGAGAAGCAGCAAAGTCGCGCTCACGAGTCCAAGCAGAAACCTTGAGAACAGCCTGCTCCGATGGATCACGCGCTGTGCTGTCTCCATGATCCCTCTCTCCCCCAATCCGGCTCCCATATCCGGCTCCCCCGCCGTTCGTTGCGACTGTAGAGGGCGCTTCCACCGAACGACAGAGGGCCTGCCATGGTCCGAGTCCTGCCGGTCGCGCTGAATAGCTGCACCGAGTGCCCCGGCGTGATCCTCAACGTTGCGTCGAACGGCGGGGCGAACTCGATCACTCGGTCCGGTGTCCGGCGTACACACAAGGGGCCTTCATCTGCACATGTGCCCAGACAAAGGAACACGCATATTCAGAGCAGGACGGGTTGTTCGAGTCGGCTGATGCTGTTCTGTGCGACCCGTGAGTGGCATCCCTCCCATCCGGTCCCGCTGCGGACGGCCTGCCAGGCTTCACGGCGACAAGGGCTACGTACGATTGCGACCGCCCGGGGTGATGGGGCGAGCGCGTAGCATCACGCCCCGCATCGCCCCCCAGGAAATCGAATCCTCGCAACGACTGGGCCGGTACCGCTGAGTGGTCGAACGCACAGCGTCATGGCCGGCGGGGTGCCGCCGTCGCGCCACCGCTAAGAACGCAAGCCCAGGCACTTTCTCGCCTTCACCAGCATCGCCCGCACCCTCATCTGCTACCGCAGACTCACCAAATGAGATGGCATCCAAGGTGATCCTGCCCGGGAGACGGAGCGTGGAAAACGGGGGACGTTCATGGGGTCGGCGGAAGACCCACGCCGACCCACCCCCGCCTGCGCGGGGAGCACTCTCCTGAGCTGCGGCGTCACAAGGGCTTTGCCGCTGCCTGACCACCCTTCCTCCGCATGCCTCCATCGTCTCAGAGCCGCGTGCTGACGTCCCCATCACGGGGAAGCCGCGCCGGCGAGGTAGGAACACGGCCTTCCCGCAGCCGGCGTCGAACCGAGCGTCCGCTTGGCCCCGCCAGTCAGGACTTGTCCGGGCGATCATGTGAGGGGGCACGTTCACCGGCTCGGAAGGCTCCGGGGGCTCCGGGGACTCCGGGGCTTGGCGGTTTTTCGGCATCGGCCGACTCTTTACCGGCGACGGGAAGCGGCACCCATACCGCAAACGGAATGCCTCTCAATGGCGGAACCGACACACCATCCCGTGCAGTCGATGGGTAATCCGGTCCCACATCCCTATTCTGTGAACGGATCGGCGAGGGCGAAGGACCGGGGCGAAAACGCCCTCTCGCTCATGGCCGCCAAATTCAGACAGCGGTCATCACTATCGGAGATCACACGCATGAACGATCAGAAGAACGCGAACGAATTTCCCCGGCGTCAATTCGTTGCGCTCTCGGGCACCCTTGGTGCCGCAGCGCTGCTGACCGGTGCGGGAGTCATGGCGGGAACGACCGCCATGGCGAGTCCGGCGCACGGAGGACCGTCCCCCGACCCGTCGTGCCCCCCACCCCCTCCTCCCGGTGGGCCCGCGAGCCCCTGTCCGCCTTCTCAGATGCAGTCCCTCTGCGGCCGGCCCACCGACAACGACCCGCTCTGGCACGACGTCCAGTACTGCACGCAGGGCACCGTCCCGCCGGCACCGCAGCCCAGGCCCGACTGCTTGAAGACGACCCCGAATTACGTCGTGCTGCACGGAAAACCGGAGAATACGCACAACTATCTCCTCCTCCCCTCGTGTCGGATCACGGGCATTGAATGCCCGTTCATCCACATGAACTCGGCGGCGAACTACTGGCAGGAAGCATGGGAGAACGCGAGAAGCGGAGGAAGCGTCCCCGTGCAGTACCCGAATATTGGACTGGGGATCAACTCGCAGGGCGCCCGCCGCTACAATCAGCTGCACATTCACATGGCCGGAATCAGGGCGAGCACACAGAGGCGACTCCAGGACCTCGAATCCCAGGGCCGCATGGCCACCCAGCCCTCCCAATGGGCCGCCCCGGGCAACCAGGCGCCCATTTCCGGGCCCGCGGGTTCAGGCGACCGCGTCTACCGCATCCTCAAGCTCCACGACCTCCAGCAGAACCTCTTCACGCTGCTGTACCGGAACGTGGTGGTCCCGAACTCGCTGAGCATGGCGAACCAGACCATGATCGTGGTCCCGAAGATGACGGCCACCGGATTCGCAGGTTCCTTCTACGTCCTCAACAGCGACACGTCCCTCCACGACGGCACGAGCACGTGCGACTACCTGCTGGTGTACAGCAGCTGACGACTACTCGATGGCAGCCGGCCCCGGGCGCAGCACGTCAACGGGTCTGTTCGCGCCCGACTCGGCGTGGGACGCCTTGGCGCAGTTGCGCATGTCCTGCGTTCAGGCATGAGCACTCGTCTCGGCAGCCCCACGACCATCAGCAACGGCGTCCGAGTGTGTTCTGGCCCGCTCGACGGGGGTGAGGCATGCCTGCATCGCGGCTCTGGCTTCCTGGGGCAGGCCCTCGCCCAAAGGCGTCTTGCGTGGGCTGTGTTCGCCGTCGCAGATCCAGCTCTGCTCGTCGGCGTCGAACGACCACGTCTCGGCACCCCACATCGGGTGGCCCGCGAGCAGGCGTCCGGCCAGCGGCTCGCACCCTTCGGGGGCGCCCGAGGCTCTCAGTGCCTCGACCACCATGTCCACGGCCTCCGGAGGTGTCCCGGTATCGCCCAGCACGGGGAGGAGCAGCAGTAGCCGGGCGTGGGGATCGGTGACCCCGTCCGACCCGCCCGGCGCTTGGAGCAGGGCGGCAAGCTCGGGCCAGCACAGGCCCGGCCCGGTCCGATCCTGGTCATCGCTGGCAAGCGTCAGGCAATCGAACCACTCCGGATGGGTCAGGAAGTAGTCCGTGCTCGTGTACTCCTCACCGCTGTTGTAATGCGCAACGATGGCGAATCCGCCTGTCAGAGGCAGAGTGAAGGCCGGCCACGCCGCCTTGTCGTGAAGCCGCTCCAGCATCGCGCCGGCGTCGGCGGCGTCCACTCCGAAATCCTCCGGCGAGAAGCCCTCGCACAGATCAGCGAGGTGCGCGACCCAGAATCCCGGCTCATCGAGCAGGGGTAGACCGTCCACAACGGGAGCCGATGAGTACAAGTGCCGGGCCATCGCCATGTCGTGATTCTCGCTCACAGTGGTTCATCATGTTCGACCGCACCGTCATGATCCCCGGCACACACACTGCTGCGGCTCGCTCACGACCGCGGAGGCGCCTTTCGCCTACTTGGATTCGCCTACTTCGATTCGACCCGTCCGAGCGGGTTGGGGCCGGCCGCCAGCGCGTCACGCGCCGCCTGCCAAGCGGAATCCCCGGGGTAGAGCTCCGTACGGAGGTAGGCCCAGGTGAGCCGCTGGACCGTGGACACCCGCTCGGGGTTCTCGTCCGTGGTCTCGGCGACGTCATATCCAGAGACCCCGCCGAGCCCATGCTCTGCGTCGAACAGCGTGAGCAGGGACTTGGGGCCCGGGGAGAGGAGGTACGGATCGGTGTGCCAGTCCGGGCCCCGAACCGTCAGATGGGCGGAGGCGTCCTTGTCGCCGGCGACCACGAGCGCGGGCGTCGTCATCTGGGAGAAGTCCGTGGTCGAGAAGAAAGAGTAGTTGTCGGCCGCGAACGCGCTGAGGGCATCGCCGCCTCTGCCTGGCGCCGCAAGCAGTACACCCGCCTTGATCCGGGGCTCGGCCAGGTTCACCTCCGTTCCGTCGTGCGGATCGGTGAGCCGGGCGCCCAGCAGCAGGCTCGCGGTGTGTCCGCCCATCGAGTGCCCGGCCACGGCGACCTTGCTCTGGTCCAGGCGTCCGAGGAGCTGCGGGACGGTGGCCTCGATCACGTCGAGCCGGTCGAGGACGCGCTTCATGTCCTCGGCCCGTGACCGCCAGTACAGAGGCGCCCCGGGGGTAGCGGGATCGAGGCTCAGCGTCCTGGAGCTCAGGTGGGTGGGCTGGATCACGACGAAGCCGTGTGCCGCCCAGAAGTTGGCGAGGGGGGCGTAGCCGTTCATCGAGGAGAGGTTGTTCGAGTAGCCATGGCCGTGCGAGAGGAGGATGACCGGCAGATCGTTCCCGGTTACGGGTGCGGACACCCGCACCTCCAGGTCCACGGCTCGACCGGGAGCCGGCAGCACCACCGGACCGACCGAGAAGACCGGGGTGGGCGAGCTGACGATGTCGGTCGCGTAGGTCGATTCACTCATGGGGCGTGTTTCCCTTCGATGGCCTCTGCCGCTGGTCTCATTCGGCCGACGGCAGACGGCGAACGGCAGACGGCAGACGCCTGACGAGGCGGTCAGGAGTGCCCGGCTTCAGCCACACCGAAAGCGGAGCACTGTTCCGTTTAATATACGGAACGTCGTTCCGTTTCGTCAACGCGGCGGACGCCGAGCGTGACGCCCGCCGCAAGCCCATCCAGGGAGAGGTGCCGATCCCGAAGCAGGCGGGCCGACGCGCCGCGCGACCGGCCGCGCGAGTTCCGCCGCCTCCGCGATCTCAGCGTCGGGTTCGGCATCCGGAGCGCAAGCGGCATCCGGACCGCCGGGTGTTCCGGGGCATTCCGTTCGTGCTCCACACCGGGATCGCTCTTGGGACTCGGGACCCAACACCGGTTCGCAGAGCGTGCGTTCGCGTATCCGCGCTGGTTCCGTCGCCTGCGGATCCGACGAGAGATCCGCGACGACGTCCACGAAGCCTTCCTCACCGTTGGATGCACACTGATCCGCTGGCGGCGTCTCACGGCCCGGTCCGAGCGGGCCGGCTGACAGCACGAAGGTGAGCGTTGCCGTCACTCCCAGCTGGTCTCGGGGATGTGGCTGTGAGAGTGCGCGTCCCACCCTTCGTGGTCACGCCTGGCGCAGTGGTCGGCAACCATGCCTTCTCCATTCGCCGGCGGGGTGACGTCGAAGCAGTGCGCGCGGATCGCCGCGTTCACGATCCGCTCCGGCGCGCGTCGGTACGGGCGTGTGCGGCCCGTCCGGAACGTGCTGCGGGCCTTGCGGGGCAGGGGTTACGGGGGCGATGGTGCTACCAGTCGAGCGTTACCGGCATGAAGGGGGCGTCCTCCGGTGCTGCTTTGCGGGCCTCCAGGGCGGTTCTGGCGGGCGCGCCGACCGGGACGCGCAGTGGCGGATCGGGCTGTTCGACGGTGTCGGCGACCGCGGTGGCCACTTCTTCGGGGGTGACGGTCTCGAAGATGGACGTGCCGCGCAGCAGGCCGAACTGTTCGAGCAGGGGGGTGTAGGGGTCGTTCTCCGTGAAGAAGGACTTGGCGCGCTCGGCTCCGCCGGAGGAGACGGAGCCCGGCTGGAGGATGCTCACCTTGACGCCGAAGTGGCCCGCCTCGACGGCCAGCGTCTCGGCGAGCGCCTCCAACGCCCACTTGCTGGCGGCGTAGGGGCCGATGATCGGCACGACGAGTCGGCCCTGGACGCTGGAGACGAAAACCAGTCGGCCCGCGCCTCGTTCGCGCATGGCGGGCAGCACACCCTGCACCACCCGCAGGGGGCCGAAGGTGTTGAGCTGGAAGAGGGCTTCGACCTCGGAGACGGGTACGTTCTCCAGGGGCGCGCGGACCGTCGCGCCCGCGTTGCTGACGAGCACGTCGATCTCTCCGGCGTCACGGAGAGCCTCGTCGACACTCTTCTGATCGGTGACATCGAGGCGCAGACGCTGGTCGACGGGGAGATCGTCGAGGTCTGCGGGCCGGCGGGCAGTGGCGACGACCCTGTGGCCACGGGCGGCGAGTTCGATCGCGATGGCCCGGCCGATACCCCTGGAGGCGCCGGTGATGAGCACGGACGTCATGTCGGTCTCCTGTCTGGGCGGTGCGGTCTGGGCGGTGCGGCGGAAGCGGCGGCGCACCTCGTCGGCCGATCGCCCGGCTCCCGTGAAGGGCGGGGTGATGAGAGCCGCTGCCGCGGACACGCCCGCCAGGTTGGTTCGATTTTCGAATCCACTACCAGCGCCACGGTAGCCAGAGTGAGTCAGAAAAGCGAATCGACACGCCGGTGACTCTCCGCGGCTTTTCCCTCGTCGGCGCACTCGATGCCGTGGGGAAGCGCTGGAGCCCAGCCGAGGACCTGGCGGCCCACGCACCGCCGCCGCCTCGTCCGCGACGTACGGAACCCGTCAGGCCGGCCGAGGTGTCGCCGGTTCCGGACCGGCGTTGGTTTCGAGGCCGAGCCAGACACGGTCGCGGGTGAGCGGGAGTTCGGTGAACCGTACGCCGGTCGCGTCGCGCAGGGCGTTCGCGTAGGCGGGGGCGACCGGGTTGAAGGGGCTTTCGCTCATGGATTTCGCGCCCAGGGGGCCGATCGCGTCGGAGGTCTCCATGAAGTGGACCTCGGTGCGGGGGACGTCGGCGAAGGCGGGCAGACGGTAGCGGCGGAACGCCGCGGTGCTGACCTCGCCGCGCTCGTCGAGGCGTACGTTCTCGAAGAGGGTGGCCCCCAGGGCCTGGGCGACACCGCCCTCGACCTGGCCACGGCACTGCATGGGGTTCATGACCTTGCCGGCGTCGGCGGCGTGCACGCTGCGCAGGATCCGGACCTCTCCGGTGCCGGGGTCCACGGCGACACGGAACCACTGGGCGTTGAAGGCGACGGAGCGCGGGGTACCGCCGAAGTGGCCGTCGGCGGCGAGTTCGACACCGGCCGTACGGGCCGTCGCGTGCAGGTCCTTCAAGGGGATCCGCTGGCCCTCGCCGCCGTACGGCACGGTTTCCACGGCCTCCTCGGTCAGCCGGCAGGCCGAGCGGGCCACGCCCAGCTGGGCGGCGGCGAAGTCCAGCACCAGGTCGGCGAGAGCGCGTGACGCGCGCAGGGTGGCCTTGCCCGCGACGACCACGCCGGTGGAGGCGAAGGCGCCGGTGTCGTGCCGGACGACATCGGTGTCGGACTGGCGGACGGTGATCCGGTCGACGGTGGTGGCGAGTTCGCCCGCCGCGATCTGCCGGTGCACGGTGGTGGTGCCGTTGCCGAACTCCGCGGTGCCGACGGCCAGGCCGAAGGTCCCGTCGGGCAGCAGGGTGGCGCGGACATCGGCGAAGTGGCCGCCCGGCGGGCCGGTGGCGATCATGGCCAGGGCCGTGCCCTCGCCGACGAGCCAGCCCTCGGGGGCCGGGGCGGCGGGCCCGGCCTGGGCGCGGCGTACGACGGCCAGGCACTGGTCGAGCCCGTAGCTGGCGATGTACAGGTCCTCCTCCTCGCCGCTCGCGGTGATCATGGGTTCACCGGGGCCGATGATGTTCTTCGCCTTCAGCTCCAGGGGGTCCATGCCGATACGACGGGCCAGTTCGTCCAGCGCCGACTCCATGGCGAACATGACCTGTCCGAGGCCGTAGCCGCGGAAGGCCCCCGCCGGAACGGTGTGGGTGTAGACCGCGAAACCGTCGGCCTTCTTGTTGGGACAGCGGTACACCGCCAGAGACTCGGCGCAGGCGTGGAACATCACCGCCGGGCCGTGATTGCCGTACGCGCCCGTGTTGGACACCACCCGCAGCTCAAGGGCGGTGAGCGTGCCGTCCCCGCGTGCGCCGGCCTTGACCCGGACGGTGAAGGGATGCCGGGTGGTGGCCCCGTAGAACTGCTCGGCGCGGGTGTACTCCAGCTTCACCGGCCTGCGCAGGCGCAGCACCGCGAGCGCGACGATGTCCTCGACCAGCATCTCCTGCTTGCCGCCGAAGCCGCCGCCGACCCGGCCCGCGAGCACCCGCACCCGCTCCGGCGGCAGGTCGTACAGGGCGCACAGCGCGCGCCGGGTCAGGAAGGGGGTCTGGGTGCTGCTGCGCACAGTCAGCCGGCCGTCCTCGATCCAGGCGACGGCGCCGTGGGTTTCCAGGCTCGCGTGCTGGACGCGCTGGGTGCGGAAGGTCTCCTCGTAGATCTCGTCGGCCTCGGCGAAGCCCGCCTCCACGTCGCCGACCTCGCCGTGCGTCTCGCCCACCACGTTGTCGCGGGGGCGGGAGATCCGGGCCCGCGCGGCGTCCTTGGCGTGCACGACGGGGGCGCCCGGCCGCATCGCCTCTTCCGGGTCGAGGACGGCGGGCAGCACGTCGTACGTCACCTCGATACGCCGGCAGCCTTCCTCGGCGGCGGCCTCGCTGTCCGCGACGACGGCCGCGACGCGCTGGCCCACGTAGCGGACGGTGTCGTCCAGCACACGCGTGTCGTCCGGGTCCTCCTCGGGGTGTTCGTGGCGGGCGGTGGAGAAGTGCCGTTCGGGCGCGTCGTGGTGGGTGAGGACGGTGTGCACGCCGGGCACGCGCAGGGCGGCGGAAGTGTCGATCGCGGTGATGCGAGCGTGCGCGTGCGGGGAGCGCAGCAGCTTCATGTGCAGCAGCCCCGGCACATCGATGTCGAAGGTGTAGCGGGCGGTTCCCGTGACCACCTGCGGACCGGCGGGCGCGGGCAGGCTGCGGCCCACGGCGTCGCCCGCGCCGGGCTCCTCGGTGTGTTTGACACCGCGGATCGCGTCCTCGATGGCCCGGTAGCCGGTGCAGCGGCACAGGTTGCCCTTCAACGCGCGGGGCAGATCGTCCAGTTGCTCGTCGTCGAGTGCCGCTGTGGTCATCAGGAAGCCCGCAGTGCAGAATCCGCACTGGAAGCCCTGCGCGTCCAGGAACTTCCGCTGTACGGGGTGGAGTTCGCCGGTTCCCGGGGCCAGGCCCTCGACCGTGGTGACCGATCGGCCATCGGCGCGGAAGGCCGGATACAGGCAGCTGTGCACGGGTTCGCCGTCCACATGGACCGTGCAGGCGCCGCAGTCGCCCGCGTCGCAGCCCTTTTTCACCCCGAACCAGCCGCGGTCGCGCAGATATGTGCGCAGGCACTGGCCGGCGCGCGGCTCGGCGTCGGAGGGCTGCCCGTTCACCCGGACCGAGAAGCTCATCGCTCGTCGTCCTCGCTCAGCTCGGCGCGGATCTCCTCCGCCAGCCGCGAGGTCATGTGCCGTCGCCACTCGGGCAGTCCGTGGATGTCGTCGAACCACTCGTCGTCGGCGACGGCGGACGCGATGGCCGCCCGGAGTTCCGCCGCGGACGGCGGCAGCGCGAACCACAGCCGTACCGGCCGTACCGTCGAGGCCGTGACGGTGACCGACAGCGAGTGGTCCAGCGGGTCCAGCGTTCCGATGACCAGTACGCCCGAGCGTCCGAGCCCGTGGAGGGAAGCCTGCCGGAAAGCGGTCCTGCTGCTCAGCGCACGCGCGGGCAGGGTCACCGAGCGCAGTAACTCCCCCTCGGCGAGGTCTTTGCGACCTGCGCCCGTGACGAAGTCCACGACAGGGACCTGGCGCGGCGCGCCGTCCTGGGAGCGCAGCAGGCATATCCCGTCGAGGGCGGCGGTGAGGGAGATCATCGGGCCGGCGGGGAGCGCGTTGCAGAGATTCCCGCCGACCGTGGCCATGTTCCAGATCTTGAACGAGGCGAGGAACGCCCGGCAGCACTGCTCGAACAGCGGCGCCGACCGGGCACCCAACGCCCTGCCGAAACGGGACAGTTGTGCGATCGTGCAGGTCGCCGCGATCTCCAGCGAACCGTCGTCGAGGACCTGTGCCGGCACCCAGCCTGTCCGGCTCAGGTCGACCAGGCGCCGCAGATGGGGCTGCGGCTCGGAGAACAGATAGGTCCCGCCACCCAGCCAGGCGTCACCCGGGAGCCATGGAGCGGGGTGTCGCGCATCTCGTATCTCCACCACCGTATTCAGGTCCATGGCTCAGTCAAACAAGCGGGACCCGGCCGGACCACTGGGTCAGGGCACGGAAACAGCGGCCGGAGACTGGAGGATCAAACAAGAGGCATCTCGCCTGTTCCCGCTGGCATTTGCGGTGCGATTTCCCATACGGGCATCACGTATACGAGATACATGCGTGTGGGACGGTTTCTCCAGGACAAGGCCGCCGGGGCGGGCCGGTGGGCGGGCCCGTGGGCGGGCCGTTGGGCGGGCCGGTGGTTCGCGCTATCCGCGCAGGCCGAGAGCGTCTCTGCCCACGTAGCGCGCCTGGGTGCCCAGTTCCTCTTCGATGCGGAGGAGTTGGTTGTACTTGGCGGTGTGGTCGGAGCGGGACATCGATCCGGTCTTGATCTGGCCGCAGCCCTGCGGCTGCCCACCTTCCACGGAGCCGGCCAGACACGGTTCAAGCACGGCGTCCTCGCCCTCGCCCTCGTCCTCGTGCTCGCACTCGCCCGGCAGCGGACCGTACGGCACGTGCTCTTCCCCGTCGGCGACACCCCTCACGCGGTGGAAGAGGCGCGTCGGCTCGCGGCGGCGCTCGCCGCCGGTCACATCCGCCCGTGATCAGTACGGTTGCCGAAACGAAGCCGGTACTCCTACGGTGAGCGATGTGACGGACGAATCCACACGCGCGGCACGGCTCCTGGACGCCCAGGCCAAAGCGGCGTCGCTGTTCGCCGAGATCGGGACACGGCGCCTGATCGCCGCGGGCCAGGGCGAACGCGCGGTCAGCGACCGGATCCGTGACCTGGCGAACGAGATGTTCGGGACCACGCACTACTGGCACAAGCGGATCGTGCGGTCCGGACCGAACACCCTCCTGCCCTACCGTGAGAACCCACCGGACCGGGTCATCGGCGCGGACGACATCGTCTTCGCCGATTTCGGGCCGATCTTCGAGGAGTTCGAGGCCGACTTCGGGCGGACCTTCGTGCTCGGTGACGACCCCGTCAAGCACCGCCTGCGCGACGACCTGTCGACCGTCTTCGCGGCGGGACGCCGCGCCTTCGAAGCGGACCCGGACATCACCGGCAAGCAGCTCTACACCGAGGTCGAGCGGCTGGCGGCCGAAGCGGGCTGGCAGCTCGGCGGCTGGCACGCCGGCCATCTGGTGGGCGAGTTCCCGCCCGAGTACAACAACTGGGAGGACGTCGACTCCCACATCGTGCCCGCCAACGAGAAACCGCTGCGGCGCACGGACGAGGCGGGACAGCTCCTCCACTGGATCCTGGAGATCCATCTCATCGACCGTGAGCGGGGCTTCGGGGGCTTCTACGAGGAACTGCTCGACCTCTGACGCTCGCCGAGGGCGGGCCGGACCGTATCCCCGGAGCTGCCGGAGAGCCCCTCGCCGGTGCCGGAACGGCCCTCCCGCATTGCCGCGCGATCGGTCTTCTTCGCCGGTGTGTGCGGGTCACCTCCGTCAGCCACCCCGACCACGGTGGCTCCTTCCGCGGACGCGCCCGTGCCGGTGCCAGTGCCTTCCGCGGCGCTGGACGGCCCGCTGACCGCGCACGTACGGGGCACAGGCACCGGCTGCCGACGGGGCGCCGACGAGCCGGCCGTACGCGGGGGTCGTCGTGCCCCAGGTTTTCGCCGCGCACGACCGCGGTGTGCCGGTGTGCCGGTGTGTCCGGACGATGCCGGGCACACCGGTCCGAATGGCAGCCCTACGCCCGGGGCAGCGGCAGCGGCGGATTCGCCGGCTGCGGCCCGTAACCGGCGAGATAGAGCCTCAGGGCACACTGGTCCTCGGCCTCGACGAACACCCGCTGCCCCCAATGGGAGCTGAGACGGTGCGCGACATCGACCAGTCGGCGGCGCTCCTCCGGCGAGTACGCGGGGAACCGGACCCAGCCCCGTTCGGCGATCGTGTTACCGAGATCGTTGAAGAGCACCGCCCGCGCGCGCTGCTCTTCCTCTTCGGTCAGCGGCGTGGAGCCGCCTTCCGCGGTCTGCGACTGGACGTTGTACAGGTCTCGGATCACTGGCCGCTCACAGTTCGTCGGGTCTGTTCCGGAGAGGTTATCGGCCCAGCCGGGAACGGAGTTCCGCGTCCAGGTCGGCGATCACTCCCCCGTCCGCTGGTAGGCGGACCGGGGCTCACACGTCCGGTCGGGCTGTCATGATGACGGATTCGATGCTGCGGTGCCGGGCGGCGCCGTGCGCGAAATCGGGTACGACTGACGTGCCCTCGCGCAGGTCGTCCAGGAACTGCCGGTAGGCATGGGCGACCGCGAAGGCCGGCGCGTCGGCTCGGGCGTCCAGTCGCGGGACGCGAACGTACGACTCCGGCACCGTCATGGGAGCGAGTCCGGTGGACGTTCCGCGGCCGCCTTCGAGGGTCACCGGGCTGAGCTGGAGATGGCCGATCGGGGCGGTGAGGACGAGGTCGCCCTCGGTGCCGTTGATCTCCCAGCGGAAGTTGGTGCCCCGGGCCATGCCTCCGCGGTAGTGGAAGGTGGCCACCGCGCCGCCCGGCAGCCGTCCCGAGGCCACCACCTGGTCCGCGGCGGTCATGGGCACGGGCTGTCCGCTCCCGGTGTCCACGGCCGAGGTACGCCGCGACGCCAGTTGGATCCGCAGTTCCTCGGGCTCTCCGAGGACGGACGCGAGCCCGTCGAGGGTGTGGCTGAAGGGAATGGTCAGCAGTGTCGCGCCGTTGGCGGCGTCGAGCACGTAATGATCGTCGGGGCCGACGGTGGGACCCCAGGCGCCGCCGGAGCCGACGACCGTCGTGGACAGCACCTCCCCCACATAGCCGTCGGCCACGAGGTCCCGTGCGTAGGTGAGGGCCGGGTGGGACCGCGCCTGGAGTCCGACGACGGTCGGCACAGCGCGGCTGCGTGCCTGCCGCGCCATGTCCTCGGCCTCCGCGAGCCCGTTGCCCAGAGGCCACTCGCACAGCACGCTCTTGCCGGCGCTCAGCGCCGTCCGCACCAGTTCCCGGTGGTGCGGCACCTTCACCGCCACGACCACGAGGTCCACCTCGTCGCAGGCGACCAGTTCGGCCGCTGTGCCGAAGGTGCGGGACACGCCGTGCTTCTGTCCGGAGCGCTCCGCCGACTGCTTCGAACTCGTGCTCAGGGCCCTCAGCTCGTAACCCGGGACGGCGCGCAGGGCCGGCAGGTGAGAGCGCTCGGCCCAGCTCCCGTGCGCTCCGAGTCCGATGATCCCCGCTCCGATCGGCTTCTCGGACCGCGCCAGCTCGGCGAGCGGTGACGCAGATGTGTTCATGATTCGCAGCCTGTTCTTTGGGCAGTTGGCATCGACGTCACGCGCGGTGGCCGTGCGGGTGTCACGGAGCTGTGCTCGCAGATGGCCTCGGGTCGCGCTCGCTGTCCAGAAGAGCCATGAGGGGTGCGGCGTACCGGGTTCCAGCCACCGCGTCGGCCGGGACGGCCTCGTCGATCGCGCGAAGGTCCGCGTCGGTCAGGGTGACGTCGGCCGCGGCCAGGGCCTCCTCGACGCGGTGCGGTCGGCGGGTGCCCAGGACAGCCACGATGGTGCCGCGCTCGCGGATCTGGGAGATGACCCAGGCGGTGGCGAGTTGCGCGACGCTGATGCCGTGTGCGTCGGCGAGCGGCCGGAGGCGGTCGGCGACGGTGAGGTTCGTGGCGAGGTTGTCGGGGTGGAAGCGGGGCAGCCAGTGGGCGCGCGGGTCACCTCCGGCGGGTTGTCGGTAGGTGCCGGTGAGCAGGCCGTGCGCGAGGACCCCGTAAGCGGTGACGCCGATTTCCAGCTCGCGGCAGGTGTCCAGGATGCCGTTGGTCTCGGGATCACGGCTGAACAGGGAGTATTCGATCTGTACATCGCAGATCGGGTGCACGGCGTGGGCACGGCGGATGGTCTCCGGCCCCACTTCGGAGAGCCCGATGTGGCGCACGTAGCCAGCCTGGACCAGCTCGAAGATGGCGCCGATCGTGTCCTCGACCGGGATGTCGGGGGCGAGGCGCGAGGGGCGGTAGATGTCGACGTGGTCGGTGCCGAGGCG
Source organism: Streptomyces sp. NBC_00872 (assembly GCF_045161915.1). Taxonomy (NCBI): domain Bacteria; kingdom Bacillati; phylum Actinomycetota; class Actinomycetes; order Kitasatosporales; family Streptomycetaceae; genus Streptomyces; species Streptomyces sp. NBC_00872. The sequence continues at coordinate 8,474,087 of NZ_CP108806.1, read as the reverse complement.
GCGCAGCGAGTAGGCGAGCGCGTTCTTGACGTGGGCGGGACGGCCCTCGATGCCGGCGAAGGCTCCGTCGGGGCCGCGCAGAGCGCCGAACTTGACGCTGAGGAGCGCCTTTTCGCGCTCGTCGGTGCGGAGGGCGCGGCGGATGAGGTCCTCGTTGTGGCCCATGCCGTAGAAGTCGGCGGTGTCGAGGAGGGTGACACCGGCGGCGAGGGCCGTCTGGATGGTGGCGATGGCGTCGGCCTCGTCGGCGGGGGCGGTGTGGTCGGACATGCCGGCGCAGCCCAGCGCGAGAGGGGCGACCTGCGGGCCGCCGGTTCCAAGGGGTCGGGTTCGCATGGATCCTTCTGTGGGGCGAGAGGCGAGAGAGGTGGGCGCGGCCGGCGGGCCGGCGAAGGAGCGGCCACCTGTTAGCGTTGACATCTCAACACTAAGAAGAGGCGAGTTGATATGTCAACACCAGATGGCGGAGCTCCCGAGCCGGACGAGCCCATGGGCGACGCCGCACCGGAGCCCGTCGACCTCTGGTCCGCCTTCAAGCGCGCCCACGAGATCGTCCGAGCCCGCGTGATCGCGGACACCGCCGAGGCAGCGGGCCTGTCCGAGCCGGACCTGACGATCCTCGTCAACCTCGACAAGGCGGGAGGCGCCCTACGCCAGAGCGAGCTCGCCGCGTCGCTCGGCTGGGACCGCACACGCATCTCCCACCAGCTCACCCGCATGGGCAAGCGCGGACTCGTCACCCGTGAACGCGCCGGCGGGGTCACCGTCACCCTCACCGACACCGGACGCCAGGCCATCACCACCGTGCACCCCGGCCTGGACGCCGCGGTACGCCGCCACTTCACCGACAAGCTCTCCGCGCGGGAGATCGAAACACTGAGCGCCGTGTTCCGCCGGCTGTAGCGCCCGGAACACGAAGCCGGCAAGCCACCGGGCGCGCGATCACCGGCCCCCGACCAGGTCGGCCGGGCGGTCGTGAGCAGCTCCCACCCAGGAGGATCCCGACGTACGAGACGGGCACCCCTGGGCGTGGTTCCTTACGTCGGTAACAACATGATCAAGAGATGGTTCACTTTGTCTTCCGCTGGGTTCCGTGCACCCTTGGTGAAGATTATGTGATCTTCATTTGTCGAGCGGGGCGTGGCATCGTCGCGACGTAAGCGGCAGTGCCGACTCGTGGGGGGGGCGAGCGTGCCGACACGTGCCGTGTCGGGGGGCCCTGCTGTCATGCCCATGATTTGTACTGCCGGACAATCGAGAGATTGCAAGGCAGACCATGTCGCTGTTCAGAGACGTCGGCAGACGCCGACGTCGCATCCGGTCCACACTGACCAGGGCCACCAGCGCGACGGCACTCGCGACCGCCTCCGCCGTTCTGCTGGGACTGGTCCAGGCCGCGCCCGCCGCGGCCGACCCAGTGCCGGAGGAGGACACCGGTTACGTCCGGAACACCATCGGCGAGCAGCGGCGTCTGGACCGCTGTCTGACCGGGGTCGCGCTGCACGTCGGCGGGCCTCAGATGAAGACCAAGGCCATCGAGGGCCTGACGGGCAGCGACCAGCAACTCCGCGACGTCGTCGGGGACATCGGCTGGATCGGCTACGGCCCCCTCGGCCTGGCCGGCGACGCCGACGAGGAGGCGGGCGGCGTCTACGCCGACGCGGCCAGGGCCCGCACCAACGGCCTTGACGCCGCCAACAAGCCCTACCGTGAATAGGCTTGGGCCAGCGACGACATGGAGTGGCACGCGCCGGTGTTCGGCGAGGATGTCATCCACTTCACTAGGTCGACGGCTACCAGGACGGCAAGCTGATCGACGCGAAGTTCTGGAGCGACAGCGGCGTCATCGATCCCGTCACCGGCAAGTTCAAGTTCTTCGTCACGGCCCCGGTGACCGAGGCCAAGGCCCAGGTCGCGGGAGCCAAGGCCGCGAGCGGAGACACGTACACGCCCATCGTTTACTACGTCAGCTCTCCCGAGGCGGCAACCGCATTCCGGCACATGGTCGCGGACACTCCCGAACTCGTAGGAAAGATCGACGTCATATACATGCCATAGCATCGTCGGTGAGGCCTTCCCGGGAAAATCCGCTTTCCCGGGAAGGCCTCACCCCGATCGTTTCGGAAAGACCGCGGTGAGGATCCAACAATGAGTCGCATGCTGTTCGTACTCCGCTATCGGAACGGTGAACCCGAGCCCCTCGACATGGAACTCGTGCGGGAAGTCCTGGAGCCCTACATCGTCGAAGCCGACGAGGACCTCATGAACGGCGTGCTGATGCGGACCGCCGACGGCTACGAGGTCAACGTGGACGTGAACGAGGTCTCCGTCGGCGTCAACCGTTTCCCGCCCGGCCAGTTCTTCGACGTCCTGGCCGAACTGGTGGGCCGGCTCGGGGCGAGCGTGCTCCCCATGGACCGGCCGACGATCCTCCGTGAGGAGGGGGACCGGGCCCACCTGCCCGAGACGGCACAGGAGAGCGCCGTCGTCGTCCGGATGACGGGGCCGGCCCTGGAGGGCTTCATCAGCGGCTCCTGACCGGGTCGCGATGAGAAGGGGGCCTCCCCGGGCACAGGGAGGCCCCCTTCTTGTACGTGCCGGGGGGGCGGCGTCAGTCCGCCGTGCCCGCGATCCGCTCCAGCTGGGCCTTGATGACCGGCTCCGGGATCGCGGCCTTCTTCGCGTCCAGCATGTTCACGCCGTAGAACGCGGCGATGACTCCGCCCTTGCGGACCACCGTGTACGTCATGGGCACCTTCTGCTCGCCGATGTCGCCGGTGATCCGGTAGCCCACCGCCTCGTCGCCCAGCTTCGGCGCGGGAAGGCTCTCGACCTCGCCGTACGTCAGGCCCAGGGTCTTGAAGCCCTTGGGACATTCGGCGACGGCCATGCGGAGCTCCTTCATCACCCTGGGTGCGTTCTCCTCCGAGTGCGAGGCGAGCCACATGGACCCGACGGTCGCGTTGGTCGCCTCACCGGGCTGCAGGGAGCGGTGCACCGTGCTCACCGCGGGGATGTGCGTGAAGCCGCCGATCAGGCTGGCGAGTGGCTGGCACGCCTTCTTGTCGGCCTCCATGCCGCGGCCGGCCTCGACGTCCGCCTTGGCGATCCTCTTGGCGTCGAATCCCGCGGTCCTACCGGTGAGGGCGACCTTTTCGAGACTCTTTCCGTCGAGCGCCCCCAGTCGCTTCGCCTCGGCGGCCTCTTCCTCCTCGGCGCTCTTCGCGCTCGTGCTCGCCTTCGGCTTCCTGCCGTCGGATTCCTTCGATTCGCCGCTGCATGCGGATATCGCGAGGAGGGCCGGCAATACGGCGGCAATCGGGAGGGCCCTGCGCAGTTTCATGGTCGTTCCTGGCATCTCTCACTGGCGAAGAATAAGCAGAATGATCTTACCGGCGGCAGAGAGGCGTTCTCATTACGTTTTGACGTCGACCCAGTCCGTGCCGGACATCTCCGTCAGTTCCGCGAGCTCCCTCTCCATGCCGCCCCGCGCCGATCGCGTCCTCGCTGCCCGGCGTGTTCCAGGCCCACCGTCATGCGGCACGCGCTCACCGCCCGTGCCGGTCCCCGCTGATCACCCCCTTTCCCGTTGCGGTCCGCCCTCACCCGAACGGATGTACGTGTCCCCCGGGAACAAGCCCTTGTCCCGTAGGCCGTGCCGGGTGGCGAAGTTGGATCGATACTGAATCGAGCGGCGGACCGCCGCGGAGCGTCCTCGATCGCGCCCCAAGGAGCTGACCATGCGTCAGGAACTTCAGCGTCTGGTCAGCGTCAGTACGGCGGAAAGCCGTTTCGGAGCGCCGGGGACCGCCACGATCGCAGAGTAGCCACAGCACCCGTGACCTGCGAAAACCACGGACAGAGGCATAGTTTCCAACCGACCCGGGAGACACCCATGAAGATGCTGATCAATGTGCCGGAGACCGTGGTGGCGGATGCCCTTCGGGGGATGGCCGCGGCGCATCCGGAGCTCTCCGTCGATGTGGCCAATCGCGTGGTGGTACGCGGGGACGCGCCCGTCGCCGGGAAGGTCGGGGTGGTCTCCGGGGGCGGGTCCGGGCATGAGCCTCTGCACGGAGGGTTCGTCGGGCCCGGAATGCTCTCCGCGGCCTGTCCCGGTGAGGTGTTCACGTCCCCCGTGCCCGATCAGATGGTGCGGGCGGCCGCCGCCGTCGACAGCGGGGCCGGGGTGCTGTTCGTCGTCAAGAACTACACCGGCGACGTCCTGAACTTCGACATGGCCGCCGAGCTGGCCGAGGACGAAGGCATCCAGATCGCGAAAGTGCTGGTCAACGATGATGTGGCGGTGACGGACAGTCTCTACACCGCGGGCCGGCGCGGTACGGGCGCGACGCTGTTCGTCGAGAAGCTGGCGGGCGCGGCGGCCGAGGAGGGGGCGCCGCTGGAGCGGGTCGAGGCGATCGCCCGGCGGGTGAATGACCGCTCACGGAGTTTCGGTGTGGCCCTGAGCGCCGTCACCACGCCCGCCAAGGGCAGTCCGACCTTCGATCTGCCCGAGGGAGAGCTGGAACTGGGCATCGGTATCCATGGCGAGCCCGGCCGCGAGCGGCGCGCGATGATGACCTCACGTGAGATCGCCGACTTCGCCGTGCACACGGTGGTGGAGGATCTGCGGCCGTCCGGCCCGGTGATCGTCCTGGTGAACGGCATGGGCGGAACACCGCTGCTGGAGCTGTACGGATTCAACGCCGAGGTGCAGCGGGTGCTGACCGAGCGGCGCGTTCCGGTGGCCCGTACGCTCGTCGGCAACTATGTGACCTCGCTCGACATGGCGGGCTGTTCGGTGACGCTCTGCCAGGTGGACGAGGAGTTGCTGCGGCTGTGGGACGCGCCGGTGCAGACCGCCGCGCTCCGCTGGGGTCGCTGAACACCGCGAAGCGGACTACGGCGAAGCGGACTACGGCGAAGCGGAGTACGGCGGAGAAGCCGGATACGGCAAAGAAGAGGCAAGGCCGGCCGGGACGTCGGGGCAGGCACAGAAACTGGGACGGCAGGGCACGACCCACGGGCGAGGGAGTTCACGTGACCGATCAGAAACCCGACCGGACGCTCGACACCGACTTCTTCCGCCGCTGGCTCACGGCCGCCACCGCCATGGTGGAACGTGAGGCCGGCCGGCTCACCGAACTGGACTCGGCGATCGGCGACGCGGATCACGGCAGCAATCTCCAGCGCGGTTTCCGGTCCGTCATGACCGTGCTGGGAGAGGAGTCACCGGCCGGCCCCGGGGCCCTGCTGGTGCGGGCGGGACGGCAGCTCATCTCCACGGTGGGCGGGGCGTCGGGGCCGCTCTACGGGACACTGCTACGGCGTACGGGCAAGGCGCTCGGTGACGCCCCCGAGGTCACACCGGAGCAGTTCACCGAGGCGCTGCGCACCGGGGTGGCGGCCGTGGCCCAGCTCGGCGGGGCGAAGGCCGGGGACAAGACCATGCTGGACGCGCTGGAGCCGGCGGCCGAGGCGCTCGGCACATCGTTCAGGGCGGCGGCGGAGGCAGCGGAGAAGGGCGCCCTGGCCACCGTACCCCTCCAGGCGCGCAAGGGCAGGGCGAGCTATCTGGGCGAGCGGAGCATCGGGCACCAGGATCCGGGCGCGACCTCCTCGGCCCTGCTGATCGCCGCGCTCGCCGACACGGCGGAGGCGACGCCATGAGCATCGGGAAACCGGTCGGCATCGTGCTCGTGTCGCACAGCGGACCGGTGGCGGAGGCCGTCGCCGCGATGGCCCGGGGGCTGGCGGGAGGCGGCACGACCGCGCCGGTGGCGGCGGCCGGGGGCACCCCTGACGGCGGACTGGGCACCAGCTCCGAGCTGATCTCGGCCGCCGCCGCGCAGGTGGACCGAGGCGCGGGAGTAGCGATTCTGGTGGATCTCGGCAGCGCCGTGTTGACGGTGAAGACACTGCTCGCGGAGGGTGACGAACTCCCGGACGGGACACGGCTGGTGGACGCCCCGTTCGTCGAGGGAGCGGTGGCCGCGCTCGTCACCGCCTCGGCGGGCGGGGACCTGAACGCGGTCGTCGCGGCGGCGACGGAGGCGTACCAGTACCACAAGGAGTGAGCGAACGGGCAGACGAGGACGGGTGGGTGAGCCCGGGGAAAGGACGGGCGGGACGGGACGGGCAACAGGACCGAGGAGCCGCCCACGCCGTCCGCATGGCTCGGAGAACGGTGAGAACGGCTCACAGTCGTCGTGATCCACGCATCGCCCCACAGGAATACTGAACCCTCACGGATCGGCCGCGGCGGCCGGCCCGTTGTCGGTACAGGACCCCCGGAGGGACGAGCATGGCGAACGCGGCAGACGTGGAGACCGTTGGGGCGGAAGGGGACGGTCCGTACCGCTCCCCCGGCCGCCGGACCCGTCACGCCGTGATCATCGGAGGGAGCGTCGCGGCTCTGCTGACGGCCCATGTGCTCCGCGCCCACGCCGACCGGGTGACCATCATCGAGCGCGACCGCCTTCCCGAGGGACCCGAGCCACGGGCCGGGGTTCCGCAGAGCCGCCACACCCATGTCCTGCTGGAGGGCGGGCAGCGGGCGCTGGACGAGCTGCTCCCGGGCATCGTCGCGGAGTTGCGCGAGCACGGCGCGCCCCGCGTGGGGATGCCCAGCGACATCGTGCAGTGGCAGAACGGGCGCTACTACCGCCGCACCGCCGCCACCGCCCATCTCCTCACCGGTACCAGGCCGTTGCTGGAGTGGCTGGTACGGCGCCGGGTGCTGGCCGAGCGGCGGATCACGGTGCTGGAGGGCACGGAGGTGGTGGGACTGCTCGGTGACTCCGACCGGGTCCGGGGGGTACGGGTGCGCGAGCGCGGCGCGGAGACCCGTCATGACGTACGGCGGCTCACCGCCGATCTGGTCGTGGACGCCTCGGGGCGCGGCTCCCGCGCACCCGACTGGCTCGCCGCGATCGGTGCGGAACCGCCTCACGAGGAGACGCTCGACACCGGGCTCGCCTACGCGACCCGGCTCTTCCGTCAGCCCGGTCCTCACCACGACGGGAGCGACGCCGACACCGGCGCGCACGCCGACGCCGACACGGGCGCGCACGCCGACGCGGACACCGCCGCGAACGCCGATGGCAACCGCGATGACAACGCCGTCGGAGGTACCGGAGAAAGTACCGACGGAGGTACCGGCGGAGGTACCGACAGGGACGCCACCGACGGCACGGACAGCGTCGGCTACTACTTCATCCCCGGGCGCGGCCAGGCCCGCGGCGGGGTCGCCCTCCCTGTCGAGGGCGGCTTCCATCTCGTCACCCTCTCGGGCCTGCGCGGGAGCGAACCGCCCTCCGACGAGGAGGCGTTCATCGACTTCACGGCTCGGCTCGCCCATCCGGTGCTGCACGACTGGCTGATGAAGGCCCGGCCGGAGTCCGGGGTACACGCCTTCCGCGCGACGGCCAATGTCCGGCGCAGGTACGACCGTGCGGGCCGCCGCCCGGCCGGTTTCCTCGCCGTGGGCGACGCGCTGTGCGCCTTCAACCCGGTGTACGGGCAGGGCATGGCGGTCGCGGCGCTGGGCGCGATCGCGCTCCGCGACACGCTGGCCGATCCCTCCCGTACACCCACGACACGCCGGGTACAGCTCGCGCTGCTCAACGCCTCACGACAGGCCTGGAACATCGCGTCCGGAGCCGACAGGGCGCTGCCGGGCGCACGGGGCGACGCGGCCCGGACACGTGTGGTGGACCGGCCCGCGGCCTGGTATCTCGCCCGGGTGGTGCAGCGGGCGCCCGGTGATCCGGTCGTCGGAGAGGCGTTCCGCGCCGCCACCTCGCTGATGGCCCCGGTCTCCGTGCTGTTCGCGCCGCGTGTCGTACGCGCGGCGCTGTTCGGCCCCGTCCGGCCGGCCCCCTCGGAGCCGCCGCCGTGGAAGGAGCGGACGGCGGGCTGACCGCGCGGCGCGCGGCCACGGCCGGCGGCGCGAACCCGTCGGCGTGGCGGCGCGACCCCGCACACGGGACGGAGCGCCCCTCGCACGCCCCTCCTCCCGTCGTCCCCTTGCCCGTCCTCCCGTCGTCCCCTTGCCGCTCTCCCGTCGTCCTCCTGCCGTGTCCTCCCGTTGCCGATCGCCCGCCGCGGGCCCAGGCTCACGGTGAGGGGCGTAGCCAGGGAGCCTCGGCCTCGACACGGAGCCTCGAAGGGAGTGGCATATGACATCGGGCCTGGAGTCCGGCGGCGGGCTGCGCTGTCTGGTGACGGGAGCGACGGGGTACATCGGCGGCCGGCTGGTACCCGAACTGCTGGACGCGGGCCATACGGTGCGCTGTCTGGCCCGCACGCCGGACAAGCTGCGCGATCACCCGTGGGCGGACCGTACGGAGATCGTGCGCGGCGATGTGACCGACGCGGGATCGGTCGGCGCGGCCATGGACGGCATCGACGTGGCGTACTACCTGGTGCACGCGCTCGGCACCGGACGGGACTTCGCCACCACGGACCGCCGCGCCGCCCGGATCTTCGCCGAACGCGCGAAGGCCTCGGGTGTCCGGCGCGTCGTCTATCTGGGCGCTCTCACCCCGGCCGGTGTCCCGGAGCGCGAGCTGTCGCCGCATCTGCGCTCGCGCGCCGAGGTCGGCCGTATCCTCCTCGGCTCGGGAGTGCCGACCGTGACGCTGCGGGCCGCGGTGATCATCGGTTCCGGGTCCGCCTCCTTCGAGATACTGCGCTATCTCACGGAGCGGCTGCCGGTGATGGTGACACCGAGCTGGGTCCGTACGGCGATTCAGCCGATCGCCGTAAGGGACGTACTGCGGTATCTCGTCGGCTGCGCGCGACTGCCCGCCGAGATCTGCCGGTCCTTCGACATCGGCGGCCCCGAGGTGCTGACGTACCTGGACATGATGCGGCGTTACGCGGCGGTGGCCGGACTGCCGCGGCGGCTCATCCTTCCGGTGCCCGTCCTGACGCCGCGGCTGTCGAGTCACTGGATCGGTCTGGTCACCCCGGTGCCGCGTTCGATCGCCCGGCCGCTCGCGGAGTCCCTGCGGCACGAGGTCGTCTGCCACGAACGGAACATCACCCGGTACGTCCCCGACCCGCCGAGCGGTCCGGTCACCTTCGACCGCGCGGTCGAGCTGGCGCTGCGGCGCATCCAGGACGCCCAGGTGAGCACGCGCTGGTCGTCGGCCTCGCTGCCCGGCGCTCCCAGCGATCCGCTGCCCACCGATCCCGACTGGGCGGGCGGCAGTCTCTACACCGACCGCCGCGAGCTGGCCGTGAACGCCTCGCGCGAGTCGCTCTGGCGTGTGATCGAGGGGATCGGCGGCGACAACGGCTGGTACTCACTGCCCCTGGCCTGGGCGGTACGGGGCTGGCTCGACCGGTTCGTCGGCGGGGTCGGACTGCGCCGCGGCCGGCGGGACGCGCAGCGGCTGCGGGTCGGTGACTCACTGGACTTCTGGCGGGTCGAGGAGATCGAGCCGGGCAGACTGCTGCGGCTGCGCGCCGAGATGCGGCTGCCGGGACTCGCTTGGCTGGAGCTGTGGGCGGAGCAGGACGACAAGGGCCGTACGGTGTTCCGCCAGCGGGCGCTGTTCCATCCCCGGGGGCTGCTCGGGCAGGCGTACTGGTGGAGTGTCTCCCCGTTCCACGCCGTGGTGTTCGGCGGGATGGCCCGCAATATCGCCCACGCGGCCGAGTCCGCCGAGTCGGCCGAGGCCACGACAGGCGCCTTGGCGAAAGGCACCGTCACCGAGGAACCGGCCCGGGGCTGACACCACGCGTCAGAGCGGTGTGGCGGCCTTCAGCACGAGAAAGAGAGTGATCGTCGCGTTCGCCGAGGAGAGCGCGGAGCCGAGCGTTCCTGCGGCGGCCGTCCAGACGGCCAGACCCACCGCGGTCGACATCGACGGCCAGTTCACCGCGGTGGGCGCGGGCTCCAGCAGGGCCGCCACCCGGCGCGGCACAGGGCCCGGTGCGGCGAAACCGGCCAGTGTCGGGGTGGGTGTGCCCCGGGAGACCAGCGCGGCCTTGCCGATGGCCCGTGCCACGACCGTACGCTCCCCGGTCACCCGGGCCGCTTCCTCGTCCGCCCACCGCTCGGTCGTGTAGGCGACGGCCGCGCGCAGCGGGCGCAGCAGCGGATTGGCCCGCGCCGCCAGCCGTACGGCCAGCAGATACCGGTGGTGGCCTCCGGTGAGATGAGCCTGCTCGTGGGCGAGCAGCGCGGCGCGCTCCCGGGTGTCCAGACAGTCGAGCATCCCCGTGGACACGACGACCCGCCCCCGGCCGTGCCCACCTCCTCGCACAAGGGCACGGGCACGGAAACAGACACGGATACGGGCACGGGCACCGGCACCGGCACCGGCACGGGCACGGCTACGGCTACGGCTACGGGCATCAGCGCCCGTGCCTGCGTCCGGCAGCCGGGCCGCGGCGGAACCGGGCAGTGCGTAGGCGTACGGCACCGCGTCGGTCAGCACGGCGAGTTCGCCGCCGGGCAGCCCGGCCAGGGCACGGTGTGCGCGGCGGCGCACCCGGCGATGGCGCCCCGCCGCCGCCGTACAGCCGACGGCGACCACGGCGAGGGCGACGATGGCGGCCTTCCCGGCGATCTCGTCGTACGGGACGGCCTCGCGGACCTCGGGGTCGGACCAGGCGTCCGGCAGCGGGTTGCCGGGCAGCTGCGCCGTACCGACCACCACCAGCAGCCCCAGACAGAGCGTGCTGCACAGGGCGAGCACACCGGCCAGTCCGGACAGCAACCGGGTGGCGACACGCGGATGGAGATGGAGTTCGGCCAGGCGCGCGATGGGCAGCGCCGTCAGCGGCAGGACGAGCGGCAGAAAGACGAACACCCCCACCCCGTCAGCCCTCCGCCCCGTCCTCGGGGTCCTCGGGCAGGCCGAGCAGATCGCGCAGCAGCCGTTCGTCGTCCTCGGAGAGCGCGGTGACGAACCGGGCCAGGACCGCCTCGCGGTCCGCCTCCCCGTCCAGTACTTTCCGCATCCGCAGGGCGGCGAGCCCCGCCTCGTCCGAGGCGGCGCGCCATTCGAAGGAGCGGCCCGCCCGCTCCCGGGTGACGGCCCGTTTGGCCTGGAGCCGGGTGAGGATGGTCATCACCGTCGTGTACGCGAGATCCCCGCCGAGCCGTTCCTGCACCCAGGCGGCCGTGACGGGCCCCGGCGCCTGCCGCAGCGCGGCGAGTACCTGGGCCTCCAGCTCACCCTGGCCGCGCCGGCGTGGGCGCTCGTCCGGACCGTTCGGACCGTCCTGCCCGTCCGGTCCGCCGTGCACCCTCACGTTGTCTCCCTCCAGCCACGCGACCGCGCCGCGTGGCAGCCGTTCATGCTACTGAGCCCGGCGTCGCCGCGTGAGCCCGGCGTCTCCGCGCTGACGCGGGCACCCTGGCACTGATCTTCTACACTGCTGTAGATTCTATGGTGGCCGACGGCCCGCCTCGACCACACGTGAGACGGGCACGGCCGAAACAGGGGCACAGGACGCGGGGCGCGCGTTCTGTGCCCCGTCCGTCGTGATCCGGTGCCGTGATCCGGCCGTACCGGTCAGTGGTACCGGTCGGCCGTGACGGGCCGGTCAGCCGTGACTGGGCGCCGCGTCCGTGGCCCCGGAGGCGGGAGCCCCCGAAGCGGGCTTCTCCGCGGCGGCGTCGGCGGATACGGCGGACACGGCAGCCTCGGCGGGCGCGGTGGACGCGGTGGACGCGGTGGACGCGGCCGGCGCCGCGGGCTTCGCCTTACGGGTGAGACGCCGGGCCAGCGGCTCCGTCCAGCGCGCGGCCGGCGGGCCGAGGATCACCAGGATCAGGACATACGCGGTGGCCAGCGGCCCGATCCTGGGCTCGACCCCGACCGCGAGTCCGGCGATGACGATGGAGAACTCACCGCGCGCCACGAGCGTGCCGCCGGTCCGCCAGCGGCCCGCCGTTCGGACCCCGGCGCGCTTCGCCGCGTACCAGCCGGTACCGATCTTCGTCAGAGTGGTGACCGTCGCCAGGATCAGGGCCGGGACCAGCACCGGCGGGATGGCGGCCGGGTCGGTGTTCAGCCCGAAGAAGACGAAGAAGACCGCCGCGAACAGATCGCGCAGCGGGGCGAGCAGATTGTGCGCGCCCTCGGCGACCTCGCCGGACAGCGCGATACCGACGAGGAACGCGCCGACGGCGGCGGAGACCTGGAGCTCCTGGGCCACTCCGGCGACCAGGACCGTCAGCCCGAGAACGACCAGCAGCAGCATCTCGGGGTTGTCGCTGGAGACGGCGCGGCTGATCAGCCGGCCGTGACGCAGGGCCAGATAGAGGACCGCGCCGACCGTACCGAGCGAGATCAGCAGGGTGAGGCTGCCACTGGCGAGGCTGAGTCCGGCGAGCAGGGCCGTGAGCAGCGGCAGATAGACCGCCATGGCGAGGTCTTCTATCACCAGGACGCCGAGGATCACGGGGGTTTCACGGTTGCCGAGCCGGCCGAGATCGCCGAGGACCTTCGCGATGACTCCCGAGGAGGAGATCCAGGTGACACCGGCCAGGGCGACGGCGGCGACCGGACCCCAGCCCAGGACCAGCGCGGCGAGTGCGCCCGGCACGGCGTTCAGGACGAAATCGACGATGCCGGAGGGGTACTGGGTCTTGAGATTGCTGACGAGTTCGGAGGCGCTGTACTCAAGGCCGAGCAGGAGCAGCAGCAGGATGACGCCGATCTCCGCGCCGGTGGCGATGAACTCCTCACTGGCGTTGAGCGGAAGCAGGCCGCCATGGCCGAAGGCGAGTCCGGCGAGCAGATAGAGCGGGATCGCGGAGAAGCCCACCCGACCGGCCAGCCGGCCGAGTATGCCCAGGACCAGGATGACGGAGCCGAGTTCGATGAGCAGTGCGGTGGTGTCGTGCACGGGCGTCTATCCTCCGGTGATCAGTTCGGCGACGGCGTCGACGCCTTCCCGGGTACCGACGACGACGAGGGTGTCCCCCAAGGCGAAGCGGAAGTCCGGGGTGGGCGAGGGAAAGGCGTCCGTGCGGCGCAGCACGGCCACGATGGAGGCGCCGGTACGGCTGCGCACCTGGGTGGCGCCGAGGGTGCGGCCCACGTACGGCGACCTCTTGGTGACCGGGATGTGCTCGGTGAGCAGATCGATCTCCAGGTGCTGATGCAGATGCGCGACGGGGTCGGGCATCAGCAGCTTGGAGAGCGCGGTCGCCTCGTGCGGGGCGAGGGACGCCGCGTCCTTGCAGTTGTCGTCGTCCTCGGGATCGTGGAAGGCGAGAATGCGCCGCCCGTCCTGGTGTGCGACGACCGACAGATGCTTTCCCGCGTCCGTGTTCAGGTCGTAGCGGGTACCGACCCCGGGCAGGGCGGTTTTACTGACATGAGCGGTGGGCTCCATGAATACGCTCCATACGGGCGTGCCGAGAGGTCTTCGGACGCGAGGCCCCGTCCGGGTCGGACAAGGCCTGGGCCCCTGAGTACGCGGCGGATGCGTGCTACCCGCCACCATCAGGAATTCTGCATCATCCGGCGGCGGGACCGGCCGGGACGGGCATGGAGCGGGCTTGGAGCGGGAATTCACGCGGGCCGGGATGGGCAGACAGTGGGTGGCGCCCGCGCGAAGGGCGCGTACCGGCGCCGCACACAGGGAACCGCGCCGGAACGAGCGGAACCACAAGCGGAACGAGGCGAGACATGAACCCGGGCAACCGCTGGGAGTTCACCGACGACCGTGGCCATCTGACCGTCGTACAGAACCGCCCGGCACGGGTGGTGACCTATATACAGGCGGGCGCGACCCTGTGGGACCACGGGTTGCGCCCCTTGGGTGTCTTCGGCTCCCACCACGACGGCGGGACCCCCGATCCGGCGAAGGCGGGGGAGCTGCCCCTCGGCGAGCTACGCGACTTCGGGGCGGGCAGCGCCCTCGATCTGGACGCTCTGTTCGAGGCGGAGCCGGATCTGGTGATCGCCGTCAGCTACGGCGGCGGACAGGTATACGGCATCGATCCCGAGGCGGCCAAGCGGCTGGAGGAGCGGCTGCCCGTGGTCGTCCTCGATGTGGGGAAGGACCGTACGTTCGACGGCATCAGGGACCGGTTCACGGCGCTGGCCCGCTCGCTGGACGCACCCCGTCCGCCCGCGGTGGCCGAACTGGAGCGCGCGGAGTCCCGGCTGCGTGTCTCGGCGGCGCGGCCCGGTGCCCCCCGGGTGCTGGCGCTGTCGGCCGCCGATCCGGAGACGGCGTATCTGGCCAGACCCCTGACCTGGCCGGATCTCCGCGCCCTCGGTGAGCTGGGGGTGGACCTGATCGAGCCCGAGGAGGGCGGCGGTGCCAACTGGCGTACGGCCGGCTGGTCCGAGGCCGCCGCCCTGGAGCCGGACATCGTGCTCACCGACGTACGCGCCAACGCGGCGCCGCGCGCACGGCTCCGTGACAACGCGCACTGGCGCGCCGTCGAGGAGCGGGCACGGATCGTGCCCTGGAATCCCGAGGTGCCGTACAGCCATCTCGCGCACGCCCGGTTCCTCGACACCGTCACGGACGCCGTCGAGAGCGTCCGCGCCGGGTAGAAGCGCCCTACGGTCCGGTGCCGGTCATGTGGAGGCATACACACATATTTGCCCTTGTCCTGATTTATTCCTCTGAATGGGTGGGATGGGTCGCGATCCGGTCGGAAAGCGATCCCGCCGGGGCACGCATGCGGTGTTCGTACCACCACCTGACGTAGGAGTTCCTATGCGTATCCGTACCGCGCTCGCCACCACCGCCCTCGCCGCCGCCGCTCTGCTGGGTGGCGCCGGTTCGGCGTTCGCCTGCGAGGGCCACGACTCCGCCTCCGTGGCGGCGGGCGGCTTCCAGAAGGAGGGTGGCAAGGGCTACTACCACAACCTGGGTGGCCCCGCGGGTATCACCGAGGGCGCCTCCTCGTCGCACAAGGCCGGCGGATGGTTCGGCTTCCTGGAAGTCTGAGTCTCCGCTCCACCGCCGATGACCGCCCTCCGCGCCTCGCGCGGAGGGCGGTCGGCCGTAGGGCGTGTTTCGAAAGTCCCGCCTGGCCCGCGACGCCTGGCACGCACGCTCGCCGCGTTGTCGGAGTCGTCCACGTACGTCCAGTACGAGCACGATCCTCCGCCTTGCGATCGCACGCACCAGACGCCGCGGGCCCCGCCCTCCGGGCGGACGGCGCTACTTTCGAAACACGCCCTAGTGGCGCAAGCGGCGCCCGCGCGCTCAGCGCGGAACCGCGTCCGGCTCGAACTCGCACCAGACCGCCTTGCCGTCCCCCCGTGGCTCGACCCCCCACCGCGCGGCCACGGCGTCCACCATCAGCAGCCCCCTGCCGGAGGTCGCCGCCTCGCCGGGGGTGCGGCGGCGGGGCCAGACACTGGAGCGGTCCTTGACCCAGAGGCGCACACGGCGGACCGGCTCGGGCAGGACCTCCAGGGTCAGCACCGCGCCGCTCTCGGTGTGCAGCAGCACATTGACCAGCAGTTCACCCGCCGCCAGCTCCACATCGTCGACCAGCGCCGCCAGACCCCAGTCCGCCAGGGCCTGGCGCAGCACGGCGCGGGTCTCGACCAGCCCCTCCGGGTCCGCCTGGTGGACGTACTGATGGATACGGGGCGCGTGGTCCGTACCGCGGTCGGGGCGGCGGCGCAGCACCAGCAGCGCCACATCGTCGCCGGTCCCCCACCGCTCCCAGAGCCGGTCCGAGAGATGGTCGGCCAGCGCGCTCGCCGCGCCCGGCCCGGATCTGACGATCTCGGCGAGCGTGTCCATACCGGCCGAGATGTCCCGGCCCGGCTCCTCGACCAGCCCGTCCGTGCAGAGCACCAGCGTCTCCCCCGGCAGGAGATCGAGCCGGGTCTCGGGGAAGTCCTCGTGGCCGAAGGTCGTGGCGAAGCCCAGCGGGAGCCCGCCCCGCAGATTGGGCCAGCCGGTTCTGCCGTCGGTGTGGCGGATGAGCGGGCCGAGATGACCGGCCCGTACGGCCCGTACGACACCGCTGCCCAGATCCACCTGGGCATAGGTGCAGGTCGCGAAGCGCTCGGTGTCGAGTTCCGCGAGAAAGCGCGAGGCACGCGCCAGTACCGTCGCGGGTGTGTGGCCCTCGCCCGCGAAGGCGCGCAGGGCGATCCGCAGCTGCCCCATGATGGCGGCGGCGTGGGTGTCGTGTCCCTGGACGTCGCCGACGACCACACCGACGCGGTTCCTGGGCAGCGCGATGACGTCGTACCAGTCGCCGCCGACCTCTCTGCCGCTCCATGCCGCGTGGTAGCGCACCGCGATCTCGGCGCCGGGGAACTCGGGGATGTCGCGGGGCAGCATGGACGCCTGGAGACCGGTCGCGAACTCGCGTTCCTGGTCGAAAAGGATGGCGCGCTGGAGGGACTGCGCCACGATCCCGGCGAGGCCCAGACACAGCGTGCGGGTCTCGGCGGAGAAGTGCGTACGCCGCCGGTAGAAGAGCGCGAGACAGCCAATGGAACGCGCCTGGGCGATCAGCGGCAGGAAGGCCGCCGCGTTGAACGCGAGCCCGCGGACATACGGCCGCAGCCGCGGGAAACGGTCGACGACGAGATCACTGAGGGAGGTGACGAAGCGCGGCCGCTGCCTCAGGACCGCCTCGGCGAGCGGCAGTGTTCCGTCGAGACGGTGCAGCCGCAGATCGTCCAGTACGTCCATGGACTCCCCGGTCAGCGCGATAAGCCTCAGGGTGCCGCCCTCGACCAGACCGAGCGCCAGTCCGTCGGCGCCGAAGCGCTCCAGTCCGCCCGCTCCGGTCAGTACGGCGGCGACATCGTCCACGGTGACCGCTCTGGACAGGGCTTCCGTGGTGCTCTGCACCAGACTGTTCAGCCCCGCACGGCCCATGTCGCCGGAGCCGGTCGCGCAGAATCCCGTCAGGTCCGCCGTCGCCCGGCGGACGATCCCGACGATGCGGTACGCGTGCCCCAGATCGTCGCGCAGGATCCGCCCGCGCGTATGGGTCCACTGCCGCATACCGGTACGGCGCAGCAGTTGGAAGTACGAGCCGTACGACGACCGGCCGTGCCGGACCGCCGCGTCCACGACGGCCGCGAGACGTACGCGCTCCTCGTGCGGGATACGGGGCAGCAGCGACTCCCCCGTACCGTCGTACTCGTCCGGGCGGAGATCGAAGACGTCGAGGGCCGCCGCGTCCAGTTCCAGGATCCCGGTCTCAAGATCCCAGTCGAAGCCGCCCACGCGAGGGGGCGCGAGTGTGTCGTCGGTACCGGTCGCCGCTCGGTCCCGGTCCCGACTGCGGTCCCGATCGCGTCCTGCCATGCGCCCCGCTCCGGAGGTGGGCCGGGAGCCCCGTCAGGTCGGCCGGGCTCCTCGTCGTCGTCCGGGACACACGCTCCGCGCCCCGTGGTCCGATACCCACGGCCGGGTCCTGTCACCCGGTCGCCAGGGCTCGTCCGTCCAAGCTCGTAGCGTAACTTTCCCGGCGAATCACCGCCAATGGACCCGTCACGCCCGTCACGCTTCGGAGCCGCGGGGAAACACCGCGTCCACCGCCGGCCGCCGGCCGGTCCCGCGTGGCCGGGACCGGAGCGTAACGATGGATACGCATACGCATGAGCAACGTTACTCCTGGTTGGTAGCATCCCTCCCATGAGCACGCGAACACGCATTCTGGAGGTGGCCGCCGAGCTGCTGGCGAAGTCGCCGAACGGGGACATCTCCACGCGCGCGGTCTGTGACGCCGCCCAGGTCGGCGCGCCGGTGCTCTACCGGCAGTTCGGTGACAAGGTGGGGCTCCTCTCCGCCGTCGTGGACTACGGCTTCGACGCCTATCTGGCGACCAAGCGGCTCCGTGAGCCGGGTACCGATCCGATCGAGGACCTGCGCGACGGCTGGGACACCCATGTCGCGTTCGCACTGGCGAACCCGAATCTGTACCGGCTGATGAACTCCCCCTCGATGCGCAAGCCGCCCGCCTCGGCCCTGGAGTCCCATCGGATCCTCACCCGCGATCTGGAACGCGCGGCGGCCCGCGGACTGCTGCGGATCTCCCCCGAACTCGCCGCCCAGATGGTCATGTCGGCCAATGTCGGCGTGGCGCTGACGCTGGTCTCGCGGCCCGCCACCTTCACCGATCCCGATATGTCACGGCGCGTTCGCGACGCGGTGCACGCCGCCGTGTTCACCCCCGGGGCGATGTACGACCAGGCTCCCGCCGTCGCGTCCGCCGCTTCCGACGGATCGGCCGCCGAGACCCCGGTGGCGGCGGCCCGGCTGGGGGCGCTGCTGCGCCGGTCACCGCGGTCGGCGGTCCTGACCCCCGCCGAGACCGCGCTGCTGTCCGAGTGGCTGGAGCGCGTGGCGAACGCACCCGACGCCCCCGTCCCCGCACCGGCGTCCCCCCACCGGGCCTTGTAGCACCCCGCGGACCACGTCCGTCACCCCGCGGCGGCTGTGCCGCCCGTACGAGACGACGTCAACGCGCCTCGGTCACCGGGCCGTTCCGGATCTCGCCCGGATCTCGCGACGATGTTTCAGACACTGCACACGCGCCATCAGATTCTGAAACGACACCTTCCCATCACACCCCGGACACCGCGCAAAGGCCGACAATCGCCGCGTCCCGTCCGTTATTTGTTGTCGGCAGCAGAACCAACCTTGGCTGCTTCGTGCACAACTCTTGACGTGTCCGAAACACGAGAGAAGCATCTCCCCTACCGAGAGAGCGCTCTCCGGTGTCTCTCACGCTCCGCCTGTCCGCTGTCTGACGACTCAGGAGACCTGCCCATGCACGCTCCTCCGCTCACTTTGCCGGTGTACCGGAGATCCACTCCGGGCCGTCGGCGAGGACTGGCCGCTTCGGTCGCGGCCACTCTGATCGCCTCGCTGCTGCTCCTCATTCCCAGCACATCCGCCCAGGCCGCGCCCACCCTGCTCTCGCAGGGCAAGCCGGTGACGGCATCCAGCCAGGAGAACGGCGGCACCCCCGCCTCGGGCGCCAACGACGGGAACACCGGCACCCGTTGGTCGAGCGCCGCGTCCGACCCCCAGTGGATCCAGATCGACCTCGGCTCCAGCGTCGCGGTCAGCCAGATCGTGCTGAACTGGGAGACCGCGTACGCCAAGGCGTACAAGATCGAGTTCTCGGCCAACGGCGTCGACGGGTGGACGCAGGCCTACGCCACCACCACCTCGCCCGGTGGCACGGAGACGCTCAACGTCTCGGGCACGGCCCGCTTCGTACGGCTGACGGGCACCCAGCGGGCCACCGCGTGGGGCTACTCCCTCTGGGAGTTCCAGGTCTTCGGCGGTACCTCGGGCGGCACCGGCGACCCGATCCCGGGCGGCGGTGACCTCGGCCCCAACGTCCTGGTCTTCGACCCGTCGACCCCGAACATCCAGGGCAGGCTGGACCAGATCTTCGACCAGCAGGAGTCGGACCAGTTCGGCACCGGCCGTTACCAGTTGCTGTTCAAGCCCGGTACGTACAACAACATCAACGCCCAACTGGGCTTCTACACCTCGATATCGGGTCTCGGTCTCTCCCCGGACGACACCACCTTCAACGGTGATGTGACCGTGGACGCCGGCTGGTTCAACGGAAACGCCACCCAGAACTTCTGGCGCTCCGCCGAGAACCTCGCGCTCAACCCGGTCAGCGGCACCAACCGCTGGGCGGTCGCGCAGGCCGCGCCGTTCCGCCGTATGCACGTCAAGGGCGGACTCAACCTCGCCCCCAACGGCTACGGCTGGGCCAGTGGCGGCTACATCGCCGACAGCAAGATCGACGGCACCGTCGGCCCGTACTCCCAGCAGCAGTGGTACACCCGTGACAGCTCCATCGGCGGCTGGACCAACGGCGTCTGGAACATGGTGTTCTCCGGGGTCGAGGGTGCTCCCGCGCAGAGCTTCCCGAACCCGCCGTACACCACGCTGAACAACACGCCCGTCTCCCGCGAGAAGCCGTTCCTCTACCTGGACGGCAACGCGTACAAGGTGTTCGTCCCCGCCAAGCGCACCAACGCGCGCGGCACCACCTGGGGCAACGGCGCTCCGCAGGGCCAGTCCCTGCCGCTCGACCAGTTCTATGTCGTCAAGCCGGGCGCGACCGCGGCGACGATCAACCAGGCGCTGGCCCAGGGGCTCAACCTCCTGTTCACGCCCGGTGTTTACCACATCGACCAGACCATCAACGTGACCCGCGCGAACACGGTCGTCCTCGGTCTGGGCCTCGCCACGATCATCCCCGACAACGGGGTGACCGCGATGAAGGTCGCCGATGTGGACGGCGTGAAGCTGGCCGGCTTCCTGATCGACGCCGGTCCGGTGAACTCCCCGACGCTGCTCGAGGTCGGACCGCAGGGCGCGTCCGCGGACCACTCCGTGAACCCCACCACGGTCCAGGACGTCTTCATCCGGATCGGTGGAGCGGGTCCGGGCAAGGCGACCACCAGCATGGTGATCAACAGCGATGACACCATCATCGACCACACCTGGGTCTGGCGTGCGGACCACGGCGCCGGCGTCGGCTGGGAGACCAACCGCGCGGACTACGGCGTCCGGGTCAACGGTGACGACGTTTTGGCTACCGGTCTCTTCGTCGAGCACTTCAACAAGTACGACGTGGAGTGGTACGGCGAGAACGGCAGAACGATCTTCTTCCAGAACGAGAAGGCGTACGACGCGCCGAGCCAGGCCTCGATCCAGAACGGCAGCATCAAGGGGTACGCCGCCTACAAGGTCGCGGACTCCGTGAACAACCACGAGGCATGGGGTCTGGGCAGTTACTGCAACTACACCTCGGACCCGACGATCCAGCAGGACCATGGATTCCAGGCACCGGTCAAACCCGGTGTGAAGTTCCACGATCTCCTGGTCGTCTCCCTCGGTGGCATGGGTCAGTACAACCACGTCATCAACAGCACGGGCTCGCCGACCTCGGGAACCTCGACGATCCCCTCGAACATCGTCTCGTTCCCGTAGCGCACACGGGGTCTCGTTCCCGTAGCACATACGGCGTCTCGTTCCCGTAGCACACCCGGCCCGGCCTCCCCGCGAGGCCGGGCCGGTCTGTCCGGCGGCCGGCCCAGGCCTGCCGCCGGACGGCGCAATCGTTCATACGATCGGCTCGGCGGTATCACCGCAATGCTCCGGCGTGTCAGACCGCGCCGGAGCCCCCGCCGTTCCCGCTCAGCGCACGGATCAGCCCCCGCCGGGGCGGCGCACTCCCCCGGCGCGCGAATGGCGATGCCTCACGCCCCCGCCCAGACTTGACGGCATGTCGGGCAAACGAAGCGCGGGTCTCCTCCTGTACCGGGTCATGGACACCGGTCTCGAAGTGCTTCTCGGACACATGGGCGGACCGTACTGGTCGGGCCGCGATACCGCCGCCTGGACCATCCCCAAGGGTGAGTACGGATCAGCGGAACGGCCCGAGGACGCGGCCCGCAGGGAGTTCCAGGAGGAGCTGGGGCTGCCCGTGCCCGAGGGGCCGTGGACCCCCCTCGGCGAAGCCCGCCAAAGGAGTGGCAAGACCGTCACCGCCTGGGCTGTCGCGGGTGATCTGGATCCCGCGGCGGCCGTCTTCGGCACCTTCGCCATGGAGTGGCCCAGGGGGTCGGGTGTGGTGCGTGAGTTCCCCGAGCTGGACCGGGTCGGCTGGTTCCTTTTGCCGGATGCCGTGGAACCGCTGGTAACGGGACAGCGAGTGTTCCTCGAACGACTGGACGAGTGCATAGGCGGCGACCGCCGTCCGTCTCCGTCCGGTCGCTAGAACACCCGCTGCCCCGAAGCCGTCCAAGGAACCGTCCGAGGAGCCGTTCAAGGAACCGTCCAGGAGCCGTCGGGGCCCCGCCACCCAGTCCAGGAACCAGGAAGGGCATCATCCCCCGTGCACCCTCGCACCTATGTCCTCATCGCCGTCGGTTCGGCCCTGCTGGCCGCCGCGGCCGTCCCCATCACCGTGCTCCCCGCCCTGGCCCAGTCCACCGACGAGCCGCCCCCCGTCCCACGGGCCGAACGCCGAGGAGTCCCGGGACCGCCGGCCGGGCGGCCCGCGGCGGGACCGCCACCGCCCGCCCGAAGACCGCCGGCCGGAGGCGGACCGTCCACCGAGGGGGGACCGGTCACGGCCGAGGCCCTGCTCTCCAAGGTCAGCCACTGCCAGCAGATCTCCAACGGCCTCTACCGCACCAGGGAGAGCTCCACCACCGCGGTTCCGGTCTGCGACGCGAACGGCGCCGTCTTCTGGAAGGCCGACATGGACATCGACTGCGACGGCCAGGTGTCCGACCGTTGCAACACCAGGACCGACCCCTACTTCCAGAGCATGACCGCCTACACCGAGTCCAGCGGCCGGGCGCTCAACGCCAAGGAACTGCCGTACATCGTCGTACCGACCCCCAGCGCCATCTGGAACTACCGCTCGTCGGGCATCCGGGGCGGGTCGGTCGCGGCGGTCATCCACGGGGACCGGGTCCAGTACGCCGTCGTCGGGGACACCGGGCCGCCCGGGATCATCGGTGAGGGATCGCTCGCGACCGCCCAGGGGCTGGGTATCGCGACCGATCCGTCCCGCGGCGGCGTCAACGAGGGGGTGACCTACATCCTCTTCAAGAACTCGGAGGTCGCCTCCCTGGAGGACCAGGACAGCGCCACCCTCCAGGGCGAGGAACTCGCGCGGCAGTTCCTGCTGGAGAACTGACGGCGGGTCGGACCAGTGGGCTGACGGCGGAACGGGGGGTGGTGTACGGCGGGAAGCCCCCGCCGCACACCACCCCCCGTCCGCGGTCGTCCCGGGTCGTCCGGGGTCGTCCGCGTCAGACGATGCCCTCGGAGATCTCCGACTGCTCGCGGGCGTTGCCGTACGCCTGCGGTGTGCTGTACGAGCTACGGGCCACGTACCACCACACCGTGGCCAGGACCAGCACCACGGCCAGGGCGATCACCGCGTAGTTCATCGAGTCGACGGTCACCGGGTTCGACTGCGGCAGACAGAAGAGCACCGTGACCACGGCCACCCACACCACCGCGATCCAGCCGATCGGCTTGCTCCAGCGGCCCAGCGTCCAGGGTCCCGGCTCGAAGCGGTCGCCCGCGCGCAGCTTCAGATAGATCGGGATGGCGTACGCGGGGGTGATACCGATGACATTGATGGCCGTCACGGCGCCGTACGCGGTCGTGGAGTACAGGGACGGCACGGCCAGCAGGCACGCGACGACGACGGAGAGCCAGACCGCGGGGACGGGCGTCTGCGTACGGCTGCTGACACGGCGCCAGAGCGCGGAGCCCGGGAGGGCGTTGTCACGGCTGAAGGCGAACACCATCCGGCTGGCGGCTGCGACCTCCGCGTTGCCGCAGAAGAGCTGCGCCACGATCACCAGCAGCAGCAGCGCGGTGGCACCGCCGGTGCCGAGGGCGTCGATCAGGATCTGCGCGGGCGGCACGCCCGTGTCGCTGTTCCGGGTGCCCGCGTAGTCCTGGATCGCGAAGGTGAGTCCGGCCAGCAGCGCGAAACCGGCGATCCAGGAGACCCAGATGGCGCGGACGATACCGCGCGCCGCCGACACCGAGGCGTTGGAGGTCTCCTCGGAGAGATGCGCGGAGGCGTCGTATCCGGAGAAGGTGTACTGCGCCAGCAGCAGACCGATGGCCGCCACATAGACGGGGTTCTCCCAGCCGGTCTCATTGACGAACTCGGTGAAGACGAACGACGGCGACTGGTGGCTGTCGGGAATGATCGCGAGAGCGCCGACGATGATCGCGACACCGGCCAGATGCCACCACACACTGATCGAGTTGAGCACGCTGACCAGGCGGACGCCGAACAGGTTGAGGGTCGCGTGCAGCAGCAGGATGCACATGAATATGACCATGGTCCAGCCGGGCGTGGGGTCGAAGCCGAACTGGAGATTGAGGAAGGCCCCGGTGAAGAGCGCGGCGCCGTAGTCGATACCCGCGATCGCGCCCAGCAGTCCGAGCAGGTTCAGCCAGCCGGTGTACCAGCCCCATTTGCGCCCGCCCAGCCGGTCGGCCATGTAGTACAGCGCGCCCGAGGTGGGGTACGCGCTGGTGACCTCGGCCAGTGCCATGCCCACGCAGAGGACGAAGAGACCGACGCCCGCCCAGCCCCAGAGCATCACCGAAGGGCCTCCGGCGCCCATGCCGAAGCCGTACAGGGTCATACAGCCGGAGAGGATGGAGATGACCGAGAAGCTGATCGCGAAGTTGCCGAAGCCGCCCATACGGCGGGCGAGGACCGGCTGGTAGCCCAGCTCTCGCAGTCGCTGCTCTTCGTCCTTCTGCGGCACGAGGTCGGCCTTCGACCACGTCGGCGGGGAAACGGACACGGAAGTACCTCCGGTGGGAAACACACCTGTAGGAGTCGGGGACAGGGATCGTGCGGCGGTGCTGGTACATGTGCGGTGTGGTGCGGGCGGAGCCGTGCGGTGGGTACGGTCCCGGTGGAAGCGGCTCAGCCGGACGGTCCGTTCCGCCCCTCGCGCACGGCGCCGAGGCACCGGCCGCGGGCACGGAGGAACACGTCCTCGGCCTGTGCCGCGTCGCCGGGACTCCGCGTACGGTACGCCCATGGCAGCGTGGCGTAGAAAGGGCCCAGCGCCTCGAACACCCTGGCCCCCGCGTCGAATTGGAGCGCTCCCCACAGGGCGTGCGCGAGATGGTTCAGATCGAGCAGGGACGCCTCGGCCAGGGCCGCGTGGTCGAACCAGAGACGCAGGGCCCGCAGGGCGTCCCGCGTCGCGTCCTCCGTCACCCAGTGCAGATCCAGGGCCTTCTCATGGCCGTTCTCCCGGCGGTAGCGCTCCACCCGGACATAGAGCGGCAGCACATGCAGGGCGGAGCCCTCGTGAGCCGCCGAGGCCGCCCACTGCACGAAGTTGACCGCCTCGGAGAGCGATCCGTCGGCCCGCCGCGCGTAGACGAACTGGAGCATGCGGTGGTACGCCTCGCGGTTGAACGGGTCGCGTTTGTCGGCCTCGGCCAGCAGGGCCCAGGGACCGGGGAACAGCATCGGCCCCGGCGGGGCGAGCCGGTGCTCCTCCATCTGCTGCTTGCCGTCGAGCTGGGCCAGTGCCAGCAGACACACCCAGGGCACCGGATCGGCCGGCGCGTGGCGCGTGGCCGCGCGGCACGCCTCCCATGCCTGCTGCCACAGTTCCTGGGTACGCGAATGTCCCTCACGGTGGGCCCGTACGGCGCGCTCGACCATGACGCGCATATGCATCACGGTCGCGGCGAGACTGCGCGGTTCCTCGGTGCGCCAGGCCTGTACGGCGTCGGAACCGGCGGCCACGGCGGCGAAGACCTGGGTCCGCTGGGTCCACAGTCCCCAATCGGTCGTCTCGGCGAGGAGGTTGCGCATCGCGACCCAGCGTCCTGTGCGCAGATCCTGTACCGCCGCGCGCAGTTCGTTGTCATGACCGGCCGGGTGGTACACCGGGCGGAAGTGATCGCCCGCCATCAGCTCGGCTCCGTCCGCCGGGGGCAGGACGGCCGGGCGGGGGAACCTAGCACCAGACCTCCACTCCCGTCCCTGGCGGCCCCTGGACACGGGCATGACACGCACGGACGGCGTCCAGGAACCCGGACGTCCCATGGGCCGTACATGGCCGGGCACGACCGAGGAAATATCCGGCTGAACATATGGTCGTCATAGATCCTCTAGGACGGTGGGGGGGTGGAGCGAGCGAACCGGGGTGCGTCACGCAGGTACGGACCTGTCGTGGCCGCGGGCAAGGGCGAAACCGGTCAAGGATGCCTGTCGCCGCGGCGATCAGTGTAGGGGCCGGAGTGACCGTGCTCGAACACTTTGCTGATCTTTCGCAACTCTCCGTTGATCAAGGCGGGTTGTGCCCTGCTCCGCGCCGTTGCCGGAGCGCTCCACGGGTACCGGAACCGGGCCCGCCGGCAGCGGCGCACGGACGGCCCCGGGAACCCTTGACGCCCGCTCTGACCTGCACCACGCTTTCGCTCAGCGATCACGTCCCAGCAGCGGAAGGCCCCACACGCCCCGAAGAGCCCCGAAGCGACCCGTCCCGGCGGACCCCTCGAAGTCCTGACCGGTCCGAAGCCGTCGAACTCACCGAATTCGCCGAAGAGAACGCCGAAGCGACCGAAGACAAGACCCCTGACACAAAGAATCGGGACATGCCGCCAGTCCACCACTCGCCCCAGCCGCGCGCCGATTCGGCCACCCGGCCGGTGCTCGCCGTCGATCAGGGCACCTCGTCCACCAAGGCTCTGGTCATCTGTCCCGAACGAGGGGTGATCGGCACCGGATCGGCACCCGCCCCGCCCCGGTACGGCCCGGACGGACTGGTGGAGATCGATCCGGCCGTGCTGCTCGGCTCCGTCCTCGACGCGGGACGCGCGGCCCTCGCGGACGCCGCGGAACCGGTCTCGGCCGTCGGTCTGGCCAACCAGGGCGAGACAGTGCTCGCCTGGGACCCGGCCACCGGCGCGCCGCTCACCGACGCGATCGGGTGGCAGGACCGGCGCGCGGAGTCCCTCTGCGCCGAACTCGCCCCGCACGAGGAGCGGTTGCGGCAGCTGACGGGGCTTCCCCTCGATCCGTACTTCGCCGCGCCGAAGATGGCGTGGATCCGGCGCCGGCTGACCCGCGAGGGCGCCGTCACCACCAGCGACTCCTGGCTGATCCGCCAGCTGACCGGCGCGTTCGTCACGGACGCCGCGACCGCCGGCCGCACCCAGCTCCTCGATCTCGACCACGCCGAGTGGTCGTCGGAGGCCCTGGAGATCTTCGGGCTGTCCGACGAGCCGCTGCCCGGTGTCGTCGACACGGCGGGGGCGGTCGGCACGACCAGCGCCTTCGGCGGCGAGCTCCCGCTGACCGGGGTGATCGTCGACCAGCAGGCCGCGCTCCTCGCGCAGAGCGTGACCGAACCGGGCTCCGCCAAGTGCACCTATGGCACGGGGGCGTTCCTGCTCGCCCAGACGGGTGACCGGCCGCGCCGGGGCACGACGGGACTGGTGAGCTGTGTCGCCTGGCGGCTCGGCGGCCACACCAGCTACTGCCTCGACGGGCAGGTCTACACGGCCGCGTCCGCCGTGGGCTGGCTGACCGGTCTCGGGGTCATCTCGGGGGCGGCCGAGCTGGACGCGGTCGGCTCCTCCGTACCGGACAGCGGCGGAGTGACCTTCGTACCGGCGCTCGCCGGGCTCGCCGCGCCATGGTGGCGTGGCGATCTGCGCGGCTCGATCAGCGGTCTGGGACTGGACACCGGTGCCGGGCATCTTGTGCGCGCGCTGTGCGAGGGCATCGCCGCCCAGGTCGTGGAGCTGGCGGACGCGGTGGCCGTCGATCTCGGCGAGCCGCTGACGAGTCTGCGGGTGGACGGCGGTCTGACGCGGTCCTCGCTGCTGATGCAGACACAGGCCGATCTGCTGCAACGGCCCGTCGAGGTCTCCGCGCTGCCGGATGTCACGGCGCTCGGGGTGGGCGCGCTCGCACGTCTCGGTCTCGATCCGGAGCTGACACTCCGTCACGTCGTGCCGGAGTGGAAGCCCTCGGCGGTCTACGAGCCGCGGATCGGCCCGGCCGAGGCGGCCGACCGTCTCGGCGTGTTCCGCGCGGCGGTGACCACGCTGCTCGACCGTACGCCCCCGCCCGCCGCCACCACGGGGCACTGAGCGCCGCGCCGGGTCCCTCACCACCCCCGTCACCGAGTCCGAGAGCCCGGAACTGGAGCATCATGGCTGTCACCACCTCCGGAAGTCTGCCGGACGAGGTGTACGACATCGTCGTCATCGGCGCGGGAGTCGTCGGTACCGCCATCGCGCGCGAACTCGCCTGCTATCCGCTGCGTATCGCGCTGGTGGAGGCGTCCGACGATGTGGGCGAGGGCACGTCCAAGGCCAACACGGCCATTCTGCACACCGGTTTCGACGCCGTGCCCGGCTCGCTGGAGTCCCGGCTGGTACGGGAGGGACAGCGGCTGCTGGCCGCCTATGCCGCCGAGGCCGGTATCCCCGTCGAGCCGGTCGGCGCGCTGCTCGTCGCCTGGGACGACGAGCAACTGGGCGCCCTGCCCCGGCTGGTGGAGAAGGCCGAGCGCAACGGATACCGCGAGACACGGATCATCGGCGCGGACGAACTGTACGCCCGCGAACCACGTCTCGGGCCTGGCGCGCTCGGCGCGCTCGACGTCCCCGGCGAGAGCGTCATCTGCCCCTGGACGACCACGCTCGCGTACGCCACCCAGGCCGTCCGTGCCGGCGCCGATCTGCATCTCAACTGCGCGGTGAAGCGGGTCGACGCCGGATCCCCCCATGAACTCGCCACCGTCCGCGGGCCGTTGCGTACGCACACCCTGATCAACGCGGCGGGACTGCGCGCCGACGAGATCGACCGGATGCTCGGCCATGCCGATTTCACCGTGCGGCCCTGGCGCGGTCAGCTCATGGTCTTCGACAAGTTCGCCCGTGATCTGGTCCGCCATATCCTGCTGCCGGTGCCCACCGCGCTCGGCAAGGGGGTGCTGGTGGCACCGACGGTCTACGGCAATGTGCTGCTCGGGCCGACCGCCGAGGACCTGGAGGACAAGACGGCGACCTGCTCCACCGCGGAGGGGCTGGCCTTTCTGCGCGAGCGGGGCGGGCGCGTCCTGCCCGCGCTGCTCGACGAGGAGGTCACCGCCGTCTACGCGGGGCTGCGCGCGGCCACCGAGGACGACGACTACCAGATCCGCCACCATCCCGAGCAGCGGTATATGACGGTGGGCGGCATCCGCTCCACCGGGCTGACGGCGTCGATGGCGATCGCCGCGCATGTGGTGGGGCTGCTCGCCGGCGCGGGCCGGGAGCTGGGGACGCCACGGGACCATGAGCCCGTACGGATGCCGAATATCGGCGAGGCGTTTCCGCGCCCCTACGAACGCGCCGACCTGATCGCGGCCGACCCGGAGTACGGCCGGCTCGTCTGTCACTGCGAACGGGTGTCCCGGGGGGAGATCCGGGACGCTCTCGCCAGTACGATCGCGCCCAGCACTCCCGAGGGGCTGCGGCGGCGCACCCGCGCCCGGGGCGGCCGGTGCCAGGGGTTCTACTGCGGGGCCGCCGTACGCGCCCTGCTCACCCCCGGGGCGACCGGCGCCTGCGCCGCTTCCGAGGGCGGCGGACCATCCCTGCGGCCGGAGGTCGGACCATGAGCGCGACGACTGACCGGGACGGCTTCCCCGTCCCCGGACCCGACCGGCGAGCCCGCACGGTCGATGTACTGGTGATCGGCGCGGGCCCGGCCGGTCTGGCGGCGGCGGCCCGGCTGGCCGCCGCGGGCGCCGGCGCGGTCGAGGTCGTCGACCGCGAGGAGCAGGCCGGCGGTGTCCCGCGCCACTGCTACCACTCGGGGTTCGGGTACCACTCGGGGTTCGGGCCGCGCGAGCTGTGGCGCCCGATGAACGGCCCCGCGTATGCCCGCCACTGGTGCGATCTGGCGACCGGCGCGGGAGCGGTCCTGCGTACGGGGGTCTCCGTCACGGGCTGGGCGGGACGGCTCGGGCGGGACGGCCGCGGGGACCCGGCGGGAAGACCGGGTCCGCTCGGCGTCGACACCACGGGCCCGGAGGGGCTGGAGCGGCTGACGGCCGGGGCGGTCGTCCTGGCCACCGGCGCGCGCGAACGGCCGCGCAGCGCACGACTCGTGCCGGGGACACGGCCGGCCGGTGTGTTCACCACCGGTGAGCTCCAGCAGGCCGTCCATCTCCACCATCAGCGGGTCGGTCTGCGGGCGGTGGTCGTCGGCGCCGAACCGGTCGGCTACTCCGCCGTACGCACCCTGCGGGGCGCGGGTGTCGAGGTCGCCGCGATGGTCACGGACCAGCCGCGCCACCAGTCCTCCTGGATGTCGGGGATCGGTGCCCGGCTGCACCACCGTGTCCCGCTGCTCACCGGGACGACGGTGACCGGACTTCTCGGCCGGGGCCGGCTCTCGGGTGTCGCGCTGCGGCACACGGACGGCAGGACCACGACCGTCGCCTGTGACACGGTCGTCTTCACGGGTGACTGGATCCCCGACCATGAACTCGCCCGGCTCGGCGGTATCGCGCTGGACCGGGGCACCCGGGGCCCGGCGGTCGACACCGCGTTCCGTACGGCCGCGGCGGGGGTCTTCGCCGTCGGCAATCTGCTGCACGCCGTGGAACCGGCGGGCACCGCGGCCCGGGAGGGCGGGCTGGTCGCGGGGCCCGTTCTGCGCTATCTCGCGGACGGCGGCTGGCCCGGCCGCCAGGTGCCGGTGGAGGTCGACGCGCCCCTGCGATGGGTCGCCCCGAACCGTATAGACCCCCATGGCCCCCGCCCGCCGCTGGGCCGGTTCACCCTCCGTACGACCGGGACGGCCGGCCGGCTGTCGACGCTGGTCGTCACCCAGGACGGCCGTCTCCTGCACCGCGAACGGCTCCGCGGGGCGGCGGCCCCCAACCGTCCCCTGTACGCCTCCGCCGACTGGATGGACCGTGCGCGCCCCGGCGGCGGCCCGGTCGTGATCTCGGCGGGCTGAGGGCACCGCACGGGCCGCCGTCAGAGGGTCTCCGATCCCAGGACCGACGCGAGGAATCCGGCGCGCCGGGCCAGCGCGGTGAGCTCGGCCGCGCGGGCCCCCGGAAGAAGGACCAGCGGATAGCAGTCCGAATTTATGTCGAGCATCGCGAGCGCCGTGCCCCCTTCGAGGTGGAGCCTGCCGTAGTGGCTCAGAAAGGCGAACGTGTCGCGCGCTTCCGCGTCGTCCGCCGCGTCCGTCCCGCCTCCGTCCGAGAGGGTCCACGGATCGACGGACGGACGGGATTCGAGGGCCCGGACCTGGCGTCTGATCTCCTCGCCGTCCTCCTTCCAGTCGACCTCGGCGAGCAGGCCCCGCGCGGTCAGCGCGTCGACGAGCGCGATCCACGCCAGGTCGTCGGTGGGCTCGTCGATCCCCCGGTCCTCCAGCCGCCGGGCATACGTCCGTACATAGGCCGCCGGGTCGTCGTACGCGAACAGGACCTCCTCGGCGACGGCGGGGCGGCCGGGGGCGAGGAGCTCCGCCAACTCGGCGAGCGCCTCGGCGGTGGGTGTCGTGCGCTCCGGCATGACGGCGTCTCCTTCTCCGTATCGGCTCAGGGGCCCGGCGCCGTAGCGCGCCGTTCCCGTCGAAGACTCTGCCACGGGGGTACGACAACGGACCGGCGCACGGCGTCGCCGCGGCGGCGTCCCGCGGCGGCACCCGCACCGGCGGCGGCCGTCGCAGAAGCGGGCAGCCGTCGCAGAAGCGAAGGACAGCCCGGGGACGAAGACATCAGGCCCGGCATCCAGGTCCGGTCGGCGGAAGGTGACACATCAGGCGCCCCGCTTCCCCGCATGGTGAACGGTGAGTGACCGGCTCCCGTCCTGCGGCCATGTACACGGCGACGGTTCGCCGACGTCGGTGATCCCTGTGTGGAGATGGGTGTTCGCAGTTGGAATGTCGTTCACGCGCAGGCCACGCCGCGTGTCGACCATCGAGGAGTAACCCGGGGGCAATCCCCGGGCGCTCTTGCTGATGCGCTCGCACTCGGGAGACCGCACCCATGACACGTATACGCTCCGCAGTCACCGCTGTCGACCGCCGCTCCTTCCTCACCGCGACCGGGGCGGTCGGTATCTCCGCGGGCATCGGACTGGCGCTCGGCGCGGGCAGCGGCTCAGGAGAGGCCGCCGCCGCGCCCGGCGCGGCCACCGCGTCGGCGGTGCCCGTCCCCCTCCCCCCTGCCTCCCCCACGCCCGCCGGCACTCCCACCCGCGCTGTTCCGGCGCGTACGACGCTGGAGGCGGTCGCCGCGCCGCGCGACTCCTCCGCGGCCTTCCGCCGCCTCGGCGACGGGCCCGGCTGGCGCCGGGTCGTACGGGAGTCGCTGGCGGCTCCCCGGGCCGGCCGTACCGCCCGGCGCACGGTGCTCAGCTCCTTCGTACAGCTCACCGATCTGCATCTGACGGACGTCCAGCACCCGGTGCGCACCGAGTATCTGCGCTCGCAGGGGGTTTCGGGGTGGCGGCCCCAGGAGGCGCTCACCGTGCCGGGGGCGGTGGCCCTGATCGAGCAGATCAACGCCATCAACGCCGGACCCGAGACCGGGGAGCCGCTGTCCTTCGCCGTGACCACCGGCGACAACACGGACAACAACTCCCGGGCCGAACTGGACTGGTATCTCACGGTGATGAGCGGTGGCCGTATCTCCCCCAACACGGGTGACGGCCGCCGCTACGAAGGAGTGCAGAACTCCGGCGAGCGGCTGTTCTGGCACCCGGAGGACTCCCGCCGCGACACCGACAAGCAGTACGGCTTCCCCCGTATCGACGGTTTCCTGGAAGCCGCGATCCGCTCGGTGAACAGCCCCGGACTGCGGCTTCCCTGGTACTCGACCGTCGGCAACCACGACGGCCTGGCCAGCGGTGCCATGGCCGACCGCACCGGTTATCTGGCCGAATTCGCGGTCGGCGCGCGGAAGCTGTACGACATCCCGGACGCCGACGCCAAGGCGCTGGCGAAGATCCTCGCCAAGGGCAGCATGCCCGGCGGCGGTGAACTGATCGATCTGCTGCGCCGGTCGAGGCGCTCGATGCGCTCCGTCACCCCCGACCCCGGCCGGGCGCCGTTCGGCCCGCGCGACTATCTGTCCGCGCATCTCGACCCGGCGCGCCTGGGCGCGGGCCCGGCGGGACACGGCTACACCTCGGCCAACCTCGACAGCGACACGCTGTACTACACGTTCCCCATGGGCGAGAACATCACCGGTATCAGCCTGGACACCACCGATCGCGCCGGGCACTTCACGGGCTCGCTCGACACGACCCAGTTCAACTGGCTGAAGCGGACGCTCAAGGAGCACCGGGACGGATACGTCGTGGTCTTCAGCCATCACAACAGCTGGACGATGACCAATTCGCATCCCGATCCGGCCCGTCCCGGCGAGGGCCGGCACAACGGCGAGGAGGTGCTGGCACTGCTCAACCAGCACCGGCCCGTGCTGGCCTGGGTCAACGGTCACAGCCACCGGAACTCGATCAACGCGCGCGGCTCCTTCTGGGAGATCTCGACGGCCTCGCACATCGACTTCCCGCAGCTCGCCAGGATCATCGAGATCACCGACAACAGGGACGGCACCCTGTCCCTGTTCACCACGCTGATCGAGTCGGCGGCCCCGCACCGGACGGATTTCCACGATCTGTCGCAGACCGGACTGGCCGCGCTCTACCGGGAGTTGTCGCACAACGCGCCGGGTTCGACCACCGCGCCCGCGGGCAAGCTGATGGACCGCAACACCGAACTGCTGCTCACGCGCTGATCAGTTGCTGGAGCGCCGGACCGTACACCGCCGCCAGATGCTCGGGCGTGGCGCGCGTGTTGGCGCCCTCGCGGTGCAGGCTGAGCGTGACACCGAGACCGAGGAGCAGACCGACGATCAGCTCGGCCCGCAGGGCGCGTTCGGGGCCGGTCAGGAGAGCGGTCAGCCGTCGGGTGATCTGCTCGTCGAAGCGTTCGCGCAGCAGGACGCGCTCGTCGTCGTTGCCGAGGGCGAACACGACACGCAGCAGCGGGTCCCCCTGGTGCTCACGGCGGCTGCGGACCATGGTCAGCACCAGATGGCGGCCGAGCCCGTCCAGCGGCGCCGCGAAGAGCTGGTCGGCCGCGGGCCCGAAGTCGGCGACGGTGTTGAACAGCCGTTCCTTGGTGCTGAAGTGCTTGACGATCAGCGAGGCGCTGACCCCCGCGTCGGCGGCGATACCCCGCAGGGTCACCTCGGCATAGGGGCGGAAGGCGAACGCGCGCCGCGCGGCCCGCAGGATCGCGTCACGCCCCGTCCCCGTCCCCGTCCCCACCTCGGCCTCGGCCTCCGTCGGAGATCCCCCGTCGGTCGGAGATCCTCCCTCCGTGCCCCCCTCACCGGCCCCGCCTCCACCGCCGGCCGTCTCTTCCACTGCCTGCCCGTTCATGTGCCCTCCTGGGCCAGCGACGCCGTGCGGTCGTCCCGCCCGACCGTACCGGTGGCCATGATCCGCTGCGGCGGCAGACACAGCGTGACGGCGAGGGCGAGCAGCGCGGCACCGCCCGCGATCAGGAAGACCAGCAGATACGCGTGGAGCGTGGGCGCCGTGCGGCCGTCGACCTCGAAGGTGACCCGGGCGAGCACGGCGGCGACGGTGGCGCTGCAGAAGGCCTGTCCGACCGAGCGCATCAGGGTGTTGAGACCGTTGGCGGCACCGGTCTCACCGACCGGCACGGCGCGCATCACCAGCGCGGGCAGCGCCGAATAGGCGATCGCGGTGCCCGCCGCGACGACGGTCGCGCCGAGAATGATCGTCCAGAGCGCGTGACTGGTGAAGAAGCGCACCGCGTAACCGACGGCGAGGACGGCCGAGGCGACCGCCAGCGCGGTCTTCGGGCCGTATCTCGCGGAGATCCTGGCGGACACCGGCGACAGGGCGACCATCGCGAGCCCGCCGGGCAGCAGACAGAGTCCGCTCACCACGATGGAGGCGCCCAGACCGTAGCCGGTGCTCGTGGGTTCCTGCACCATCTGCGCGGTGGCGAGGGAGTTGGCGTAGAAGGCGAAGCCGATCAGCAGCGCGGCGACATTGGTCAGCAGCACGGCGGGCCGCGCGGAGACGCGCAGATCGACCACGGGGCTGCTGGTGCGCAGTTCGTACCAGCCCCAGAGCGCTCCGATCACCACGGCGAGAACGAGCAGTCCGAGGGTACGGACGGACGTCCAGCCCCAGCCGCCGCCCTGGGTGACCGCGAGCAGCAGACAGAGCAGCGCGGCGGAGAGCCCGAGAGCGCCCGGCGCGTCGAACCGGCCGCGGGTGCGCCGAGGCGATTCCGGTACGCAGAGCAGCACCAGCACGATGTCGAGCAGGCCGAGCCCGGCGGAGGCCCAGAACATGGTGTGCCAGTCGTAGTGCTCGACGACCAGCGCGGCGACGGGCAGTCCGACGGCCGCGCCGATGCCCAGCGTCGAGCTCATCAGCGCGACCGAGGACAGCACACGCTCGGGCGCCAGCTCGTCGCGCATGACGCTGATGCCCAGGGGTACGACGGCGAGCGCGGCGCCCTGGAGGGCACGGCCCGCGATCAGCACACCTATCTGGGAGCTGACGGCGCACAGCACGGACCCGGCGGTCAGTACGCCGAGGGAGGCGAGGAGCACCCGGCGCTTGCCGTACATGTCACCGGCCCGCCCGAGTACGGGGGTGCAGATGGCCCCGGTCAGCAGGGTGACGGTGACCAGCCAGCTCGCGGCGGTGGGGGTCGCTCCGGTGAGCGCGGGGACATGCGGCAGGAGGGGGACGACCAGCGTCTGCATGACGGCCACCACCACCCCGCAGAACGCCAGGACGGCGACAAGGAAACGGGGGTGCGGCGCGGCGGCGGGCTCGGATATCGCTTCTGTCGCTTCGGTCATCTCTCTCCGTACGGGCGCGAAGGGGGCGGCCCCAGGGCGGAATCAGGGGTGCACAGCCGTTCACCCCCAGGGTAAACATGTGTGCACCCCCGCGACACCCCGGGGCCGCCCCCGGCGTTCACCGGGCACGCGCCACCCGTGCGTCAGGTGTTTCCGCGACCCTGCACACTGTTCTGGGCGGTTCGCGGTTCGCCGCCCGCCCGACGACCGCCGTGGGAGGCACGATGGCGCTTCAGATCAGCGCGACCAATCCCGAGCAGCCCGCCGTGCTGCTCGACCTGCCGTGGAACGTGCCGCTCGACGAGTGGCCCGACGCCTGTCTGGTGGCCCTCCCCCGCGGTATCTCACGCCATGTCGTACGGTTCGCGTCCGCGGGCCCCGAGGTGGTGGCGGTCAAGGAGATATCCGAGCGGGGCGCGGTGCGCGAGTTCGGGCTGCTGCGCGATCTGCACCGGCTCGGCATCCCCGCCGTGGATCCGCTGGCGGTGGTGACGGGACGCGTGGACGCGGACGGCGAGCCGCTGGAGCCGGCGCTGATCACCCGCCATCTCAAGGGGTCGCTCCCCTACCGCTCGATGTTCGAGTCGACGATGCGCCCCACGACCGTCAAGCGGCTCATGGACGCGCTGGCGGTCCTGCTCGTACGGCTGCATCTCGCCGGGTTCGCGTGGGGCGACTGCTCTCTCTCCAACGCGCTCTTCCGCCGTGACGCCGGTGCGTACGCCGCGTATCTGGTCGACGCCGAGACGGGACAGATCCAGCCGAATCTGAGCCGGGGCCAGCGGGAGTACGACATCGAGCTGGCCCGGGTGAACATCGCCGGGGAGCTGATGGACCTGGAGGCGTCGGGCGCGCTCCATCCGTCCGTGGATCCGGTGCCGTTCGGCGCGGCGATCGTCCAGCGGTACGAGGACCTCTGGCACGAGGTGACACGCGAGTCGGTGTACCCGGTGGACAAACGCCACTACATCGACCGGCGCATCCGGCGTCTGAACGATCTGGGCTTCGATGTGGCGGAGATGCAGATCGAGCGCTCCCCGGTCGGTGACACGGTGACCTTCCTGCCGAAGGTGGTGGACGCGGGCCACCACCAGCGCCAGCTTCTGCGGCTGACCGGGCTGGACGCCGAGGAGAACCAGGCGCGGCGGCTGCTCAACGATCTGGAGAGCTGGATGGCGGGCGAGGAGGACTACGCGCCGGGCGATCCGCTGGGCGCCCGCCCGGAGGTGCTGGCGCACCGCTGGGTCCGTGATGTCTTCCGGCCGACGGTCCGGGCCGTACCGCTGGAGCTGCGCGGGGAGATGGACGCGGCGCAGATCTACCACGAGGTGCTGGAGCACCGCTGGTACCTGTCGGAGCGCGCGGGGCGCGATGTGGGGCTGGAGGCGACGATCGAGGACTACATCGCGCATGTCCTGCCGCACTCGGTGAAGGCGATGATCCCGCCGACGGCGGACGCGTCGAACGCCCTGTCCCCCTGAGCGGCGCCGCCCCGGCACCCGCCGGGCGCGACCCCGGCGGACACCGGTCCGCGACCGGCCGTGCGGCCGACCGGCCGTGCGGCGGAGGGGGCTCCCGGGCCGCGGGCCCGGCGCGGCCCACCGGGCCGCACGCGGGGCTCTCACTGCAAGGCGCGTACCGCCGCC
Source organism: Streptomyces sp. NBC_00872 (assembly GCF_045161915.1). Classification (NCBI taxonomy): domain Bacteria; kingdom Bacillati; phylum Actinomycetota; class Actinomycetes; order Kitasatosporales; family Streptomycetaceae; genus Streptomyces; species Streptomyces sp. NBC_00872. Next base: position 8,437,024 of record NZ_CP108806.1, on the reverse strand, counting down.
GCGAAGAGCGACGGCATCCGGGCCGCCGCCGGGACGATCAGCCGCGCGCCCGCCGCGTGACCACTGACCCTGAGCAGCCCCTCCGTCAGCAGCCGGTGGCGCCGGGAGAGCCTGCGCCAGGCGTCCTCGTACTCCTGCGGCCGGTCTGCCCGCAGACACCGTACGGCCGCTTCCGCCGACGCCAGCGCGAGCGCGATGCCCTCACCGGTGAGCGCGTCGACATAGCCCGCCGCGTCGCCCACGAGCAGCACCCGGCCCGCCGTACGGCCGCGTACCCGCTGGCGCAGCGGGCCCGCCCCGCGCACCGCGTTCGCGGGCTCCCCGTCCAGCAGGGACAGCAGCCGGGGGAAACCGGCGAGATGGGCGTCGTAGCCGCGCCGTACCGTGCTCAGCACGGCCACCCCCACCAGATCGTCGGCCACCGGCGTCACATAGGCCTCGCCCGCCGACGACCAGTGCACCTCCACGAAGTCCGTCCACGGCTTCATGCGGTAGTGCCGCCGCAGACCGTAACGCCGGGGCCTCCGGTCGGGCAGGCTCAGGCCGAGACCGTGCCGTACGGGCGAGTGCAGTCCGTCCGCGGCCACCAGCCAGCGGGCACGCAGCCCGCCCGCGCTCACGGAGTCCGCGCTCTGGGCGATGTCGCCGACCCGGCCGGTCACGAAGGTCACCCCGGTCTCCGCGGCCCGTCGCGCCAGCGCCGCGTGCAGTTCCGTACGCCGTGTCCCGAGCCCGGGGCCGTCGTCGAACGGCGCCTCCGCCCGGTGGGATCCGCGTACATACCGGATTCCGCGCAGCGGACGGCCGTGCGGGAGGTCGAGTCCGAGGGCGGTCAGCGCGCGTACGCCACTGGGCATCACGCCTTCCCCGCAGGCCTTGTCGACCGGGGTGGCGCGTGGTTCGATCACCACCGTCTCCAGTCCCGCCAGCGAGGCGTGGACCGCCGTGGCGAGTCCGGCGGGTCCGCCGCCCACCACCAGTACGTCGATCACGGACGCGCGCCCGCGACGGCCGTCTCCAGGGCGCCGTTCTCACACCGTATCCGGACGGTCAGCAGCGCCGCGTTGAGTACGGTGAACACCAGCGCGGTGATCCACGCGCCGTGCACGAGGGGCAGCGCGAGGCCCTCGGCCACCACCGCCACATAGTTGGGGTGCCGCAGCAGCCGGTAAGGACCGCCCGTGACCAGCGGCAGTCCCGGCACGACCAGCACCCTGGTGTTCCAGCGAGGTCCCAGCGTACGGATGCACCACCAGCGCAGCCCCTGCGCGGCCACGGCGACGGCGAACATCGTCCAGCCGAGCGCCGGGTCGAAGGGCCGGCCGGTCAGCCACACCTCGGCCGGAGCGCCGAGCAGCAGGGCCGTGTGGAGGACGACCATCGGCGGATAGTGCCCCTGCCCCCGCTCGACGGCGCCGCGCTCCAGACTCCAGCGCGTATTGCGGCGGGCGACGACCAGTTCGGCGACGCGCTCCACGCCGACGGCCAGCACCAGCACGGTGTACCAGATCATCTCTCCCCGTCCCTCTCCGCCGGCCGCGCACGCTCGTCGCGGCCTACCACCGGAGCAGCACCAGCTCGGAGCAGAATCCCGGCCCCATGGCGAGCATCAGCCCCGCGGTCCCGGGTGGTGGCGGCCGTCGCTCCAGCGTGTCGCGCAGTACGTGCAGCACGGAGGACGAGGACAGATTCCCCACGGCCGCCAGCGAACGCCAGGTCATGTCGAGCGCTCCGTCGGGCAGTTCGAGTGCCTCCTCGACCGCTTCCAGCACCTTCGGCCCGCCGGGATGGCACACCCACGCGGTGATGTCCTGGCGCCGCAGTCCGTGCTCGGCGAGGAATCCGTCGACCTCTTCGGGAAGGTTCTTGCGTACGAGGTCGGGAACGCTCGCGTCCAGGACGATACGGAAGCCGGAACCGGTGATGTCCCACCCCATCACCTCCTCGGTGTCCGGGTAGAGATGGCTGCGGGTGTCGACGACGGCGGGACCGGTGGTGCGGCGGCGGGCTCCGCAGGCGACCACGGCCGCCGCGCCGTCCCCGAAGAGCCCGGAGGCCACCAGGTTGGCGGGCGACGGGTCGTCGCGCTGGAAGGTGAGCGAACACAGCTCGACCGAGAGCAGGACAGCCACGTCGTCGGGGCGTCCGAGCAGATAGTCGTGGATCCGGGCGACTCCCGCCGCGCCCGCCACACAGCCGAGTCCGAAGACCGGCACCCGTCTGACATCGGGGCGCAGACCGAGCCGTGCCACCAGACGCGCGTCCACCGAGGGCGCGGCGATACCCGTCACCGAGGTGAACATCAGCAGATCGACATCGCGCGGGGAGAGCCCCGCCGCGTCCAGCGCTCCCGCGACGGCCTCGGCTCCCAGCGGTACGGCCGCGGCGATGAAGGCGTCATTGACCTCGCCGAAGTCCTTGAGCTCCGCGTACCGGTCGAGGGGCAGGGCCGTATGACGGGTGTCCACGCGCGCGCTGCTGTGCAGCCGGTCCAGTACCCGGCGGTCCACCTTCCCGGGCAGGCAGGCCCTGGCGACCATGTCCGTGAGGTCCCGCTGGGAGTGCTGATACGGAGCCAGGGCTCCATGGACGGCGGCGATGCGAGTCATCTGCGGTCCGAGGTCGAGGGGAGGCCGAGGGCGACTGACGAGCAATCCCTGCCCCCGCACCGCCGCGTCACACACGAAGTCGCCTGTACGGCCCCGCGAAGGCGATATCACTCCGGCGGTATCGCCCCGGCGGTACGGCGCCGGGCTCTCGCGGCCACGGGTCCGCTCCCCGGACGGGTGGGACGACGGTGTACTCGTACGGTCACCGCGCCCTGCCTACGATGGCCGCGTGGACGCTATCGACGCGCTGGACGCGACCGGCGGAACGGACCTTCCGGGCTCGGTGGACTCTGCCGGGCGGGCGGTTCCCGCCGACGGGGCGGGCCTTCCCGGCCGGACGTGGAGCACCGGCGGGGGGCCGCGCGGCGGCGCACCGGGGCGGTGGGCGCGCGGGATCGCCGCCCTGCTGGCCGCGTGCCACCCGGGGCCCACGGCCGCCGTGACGCTGCTGATCACCGGACTCGCGGTGGCCGCCGGGCAGAGCGCGTCCGGCTGTCTGCTGGTCGCCGCCGCCGTGCTGACCGGGCAGTTGTCGGTCGGCTGGAGCAACGACGCGCTCGACGCGGCGCGTGACACCGCGGCCGGACGCACCGCCAAGCCCGTCGTGCGCGGGGCCGTGGGCGCGCGGACCGTGGGCGCCGCCGCGCTGATCGCGCTGGCTCTGTGCGTACCGCTGTCCCTGGCGTACGGGTGGCCGGCCGGCGCGGTGCATCTCGTCGGAGTGGCCGCGGCATGGACGTACAACCTCCGGCTCAAGTCGACCGTCCTGTCGTGGCTGCCGTACGCGGTCGGGTTCGCCGCGCTGCCCGCCTTTGTGACGCTCGGTCTGCCAGGGCAGCCCCGGCCCGCCTGGTGGATCGTCACCGCGGCGGCGCTGGTGGGCGTCGGCGCGCATCTGGGAAACGTACTGCCCGATGTCGACTCCGATCTGGCTCTGGGCGTACGCGGCTGGCCGCAGCGGCTGGGGCCGGCGCGGATACGGCTGCTGCTGCCCGCCCCGCTGGTGGCGGCGACGGTCCTGCTCGCGCTCGGCGGACCGGGCGTGCTCGGTGCCGTCGCCGTGGCCCTGGCCCTGGTCGCCGGGGTCGGCGGTGCGCTGATGGGCCGTCACCGGCCGAAGCTCCCCTTTCTCGCGGCGATCCTTGTCGCGGGTGTCGATGTCGCGCTGCTGCTGTGGCGGGGGACGGCTCTCGGCTGAGCCGGGGGTGGTCGGCGCCGGTCCGGCGGCGGCCCCGGGTGTCGGCGGGTCAGCCGGTCGCGGCCGCCCCGGCCGCGGACGGGGCGAGCCGCTCGCGGAGAAAGGCGAGCGTGCGTTCCCAGGCCAGTTCCGCGTCTTCGGCGCGGTACACCTGGGGCCGGGTGTCGTTGAAGAAGGCATGGCCCGCGCCCGGGTACAGCCTGAAGTCCGGCACGATGCCCGACCGGGCCTCGATCGTGGCGCGGAGTTCGTCGAGGGTCTCGGGCGGCACGGTGTGGTCGTCCTCGCCGTAGTGGCCGAGGATCTCCGCCCTGAGGCGGGAGAAGTCCGGCATACCGTCCTGGATGACGCCGTAGAACGGTACTGCGGCGGAGACGCGCTCATCGGCGGCGGCGAGCTGGAGAACGAATCCGCCGCCCATGCAGAAGCCGACGGCCCCGGCCGTGTCGCCGTCCGTCCCGGGCCGCGAGAGAAGGTAGCCGACCGCGCCGGAGAGCAGTTCGACGCCCCGCTCGGTGGGCAGTTGGGTCATCATGCGCAGCGCCTCGTCGGAGTCGTGGGCGACCCGCCCGCCGTACAGATCGGGGGCGAGCGCGACAAAGCCCGCCTGCGCGAAGCGGTCGGTGACGTCCTTGATGTGCGCGGTCAGCCCCCACCACTCCTGGATGACGATGACGCCGGGACCGTGTCCGGCGGGCGGTACGGCGAGATAGCCGTACGCGGTGGCTCCGGCGCTCGGGAACGAGACGTTCTGGAAGGTGGGTTCGCTGGCCATGGACGGCGCTCCTCGACGGTGGCGGGTGACACCGGGACCGGACGGCCGGTGACACCGAGATCGTAGGGAGCGGGACGGCCCGCGCGCGTACGCCGGGTATCCCGCGCGTGTGGGCGCCGCCCGGCCGGCGTGTGGGGAGCGCCCGGCGTGTGGGGAGCGCCCGGCCGGCGCGTGTGGGGGCCGACCGGCCGTGTGCCTTCGCAAGGTGTCCGAGGGCCCGCGCGGCGGTGTCCCACCCCCGGACCGGAATGGCGACTTCACAACCGCAACACAATCCCCCGATCGAGTGAACGCCCCCCTCCCGGGTGATTCGAACGCGGCACGATGACCTGACCGCCCCAGGCCCGTACGGGCCCTCCGGACATCCTCGAAACTCCGTCCGACGATTCGCCCTTCACCGCCCGTTACACGCTCTTGATCAGGTCCGTTGTCCGAGCGCCTGTACCCGTCGTCGTCATTTCAGGAGGACTCGTGTTCCCCGTTCCCCTTGCCGCCCGTAGCTTCCGCGGACTTCGCGCGTTCGAGCACGACACCGCGACGCCCAGCACGGCCATGCACCGCGTTGACGCCGAGGGCGGTGCCGCCGCGTGAAGCCGCTCCGCTTACCGTTCCCTCTCCCCCGCCGGCTTCCGCGCCTCCTCCGGCTCCGCTGGGGCAGGAGGCCGTACATCCAGAACTCCCCGCCCGAGCAACTGCTCTTCGGAGGCCGGCTGAAGGGCTCCTGGGGCTGGACCGTCCATGAGGGCGCACGGCTGCGGACGTCGTTCTGGACGATCCTCCGGCAGATCCCCCGGCTCATCGGCCATACGGTCGCCCTGGCCTGGCGGGCCGACCGCGCCGCGCTGACCGTGGTCGCGATCGCCCAGCTCGGCCAGGCCGCGGCGACGGTCTTCGGACTGCTCGCCACCAACCGTGTGCTGGTCAGCCTCTTCACCGCCGGACCCACCGCGGAGCGCATCACCGAGGCACTGCCCTCGCTGTTCCTGGTCGGCGGGGCCGGCGCGGTGGCGGCGACCCTGCGGGCGGTCACCTTCGGCGCCACCGGGCGACTGGAGCCGAAGGTGGAGCGGCTGGCCGCGCTGACCATGCTCACCCCGGTGATCCGGGTGGAGATGGAGCATCTGGAGCAGCCGGACTTCCACAAGATCCTCGACTCGGGACAGCACGGCCAGACCGCCGCACGCCATCTGATCCAGCACACCCTGGGCATCGTCGAATCGCTGATGGCGCTGATCGCGGTGAGCGGAGTGCTCGCGGTGCTCCATCCCGTACTGCTGCCGCTGCTGATCGCCGTCGTGGTGCCCAAGGCGTGGGGCACGGTCAAGGCTGCCCGCCGTACCTATGAGTCGATCCAGGTGTGGATCGAGCACGCACGGCAGCAGGGCGCGCTGCGCAGACTGCTGATCTCCCAGAAGGCGGGACCGGAACTGCGGGTGCACGGCGCGGGGCCCTTTCTGCTGGAGCAGTTCGACCGGATGGGTGTCGAGGCCGCGCAGGAGCAGACGAAGCTCGCGCACCGGGAGGCCGGTACGGATCTGCTGACCTCGGCACTGTCCGGGCTGACCGCCGCGGCCACCTACGGACTGCTGGCCTGGCTGCTCACCCATGGCCATATGCCGCTCGCCTCGGGCGCCACGGCCGCGCTCGCGCTGACCAACGGCACCTCGGGACTGCGCCGTATGGTCACCCATATCCACCATCTGTACGAACAGTCCCTGTTCATGACGGATCTGATCACGGCGCGGGACGAGGCCACGCTCAGGGCCATCCCCGTGGGCGGCACACCGGTGCCTGGGCCGCCCGAGCTGATCGAGTTCGACCGGGTCTCCTTCACCTATCCGGGCCGGGAGACCCCGGCGCTCGACTCGGTGTCGCTGACCATCCGCCGGGGCCAGATCGTGGCACTCGTGGGGATCAACGGCAGTGGCAAGACGACGCTCAGCAAACTGCTCGCCGGTCTCTACCTGCCGTCGGAGGGGCAGGTCCGCTGGGACGGGACCGATGTCCGTGAGCTGGACCGCGACCAGGTCTTCGACCAGGTGGCGCTGGTGCTCCAGGACTATCAGCGGTGGCCGTTCACCGCGCGTGCCAATGTCGCCATCAGCAGACCGTCCGAGATCCATGACCCGAAGCGGCTGGAGAAGGCCGCGGTGCTGGCCGACGCGCACGCGGTGGTCGGTGAACTCCCGCACGGCTGGGACACCCTGTGCGAGAAGGGGTACGAGGGCGGGGTGGATCTGTCGGGCGGGCAGTGGCAGCGGCTCGCCCTGGCTCGCGCGTACTACCGGCAGGCGGCCCTGCTGATCTGCGACGAGCCCACCAGCAGCATGGATCCCGCGGCCGAGATCGCCGCGTTCCAGCAGATCCGCGATCTCGCGGGCGACGGGCAGACCGTCATCCTCGTCACACACCGGCTGCACAGCGTCCGGTCGGCCGATGTGATCTATGTCATGGAGGGCGGACGGCTGGTGGAGGCGGGCGACTTCACGGCGCTGATGGCGGACGAGCACGAAGGGCCGGGCCTGTTCCGGGAGTTGTTCACGCTCCAGTCGGAGCAGTACCGGACGGGCGGACCGGCGGTGCCGGCCCAGAACGGCGCCGCGGCGACGGACCGGGGCGACCGGGCGGACACGGCCGTACCGGAAAGCGCGGGGTGACCGCCGCACCGGCCCCGACCGTGTTCCCGGCGCGGGCACGCGGCGGCGGTCCCGGACGTTGTCCGAGTGGCTCTGTGCACCACCTGAGGAGAGATGACGGAATGGCCCTGTGGGACCGGTTCAAGGAATCCGCCACGACGATGCAGTCACAGCTCATGGCGAAGAAGAACGATCTGAAGAGCGGCGCCTTCCGGGACGCGAGCATGGCCATGTGCGCCCTGGTCGCCGCGGCGGACGGCTCGGTCGACCCCGCGGAGCGGCAGCGGGTCGCGTCCCTGATCGCCACGAACGAGGTGTTGCGCAACTTCCCTGCGGAGGACCTCCAGCGGCGCTTCGACGCGTCCCTGGACAAGCTGACCGCCGACTTCGCGTTCGGCAAGGTCGGTGTCCTTCAGGAGATCGCCAAGGCGAAGAAGAAGCCCGCGGAGGCGCGGGCGGTGATCCAGATCGGCATTGTCATCGGCGGCGCGGACGGCAACTTCGACAAGCACGAGCAGGCCGTGGTCCGGGAGGCCTGCTACGCGCTGGACCTGCCTCCGCACGAGTTCGACCTCTGATCGCGTAGCCGGAGGGGCGGTGGCCGCTCCCGGCCACCGCCCCTCACCACGCCCCGAACCGGGGTGTCAGCTCTCCCGCTTTGTGGTGTTCTGCCGCGCGGGCTCCTTCTTGAAGGCCCAGGCCATCTCCGGCTCCAGGGCGAACCGGAAGATCCGCTGGACCGGGGGCGTGCAGAGCAGGGTGACGGCCACGGCGGCGAGGACCGAGACGAAGACCGCACCCACGGGCCGGTGCAGCCAGTCCGCGTCGTACCAGCCCCAGGTGCTCGCGCTCTGCAGGAGGAATCCATGCAGAAGATAGCCGCAGAGCGTGCCGGCTCCCAGGGCCGTGACCCACAGCCGCCGGCCGGGGACCCAGGCGAAGAAGCAGGCGGTCAGGACGAGGGAGCAGCCGAAGAGGGCGAAGGTCATCAGCACGCCGGTCCACCAGGGCACACCCAGCTCCTCCGCGCTGTCACGGTGGAAGAACCACGCCATGTTCATCCGGACGACGGCCCAGTAGGCGAAGACGACGGCGAGGGCGAAGACCGGCACGGCGATGATCCGCACCGCGCGGCGGCGGACGAGCTGGAAGTGCTCCCGCTTCAGCACCATACCGAGGACGAAGAACGGCAGGAACTGAAGGACCCGTTGAAGATCGAGGTCGTCGCGGATCTGCGGTGAGGTGGTGGCCAGCGCGGCGATCGCCAGGGCGAGCGGAAGCGGCCACCGGACCAGCCGCCAGATGGGCGCGGTCATCCGCCAGATGAACAGCGCGAGCAGGAACCAGGTCAGATACCAGGGATCGAGCAGGCTGATCGGCATGTCCGGCTCGTCCGCGGCCCAGCGGTGGAAGAGGCTGTAGGCGACCTCGAACAGGATGTACGGGACGGCGATGCCCGTGATGAGCCGGCGCAACCGGTCGGGCCGGAAGTCGAAATTCCGCGAGAAGTGGCCGGAGATGATGATGAACGCCGGCATGTGGAAGGTGTAGACGACGATGTAGAGCGCCGAGACCGCACGGCTGCCGCCCCGCAGCGGCTCCCACGCGTGCGCCACGGCGACGAGGACGATCGCCAGATACTTGGCGTTGTCGAAGAAGGCGTCCCGGCTCTTGGCCCGCGGGGCCGCCGCAGCGGCGGCCTCCGGCGTCCGCGCCGAGGTGCCCGGCACGGACCGTGCCGCCTGTCCGGTGATCTGCGTCATGGCGCCTCCCCAGGGGAACCTGGTGCGGCGGGAACGCCTCTTAGCAGAGTTGTGGGAGGAATAAGCGGAACCAACATTCAAGGCACCCTAACGAGTGCGTCAACCATCCGTTAACCCGGGTGTCGCTCAGGTGACACCGCGCACGGGAACGGGCCTGCGGCGCCGGGCGCCATACGGACGCCCGGACGCGTACGGACGGAGGGCTCGCTCGTCTACGTCCGCACGAGTTCCTCCGCGAGTCGGTCGATCCGGGTCCGCCAGGCGGCCAGGGCCGCGTCCGTGTCGAAGTCCTCGGATCCGGTCTGGACGAGGACGAGCCGGGCGCCGTGCCCCGTCCCCTTCCCCAGCTCCCAGGTGACCGTTCCGCGTGGCTGCCAGGTGTAGGTCAGCGAGTTCGGCGCCCGTACCTCGGTGACGGGGCCCGCCGGGACCTTCTCCGCGGTGAAGCCCTCCGGGACGGGCAGCCCCGCCACCGGCTCGATCCCGGCCGACAGGACGGCCCAGACCGTCTCGGCCGGTCGTACGAGCTGGCGCTCGAAGCGGACCCGGCTGCCGCCCTCGGCTCTTTCGACGGTGCCGCCGTCGAGACCGAACCGCTTCAGATAGGACTCGTGCAGCTCACCGCTCCGGTCATGGCCGCCGTCGGCCCGCCCGCCGCCGAGGAGCCGGTCCAGCGCGGTCATACAGAGATGCCAGCCGGAGGCGAAGCTCGCCGCGCCGGGGCGGTCGCCGAAGGTGTGGACGAGGGTGAGCGACGAGCCCTCGCCGTCGGGGGTGATGGTCCAGCTCAGATGGTCGGCGCCCCAGGTGAAGGCGAAGAGGCGGGGCTCCTCGGCATCCGTGACGGTGCCGGCCAGGCCCGGTTCGGGGTCCCCGGGGAAGTGGAAGCCCATCGCGCCGCCCGGCACAAGGTCCAGCGTCACCTCGGACGGGAACCACCGCGCGAGCGCTACGGGATCGGTGAGCGCGGCCCACACCTTCTCCGGAGGATGCGCGAGCCTGCGCTCCATCCGCAGGGAGGTACGGCCGTCGGCGGAGGTGGAGAGGGTGGCGTCCGACGTGGGACCGGACATGGGACCGGACGTGGGACCGAAGGGCGGGTCGGTGTTCATGGGGAGTCGTCCTCCATCGCGTCGAGATGCCGTTCGAGCGCGTCGAACGCGCCGGACCAGAGATGCCGGTAGTGGGCGAGCCAGGCGTCGAGTTCCGCGAGGGGCTCGGGCCGCAGCTCGTACCAGCGGCGCTGGGCGTCCTGCCGGACCCCGACGAGACCGGCGTCGCGCAGCACCCGCAGATGCTTCGAGGTGCCGGGCTGGCTCAGCCCGAGCAGTTCCGTGAGCTGCCCGACCGTGTGCGGACGGTCGAGGAGAAGATCGAGGATCTTCCGCCGGTTCGGCTCTGCGAGGACGTCGAACGGTATGGGCATGGCCAGAACATACCTGACCGGCTATATAGCCTTCCAGCCATGCACGGTGTGTCTCCACGCGATTACGCGAGGTTTCGGCCATCGATACCGTAAAGGAGCGCCACTCTGGCCGAATCCGCCTCATGACAGGGCGTCAGCATTTCCTTCATAGTTGTAACTTCGGGCCTCCGAAAGCCGATCTCCGCCCACTGGGGAAATCGGCCCTGGGAATCACCCTGCGGTACCACGCGATGTCACTGCCAAGAATTACGGCGCAGACCGTCCGGCCTCACAGAACGGCGCAAGGAGAGCGGCCGTGCATGACGAATTCCTCTGTCATGTCACCGCATACGGAATCAGCGGTGGACAGCGTATCGGCGTACCCCTCGGCACATATCGCGCTCCCACTCTGGCACTTGCACTGTGGTGGTTGCGGGACCGTGCGACATGGATCGCCGAACGACTCGATCCCAGCCCGGAAAGCGCGCGTTTTCCGGCGGGAGCTCTCACCCCGGTGGCGGAGAGCGTACCGGACGTACCGGCGACGCTCCGGGCCTGGCGGGACGATGTGGCCCACCAGGACCTGGTGGCCGAGCACTTGGCCGCCGGGCGGCTGCTGCGTGTGGCCACACGCGACGACACCACGGAATATGAACTGCTCGCGGAATCGGTGGACGCGCTACGAATGGACCGGGCGCTTCCGGTTCTGCTCGTCGCGGCCTCCGCACCGGAAACACACCGCGGGGAGCGCCCGTTGGCCGCTACCGCGGCGATACCCGGCCATGAGTACCGAAGACATCCGGGCCGCGCCGACCGGCAGCGGATGACGGGGGAGGATTCCCCCGGCGAAACCATGCGGCTGGGACGGCTGTACGGATGAATTTCCCGGCGGGCCCGCAGGAGGGAGCAAAACCGCCGCCCCGGTGATCCCCGGCCGCCGCACATCGGCCGCGGGTCACTCCGCCGCGCTTTCCCCCTGCGCGATTTCGATATGCGTATGGAGGTCATTCGCCGCGCCCGCCGCCGTGGCGCCGGACAGCGCCAGACAGCACACCAGACAGCACAGCAGCGCGCCCGCGATCAGCCGCCCGGTCCGGGACGCGGCCGGCGGGCCGCTCTCCGCCCCGCCGAGCAGCGCGGCGACCCGGCGGGGCACCGGGCCCGCGGTCGCCGCCAGGACGGCGCGAGGGCGCGCGGGCCCCGGCGCCTCGCCACCGCGGTCGTGCCGGGCCGCCAGGGCGGCTCTGCCGATCGCGCGGGCGGCGAGCCGCCGGTCACCGACGGCCGCCGCCGCTGCCTCGTCCGCGGTGCGCTCCAGGGCGTAGCGGATCGGCTCGCAGAGGGCGCGCAGGGCGGGATGGCAGTGAGCGGACAGTTCCACGGCCATGAGGAGGAGATGGTGGCGTCCCCGGAGATGGGCGCGCTCATGGGCGAACAGCGCCTCGCGCTCGGCCGGTTCGAGGGCGCGCAGCATCCCCGTGGTCACGACGATCCTGCCGGACCGTCCCGGCAGCGCGTAGGCGTCGGGCCGGCTGTCCCGTACGACCGCCAGTTCGCCGTCCGTTGCGCCCACGGCGCCTCTGGCCCGGCGCAGGTCCGTACGGGTGCGGTGCGCGGCGGCCGTCAGCGCGGCCGCGTGCCGCACCAGCAGCGCCCCGGCAAGGAGCGCGAGCACGACGGTGACGGCGGGCGGTCCCGCCGTCAGCGGTTCGAGGAGTTCGCCCAGCACGGCCACGGGGGGCAGATACGAGGCGCCGGGGACGACGAGCAGCACCAGCGCGGCCGAGCTGCTGACGGCGAGGACCAGCGCGACGGCGGTGAGCAGCCACGCGGCGTGGCGCGGCGGCAGGGCCGTCGCGGCCCGCCGCGCGGCGGGCACGGCGAGGAAGGGCATCAGCAGCGGTACCCAGACGAGGTGGATCATCCGGCCCGCCCGTCCGCCGGCCGGGACTCCCCGGCGCCGGACCCGGTCCCGCCGCCGTCCGGAGCGATGTCCCCGCCGTCGAGCAGGGAGCCGTCGAGCAGGGAGCGCAGCAGCCGCTCGTCCTCGTCGTTGAGCTGGGAGACGAACCGGGCGAGCACCGCGCTGCGGTCCTCGTCCTTGGCCAGCTCGGTGTGCATACGCCGGGCGGTCAGCCCCGGGGCGTCCTCGGTCGGCGTATACGCGTAACCACGGCCTTCCCTGACCCGGGTGACCGTGCCCTTCTCGTACAGCCGCGACAGGATCGTGGTGATGGTGGTGCGGGCGAGCGACATCTCGAGCGCCCCCTGGACCTGCCCCGGTGTCAGCGGTCCCCCGGCGGCCCACAGCGCCGCCAGCACACCGGCTTCCAGCTCTCCGGACGGCCGCCGTTCCGCGCTCTCGTCGCCCATGGGAACGCTCCTCCCGTTTCCTTCGTCTACAGTGAAGTAGACCGTCTACAGCACTGTAGACAATCAGATCGTCACGCAGGACACCCCTGCCCATCATTATGGGAGCAGCCCCCTTATGGCCGTATCCGCGCTCACCGCGATGCCACAAGCCGTGAATCTCCTCGACGCGGGATCCCTGCTCTCCGCGTTCGGCGCCCTCGGTGTCGCCGTCGTCCTCTTCGCCGAGACCGGCCTGCTGATCGGGTTCTTCCTCCCCGGCGACTCCCTGCTCTTCACCGCCGGGCTGCTCTGTGTGCCCGGCACGGCGGATCCCGCGCGTCTCTCGCTGCCCCAGGTGCTCATCGCCTCGGGCGCCGGCGCGCTGCTGGGGGCGCAGACCGGCTACTGGATCGGGCGGCGGGGCGGCCGGGCGCTGCTCGCCCGCGGCCGGGCCCGCAGGCTCCGTGAGGGGGCGGCCCGCGCCGAGGAGCTGCTCGACCGGTACGGCCATGCCAAGGCCATCGTGCTGGCCCGTTTCGTACCGGTCGCACGGACCGTACTGAACCCGCTGGCGGGCGCGCTGAACGTGCCCGCGCGCCTCTTCACGCTCTGGCAGATCATCGGCGGCGCGGTCTGGACGGCTGGTCTCGTACTGGCCGGGTACGCGCTGGGCTCGTCCGTACCGGATGTCGAGCGCTATCTGCTGCCGATAGTCGCCGTCGTGGTGGTCGTCTCACTCGTTCCGCTGGTGCTGGAAGTGCTGCGTTCACGCCGCGTGTCCCAGCAGGAGACACGTTGAGCGCGGACACGGGGACGGTCGCCTCCCGGGCCGGCGCGCCGGTGGCCGCGCGATGAGCCGGCCGACATCACCGGCGCCGCCCGTCCGCCGAGCCGCTCATCGGCCCGTCCGTCCGGCACCGCTGGTGGTCACCGTGCTCCTCGCGGCGGCTTTCGCCCTGCTGGCGGTGGTGGTGACCGGCAGGAACGGCGCGCCGTTCCCCCTGGACCGCGACGCGCTCGACTGGTCGGTGGGCCACCGCCCGGCCGAGGCCGTCGCGGTGGCACGGGGCATCACGGCGACCGGCACCGGGATCCTCCCCTATGTGTGCGCGGTCGTGGCTGGTCTGCTCATGGGCCGGGACATGAGACAGCGGCTGATGGCGGCGGCCGGCGCGCTGCTGTTCCTCCTCGCCGGGCAGGCCGTCCGCTACGGCGTCCTGTACGCGGTCCACCGGCCGCGGCCACCGGCGGCGGACTGGGCGACCCATGCCTCCCGTTACGCGTTCCCCTCCGGGCACGCCACGACCTCGGCGCTCGTGGCGGGCCTGCTGATCTGGGCCGTACTGCGGCGGAGCGGAGCGGGCCCCCGCCGCGAGGGCGGCAGAGGCCGCGAAGGCGGTGGCGCCCCGGGCCGGAGGCTCCTGGCCTACGCGCTCTGCGCGCTGATCGTCTGCTGGGCCGTCGCCGTCGGGCTGACCCGGATCTATCTCGGGGTGCACTGGGCGACCGATGTCCTCGGGGGATGGCTGTACGCGGGTACGTGGATCGGCCTCGGCGTGGCACTGATCCCCCTCGGACGGCTGCTGCCGCGAGACCGGCGCGACGGCAGAGGGGAAGTCAGGGGCGAAGACGGGTGAGGACGTCTTCCGCGGCGGCGGCCCCCGCGGCGTCCGGTTCACCGGCCCGGCGGGCGATGTGCTCGCCGTGCTCCGGGAGCGCCGACCGCTCAGAGCGCGCGGTGCATGATGTGCAGTCCGACATAGCCCTGTACGGGGTGCCTGAACCCCTCGGGCACCGTGCCCAGGATCTCGAAGCCGAGCGACTCGTACAGCTTCACGGCATAGGTGTTGGTCTCGACGACGGCGTTGAACTGGATCGCGCGGAAGCCCGCCGTACGGGCCCAGTCCAGCGTGTACTCGACCAGCGCCCTGCCCACTCCGCGCCCGGACCGCGCCGGGTCGACCATATAGCTGGCGCTCGCGACATGGCCGGCGTTTCCCATCTGGTTGTTCTGCATCTTCGCGGTGCCGAGGACCGTGCCCGCCTCGTCGACGGCGACGACGGTACGGTTCGGGGCGGCCAGCAGCCACCAGTCACGGCCCTCGGTCTCGTCGAGGTCGAGCGGGTAGGAGAACGTCTCGCCCGCGGCGACGATCTCATGGAAGAAGGGCCAGATGGCGGGCCAGTCCTCGGCGGTGGCTTCCCTGATCGGCATGCGGTCAGCATGCCGCGCCGGCCCGCCCGACGGCCAGCGCGTTTCACGGGGCGAGGCGATGGCCCCGCGCCGGCCCGCGCACGGGTCCCGCACACGACCCCGGGCGGCCGGACCTTTTTGCTGGATAATGACCAAGAGAGAGGGGATATCCGAAAAGAGGCGATCGTTCATGTTCGAAGCCGAGGACATCCGGGAGTGGCGGGGCCACGATGTGGTCGACGCCGACAAGAAGAAGATCGGCTCGCTGGAAGCCGTCTATGTCGACACCGCGACCGACGCTCCATCGTTCGCCACCGTCACGGTCGGACTGCCCACCAGAAGGCGTCTGGTCTTCGTCCCGCTGGGCGACGCCACGGTCGGTCCCGGCTATCTGAAGGTCACCTGGGACAGAAACCTCGCCAAGGAGGCTCCCTCCATCGACACCGACGGGGAGTTGCTCGCCCAGGACGAGCCACAGGTCTTCTCGCACTACGGGCTGCCCTACGCGACCGGTGCCGCGGGTGAGCGCCGGCTCGCCCGCCGCTGAAGCGGACCGGCCGGGCCCTGCCCGAGGGACAGGGCCCGGCCGGCAGGCAGGGCCTCAGACCAGGTTCTTCTCCAGGTTCGCCAGATAGGCGGGCATGAAGTGGTCACGGATGCCGTCGGAGGCGGGCGCGAACAGATCGGCCGTACGGCTCGTCACCCGGTCCCTGAGGACATCGACGAACGGCAGCCGGTCATGGATCGTCCCGTGCGAGTCGAAGTACTTGACGGTGTCCACATGGGTGAAGAGCGGCGCCGGCGGGACCTGCGGAACGATGTCGTTGTTGTTGACGAAGCGGTACGTACGGTCCTTCAGGGCGGTGTTGTACGCGGCGGCGAGCAGCCGGTCACAGGTGCGGGGCTGGCCGTAGGTGTAGATGCCGTCGGCCAGGATCCGCGGCTCCTCGAAGTACAGCCGGGTACCGGCGAGCATGGCGAGCGCGCCGCCGAGGCTGTGGCCGGTGAACCACACGGTCTGGCCGCCGGTACGGAACTCCTCGATGGCGTCGCGGACATCGGGGTAGACGGACGCGAGCGCCTGGTGGAAGCCGTAGTGGACGAAACCCTTGTTCCCCGGTCCCGGTACGGGCGGGGTGTTGCCGTCGGTCAGCCAGTCGCGGATCTCGTGGGGGGTCGTTCCGCGGAACGCGGTGATGATCATGCGGTCACTGGCCGCGGTGTACGCCTGGGTGTCCTCCAGGGGGAACGGCATCTGGTGCCGTGACTCGAAGTGCCGGAACCGGTCGAACCCCCATTCGGCCAGGGCGGCTCGGGCGATGTCCTGGTCGCGGTAGGCGAGCTCCGAGGCCTTGGCCAGCCAGTAGGCGTGCGACAGTTGGTAACCGGTCGCGTGATGGTCGAGCGGGGCGAGGGGCACGAAAACCTCCGGTCATATACGGGCATTCAGTGTCAAGTCTGATGATTCGCCAATTTCAGACTCTTCACAGAATCGGGTTCACCCGCACGGGCGGCGCACGGAAGCACTCGCACCACATCACGCGAGCCTCCGATGCAAGCCGTACGGCTCGTACCGCGCACCCATGGACGTCGGCCCGACCAGGCGCCGACCCCGACCACGGGGAGGCGGTTTTCAGCCGTCATACTCTTCGCCACGCTCCGCCCGCGCCGCACCCGAGCGGGTCGGCCGCGGTGCCCCACGCGCACGGCAGGGCACGATCCCGCGCTTCGATGGATGGCCGAAATAGGTCGACCACTCCTCCAATTGGTCTGGACCACATTGCCGGGTGCCCGCTAGGGTCCCTGCCAGCCGACACCCCGTCACGAGCCCTCCCCCGACCGGCCTCACCTGTCCCGCTCCCCCCGTCGGCTCCGCACCGAGGACCGAAGTGCCGTGATTGATATCGTTGTCGTACTCCGGGCCGAGGACGCCGTCCTCGACTTCCTGTCCGTACTCACCGACGACCACGGCGGCGAGACCCGGGTGATCCTCGGTGACCGCGCCGAGATACTGACCCTCCCCGCGGGAACGGACACGGCCGAGCGGCTCGCGCTGCTCTCGTCCCATGTCCGGCCCGTGACCGACGGCATCGCCGCACCGGGCCCGGAGGTCCTCGCCGGTCTCCTTTCCCGGGCCGGAGCCTGGCACGACGGCCACAACGGCCACGGCGACCACGACGGCCAGGAGGGGCCGGACGCGCACGACGGACAGAGCCGGGAGACCGTCCGCGTATGGACACACTCTCCTGCGGACAACCGGCGCAGCCGCGGACGGCTCGGCCGTGACACCGCCCTCGCCCACGCCGGCCGTCCGGGGGACGGCGACGCCGGCGACGGCGGACCCGAACTGCGCCATGCCGTCGGCTACTCGCCGTATCTCCAGTTCCTCAGCGATCTCGACCGTCCGATGACCCGGCGTCTGATCGGCGCGAAGCTCGACTTCGTCAACGGCTCGTGCGGACATCTGCTGGCCGAGCGGGACCCCGACTTTGTCGTACAGACACCGCGCGTCCCCGCCGCCGAGCGCTTCTTCGACGCGGATCCCGTCGAACGCGAACGGCTCTACGCCCTGCTGGCCAGCCTGGACGACGAGGCCGCGTCCGTCGTGGATCCCTGGGAGTTCGGCAGTTCGCCGTACGAGGAACAGCGGCTGGACGCCACCGCGGCCTGGGTACGGGAGGGCCGCGCCGGCGTCGAGGGCCCCCTGGTGGAGGTGGGCGCCTGTGAGGGCGCGCTGACCCGTCGGCTCGCCGCGGCGGGCTTCACCGTACGGGCCACCGAGCCCAACTCCACGTTCAGGGACCGGCTCGCCACCGCGTTCGCCGGCTCGGAAGCGGTCACCGTGGACGGCGCCGATCTGGCCGAACTGGCCAAGGAGGACGGGCCGCCCCGCGCCGCGGCCCATCTGCTGATCGAGATGCTCTACTACGGCCAGGATCTCGATCTGCTCGACGGACTCGCCACGGACCATGTGTTCGTCGCCCTCGAACCCGAGGCGCTCGTCTCCCGGCTGCGGCCCTGGCTCGAACGCTCCACGGTCTGGCGGGCGGACGAGGAGACCGTGCTCGTCCCGCCGCGGCTGGAGACCGTCTGCGCGGGACGCGCCTATCTGAGCAAGCGCGGCAGCGTGGGTCTGCTGCTGCGGCGCACGGCTGGCTGACCTCCCGGGGGGAGCGGATATGTACGACCGGCTCGTCGGTCTCGGCTACCACTGCGAATCCACCTATCAGATCCGCCGTATCACCGGCGACGACCGCGCGCACTTCTTCGACTGGCTCGATCTCGACTTCGAGTCCGTCGTGGAGACCATCGCCACCGACTTCGCGAACGTCCTGCGGCCCGGCATGGTCGAACCGTTCAGCGACGGACTCTGCGCGCTGGACCGCGGCTCCGACATCCGGTTCTTCCACGACTTCCACCCCGCCTCGGGCACCATGCTCAGCGGTCAGGACATCCACGGTCAACTCGGCTCCGTCCGGGCCAAGTTCGCCGCGCTCGCCGACCGCTGGCGCACGCTCGCGGGGTCCCCCGCGCGCGTGCTGTACATACACAACGACGCCTTCGACGAACTCACCGCGGCCGATCTGCGCCGACTGCGGCTGATCATCGCGACGGCGCACCCCGGGCACCGCTTCGATCTGCTCTGGCTGCGCCGTACCCCGCCCCCGGACGCGGACACGCTCGGCCCCGGGATCGGCTGGGGGACCGTGGCCGCCGCTCCCGGGCGGTGGCAGGGCGACGACGCCCAGTGGGACACCGCCCTCCGCGGCATACGGCTCGCCGGCGGTCCGCGGCCGGCGGCTCGGCACCAGCTCAGCACCATGACCGACAGGAGCACTCCCGTATGACCACGCCCCGGCCGACACCGGCTCAGCCCGCCACCGTGATCCTCTCCCCGCACTTCGACGACGCCGTGCTCTCCCTCGCGGGACTGATCCCGGCGCTGGGCTCCCCGGTCACCGTCGTCACCGTCCACGGCGGCGCGCCCTCCCCCGGCCATGACGTCTCGTGGTGGGACAGCACCTGTGGTTTCTCCTCGGCGGGCGAGGCGCATCACGCGCGGCGGGCGGAGGACGCGCATGCCTGTGCGCTGCTCGGTGCCGCGTGTGTCCCGCTGGCGCATCCGGACGGCCCGTACCAGGACGGGGGTGTGCTCCACGAGGTGGACTCGTACCTCACGGCCCTCGCCCCCGAGACCCGGGTGCTGATTCCGCTGAGCACCAATCAGCCCGATCACGCGAAGGTGCGCGACCGTGCCCTGCACATCCTCGCGGGCCTCGGCAGACCGCTTCCCCTCGTCTACGCCGATCTGCCGTACACCGGTCATCTGCCGGAGTGGGGCACCCCGGGGACGGAGGCCGCGCTCGCCAAGGACGTCGACTACGGAGTGTCCTACCAGGACCTCGACAGCCGTTTCGGGCTCCGGGTCGCGTACGAGCTGAACCTCTCCGACGAGCAGTGGGCGGCCAAGCGCGCGGCGGTGCAGTGCTACGCGTCGCAGCTCGCGCCGCTCGCCGTCGACCACGGCAGTGTGCTGGCGCGCGGGGGCCCGCTGCGCGCCGAGCGCGTCTGGGCGCTGGAGGAGCGCGGATGACGGAGGGCACCCATCCGGGGGCCCTGGACAGAGCGTGGCGCCCGTCGGGGTAGTAGACGACATATGACCCGAAAGCGTCTCGGTGCGGCAGAACGCCGGCACCGGCTGGAGCGCGTGTACAGCAGGATCATCACATCGCCCGCCGGGCTCGCCTGGAGCCGCGGCCGTGAGATGGAGCTGATGCACCGGGCCATGAGCTTCGCCGCGCTCGGCTTTCTGACGCTGGTGCCCCTGCTGGTCCTGGTCGCCGCGGCCGACCCCGCGAGCGGCCAGGGGTTCGCCCGCTGGCTGGGGCAGGGGCTCGGGGTGTCGTCGTCGGCGCAGGAGCAGATCCAGGAGCTCTTCGGCAGGCCGGGGCAGGCTCTGCAGCGGACGACGGCGTTCGGTCTCGCCGCGCTGGCCGCGTTCGGTCTGACCTTCGGCTCGGCCGTGCAGACCGGTTACGAGAAGGTCTGGGAGCTGCCGATGGCCCGCTGGCACACCATGTGGCGCCATGTCGTCTGGCTCGCGGTCCTGGTCTTCTTCCTGCTCGTCTTCGTCAACACGCCCGTCACGTCCGAGTCCGTCGTCGAGCTGACCATCTCCACCGTGGGCGATGTGGTCGGGACGTTCCTCTTCTTCTGGTGGTCGCAGCGCTTCCTGCTCGCGGGCCGGGTCCGCTGGCGCGCCCTGATCCCCGGCGCCATCGCGACCGCCGTGGGACTGCTCGGTCTCCGTGTGTTCTCCCGGGTGGTCTTCTCGCCCCTGATCGCCGCGAACGCCGTCACCTACGGTCCGTTCGGCACGGTGCTGGTGCTCCAGTCGTGGCTCGTCGGGGTCGGCTTCGTCGTCTACGGCGGAGCGCTGGTGGGACGGCTCTACCACGAGCACCGCACCCACCTGCGGCTCCAGCGCGAGATCGAGGCCGACCGGATCTGATCCTCCGGTCCGGCCGCGTCGTCCTCGGTTTCCACCGCGCCGGTTCGCGGAGGGGCGTGCCGTGCGGGGACGGCACGCCCCGGCTCATGACCGTCAGAGGTCGAACTCACCCGGCGCGATACCGACGGCGAAACAGGCCTCGCGGACGACCGCTCGCTCGGTCTCGTCGAAGTCACCGTCCGCGCCGCCGATGACGATGCCGATCTGGATGACCGCGCGCGCCTCGGTGGGCTTCTTGGCGACCTTGGCGATGGTCTGGAGGACGCCGACCTTGCCGAACTCGAAGTCGAGTGTGAGCTTCTGGCAGTAGTCCTCGAACCGCGCCCGGAGGTCGTCGGCGGCGAAGTTCTGGAGCACCTCGTTGGTCATGATCAGCGAGGCGACGCGCTGCCGCTCGGGCGGGTCGATGGAGCCGTCCGCGGCGGCGACCAGCGCGCACATGGCCATGCTCGCGTCGCGGAAGGCCCCGCTCTTGAGGTCGTTCTTCTTCGCGTTGAGCTGCGTCTGCATCGACGAAGCGGAATCCTTGATGCGGTCCCACAGGGCCACGGGAACTCTCCTGGGAGTATGTCGGTCACTCATGGTGGTGGTCGGGCTCTACGAAAGGTGCGGTCCGGGCGGCACACCGTAAATCTACAACACTGTAGAAGTTGACGGCCCCGGGGACGGCCGCGAAGCCCGCCCGGCGGCAACCACCCGGATCTCTCTACACGCCTGTAGAGAAAGTAGAGTGCACGAATCGCACAGGGCGAGGACCGGCATGGCCGGCGGGTCGGCAGGGCCCGGCCGGACGGGGCCGGTACGGGGGACGGAGGAACGGTGTGGACACGGAATCCAGGGAACGGCGCGGCACCGGCGGCGGGAACCGGCGCGCCGGGCATGGCGCGCACCGCACCAGACTGACCCGGCGCGGCCGGATAGCCGTCTGGTCGGGCGGGATCCTCGTCGTCGGGCTGATAGCCGTGGCGGGCGCCGCGACCTGGGCCTACCAGGACCTCAACGGCAATATCCACTCCGCCGACGTCGACAGCAAGGTCGGTGGCGGGCGCCCGGTCAACACGAGTCCCGGCTCCAAGAACATACTGGTCGTGGGCTCCGACTCACGGGCCGGCGGCAACGCGAAGTACGGCAGCGACCTCACCACCATGCAGTCGGACACGCTGATGGTCCTGCATCTGGCCGCGGACCGGAAATGGGCCACGGTGGTCTCGCTCCCCCGTGACTCCTGGGTGGCCATACCGGCGTGCGACCGGGGCGACGGCAGCCGGTCCGAGCCCCACCACTTCAAGATCAACGAGGCGTTCGCCATAGGCGGCACGGACGGGGAGATCGCCGGCGCCGCCGCCTGCACCATCAAGACCGTGGAGCAGAACACCGGGCTGCGTATCGACCACTTCATGTCGGTCGACTTCCAGGGCTTCAAGGGCATGGTCAACGCGCTGGACGGCATCGAGGTCTGTCCCGCGGCGGCGATCCATGACACCAAGGCCCATCTCGATCTGGAGGCCGGCTGCCAGACCGTGAAGGACGAGAAGGCCCTCGGCTACGTACGGACGCGCTACAGCGTCGGGGAGGGCTCCGACCTGGGGCGCATCGGCCGGCAGCAGGAGTTCATGGAGGCCCTGGCCGCCAAGGCCCAGACCAAACTGACCAGCCCGAACGCGCTGTACGGATTCCTGGACTCCGCCACCAGGTCACTGACCACGGACAAGGCCCTGGCGGGGATCAAGCCGCTCTCCGGTCTCGCCTCCGAGATCAAGGGCATCCCCGGTGACCGGCTGACCTTTCTGACCGTGCCGAACTATGTGCGCGAGCTCGATGTGCCGACCGACAAGGCCAATGTGGTCTGGCAGTATCCGCAGGCCGCCGAGTTGTTCACCGCCCTGGCGAAGGACAAGGAGGTCGACAAGGAGCGGCTCGCGGCCGACTCCAAGGAGCCGGTCTACGCCCATACCGTACGGGTCCAGGTCCTCAACGGCACCGGCACCCCGGGGCGGGCCGCGAAGGCGGCGGACGCCCTGCGCACGGCCGGATTCACCGTCACGGGCATCGGCAACGCGCCCGAGCGCGTGAAGCGGACCACGGTCACTCATACGCCGGGCCTGCGGGCACCGGCCGAGGTCCTCGCCTCACGGCTGCCGGGAGGCACCGCGCGCGAGGACGCACAGGCCGCCCCGGGGGTGGTGACACTGACCGTGGGTCCGGACTTCGATGCCGTGAGATGACCGCCACGCGGACCTGTGCCGATCATCACATATGACAGTTTTGCGATTCCTTTACCATGAGGGAACGGGGTGCCCACCCCGCCCCCAACACCTGATCCGAGAAGGAGCTGCGGTCCCGCAATGGGTGAGCCTCCCAGTACGAGCCGTGTCATCCCCGTCCCGACGAGCCGAGGGGCGGAGGTGGCACGGTGACCGAAGTGCTTCTGCTGTTCCTCGCTCTCGCGCTCACCCTCGCCTGTGCGGTGTTCGTCGCGGCCGAGTTCTCCCTGACCACCGTCGAGCGCGGCGAGCTGGAACGTGCCGTCGCGGCGGGCGAGCGCGGCGCCGCCGGCGCGCTGGCGGCGGCCAAGCGGCTGACGTTCCAGCTCTCCGGCGCCCAGCTCGGCATCACGGTGACCTCCCTGGTCATCGGGATGCTCGCGGAGCCGTCCCTCGCCGTGCTGCTGCGTGGCCCGCTGGAGGCCACGGGGCTGCCGCCGGGCGGTGTCTCCACCGTCGCCACCCTCCTGGGTGTCGCCCTGTCCACGGTGGTGCTGATGGTCGTCGGTGAGCTGGTGCCGAAGAACTGGGCGATCTCCAGCCCGCTGGCCGTCGCCAAGGTGGTGGCGGGACCGCAGCGCGCCTTCACCACGGCCTTCGGCCCGCTGATCCGGCATCTCAACAACACCGCCAACCGGCTCGTACGGCGGTTCGGACTGGAGCCCGCCGAAGAGCTGGCGTCCGCCCGTACACCCGAGGAGCTGGTCGCCCTGGCGCGGCACTCCGCGCGGGAAGGCGCGATAGAGGCGGACTCGGCCGAGCTGTTCGTACGGACCCTGCATCTCGCGGAGCTGACCGCGGAGAACGTGATGACACCCCGGGTGGATGTCCGGGCCCTGGAGGCCCGTGCCACGGCGGGTGACGCCGCACGGCTGACCCTGGCCACCGGTCTGTCCCGCTTCCCCGTCTACCGCGACACCCTGGACGAGGTCATCGGCACCGTCCATATCCGGGATGTGCTCGCGCTGGACGAGACCCGCCGTGACCACACCCCCGTCACCGAGCTGGCCACCAGCCCGCTGCTCGTCCCCGACTCGCTCCCGGTCGACCGGCTGCTGCGGCGGCTGCGGGAGGCGAGGACGATGGCCGTGGTGATCGACGAGTACGGCGGCACCGCCGGTGTCGCCACCGTGGAGGACATCGTCGAGGAGGTCGTCGGAGAGGTACGGGACGAGCACGACCCGGACGAGACCCCCGATCTGCTTCCGAAGGAACCGACCACGGACGGCCGCCGGGTCTGGGAGGCGGACGGCGGAGTCCGGCTCGACCAGCTCGCGGAGATCGGCTTCGACGCGCCGGACGGCCCCTACGAGACACTCGCGGGCCTGCTCGCGACCCGGCTGGAGCGGCTGCCCGTCGTCGCCGACACCCTCGGGATCGACGGCTGGCGGTTCGATGTCCTGCGCATAGAACACCGACGTGCCGACCGGGTGCGGATCACCGCGTCCGTTCCGGCCGAGGACCCCGTGGAGAACGCCCGATGACCGTTCTGCAACTCGCCGTCGGCGTGTTCACCCTCTTCACCAACGCGTTCTTCGTCGGTGCGGAGTTCGCCCTCATCTCCGTACGGCGCAGCCAGATCGAGCCCCTGGCGGTCAAGGGCGGCCGCCGTGCGAAGACCACCCTGTGGGGACTTGAGCATCTGTCGGCGGCCATGGCCACCGCGCAGCTCGGTATCACCATCTCCTCGCTGGTGCTGGGTGCCGTCGCCGAGCCGGCGATCGCGCATCTGCTGGAGCCGCCGTTCGAGACGATCGGTGTGCCCGAGGCGCTGATCCATCCGATCGCCTTCGTGATCGCGCTGGCCCTGGCGACCTATCTGCACATGCTGATCGGCGAGATGGTGCCGAAGAACATCGCGCTGGCGGCGCCCGCGCCGACCGCGCTCGCGCTGGCACCTGTCCTGGTGGCGCTGACCCGTGCGCTGCGTCCGGTGATCTTCGGGATCAACGCGTTCGCCAACGCCATCCTGCGGCTGCTGAAGGTGGAGCCCAAGGACGAGGTGGCCTCGGTCTTCACCGACGACGAACTCGCCCGGCTGGTCAAGGACTCCAGCGAGGCGGGGCTGCTCGATCCGGCGGACGGGGAAAGGCTGCGGGACGCCCTGGAGCTGGGCACGCGCCCGGCGGGCGAGGTGATGGTCCCGCTCAGCAGGACCGTCACCGTCGACCACCTGATCACACCGCAGGAGTTGGAGCGTGCCGCCGCGTCCTCGGGCTTCTCCCGGCTGCCGGTGACGGGACCCGACGACACGATCCTCGGCTATCTGCACATCAAGGACGCGCTCGGCGCCGACGAGCGGACCCGGCCCTTTCCCCTCGGTGCGCTGCACACCGTGATCCGGGTCGAGATCGACACCCCGCTGGACGACACCATGACGGCCATGCGCGCCGCCGGGACGCATCTCGCGGCCGTGACCGGCGACAAGGGAACCGTCATCGGCTTTGTCACCATGGAGGACGTCCTGGACGAACTGGTCGGCCCCGCCGCCGGCTCACCCGCCACACGGTAGGCGAGTGTCACCGGTCGAAGCGGCCGGAGCCCGACCCGGCCGGTGCCCCGCCTCGGGGCACCGGCCGCTTCGGTGTTCAGGAACGATCGAGGCCGATCGGGCTCGATCCGGCTTGATCGGGCTCGACCGGGAATGTTCAGGGCTTACGTGCCACACCGACGTAGCAGGCCGCTTCCTTGAGCGTGACGTTCCCCGCGTGCTCGTCGGGGTCCGGGCGCCACTCGTGCGACGGTGTGATCCCGGGGTCGAGCAGCTCCCAGCCGCTGAAGAAACGGGCGATCTCCTCGCGGCTGCGCGCCTGTCCGGGGTTGCCCGACGCACGGTAGGCGGCCGTCAGCCGGGCTATGCCCTCGGGGTCGAACTCGGCCGTGACATGGGCGATCGCGAGCGTACTGCCGGACGGCAGCGCGTCCTTGAGCACTTCGACGATGTCATGGGCGCCGTGATCGTCGGTCACGAAGTGGAGCAGCGCGTTGAGGCTCAGCGCGATGGGCTGGGTGAAGTCCAGCGTCGACCGGATCTCCTCGGCGGCCAACAGGGCTTCCGGCGCGGTGACATCGGCGTGGGCGTACGCCGTGCGTCCGGCGGGATGGCTGTGGAGCAGCGCGCGGGCGTGGGCCAGCACGATGGGATCGTTGTCCGTGTAGACCACATGCGCCGTCGGGTCCTCGCGCTGGGCCACCTCATGGAGATTCGGCGACGTGGGAATGCCCGTGCCGATGTCGAGGAACTGACGCATGCCGTTCCGGGCGAGGAAGCGTACGGACCGGTTCATGAAACGCCGGTTGATACGGGCCGTGGCCAGGATGGAGGGGAAGGCCGTCATGGCACGGGCCGCGGCCTCGCGGTCGGCGGGGAAGTTGGTCGTACCGCCCAGGTAGTAGTCGTACATCCGCGCCGAGTGCGCCCGGTCCAGCTCCAGATCCACCGCACTGTTGTCCCCCACCGTCGCGACCCCTTGCCCTCGTTGCCGGTTGACAGTCAGTGGCTGCCCGCCACCGCATACGGACAACCGTACGAGATACATCAACTCCGGTTACCGGCGGGCCTGGTGGGAGAGAAGAAACCAAATGGGCCAAGTAACCTGACTCCAAGGCCAAGTAATCATATGATGACTATCAGCGAAAAGACCCAGAGGTGTTCCGTACAGTGAGGGCACCCTTCCGGTTGGCTGACCAGTGAGAGAGGACCACACCTCTCGCGCCGACGCCCTCTGCCCTGGAGCGGCGCGGTGTCCAGGGAACGGGGCGTCCGTGCACGTCGATCCAGAGATTGCCGAACGGCCGCGGCGGCGGCTGGCGTTGACGTTCGACGCCTTCGACACGCACCACCACACACTCTGGCTGCGCTATGCCCACACCCAGGTCGGCGGCAGGGCCGCCGCCGAGCAGGTGGTGGACGCGGCCTGCGCACGGCTGCTCGACCATTGGCAGTATGTCCTTTCCAGGGAATCGGTACCCCAGTACGCCTGGGCCGTCCTGAAGGAGGAGGTGGCCCGTTGGCTGGACGAACACGGCGCCCCCGAACCCCTGTTGGCCGACACCGCCGCCTTCCACGCCGCGATCCGCAAACTGCTCCTGCCCGACACGGGCGATCAATTCGCCGTGCTGGAAGGGGAGATCGGTCTGTATACGGCGATCTCCCGCCTTCCCGAGCGGCAGTACGATGTCGTGGTGCTGCGCCATGTCCTCCAGGTCCCGGACGAGGAGGTCGCCGAGTACATGGGCATCGAGATCGCCACGGTCCGCTCCCATGTGCGGCACGCCAGACGGCGGCTGGCCAAGGAACTGGACTTACGGGAGACCGAGACGGAGAACATGGACCGTGCACCCCGCCGATGAACCGGCGTCCAGCCCCGTAGAGGTGCTGCTGGAGAACGCCGAAGTACTCACCGACACCTACGACGACTACGACACGGAGGCGGCCCGTGCCCGGGTCACGGCCCGGTGCGCGACGGAGCAGCAGCAGGTGTGCCCCACGGGCGCGGGCGCACCGCCCCGGCACCGCCCCTCCGCCCATGAACAGGCTGCCCAGGACCTCAATCTCGCCGTGGCCCTGATCCTCAACGCCCCTGAGGCGGCGGCCAGTCTGACCCGGCTGGTCGACCATGACCAGATCGATCCCGAGGGCGCCGTCGTCTTCGCGGCCCTGCTGCATCTGACCGGCCACCGGGACGCGGCACAGTTCTGGTGGCAGTTCGCGGCCGGCGGCGGCAGCAGGACCGCCGCCTTCTGTCTCTTCCTCGCCCATCAGCAGCGGGCCGAGTTCAGGGACGCGGCGTACTGGCGAGGTCAGTCGCGCGGGCTGCCCCGGCCCGGCCGGCGGCCGACGGCACCGCCCACGCTCTCCTCGCTGCTGCCCGAGACGGTCGGGCACGATCTGCTCAGCCAGTGCCACCGTGGCCGCCATCCCACGCTGCCGGCGCCGCTGGAAGCCGTCATCAACCGCCTCCGTGTCGACAGCGCGGACGAGGACTTCGGCGAAGTGCCCCAGCCGGACGTCAGCCTGACCCACGATCTGACCCGTGGCCCCGCCCGCGGTACGGCCCGTCGCGCCCACGGCCGCCCGCCCGGCACGGGATAGCGCGCCCGGCACGGGACAGCCCGCGACACCGTCAGGCGAATGGCCCCCTGGGGCGGTCGGGGACGGGCGCGGGCACGGCGTCCGCGCCCGTCGGCTCGTACGGTGGCTTGCATGATCGTTCGCATGAACGGGACCCGGCGGCTGGGTTCTCCGGCCGCCGTGGCGGTGTTCGCCATCGGTATGGCGGGTACGACCCTGCCCACTCCGCTGTACGGCCTCTACCGGCAGCAGCTCGGTTTCTCCGAGCTGCTGGTCACGGTGGTGTTCGCCGTCTAC
Source organism: Streptomyces sp. NBC_00872 (assembly GCF_045161915.1). Classification (NCBI taxonomy): domain Bacteria; kingdom Bacillati; phylum Actinomycetota; class Actinomycetes; order Kitasatosporales; family Streptomycetaceae; genus Streptomyces; species Streptomyces sp. NBC_00872. Next base: position 8,408,945 of record NZ_CP108806.1, on the reverse strand, counting down.
GCCATCGGGGTGATCTCCGCGCTGCTGGTGGCGGGCGACTACTCCGACGAGGCGGGGCGGCGGCCGGTGCTGCTGACCGCCCTCGCACTCTCCGCCGCCAGTGCCCTCTGCTTCCTCCTCGAAGGCGGGCTGCCGCTGCTGTTCACCGGCCGGCTGCTGTCGGGCCTCGCCGCCGGGCTGCTCAGCGGCACCGCCACCGCCACCGTGCTGGAACTCGCCGCGCCGGGACACGAGGCACGGGCGGGATTCGCGGCCACCGCGGCGAACATGGGCGGTCTGGGCTGCGGTCCGCTGCTGTCGGGGCTGCTCGCCCAGTACGCGCCCTGGCCGCTGCGGCTGCCCTTCCTCACGCATCTCGCCCTGGTGGCCGTGGCCTGCGTACTGACCTGGTTCCTGCGGGAAACCGTCCCGCACCCGGTGCGGTGGCCACGGCTCAGACCGCAGGGACTGACGGTGCCGCCCGAGGTGCGCGGAGTGTTCGCGCCGTCGTCGCTCGCCGCCTTCGCCGGGTTCGCACTGATGGGACTGTTCACCGCGGTGACACCGGCCTTTCTCTCCCAGACGCTCGGCGAGCACAATCTGGCCGTTTCGGGCGCGGTCGTCTTCTCGCTCTTCCTGGCCTCCACGGTCGGACAGGCGCTGCTGACAAGGGTCGGGGTCCGTCGAGCGCTGCCGGGCGGCTGTCTTGTCCTGGTGATCGGTCTGCTGCTGGTGGGCGCCTCCCTGGCGGCGGAGTCACTGCCGCTGCTCGTACTGGGCGCGCTCTGCGGCGGATTCGGCCAGGGCCTGGCCTTCCGCGCCGGTATGGCCGCGGTGAGCGGGGCGGCGCCGCCCGAGCACCGGGGAGGCACCATCTCGGCCTTCTTCGTCGTGGCCTATCTGGGGATCTCCCTGCCGGTGGTGGGCGTCGGGGCGCTGACGCTCTGGCTGGGGCTGAAGAACGCGGGACTGGTCTTCACGGTGTGCGTGGTGGCGCTGACGGCCGGCGTCGGACTCCATCTCCGGCGCGGCCTCCCTCCGGAAAGCTGACGGGAGCGGCGCCGCGGAGGATCAACGGCGTTACCGGTCCGGGGACTCCCGGTCCGCCTTCCCGCCCCGGTGGTGTGCGCCGGCCCGGTGACCCGCGATCACATCGGCCACCGCGACCACCAGTGCCGCGATCACGAACGCCACCGACATCACCAGCCCGTGGTCGTACGCCGTCGGCCAGCCGTCGGGCTCCACCTGGGCGAAGAAGACCGAGCCCACGGCGGCGATACCGATCGCGGAACCCACGCGCTGACCGGTCTGGAGGGTGCCGCCGGCACTGCCCGCCATGGCCACCGGCACCTCGGAGAGGGTCAGTGTCTGATTCGGCGCGATGACAAGGCCGCTGCCCAGACCGGCCACGAGCAGTGGCGCCGCCATCGCCCACCCCGCGGCATGGCCCGGTACGAGATGCACGGCGAACGCGGTGGCCGCCAGCCCCACGGTCACCATGATCAGTCCGACCAGGACCAGCGGCCGGCCGAAGCGGCCGACGAGCCGGCCGCCGATCCCCGCCGCCGCGGCGGAGCCGAGGGCGAAGGGGGTGATGGCGAGTCCTGCCTCCAGGGCCGAGTAGTGCAGTCCGCTCTGGAGATAGAGCGTGGTGATGAAGAAGATCGTGGTGAATCCGCCGAAGTAGAGCAGGATCAGCAGACATCCCAGCGAGAACGAGCGGACATGGAACAGCGACAGATTCAGCACCGGCTGGGTGCCGCCCGTACGGCACCGGGACTCCCATTTCGCAAAGGCGGCCAGCAGGGCCGCGGCGACGAGCAGCAGCAGCCACTTCTCGTCGTTGTGCCACTGCTGTGACTGGACGAAGGGAAGCAGCAGGGCCAGCACGCCGCAGCCGAGGAGCAGTACCCCGATCGGGTCGAGGTCCCGCAGCCTGACCCGGCCGGCCGCCGGGGTGTCCGGCAGCAGCCGCCGGGCGAGCAGCAGACAGACCACGCCCAGCGGGAGATTGACGTAGAAGACCCAGCGCCAGCCGTCGTCGGCACCGGCCAGCTGGATGATGAGACCGCCGAGCAGGGGTCCGACGGCCGTCGAGATACCGATCACCGTGCCGAACATGCCGAAGGCCCGGCCCCGCTCACGGCCGGAGAACATCTGCTGGATCAGCGCGGAGATCTGCGGGGTGACCGTGCCCCCGGCGAAGCCCTGCACCAGCCGCGCGATCACCAGCCAGAGGCTGGACTGCGCCGCTCCGCAGGCCGCGGAGGCCAAGGTGAAGAGCGCGAGTCCCACCATGAACACCACACGCCGGCCACGGGCGTCGCCCAGCCGTCCCGCCGGGATCAGGAAGAGTCCAAAGGCGAGCGCGTATCCGGACAGCACCCACTGGAGATCGGAGACCGGGGTCCGCAGGCCCTCCCGGATGGACGGCAGCGCGACATTGACGATGGATACGTCCAGAAGCGTCATGAAGGCGCCGACCAGACAGACCGCGAGCGCCTTCCAGCGACGTGGGTCGGGCGCCGCGCCCGCGGCGGGCGGGCCGGGCCCGCCCGCCGCGGCTCCGCTGTCCCCCGCTGCGTCTCCGGCCATGGATCGGACCCTAAGGGCTCTCCCGTAGTCCCCGGTGGATCGGCGCGCGGCGTCGGATACGGTGCGGCCCGAGGCGGAGGGGAGCCCGGACACAAGGACCGATCGCTGCCGGGACACCGGGTCCGCGAGATCCGCCAGGTCTATTCCGGGTCGTCCGTGGACTCGCCGGTGGTCAGCCGGACCACATTCGAGTCCGCGCCGGTGACGAAGGCACGGATCCGGTAGGACGCGTGTTTCTCGGTGGGCAGGGTGATCAGTCCGGTCGAGTTGACTCCGGGGTCGAGGACCACGATCGGCGCAAAGGCCGAAGCGCCCCGGGGCCGGGCCTCCAGCAGGAACCCCGATTCGTCCGACGTGCGATCCGTCCAGGTGAAGAGGATGCCGTTGGCGTGCTTGATCTGGGCCTTGAGCCCGGAGGGCGCGGCCCGTCGCTCCCGCACGGAACGGCCCGCCGCGGACCGCCCCGGAACCGTACGGGGAGGCAGCCAGTCGTGGCCCGCCTCCTCGTCGGCCTTGGTCGGTCCGCCGGGCGGCAGGGAGACGTCGACGGGCGTGGACGCCGGCCCCTGGAAGGCCCGCAGCCGGTAGAAGAACGTCGTACGCGGTATCAGATCGGGATGACGGTAGGTGGTCGTACCGGGCGGGAGATACTCCAGAACGGTGTACGGGCCCGCCTCCTCCGTCGCGAATTCGAGTACGTGACCGGCGGCGCCGGACGCACCGGCCCGCCAGCTCAGATCGATGTCGGTGGGGGTGACAAGGCGCGCGCGGAGCGTGGGAGCGTCCGGGGAGGCACTCCTCGGGGAGCCGCTCCTCGGAACGGCACCGGCCGGTGTCCCGGGATCGGCGGAAGGGCCGTCCGGGTGGGCGCCGGGGACCCGGGCGGAGTGCCCGGCCGGCGACGGCGCCGAGCACGCCGCCGCCAGCGCGAGCACGAGCGCGGCCGGCACGGCCGCTCGTATGGTCGGTCGCACGGACGGGCTCCGCTACTTGCGCCAGAAGCGGACATCGCTCCAGACCACGGTGGCCGGTCCGCTGCCGCTGTCGGTGCGGTAGGCACCGAACTTGTCGTAGAAGCTGCCGCCGGGGCTGGCGTAGGTGTGCTTCAGCGACCCGTTGATATACGTACGATGCGAAGTGCCCACCTGGTGAACGGTGTTGACGCGGACCGTCGCGCCGACCGTGCCGGCGCTGGAGAGTGTGGTGCCTCCATGGACCGCGTAGAGCCGTCCGCCCCGTTCGACGGCCAGCATGAAGTACGGTCCGGACGCCGACTCGTTGAACGTCTGCTTGAGGCTGATCCGGGTGCCGCTCAGACTGCTGACGCGGAAGTAGCCCTCGAACTGGCGGGTGCCGCCGGTGTAGGTGGCGTACCGGCGCTCGGCGCGCTGGTCGCCGCTCGCGGTGGAGCAGGTCAGCCGGAACGTCAGATCGTCGACCTGGCCGCAGCCCCGCTCCTGCACCGTGAAGGTGGGCGAGACCGAGGTCCATCCGCCGGGCTCCACCTCCGCCGAGGCCTGCGGAACGGCTGTCAACGACGAAACGCCCACCGCGGCAAGCACCGTGAACATCCGGAGGCGATCGGACATGTCTCACTCCCCTGTCTTGAGGCGCGACCAGAGCGGTTCATCCGCAAGATATTCACGCATATGAACCGTGACCCTGTTTTTGAATGGTTGAGTGGACCGTAGGACTGGACCAATCATCCGTCAAGAGCCCCATCGGGCACGCTGAACACCGCAGCCGGCCTCGGGGAGAGACCGGCTGCGGTGGTGAGATATTCACATATCCAAACCCCTGGGGAGCGGGGTCAGATACGGGTCACTTGACGTTGATGGCGGTCCAGGCCGCGCCGACCGCCTTGTACTCGGGGCTCGTCGTGCCGTACAGCGCGCCCGCCGCGCTCAGCGTCGCGGTGCGCGCCTTCGCGTAGTTGGTGGAGGACGTCATATACGTGGTGAGGGCCTTGTACCAGATCTTCGTGGCCTTGTCCCGGCCGATGCCGGTGACCGTCGAACCGTCGCTCGTGGGGCTGTTGTAGCTCACGCCGTTGACGGTCTTGGCGCCGCTGCCCTCGGAGAGCAGGTAGTAGAAGTGGTTGGCCGGGCCCGACGAGTAGTGGACGTCGAGATTGCCCAGGGTGGACGACCAGTAGTCCTTCGACGCGCCGTCCTTGCTCGGCTTGTCCTGGTAGCGCAACGGCGTGCCGTTGCCGTTGATGTTGATCTCCTCGCCGATGAAGTAGTCACCCGGGTCGTTCGGGTTGGCGGCGTAGAACTCCACGGCCGTGGCGAAGATGTCGGAGGTCGCCTCGTTGAGTCCGCCGGACTCGCCGCTGTAGACCAGCTTGGCCGTGGCGGCCGTGACACCGTGGCTCATCTCGTGGGCGGCGACGTCGAGCGAGGTGAGCGGGTGGGTGTTGCCCGAGCCGTCGCCGTACGTCATGCAGAAGCAGCTGTCCTGCCAGAACGCGTTGACGTAGTTGTTGCCGTAGTGGGCGCGGGAGTAGGAGCCGACACCGTTGTTCTTGATGCCGTTGCGGCCGAGCACGTTCTTGTAGAAGTCCCAGGTCGTCGCGGCGCCGTAGTGCACGTCGACGGCGGCGCTCTGCCGGCCGCCGCCCCAGATGTCGTCGGCGTCGGTAAAGAGCGTGCCGGTGCCCGAGGTGCCCTGGTTCAGGTCGTACGTCTTGTGGCTGCCGCGCGTACCGTCGGTGAGGTTGTACGTGGTGCCGCTCTTGGTGGTGCCGAGGGTGACGGAGCCGCTGTAGGCACCGGTGCCGGTGCCCGTCTGGACGGCCTCGTCCCGGAACAGCTCCTTGCCGGTGGCCGCGTCGGTGACCACATGCAGTTCGCTCGGTGTGCCGTCCGGCTGGAGGCCCTTGACGACGGTCTCCCAGGCGAGCACCGGAGTGCCGGTGGCCGCCCAGATCACCTTGCGCGGCGCGGACTCGGCCGCGGGCTTCGCGGTCTTCTCCGCCGAAGCGGCCTTCAGGGCGCTCGACTTGGCGGTGGCCGAGGCGACCCGGGCATCGGTGGAGGCCACGGTTATCCGGGCCGAGGTCGCCTTGGTGACACTGCGCCCGCCGGCCGGGGCCCGGTGGACCACCAGATCGCCGCCGAGCACGGGCAGTCCCGCGTAGGTCCGCTCGTACCGGGTGTGCACCGTGCCGTCGGCGTCCTCGATGACATCACGGACGACGAGCTTCTCCTGGGCACCGAGTCCGAGGGACGCGGCTTCGCCCGCGGTGTCCGCCTCGGCGGACTGGATGGCCGCGACACGCTCGGCGGGGGTGAACAGAACGGCGGTGGCGCCGCGTTCGCGCGAAAGGTCGGGCTGGGCGCTGGCCGTTCCCGACTGGATGCCGACAACCACCATGGCGGCGGAGGCGACCAGGGCCGCGACACGGGCCGCGTTCTTGCGGGGAGTGGAAGCTACAAGTCTCACTCGGTCTCCAAGAGTGATGGGCCGCCCGGGGACGGCCCTTCTGTGGGGGAGCTCGCCGCGCGGTCGACGCGCGTTGAACCGTCCAGAGAGTGACATCGATTGGACACTGAGCAATAGATTGCATACCAGAATTTGACCTTGAGTTGTCGATTCAGGACGCCAAACGAACATCAAACGGTCGTAGTGCCAAGGGAGTTGGGGCGGGGAGCGCCGCCGGAGCGGGACGGCGAGGGAGCGGAGGGCCCCGGCGGGCGACAGCCGGGGCCCTCCGCCGTCGGAGGGGCGCGCGGTCCCGGCTCCTCACCGCGCGCCGCTCGTGGGACGGGCCCTACTCGAAGAGATCGGAGTACGACCCCAGGGCCAGCGCGATGTCCGCCTGTGCCCAGAACCGGTGGTAGGTGAAGGTCGGCGCGGCTCCGCCCCTCAGATACGCCTCGACCTTCGACCAGGCCGGGTCGCTCCGGTAGAAGGACCGGATCGAGTCGAAGGTGGCGGTGGAGTCGATCCGGTCGCCGTTGGGCATGGTGCCGGTCCACCCGCTCGGGATGTACACCGGGTCGTCGAATCGGCTGTAGTCGGTACGGGTTTCGGGAACGGCGACGCCCAGGGCGTCCCGGTGGTGGTCCCACATCCCGTCGAGCAGCGCCTTGGCCGTGTTCCTGGCCGCGGTGTCGCCGGACTTCGCCGCGTAGTAGGAGAGGGTCTTGGCGTAGGCACCGGCCACACCGACGTCATCGGTGTAGTCGGCGACAGTGACATGGAGACCGGCGTTGGCACCGGGAGTGGTGGCGTTCCAGGTGTCGGGTTTGCCGGACCACTGGAGGGTGGACGGGATCCGGTAGGTGCCGTCGGGGTTGACGGTCGTCTCGGACAGGGCCCAGGCGACCCACTTGTCCAGCACCGCCTTGGCGGCGCTGTCCCCGGTCTGGTGGTAGTACTCGGCGACGCGCTCCATGGACCAGGCCTGGAAGCCGAACCACTGGTTGGACGGCGGGTCGTGGTAGACGGGCGCCTCGTCGTAGTACATGCCGTAGAACGTCGGGGTCCCGGCCGGGGGCTGGGCGTACCGGCCCTGCCAGCTGTTGGTGGCGCCGCCCGCGATGGCGCCCTCGGCGGACTGGAGCCAGCGGTAGAACTCCAGCTGGCGCTTGAGACTGGTGCTCCAGTCCTGCTGGCCGGTGGCCGACTTGGGCTTGAGATCCGCGTACGAGCTCAGCGCCCACGCGGCCATCGGGTTCTGGTAACCGCCGTGGGCGAAGCTGGAGCCGATACGCCAGGCCCAGCCCGCCGAGGCGTCGGTGGCGCCGCCCCAGGCGTAGTACCAGGAGAGCAGATAGTGCGAGCTGTTCTTGCCGCTGCCGGCCGGGCAGGCGGTCTCACCAGCGCAGTCGCCCACCTTCTTGAAGTACTTGTCGTACATGGCGTAGCGGAGATAGTCGCCCATCTTTGCGGCCTTGGCGACATTGGCCGCCACCTGGCTGCCCTTGCCCTGCTCCTTGGCCCACTCCGAGGCCCAGTAGGCGGCCTGGACGGCGCGGGCGTCGGCGTCGGGCGCGTTGGTGAACTTCCACTGCTCGGCGTAGGAGGCGTCCCCGGTGAACAGGTCGAGATAGCCGTTGGTGCCGCCGTACTTGAAGGCGTCGCAGGTCGGCTGGGGCACGGTCTCCCAGACGGACTCCTGCGGTCCGCGCTGGAAGGTGTTGATGTACGAGGGGCCCAGGTCGGCGGGACCCGCCTCGCACTCGCCGGGCGCGTTGCCGTATCCGTAGACGTTGTCGACGTCCTGGATCCAGTGCATGCCGTAGATGTCGTCGGTGCCGTAGGCGCTCTTCAGCTCGCCCGCGATCGGATCGCCGCCCACCGGAACCCCGCCGTTGAGCTGGGAGGGATACTGCGAGGGAAGATCCCACTCGGGCGCGTAGGTGGCGGGTTTCGAGGCGGTGTAGAAGCTGTTGGTGGACTGGTCGGCGTGGGTGGGGATCATGTACCGCTCCATGATGTCCCACGCGCCGTTGAATCTGCTCCAGTCGCCGGTGACCTTGCCGTACATGGCCTGGAGCCAGATCAGATAGCTGTACGCCTCGGAGGTCGTCTCGTGCCCGTGGTCGGGCGCCTCGACGATCAGGGTCTCCACGGAGTGGTACGGGATGCCCTCGGGCGAGAAGTAGCCGGCGGCCGGATCGGTGATCTTGCCGTACAGCTCCAGGAAGCGGGCTTCGTAACCGGCGGACGCGGCGAGCTGCGTGACGGTCACCTCGGCCTTGGTCTGTCCCGGGGCGGTCGCGGTGAAGGTGGCGGAGCCCGTGCCGGTGGCCGTGGCGGAGACCGTCACCTGCTGCGCGGTGTCCCAGTTGGCGGTGGTGAAGGTGAGGCTGCCGCCCGCGGTGACGCCGAGACCGGTGTTGCCGGCGGTACGGGCCACGGTGACCTGGACCGGAGCGGTGGGCCGGGCGGAGAGCTTCACCCCGAAGGTGCCCGTCCCGCCCTGCCGTACACCGAGCTGGGAGGGGCTCGCGACGAGTGAGGGGCCTGCGGCGACCCGTACCCCTACCGGGGTGGACTCGGCCGAGGCGCCCAGGCCGTCGTACGCCTTGGCGTACAGCGAGAGATCACCGGCCGGGACGCCGGTGTGGTCGAAGGTGTACGGCGAGGTGGTGTCGGTGCCGAGCAGTGTGGTGTCGCTGTAGAACTCGACCTTGGTGATGCCCGCGCCGTCGGCGGCCGCCGCGGTGGCGGCCAGCGGGATGGTGCCGCCCGCGGTGAAGAGCGCGCCAGGGGCCGGACTGGTCAGTACGGCGATGGGCGGCTGGTGGGCACCGGCGCAGGTCACTCCGTTGACGGCGAAGGCGGTGGGCGCGGTGTTGGTGCCGCTGTAGGTGAAGTTGGCGCCCGCGCCCGCCGCCGCTCCGGGCGCGATCCGCGCGTTGTGCGCGGCGTTCCTGACGGTGACGGCCTTGCCCGACTGGGTCCAGGTGCCGTTCCAGCCGCTGGTGAGCGTCTGGTTGCCGGTGTACGCGTAGGTGAGCGTCCAGCCGTCGACCGGGTCCGTACCACGGTTGGTGATCGTGAGATCGGCGGTGAATCCGGAGCCCCAGTCGTTGGTCCGGTAGTCGACGGAGCACTGGAGGGCCGCGGCGTGCGCGGGGGTGGCGTCGACCGCGGTCAGACCGAGCGGCAGGGAGAGTGCGGCCACCAGCGCGGTGAGCAGCCGGCGGGTTCCGCGTGTCCGGCGGGGCGCCGGACGGGAGGCCCGGCGGGGATGTCCGGGCGGGGATGGTGTCCCTGGTGGTGAGCCTCGTAAGCCTGGTGAACCTCGTAGGCCGAGCATGGTGTGGTCCTCCTCGCGGTCCGGTGCGGGTGTGGGGCGGGAGTGCGAACCAGTGGGAGCGCTCCCAAGCGTCGAGCGGTTGTGGGGAGGTGTCAAGAGTTCGAACAAGACGCACGTCCGGGCGAGTCCGTCCGTAAAAGAAGTCAACGGGACTGTTGACGCACGCCACTTCGGCGCTACCGTCGAACGCAACCAGTGGGAGCGCTTCCATCAGTCATACGCCGTGTCAGGCGGCGTATCGGCCATCGAGGAGTCGCTCCGTGCGAGCACCACCACACCTCGGCGCGCCGCTCCGTGTCCCGGCGTGCCGCTCTTCGCCACGGCCCCGTCCGCGGATCCGGCGTCCCCTGTCGCCGCCGCCTGGCACGCGCATCTCGCACCACGGCACGCCGACCGACTTCGGCGTGGGATTCCGTGACCATCTGAAGGGACTCTCATGAGCCGCACCACCGCTCCTCCACGCCGTGCCCGTACGGCGCTGCTCACCGCGAGCGCGCTGATCGCCGCCGCGGCCGGCACCGCGACCGTGCTGAACGGGCCCGCCTCCGCCGCGGCGGCGGGCTGCACCGTGGACTACAAGATCCAGACGTCATGGGACAGCGGCTTCACCGCCAATGTCAGTGTCACCAACACCGGTGACGCGGTCAGCTCCTGGAATCTGCAGTGGAGTTTCGCCGGCAACCAGAGGGTGACCCAGGGCTGGAACTCGGCCATCACCCAGACCGGCGCGGCGGTCTCCGCCGCCAACGCGGCCTGGAACGGCACACTGGCCACCGGTGCCTCGGCGTCCTTCGGCTTCAACGCCTCGGCGACGGGGACCAACGCCGTACCGGCCGTCTTCAAGCTGAACGGTGTCACCTGCGGCACACCGGGCGGTGGCGATCCCTCGACCCCGCCGCCCACCGACCCGCCGCCGACCACTCCCCCGCCGGCCGGCTCCAAGGTCGACAACCCCTACGCGGGCGCCGGGGTGTACGTGAACCCGGAGTGGTCCGCCAAGGCCGCCGCCGAGCCGGGCGGCACCAGGGTCTCCAACCAGCCGACGGGTGTCTGGCTGGACCGGATCGCGGCCATCGAGGGCGTGGGCGCCGGGATGGGGCTGCGCGACCATCTCGACGAGGCGCTGCGGCAGGCGGCGGGCGGGCCGCTCGTCGTCCAGCTCGTCATCTACAACCTGCCGGGCCGTGACTGCTCCGCGCTCGCCTCCAACGGAGAGCTGGGCCCGACGGAGATCGACCGCTACAAGAGCGAGTACATCGACCCGATCGCCGCCATCCTCGGTGACAGCAAGTACGCGAGCCTGCGGATCGTGACGACCGTCGAGATCGACTCGCTGCCCAACCTGGTCACCAATGTCACGCCGCGAGCGACCGCCACCCCGCAGTGCGATGTGATGAAGGCGAACGGCAACTACGTCAAGGGAGTCGGCTACGCGCTGAACCATCTCGGCGCCGTCTCCAACGTCTACAACTACGTGGACGCGGGCCACCACGGCTGGATCGGCTGGGACGACAACCTCGGCCCCTCGGCGCAGATGTTCAAGGAGGCCGCGACCGCCGAGGGCAGCACCGTCGACAAGGTGCACGGCTTCATCGTCAACACCGCCAACTACGGTGCGACGAAGGAGAACAACTTCACCATCAACGACAATGTGGCGGGCCGGTCGGTCCGTGAGGCGAAGTGGGTGGACTGGAACCGCTACGTCGACGAGCAGTCGTTCGCCCAGGCCTTCCGGCAGCAGGCCGTCAGCGTCGGTTTCCGGTCGGACATCGGCATGCTGATCGACACCTCCCGCAACGGCTGGGGCGGTACGGCCAGGCCCGCCGGACCCGGCGCGCAGACCAGTGTGGACACCTATGTGGACGGCGGACGGTACGACCGCAGGATCCACCTGGGCAACTGGTGCAACCAGTCCGGGGCCGGGCTCGGTGAGCGGCCGAGGTCGGCGCCCGCCGCCGGGATCGACGCGTACGTCTGGATGAAGCCCCCGGGCGAGTCCGACGGCGCGAGCAAGGAGATCCCGAACGACCAGGGCAAGGGCTTCGACCGGATGTGCGACCCGACGTACACCGGTAACCCGCGCAACAACAACAACCTGTCAGGGGCTCTGCCCGACGCGCCGCTCTCCGGTGACTGGTTCTCCGCGCAGTTCCAGGAGCTGCTGAAGAACGCCTACCCGGCGCTGTAGAGCACCGGACGAGCGGCAAGCACCAAGCACCGAACACCGAGCACCGAACACCGAACACCGAACAGCACGGGACCGGCGGACCGGGTGTCCGCCGGTCCTTCGCCGGGTCCTGGCCGGTCCTTCTCAGGTCCTGGCCGGTTCTACGCGGGTCATTCAGCGCACGACCAGCACCAGTTACTCATGAGTAGTACACGGCGCGGAGGTGACATCGACGACTTACTCGCGTTCCGGCGGCCATGACAGCGTTGACACCGTCACCGGCCGAGGGAGCGTGTGTGAACAAGGGTTACGCCATATTCTGCGACGCAGACCGGCACTTCTACGACGCACCGCACCGGCTGTCGTCCACCAGCGGCCCGGACCACGAGGCCCTGTACGAGGCCGCCAGGCGCCCGGCACCCGCCGGCTGGCAGCGCCATCGCGCCGGTGACTGGCTGGCCTGGCGCCCGCTCACCCACCAACTGCCGTCCCAGGGCTGGAAGATCCATGTGTCGGCGGGTCTGGACAACGCCGAATCGGTCCTGGACCGCGTCATGAGTTACTGCGTGCCGCGCGACATCGCCTTCAAGTTCATGCCGAGCCGCTATCTGCTGCACACCCGCAACGCCAAGTACGCGGACCGCGGCGCCAGCGGGAAGTTCATCACCGTGTATCCGGCCGACGACCGGCGGTGCGGCATCATCGCGGCGGAACTGGACGCCCTGCTGGCGGGCGAGACGGGACCGTACATCCTCAGCGACCTCCGCTGGGGCGGTGGCCCGGTCCATCTCCGCTACGGCAGCTTCACCCGGCGCAACTGCTACGACGCCGACGGCGAGCTCCGCCCGGCCATCGAGAACGCCGAGGGACGGCTCGTACCTGATGTGCGGGGGCCAGTCTTCCGCGTTCCCGACTGGATCACTCCCCCGTCCTTCCTGCGGCCGCATCTCGAAGCGCGCGACGCCGTGTCCGTCGCGGACCTGCCGTACACGGTCGAGCGCGCGCTGCACTTCTCCAACGGCGGGGGCGTCTACGCCGCGCGGGACAACAGGACCGGCGAGAAGGTCGTCCTGAAGGAGGCGCGTCCGTACGCCGGTCTGGCCGCCGACGGCGCCGACGCCGTCACCCGGCTGAGACGTGAACAGGAGGCGCTGGAACGGCTGTCGGGGCTGGCCTGCACCCCGGAGGTGCTCGACAGCTTCACCCTGGGGGACCATCACTTCCTGGTGCTCCAGTACATCGAGGGCAAACCGCTCAACACGTTCTTCGCCCGGCGCCATCCGCTGATCCACGCCGACCCGGACGCGGCCCGCCTCGCGGATTACACCGCCTGGGCGCTGCGGATCCACCGGCTCGTCGAGGAGGCCGTCGAGGCGGTGCACGGGCGCGGTGTGGTCTTCAACGATCTGCACCTGTTCAACATCATGGTCTCCGAGGACGAGTCGTCCGTGGTGCTGCTCGACTTCGAGGCCGCCGCGCCCGTCACCGTCAACGGACGCCAGACCGTGGCCAATCCGGCCTTTGTCGCACCGCCCGACCGGCGCGGCTTCGATGTCGACCGCTATGCCCTGGCCTGTCTGCGGCTGGCCCTGTTCATACCGCTGACCAGTCTCTTCGTCATCGACCGTGCCAAGGCCGCGCATCTCGCCGAGATCGTGGCGCGGGAGTTCCCCGTCGAACGCGCGTTCCTCGACGAAGCCGTCACCGAGTTGCTCCGTGACCCCGTGGGCGACCGGGCGACAGCCGCTCGCCCACGGGTGGCGGGAGGCGGCCCCGCCCAGGGGCCCGTGGCGGGCGACGGGCACGCCATGGGCCCCTGTCTGCCGGCCGAGCCCGCCGACTGGCCCCGGAGCCGGGACTCCATGGTGAACGCCATCCTCGCCTCGGCGTCGCCCGACCGCGAGGACCGCTTCTTCCCCGGTGACATCGCCCAGTTCGGCACGGAGGGCGGCGGTCTGTCGTTCGGCTACGGAACGGCCGGGGTGCTGTACGCGCTGGAGGAGAGCGGCGCGGGCCGGTGTGTTCCGGCGGAGGAGTGGCTGCTGCTGAGAACGAAGGAACCCGCCTCCGGCACACCGCTCGGTTTCTACGACGGTCTGGCCGGTCTCGCCTGGACACTGAACCGGCTCGGGCACACCCAACGCGCCCTGGAACTCGCCGAGCTGACGCTTAATCAGTCATGGGAGTCCCTGCCGCCCCCTCTCCACAGCGGCATTGCCGGGCTGGGGCTGGCGCTGAGCGACCTCGCGGCGGCGTCCGGGGAATCCGCGCTGGACGACGCGGCGCTGCGCTGCGCCGAGCTGGCCGCCCGTGTAGTGTCGGACGGTCCGGCGCGGCCGGGCACCGGACTCTCCCGCGCCGGACTGCTGTACGGCGCGTCCGGCCTCGCCCTGTTCTTCATCCGCCTCTACGAACGCACCCACGACACCGCGCTGCTCGATCTCGCGGCCGAGGCGCTCCGTCGCGACCTGGCCCGTTGCAGACACGGCGCTGGCGGAGCCCTCCAGGTCGACGAGGGATGGCGCACCATGCCGTATCTGGGGGCGGGCAGCGTGGGCATCGGCATGGTGCTCGACGACTATCTCGCGCACCGCGCGGACGACGCGTTCGAACGGGCACGCGGTGAGATCGTACGGGCGGCACAGTCCAACTTCTACGCGCAGCCCGGACTCTTCCGCGGCACCGCGGGAATGGTGCTGTATCTCAGCCGCACCACGGCCCCGGGCCAGGGCGCGGGACCGGCGGGCGTACGGCGCCAGATGGACGCCCTCTCCTGGCACGCCATGACCTACCGCGGCCAACTGGCCTTTCCCGGTGAGCAGATGATGCGGCTGTCGATGGATCTGTCGACCGGTACGGCGGGGTGCCTGCTGGCCCTCGCCGCCGCCTCGACCGGCCGTCCGGCCCAACTGCCCTTCCTCCCGCCGCTCAGGCGGCCCTAGAGCCGGCTCCCGCCAGGAGCCGAAACAGAGCACACCGTCCCCAAGAATGAGAGGCAAGACAATGACCCTTCTCGACCTGCAGTCGATGGAGACCCCGAAGGAAGAGGCGATCGGCGACGTGGAGACCGGGAGCCAGGCGAGCCTGCTGCTCTGCGGCGACAGCAGCCTGAGCCTCTTCACCTGCAACTGACGTCACGAGTGGTGACAGCGCAGGTGAACGATGTCGTCCGGCACCCGCCGGCGTGATGTGACGGACGGCTTCCCACGCTGATCAGCGGAACAACGGGGTCCCGGGCGGCGATCAGGTCGCCGCCCGGGGCCCCCGCCCGGCCGCGATCCGGCCCGGAGGAGGACCCCGCTCCCATGGTGTTCCAGCGCCGACACCGGCACCGACACCGGCATCCGTCGCCCAAGGACCATGACCATGACCGCGCCGCACCGCTCCTGGCGCGGTCCGACCCGCGTCCGCCACCCGATACGGGTGCGCCGCGGCGCTCCGGTCCGCTGCTCGGCGCGGCCCGGCACAGCGCGGGCCTTGTCGCGTTGGTGTTCCTCTGCTCGGTCGCTTCGGCCGGAGCCTCCCTCGTCCTGCCCGCGGCCGTCGGCCGGACCCTGGATCTGCTGCTGGACCACGACGGCGGAGCCGGGTTCTGGCTGCTGCTGTGCGTTGTCGCGATCACCGCCGAAGTGCTTCTCGACGCCTTGGTGGCCCTGGTGAGCGGCACGGCCAACGCCCGTTCGACCGCCTGGTTGCGGCTCGGGGGCCTGACCCGGCTGATCGCGGCGTCACCCGAGCGGGGCTCCCGCTTCTCCCCCGGCGACATGGCGGCGAGGCTCTCCGCCAACGCCACCGAGGCCGCGGCCGCGCCGGTGACCGCCGCCTCACTCGCCGCGTCGCTGCCCGCGCCGGCCGGGGCGATCGTCGCGCTGTTCCTCATCGACCTCTGGACGGCCGTCGCCTTTCTCGCCGGACTCCCTCTGCTCTTCCTGGTGCTGCGCGCCTTCACCCGCGACTCCTCCGACAGCGTCGCGCGGTACCAGCGGGTGCAGTCCGACATCGCCTCCCGTCTCGTCGAGGCGCTGGGCGGCGCGCGGACCATCGCCGCCGCCGGTACGACGGAGCGCGAGATCGGCCGTGTCCTCGCTCCGCTGCCCGAACTGGACGTCCAGGGACGGCGTATGTGGCGTGTGCACGGCCGGGCGGTGGCGCGCGGCGGTGTCCTGATGCCCCTGCTGACGACCGGTGTGCTGGCGGTCGGCGGAGTACGGCTGGCCTCGGGCGCGATCAGCGTCGGTGAACTGCTGGCCGCCTCCCGGTACGCGGCGCTGGCGGCCGGCGTCGGAGCCACCGCCGGATTTCTCGGCTCGCTGGTACGGAGCCGGGCCGCGGCCCGCAGAACCGCCGAACTGCTGGACCTGCCCGCCCTCGCCCATGGCACCGCGTCCCTGCCGCCGGACGGACCGGGCACACTCCGGCTGCGCGGGGTACGGGTGGTACGCGACGGCCGGCCGCTGCTCGCCGGTGTGGATCTGGAGATCCCCGGGGGCGTCTCGGCGGCCGTGGTGGGCCGTTCCGGAGCGGGCAAGTCCCTGCTCGCCGCCGTCGCCGGGCGGCTCACCGAACCGGACGAGGGCTCCGTACTGCTCGACGGCGTCCCTCTGGCCGCCGTCGAGCCGGGGCAGTTGCGCCGCGAGGTCGGCTACGCCTTCGCACGGCCCGCCCTCTGGGGCGACACGATCGGCGAGGCCCTGGCGGGCGGCGCCGAGCGGGTCTCCCCGGACCGGGTACGGGCGGCGGCCCGCGCGGCGGGCGCGGACGCGTTCGTACGACTGCTCCCCCAGGGGTACGACACACCGCCGGGCGAGGCACCGCTGTCCGGCGGGGAACTCCAACGGCTCGGTCTGGCACGGGCGTTCGCGCACGCGGGGCGGCTGCTGATCCTCGACGACGCCACCTCCAGCCTGGACACCGTCACCGAGCGGCAGGTGGAACGCGCCCTGGCCCAGGACGTCCGGGCGGGCACCCGGCTGATCATCGCGCACCGGCTCTCCTCGGCGGTCCGGGCGGATCTGGTGATCTGGCTGGAGGAGGGGCGGATACGGGCGGTGGGACCGCACACGGAGCTCTGGCGCTCCCCGGCCTACCGCGACATCTTCGCGACGCCGGACCCGGTGCCGGAGCCGGAGCCGGAGCCGGGCCCGACGCCGGAGCCGGAGCCAGACCCGGTGCCGGAGCCAGGCCCGGTGCCGGTGATGGCACCGGAGCACTCCGCGCCGTCCGCGCGCCCCGCCCCGTACGGAACGGCGCGCGTGATGGCCGACCCGAAGGAACGGCCCGGCCGGTGACGGCGAAGGAAAACGCCGGCCGGGCTCCCACCGAGGACAGGGGCACGCCGCACCAGGGCCGGGGCCCGCTGCGCCGGCTCCTGCCACGTGGCCGCCGCTTTCTGTCGCGCAGAAAGGGAGTTCTGCTCAGACTCACCGGTTGGTCCCTGCTGGAGTCCGCGCAGACCTTCCTCGGCGGCTACTGCCTGGCGCGCGCCCTGGACCACGGCTTCCTGGCGGGACGGACGGGCCCCGGTCTGGTGTGGCTGGCCGTGGCGGCCGGGGCGATCCTCCTCGGCGGCCCGCTCGTACGCGGTGTCTTCGCCGAACTGGCCTCGCTCGTGGAGCCGTTGCGGGATGCCCTGGTCCGCCGGGCGGTGAGCCGGTCGCTCCGCCGGGCGGTGGCCGATCCGGCGCGTCCGGACGCCGGCGCGGTCTCACGGCTCACCCATCAGACCGAGATCGTGCGGGACACCTTCGCGGGTCTGGTGCTCACCGCCCGGTCCTTTGTGTTCACGCTGGTGGGGGCGGTGGCCGGACTGCTGACGCTCGCGCCGCTGTTCCTGCTCGTGGTCGTACCGCCGCTGGCCCTGGGACTGCTGCTGTTCCTCGCCACCCTGCGCCCGATGGCCGCCGCCCAGCGCGCGTTCCTGGACACCGACGAGGCGCTCGCCGAGCGCGTCGGCGCGATCGGCTCCGGTCTGCGCGACATCGTGGCCTGCGGTACGGGAGCGGAGGTGGCGGACCGTACGGAGCGGCTGATCGACGCGGGGGCCCGCACCTCGCGCGTCCTGGCCCGCTGGGCGGCCGTCCGTACGCTGGCGCTCGGGGTGGCCGGGCAGCTCCCCGTGATCGCGCTGCTGGCCACCACCCCCTGGCTGCTGCGCCATGGAGTGACGGCGGGCGCCCTGCTGGGGGCGCTGGCCTATCTCGTCCAGGCGCTGCTGCCCGCCCTCCATACGCTGATGACCGCTCTGGGGGCGGCGGGAACCCGGCTGCTCGTGGTCCTGGAACGGTTCGAGGACCGAACGGCGGTTCCGACGCCCACGGCACCGGAACCCCCGGCGCGTCCGGCGCCGGATCCGGCGGCGGGCGGCTGTGCCCCGTCCGCGCGCCGGACCCGGCCCGCCGTGGAGATCCGCTCGGTGACGGTGGCGTACGGTCCCGGTGCGCCTCCCGTGCTCGACGGTCTCGATCTGACCGTGGAACAGGGCGAACACATGGCCGTCGTCGGACCGAGCGGTATCGGCAAGTCGACTCTCGCCGGTGTGATCGCGGGCCTGCTCACCCCCGGCCGGGGAACGGTCCTGCTGGCGGGCGAGCCCGTCTCGGGCCCGCCGACGAGCGCGTCCGCGGAACGCCGTGTACTGATACCGCAGCAGGCGTACATATTCACCGGCACCATCCGTGACAATCTGCTGCATCTGCGTCCCGACGCGTCGTCCGCCGAGCTGACGGCGGCCGTCGACGCGCTGGACGCCGCCGGGCTGGTCGGCCGGCTCGGCGGACTGGACGCGACGGTCGAGCCCGCGAAGCTCTCGCAGGGCGAGCGTCAGCTGCTCTCCTTGTGCCGCGCGTATGTCTCCTCCGCGCCCCTCATGATCCTGGACGAGGCCACCTGTCATCTCGATCCGGTCGCGGAGGCACGGGCGGAACGGGCACTGGCCGAACGTCCCGGCACGCTGATCGTGATCGCGCACCGGCTGTCGTCCGCGCGCCGCGCGGACCGCGTTCTCGTACTGGACGGCACCCGGCCCGCCTGCGGAACCCATGAGGAGCTGCTGACCGGATCCGCCCTCTACCGTGATCTGGCGGGCCACTGGTGATCCGCCGGCCGGCCCGGCCCGGTCAGAGCCAGCCGGCGCCCTGGGATATACGGACCGCGTCCAGGCGATTGCGTCCGCCGACCTTCCGTATCGCGGCGGCCAGATAGTTGCGTATCGTCCCCTTGGACAGATGCAGGGACCGCGCGATTTCATCGATCGACGCGCCCTCCGCCGCCCTCGCGAGAACACCGAGTTCGCGCGGGGTCAACGGCATCTTGGCGGCCTGAAGAAAATCGAAGGCCAACGATTCGTCGATAAATCGCTCACCTCTTGACACTCTGTGAATGGCCTCGACCAATCGCCGGGGTTCACCGTCCTTGTTGACATAACCGAGAGCTCCCGCGTCAAAAGCTCTACGTAAAGCTCCCGGCTTCCGTACGGTGGCGAGAACCAGCAGGCCGGGGCCATGGCCCAGGTCACCGTAGGCGGACGCCGTCTTGCCCGTGCGTCCCGGAGAATGCTCAGAAGAATCCAGACAGTCGATATCGGCCACATACACATGGGGCGGTGTTCCATACGTCCCGTGGAATGGCGTACACCCCGGAGCCGACGAAACATCGAGTGTGGTTTCGGCCCGCAACAACGCCACCAGTGCCGAGCGGAACAGACTTACATGGTGTACCACATGGACCCGGATCATGTCCTGCCTCCTCTTGTTGTCATCGCCCACACCACAATGCCCGGCGAAAGCGGCCGAGAACGCGAAATTCGTCAGCAAGGGAGGCACTTTTCGGTGCACGCCATGCACCCGCGTGCGACAGTGCGCCCACGCGCGCGCCCAGCGGGACGGCGTAAGGACACATGAAGGGTTCACGTGAGCCCTGTCGAGCGCCAGGCCCTGCCCGGCGGATCTTCATGGGCCCAGGACGGCCGGACCCCCTCCGCACGCTCTCCATATACCCCACTTATTCCGTTTCGCCGGGAAAGGAGGAAAATAGCAGGAGAGAGTCCCCTTGGAGGCGAAGCGATGAAACAGACCCGCTACACCCAGGACCACGGTCTGACCACCCGCATGGTGACCACCATGTTTCTGATCGGCCTGCTGTATGTGGTCCTGGTCGGTGTGCTGCTTGCGGTGCTGGGCAAGTTCTGGCCCATCATCCTGATCGTCGCGGGTGCGCTGTTCATCGCGCAGTTCTGGTTCAGCGACCGCATCGCCGCCTTCGGCATGGGCGCGCGTGAGGTCACCCCCGAGCAGGCACCCGAGCTGCACGGCGCCGTCGACCGGATCTGTGCGCTGGCCGATATGCCCAAGCCACGGGTGGCGATCGCGCAGAGCGACATCCCGAACGCCTTCGCCACCGGCCGCAGTGAACGCAGTGCCCTGGTCTGCGCCACCACCGGACTGCTGCGCAGGCTGGAACCGGAGGAGCTGGAAGGCGTCCTGGCGCACGAGATGTCGCATGTCGCCCACCGCGATGTGGCGGTGATGACGATCGCCTCATTCCTCGGTGTGATGGCGGGTCTGATCACCCGTTTCGCGCTCTACAGCGGACTGTCGAACAGCGCCAGGAACGCCGGCCCGGCCGGTCTGGCGATCATGGTCATTCCGCTGGTCAGCTCGGTCGTCTATGTGATCGGGTTTCTGCTGACCCGGCTGCTCTCGCGCTATCGGGAGCTGTCCGCGGACCGCGCCGCCGCGCTGCTGACCGGCCGCCCTTCGGCACTCGCCTCGGCCCTGACCAAGGTGAGCGGGCAGATGGCCCGGATACCGACGCGGGACCTGCGGAAGGCCGAGCCGTACAACGCGTTCTACTTCGTCCCCGCGTTCTCCTCGAAGGAGAGCCTGAGCCGGCTGTTCTCCTCCCATCCGACCCTGGAGCAGCGTCTGGAGCAGCTCGCCCGGCTCTCCGCCGAACTCGCCCGCCCGTGACCGGGCCCCGACCCGAGCAGCGAGGAGCTGGTCCCGTGGGTCTTCTCGACACCATCCTCGGCCGGAGCAAACCCGTCCGTCCCCACCTCG
This sequence comes from Streptomyces sp. NBC_00872, assembly GCF_045161915.1. Taxonomy (NCBI): domain Bacteria; kingdom Bacillati; phylum Actinomycetota; class Actinomycetes; order Kitasatosporales; family Streptomycetaceae; genus Streptomyces; species Streptomyces sp. NBC_00872. The sequence continues at coordinate 8,388,373 of NZ_CP108806.1, read as the reverse complement.
ACCAGCTCTTCGCCCTCCCCTCCGCCGCACTCACCCTCCAGGCCGGCGCCGGGTTCGTCCCCACCGGACTGGGTTCGGTGTGTTTCGCGGGCGTCGAGGGCGGGGGCTTCGCCCGGATCCGACAGGACGTGGAGGAACTGCTCGACGCGGACTCGGGACGGGCCGGTCACCCGGTGGAGTTCAGCCAGGACTCGTACGGCTATACGTGGCTGCTCGCCCGCCGGCCGCCCGACGACACCGCCGCTCTGGTCAACGATCTGCACGCGGTCAACACACTGCTGGAGGAGGGCGGCTTCGGGCCGCAGCTCCTCTGCTCGCTGATGGGCTTCCGGGACTGGGAGCAGCGGCCTCTCGGGCTCGTCTATCTCTACAAGCGCGGCACGTTCTATCCCTTCGCTCCCCTGCCCGGCGGCAACGAGAAGCGGGACAACCAGCGGGAGCTCCAGGTACGGGCGCTGCTCGGCGACGACCTGCGGATCGAATCCGATCTGGCGCGCTGGTTCCCCGTCTGGGGCGCGCCCGGCCTGTGACGGCGGCTCGGCTACTTGTGCGGGCCGCGGCTGTGCAGTGGCAGAGCGGCGAGTGCGAGCAGAACGGCGAGTCCGAGCAGCATGATCGCCTCGGGCACGGGCTGCCCGGCGCGCCAGAGCTGGACCGGCAGCCCGATCCAGGGCACGCGCAATCGCGCTACACCCCGGAGTGCCGCGGGCCGTACCGGGGTGGAGTCCGGTGTGGAGTTGGCGTCACCTTTGGTGATCAGTTCGTTGCCGGGAAGTACCCGGTGGACCCGGTGGGTAAGCAGACGACCGGGTCGGGTGGGGTCCTCGGCCAGCACGATCCGGCCCACCGCCGGGGTGCGGTCACGCGCCGGCGGCTGGTAGAGAACGACGTCGCCCGGCACCAGGGCGGGACGCATGGAGCCGGACTGCACCACGCCCGCTGTCCAGCCGAGCGCCATCACGGGCAGATGCGCCCACACCAGCAGCCCGACCATCGAGCCGACCACGGTACGTGAGAGGACAGCGGTGGCCACGCGGACCGGATGCGGGGCGCCCTTGGCCTCGGGGTGGCGGAGCGCTCCGACGGCCAGGTCGCTCGGGAGAGTCACTCGCGTTCCCGCGCTTCCCAGGTGAAGGTCACTTCGTTGACGGTCTCGCCCTGCGCGCCGTTGGGTGCGCTCGGGCTGAACTTCCACGCGAAGCGGAAGCTCCGCGAGTTGGGCGGCTTGCCGGGCAGGGTCCAGGGACCCACGCCGGTGCGGAAGTCGGTGTGCAGGTTGACGAACTCGTCCAGGGTGCCGTCGAACGCGGTCCTGTGCGGGGTGAAGCCGTCGCAGTTCCCGAAGGTGCCGCCGCTGCCCATCTCGATTCTGAGGTTGACGAACGACTGGAAGTCGTTGGGCCAGTTCGGTGAGTTGCTGTACAGCTTGAGCGCGGTGGGGAACTCGGCGTTCGACTTGATCCTGGCGCAGTTGGAGCCCGTGTCGCCGGGTCGCATGTCCTCGATACTGAACATGGGCTTCCTGCTGTCGTTGCCCAGCCCCGCCGAGGCGGCGGTCCATGTGTTGCCGCTGTTGCTGCTGGTCCCACTCCAGTCGGCGTTGGTGGCACCCCAGACCAGAGCACCGCTGAGCAGTAACCCGAGCGGAACGGGCACCACCTGCGCCAGCACGTTCAGCCAGGGACGCGCCATCGCCGACTCCGTTCAGTTCCGTCGCTTTTGCATCATATTGTCTCCATCTGTCTCACTTGCGGCGGTGCGCCGCTCCGTGTCGCGATCTTCCGAGGCCGAGGCGCACGGGTGCGCCTCTCCGAAACGCGCACCCGCCGCACATCCGCTCCGAGCGGGAGTCGCCCTGTCATGACATCGCGACCGGTGACCACCAGCGACCGCTGTCGGCCGAACGAGGCAACGCGACCCGCTTCGGCCGGCCGGTACCGCTCTCAGCCACGGCCGCGATCGCGTGGTCCGGGATGGGGACCCGGCACATGGACACCGGCGAGGGCCCCGGTGGGAGCGGGCAGGAAAAAAGTCGCGCCGCCGGGCGACCGGCGGCGCGACTGTGCTCCTGGCCTCGGAACCTGAGGGACTGGACCGCCGCGGCGACGGCCCTTACGGCTTGGGCAGGGCGCAGCCCGCGCGGCTCAGATCGATCCTGCTGCCCGTGCCGACGCAGGGCACGATGCCATAGGTCTCCTGGGCGTAGTTGATTCCCTGACGCACCGTCACCGTGCCGTTCTGGTCCACCTCGCACGGGTTGTTGAGCGTGCACCGGCCGCCGGACTCGTTGCCGGTGTTGTTGACGGCGACGACCTTGCCGGTGGTGTCGTCGATCACGGGCGAGCCCGAGGTGCCACCGATGGTGTTGCAGGCGGAGGTGTACCGGACCGAGTCCTTCCAGGTCCAGTCGGCCTCCTTCAGCTGATAGGCGAAGCCGTCGACATTGCAGCTGTAGATGCGCTTCCAGTAGCCGGAGACCACCTTGATCGCACTGCCCTGGACCGGACGTACGGTGTTCAGCTCCAGCGCCGATATCCCGTACGAGCTCTGGATCTGGGCATAGGTGCTGGTGAGCTGGTACAGCGAGATATCGGTGTCGGTCATCGTCGCGTACGCGATCTTGCTGGCGCGCAGGGTCGCGACTCCGGTGCCCGCGGAGTTGAGCAGAGTGAAGGTACGGGTGGAGGCCCGGTCGACGACGACCTGGCCGGGGCCGAGGAAGCCGGTTTCCAGACAGTGGCCGTTGGACAGGACCAGGGCCGGATCACTGGGCTGCGATCCCGGCGTACGGACCACGGAGCCCGAGCAGTTGCTGAGCGCCACCGTACCGGCGTAAGTGACCGCCTTGACCTGGGCTTGGGGCGTCGTGCCGGTCGTGGCAGTCGTCGTCGGCGCCACCGTGTCATGGCTCGCGGCCATGACCGGTGCCGTACCCGCTCCGAGGAGCAGGACGGCGAGGAGCGCGCCGAGGAGAGGCTTCTTCATGTGGGGGTCCCCTCTGTGACCGAAGTGCCTTCGGTTTTGTCATGCGCATTGTGGATGCGAGGACGAAGGCGGGCAACCACGCCTCAGGAAGCGACAGTTGTCTCTTCCGAGGTCCAGGCGGCGGCCTGATCGCTGAGCGAGAGACCCAGTCCCGGGCGGCTCGGCACGGTCATCCGGCCCCCGCGCAGTTCGAGCCGCTCGTTGAACAGCGGCTCCAGCCACTCGAAGTGCTCGACCCAGGTGGCCCGGGGATAGGCGGCGGCGAGATGGAGATGGATCTCCATCGCGAAGTGGGGTGCCATACCGAGGCTCTTGTGGTCGGCCAGGGCCATGATCTGGAGGAAGGGGGTGATGCCGCCGACCCGGGGCGCGTCGGGCTGGATGAGATCGGTGGCCCCGGTCATGATCAGACCGGTGTGCTCGGCGACGCTGGTGAGCATCTCGCCGGTGGCCACCGGGGTGTCCAGGCTCGCGGCCAGCGCCGCGTGCCCCTCGGCGTCGTAGGCGTCCAGCGGCTCCTCGATCCAGGTGAGACCGAACCCCTCCAGGGCGCGGCCCATCCGGGCGGCGGTGGTGCGGTCCCACTGCTGGTTCGCGTCGACCATCAACGGGACGTCGTCGCCGAGGTGTTCCCGTACGGCCTCGACGCGCCGCAGATCCGACCTGCCGTCCGGCTGGCCCACCTTGATCTTGATACCGCCGATGCCCCGCGCCAGCGCGAGGCCGGCGTTCTCCAGCACCTGGTCGAGGGGCATGGAGAGAAATCCGCCGGAGGTGTTGTAGCAGCGGACGGAGTCACGGTGCGCGCCCAGCAGCTTGGCCAGGGGCAGCCCGGCCCGGCGGGCCTTCAGATCCCACAGGGCGATGTCGAAGGCGGCGATGGCCTGGGTGGTCAGCCCGCTGCGCCCCATCGACGCGCCCGCCCAGACCAGCTTCTGCCAGAGCCGTCCGGTGTCGCTGGGATCCTCGCCGATCAGCTCGGGGGCTATCTCGCGGGCATGGGCGTACAGCCCCGGACCGCCCGCCCGCTTGGAGTAGCCGAAGCCGATGCCCTCGTGGCCCCCTTCGGTGGTGATCTCCGCGAAGAGGAACGCGATCTCGGTGAGCGGTTTCTGACGCCCTGTCAGCACTTTGGCGTCACTGATCGGGGCGTGCAGCGGCAGTCGTACGAGCGAGAGACGGACGGCGGAGATACGGTCGAGCGTCGCCTCCCCGGGGGCCGGGGCGAACGGCTTGGCGGAGGAGGGCTGGAGGGCGGATGTCATGACACGGCTCCTTCGAACTACGCGCGTAATACGTCGCATTACGGTGTCGCGTACGGGCCGTCGGGGTGAGGACGGCCGACCGTACGGCTGGGCCGACGGCCGCGCCCTGCGTAGTCGAACCCGTGGAGCCCGGCACGGCGACGAACAGAGCCCTGCCCCTCGACCCGCCCCTCCACGCCTCCGCGCCCCGGACCGGCCCCGGGCGGGTGGCTGATGGAAAACGCCGCCGCCGGTCCGGGGCGGGACCGGCGGCGGCGCGCGGGAGAGGAGACGGACGCCCCCGCCGTGCCGCTGGATTCCCCGAAGTCCGGCGGCCGAAGTCCGGCACTCGCAGTCCGGCGCCCGGAGTCCGCAGTCCGGCGGTCAGAGTCCGCCGGTGTGGAGCAGACGGTTGGGTGAGCCCTTGCTGATGGGCGTCAGCACGTTCTTGCTCGACTGACCGGCGAGCCAGCGCGCGATGTCCCTCGGGCTCGCGTCCGGGTGCTTCTCCTTGTAGAGCACGGCGACCCCGGCGACATGCGGGCTCGCCATGGAGGTACCGCTCTGTGCGACGGCTCCCCCGCCGAGTCCGGCGGAGACGATGGCGGCGCCGGGAGCGTAAGTCGACACGCATTCACCGTAGTTGCTGAACTCGGTCTCACGGTCCTGTCTGTCCGTCGCGCCCACGGTGATCACCTGCCCGGCGCCCGCCGGCGAGACCGCGCAGGCGTCCGCGGACTCGTTGCCCGCCGCGACGACGGGCAGGACGCCCCGGGCCGCGATCGCGTCGACCGCGTCGTCGACCGCCTTGGACGACGGTCCGCCCAGGGACGCGTTGAGGACGGCGGGCCCCTTGGCGTTCTTGGCGATCCAGTCGAATCCGGCGAGGATGCCGGCCCAGGTGCCGTTGCCCCGGCAGTCGAGTACGCGGACGGCGACCAGGGAGACCGCGCGGGCCACGCCGTGGACCGCCCCGCCCGCGGTGCCCGCCACATGGGTGCCGTGGCCGTGGCAGTCCTGACCCTGGCGCCGGTCGGGAACGGTGTCGAAGCCGACGGCGGCACGGCCGCCGAACTCGCTGTGCGCGGTCTCGATACCGGTGTCGACGATGTACGCCGTGACGCCCCTGCCCGTACCGGTCACGGTGAAGTCGTTGTCCAGGGGCAGATTCCGCTGGTCGATCCGGTCGAGCCCCCAGCTCGCGACGGCGCCCCTGGTTCGCGCGGGCGGCCTTCCGGTCAAGGGCGGAGTGACCGAGACACGGCCGTTCTCCTCGACCGCCGCGACCCCGGGGAGCGCGCGTACCGCCCCGAGCTGGGACGGGGTGAGGACGGCGGCGAATCCCCGCAGGGTGGTCTCGTAGGTGAAGAGAGGATCGAGCCCGAGCCGCCGTACCGCGTCGGCCGGGGAGAGCGCGGGCTTCAGTGTGACGATGTACTGGTGCGGGACCGCTCGGGCGGAACGTTCCACCGGGACATGGTCCCCGCCGGGCCCGGCCATGGCGTCGGTACCGCTGAGCAGAGGGACGAGCAGCAGAAGGGCGGCCGGTGCCCAGCGCGTGCGCAGGCGCATGCGTTCTCCTTGGAATGACGGATTCGGTCGCGGACAGAGGTGTACGCGATGTATGAAAACCCGTCCTTCCGGGAGGAAAACCCGTCCTTCGGCCACGACACACGCGCCGCTCGGACGGCATCGGCCGAATGGCGCAGCGCGCCACACGACCGGGGACCGTACGGATCAGGCGACGGGGAGGGCCTGTTCGGCCCAGATGGCCTTGCCGGTGGGGATCTGGCGCGTACCCCAGCGCTTGCTGAGCTGGGCCACCAGCAGCAGTCCCCGTCCGCCTTCGTCGAAGACCCGGGCCCGGCGCATGTGCGGGGCGGTGGTGCTGCTGTCGGAGACCTCGCAGATCAGGGTGCGATCGCGGATCAGCCGTAGCCGGACAGGGCCGCCCGCGTGCAGGATCGCGTTGGTGAAGAGCTCGCTGACCACCAGCTCCGTGCTGAAGGTCAGTTCCTCAAGACCCCAGGAGACGAGCTGGCCCGTCACCCGTTCACGGGCGTCGGCGACCAGCGACGGCTCGGCCGGCAACTCCCAGGTGGCCACCTGGCCGTCGTCGAGCGCGTGGGTGCGTGCGACGAGGAGGGCGACATCGTCGACGGGACGCGTGGAGAACAGGGACCGCAGCACGGAGTCGCAGATGGAGTCCAGCGACGGGGCGGGTGTGCTCAGGATGTCGCTGAGCACCTCGATACCGGAGCCGACGTCATGTTCACGGGTCTGGATCAGTCCGTCGGTGTAGAGGGCGAGCAGACTGCCCTCCGGGATATCGAACTCCGCCGATTCGAACGGCAGATCACCCAGGCCCAGCGGAGGACCGGCCGGCAGCCGGACCACCTCGACGGTGCCGTCGGGCTTGGCCAGCACGGGCGGCGGATGCCCGGCGCGGGCCGCGCAGCAGCGGCGGGACACGGGGTCGTAGACGGCGTAGAGACAACTCGCTCCGACGTAGGCGTCGTCAGCCGTCGTGTCGGTGTTCTCCGAGGCGAGCCGTACGACCACATCGTCGAGATGGGTGAACAGTTCGTCCGGCGGCAGGTCCATGTCCGCGAGCGTGCGCACGGCGGTACGCAGCCGGCCCATGGTGGCGGAGGCGTGGATGCCATGGCCGACGACATCGCCCACCACCAGGGCGACCCGCGAGCCGGAGAGCGGAATGACATCGAACCAGTCGCCGCCCACGCCGTACTCGGAGTCGGCGGGCCGGTAGCGGGTCGCGACCTCCACGGCCGACTGCTTGGGCAGTCCGCGTGGCAGCAGACTGCGTTGCAGGGTGACGGCGGTGCTGCGCTCGCGTGTGTACCGCCGCGCGTTGTCGATACAGACGGCGGCACGGGCCGCGAGCTGCTCGGCGAGCAGCAGATCCTCCTCGGTGAAGGCCTCCGGATTGACGCTGCGGCAGAACAGGGCCGCGCCCAGGATGTTCCCCCGGGCCACCAGGGGCGCCGCGATCACCGACTGGACGCCGAAACGCGGACAGTTGGCGGCGCGCTTCGGGTCGCGCGTCATCCACCGGGTGTATTCGGTGTCCCAGGGCCCGGTGAGGACGGCCCGGCCGGTGGTCAGACAGCGGGCGGGGGGCGAGTACTCGGGGTAGTTGTCCACGTCGCCGACGGCGACGGCCGCCTCGGGGACACCGGGCCGGTGAGCGGACCGGTGCGCGACACGGCGCAGCCGTACATCGCCGGTGAGCGGATCGGGCGTCGGCTCGTCTCCGCGCAGTACGGAGTCCAGCAGGTCGACGCTGATGAAGTCGGCGAACCGGGGCAGGGGCGTGCTCGCGAGTTCCTCGGCGGTACGGGTCACATCCAGGGTGGTCCCGATCCGCAGACCCGCCTCGTTGAGCAGAGCGAGTCCCTCGCGGGCCCGGTACTCCTCACTGATCTCGAGCCCCGCCACGGCGACGGCCCTGATCTGTCCGTCCTCGTCGGCGAGCGGCGAGAGCGATACGGTCCAGGCGCGCTCATGGTGCTCGCCCGCCGCCCGGCGGAAGGTGAGCGCGGTCTCGGCCTCGCCGGTGCGCAGTGCCCGTCGCATGGGCCTCTCGACCTCGGCGTCGCTGCGGTTCTCCGTCAGGAATCCGGACCGTCGTCCGCGCATCTCTTCCTCCGTGAGGCCGACTGTCCGGCACATCTCGTGGTTGGCGCGGAGCAGCCGGAGATCCAGGTCATGGATCGCCAGCGGAAGCACCGCCTGGGTGAATGACCGCTCCGTGAGATCGGCGTCACGGGCGGAGCGGGGCTCCGCCGCCGACGCGAGCAGCCACTGGCCCGCCCCGTCGCCGTCACCGAGAGGGCAGGCCAGCAGATCCATGTCCATGGGGCCGCCGTTCCGGTGGCGTACGCCGATCCGGCCGCTCCACGGCTCGTGGCGGGCCAGTGCCCGCCACCCGGAGGCGGGCAGCGTGCCCCAAAGCAGTCCCTCGGCCGCGTGTCCCACGATCTCGACGGGCGCGTAGCCGAGCACCTGCTCGGCGGCCGTGCTCCAGCGCACGACGACACCGCGCGCGTCGACGGTCGCCGTGGCCCATCTGACCCCTCCGCCGGCCCCCGCCGGCGCCTCCCCGGTGGCCGCGCCACGCGTGTCGTCCATCCGCATCTCAACTTTCGGACAATTTCTACGACTGTTCATATATCGGGATCATTAGCCCTTCTCACTGATATTCCCTTCGCGGGAGACGTCATGCGTGGCAGCGCCATCCATCGGCGGACGGGCCCCTGAAGATCGGCCGGACAGGGCCCGGCCGTCCATATGGCCGGGCCCCACCGCTCCGGCGGATTGATGGTGGTCCGGCCCGTGCTCCACGGTGTGCGAGCGGCCCTACTCTCCGTACTCACCAGAGGGGGACGCCTCGAAGGAGCCGCCATGCATCGAACCCGCACAACTCGCACGAGACGCTTTTCCACCACCGGACTGCTGCTCGCGCTGCTGGTCACCCTGCTCGGCGTGGGCGGGCCCGGGTTCGTGCCCGTCGCACGGGCCGCGTCACTCACCGAAGTCACCGGCTTCGGTTCGAACCCCGGAAATCTGCGGATGTTCCGCTATGTGCCGGACGGTCTGCCCGCGGGCCGCCCCCTTGTCGTGGCGATGCACGGCTGCACCCAGTCGGCCGCCGCGTACGACACGGAGACCGGCTGGACCAAGTGGGCCGACCAGTGGGGCTTCGCGCTTCTGCTGCCGCAGCAGCAGTCCGGGAACAATCTCAACTCCTGCTTCAACTGGTTCGAATCCGGGGACATCGGGCGGGGCGCGGGCGAGGCCCTGTCGATCAAGCAGATGACGGACCGGATGAAGACCGATCTGGGCAGTGACGCGGCACGGGTGTACGCGACGGGGCTCTCCGCGGGGGCGGCGATGACCAATGTCGTACTCGCCGCCTACCCCGACGTCTTCAGCGCGGGAGCGCCGGTGGCGGGACTGCCCTACGCCTGCGCGACCAGTGTGCTGGCCGCCTACACCTGTATGAACCCGGGAACGAATCTGACACCGGCCGCCTGGGCGGACAAGGTCCGTGGCGCGTACCCCGGTTACACCGGGCGGAGGCCCTCGGTCTCGGTCTGGCAAGGCACCAATGACACGACGGTCGTCCCCGCCAATATGAGGGAGACCGTGGAGCAGTGGACCGCCGTCCACGGCACGGACGCCACGGCCGACACCACCGACACCGTGGCCGGCCATCCGCACGCGGTGTACCGCGACGGCGCGGGACGGGCGGTGGTGGAGACGTACTCGCTCACCGGCATGGGGCACGGCCAGCCGGTCGACCCGGGCACGGGGGCGGAGCAGTGCGGCACCGCGGGCGCGTACATCCTCGACGTCAACCTCTGCGCCTCGTACCGCATCGGGCAGTTCTGGGGTCTGGGCGGCGGCGGAACGCCCGAGGAGCCGGGGGATCCCGGCGATCCGGGAGATCCCGGGGAGGAAGAGCCGCCGCGTACCGCGGTGTTCCCGAGCCTGGGCGCGGACGACGGCTATGTGAAGGCGTCGGCGACCGGCGGGGGTCCCTCCGTCGGCACACTCGAAGGCAGCCTCGGTGTGGCGGTCGGACGGGGTACGGACGCGCTGCACAACCGCGCCCTCTTCTCGTTCGACACCTCGTCCCTGCCGGACGGGGCGACGGTGAAGCGGGCGTATGTGACCGTGGCGCGCGCCAGCGGCGCCGGTGACCCGTGGGCGTCGGGCAACCGGCTGGTGCTGGACATCAGGACCGGCTGCTTCGGCGCGTCCTGCACGACGGGCACGGACGACTGGGCCGCGGCCGCCTCGGTGAGTGCGGCGGCGGAGTTCGGCGCCTTCTCCTCGGGCACCAAGGCGTCCGGCGACTTCACCGCGGTGAACCGTACGGGCGTCACCCAGGCACGGCTGCGTCTGCTCAACGCGCCGGCGTCGACGGCGTACGTCTTCCTGAGGTCGGGGGCCGACGCGACGCTGACGGTGGAGTGGGAGTAGCGGCTCACGGCGACCGCTCAGCAGAGCACCGAGCGCGCGGTGGCGCGGCCGAGGCGATATTCCGGCCGCGCCACCGCGGATCAGCGGTTGACCAGTTCCATGTAGCGGTCCCAGTTCCAGTACCGCCCGGGGTCGGTGTGCGTGGCACCCGGGACCTCGCTGTGCGCGATGACATGGTCCCGGTCCTTCGGCAGGCCGTACCGGTCGCAGACAGCGGCGGTCAGCGCCGCGGACGACTCGTAGAGCGCGTCGGTGAAGTACTTGGGCCGGTCCACCCAGCCCTCGTGCTCGATTCCGACACTGCGGGTGTTGTAGTCCCAGTTGCCCGCGTGCCAGGCGATGTCCTTCTCGCGCACGAACTGGGCGGTGTATCCGTCCGCCGAGGCGACCATGTAGTGCGCGGAGACCTTCTTGGCCGGGTTCTGGAAGATCTTCCTGGCGTTCTGGAACGACACCTGTGTCACATGGACGATGACGAACTCGACCGGATACGCCGAAGGGCGGCTGGACACGGTGTAGTTGGAGGCGCTGGCCGGGATCCAGTCCGGGACGGGACGGACGGTGCCACGCCGTTCACCGGCCCGTGCGACGGCGGAGGCCGTGGCGACCGAGAGGGACGTGGCGCCGAGATACGCCCCGGTGCGCAGTAACGCACGGCGCGACGGGCCGGATTCGCCGGTTTCCATGGGGGTCTCCCGGATGTGCGTGGCCGTAGCCGTACGGGTGCTGACGCGCGTGGCGCTGTCCCGCCTCGCGTGTCCCCCGGAGAGGGGGCGTTGGCGGCGCGTGCAGCGTACCCGGGCACCGGAGAGCCGCCCTTCGACCGACACGCGTGTCGCCCGTCCTGGACCGACACGCGTCTCACCGTCCGGGGAAGAGCGTCCCGCTCAGGGCCATTCGCCCCGGCGTGCGAGTGTGAGGATCAGCGCGGCGATGTTCCACGCGTCGTCGTCGCCACGGTGGTGCCGGCCCTCCAGCGGAAGTCCCGCGATGCGCAGCGCCTGGGCCATCCCCGGCCGTGTGCGCAGTCCGTGTGCCGCGGTGAAGACGAGTTTGGCGTTGGTGTGCCGCTCCCCGAAGGGGTACGTGGCACTGCTGGTCCGGCACTGCCTGGCGAACTGGCGCCGGTCGTAGTCGCCCCAGCTCGCCCAGGGGCGCAGCCCGGCCGAGTGCTCCACCGCGAGCAGACGACAGGCCTCGGCGAAGCCGAGGCCTGTGTCCACTTCGGCCTGGGTCAGGCCGGTCAGCTCGGTACAGAAGTCACTGACCTTGGACCGCACGGGCCGTACGAGCACACGGTGCCGCTCGATCCGCTCCCCCGCGTCGAGGTCGACGACGGTCAGTCCGATCTCGATGATCTCGCTGACCGCGCCGACCGGAGGCGTCCCGTCCCAGCAAGTGGCTTCCACGTCAACGACGTTCAGCAGTCCCCCGGAGCCGCGCATGCCGCCGATCGTAGAGGGAGGTTCGCCTGTCGGTCACCTCATTTCGCTTGTGGGGGTCCGAATCGGCCTTCCTGCGTAGACCCGTATCGACCCTCCTGCGTAGACCCGAGCCGCCCTTCCTGCGTGGGCCCGAGCCGGTTCTCCTCCGTGCTGCCGAACCGGCGCTTGCCACTCTTCATCGCCGCGGCCGCGCACAGCAGACCGAGCAGGAAGGTGAGAGCGCCGATGACGACATTGCTCCAGATGATGCCCTTGTCGGGGCCGCTTCCCACCACCCACGGAGACACGATCAGCCACACTCCCAGGAGGCACATGGCCCAGCTCAGCCCGTACATCCTGGCCGGCGCCCTGGTGAAGCCGAGCGCCAGCACGACGATCGCGATGCCGATGATCAGGTTGTGGACCGTCAGCGATCGCTGAGTGTTCGAGAAGTGCAGGATCCACGGTGACAGCGCGCAGTACAGACCGACGAGAAACACCGGTCCGTCCACGAGTGCCACATCGCGTCCACCGAGCATGCGCGCGTAACGCTCCTGCATCTCGGGGACATCGGGATGACCGGCAAGGTCCCCCCTCGCATGTGAGACGTCGGCCATACGACTCGCCTCCTTCGTTCGCCGCAAGTCAGACCGCGATGCGCGACACCGAGTCGCGCCCAGTCCATTCTGCGCGCTTTGTCGGTTTTTGTTAAACGCAAGCCTGTTCGCACCCGTCGTCGCCGCCACCCAGCGGGGCATACGCGAGGCCGAACACCCCAAGACAACGAGGAGATACACACTCAGAGTGACGTCACGGTGACAGTGGGTCGACGCCGGGATCGGACATGGGCGCCGAGGCGCACACGGTGGCACCGGCATACGCCGTCCGCCCTATCGGGTGAAAGTCATGTCGCGACGGCTGACGGAAGAGGCACCGGGACCGATGACCGGGTTCGCCGCCGTGGCCCGGGAGTTACGCGCCCGCGACAGGCTCTTCGGCGGTCCGCACGACGCGCCGGGAAGGAAGTGGTCGCGCCGCGCCGGTGAAAGCGACGCCATGCTGCTTGCCGAGTCCCCACCCCAGGCGTTGACCGGAGGAACGTTGCAGTGACGACGACAGGCACGGAAGAGTCGGCCGAGGCCGAGGACGCCTATGAGAACGAGGTGCCGGTACGGCGCAAGCATCCGGGCACTGTCATCGTCGGATGGCTGACCACCACAGATCATAAGACGATCGGCACGCTCTATCTGGTCACGTCGTTCGGGTTCTTCATCATGGGCGGCGTGCTGGCGCTCTTCATGCGCGCCGAGCTGGCCCGTCCCGGCATCCAGATCATCTCGCACGAGCAGTTCAACCAGGCGTTCACGGTGCACGGCACGATCATGCTGCTGATGTTCGCGACACCGCTGTTCGCGGGGTTCACCAACTGGATCATGCCGCTCCAGATCGGCGCGCCCGATGTCGCCTTCCCCCGGCTGAACATCCTCGCGTACTGGCTCTATCTGTTCGGCTCGCTCATGGTGGTCGCGGGCTTCCTCACCCCCAACGGCGCCGCCGACTTCGGCTGGTTCGCCTATTCCCCCCTCACCGACGGGGTCCACTCGCCCGGTGTCGGCGGTGATCTGTGGATCATGGGTCTGGCCTTCTCCGGTTTCGGCACGATCCTCGGCTCGGTCAACTTCATCACCACGATCGTCTGTATGCGTGCCCCCGGTATGACGATGTTCCGGATGCCGATCTTCACCTGGAACGTGCTGCTGACCGCCCTGCTGGTGCTGTTCGCCTTCCCCGTGCTGGCCGCCGCGCTGCTCGCCCTGGAGGCGGACCGTAAGTTCGGCGCGCACGTCTTCGACGCGGCCAACGGCGGTGCCCTGCTCTGGCAGCACCTCTTCTGGTTCTTCGGCCATCCGGAGGTGTACATCATCGCCCTGCCGTTCTTCGGCATCGTGACGGAGACCATCCCCGTCTTCAGCCGTAAACCGGTCTTCGGCTATATCGGGCTGGTGGGGGCGACCATCTCGATCGCGGGTCTGTCCATCACGGTGTGGGCGCACCACATGTTCGTGACCGGCGGTGTGCTGCTGCCGTTCTTCTCCTTCATGTCCTTCCTGATCGCGGTACCGACCGGGGTGAAGTTCTTCAACTGGATCGGCACCATGTGGCACGGCTCGCTCTCCTTCGAGACACCCATGCTCTGGTCGATCGGCTTCCTGGTCACCTTCCTCTTCGGCGGGCTCACCGGTGTCCTGCTGGCCTCGCCGCCGCTGGACTTCCATGTCTCCGACTCGTACTTCGTGGTCGCGCACTTCCACTACGTCGTCTTCGGCACCGTGGTGTTCGCGATGTTCGCCGGATTCCACTTCTGGTGGCCGAAGTTCACCGGCAAGATGCTCGACGAGCGGCTCGGGAAGATCACCTTCTGGACGCTCTTCGTCGGATTCCACGGCACCTTCCTCGTCCAGCACTGGCTGGGCGCCGAGGGAATGCCGCGCCGGTACGCGGACTATCTCGCCTCCGACGGATTCACCATGCTCAACACCGTCTCCTCCATCGCCTCGTTCGTCCTCGGTCTGTCGATGCTGCCGTTCTTCTACAACGTCTGGAAGACCGCCAAGTACGGCAAGAAGGTCGAGGAGGACGACCCGTGGGGCTATGGGCGTTCACTCGAATGGGCGACTTCCTGCCCGCCGCCGCGGCACAACTTCCTCACCCTGCCGAAGATCCGCTCGGAATCCCCGGCGTTCGATCTGCACTACCCGGCCATCCGGACACTCGACGAGGCCATGAACCGGCACGGCGACTCCACGACCGTGGCACCCGGGGACAACCAGAAGTAGGAACAAGCGCCGGCCACGGGCGGGAAGTCCCGCCGGTCCGGGGCCGGCGCTCGTACCCGTCAGGACGGCGCGCGCGAAGCCGTACAGGCACGCGAGCAGGAAGCCGTACAGGCACGCGGGCAGGAAGCCGTATCGGAGCGAGGAGGAATACGTGGAGCCCGACCAGGAGAGCGCCCTTGGTCTTGTCCGGCTCGAGGGCTATCTCCTGTGGAGCGCCGAGGTCGGGGACGCCCGTACCCGGGCTTCGCGCTTCTGCGAGCGGTTGCCCTGGCTGACGACGGCCCAGCGCGAGGACGTGGAACGGGCCTATGCCGCGGACCGGCTGGCACTTTCCAGGGCGACACTCGTCCATGTCTCGGAGCGTGCCGCCGAACTGCGTGACGAGTACGCGGGGCGCTACCGCCGGCTCAGAACACGCTGTGTGGCGGCGGCCGTTCTGGCCGTGGGAGCGGCGAGCGGCACCTGTACGGCGGTCACCTTCCTCGTCCGGTGACGACGGGGAAGGCCCTCGGCGTGGGCGGCCGTCGGCGTGGGCGGTGTGGCGGGACGCGCCGGGAGCGGCAGAATCGGCGCATCGCACCTGGGAAGGAGCACCACCATGGCAACGCCTCTGACCGCCGCGAAACTCCTCAAGGCCCTCCGCGACGAAGGACTGGAAGTCGTCGAGCACCGGAGCTGGCGTACGCACAACCGCAATCACAAGGGTCCGTGGGGGCCGCTGCACGGAGTGATGATCCATCACACCGTCACCTCGGGCACGGCGAGCTCCGTCGAGCTGTGTTACAACGGCCACTCGACCCTGCCGGGCCCGCTGTGCCACGGGGTCATCGCCAAGGACGGCTCGGTCCATCTCGTCGGCAACGGACGGGCCAACCACGCGGGGCTCGGCGATGACGAGGTCCTGCGCGCCGTGATCGCCGAATCGGCGCTGCCCGCCGACAACGAGGCCAACACCGACGGCAACCGGTACTTCTACGGCTTCGAGTGCGTCAATCTGGGCGACGGCAAGGACCCATGGCCGGCCGTCCAGCTGGAGGCGGTCGAGAAGGCCGCGGCGGCGATATGCCGTGCGCACGGCTGGAGTCACCGCTCGGTGATAGGACACAAGGAGTGGCAGCCGGGGAAGGTGGATCCGCGCGGCTTCACCATGGAATCGATGCGCGAGCGGATCAAGGACCGGCTCGCCGCCGCCCCCACCACTCCCCCCAAGCCCCCGGCGCCGAAGCCCCCGGCGGCATACGAACCGTTCCCCGGGGCCGCCTTCTTTGCGGCCGGCCGGCGCAGCGCGATCATCACGGCGATGGGCAAGCGGCTGGTGGCGGAGGGGTGCGGACGGTACGAGGTCGGGCCAGGACCGGCGTGGTCGGACGCGGACCGCGCGTCGTACACCGCCTGGCAGCGCAAGCTCGGCTACACGGGCAGCGCCGCCGACGGCATCCCCGGCAGAACGAGCTGGGACAGGCTGAAGGTGCCCAACGTCTGATCCTCCGGTCCACCGGCCCGCCGGCCGGAGCCGGCGGGCTGCGAGGAGGCTCAATGAGCAGTTCTTACAATCGATGGCTCAAATAGTTCATCGGCCTTCGTATTACTTGATCAAATGCGGGACGCGGCTTTTTTCGGTCGAGTCCCAGAGCCACTTCCCCCAGAGGTCGAAGCCGATCGGGTGACGTCGACCCGCGGTGGCGCCGTCACTCGGAGCGACGAGATTTGGTGGTGGCGCCGCGCATTCCGGGTCCGGGCGGGCAAGACTGCCTGCGTTTTACCGATCCCCTCGACCCAAGGAGTGTTTGCATGCGGTCCATCGCAAGAGGTCTGGCGCTCACGGCCACCGCACTGGCGTTCACCACCCTGCCCGGCACCGGCGCGGCGAGCGCGGCACAGACCGGCGCGGAGGGTCTGTACGCCCCGTCCGCCCTGGTGCTCGGCATCACGGCGGGAGACAACACCACGACCGGTACGGTGCTGCGCGCCGTGACCCTGAACTGCGCGCCCACGGCATCGGGCACCCATCCGGACGCGACCGGTGCCTGTGCGGAACTGCGCGCCGCCCGAGCCCAGTTGGACACCATCACGACCCGGGGCTCACGCGCCGTGTGCAGCAAGGAGTGGAATCCGGTGACCGTGACGGCCGAGGGTGTCTGGGAGGGCAAGCGCTTCTCGTATCTGCACACCTTCGGCAACCTGTGCGCCAAGGACAGCGGAAGCGGCGCGGTCTTCGACTTCTGACCCCGGCCGCGACCCCACGTCCACCCCCACGTCCACCTCCAACCCCGCTCCGGTCCCGGTCCCGGAACCTCCGGAGCCGGACGTCCGGCCGCGACGCGCTCCCGCCCCCGTACCGCTCACCGGGTGGCGGGAGCCGCCGCGAGCGGGCCCGTACGGTACGCCGATTCGGCACTCTTGACCGGCTCATGTCATGCCCTCAGGATGACCCCGGACGGCCCGACTTCACCCATCCCGCACAGGGCGCGTCGCAGCAGTACCCCCCACACCTCCACACCCGGGAGACTTCATGCGGCTCCGAACACGCGCGAGCGGCGGCACCGGCCGCAGACGGACAGCGACCCTGGCCGCCCTGCTGACCCTCGCCCTCGGCGTGACCGCCACGGCCACCAACGCCGATTCGGCTCCTCCGTCCGCCGCCGCCAGGGCCACGGCGGCCGACGAGGACATCCGGCAGTACGAGATCCATATGCACGCCACCTCCGCGACCCGTACCGCGCTCGCCAGGACCGGTGTGACGATCGACGAGTCGGACAGCGAGACCGTGGTCGTCTCCGCCGACCCGGCGCAGGCGAAGAAGCTCCGCGCGCTCGGCTATGAGCCCACACTGCTGGGCGCCGTCCCCGACCGCACCCTCAACGGTGTCGTCGAGCCGTTCGACTTCCCCACCGCCGACTCCCGCTATCACAACTACGCGGAGATGACGAGCGAGATCAGCGGTGTCGTCGCGGCGTACCCCGGCCTGGTGAGCCAGCGGGTGATCGGTACCTCGTACCAGGGCCGGAACATCGTCGCCCTCAAGATCAGCGACAATGTCGCCACCGACGAGAACGAGCCCGAGGTCCTCTTCACCCACCATCAGCACGCGCGTGAGCACCTCACCGTGGAGATGGCGCTGTATCTGCTCAAGGAGCTGACCTCCGACTACGGGACGGACTCACGGGTCACCAATCTCGTCAACAGCCGTGAGATCTGGATCATCCCGGACGTCAACCCGGACGGCGGTGAGTACGACGTCGCGACCGGCTCGTACCGGAGCTGGCGCAAGAACCGTCAGCCCAACTCGGGCTCCAGCGCGATCGGTACGGACCTCAACCGCAACTGGGCGTACCGGTGGGGCTGCTGCGGCGGCTCCTCCGGCAGCCCGTCCTCGGACACCTACCGGGGCAGCGCCGGTGAGTCCGCGCCCGAGGTGCGGGTCGTGGCGAACTTCGTACGCGGCCGGGTCCTCGGCGGCGTGCAGCAGATCAAGGCCGGGATCGACTTCCACACCTACAGCGAACTGGTGCTCTGGCCCTTCGGTTACACCACCGCGGACACCACGACCGGTATGACGGTGGACGACCGCAACGCCTTCGCGACCGTCGGCCAGAAGATGGCCGCGAGCAACGGCTACACCCCTGAGCAGGCCAGTGATCTCTACATCACGGACGGCTCGATCGACGACTGGCTGTGGGGTACGTACAAGATCTTCTCGTACACCTTCGAGATGTACCCGTCGTCGAACTCGGGCGGCGGCTTCTACCCGCCCGACGAGGTGATCGACCGCGAGACGAGCAGGAACCGGGACGCGGTGTTCCAGCTGCTGGAGAACGCGGACTGCATGTACCGCTCCATCGGCAAACAGGCGCAGTACTGCTGATCCCGCCCTGATCCCACGACGGAGGGACGCCCCCGCCACCGACCCGCGGGGGCGTCCACGCGCCGTCCTAGACCCTTGGTCCGGGTCCGCTCGCGCCGGTCAACTCCCGTACCAGCGCGCCGACCTGGTCCGTCTCGATGAGGAAGCCGTCGTGCCCGTACGGCGACTCGATCACCCGCGACCGGTCCGCGCCCGGGATACCCGCGGCCAGCTCCTCCTGCTGGGACGGCGGGTAGAGCCGGTCCGAGTCGACGCCCGCCACCAGTGTCGGCGCGGTGATCCCGCGCAGCGCGGCGGCCGTACCGCCGCGCCCCCGTCCCACGTCATGACCGTTCATCGCCTCGGTGAGCACGACATAGCTGCCCGCGTCGAAGCGTCGTACGAGCTTGGTGGCGTGGTGGTCGAGATAGGACTCCACCTGGTATCTGCCGCCCTGACGGGGATCTTCCGCGCCCTGTGGCGCACGTCCGAACCGGACACGCAGTTCGGGTTCGCTGCGGTAGGTGACATGGGCGAGCCGGCGGGCCAGCCCCAGCCCGTTGTGCGGACCATGCCCCGGTCCCGCGTCGTGGTAGTCGCCGCCGCGCCAGAACGGGTCGGACCGGATCGCGCGTGCCTGGATGGTCGCCCAGGCGATCTGCTCGGCGCTCGCACTCGCCGTCGTGGCGAGCAGCATCAGCGCGCCGGTGCGCTCGGGGAAGGAGACGGCCCACTCCAGGGCCCGCATACCGCCCATCGAGCCGCCGAGCACCAACGCCCAGCGCCCGATGCCCAGTTCGTCGGCGAGGCCCGTCTCGGCGGCCACCTGGTCACGCTGGGTCAGCCGGGGGAAGGCGGAGCCCCAGGGCCGTCCGTCCTGCCCGGCCGAGGAGGGCCCTGTGCTGCCCTGGCAGCCGCCCAGCACATTGGGCGCGACGACGAACCAGCGGTCGGTGTCCAGGGCCCGGCCCGGCCCGATCAGCGCGTCCCACCAGCCGGGCGTGGGATGTCCGGGCTCCGCCGGGCCCGCGGCATGGCTGTCCCCCGTCAGGGCGTGCAGCACCAGGACCGCGTTGGAGGCATCCGGGGCGAGCTCGCCCCAGGTCTCGTAGGCGATACGGACTCCCGGCAGTTCGGCACCCGACTCCAGGACGAGTGGCTTCGCCCCGGTCCACCACGCGCGGCGGCCCGGCGGGTCCCCCTCCCGCCAGGCACCGGTGGCCGGCGGAAGGGGGACGGAACCCGGAGGGACCGGACCCGGAGGAACGGCACCCGGCGGAATGGGGCCAGGAGGGGCGGAACCCGGGGGCAGCGGCCCCCGGGGCGGGGGACCCGTATCGGTCCTGGTGTTCAGGACGCGCCCTTCGCCGCGCGGAAGCCGGCCTCCAGGTCGGCCTTGAGGTCGGCGAGATTCTCGATGCCGACCGACAGCCGCACCAGACCGGGCGAGGTGCCGGTCGCGGCCAGCTGTCCGGCGTCGAGCTGGCTGTGGGTGGTCGAGGCGGGGTGGATGATGAGGCTGCGCACATCACCGATATTGGCGAGATGGCTGAACAGTTCGACCGCGTCGACGAAGCGCTTGCCCGCCTCGACACCGTCGCGCAGCTCGAAGGCCAGCACCGCGCCCGCGCCACGCGGAAGATACCGCTGGGCGGCCTCGTACCAGCGGTTGGACGGCAGTCCGGGATAGTGCACCGCGGCGACCTCGTCCCGCTGCTCCAGCCACTCGGCCAGCGCCTGGGCGTTGGCCGAATGCCGCTCGATGCGCAGCGACAGCGTCTCCACTCCCTGGAGGAGCAGGAACGCCGACAGCGGCGACAGGGCGGGCCCGATGTCCCGCAGGAGCTGCACCCGCAGCTTGACCGCGAACGCGCTCGGGCCCAGGGCCGGCCAGTAGCGCAGTCCGTGGTAGCTCGGGTCGGGCTCGTTGAAGTCGGGGAAACGCTCGGCGTGCGCGCCGAAGTCGAAGGTGCCGCCGTCCACCACCACACCGGCGATGGTGGTGCCGTGCCCGCCGATGAACTTCGTCGCCGAGTGCACGACGATGTCCGCGCCGTGCTCGACGGGCCGCAGCAGATAGGGGGTCGGCACGGTGTTGTCGACGATCAGCGGGACTCCCTCGCGGTGCCCGACCCCGGCGACGCCCTCGACGTCCAGGACATTGCCGCGCGGATTGCCCAGTGTCTCGGCGAACAGCGCCTTGGTGTTCGGCCGGATCGCCTCCCGCCACGCGTCGAGATCGTCCGGGTCGTCGACGAAGCTCACCTCGATGCCGAACTTCGGCAGCGTGTGGCGGAAGAGGTTGTACGTCCCGCCGTAGAGCGAGGTGCTGGAGACGATGTGGTCCCCGGCGGAGGCGAGCGTGAGGATCGCCAGTGTCTCCGCCGCCTGTCCCGACGCCAGCGCCACCGCGGCGACACCGCCTTCGAGCGCGGCGATCCGCTGTTCGAACGCGTCCTGGGTGGGGTTGTGGATCCGGGTGTAGATATTGCCCGGCTCGGCGAGCGAGAAGAGGTCCGCCGCGTGCTGGGTGTCGCGGAAGACGAACGAGGTGGTCTGGTAGACCGGCACCACCCGCGCGCCGGTGGTGGGATCGGGCGCGGCGCCCGCGTGCACCTGCTTGGTCTCGAAGGACCAGGCGGACGTGTCGGGGCCGTCGGAGACGTCTTCGGGGGTGTGCCCCGCGGTGACGGAATCGATGGGCTGGCTGGGCTGGGCGGGCTGGCTCATGGTTCTCCCTGGTGCGGTACGGCTGGACTGCCGGGCGGAGCGCGGGCCGAACGGGCGGAATCGGGCGAGGGAGTGCGGCAAAGGGATGAGGAACAAGAGGGTGGGAACGACGGGAGCAGGGCGTCGCGAGAAGACCCGCAGGACGGAGGGTACGTACGGCGACGGCGCACGGGGGCGCACACACGCGGGGCGGTGCGGGGCGTGCCGTGGCGGAACGGCGGGTCCGGGGGACACAGCGGCCGGTGGGACGGCGGCTGTGCCGCCCGGAGCACGGCGTCAGTGTGCGATGTGACAGCCCGTGCTGGTGACACGCCCGTAGTCCACGTGGCGGCGGGTCACGAGCCGAAGCGTCATGACGTCAGGTAACCACAGCGCGGCGCCGCGTACAACCCGCCTGTTCCACGGCCGGGAAGCCGGGACGGCCGGAGAAGTCAGGTGAGGACGACGAGTTCACGGCCGGTCCGGTTGAGCCGCTCGCCGCCGTCCTCGGTGCAGATGACGATGTCCTCGATCCTGGCCCCGTAGCGGTCGGGCAGATAGATGCCCGGCTCGATGGAGAAGGCCATCCCGGGCTCCAGCGGAAGCTGGTTGCCGGCCACGATGTAGGGCTCCTCGTGGCTCTCCAGTCCGATGCCGTGACCGGTCCGGTGGATGAAGTACGCGCCGTACCCGGCCTCGCTGATCAGATCGCGGCCGATGGCGTCCAGTTCATGGGCGCGCAGGCCGGGCCGTACGGCGTCGGTCTGGGCGCGCTGGGCGCGCAGCAGCACCTCGTACGCCCGGCGGAACTCCTCGGGCGGCTCGCCCAGCGCGTAGACACGGGTGGAGTCGGAGCAGTAGCCCTCCTCGGTGGTACCGCCGATGTCGACGACCACCGGGTCGCCCGCCTCGATCACCCGGTCGGACAGCTCGTGGTGCGGGCTGGCGCTGTGCGGTCCGGAGCCGACGATCACGAAGTCCACCCGGACATGCCCTTCCGCGATGATCGCGTCGGCGATGTCGCGGCCCACCTCACGCTCGGTACGGCCGGGGCGCAGCCACTCGCCCATCCGGGAGTGCACCCGGTCGATCGCCGCCCCGGCGCGCCGCAGCGCCTCGGCCTCAGCCGGGGACTTGCGGGCCCGCAGCGCGTACAGCACATCACCCGCGAGCACCTGTCCGGCCCCCGGCAGCGCGGCCCTGAAGGCCAGTGACTTCTCGGTCCACATCCGGTTGTCGAGGGCCACCCGGGTCAGGGCGCGCGGCAGCCGCGCGGCGATCAGGGCGTAGGGATCGTCGGTCTCGTTCCAGCCGGTGATCTCGATCCCGAGGCGCCCGGCGGGTGACGCCTGGGCGGCGGGCTTCTCCAGGGCCGGTACGACCAGGAACGGCTCGCCCCCGACGGGCAGGACGAGACAGGTGAGCCGCTCCAGCGGCTGCGCGTCATAGCCGGTGAGATAGCGCAGATCGGCGCCGGGCGACACCAGCAGGGCGTCGATCCCGGCGGCGGACGCGGCCTCCCTGGCCCGGTCGAGTCGGTCTGCCTGCAAGCTTGTCGTGGTCATCAGCGGGCCTTCCGGGGCGGTCGGGGCCCCGCGCGCGCCCCCGGGGAGGGACGGACTCGGAGCCTCTCGGCGATTCGTCGTCACGGCGGCCGAAGCCGGCCGGATCCTGGCCGAGCGTATCGGCGTCTCCCGCACGGACGCCCGCGCACGCCTTGAGGCGCTGATCCGGCGCGGACGGGGTACTCGGAGGCCGGAGTCGGCTCACGAGAGGCGCGCGGTCGGCGGGGCGGGGGTGCCGCTGAAGCAGGGGGCGCTTCCATGTGTTCGGTGACAGGACCGTGTGCGCCTAGCGCCGGGAGGATGCGCCTTCACACGGTCGGCGGCAGCGGCAAATCTGTACCGAGGGTGCTCGTGAGCCCATCGCGTCTCACAGAGGTGGAGGGTGTCCACGACGGGCGGCTCCGCCGGAGGACCGGCCGGGCCAGGTGAGCCCAGCCCCTCCAGTCCGTCCCAGCGCGGCCGATCGCCGTGCGCCCACGCGTGATGCGGGAGCCCGACATGCTGCACGAAACCGTCTCTTCCACGGCCGAGGTGAACACCGTCCGTGGACCCGTGCCGGTCGGCGGACTGGGCCAGGTCCTGATGCACGAGCACATCTTCGTCCTCAACCCCGAGTTCATCGCCAACCATCCCGAGCGCGCGGGGTTCCATGAGGCCGAGGCGGTGCCCCAGGCGGTGCGGCGGCTGAACGAACTCGCCGCCACGGGCGTCTCCACCATCGTCGACCCGACGGTGATCGGCCTCGGCCGCCATATCCCGCGGATCCAGAAGGTCGCCGAGCGGGTCGACCTCAATATCGTCGTGGCGACCGGGCTCTACACCTACGAGGACGTCCCGCACTTTCTGAGCCTGCGCGGTCCCGGCACACTGCTCGGCGGTGACGACCCCCTGGTGGAGATGTTCGTCACCGACATCACCGACGGCATCGCGTACACCGGGGTGAAGGCCGGCATCCTCAAATGCGCGACGGACGCGCCCGGGGTGACCCCCGGTGTGGAGCGGGTCCTGCGGGCGGTGGCGCAGGCGCACCGGGCCACCGGCGTACCGATCCTCACGCACACCCACGCGCAGTCCCGTCGTGGCATCGAGCAGCAGGACCTGTTCGCCGCCGAGGGGGTGGATCTGACCCGGGTGGTCATCGGCCACTGCGGCGACACCGCCGACCTGGACTATCTGATGTCGATCGCCGACCGGGGCTCCTTCCTCGGTATGGACCGCTTCGGCCTCGACGTACTGCTGCCGTTCGAACAGCGGGTGGACACCGTCGCCGCCTTGTGCGCGCGGGGATACACCGACCGGATCGTGCTGGCGCACGACGCGTCGTGCTATCTCGACTGGCTCCCGATGCGCGATCTGCCCGTCCTCCTGCCGAACTGGCACTATCTGCACATCTTCCGCGAGGTGCTGCCCGCGCTGCGCCAACGGGGCGTCACCGAGGAGCAGATCACCACCATGCTGGTCGACAACCCGAGACGGATCCTCGAATGCCGGGGCGCCTACTGACAGGCGCGGTTCGCCTTCCGGCGGCCTTCCGGGGGCGGGACGGGTGGACGGGGAGAGATAGGCGCGGCAGTCGCGCCCGTCCGGCAGGTCCGGCAGCCGCCGGAGCCGCCAGCCGCGTGTGTACGGGGGTGGCTCGTCCTTCCCCGCCACCACGACGGCCACCGGCCGGTCGCGGGCCTCGGCCAGCAGCCCGGCGGGGGTGACAGCGGCGTCGTGTCCGCCGGTCTGGCGTGAGGCGCAGCCCGCGCGGAAGGCGATACGGACGGCTTCCGCACCACTGATCACACACGGCGGTCTGACGCCCTGGCGCTCCAGTTCCGCCGCCACGCGGCCGAACGCCACCCGGCCGACGCGGCTGCGGGCGGCGACACCGTCGAGTACCGCGTACTGGACCGCGAGATGCCCGGTCAGCGCCACCGCGAGGACGGCCGCCACCAGCACGCGCGGGCGCGCCGGGCCGCCGGGCCGTGCGGATCCGACGGAACCGGCGGATCCGACGAGACCGGCGGATCCGACGAGACGGACCAGGCACAGTGCCACCGGAAGCGCGAACAGCGCGTAGGCGGGGAGCAGGAAGCGGGGCGCGGCGTAGTCGATCAGCAGCAGATACGGGACCGCCAGCGCGAGACCGGTCAGCGCCGGCACCAGGACGACGGCGTGCCGCCGCAGCCGGACACCGGCCAGCACACCGCCCGCGATGAGCGGCGGAAGGACGAACCACCACACGGCGGTGACCGGCCGCCGCCACGGCACATCGCAGGGGCGGCACAGCAACCGCCCGTCGAGCGCGCGCAGATGGCCGTCGAAGGCGAGGTGCCAGCCGAGGTCTCCCTGGATCTCGCTCGCACGGCGCAGACGCGCGAGGAGGCCGCCGTAGGCGGTGTACGCCTCGACGACCCACGGCGCGCAGCCGAGAACCGCACCGGCCGCGAGCGCCAGCAGCAGGACGGGCCGCCGCCAGGCGCGGACCAGCAGCGTGGCGATACCCAGCGGCAGGGCGAGCCAGAGGGCGTCCGAGGGGCGCATGAGCGCGACGAACGCGACTCCCCCGCCGAGTCCGGCCAGGGCGCGGCGGTCGGAGCGGTCGCGGGCGGCCCGCAGGAAGCAGCCGACCGCGAAGAGCGCCCCGAGGGCGACCCAGAGGTTGGGCATGACCTGCGGTCCGTAGACCACGGTGATCCACAGCCCGGCGAACAGCGCGCCGGCGACGGCGAGCACCGGTACGGGCAGCAGTCTGCGCCACACCAGGAGCGCGCAGAAGAGACCAGCGCCGGAGAGCAGCGCCAGATGGACACGCAGCACCCCGACGGACGGGGTCAGCAGGGTGACCGGTGCGACGAGGAAGGTGATGCCACGGGCGCGCGGCGCGCTGAAGAACGCGGCCTCCGCGTCCCTGGCGACCTGGCTGACATACACCGTCTCGTCCCAGCCGAGCCCCGAGCCGGGTACGAAGAGCGTGAGCTGAACGAGCGTGTAGACCCCCGCCACGGCGGCCAGCAGACCGAGGTCACGGCTGCTCGCCCGGTCTCCCCGGGGCCGGGACTCCTTCCCCCGTGGGCCGGACTCCACGGCTGGGATCTCTGCCATACGCACCACGCTGCATCCGCGCCGCCCGCGCCACCATCGGGACACGGCACCCGGTGGAAGGGACGGCGGCGGGCGGAGTCATGACGTACGAAACCCGCCCCGGGGGAGGCGGGTTTCGTCGTCACGCACGGATCGTGCGTACAGATCGCGTACGCGGATCGCACGCTGATCGCACGCGGATCGCGCACGGATCGCGCACGGATCAGTCGGGGGCCGGGAGGAAGCCGGGCAGCCGCGTCCCCAGGGAGAGGGCTTCCGCCCGGCGGCGGACCAGATCCGCGACCGCGAGGTCGAGGACTCCCAGACCGAACGGGGAGAAGACGGTGACCCGGTCCTCGGCGCGCCGGCCCGCGTCGGGGTCCGCGAGAACGGCGCCGATCGGCGCCTGGATGAAGTCGCGGCCACCGGTCCGCTGCTCGGCGAGATGGAGCGAGGTCGCCTCACGGCAGACATGGTCGGCGTCGTCGACCACATTGACCGCGGCGAGGACGGAGTCCGCGGTGAGGTCCCGCAGGGAGAGATGGAGGACCAGTGTGCCGGGACGGCACGCCTCGGTGGTCAGATACGGGGTGGCGGCCGTGGTGGCGAGGCTGACCAGACGGTGCGCGGCGAGCGCCTCGTCCGCCGTGCCGGCCGAGGAGACCTTCAGATCGGGCCACTGCCCGCCGCAGCGGTCGGCGAACGCACGCGCGCGGTCCTGGTCCAGATCGAACAGCGTGACCTCCGCCAGATCCGGCAGGGCCGCCCGCAGGAAACGGAGCACCTCGAAGTTGATGACCCCGCAGCCGACCAGGGAGACCCCGGTGTCGGGTGTCCGCGCCGTGAGCGTGGCGGCGGCCAGGGCCGCGCTCGCCGCGGTGCGCCGCGCGGAGATCACGGAGCCCTCCACGAACGCCTCGGGCATTCCGGTGGCCATCGAGTTCATGATGATCGCCGCCGACGCGCGCCGCAGACCGGCCGACACATTGCCGGGGAACGAGGAGACCCATTTGACCCCGCCCACCGGAGTCTCGTCGCCCAGATAGGCGGGCAGCCCGATGATCCGGTTGCGCCGGTCGTCGGGGAAGCGCAGGAAGACGGAGTGCGGCAGTGCCGTACGGCCCTGGTCGTGCAGCACATAGGCCCGGCGGACCGCCTCCAGGACATCCTTCTCGGCGCCGTCGAGGACCTGGTGTACGTCCTCGGCTCCCAGGATCAGCATGGCGCCACCCCCATCTCGGACATCTCCGACTTCTTCTCCTTCCACAGGTGTGACACATCACCGAAGTGACGGGTGACCCAGTCGTCGTTGTAGATCGTGTCGAGATACCGCTCGCCCCGGTCGGGCAGGATCAGCGCGACATTCGCCCCCGCCGGGATCTGCTCGCTCATGGCCGCGAGGGCCGCGATCAGGGCGCCCGTCGAGCCGCCGGCGAGGATCGCCTCGCGGGACGCCAGCCTGCGGCAGCCGACCACACAGTCCAGGTCGGCGACATGGACGACCCGGTCGGCCAGACCGTCGCGGTAGAGGCCGGGGCGGACCGCCGCGCCATGGCCGGGGATCAGCCGGGGGCCCGGGGGGTTGCCGAAGATGGCGCTGCCCTCGGCGTCCACCGCGACCACGGTCACCGGCAGCCGGTGCTCCCGTACGTACTCGGCGCAGCCGCGCAGGGTGCCGCACGAACTGGTCGCGCAGAAGAGGTAGTCGAGTCCGCCGGGGAGGCTCTCGACGATCTCTCCCATGGTGTTCTGATGGGCCCGGGGGTTGAGCGGGTTGGAGTACTGGTCGGGCCAGTACGCGTGCCGGATCAGACTGGTGAGTTCACGGATCCGGCGGATACGGACCGGAAGGTACTCCCCGGTCGCCGGGTCAGTCTCGCTGACGACCTCCACCTCGGCCCCGAGCGCCCGCATGATCGCCACGTTCTGGCGGTTGGTCCGGGGGTCGACGACACAGATGAACCGGATCCCGTAGTACGCGCACACCTGGGCGAGGCCGATGCCCAGATTGCCGGAGCTGGACTCGACCACGACCGAGCGCCCGGGGACGATCCGGCCGTCGCGGATGCCTTCGCGCAGCATCTCCAGCGCGGACCGGTCCTTCATACTGCCGCCGGGGTTGTGCGCCTCCAGCTTGGCGTAGGTACGGAACGCTCTGGACGGGTCGAGCCTGGCCAGTTCGACCAGCGGCGTCGCTCCGATGGTGCCGAGCACCCCGGCGGGTCGTACGGATCCGGTGTCAGACGGCAGCATGTCTCGTCCCCGTCCCGGGGAGTCGCGCTCCGAGCATCGTGCGAAACACGGTTGTTCCTCCTTGGTAGTGCACCGGTCTTGTCAGGAATCCACCGAGTCAGCGGTGCTCCGCCGTACCGAGCGGGAGAAGGTCGCGGCGCAGGCCAGCAGAACCATCCAGACGGCGAGGGCGGCGGCGGCCCGCCGCGGCCCCACCGCGTCCAGCAGCAGCCCGCCGACGAGCGCGCCGATGGGCAGGGCTCCGGCGGACAGCATGCTGGTCGCCGCGAGGACACGGCCGCGCAGCCGGTCCGGGGTGATGGCGAGCTGGTAGCTGCCGACCGCGACATTCCAGACGGGCCCGACGAACCACATCGCCGCGTAGGCGGCCGTGAGGACCACGAGATCGTCGGCGTACACGATGACGCCCATCAGCACCGCCCAGACCCAGTTGGCCCCGATCACCAGGGCGGCCAGCGAGAATCTGCGGCCGAACCAGGTGGCGGTGAGCGAGCCGAGCACCCCGCCGGCGCCTGCGGCGCCGACCATGAAACCGATCCCGGCCGACGAGGCCCCGGCGGCGGTGGCCATCACGATGACGATCAGGAAGAGCGCGCGGAAGAGGAAGTTGCTCCCCGCGACCAGCAGGGTCGTGGCCCGTACGAACGGCTGGTCCTTGAGCCAGACCAGCCCTTCCCAGACCTGGGAGGCCATCCCGCCGGTGCGCCGGGTGGTCCGCTCGGCCTCGAAGTCCTTGCGGACGAGCAGCAGGCTGACCAGCGCCGCCAGATAGGACACGGCGTCGAGCAGGAACGGGACGGACCGTCCCACGCCGAAGAGGATGCCCCCCAGCGGCGTACCGAGCATGGTGGCCGCCCGGCCGCGTGCCTCGTTACGGGACAGCGCCTGGCGCAACTGGCCGGGGCCGACGACATTCGGAACCGCCGCGTGCGCGGCCAGCCCGTAGAACACGGAGAGGGTGCCCTCGGCGAATCCGACCAACAGGATGTGCGCCAGGCGCAGTTCGCCGAGAGCCAGCGCCGCCACGATGCTCGCGGCCCCGACGCAGCGCAGTACGTCGCACCAGATCATCAGCCGTTTGCGGTTCCAGCGGTCGACCAGCGCGCCGGCCGGAAGCTGGAACAGCAGGGTGGGCAGCAGGGCGAAGAAGCCGGCGATGCCCGCGTCGGACGCCGAGCCGGTCAGGGCGAGTACGAGCAGGGGGTAGGCGACCGTGGAGGCGGTCGAGCCGACGATGGAGACGGCCGAACCGCTCCAGAGCAGCATGAAGTCACGGTTGCGGTGGAGCGGTGTCACCGGGCCGTCGGGCGGGGACTTGGCGACGGTGGTCATCGCGTATCCCCTCCCACGGAGGCCGGTACGCGCCCTTCGGCGTACCGGCCCGGCAGATCCGGGGCGTGCTGCGAAAGCGGCGCCGTCCGCCCGGAGGACGGGTTCACGCCCGCCGCGGCGCGGCTGATGCCACCGCGGTACGGGCGTCGCGGGCCGGGCGGGACTTTCGCAACACGCCCTCGTTCGGGGGTCGTTGGCATATTCATCAGTCAGGCACCTCGGCCAGCGGGTCCGGTACGGGTACGGCGGTCAGGACGGGCGGGGCGGTCAGGACGGGCGGGGCGGTCAGGACGGGCGGGGCGGTTCAGGCCTGGGCGGGGCGGTTCAGGCCTGGGCGGCCTTCTCCATCTCGCGGCGCAGGCTG
This sequence comes from Streptomyces sp. NBC_00872, assembly GCF_045161915.1. Classification (NCBI taxonomy): domain Bacteria; kingdom Bacillati; phylum Actinomycetota; class Actinomycetes; order Kitasatosporales; family Streptomycetaceae; genus Streptomyces; species Streptomyces sp. NBC_00872. The sequence continues at coordinate 8,358,738 of NZ_CP108806.1, read as the reverse complement.
AGCGGGCGCATGTCGGTCCAGACGGTGCCGATATGGGCGAGGCAGTCCGCCCGGCTGCCCTGGGTGCCCTCCGCGTGCCACCCGAGCGGCAGCGCCCGGTCGGCGGGCCAGACGGAGTACTGCTCCTCGTCGTTCACGACGACCTGGTGCGTACGCTCGTCGGTGTGTTCCTCGGCCATGGCGGCCCTCCTCGGCTTCACGGTCGCGTCATGGACGCCACAGGGTCGTGGCGACGGAAGCGAGCCTGCCGGTGGTTCAGCGCGGCTTGCAGAGAAGAAAGCGCAGAGTGGCGGGCACGCGCGCTGCTGACAGTGCTGCCGCTTGTTCTCTCGTTCGGGCGCGGCCCGCCGCTGAGGCTGAGGCGCATGAATGCGAACTCATCCGCACCCCCAGCCCCGCCCGCCCGCGCGGATTCCGGACGGCGGTCCGCCCCCGGCCCCACCGGACCGGCCTCCGGTACGGCGTCCGCCACGGGGTCCACCCTTCCCTTCGTCGTGCCGACCGGGACACCGGGCACACCGGTGGCCGAATTCCTCCCCGACGCCCGCCCGTTCATCCGGGAGCGGCTGCGCGAGCACGGCGCGGTCCTGCTCCGCGGTTTCGACATCGGCGGGGTCGAGGGGTTCGAGGACGTGGTGCGGGCGGTGTCGGGCGAGCCCCTCGCCTACGCGGAGCGCTCCTCGCCCCGCAGCACCATCAAGGGGCAGGTCTACACATCGACGGACTATCCGCCGAGCGAGGAGATCTTCCTGCACAACGAGAACTCCTACCAGGCCACCTGGCCGATGACACTGTTCTTCTACTGTGTACGGCCCCCGGAGACCCTGGGGTCGACCCCGCTCGCCGACACCCGCAGGGTGCTGCGCGCCATCGATCCCGCCGTACGCGAGGAGTTCGCCACCCGCGGCTGGATGGTGGTGCGCAACTTCATCGAGGGCTTCGGGGTGCCCTGGCAGCAGGCGTTCAACACCGACGACCGCGACGAGGTGGCCCGTTACTGCGCGCGCAACGGTGTGGAGGTGGAGTGGACGGGTGCGAACGGGCTGCGCACCCGGGCCCGCAGGAAGGCCGTGCACACGCATCCCGTCACCGGCGAGGAGGTGTGGTTCAACCATCTCTCGTTCTTCCATGTGACCACCCTGGCCGAGGAGATCTGCTCGGGCCTGCGGGAGATGTTCGACGAGGACGAGCTGCCGACCAACACCTTCTACGGTGACGGCGAGCGCATCCCCGACGAGGTCGTCGCCCATCTGCGGAGCTGCTACCGCGCCGAGCTCCGGCGCTTCGACTGGCAGCGTGACGATGTGCTGCTGGTGGACAACATGCTCGCGTCGCACGCCCGTGAGCCGTTCACCGGCCCCCGGAAGATCGCCGTCGCCATGGCCGAGCCGTCGGACGCGGTCCCCGGTCCGGTGTGAGCACCGCTCCCCGGTCCGGTGTGAGCGCCGCTCCCCGGTCCGGTGTGAGCGCCGCGTATTCCCTTCACGGAGCGTCCCGCTCCGTACCACCGGGTGACCTCATCCCGGTCCCGTGAACCCCTACTTCTCACTCTGGGAGGCGACCGATGGCAACCGGCGATGGCCCGTACCCGCTGTCATTCGCACAGGAACAGCTCTGGTTTCTCGATCAGCTACGGTCCGGAGCCACGACCGAGTATCTGCTGCACGAGGCGTTCCGGCTGCGGGGGCCGCTGGACACCGGCGCGCTCACGGCCGCGCTGTCGGAGATCGCCGTACGTCACGAGGTGCTGCGCACGCGGTACGTCTCCGTGGACGGAGACGGGGACGGGGACCGCGACGGGGAGTCCGGTACCGGGGCCCAGATCGTGGACCCGCCGCGGCCGGTGGAACCCGTCCTGGTGGATCTCACCGGGCTGCCGGCCGGTGAACGGCCCGCGCGGCTGCGCGAGCTGAGCGCCGGCGAGCTGCGTACGCCGATCGATCTGCGCGAGCGCCCGCCGTGGCGGGTGACGCTGGTGGATCTCGGCCCGGACGACACCGCGCTGCTGATCACCGTGCATCACATCGCCTTCGACGGCTGGTCGTGGGGTGTGCTCGCGGAGGAGATCGAGACGCTCTACACGGCGTTCGCCGGGGGCGGGCCGTCGCCGCTGGAACCGCTGCCCGTGCAGTATCTCGACTACGCGCAGTGGCAGCGCGAGAGTTACGAGGCGTCCGCCGCGTCGATGGACCGTCAGCGCGCCTACTGGCGGGAGCGGCTGGCGGATCTCGATCCGCTTGAGCTGCCGACCGACCGGCCGCGTCCGGCCCGGTGGGACCCCACCGGGGACAGTCTGTCCTTCACGGTGCCGGCCGCGCTCGCGGCGCGGGTCGACGAGGTCGGCCGGCGCGCGGGCGCGACACCTTTCATGACCTATCTCGCGGCGTTCCAGCTGCTGCTGGCCCGGTACTCGGGCCGGCGCGATGTGGCGGTCGGGGTGTCCCTGGCCAGCCGTGACCAGGCCGAGCTGGACCAGATGATCGGTATGTTCCTCAACACCGTGGTGCTGCGGACCGATCTGTCCGGCGACCCCTCGTTCGTGGAGCTCCTGGCGCGCGTCCGGGACAGCCAGCTGGACGACTTCAGCAATCAGGAGGTGCCGTTCGAGCGGGTTGTCGCCGATCTGGCCCCGGAGCGTGACCCGTCCCGCAACCCGGTCTTCCAGGTGGGGTTCGCGCTGCACAACGCCCGGCGCCGGCCGCTGCGGCTGCCCGGTCTGGAGGTCTCCAAGTACGACTCGCCCACGGCCAGTTCCGCGTTCGATCTGTCGCTGCATCTCGCCGCGCGTCCGGACGGCTCGATGGAGGCGAAGTTCCTCTATCCGACGGCGCTGTTCGACGCGGCGCGTATGGAGGGGATGGCGGCCGGACTGCTGCGGCTGCTCACGGATGCCGCCGACCGGCCCGACGTACCCGTGCGGCGGCTGGAGATCGTCCCCGACTCCGAACTGTCGCGGTTCGCCGAGTGGAACCGTACGGAGACGGTGACCACCGGCCGGTCCCTGTCCGAGCTGTTCGTCGAGCGGGCGCGGGCCACACCGGACGCGGTGGCCGTGGTGTCCGGGGGTACGGAGACCCGTTACGCGGAACTCGCACGGCGGGTGGACGCGCTCTCCCGGCGGCTGCGGAGCCTGGGGGTCACGCGCGGTACGCCCGTCGGAGTGGCGCTGCACCGGAGCACCGACCTTGTCACGGCGCTGCTCGCGGTGCTCGCCTCGGGGGCGGTGTACGTACCGCTCGCGCCCGAACACCCGGCGGAGCGGCTGGCGTTCATGGTCTCGGACGCCGGTGTCGAGGTGCTGCTCACCCAGGAGTCGCTGCGTGACCGGCTGCCCGCCCATCCCCGTGTGCTGACGCTCGACAGCGCCGCGCGCGAGAGCGCGCCGGCGGACGCGGGCCTCATGACACCGGTGCCCGTCGGAGCCGCCGATGCCGCGTACATCATGTACACCTCCGGTTCGACCGGCCGGCCCAAGGGTGTGGTCGTCACCCATGCCGGCATGAGCAACCGTGTGCTGTGGTCCGTGGACCGGTACGGGATCGGCGCGGGCGACCGGGTGCTCCAGAAGACCACCATCGGATTCGACGCCGCCGTATGGGAGTTCCTGTCGCCGCTCGTGTCGGGCGGCACGGTGGTGATGGCACCCGAGGAGGCCCATCGCGACCCCTCGGTCATGGTCCGCGCGGTGGCCGAGCACGATGTGACCGTCCTTCAGCTCGTCCCGTCCGTACTGCGGCTGCTGCTGGCCGAGACGGATCTCGGCGAGTGCTCCGCGCTGCGGCTGGTGTGCTCGGCCGGCGAACCGCTGCCCGCGGAGCTGTGCGCGCGGCTGCGCGACACCGTCGATGTCGAGGTGTTCAACACCTACGGTCCGACCGAGTGCGCGATCGACTCCACCGCGTGGCGCTACGACGGGACCGAGCGGACCGAGATCGTCCCGATCGGCCGTCCGCTGCCCAATGTCCGCGCGTTCGTGGTGGACGCCGAGGACCGGCTCGTACCGGTGGGTGTCCCCGGTGAGCTGTGTGTCGCCGGGGCCGGTCTGGCGCGCGGCTACGCGGGCCGGGGAGATCTGACGGCGGACCGCTTCACCCCGCATCCGTTCCCGAGCGCCCCCGGTGAGCGGTGGTACCGCACGGGGGACCTGGTGCGCCGTCGCGAGGACGGCGCGCTCGAATTCGTCGGGCGTATCGACGAGCAGGTGAAGGTACGGGGTGTCCGGATCGAGCCGGGTGAGATCGAGGCCGCCCTCACCGCCCATCCCTCGGTCGCCGCCGCGGTGGTGACCGCACACCGGCCGGAGTCCGGGGACACGGAGCTGGTCGCCTATCTCGTACCCGCCCCGGGGACATCGCTCCCGGAGTCCGAGGAGCTGCGTGCCCTGCTGGCGACCCGGCTGCCGGAGAGCATGATCCCGTCGGTCACCGTGGCGCTCGACGCGATTCCGCTGACGCCGAACGGCAAGGTGGACCGCCGGCGGCTGCCGTCGCCGGAGGGCCGGAACGAACCGGACCGGACGGCCTGGACGGCACCCCGTACCCCCGCCGAGCGGACCGTCGCCGAGCTGATGGGCGAGATCCTCGGGGTGGAGCGGGTCGGCGCCGACGACGACTTCTTCGCACTCGGCGGGCACTCCCTGCTGGCGATCCGGCTGGTGCTGCGGCTGCGGCGCGCCTTCGGCATCGAGCTGACGGTCGGTGAGCTGTTCCACGCCCGTACGGTCGCGGAGCTGGCCGCCCGGGTCGGCTCGGCCGGGACGGACGCCGAGGAGCCCTCGATCCGGCCGGTGGAGCGCGGCGGGGAACTGGCGCTCTCGTTCGGCCAGCAGCGTATGTGGTTCCTGGACCAGCTCGATCCGGGCAGCGACGAGTATGTCGTCCCGGTGGCGCTGCGGCTGCGCGGCCCGCTGGACGCCGAGGCGTTCCGGCGGGCGGTGGACGCAACCGCGGCGAAGCACGAGATCCTGCGCACCCGGTATGTCGCGCACGCCGGTGATCCGGTGCAGCTCATCGACCCGCCGGGCCCTGCCGACTTCACGCTGCACGATCTGACCGGCGAACCGGAGGCCGAGGCCCTGGCCCGGGAGCTGCTGGACCGGGCGTCCGGTCTGCCGTTCGATCTGGAGCGGGAGGCCCCCTTCCGGGTCACGGTGATCCGTACGGCGCCCGACAGCCATCTGCTCGGGCTGACGCTGCATCACATCGCGTTCGACGCCTGGTCGATGGGGATCTATCTGAAGGATCTGAACGCGGCGTACGAGGCGTTCGCCGCGGGCCGGCCCTCGCCGCTGCGCGTCCAGCCGGTGCAGTACGCGGACTTCGCGGCCTGGCAGCGCGAGCAGCAGTCGGCGGGCGAGATCGCGGGGCAGCTCGCCTACTGGAGTGACCGGCTGACCGGGCTCAGCCCGGTCGAACTGCCCGCCGACCGGCTCAGATCAGCCGTGCGCGACGCCCGCGGCGACACGGTGATCGTGGACGTACCGGCCGGGACGGGCCACGGCGTGGCGGATCTCGCGGCGCGGCACGGCGCGACACCGTTCATGGTCCTGCTGGCGGCGTTCCAGCTTCTGCTCGGACGCTATACGGGGCGTACGGATATCGCGGTCGGCACCCCGGTCGCGGGCCGGACCCGGGAGGAGACCGAGGAACTGGTCGGCTTCTTCACCAACAATCTGGTGATCCGCAACGATCTGTCGGGCAATCCGGTCTTCGCGGACTTCCTGGGCCAGGTGCGCACGGTGTCCCTGGAGGCGATGGCCCACCAGGACGTGCCGTTCGAGCATCTGGTGGACGCGCTGCGGCCCGACCGTGATCTCTCCCGCAATCCGCTCTTCCAGGTGATGTTCGAACTCCAGCACATGGAGGGAGTGCCCGCGACCCTGGGCGGGTCGGTCATCGAGCCGGTCCACACCGGGCCCGCCGTGGCCAAGTTCGATCTCACCATGACGGTCAAGCAGCGCTCCGACGGGCGGCTGCACTGCTGGTTCGAGTATGCGACGGGGCTCTTCGAGCGCGCCACGATCGAGCGGATGGCCGGGCACTATCTGGCGCTGCTGAACAGTGTCACGGCCGCTCCCGACGCGCGGATCGGCGATCTCACGCTGCTCACCGAGGAGGAGCACAGGACGCTGGTGCACCTCTGGCCGGATCCGGAGGGGGACCGGCTCGCCCGGCTCGACCCCGCCGCGGAGCACGCGCTGACCGTGCCCGAGCTGTTCGAGCGGCAGGCCGCGCGGACACCGGACGCGGTGGCGGTGGTGGCGGGGGGTGTGGAGATCGGCTACGCGGAGCTGAACGCCCGCGCGAACCGGTTCGCCCACCGGCTGCGCGCCCTGGGCGTCGGACCCGAGACGGTCGTCGCGTCCTGCCTGGAGCGGGGCGCGGAGGCGGTCGTGGTGCTGCTGGGTGTGCTCAAGGCCGGCGGGGTGTACGCGCCGTTCGACCCGCTGCACCCGCTGGAGCGGCTGCGCTTCATGCTGGGCGATGTCGGGGCGACGGTGGTGGTCGCCACCGGGGCGTTCGCGGAGCGGCTCGGGACGGGTCCGTACCACGTGATCACCGTCGACGGCGAGGACGGGACCGGCGGACCGGAGCCGGCGAAGGACCGCCGGGCGTCGGCCTCGGCGGATGCGTCGGCGGATGCGCTGATGTCGGCGGATGCGCTGGCGTCGGCGGATCCTGGGGCGTCGGAGAACGTGCCCGTGCCGGTGGCACCGGGCAATCTCGCCTATGTCATCTACACCTCCGGCTCCACCGGGCGCCCCAAGGGGGTGATGATCGAGCACCGCTCCTACGCCCACCACTGCCGGGTGATCGCGGACGAGTACGGCATCGAACCGGGTGAACGGGTCGTGCTGCTGTCCGCGCTCACCTTCGACGTGGCGATGGACCAGATCGCGGCCACCCTGACGGCGGGCGCCACGATCGTGGTGGGTGACCCGGTCTTCTGGACCCCCGCGGAGCTGCCCGCCCGGCTCGACGAGCACGGTGTGACGATCGTCGAGATCACCCCGGCCTACTACCGGGCGATGGCGGAGTCCGGCTCGCTGAACCGGCTGACCGGGCTGAAGCTGATGAACGTCGGCAGTGACGTGGTCACGGTGGCCGACGCGCGGCGCTGGGCCGAGACCGGGCTGCCCGGTCGCTTCCTGTGCAACTACGGGCCCACCGAGGCGACCGTCACCTGCCTGCTCCACCGGGTCGGCGCGGAACCCGGCACGGAGTCCGGCCCGGGACCCGCCGGGGAGCAGAGCGCTTCGGCGATGCCCATCGGACGGCCGGTGTCCGGGACCCGGGCCTATGTGCTGGACGCGGATCTGCGCCCGGTCCCGGCCGGGGTACCGGGTGAGCTGTGCCTCGGCGGTGTACGGCTGGCCCGTGGCTACCACGGCAGGCCGGAGCTGACCGCGGACCGGTTCGTACCCGATCCGCTGGGCACCGAGCCGGGGCAGCGGCTGTACCGGACCGGCGATCTCGTACGCCACCGGCCCGACGGCGTGATCGAGTTCCTGGGCCGGATCGACCACCAGGTCAAGATCCGCGGACTGCGGATCGAGCTGGGCGAGATCGAGGCGGCGCTGGCGCGCCATCCCGCGATCCAGGAGGCCGTGGCCGTGGCGGCGGAGGTGGCGCCCGGCGACAAGCGGCTGGCCGCGTATCTGGTGGCCCGGCCGGACAGTTCGGTGCCCGCCATCGGCGAACTCCGCACCCATCTGGGGGAGTTGCTGCCGGAGTACATGATCCCGTCGCTCTGGGTGACACTGCCGGCGCTGCCCCTGACCAGCAGCAAGAAGGTGGACCGCAAGGCACTGCCCGATCCGGTGCTCGCCCGCACGGACGGCGGACGGGAGTACGTGGCCCCGCGTGACCCGGCGGAGGAGACCGTCGCCGCGATCTGGTGCGAGGTACTCGATGTGGCGCGGGTCGGCGCCCTGGACGACTTCTTCGCGCTGGGCGGCCACTCGCTGCTGGCCACCCGGGTTCTCGCGCGGATCAGAGAGGCGTTCGCGGTCGACCTGCCGCTGCGCAGGCTGTTCGAGGCCACCACGGTGGCCGAGCTGGCCGAGGCGGTGTCCGAGGCCATCGAGGCCGAGATCGCCCGGCTGTCGGACGACGAAGTGGCGGGGCTGCTGTCCCAGAGGAGTGTGCGATGACCGAGACAGAGACCGGCGACCGGACGGCACTGCGGCAGGAGCTGCTGCGGCAGCGCCTGCGCGGCAGGGCGGCGCCCCCGCGGAACGACGGGATCGGCCGGGCCCCGCGCGGCGGCCCGCTGCCGCTGTCCTTCGCGCAGCGCCGGCTGTGGATCCTGGACCAGCTCCAGCCGGGCAGCACGGAGTATCTGATGACCGCGGCCCTGCGGCTGCGGGGCGAGCTGGACCCAGCCGCGCTGCGCACCGCGCTGGACGGGACGGCCGCCCGGCACGAGGTGCTGCGCACCCGCTATCCGGTGGTGGACGACGAGCCGGTACAGCTGATCGACGAGCCGGGTCCCGTACCGCTGACCGAGCTGGACCTGCGCGGTGTGGACCGGGAGCGGGCGGACGCCCGGCTGGCGGCCCTCGTCACCTCCGAACGGCTCCCCGTCGATCTGGCGACCGGACCCGTCCTGTCCGCGGTGCTGGTCCGGCTGGACGAGGACGAGCACGCGCTGCTGCTGACGTTCCATCACATCGCCTCGGACGGCTGGAGCGAGGATCTGCTGGTGGCCGAGGTGGCGGCCCGCTACGGCGACGCCGTGGCCGGCCGCCCGACGGCGGAGCCGCAAGCCCCCTTGCAGTACGCCGACTTCGCGGTCTGGCAGCGCGAACGGCTCTCCGGGGAGCTGCTGGAGAGGCAGCTCGTCCACTGGCGGGAGCGGCTGGCCGGGCTGGAGCCGCTGGAGCTGCCCACGGACCGGCCGCGGCCCGCCGTACGGGATGTCGCGGGCGCGCAGGTGCCGCTCAAGGTCCCTGCGGAGGTGGCCGGACGGCTGACGGCGCTGGCGCGCGATCACGGCGCCACCCCGTTCATGGCGCTGACCGCGGCGTACGCGGTACTGCTCGGCCGCTGGAGCGGACAGCGGGACGTGGCCGTGGGCACACCCGTGGCCGGCCGCGACCGGCCCGAGGTGCAGGACATGGCCGGGCTGTTCCTCAACACCCTGGTCCTGCGGACCGATCTGTCCGGCTCGCCCTCCTTCACGGAGGTGCTGCGCCGGGTACGGGAGGCCGCGCTCGACGCGTACGCCCATCAGGAGGTGCCGTTCGAGCGGCTGGTGGACGAACTGGCGCCGGAGCGCGACCCGTCGCGGACCCCGCTGTTCTCGGCGATGCTGCTCTGGCAGGAGGAGTCGGCCTCGACGGCCGGGCCACGGACCATGGGCCCGCTGACGGTCGGCCGGCTGCCGGTCGGTGAGAGCACGGCCAAGTTCGATCTGACGCTGGGGGTGTCCCAGCTGCCGGACGGGTCCCTGTCCGGGGCCCTGAACTACGCGTCGGCGCTGTTCGACCGGGAGACCGCCGAGCGGTTCACCGCGCACTTCGCCCGGCTCCTGGAGAGCGCCACGGCCGAACCCGCGCTGCCGGTCGACGAGTTGGAGATCCTCCCGCCGGCCGAGCGCGGTCTGCTGCTGGAGGGGTGGAACGACACCGCCCGGCCGTATCCGTCGGGGACACTGCCCGCGCTGTTCGAGGCGCAGGCCGCCCGGACCCCGGACGCGACCGCGCTGCGGTACGAGGGCACGGCCGTGTCGTACGCGCGGCTCGCCGCCGAGGCCGGCCGGCTCGCCGGGGAGCTGCGGGAGCGCGGTGTGGGCCCGGAGTCCGTGGTCGGGGTGTGTCTTCCCCGGGGTACCGGTCTGATGGTGGCGCTGCTCGCCGTCATGAAGGCGGGGGGCGCGTATCTTCCGCTGGATCCCGAATACCCGCGCGAACGCCTCGGTTTCATGCTGGACGACTCGGCCGCGACGGTCGTCGTCACGGACGCCGGGCTGGCGGCGCTGGTGTCCGGCGGGGACCGGCAGTTCGTGGACATCGACGCCGACCGGTCCGGGCCGTCCGCGCCCGCCGGCACCGGCTCCTGGTCCGGCCCCGCGCCGGAACACCCCGCGTATGTCATCTACACCTCGGGGTCGACGGGCCGCCCCAAGGGCGTGGTGGTCGAGCACCGCGCGATCGTCAACCGGCTGCACTGGATGCAGGAGGCCTACGGGCTCACCGGGGCGGACCGGGTGCTCCAGAAGACCCCGTACGGCTTCGACGTGTCGGTGTGGGAGTTCTTCTGGCCGCTGACGACCGGCGCCACCCTGGTGCTGGCCCGGCCCGGCGGGCATCGCGATCCCGCCTATCTGGCCGGGGTGATCGCCGCCGAGGGCGTCACGACCCTGCACTTCGTACCGTCCATGCTGCGGGCGTTCCTGGCCGGACCGCTGCCGCCGCTGCCGACCCTGCGGCGGATGATCTGCAGCGGCGAGGCGCTCCCCGCCGACCTGGTCACGGCCGTGCACGAAAGGATCGGCTGCGAGCTGCACAATCTGTACGGGCCGACCGAGGCGGCGGTGGACGTCACCGCCGCGCGGTGTGCGCCCGGTCTGCCCGTCACCATCGGACGGCCCATCGCCAACACCCGTACCTACATCGTGGACGACGGGCTGCGGCCGGTCCCCGTCGGTGTGCCGGGGGAGCTGCTGCTCGGCGGTGTGCAGCTCGCCCGTGGCTATCTCGGCCGGCCGGCGCTGACGGCGGAACGCTTCGTACCCAGTCCGTTCGCCACCGCTCCCGGCGAGCGGCTGTACCGCACCGGCGATCTCGCCCGGTACCGGACCGACGGCACCATCGAGTATCTCGGGCGGCTGGACCACCAGGTCAAGATCCGCGGCCAGCGGGTCGAGCTCGGTGAGATCGAGGCCGTGCTCACCGAGTGCGCGGGGGTGGACTCGGTCGCGGTCACCCTGCACGACGAGCGGCTCGTCGCCCATCTCACCCCGGTCACCGCGGATGTCGCAGCGGTACGGGAGGAGTTGCGCGGAAAGCTGCCCGAGCACATGTGCCCGGCGCACTGGATGCTGCTGGACGCCCTGCCGCTGACGACCAGCGGCAAGGTGGACCGCAAGGCGCTGCCCGCGCCCGACGACACCAGGTCGCTCTTGGCCGGGGAGTACACCGCGCCCCGCGACGCGCTGGAGCGGACACTCGCCGAGGCCTTCGCCGCGGCCCTGGGCGTCGACAAGGTGGGTGTGCACGACAGCTTCTTCCAGCTCGGCGGTGACTCGCTGCGCGCGATCCGGGCCGTGGGCCGGCTGCGTGAGCAGGGCTTCGAGGTGTCCGTGCACGACATGTTCACCCGTCAGCGGGTGGCCGAACTGGCGGAGCTGGTGCGCTCGCGCCCGCGACCGGACGGCGGTACGGCGGGCCCGGTGGCGGCCGATGTGCTCGTGGAGCGGTTCGCGCTGGTGGGGGACGAGGACCGGGCCCGGCTTCCGGAGGGCCTGGACGACGCGTACCCGATGGCGCAGACCCAGGCCGGGATGGTCTACGAGATGCTGGCGGCGACCGACCGGGCCGTCTACCAGAACGTCTCCTGCTACAAGGTCCGCGACGAGCTGCCGTTCGACCCCGCGGCGCTGACCGAGGCGGCCCGGACGCTGGTCGCGCGCAACGAGATCCTGCGGACCTCGTTCGATCTGTCCGGTTACTCCGAGGCCATGCAGCTCGTCCACCGGGAGGCGGAACTGCCCATCGGCTTCGACGACTTGAGGTCGAAGCCGGCCGAGGACCAGCGGGCCGTGGTGGACGGCTTCCTGGTGGGCGAGCGGCGCAAGGCCTTCGATCTCGGCCGCCCCCCGCTGCTGCGCTACCACGTCCATCAGATCTCCGACGAGGAGTGGTGGCTGACCCATATCGAGGCGCACGCCATTCTGGACGGCTGGAGTCACACCTCGGTGGTCGCCGAGCTGATCTCCCTGTACCGGACGGTACGGCAGGGCCGGACACCGGATCTGCCACCGCCGCCCAATGTGCGGTTCGCCGACTTCGTGGCGCTGGAGCGCGCCGCGCTCGCCTCGGAGGAGGACCGCGCGTTCTGGGCGGAACGGATCGGCGGCAGCGAGAAGTTCGAACTCCCGCCGGCCTGGGGTAGCCAGGAGCAGGACGAGAAGGCCACGATCATCGATGTGCCGTACCGGGATCTGCTGCCGGGTCTGCGGCGGCTCGCGGCGGCGGCCGGCGGCTCGCTGAAGAGTGTGCTGCACGCCGCGCATCTGCGGGCGCTGGGTGTGGTCACCGGCCGCAGGCGCTTCCACACCGGGCTGGTCTGCAACGGCAGGCCGGAGCTGGCGCGCGGGGACGAGGTGCGCGGGCTGTATCTCAACACGGTGCCGTTCGCCGCCGATCTGTCGGCCCCGACCTGGCGTGAGCTGGTCCGCGATGTCTTCGCGGGCGAGGCGGCGCTGTGGCCGCACCGCCGCTATCCGATGCCGGCGATGCAGCGGGAGTGGGGCACCTCGCCGACGCTCATCGATGTGGCGTTCGGCTTTCTGGACTTCCATGTCCTCGACTGGGAGTCCGACGAGGTCGGCATGGTCGACGACTTCAGTCCCAGCGAACTCGCCCTGGAGGTCTGGACGTTCCCCGGGGTGCTGCGTCTCGGCGGCCGGCCGAGCCTGGTGGGACGCGCCCAGCTGGAACTGCTGGGCCGGGTCTACCGTCATGTACTGGAGGCGATGGCCGCCGACCCGGACGGTGACGCGTACGGGCTGACGCTGCCGCCCGCCGACCACGACCGGACCGTGCACGACGGGAACGACACGGCGCGTCCGGTGCCGGCCGATCTGCTGGTGCATGAACTGGCCGCGGCGCAGGCCAGGTCGACCCCGCACTCGGTCGCCCTGCGGTACGGGGACGAGACCGTCGGCTACCGCGCGCTGGACGAGCGCGCCGAGCGGCTGGCGCGGCGGCTGCGCGCCCTGGGCGTCGGGCCCGACACCATCGTCGGGCTGTATCTGCCCCGTACCCCGGATCTGATCGTCGCTCTGCTGGCGACGCTCAAGGCCGGGGGCGCGTTCCTGCCGCTCGACCCCGAGTATCCGGCCGAGCGTCTGCGGCACATGCTGACGGACGCGGCGGTCACGGTCCTGCTCAGCACGCGCGCGCTGCGTACCGCGCTTCCGTCCGGGGTGAACTGCGCGGTGGAGACCGTCGAGGACCTGCCCGAGGGGAACCCGCCCGGTGGAAGTCCGTCCGGCGGAAGTCCGTCCGGCGGAAGTCCGTCCGGCGAAGACCTGCCCGGCGGGGAGGTCGCGGCGCCGGATCCGGGGGGCCGGGCCTCGCTCGACAGTCTCGCCTATGTGATCTACACCTCCGGATCCACCGGGCTGCCCAAGGGTGTCGGGGTGCCGCACCGGGGACCGCTCAATCTGCGGTACGCACAGCGTGAGCACCTCGATGTGCGCGAGGGCGACCGGGTGCTCCAGTTCGCCTCGCCGAGCTTCGACGCCTTCGTCTGGGAGGTGATCATGGCGCTCACCAACGGGGCCGAACTGGTGCTGCCACCACCGGACACGGACCCGGGCGATCTGCGGCAGCAAGCCGGTCTCGTCACCCATATGACACTGCCGCCTTCGCTGCTCGACCGGCTGGCACCCAGCGACTTCCCGCATCTCAGGGTGCTGGTGTCGGCCGGTGAGGCCTGCTCCGCGGAACAGGCGGCGCGCTGGTCGGACCGGGTGACCTTCATCAACGCCTACGGACCGACGGAGACGTCCGTATGCGCCACCCTCGCGCCCGTGCCTCCCCGGGGAAGCGGCCCCGCCCGGGTGAGCGGCCCGCCGTCGATGGGGCGGCCCATCGGGAACTTCCAGGTGTACGTCCTCGACGCGGACCTCCGCCCGGTGGCGGACGGGGTCCAGGGCGAGCTGTACGTGGGCGGCGCCGGGCTGGCCCGGGGATATCTCAACCGTCCGCACCTCACGGCGGAACGCTTCGTACCCGACCCGTACGGCGGCCGGCCCGGGGACCGGCTCTACCGCACCGGGGACCTGGTGTCGCGCAACACCGACGGCACACTCCAGTACCACGGCCGCCGGGACCACCAGGTGAAGGTGCGCGGACTGCGCGCCGAGCCGGGTGAGATCGAGAATCTGCTGCTCGGCCATCCGGCGGTGGCCGCGGCGGTGGTCACGGTGCACCGCGCGGGCACGGCCGACGCGACGCTGGTGGCGTACGCCGAGACCGCGGAGGGGCGTACGGCCGAACCCGCGGAACTGCGCGAGCATCTCCGCGGCCGGGTGCCGAAGGGGCTGCTGCCCACGCACTACTTCGTCCTCGACGCCTTCCCGCTCACCCCCGCGGGGAAGACCGACCGTGCGGCGCTGCCCGTGCCGGACGGTGCGCGGCCCGCGCTCATGGCGCCGTACGTGGCTCCCTCGGGCGAGCTGGAGGAGGCCATCGCCGACGCGTGGAGCGAGGCGCTGACCGTCGAACGCGTCGGAGCCCACGACGACTTCTTCGAGCTGGGCGGTCATTCGCTGGCACTGATGAGGATCGTGGCGACGCTGCGCGCCCGGCACGGACTGGAGCTGCGGTTCAGGTCGTTCATCGAGCACCGTACGGTCGCGGGTCTGGCGGCGAGCATCGAATCCGCCCGGAACACATCGGCCCCGGAGGGCGAGGAGGCGACCCGGGCGATGCTGTGGATCCGTGAGAAGGGCAATGGCAGTCCGCTGTTCTTCGTCCACCCGGGCGGCGGCAGCGCCCACTGGTATCTGCGGCTGGCCCCGCATCTGCGGACGGAGCGGCCGGTGGCCGCGTTCGAGTGGCCGGGACCGCACACCTCGGCGAGCCCGCCGACCGCCGAGGAGATGGCCGAGCGCTATCTCACGGAGCTGCGGGCCCTCCAGCCGGCCGGGCCCTACGTGCTCTTCAGCTGGTGCGGCGGCAGCGGTATCGCCTCGGAGATGGCGAGCAGGCTGGTGGGCGCGGGCGAGGAGGTCACCTTCATGCTCCTCGACCCGGGTCTCGACGCACACGAACGGGCCGAGGGATGGCGGGAGCTGGCACTGATCCGCCGGCTGGAACGGCTGGTCGACGAGGTGGCGCGGGGCGGCGCCGACGCGGACACCCCGGAGCGCCGGGCGGAGATCCTGGATCTGCTGAACCACCTGGTCGACGATGTCGACGAGGAGACCGGTATCACCCTGCCCGACGAGGGGGTCGGCGAGGCGTGGCCGCGCGCCGCCCGGATCTGGCGGGAGGTGATGGAGATGGATCTGGCCTACCGACACCGCCCGTTCCCCGGCCGGCTCCATCTCATCGTCAGCGATGAACTCGCCCAGGGCGAGCACGAGGTGGCGTTCGGCCAGACGTTCGAGGACTATCTGGGCCGCTGGCGTGAGCTGCTCACCGAGGGGGTGCGGGTCCATCGGGTGCCGGGTGATCACTTCGGGGTGATGAAGCCGCCGCATGTGTCGCGGCTCGCGGAGGTCATGGACGCGGTGATCGCCGGCTCGGGGTCGAGCGACGGGGCCGCGGAGGGCTGACGGCGCGGGCGGCCTGGCCGACGAGGAGCGGTGGGACACCGGAGGACGGTGTCCCACCGCTTTTCCGTGTGCTGCCGGCAAGGGCGGCGGGGGCGGTGCAATCGGAGGCGTTGGTGCCGTCGTACGTACGAGAGGTCCGGGTCCGTGTCTCTGTCTCCGTGTCCGTGTCCGTCGGTGGGCGGGCCCATGCGAAAGCCCGGGGCGGTCCTGGTGGTCAGGACCGCCCCGGGCGAGAAGCGGGCGTACGCGTACGTCCGTGTCAGTCGGTCACCGCGACGAAGCGGAGCTCCGAGGTGTAGGTGTTGCCTTCGTCGTCGGTCAGCCAGGCCTGCTCCGGGTTGGGCAGCATCTCGGTGACCGTCATCCGCGCGGCGGGATCCTTTCGCGCCAGCCTGCGCGCCGCCTTCGCGAAGATGTTCACATACACCGGACTGTCGAAGTCCACGAAGAACGGCCGCGGCTCCGTAGGAGACACCACGAACACCCACCGCGGCAACTCCTGCGCCGACCGCCACTGACGCGCCCGAACGAACCGACGCGCCTCGTTCTTCTCCCCCGCGAACTCCATCTCCGACGCCACGAACCGCCAGGTCTCCCGCGCCACCACGAGCGAGTCGACCGTGACCCTCGGCGAACGGTCGCTCTCCGGAAGGATCTGGAAGAGATCCATCACCAGGGTCGTCAGCACATGCGAGAACACGTCGACGGCGTCGAACACCGTCCCGTCGGGCAGCACCACCACCAGTCGGTCCGCCCGCCGTTCGACCCGGGCGTCGGCGCTCAGTACGGTGTTCGGCCTGCCGGGGTCGGCCGTGTGGTCCAGGAGCGCGACATGGTAGTCCTCGGGCCGTACCAGGGAGTGTCTGATCCGGGCGGAGAGCCTGGACTTGTGCTCCTTGGGCAGCAGCGGCATCAGCCGGGGATCCGGGTGATCGCGGCTCGTCCGGGCGAACAGTTCCCCGGGGTCCGGATGCTGGTGGACGAAGAGCGACGCGCCCAGGGTGTTGGTGGCGAGATGGAGTTCACCGAGGACGAGCTCGAACTCACCGCGTTCCAGCGCGGCCGTGTCGGCCGCGGCGACCATCACGTCCGGGCTGAGATAGCGTGCCGCCGTCCAGCCGGTCCCCGTACCGCCGAACGACTCCTCGATCTGGCCGGCGATCTCCGTGCCGGAGACCCGGACGCGGCGGACGCCCTCCGGCAGGTGCCGGCTCAGGATGTCGCTCCAGCGCCGGCGGAACTCCTCCTGGAGGCGGACCGCGTCGGCGGCGCCCTCTCCGTGCAGTACCGGCAGACAGGCGAACCAGAAGGACGCCAGATCCACCGCTCCGGGCCCGCCGCCTCCGCGGCCCCCGCCGGCCTCGCCCGCGAGCCGGTCGAAGACCTCACCGGCCCGCCGCATCACACGCTCGGCGAGCCGGGAGGTCAGCCAGGTGGCGCTGGTCATGAAGAGATCCAGCGGGGCCAGCGCCGTCACGATGTCGCCACCGATCCGGGCCTGGGCGGAGCGCACGCAGTCGGAGTAGACGAGGGCCCGGCAGGGCGCGGTGGTGGCGCCCTTCTCCCGCTGGGCGGCGGCTTCCGTGAGCCGCTCGAAATCCGCCTCAAGTCCGGCGAGCGCGGTGATCAGCCGCTCCGGGTCGTCCCCGGCCGCCCGCACCCGGTCGCGCCCGCGCTCCAGTACGTCCAGCTTGGCGAGCGCCGGCTCACGTACGGCGGGGTCGCCGATCCGGTCCAGGATCTCGCGCAGCCGCAGTTCGGGGCGGGTGTCGGCGGGAACCTCCAGCCGCCAGGTGACACAGCGGAGTCTCACCAGTGTGTCGAGCGCCTCGGTCACATCGGTGTCCGGTCCCAGCAGCCGCTGGATGGCATGGGCGGAACGTACCCCGTCGCAGAGTTCGAGGACGCGGAGCTCCCGTTCCGAGACCGTACGCACCGGACGCCCCGGCACCCGCACCGCACCGTCCACCACACCCACGAACGGCACACGACGCGGAGCCACCCACTCACGAACCCCCGCGACCCCACCGATCACCCGGGCCAGCGCATCCACCGACCAACTCGAAAAATACACCTCCGACCCCGACACCAACCCCACACCAGGATCAACATTCACACCACGCGACGACACATCCACCCGGCCCCAGCCCACCGGACCGAAAAACCCGATCGTGTCATTCTTCACACAGAAACGCTGCCAATAATGCGCCACCAACTCCTCACGCTGACGCGGCATACTCGACCGCCCCGCCACCGAAGGAACCCACGACAGAAACGGCTTCACACCCGAACCCAACACCGCCCGGTTCTGCCACGCCACCGCCGCACGAAACCGCCCCGAACCCGCAATCCCCTGCAACACCCCAGCAGTACCCACCGCGGCAACCCCGAACAACTCCTCAAAACCCTCCCACTCCACACCCGACAACACCTCCCCCACACCAAACTTGTCCGCCGCCACACCCAACCCAACCGGCGCCAGACGCAACACCCCCGACACCGGAAAACCCGGACCACGCAGGCCCACTTGGTCCCAGAGGCGCCATCGCTCGCTCAGGGAAACGGATTCCTCGGTCATCCGGATCTCCCCCTACACCTGTTCGGCGGCGCGGTCCGCGAGATCCTCGGCAAGGACCTCGGCGAGTTCGGCCGGCGAGGGATAGGTGAAGATGAGCGCCACGGGCAGCTCGGTGTGGAGGGTGTCCTGGAGCCGGGCGATGATCTGGAAGGCGGCCAGGGAGTCCCCGCCCGTCTCGAAGAAGTCGCTCATGGTGTCGAGGGTCGCGTCGCCGAGGGTCTCCCGGTAGAAGCCCGCGATGAGTTCGGGGAGCTGGGACGCGTCGACCGTGTGCTGTTCCGCCGTGGTCATGTTGTTCTCCTTCAGTGATGTCGGTGGTGTCGGTAATTTGAGTGATGTCAGTGGTGTCGTTGACGCTGTCGAAAGTGATCAGAGGGCGGACGTCCGGGCGGCCAGGGCCGCCGGACCGTTTCCGCCGGACACGATCACCGCGGCCGTGCCGTCGAAACCGCGGTGCAGCGCTCCGGCCAGGGCGACGGCGCCGCTGGGCTCCGCCGGGACACCGGCCGCGTGGAGCAGACCCGTCGCGTGGACGATCGCCTCGTCGGTGACCCCGACCAGTTCGTCCACGCGCTGTCTGATCACGGGGAAGAGCACCTCGCCCGCGCGCTGGCCGCGCAGTCCGTCGGCGACGGAGTCGCTGGGCGGCAGTTCGACCGGATGCCCCGCCGCCAGGGCGCGCGCGTAGCGCCGGGTACCCATGGGCTCCACCCCGACGATCCGTACCGGCCGTGTCAGTCCCTCCGCGGCGAGACACACTCCTCCGAGCAGACCGCCGCCGCCGGTCGGGACGAAGACGGTGCCGGCGCCGGGGGCGTCCTCGAATATCTCCAGACCGACGGTGCCCTGTCCGGCCGCCACGAGTTCATGGTCCGACGAGGGCACCAGGACCGCGCCCGTACGCTCCGCGAAGTCCCGTGCGTACCGGTCGCGTTCGGCGACTCCGCCGCCGCTCCGGATCACCCGGGCGCCGAGGGCCGCGACGGCCTGTGCCTTCGCCTCGCTCGCTCCGGCCGCCATGACGACGGTCACCCGGACACCGAGCGGTCCGGCGAGGGCGGCCACCGCGAGCCCGTGGTTGCCCGAGGAACCGGTGACGATGTCATGGGCGCCCAGGGCCAGCAGCGCGTTCGCCGCTCCCCGTAGCTTGAACGAGCCGCTGTGCTGGAGGTGTTCGGCCTTGAGCAGGACGGCGGGCAGTGAGTCCGCCGTCAGCAGCGGCGTCCGCCGTATGTACGGGGCGATCCGCTCGGCGGCGGCGAGGACGTCGGTGTGACCGAGCCGGACACCGGCGGGGCCGCGTCGGACGCCGGTGTGACCCGGCCGGGTGCCCGCGTGGCCCAGCCGGGTGCCCGCGGCCGTCATGACACACGCTCCGCCGTCGGGACGGCCGGCCGGCCGAGTGTGCCACGGTCGGTCTTGCCACTGCGGGTCACCGGCAGCCGGTCGATACGGGTGAACCGCCTCGGCAGCATATGGGGCGGCAGGGTGGCGGCGAGATGGGCGCGTACGGACGCGTCGCCGGTCCCGGCGGACAGCCCGGTGACATGCGCGTACAGCCAGGTCCGCCCCTGGCCGTCCGTCTCGGCGGTGACCACCGCGCCGGTGATGTGGGGGTGGGTGAGCAGCGCGCCCTCGATCTCCGCCGGGTCCACCCGATAGCCGCGGATCTTGATCTGGCGGTCCGAGCGGCCGAGATACTCCAGCTCGCCGCCGGGCAGCCGGCGGGTCAGATCACCGGTGCGGTACATACGGGCGCCGGGCGGCCCCGAGGGATCGGGGAGGAAGCGCCCGGCCGTCAGGGCGGCGAGTCCTCGATAGCCCCGCGCGACCCCGTCGCCGCCGATGTACAGCTCCCCCACCGCCCCGTCGGGCACGGCGCGCAGCTCGTCGTCGAGCACCTGGACGGTGACCCCGTCGATGGGGGTGCCGATGACATCGGCGGAGGTGTCGGGTACGGCGGGCACCTTGTACCGGGTGGAGGTCATCGTGCATTCGGTGGGGCCGTACTGGTTCACCAGCAGTCCGCCGACGAGCGCGCGCCCGCCGGCGGCGAGGAAGGGCCGCAGCGATTCCCCGCTGGAGACCACCGTGCGCACCCCGCCCAGCCGTTCGGCCGCGTCGGGTCCCTGTGCCAGGAAGGTGAGCAGCGAGGGGGTGGTGCTCAGTACGGTGTCCGCGCCGTACTCCTGGAGGATGGCCGCGAAGGTGTCGGCGCGCAGCAGCCGGGCGCGCTCGACCAGGACGAGACGGCCGCCCGCGACGAGCGGCGCGAAGATGTCCCGGATGGAGGCGTCGTAGCCGAGCGGGGCGAGCTGGACGGCCACGGTGTGCGGGCCGAGTCCGTAGTCCCTGACCACGAAGCGCAGATACGCGTCGAGCCCGGCGCGTTCGATCATGACCGCGTGGGGCGCTCCGGTGGATCCGGAGGTGTGGCTGATGTACGCGAGCGAGCGCGGCGCGGCGGTGTACGGCGGCGCGGCGGGGGCCGGGCCGCCCGGGGCCGGGAGCCGGTCGAGCAGCAGGGTGGGTCCGGTGACGGGCAGGGCGAGCCGCTCGGCGAGAGCGGTGGTGGTGAGCAGGAACCGGGCCTGGCCGCTCTCGGCCATGGACACCAGCCGAGGCACCGGCAGTTCGACATCGAGCGTGAGGAACGCGCCGCCGGCCCGCAGCACCGCGGCCATCGCGACAACGGCGTCGGCACCGCGCTCGACGGCGACGGCGCACACCTCCTCGGGGCCCACTCCCCGGGCGGTGAGAATCCGGGCCAGCCGGTCGATCCTGGCCGCGAGTTCCCCGTACGAGAGCTCGCTGTCCGGGGTGACGACGGCGATGGCGCCCGGATCGCGCGTGGCATGGGCGAGGATGTCGTCCACCGGGGTACGCGCCGCTCCGACCGCCGGAAGCCCCCCGCCGTCCGGGCGGCGCACCCCGTCCGAGCGGTGTGCGCCGGTCATCCTTCCTCTCCTGTCTCCGTGGTGCGGTCGACGGCGACGAAGCGGAGTTCGGAGGTGTACTTGTTGCCCTCGTCGTCGGTCAGCCAGGCCTGCTCCGGCGTCGGGAGCATCTCCGAGACCGTCATCCGCGCGGCGGGATCCTTCCGCGCCAGCCTGCGCGCCGCCTTCGCGAAGATGTTCACATACACCGGACTGTCGAAGTCCACGAAGAACGGCCGCGGCTCCGTAGGAGACACCACGAACACCCACCGCGGCAACTCCTGCGCCGACCGCCACTGACGCGCCCGCACGAACCGACGCGCCTCGTTCTTCTCCCCCGCGAACTCCATCTCCGAGGCGACGAACTTCCAGGTCTCACGGGCCACGACGGTCGAGTCGATGGTGATGCGCGGCGAGCGGTCGGTGTCGGGCCGCAGGGTGAAGCGGTCCATCACCCGGTTGGTCATGGCGTGGCTGAACACATCGAGCAGATCGAAGACGGAGCCGTCGGGGAGCACCGCCTTGAGCTGTCCGTCCCGCTCCTCCACCAGTACGTCGCCGCAGCGGACCGTGCGCGGCCGGCTGGGGTCCGCGGTCTGGTCCACGATGGCCACGTAGTAGTCCTGCGGGCGGTCCAGGGAGGGCCGGCTGCGGGTGGACCACTTCAGCGGAAGTTCCTTGGGCAGCATGGGCATCAGCCGGGGCCCGGGGAAGTCGGTCGTGGTCTCGTCGATCAGCTCCTGGATGTCCGGGTGCTGATGGACGAAGAGCGAGGCGCCCAGGGTGTTCATGGCCACGTGCAGCTCACCGAGGACGAGCTCGAACTCACCGCGCTCCACCGCGTCGAGATCATCGGCGATGATCATCACATCGGGGCTGATGTAGCGGGCCAGGGACCAGCCGCGTCCGGGTTCGCCGAAGGCCTCCTGGACCTGGTCGGCGATATCGGCGGAGGAGAGCCGGACCCGCCGGGCCCCGGCCGGGGCGTTGATGATCCTGGCCCAGCGCTCACGCAGTTCGGCCTGGATACGGTCGATGTCCGCGATCGACTCGCTGTGCGGGGCGGGCAGGCACTCGAACCAGAGCGAGCCGAGGTCGACGCGGTCCTGTCCGGCGCGGAGACGGGCGTACGCCTCCTTGATACGTCCGCCGACGGTCTCGGCGAACCGGTTGGTCATCCAGCGGGCTCCGGTGAGGCACAGCTCCAGGGGGGTGAGCTGCTCCAGTACGGCGGTGCCCACCGTGGCGGTGGCCGATCTGCGGCTGTCGGAGTAGACCAGCGCGCGGTTGGGCGCCGTACGGGCGCCCTTCTCCCGCTGGGCGGAGGTCTCGGTCAGTTCGGCGAAGTCGGCTTCGAGCGCGGCGAGCGCCTCGCACAGTTCGTCGGCGTCGAAGCCGGCGGCACGGACCCGGTCACGGCCGCGCTCCAGTACGTCCAGCTTGGCGAGGGCCGGTTCACGCAGTTCCGCGTCGCCGATCGTCTCCACGAAGGAGCGCAGGGCGCGTTCCGGGAAGGTGCCCGCGGGGACGTCCAGTTTCCAGGCGACCCAGCGCTGGGAGACGAGCCACTCCAGGGTCTCGGTGATCTCGGCGGGCGGCACCTCGCGGCCCTCGGCCCGGGAGACCTCGTCGACGATATCGGTGAACAGCCTCACCCCGTCGCAGAGTTCGAGGACGCGGAGCTCCCGCTCGGAGACCGTACGCGCCGGACGCCCCGGCACCCGCACCGCACCGTCCACCACACCCACGAACGGCACACGACGCGGAGCCACCCACTCACGAACCCCCGCGACCCCACCGATCACCCGAGCCAGCGCATCCACCGACCAACTCGAAAAATACACCTCCGACCCCGACACCAACCCCACACCAGGATCCACACCCACACCACGCGACGACACATCCACCCGGCCCCAGCCCACCGGACCGAAAAACCCGATCGTGTCATTCTTCACACAGAAACGCTGCCAATAATGCGCCACCAACTCCTCACGCTGACGCGGCATACTCGACCGCCCCGCCACCGAAGGAACCCACGACAGAAACGGCTTCACACCCGAACCCAACACCGCCCGGTTCTGCCACGCCACCGCCGCACGAAACCGCCCCGAACCCGCAATCCCCTGCAACACCCCAGCAGTACCCACCGCGGCAACCCCGAACAACTCCTCAAAACCCTCCCACTCCACACCCGACAACACCTCCCCCACACCAAACTTGTCCGCCGCCACACCCAACCCAACCGGCGCCAGACGCAACACCCCCGACACCGGAAAACCCGGACCGCGGAGCGAGAAATGCGTCCACAGCCGCCACCCGCCGGCGGGCAGAAGTACGGTTTCAGACATGGCTGGACTACCTCCCAGGTAAGAACGTCGGAGAGCGCACCGGTGACTCGGTGACCGGTGGTGTGTCGGATCGCGCCGGGCGATCCGGGACGGCGGACGCGGAACGCGGTGGTGGATCAGCCGGCCGGAATGCCGGCCGTGCACCACTCCAGCACCGCGCGGGCGCTGTGGTACTTGTTCTCGGCCTGCCGGAACGCGATGCTCGCGGGTCCGTCGAGGACCTCCGCGGTGACCTCCTCGCCCCGGTGGGCGGGCAGGTCGTGCATGAACAGCGCGTCGGGGCTGGTGGCCATCACGGCCGGGCCGACCTGGAAGGGAGCGAACAGGCGCCGCCAGTCGGGGTCGGGCTTGGCGGTGCCGGTGGTCTGCCAGCGGGTGGTGTAGACGACATCGGCGGGCGGCAGCCCGTCCATGTCGTGCCGCTGCTCGACCCGGGCGCCGCTGGTCTTGGCGTTGACGGCGGCGCGTTCGAGATAGCGCCCGGCCACCCCGTATCCGGGCGGTGTCCGCAGATACAGCTCGGTGTCCCGGTAGCGGGAGAGCGCCAGGGTGAGCGCGGACGCCGTGTTGTTGCCCTCCCCGATGTAGAGCACCCGCAGGCCCTCGACGCGGCCGAACGTGCCCAGGAGGGTGGTGAGATCGGTGAGTGCCTGGGTGGGGTGCTCGTCGGCGCTCATCGCGTTCACGACGGCCATCCGCCGCTGGTCGGCGTAGGCGCGGAGCTCGGCCTCGCTCCCGGCGGTACGGGCGACCAGTACGTCGATCATCCTGGACAGCACGGCGGCGGTGTCCTCGACGCTCTCGCCGGTGTTCTCCTGGAGGTCGCCGGGGCCATAGGTGATCAGCCGCCCGCCGAGCCGCAGTGTGCCCGCCGAGAAGGCGGTACGGGTACGGGTGGAGGTCTTGCGGAACAGGACGCCGACGACGGCGTCGTGCAGCGGGCGCGCGTCCTCCAGCTCCCCGGCCGCGTACTGGACACCGCGCCGGACGATACGGTCCAGCTCCTCGGTGCTGAGATCGTCGATGGAGATGAGGTGACGGCGGGTCGGGTGACTCATCGGGTCCTCCCTGGTCTGCGGTTGCTGGCGCGTTCGCGGTGTGTGACGGGTCGCGGTATGTGACGGGGGCCGGTACGTGACGAGGGCGCGGCGGGCGGCGGTTTCACGGTGGGCGGCAGGGGCGCGGCGGGTGCCGTACAGCGGTGAGTAAGACCGCCGTTCCGCCTCAGCGCACGCGCAGCCCTTCGTGCAGCACCGCCAGACCGAGGTCGAGCCGGTCGGCGTCGATGGTCAGCGGGGGCATGACCTTGATGACCTCGTCATGGCGTCCGCACAGCTCGACGATGAGGCCGTGCTCGAAGGCGTACCGCTGCGCGGAGCGGGCCCGCTCGGAACCTCCCGCGCCCCTGGTGTCGATCCCGAGCACCATGCCCCGGCCGCGTACGGCCAAGGCCGGGTCGAGCGCGGTGAGTTCGGCGCGGAACCGGCCCAGGCGCCGGGTCGCGCGGGTCACGCCCGCCCGGAACGAGCCGTGCTGCCACAGCTCGCAGCCGGCGGTCGCGGCGACGAAGGCGAGCTGGTTGCCGCGGAACGTACCGGTGTGCTCACCGGGCTCCCACACATCGAGTTCGCGCCGGAAGAGGGTCAGCGAGAGCGGAAGCCCGTAGCCGCCGATGGACTTGGAGACGGTCACGATGTCGGGGACGATCCCGGCGTCCTCGAAGCCGAAGAACGTGCCGGTACGGCCGCAGCCCGCCTGGATCTCGTCCAGGATCAGCAGAATGCCGTGGCGCTCGGTGAGCGCGCGCAGCCGCCGCAGCCACTCCCGGCTCGCCGGGTAGACACCGCCCTCCATCTGCGTCGGCTCGACGATCACCGCGGCGGGCAGGTCCGTACCGGACGACGGGTCCGCGAGCAGCCGCTCGATGAAGCCGATGGAGTCGAACGGGCCGAGGGGCCCGTCCTCGTACGGTACGAAGGTCACGTCCTGGCCGCTGACCCCGCCGGCCCGGCGGGCGCGGCGGCTGCCGGTCACCGCGAGGGAACCCCGGGACATACCGTGGTACGCGCCGGAGAAGGCGATGAGTCCGGTGCGTCCGGTCGCCTTGCGGGCCAGTTTGAGCGCGGCCTCCACGGCGTCGGTGCCGGTGGGCCCCGCGAACTGCACCTTGTAGTCGAGGCCGCGCGGGCGCAGGACGAGCTCGGCGAAGCGGGCCAGGAACTCGCGCTTGGCGACGGTGTGCATGTCCAGGCCGTGCATGATGCCGTCGGAGGCGAGGTAGTCGGTCAGCCGGCGCTTGATGAAGTCGTTGTTGTGTCCGTAGTTCAGACTGCCCGCACCGCAGAAGAAGTCGATGAAGGTACGGCCGTCCTCGGTGTGCAGTTCGGCTCCCTTGGCCCGCGAGAAGACCACGGGGAAGGTGCGGCAGTACAGCCGGACCTCCGACTCCAGGTCCTCGAAGACGGAGATGTCGGGGGATACGGGACGGTCGGTGTGGTCGAGTGGCTGGTGGAGGGGGACGGTGGTCGTCATGTGGGTCCTCTCGGCTTCGGATGGTGCGGCCGGCCCCCAGGGTGTGTCCGGCGGCGGGTCGTGGGGTCGGTCAGCGGCCCGCCCTGCGCCGGGCGGTGAGCACCGGCGCGGTACGGCCGGCCGGTACCCGGGGGTAGCCGTCCAGGGCGGCGGCGAGGGCGGCGACGGTCGTGTGGTCGAACAGGGCCCGCACGGGGACGTCGATACCCAGCTCACCCCGCAGCCGTACGGAGACCCGGGTGGCGAGCAGGGAGTGCCCGCCGAGCCGGAAGAAGTCGTCGTGGGCGCCGACCTCCGGCGTCCCGAGGACCGTCCGCCAGACATCGGCGATGGTCTTCTCCTCGGGGGTGCGCGGCGCCAGATGCCCACGTTCCGTGTCAGGCACCGTGGGTGACGGCGCGTCAGGCAGGGGAAGTGCCTTGCGGTCGGTCTTTCCGGTGACGGTGGTGGGCAGTTCGTCGAGGACCATGAAGGACGCCGGGACCATGTAGTCGGGCAGGGCCGTCAGCAGCCGCTCGCGCAGCTCGTCGTGGCCGGGGACCGGATGGCCGTCGCGGATGACCAGATAGGCGGTGAGCCGCGGTTCGCCGGAGGCGTCCGGGGTCGGGTGGACGACGGCCGCGCGGATCGCGGTGAGGGACAGCAGGGCGGCCTCGATCTCACCGGGTTCCATCCGGTGGCCGTGGATCTTCACCTGGTGGTCGGCGCGGCCGAGGATCTCCAGTGATCCGTCGGGCCGCAGCCGCCCCAGGTCCCCGGTGGCGTAGAGCCGCCCGCCGGGCCCGGTGGCGTGGGGGTCGGGCAGGAACACCTCCGCCGTCTGCTCCGGCCGGTCGTGATAGCCCCATCCGACGGACGCGCCGCCGATATGGATCTGACCCGTCTCGCCGGCCGGCACCGGCTCCAGGCGCTCGTCGAGGAGCCGTACGGTGCAGTTGTCCAGGGCGGCCCAGTCCCGTACCCGTTCGCCGGGGCCGAGCCGCGCCATGGTCGCCCATACGGTGGTCTCCGTCGGCCCGTACAGATCCCAGACGCGGGCGCCGCGCGCGGTGAGTGACCGGACGAGGCCGGGGAGGATCTTCTCGCCGCCGGAGAGCACGGTCAGCGCGGGCGGCGGCGCCCAGCCGGTGTCGGTCAGCATCCGCAGGACGACGGGGGTGGCCTGGAGCACGGCGGGGCGTACGGAGTCCATCAGAGCGATCAGCCGCTGCGGGTCCCTGGCCTGCTCCGGGTCCGCCATCACCATCTGCGCGCCGGTGATCAGCGGCAGGCACAGCTCCAGCAGGGACGGGTCGAAGGAGAGGGTGGTCACGGCCATGACCGGCATCCCTGGCCCCAGGGCGAGCCGGTGCGGCAGCGACAGCAGGAAGTTGGTCAGCGCGCGGTGCGGGATCATGACGCCCTTGGGCGTCCCGGTGGAGCCCGAGGTATGGAAGATGTACGCCTGCTCGTGCGGCCTGGCCGGCCGGGCGGGGCGCGTGGCGGGCCGGGCGTCGATCTCCTGACGGTCCCGGTCCCCGTCCAGCAGCACGGTCCGTACGCCCGTGCCGGCCAGCCGGCCGGCGAGCGCCTGCTCGGTGATCACCAGCGGGGCGCCGGTGTCGGCGATGAGCCGGGCCAGCCGCGCGTCCGGGTGCAGGGGGTCGAGCGGCTGGTACACCGCGCCCGCCTTGAAGACGGCGAGCAGCGCCACGACGAGTCCGGCGCCCCGCGCGAGATGGACACCGACGGGAGTGCCGGGACCGGCGCCCAGCTCCCTGAGCAGATGCGCGAGCCGGTTGGCCCGTGCGTCGAGCGCGGCGTAGGTCAGCTCGGCGTCCGCCGCGCGCACGGCGGGCGCGTCGGGCGTGGCCGCGGCCCGGCGCTCGAACAGTCCCGCCATGGTCAGTTCCGGTACGGGCCGTACGTCCCCCGCGCCCTGCGCGAGCAGCCGGCGCCGCTCCTTGGCGGGCAGCGGGGAGATGCTCCGGGTGGTCTCGGCCAGTGGCGCGTCGGGAGCGGCGAGAAGACCGCGCAGCAACTCCTCGTAGCCGTCGGCGAGATGCCGCATCGTATCGGCGTCGAAGAGCGCGGTGGCGTACTGCATCCGTCCGGAGAGATGTCCCTCGGGGCTTCCGATGAGATCCAGCACCAGGTCGAAGGGGGTGCCGCCGGCGGGGGTGGAGACCAGCTCCGTCTCCAGACCGGGCAGTTCGGGCCGCTCCGCCTCGCCCCCGAGCAGCAGGAAGGAGACCTGGAAGAGGGGGTTGCGGGACAGATCGCGTTCCGGGGTGAGTTCGGCGACGATGTGCTCGAACGGGGCGTCGGCGTGGGAGAAGTCCGCGAGCGTGGTGTCCCGCACCCGGCGCACCAGCTCGCCGAACGTCGGGCGTCCCGACAGATCGGTGCGGAGCACCACCGTGTTGACGAAGAGCCCGATCAGCCGCTGGAGTCCGGGCCCGCCCCGCCCGGCGACCGGGGTGCCGACGGCGAGATCGGTCTGGCCCGTGTACCGGCCGAGCAGCGCCTGGAAGGCCGCGAGCAGCACCATGAACCGGGTGGCGCGCCGGGACCGGGCGAACGCGTCGACCGCGCTCACCAGTTCGGCGGGGAGCCGGAACCGGGTGATCTCGGCGTCGCCCCGCCAGACCTCGGGACGGGGGCGGTCGGTGGGCAGCTCCAGCGGCGCGAGGCCGTCGAGCCGGGCGCGCCAGTAGTCGGTCCGGCCGGACAGGCTCGGCCCGGAGAGCTGTTCGCGCTGGCGGGCCGCGAAGTCGGCGTACTGGAAGGGAGGTTCCGGCAGCGCGGCGGGCTCGCCGGAGGTGCGCTCCCGGTAGTACGCGGCGAGTTCCCCGGTGAGAACGCCCCAGGAGGTGAAGTCGAAGGCGATGTGGTGCACCACCACCAGGAGGAGATGGTCGCCGGGTGCCATGCGGGCCAGGGTGAGCCGCAGCGCGGGCGCGGCCGACAGGTCCAGCGGGCGGCGCAGTTCACCCTCGACGAGCGAGCGGAGCCGCTCCTCCCGGTCCTCGTCGGGGACCTCGGTGAGATCGACGCGGCCGAGCGGGACCGCCGTCTCGGCGACGACCTCGGGCACGGGCTCCCCGTCGGCGGGGAGATAGCGGGTGCGCAGTATCTCGTGGCGGCGGACGACATCGGCGAAGGCGCCGGTGAGGGCGGGGATGTCCAGCTCGCCGCGGAGCCGGAGGGCCAGCGGGAGGAGATGGTCCGCGGAGCCGGGCCGGAGCTGGTCGAGGAACCACAGCCGCTGCTGCGAGAACGATGTGGTCCGGGATGTGGTCCGGGTGCCGTCGGCTGAGCGGCTGTCAGCGTGGTCCACCGGCTGCCTCCATGGGTCGGGGTGTCTGCCACGTCCGTCATGGCCGTGGTGGCACAGCGAGAGCTTGCTTGCCGCGCCGGGCACGGCAACAGGGAAGGAGCGGCAGCGGTCCGCCGCCGGGCTTGCTGCGCTTATGTCTCTGTGCGCCGAGGGCGCGGAGCGGGCACGCTCGGCTGCGCGAGACGCACCGCCGGACACACTGCCGGGCACACCGCCGGACACACTGCCGGGCACACCGCCGAACGCACCGGCCCAACGCACCGCCGGACGGCCGGTCCGCGGGACCCGGCCGGCCGGCCCGCCGGAGCGGACCGGCTCAGATCAGACCGGTGCGGACGCCGTACGCCACCGCGTGGGCCCTGGTGCGTACCTGGAGCCGGGCCATCAGGTCGTAGATGACGTTCTTCACCGTGTGCTGCGAGCAGGCGAGACTCCGGGCGATGGCCGCGTTGCCGTGCCCTTCCGCCACCAGCGCGAGCACCCGTGTCTGACGCTCGGTCAGGGGTGGTACGACGACGGGATCCCCCGGTTCGGGCGGGTACTGCTCGGCGCCACCGCCGCTGAGCAGCCGTACCAGCACGCCGGACGGCAGCCGGCCCTCGCCGTGGTACGCGGAGCGCACCCCGGCCGCCAGCCGGGCCGGGGTCGTCTCCGACGACTGGAGCATGGCCACGGCCCCGGCCCGTACGCCACGCAGCACACCGGCGGCCGTGAAGGTGTCGGCGACGACCAGCAGACGGCGGTGTGCCGCGTGGCGGTCCAGGGCCGGGCCCGCGTCGAGCGCCTCGTCGACCGTGCGCGCGGCGGCCACCAGGACCGTCTCCGGCGAGGGCGCCGTGGCGCGCTCGATCCCGGCCCGGCGCAGTGCCGCGGCGACCGGTTCGCCCAGGGCGGGACCCGGCGCGCAGAGATAGACGCGGAGCCGGTCCCGGTGGTCCGGTGGCGGTACGGGCACCGGAAGGCCGGGTGCCGGTATGCCCCTCAGGAGCAGGCGCAGTTCGGCGGCCGGCGGCGCGGCGGCCACCGTGGGGGCGCTCACAGCAGACCCGCCCGCAGCGCGTAGGCCACCGCGTGGGCGCGGTTGCGGAGCCGGAACCGCTGGGTGATGTCACGCATCACCGTCGTCACGGTCCGGGTCGAGTAGCTCAGCTCCTTGGCGATCTCCCCCGTCTCACGCCCGTCCGCGACCAGCCGCAGCACTGCGCGTTCCCGGTCGTCGAGACCCCAGCCCGCGATATGCGGACGGGCGGGTCTCCCGCCGGACGCGTCGGCGCTCTGCTCCAGCAGCCGGTCGAGAAGATCGGGCGGCACCGTGCTGTCGCCGCCGGCGGCGGTGAGGACGGTACGCACCAGACGGTCGGCGCTCGCCTCACGGCGGCGCAGCAGTCCACGGGCGCCCGCGGCGATGGCGTGCAGGGCCTCGGCCGGGGTGAGATCGGTGGCCACCAGCACCACTTCGGGCCGGTGCGGCTCGCTTCGGACGGCCCGGACCATGTCCATCGTCTGGTGGGCCACCTGGTCCACCATCAGAACGGTCACCTGGGCCGCTTCCCGCGACAGCACCAGGGCGACATCCGGACTGCTGTGCAGGGCGCTCCTGGCGCCCGCCTCCAGCACCGGGTCCAGTGCGACCACACTGACAGGCATCGGTTCACCCATGGGGTACTCCTCGTCTCCGTACGGTGGGTGGCTCGAAACGTAGCTTCGGCGCGGGCGGCGGCCCGTCACATCGGTGGCGGTCCCCCGCATTTACGGGAATGCCGGGACACTGCCCCGGAAAGGCGCCCCGACCGGCACGTCACCCGGCGTGGCCGGGGGACGGTCCGTACGCGCCCGGCCCCGGCCCGGGGGTACGGGAGCCGCCCGGCCGCGGACCGGTGAGCGGCCCGTTCCCTGGCCTGGCGCGGCGGGTGGGGGAAGCGGGGCGGAGAGTGGGTAGCCGCGGCGCGGAATATAGGGGATCCGCCCCCATGCCGCCCGGGTGCGGTTCTGTCAGGGTTGCCGATGTGACCTCCTCCGCCCCCATCTCCGCCGCCGCCCCGGGACTCCCCCGCCGCTGGTGGGCGTACGGCCTGACGCTGCGCGAGCGGCTGGCCCTGCCGCACGCTCCCGTCCCCGCCGGACCCGGCGGGACGGACGGGCACCGTGCCCTGACGGGCGGGCACCGTGCGCTGTCGGAACTGGAGCAGGCGTGCTGGAGCACACGGCTGAGTGTCCTGGGGATCGGCCCGGACCTGGCCGCCGCCCTCGCGGGGGAATCGGCGGAGCGGCTGGGCGCACGGGCGGACGAGCCGGACTGGGCACTGTTCATCGAGAAGGCCCTCGCCGCGGCGCCGGACGCACCGCACACGGACACACCGCGCACGGACGCACCCGACGTGGACGCACCCCACGCGGAGGGACCGTACCGAGCGGAGGACGCGGAGGACACGGAGGACACGGAGGACACGTCCCGCGCGGAAGGCACGTCCCGTACGCGGGACGCGGCCGGCGCCGAGGGCTCCGACGTGTTCGTCCCGCTCTTCCGTCCGCTCGTCGACACGGCGGTCCACGCGATGACCGGGAAGCGCGGCCCCCTGGACCGCGCCGTGGCCGACACCGCCGCGCTGACGGAGGGGTTCGCGGACCGGCTCGGGCAGCAGCTCGCCCGCCGGGCCGCCCGTACGCTCGCCGCCGAACTCGCCGCCGCGCGTACGGCGGGACTGCTGACGGGCACCCGCCCCGAAGACCGCTTCGCCGACTTCCTGCGGCGGACGGGCGGCGCCCGGGGACTGGCCCGGCTCTTCGCCGGCTATCCGGTGCTCGCCCGGCTGCTCGCCCAGACCTGCCAGTTCGCCGCCGACGCCGTCGCGGAGCTGCTGACCCGGTTCGCCGCCGACCGTACGACGATCGTCGCGGAGCTGCTGGACGGATCCGACCCCGGACCTCTGCTGGCCCTGGACCTGGGGCTCGGGGACACCCATGAGCGTGGCCGGTCGGTGGCCCTCCTGCGCTTCGCGGACGGCTCCACCGTGGTCTACAAGCCGCGCCCGCTCAGCCAGTACGCCTTCCTCGACCGGATGGTGGAGTGGCTCAACGGCAAGGTGCCGGGGCTCGGCCTGCGGACCGCCGCGACGGTCGCGCGGGACGGCTACGGCTGGCTCCAGTACATCGGTCATCTCTCCTGCTCGTCCGTCGCGGACATCCACCGGTTCTACCGGCGCCAGGGCGCGCTCCTGGCCCTGGTGTACGCGGTCGAGGGTTCCGATCTGCACTACGACAACCTTGTGGCGCACGGGGACCAGCCGGTGCTGGTGGATGTCGAGACACTGCTGCACGCCACGCTGGCCGAGCCGATGACCGCCGGACCCGACCCGGCCTCGGCCGCGCTCGCCGCCTCGGTGCACCGGACCTGTCTGCTGCCCCAGCTCATGGTCGGCGAACTGGGCGCCGTCGACATCTCGGCCGTGGGCGGGGCGCCGGACGACAGCGGCCCGCACGCGGAGATCGCCTGGGAGGGCGCGGGCACGGACACGATGCGCCTGGTGCGCCGTCCCGTCCCGTTCACCGGTGGCCGCAACCGGCCGCTGCTGGCGGGCAAGGACGTCGCGGCGGGCGAGTACGGAGCCGCTCTGCTCGGCGGCTTCCGCGCGGGCTACGACGCGATCGTCGCCCACCGGGACGAACTGCGCGCCCCGGACGGGCCGTTGGCACGCGAGGGCGCGGCCGGGCCCGGCCGGCTGGTCGTACGGCCGACCCAGCTCTACGCGACGCTGCTGAAGGAGTCGTTCCATCCGGACGTCCTGCGCGACGCGCTGGACAGGGACGCGCTGCTGTCCCTGCTGTGGGCGGAGTCGTCGGACGACCCGGCCGGACAGCGGGTGATCGAGGACGAGATAGCCGATCTGTGGTGCGGGGACATTCCGGTCTTCTTCCACCGGCCGACGGGTTCCGAGGTGTGGACGTCCCGGGGCACCAGGATCTCCGGTGTGCTGGACACCTCGGGCATCGCCGCCGCCCTGGAGAAGATCGGGGCGATGGGCGAGGTCGACCGGCACGACCAGGAGTGGATCATCTCCGCCTCGCTGGCCACCGCCGGGCCGTCGTCGGGCAGCCGGCACAGACCGGCCGGGGCGCCGGCGAGGACCACACCCGCCGCCGTGCCGGAGCCGTCGGTACTCCTCGCCGCCGCGTCCGGGATCGCCGACGAGATCGTGGCCCGAGCCGTGCACGGGCCGGGCCCCGCGGATCCCCGGTCCGGACACGGAGGGCCGGACCGGGGTCAGGACCAGGGCCACGACCAGGCACGGGACCGGGGCCACGACCGGGGGCGGGCCAACTGGATCGGTCTGGAGCTGGTCGACGACGCCCACTGGGCCGTACTGCCGATGGGCGCGAGCCTGGCGCAGGGGTACTGCGGAGTGTCGCTGTTCCTCGCCCAGCTCGGCCGGCTGACCGGCTCGTCCCGCTACACCGATCTGGCGCGGAAGGCGCTCGCCCCGGTGTCCGCGCTGGTCGCCGCGCTCGCCTCGGACCCCGGACTCAGCAGGACGGTGGGACCGGGCGCGTTCCACGGTCTCGGCGGAATCTGTTACGCCGTCGCCCGGCTGACCACTCTGCTCGGCGAGGACGACAGCGAAGGCAAGGGCGGGAGCGAGGCCGAGGGCCAGGAAACGTACGAGCGGCGAACGTACGAGCCGGGAACGGGCGGCGGGGAGACGGGCGCCACGCTGCGGACCGCCGTGGCCGCGCTCGCCCTGTCGGTCGACGACACCCCCGGCGCCGAGGTGTCCCTCGATGTCTCGACCGGTCTCGCGGGTGCGCTGGCCGCCCTGCTCGCCGTACGCGAGGAACGCGGGACGCCGGAGGCCGCCGCCCACGCGGACCGGATCGCGGAGCTGCTGCTCTCGCACACGGACCATGGGCGCCGTGGTGTGGGCACCCCCGGATTCGCCTTCGGCGACGCGGGGATCGGCTGGTCCCTGCTGCGCTACGCCGCCGCCGACGACGCCGACGGTGACCGTGACCGCCGGCCGTACGCCGAGGCGGGGCGTCGGCTGCTGGACTCCGCGCTCGCCGCCGCTGAGCGGAACGCCACCGAGGACGCCCCGGAGGATCTGAGCTGGTGCTCGGGGCTCTCGGGCGCGGTCCTCGCGGCGGCCGACCGTCTCGGCCGGCCCGCGGCGGGAGGCGCCGCGGGAACGGCAGGCCGTACGGGAGCGGCCACCGCCACCGCCACCGAAACCTCCTTCGCGGACGCTTCCCTCACGGAGACATCCTTCGAGGAGAAGGACTCGGCCCGTCTCGACGCGGCGGTGCGTGTGCTCGGCGCGCAGGTGCCGCTCACCGACCACAGCCTCTGTCATGGCGATCTCGGCACGGTCGAACCGCTCGCCGTGCTCGCCGCGCGGGGCCATCCGGACGCCAGAACGGCCCTGGCGCGCCGCGCGGGACTCACCGTGGGCGCCTTCCAGTACGGGGGCCATCTGTGCGGCACTCCCGGCCGGGTCCACTCCCCCGGTCTGCTCACCGGGCTGTCCGGCATCGGATACGCCCTGCTCCGCCTGGGGTTCGCCGACCACGTGCCGTCGGTGCTGCTGCTCGACCCCACACCGTCCCCGCTCCCCGCCACGTCGGGCAACGACACCCCGGCCGTGTGATCCGCCACCAGAACGGCTCAGTGACCACTCGCACCGTCCTCATGCCACAGAAGGGATCCACCATCATGACCACGTCACCGCAGGACACCCGGCACCCCGCCGAGGACACCGGCGCCGCAGCGCCCGCGCACTCCCCGGAGCCGGCCGACACCATCAGCCTGGCCCGCAGGAACCTGGCCTGCGCCCGCGTCCGGATCCTGGCCGGGCTGACCCTCGGCAGCGGCATCGTGATCACCCTGAGCGCGGTCCACACCACCGTCTCCAGCCCCGGCTGACGGACTCCGTGACGGAATCCGGTCCTCTGAGACGTCTCTGGCGGAACCGGTCCGACCGCTACCATCCCTACCCATGCATGCGCGTGCAGCCGAAGTCGTGGGTCGTGACAGTGAACTCGCCCTCATCGAGGAGTCGTTGCTCGGCAGCCGGCAAGGACACGGCCGCGCCTTGTTCCTCGTCGGCGAGGGGGGAATCGGGAAGTCCCGGCTGGTCGCCGAGGCGACGGGCGCGGCTCTCGGCGCCACCATGCGGGTTCTGCGCGGGCGGAGCGGCACCATCGGTCCGATGGTGCCGCTCCGCCCGCTCACCGAGGCGCTGATGCCGCTGTCCCGGGGCGGTGAGCCGCTGGACAAGGCGGCGCTCGGTCCCTACCGGGCGGTGCTCGGCCGGCTCATACCGGACTGGCGGGGCGACACCCAGCCGGACCAGAGCTCGATGGTCGTGCTCGGCGAGGCGGTGCTGCGGCTGCTCGTGGCCGTCGGCGGGGGCAGCGGCAGCGTGCTGATCCTGGAGGATCTCCATGACGCCGACACCGAGACCCTCGCCGTCGTGGAGTATCTGATCGACAATCTGGAGCAGTTGCCGGTCGTGCTGCTGGCGACCGTCCGGGCCGAACCGAGCGACGCGCTGGGGCTGGCGAACTCCGCGGAGCGGCGCGGGACGGGGACCCTGCTCCGGCTGCCGCCGCTGTCCAGACCCGATGTCACCCGGCTGATCGCCTCGTGCCTGGACGCCACTCCCGAGCGGATACCCGCCGATGTGCTGGAGCTGGTCTGGCGCGACAGCGCCGGCAATCCCTTCCTCGCCGAGGAACTGCTCCAGGGGATCATCGGCGACGGCTCGCTGGTACGGGACGGCGAGGACTGGCGGCTGACCGGCGATCTGCGCCGTACCGTACCGAGCGCCCTGGTCCAGGGCGTCATCCACCGTACGGACCGGCTGGGCACCGAGGGGCGGATGCTGATGTCCGCCGCGGCCGTGCTGGGACGGCGGTTCCCGCTGTCGGTGCTCCAGCGGATGACCGGCACCGACGACCGGAGCCTGCTCAGTCATCTCCACGCCGGGGTGGCCGCGCAGCTGGTCGTACCCGACGAGCCCGCGCCCGACTGGTACGCGTTCCGCCATCCGCTGACCGCGGAGGCCCTGCTGACCCAGCTCACACCCACCGGCCGGGCCGGTCTCTGCGAGCGCGCGGCGGACGCGGTCGAGACGCTGCACCCCGGTCTTGAGGGCGACTGGTGCCCGCTGGTCGCGTCGCTGCGCTCGGACGCCGGGGACGCGCCGCGTGCCGGACGGCTCTTCGCCGAGGCGGGGCGCCGCGCGCTGGCGGACGGCGCGGTCGGCTCCGCGGTGGCGCTGCTCGACCGGGCCGAGCGGCTGCTCGCCACGGGCCCCGACACACTGGCCCGCGCGGAGGCGCTGGAGGCACTGCTGCCCGCCCTCGCCGAGACCGGCGATGTGGAGAGGGCGCTGAGCCTCGCGGACAGTCTGCGGGAACTGGTCGGCGGCGGACTCGGCGCCGCCCGGCTCGCGGCCCTGCACACCCGGCTGGCCCAGGTCGCGCATGTGGCGGGCCGGTGGGCCGACGGCAACGACCAGATCGCCAGGGCCCGTTCACTCCTCGGCCCGGAGCCGGACGAGGTGTACGCCGCGCAGATCGACGTGGTGGCGGCGCATCTCACCCTCGACACACCGGGACCGAACCGTATCCAGCGCGCGGGAAAGCTGGTCAGCCGGGCGATCGACGCGGCGGAGCGGCACGATCTGCCCCTGGTCGCCTGCCAGGCCTGGGAGCTGCTCGGTGTACTGGCCAGGGAGCGGGATCTGAGCGAGGCCTCGGCCTGTCTGCAACAGGTGCTGGAGACGGCCGACCGGCACGGTCTGCCGCTCCAGCGGATGTACGCGCTCACCCGTCTCGGCGGTATCCACTGGCTGTCCGCGGGGGACACCAGGACGCTGGCCGAGGCCAGGGAGGAGGCCCAGCGGCTCGGCGCCGTCCCGGTCGTCTACTCGATCGACGGGATCCTCGTCCTCAACAGCGTGCTGCTCGGCGAATTCGCCGTGGCACGGGAGCTCAGCGAGGAGTGCCTGACCATGGCGACCCGGCTGAGGCTGACACCGGTGGCCCGCTATGTGCTGATGGCCAGAGCGGCACTCGCCGCGCACCAGGGCGACCGCGCGGCGATGGACCGGACCGTGGCCGAGTTCCGGCGTATGGGCGGCACCGGCTCCCAGGAGGAACCGCTGCTCCTCGGTCTCGCCGGAGTGTTCTGCGCGCTGCTGGAGGAGGACCGGCCCCGGGCCGTCCGGGAGCTGGCCGAGGTGCGCACCCTGACGGCGGAGAATCCGACCACCTTCCATCTGGACGGCCGCCATGGCGTCGGGCTGCTGCTGGACGTACTGGCCGGGACGGCCGGCCGGGAGCGGTTCCGTGAGGTGGCGCGCGCCTCGGCCGCGCAGATGCGCTGGAACCGTCACTTCGTCCTGCTCGCCGACGCCGTGCTCCTCGGCCGGGAGGGAGAACCCTCGGCGGCGACGGAGGCCGCCCAGGAGGCGCGGGAGACCGCCGCCGCCCATCCCAACGCGCTCCATCTCGGGCTCCGCCTGGTCGCGGAGGCGGCCCACGCCGACGGCTGGGGCGAGCCGGAGGCCTGGCTGCGCGAGGCGGAGCACCACTTCCAGCAGGCCTCGATACCGGCGGTCGCGGGCGCCTGTCGCGCGCTGCTGCGCCAGATCGGCGCCCCGGTCCGTCAGCAGCGGGCCGGCAGCAACCGGATCCCCGCCTCTCTGCGTACCCGGGGGGTCACGGTCAGGGAGTACGAGGTCTTCCAGCTCCTGGCGGAGCGGCTGAGCAACAAGGCCATCGCCACCCGTCTCTACATCTCGCCGCGCACGGTCGAGAAGCACATCGCCAGCCTGATCACCAAGACCGACCAGCCGAACCGCACGGCGCTCTGCGAGCTGTCGGCCTCGCAGTAGGTCCTCCCGGACAGCAGGTCCTCCCCGGACAGCGCGCTCAGCGGTGGGGCCGCTCCCGCCCGTCCCTCTCCGGTACGTCCCTCTGCTGTACGTCCCTCCGCTGTACGTGCCCCTCGGGCGCCGTCCAGCTCGCGAGCAGCCGGAGGGCCTGCTCGGAGGGTGAGCCGGGTTCCGCGGTGTGGAGGCCGAGTGTCTGCTCGGGGTCGGCGGCGGGGGTCAGGGCCTCGTACTCCAGATCGAGATCGCCGACCACGGGGTGGTGGTAGCGCTTGGTGCCATGGGTACGGCGCAGGACGTCATGGTCGGCCCACCAGCGGCGGAAGTCCTGGTCCCGCAGGGAGAGTTCACCGATCAGCTCGGCGAGGAGGGGATCGTCGGGATGGCGTCCGGCGTACAGATGCAGGCTCGCGACGGCGCCCCGGGCCGAGGACTCCCAGTCGATGTAGAGCTCGCGGGCGCTCTCGTCGAGGAACAGGTAGCGGACCATGTTCCGCTCCCGGTGCGGCAGCGCGTCGAAGTCGGTGAACAGGGCCCGCGCCAGCCGGTTGGTGGCCAGGACGTCCATACGGCGGCCGAGGACCATCGCCGGGGCGTCGCCGACGGTCTCCAGCACCCGGTACAGCCCCGGCCGTACCCGCTGCGGCGGCAGCGGACGGCGGCGTGCGCGGGTGGGCCTGGCCACGGCGTAGAGATGGCCGCGCTCCGTGTCGTCCAGCCGCAGCGCGCGGGCGACGGCGTCGAGCACGCTCTCGGAGACGTTCGTCGTACGCCCGCGTTCCAGACGTACGTAGTAGTCGACGCTCACCCCGGCGAGCTGGGCGACCTCCTCCCGGCGCAGCCCCGGCACCCGGCGGGTACCGGGCTGCGGGGAGAGCCCGGCCTCCTCGGGGGTGATCCTGGCCCGCCGGGAGCGCAGGAACTCCCGCAGTTCCGTATTGCCCCCGGCACCGCTGGAGAAGTCGCTCATGCTTCCAGGCTAGAGCGCTACGGGTCGGTGGCCGGAGCTGAGAGGGGTACTGCTGGGCCCCCGGTCGGCCCGGGGGCCCGGCAGCCCCGCGTGCGGGGTCGTACCGTCGGTGATCGGTCAGGGATACGCCGGCTCGGCGACGGCCGGGGATACGACGCGTGCACGCGTATCACGCGTATACCCGGGGGCACCGGCCGAGCGCCGCGTGCCGTGTCCTGAGTGCCGCCCCCGGGTCACCAGCCGCGACGGTAGTAGGGGGCCGACCGGGCCGGGGCCGGGGTGTACTCGCTGCGCAGGCGTGCCACCAGGTCCCGGCGCAGATCGCGGTCCTCGTCCGTCTCAACGGCCATGTCCAGCTGGACGATGTCCACCCCGGCGGCCCGCAGCCAGCCGATGCGCTCCGCCACGCTCTGCGGTGAACCGATGAACGCGGCGGCGAGTGAGCGGCGGACATACGCGGTCACCTGCTCCGCTCCCCGGCGGGGATCCGAGCGGCCGCGTTCCAGGTCCCTGTCCAACTGGACCGCCCGCTGCCAGCGGGCGCCGTCCGGGCCCGTCGTCAGCCGGATGGCGTCCCGGCCGATGGACCGCGCCCGCTCCGCCGCCTCCTCGTCCGTCGCGGCCAGCACCAGTGTGATGTGACGCCAGATCCGCAGGGACCGGCCGTGCGCTGCCGCCGCCGCCTTCGCCCCGGCGATCCGTCTGCGGGTCACCGACAGCGGGCCGGGGGCGACCGCGTACACCTCGGCGAACCGCGCGGCGAGTTCCACGCCCTCGGGTGACGAGCCGCCGAAGGAGAGCAGTTCGGCGCGCGGCCGCGGCCAGAGACCGGATCCCGCGTCCCGCACCGAGTAGAACTCGCCCTCGAAATCGAATCGCTGACGCTCCGTCAGAGTCCTTGAGAACAGCTCCAGATACTCCCTCGCCCGCCGGTAGCGCTCCGTCTTCGCCAGGCCGTCGCCGTCCCGGGCGACATCCGCGTCGCTGGATCCGACGATCACATGGGCCGAGGCCCGCCCGCCCGAGAGCCGGTCCAGCGTGGCGAGCGCGCGGGCCGCGGCGGTGGGGGCCGTCGTACCGGCCCGGTGCGCCACGGCTATCCGTAACCTGCTGGTGGCCGCCAGCGCCCAGGCGGCCACCAGCCAGGGATCCGGCCAGGAGCTCGACTGGGTCACCAGGGCGCTGTCGAGTCCGTCCTCCTCGTTCTCCCGGGCGGCACGCGCCACATGGTCCGGGTCGGCGTCGCGCTCCGGCGGGTCCGGTGCGAAGCGCAGCGCCTGCCTCTCACGCGGAGTACCACCAAGGACCGGGGCGGCCCTTACACCACCCCGCAGATCGAGTTCCATACGAGTTCCTCCCCCATCTCGCCGGAAGCGTCCAGGGCGCGAGGCGCCCGGGGCTCAGCGACCGACCGGGCCCAGCCGGGCCAGCGTGTCCAGCAGCCTGGCCCTGCTCACGAACACCTCGGGCGGCAGCGACACA
Source organism: Streptomyces sp. NBC_00872 (assembly GCF_045161915.1). Lineage (NCBI taxonomy): Bacteria > Bacillati > Actinomycetota > Actinomycetes > Kitasatosporales > Streptomycetaceae > Streptomyces > Streptomyces sp. NBC_00872. The sequence continues at coordinate 8,318,169 of NZ_CP108806.1, read as the reverse complement.
TAGAGCTGAATCGTGGTCACACCCGGCCGACTGTAACGCAGGATGCGCTCACGGCACTCCTCGGGCGAGCCGCTGATGAACAGCCCGTCGACCACCTCGTCCGGGAGCGCCTTCTGCGCCGTCTCGGGGTCTCCCGCCGCCCACGCCTCGTGCGACGCGCGCAGCAGGTCACCGTGGCCGAGCCACTCGTGGAACTTCCGGTACGGCTCGCGGTTGAGGATCCACGCGAGGAACGGCCGGGTGGCGCGATGCGCGTAATCGGTGTCCTCGGTTGGACACACGAACACCTTCACCACCAGTTCCTTGCCGGGCGGCTGCGGACCGACCGCGTCCAGCACCTTCGGGACGTCCTCGGGGAAGAGCAGATTGGAGATGGCCCCGTCGCCCTCGGTGAATCCCAGTCTCAGCATGCCGGGCCTGAGCGCCCCGAGGATCACCTTGACCGGTTCCGCCGGCGGATGCGGCAGCCGGTAGCCGGTGATGGAGAAGGTGTCGAAGTCCCCGGCGATATGTTCCCCGCGCAGCGCCCGGGTGACGAACCGCAGAACGTCCCGGGTGCGTTTGAAGGGTTCGTCGAACGGGATGCCGTTGATGTCGGTGACATGGGCGGGCACCGAGGCGCCGAGCCCCAGCAGCAGCCGCCCGGGGGCGAGTTGGGCCAGGGTCGCGGCGGTCTGGGCGAGGACGGCCGGCCCACGGGTGTGCACCGGTACGATCCCGGTCGCGATCCGCAGGGACGGTGACCACGCGGCGGTCGCCGCCAGCGGGGTGAACGCGTCGGTGCCGCCGCCCTCCGCGCTCCACACGTCCGTGTAGCCGAGGTCGGGCAGCCGCTCCACCAGGAAGCGGTGCCGGTCGATGGTCAGTCCCGGCAGGGGCAGGGTGATGCCCCACTTGGCCGGCGGGGCCACGACGGGATGGTGGTGGGGTGGCTGCTGGTGGAGTGGCTGCTCGGCGGTCATGGAACCGGCCGTCCTTTCATGCCGTACGGGGGGGGGTTGCTTGCCGTGCCGTACAGGGTTACTTGCCGACCCGTACCGTGGTGAGGTCCAGGAACCAGGACTGCGGCTGCACCAGTCCGTGGACGGTGGGTGCGAGTGCCCGCGGATTGCGGTCGTTGACGACGAAAAGCCAGGGCGCGTCCTCGGTCACCTCGGCGAGGGCCCGCCGGTAGTCGGCCTGCCGCCTGTCCTGATCGGGTGAGCCGGCCGCCGAGGCGAGCAGCGCGTCCACCTGGGGATCGCTGTAGTGGCCGGTCCAGAACGGGCTCCCGCTGCCGATGAACAGCGGGAGCAGCGCCTCGGACTGGAAGAGCGTGGTGGACTGGGCGATGGCGTCGGAGCCGAGCGCCACCTCGCCCTTCGCCTCCGCGCCGATCAGCGTCGACCAGTCGGTGGTACGGAGCTCCACCTCGATGCCCACGGCGGCCAGATCCCGTTGCAGCGCCTCGGCGATCGGCACCGGCAGCAGATTGCCCGATCCCCCGGTGGGAACGGTCACGGAGGTGCTGAACCCGTCCGCGTATCCGGCGTCCGCGAGCAGCCCCTTGGCCTTCGCCGGGTCGTAGGAGTAGGTGTCGCCGGACTTGTCGTACGCGAGCGTCGCCCGGGGGGCGGCCTGGTAGGCCGGGTCGGCGGTGCCGTGCAGCAGTTTCTCCGCGATCGCCTCGCGGTTGATGGCGTAGTTGGCCGCCTGCCGGACCCTGACGTCCTTCCAGGGACCCTTCTCCGTGTCGAGGATCCAGTACCAGAGGTGGTCGTAGCTGTTGGTGACCACCTTCACCCCGTCGGCCTCCAGGCTCTCGATGTCGTCCGGGTTGGGGTACTCGATCCAGTTGACGGAGCCCGAGCGCAGCGCGGCGGTACGGGCGGCGGCGTCCGGCAGCGCCTTGACGATCAGCTTGTCGAGCTTGGGGGCGCCCCGCCAGTAGGTCTTGTTGGCGACCAGTTCGATCTGCTCGCCGGGCTTCTGGGACTTGAAGGCGAACGGACCGGTCCCGACGGGATGCCGGGAGAAGTCGGCCGAACCGGTGGCGCGGACCGCGGCCGGGCTGGCGATCAGTACATGGGCGAGGTCCTCGGGGAAGTGGCCGTTGGGCTCCTTGGTGACCAACTCGATCCGGTCGGCGCCGAGTTCGCGGTAGGCGGTGATCCCGCCCGCGTACTCGCCGGCCGCGGCGCCCAGGGCGTCGGTGTAGTACTCGCTCTTCTTGTCGAGATAGCGGTCGAGATTGAAGACGACCGCGTCGGCGTCGAACGGTGTGCCGTCCTGGAAGGTCACGCCCTTGCGCAGGGTGAAGGTCCAGGTCTTCCGGTCGGCCGCGACCTTCCAGGAGGTGGCGAGCGCGCCGGTGACGGGCGGCGGCCCGTCCGTGGTGGACAGGTCGTAGCGGGTGAGGCCCTCGTAGAGCTGGAAGCTGACCAGCCGCTTGCCCTCGAACCCGGCGCCGCCGATCACGGTGTCGGTGTTCGGCAGCTTTCCGGTCGCGCCGATGACCAGGGTGCCGCCCCGTCCGGAGGCTCCCGTACCGCTTCCGGACCCGGAGCCGGGCGCGCAGCCGGAGACGGTGATCAGCAGGGCACCGGCGGAGAGCAGGGCCCCGGTGGACAGGGCCGTTCTCGCCCGGGTGCGGTGGAGGTGAGGATGGCGGTGCGTCATATCGGTCCTCTGTGTCCGGGATTCCGTGGGTCGGGGTCGTGGGTCGGCGGGGTCGTGGGTCGGCGGATCGGCGCGTGATCGGCGTGGGCCGGTCAGAGCGGCGCGGAGGGTTCGACGGCGGCGGCGAGCAGCTCCCGGGTGTACGGATGGCGGGGCGCCGCCCAGAGATCCGCTGCCGGGCCCTCCTCCACCACCCGGCCCCGCCTCAGCACCACCACCCGGTGGGCCAGCCGGCGGACCACGGCCAGATCGTGGGAGATGAAGAGATACGCGAGCCCCCGGCTCTCCTGGAGCTCGACGAGCAGATCCAGTACCTGGGCCTGGACCCGGAGATCGAGCGCCGAGGTCGGTTCGTCGCAGACCACCAGCTCGGGGCCGGTCGCCAGCGCGCGGGCCACGGCCACCCGCTGGAGCTGCCCCCCGGACAGCTCTCGCGGATAGCGCGACGCCAGCGCCGGATCGAGCCCGACCTGACGGAACAGCTCGGCGGTCCGGTCGGGGCGTTCGCGCCGAGGTGTGCCCTGGGTCCGCAGGGCGAAGGCCACCGCCTCACCTGCCCGCAGGGCCGGGTTCAGGGAGCCGCGCGGATGCTGCGGTACGAATTGCAGCCGGGCGCGTACGGGCCGGGCGGACCGGCCGCGCAGCCGGTACGGATCGTGCCCGGCGAACCGTACGGTGCCCGACGTCGGCGCGAGCAGACCGAGGCTCAGCCGGGCGAGGGTGGACTTCCCCGAGCCGGACTCGCCGACCAGTCCGACCGTCTCGCCCGGAGCGACGGTCAGCGAGACCCGGTCCAGGGCGGGCCTGGCGCCGTCCCCCTTGCCGCCCGTGTCGCGCTTGGCCGCTGCGGTGCCCGGGTAGTGCTTGGTCACTCCGGTGAGGGAGAGCAGGGCCTCGGTCATCGGCGGTCTCCCTCTCCCGGCACGGCGGCGGCTCCCGCCCCGGCGGCCACCAGTTCGGCCGCGTAGGGGTGCCGTGGGCGGGAGAGCACCTGGTCCGCCTCCCCCGACTCGACGATCCGGCCGCCGCGCATGACGGCGACCCGGCCGCCGATCCGCCGTGCCGCGGTGAGGTCGTGGGTGACCATCAGCAGAGCGATCCCGTGCACGGCGCGCAGGGACGCGAACAGATCGAGGATCTGCGACCGGACCACCGCGTCCAGGGCGGTGGTGGGCTCGTCGGCCACCAGAAGCCCCGGGGCACAGGACACGGCCAGGGCGATCGCCGCCCGCTGGCGCAGTCCCCCGGACAGTTCGTGGGGGTAGCTCCGGGCGATCCGGTCCGGTTCGCCGATCCCGGCCCGTTCGAGCAGACCGGGCACGGCCGCGCGGGCGGCCCCGCGCCCGGCGGCGATGCCGTGGCGCAGCAGTACCTCGGTGAGCTGGGGGCCGATCCGGCGCAGCGGGTCCAGCGAGCCCGTCGGGTCCTGCGGCACATATCCGATGCGCCGGCCGCGTATCCGGGACAGCGCGCGCTCGTCCAGCGGGCGCAGATCGGTACCGTCGAGCTCTACGCGCCCGGTGACCTCGGCCCCGTGGCCGGGCAGTCCGAGGACCGTTCTGGCCACGGTGGTCTTACCGCTGCCCGATTCACCGACGAGGACCAGCGCGCCGCCCGGTTCGACGGTGAGTGTCACACGGTCGACGGCGACGACGGGACCGGCCGGTCCCGGGTAGCGAACGCTCAGTTCTGTGACGGAGAGCGCCGGCGCGCTCGCCGTGGAGAGGCTCATCGGACGGCCTCCGGGCGCAGCGCCCGGCTGTCGCCGGTCCAGGCGCGCAGGGCGTCGCCGAGGGTGTTGAAGACCACCGAGACGGCCAGGATGGTGACGGCGGGCAGGACCGCGACGGCGGGATGGGTCAGCAGGGCGGGCCGTGATTCGTCGAGCATCGCGCCCCATTCGGGATCGGGGGGTGCCACCCCCAGTCCGAGGAAGGAGAGCCCGGCCGCGTAGACGATGGCCAGGCCGACGAGCGACGAGCAGTAGACCAGCACGACGGGGGCCACGACCGGGGCGACCTGACGGAGCACCACGGCGGTCCTGCCCGCGCCGCTCACCAGGGCCGCCTCCAGATACTCGGCGGTGCGGATGCGCCGCACCTCGGTGAAGGAGACCCGGGCCACCGCCGGGGTGAGCACGAAGGACAGGGAGATCACGGTGGTACTCAGTCCCGGTTCCAGCAGGGAGGCGACGGCGATGGCGAGCAGTACCCCGGGGAACGCGTACAGCACGTCGAGCGTACGGAGGAGGACCTGCTCGGTGACCCGTCCGGCGAGACCGGCGACCGCGCCCAGCAGCGTGCCCGCCACGGCCGCGACGGCCACCGGCAGCAGCCCGCCGATCAGGGACGGCCGTACGGCCACGATCAGCCGGCTCAGCATGTCGCGGCCCTGGGTGTCGGTGCCCAGCGGATGGCCCGGTGTCCAGAGGCCGAGCAGCCGGTCGTCCAGGGATCCGGCGGCCGGGTCCTGAGGAGCGAGCCAGGGCCCGGCGACGGCCAGCAGCAGGAGGACGGCGGCGAGCCCCGCGGGCACGAGCAGCCCCGGCCCGTACCGTCCCGGCCGTGTCTTCTTCCGTGCCTTTCGTGCCTTCCGTGCCTCCCGCGCCTTCTCAGGCCGCTGTTCCTTCTGTGCCTTCTGTGTTCCCCGCGCTGTCCGCGCCGTCGCGGTCATCGGTGTCATCGCGCGCTCCTGACCCGGGGGTCGATGAGCGCGTGCGCCGCGTCGACCAGGATGTTGATACCGACGAACGCGACCGCGACCAGCAGCACTCCGCCCTGGACGAGCGGGAGGTCCCGCGCGGTGAGCGCGTCGTACAGCAGCCGCCCGACTCCGGGCCAGGCGAAGAGGGTCTCCACGAAGACCACCCCCTCCAGCAGATAGGCGAGCTGGAGCCCGCCGATGGTGAGCAGGGCGGGAGAGGCGTTGTGGACGCAGTGCCGCAGTACGGCGGTCCTGCTCAGTCCACGGGCCCGCAGGCTGTCCGCGAGATCCGAGGTGAGCACGGAGCCGAGCGCGGTACGGAACACCCGGGCGGTGAGGCCCAGGGGGACGAGCGCGGCGGCGGTCGCGGGCAGCACGAGATGGCGTACGGCATCGAACGGGCCACCGCCGCCGAAGACATCATGGGTGCCGCCCGCGGGCAGCCAGCGCAGCCATACGGCGAAGACGGCGATCAGCAGCAGCGCCACCGAGTACTGGGGAGCGGACACCGCGAGCGTGTTGAGCGCGGAGGACAGCCGTCCCAGCGCTCCGCGGGGGCGCAGGGCCCCGAGCGCGCCGAGCACGGTCCCTCCGGTGACGACCAGCGCGAAAGAGACGGCGGTGAGCAGCAGGGTCTGGCCGAGCGCGGGCAGCAGCACTTCCGCCACCGGGCGCTGGGCGGAGATGGAGACACCGAGGTCGAGATGGAGGGCGTGCCAGAGCCAGTTGGCGTACTGGACCGGCACCGGCTCACCGAGGCCGAGCCGTTCCGTCAGTTCCCGCCGGGACTCCGGCGGGGCACCGGGCCCCAGCAGGGCGCCGACCGGGTCACCGGGGATCAGGGCGACCGTCAGGAAGACCACGACCGTGACCCCGAGCAGGGTGGGCACGGCCAGCAGCAGCCGGCGCAGCAGGAAGCGCCTCACCCGTCGGCCCGCCGGGCGAGGACACCGGGGCTGCCGGTGGCGGGCGGGCGTGGGTGGCCAGACATGAGCGGTCCTTCCAGGAGATCGGGGTGGCGGCGCGGCACGGGTTCGGTGGCACGGTCCCGGGATGGCCGGTACGGCACCGCCGCCGGGACCGGTGCGGAACCGCCGTCAGTGTCCGTCCGGAAGGTCCGTTCGCGCGAAACGGCCACGGTGCGGCCGTGGTGCGGCCACGGTCGTCGGAGCCCCTCGGCCGCGGGGGTTCGGTCGGAGGGATGGACCGGCACGGGGCCGTCAGGCCCGTTGAGGCCGGACCGGGCCGCCGTGTCGAAGAATGAGGGATGTCAACACCGTCAGCCAGGCAGCAGTTCATGCTGATACCCGGGGTCATAGGATCCGGCGGACCCGGTACACGCGTGAGTGTGACCGGTGCTGCCCTGGCCGATATTGACCCACAGCAAGCCCCTTACTAGGCTGTAAATATGGCTATTCCGCGCACCGACTTCACCTTGGTCGGTATCGGCGGCTCATGGCACCGCAGGTGCTTCGACGAGCTGTGTAGCGCCCTCGTGCGGCGCTGACCTTCGGCTCTTCCCCGAACAGCGGCGCCCTCTCCTCCTCTGCCGGGCCCCTTCCATCCCTCAGCCCAGGTCGCCGCCGACCTGATGGCAGGCCAGGGATACGCGGAGAACTCCGGCGTCACCGTCGTATCCGAGGGGAACGCAGCGCGATGCCATACCACTTCCGAGAACGTGCTCCCAGAACGACCGTCTCCCTCCGTCTGAGGGGTGGCCCGTCATGGAACTCCTGACCGAGGCGGACCCGGGCGCCGGGTGCGGCCGGCGGCAGTCGGCGCGCCGGGCGTCCCGTGCGCTGCTCGGGCGGACGGGTCCCGAGGCACTGCACAGCGAGATCGACAATCCGCTCGATCTGATCGCGGGCCATCAGATGCTCGCCGAATCGGAGGACCGCAGACCGGGCCCGGCGGTCCCGCCCCGGCTGAATGCGCCGCCCGCGGGCTGCACCTGCGGACATCCGCTGTGCGCGGAGGCCGCCCATCGCGAGACGCTGCCCACCCGGGTGTTCCTGGTGGAGCGTCATCCGGTGGCGTGCGCGGGACTGCGCAGCGTGCTGGGGCCGGTGCCCGACATGGCGGTGGTCGGCAGCTCGGGCAACCCGGACCGCGCGCTGGAGGCCGTACGCCGGATCCGCCCCGATGTCATCCTGCTCGGCGGCGGTGACACGCTGGGCGACGATCTGTCCGCGGTGGTCCGGCTGCGCGGTCCCGAGGGCTACCCGGGCGCGCGGATCCTGCTGCTGCGGCGGGCCGAGAGCACCACGGAGGCCAGCCGGATGCTGCTCGCCGGGGCGAGCGGCTGCTTCCCGCTCGAACTGGCCGAGGACCGGATCATCAGCACGGTGTCGATGGCGGCGGCCGGGGCGACGGTCTTCCTGCCGGCGCCCCCGCCGGTCCAGGTCCATCCGGCCAGTCTGGCGGGCCACGCGGGCGAACCGCTGCCGCAGCACTGCGGGCTGACGGGGCGTGAGCGCCAGGTGCTCGCGCAGCTCGCCCGGGGTCTGAGCAACGCGGAGATCGGCCGCGAACTCGCCCTCGCGGAGGCGACGGTGAAAAAGCACCTCACCCAGGCGATGCGCAAGACGGGCCAGTCGGACCGCCTGCGCGCGGCGCTCTACGCCCACCGCCACGGCCTGGCGGGCTGACCCGGCCCCGGGGCCGGTCCGGTGGCCGGTCCCGGGTCACACACGTCCGCCCGTAACCCGGGGGCTCGGCGGGCGCCCGTAACCCGGGGCCCGGCGGCCCCGCTCCCGTACCCAGCGGTACACAGAGGAGAGGCGGGAGGCCCTGCGCCGAAAGGCCCCGGGCCTCTTCCCGTACCTGAACCCGTACCACAGCGCGAACGCGCACCCGCCGGGGCGAGGACCCGACGACACGCACGGCACCCCACACGACCGGCCCCCTCGAAGGGATCCAACTTTCCCGCCACGGGCGACCTTTGGAGCATGCCGCGCGGGCTGATCGTCGCCGTTACCGACTCCGTTCGGGGCTTCTGGGCGCCCCGGCGCCGTACCTAGCGTTACGGGCGGACCAGCAGCTGCCCGGTCCTCACCCCACGCCTGGCCAAGGAGATCCCGATGAGCGACGCGGCCGAAGGAGGCATCGCCCGCGCCGGTTCGCGCGACACCGCCGCGCACGGTGCCGGTACGCCGCCCGAGACGGAATCCGCCGACAGCGCACGTGCCCGGACGACGGTCCTGCCGGACCCCGGCGCATCCGGCGCCGAGGGCGCCGCCGGCGCCGTACGACCCGAGAAGTCCCGCAATCCGTACCGCTCGATGCCCGACGCGGAGCGCTCCGCCCTGTGGCGGCAGCGGCTCCACGAGGCCGAGGCCGGTCTCACCGGACTGCTCGCCTCGCTCGGCGACGAGATCCATCTCACCGACTGGTTCGCCCTCCAGGCCGAACTCTTCGCCGATCTGCCGGACGCCCGCACCGCCCCGGCCGCCGAATGGCAGCGTGTCTTCTTCCGGGGCCAAGCCCTGATGGAACGTTTCCTCGTGGCCCGCTACGGCGAGGCGATCCTCGCCGACTGGGCGCGCGCCAACGCCGGGGTGCACCGCCAGGTGGAACCCGACCACGGCCGGGGCGCCGGCGATCCCGTCCACCGGATCGCCCGTCAGGCCGAACTCTACGGTTCCGACTACGAGTTCGACGACGAGTCCGACGATGAGTCCGACGCCGGCACCGTGCCGACGAGCCCCGCGCACGCCGCGCTCACCATCACCCACTGCGCCATCTGGGACTACCGCGAACAGGCCCGCCGCAACGGGGTGCGGCTCACCCTGGCCTCCCCCTGCACGTACTGCACCGAGGCCCTGAGCGCCAATATCCGCGCCAAGGGCTATGTGCCCGCGCACCAGTTGCGCACCGGCCCCACGGGACACGGCTGCCGCTGGGAGGCCACCGCGCCTCCCGCCGCCGCTGCCGCGCCCTCCCCCACCGACGAACTCCAGGAGCCATGATGTGCGGAGTCACCGGCTGGATCGACTGGGAAACCGATCTCCGGAACGAGGAGGCGACGCTCCGGGCGATGACCGGGACGCTCGCCTGCCGCGGTCCCGACGACTCCGGCGTCCTGCTCTCCCGGCACGCCGCCCTCGGCCATCGCAGGCTCGCCGTCATCGCGCCCGACGACGGCGCCCAGCCCATGGGCACCACCGCGGGCGACGGACCGCGCACCGTGCTCACCTACAACGGCGAGCTGTACAACTACCCCGAGCTGCGCCGGGAGTTGCGCGCGCTCGGCCATGAGTTCCGTACCCGCTCCGACACGGAGGTCGTCCTCCGGGCCCATCTCCAGTGGGGAGCCGACGCGCCCCGCCGCTTCAACGGCATCTTCGCGTACGCGCTGTGGGACGACCGCCGCCAGGAACTCCTGCTGGTCCGCGACCACTTGGGCGTCAAGCCGCTGTACTGGCATCCGCACGCCTCCGGGGTGCTCTTCGGCTCCGAGCCCAAGGCCGTACTGGCCCACCCGCTCTTCCACGCCGAACTCGACGCCGAGGGCATCGCGGAACTGTTCGCCCTGCCCGCCGCGCCGACCGCGGGCCACGGCGTCTTCCGGGGACTGTACGAGGTGCTCCCCGGCCAGACCGTCACCGTACGGCGCGGCGCGACCCGTACCGCCCTCTACTGGCGGCCCACCGCCCGCGCGCACCCCGACGACCCCGCGACCACCCGGGAGACCGTACGGGCGCTGCTCGCCGACACCGTCGAACGCCAGCTCCTCAGCGATGTCCCGCTCTGCACCCTGCTCTCCGGCGGTGTCGACTCCAGCGCCGTCACCGCTCTCGCGGCGGCGGCCCGGGAACGCGCGGGCCACTCCAAGGTGACCAGCTTCTCGGTGGACTTCCCCGGCAGCGCCGACCGCGCCCCGGACGCCTGGCGCACCAGCGCGGACGCGCCCTTCGTCCAGGCCGCCGCCGAGCACATCGGCACCCTCCACACCTCCGTGCTCATCCCGGACGACGATCTGCTGGAGGCCCGTGACGCCGTACTGCGCGCCCGGGACCGGCCCGGCTGGGGCGAGATGGACGCGTCGCTGCATCTCCTCTTCCGCGAGGTACGCAGACGTTCCACGGTGGCCCTGTCCGGCGAGGCCGCCGACGAGATCTTCGGCGGCTACCCCTACTTCCACGATCCGGCGGCGCTCGCCGCGGACACCTTCCCCTGGCTGCACGGCCGTACGACCCCGGCCGCGCTGCTCCGTCCCGAGGTGGCCGCGGAGGTCAGGCCCGAGGAGTACACCGCGGAGCAGTACCGCCGCTCGCTGGACGGCGTACCGCGGCTGGAGGGCGAGGAGGGCGCCGACCGCCGTATCCGCGAGATCTTCCATCTCGCGCTCACCCGCTGGCTGCCGCCGCTCCTGGAGCGGGTGGACCGGGTCAGCATGTCCGTCGGTCTGGAGGTCCGGGTGCCGTTCTGCGACCACCGTCTGGTGGACTACGTGGCCAACGTGCCCTGGGCGGTCAAGACGCCCGGCGGCCGGTCGAAGGGCCTGCTGCGGGACGCCGTACGCGATCTGCTGCCCCCGCAGGTCGCGGACCGGCCCAAGAGCGGCTATCCCTCCACGCCCGCCGTGCGCTACACGGAGGTGCTCACCGCCCGCGCGCACGAACTGCTCGCCGACTCCCAGGCGCCGGTCTTCGACCTGGTCGACCGGGAGACCGTACGCCGCGCGCTCGCCGAGGGCCGCCCCCTGCCCAGCCCGCGCACCGCCCCCAATCCGGTCGGCGGACTCGACCATCTCGTCCAGGTCGACGAGTGGCTGCGCGCGTACCGGGTGAGGCTGCGGTGAGCCCCGCCCGCGGGCCCGCCCGGAGCGCCGAGGCGGAGGCGTACCGGGGCGCCTCACGGCGCTGGACCACCGGGGTCGCCGTACTCACCGCGCGCTCGGGCGAGGACGTCTTCGCCAAGACGGTCTCCTCGCTCTGCACGCTCTCCCTGGAGCCGCTGCTGATCAGTGTGGCGGTCGACGCCCGCAGTCCGCTGGCCGCGGCGGTACGCGCCAGCGCCCGGTACGCCGTGTCCGTACTGGGCGCGGCGCAGGAGCCGCTCGCCCGTCGGTTCGCCGCCCCCGGAGCCGGTCACGCGCTCGGTTTCTTCACCCATGCCCCGATGCGCGAGGACACCGGGGCGCCCGTCCTGGAGGACAGCCTGGCCTGGTTCGACTGCCGGCTGCACAGTGTCCTGCCGGGCGGTGACCACGCCATTCTCGTCGGCCGGGTGGTCGCGGCGGACGTCGGTCAGGGCGAGCCGCTGCTGTACCACGACGGCCGGTACCGCACCCTCCACCACCAACCGATGACGTCGACAGGAGCCCGCGCATGACCCGACTGGACACCTCGGCGCCGGGAAGGGGTCTGCTCACCGGCGACCGCTACCGGGCCGAGCTGAACGACGGCCGCGAACTGTATCTGGACGGCAAGCGCGTCACCGACCCGGCGGCGCACCCCGCTTTCAGGCCGGCGGTCGACGAGCTCGCCCGGCTGCTGGACCTCCAGCACGATCCCGCCCATCACGAGCTGCTGACCTGGAAGGACCCGGAGACCGGAGCGCGGCTCGCCCGTGGCTACCAGCCGCCACGCACCCTGGAGGAGCTGCGCGTACAGCGGCGCAGCGCCGAGTTCTGGCACGCCGAGTCCCTGGGGCAGCACGGCCGTTCGCCCGCCTTCATGGCGTCCATCGCGGTCGGTGTGCACGACTTCCGCCATCAGCTGGAGCAGGCGCGCCCGGGGTTCGGCGCCAACGCCGAGGCGTGGTACCGCCATTGCGCGGCCAACGATCTGGTGCTCTCGCACGCCCTCGGCGATCCGCAGATCGACCGCTCGACCGATCCGGTCGACGACCCGGATCTCGCCCTGCGGGTGCTGGAGGAGAACGACCGGGGCATCGTCGTGCGCGGTGCCAAACAGCTCACCACGCTCGCGCCCCTCGCCCACGAGGTGCTCGTCTATCTGTCGGCGTCCTTCACCCAGCGCCGCGGTGAGCAGTTCGTGGTCTGGTTCGCCCTGCCGCTCAACACCCCCGGTCTGGTGACCCTGTGCCGCGAACCGCTCGGCAGCAGCCCCTGGGGGCACGCGCATCCGCTGGGCGCCCGCTTCGACGAGCAGGACGCCATGCTGTTCTTCGACGATGTGACCGTGCCCTGGGACCGGGTGTTCCTGCTGCGCGACGGTGAGCTGGCCCGGCGCGGACTGGGCCGGATCAACGCCTGGAGCGCCTATATCGGCCATGTCCGCTACCGGGAGCGGCTGCGTACCCTGCTGGCCACGGCCACCCTCGTCGCCGAGAGCATCGGTGTGGACGGCTTCCGCAACATCCAGGAGGACCTGGGCAGGCTGGCCGGGTACGCCGAACTCACCGAACTCTTCCTCGACGCCGCCGAGGCGAGGGCCACCGTCACCGACAGCGGTCTGCTGGCCCCCGGCGACACCGCGGCCAGCCGGGTCTGGTCCGCGGAGGTCGCCGAGAGCGCGATCGCCATCGTGCGCGGGATCGGCGCCTCGGGACTGCTGATGCAGCCCACCGAGAACGATCTCGCGCACCCCCGGCTGCGCCCCCATCTCGACCGGTACATGCGCGGACGCGGTATCGACGCGGACCGCAAGTCCCGGCTGTTCCGGCTCGCCTGGGAACTGACCGGCGACGCCTTCGGACAGCGCCAGCATCTGTACGAGTACGTCCACCGGGGCGATCTGGCACGCAACCGCATCAATCTCTACAAGCGGTACGACCAGAGCTCCGTCCGGGAACGGCTCGAACGGCTCATCGACGAACCCGCCCCGCCCGCCGCTCCCCAGGAGGTCAGTCCGTGACCGCGTCCGCCACCGAGATCCAGGCCCGTACCCTCGCCGGTTACGCGCACGCCAGCGCGCTGCGGCAGGTCCATGACCGCGACTGGGTGCTCGACCGGGTGACCGGCGAGCCCGAGGTGCTGCTCGATCTCGGCAGCGGCATCGGCCAGTTGCTGCACGAGGCACTGGGGCGGTATCCGTCCCTGCGGCTGGCCGTCGGCCTGGAGCGTTCCGAGCACCGTATCGCCGAGGCCGCGGAACGGCTGCGGGCCCACGGCGACCGGGTCCGGCTGCACCAGGCCGATCTGACGGATCCGCCCGAACTGCCCGACCGCGCGGACGTGGTGACCATGACGTCGGTGCTGCACTGGCTCTACCCCGACGAGGAGCGCACGCTCGACTGGATCAGCCGGCGGCTCACCCCGGACGGGGTCTTCCTGCTGACCACCTACCATCCGGACCGGGACGCGCACGGACTGGGCGGCGAGGACGACATCGTCCGGGACGCGCTCGTCGCCCTCGGCGCCGAACGGGGCGCGGTGCCCTCGCTCTTCTCCGGCGGAGGGGTGCTGCCCATCGCGACCAGGACCCGTACGGGCGCCGATCTGGGCGCGCTGCTGGAGCGGTTCTTCCACGTCGACTCGTATCTGGAGCGCGACGCGGTGGTCACGGTCGAGAACGAGAGCCAGTACGAGCACTTCCACGCGGCGACCTTCGGCGACTACTACGCCCGGCTCGTCGAACCGGCCCGGCGGGCCGCGTTCTTCACCGCGGTCGGTGAGAGCGCCTGGCGGCGCCAGCACGAGCGGGGCCGGGTCAGCGAGATGCCCGTACGGCTCTGGCGGCTCGCTCCGCGCCGGTGAGCGTCCGACTACGCTGAGCGGGCGGGCACTTCGACGGGCCCGCCGACACGCCGTCCCGTCCGGCCGAGGAGCCACGATGTCAACTCCCCTCCCCAGCGCGAAACTCGGCGCGTTCCTCCGAGCCCACCGAGAGCTGCTCAAGCCCGCCGATGTCGGGCTGGTGGCCACCGCCCGCAGGCGCACCCCCGGGCTGCGCAGGGAGGAGGTGGCCTCGCTGTCGGGGGTGGGGCTGGCCTGGTACACCTGGCTGGAACAGGGCCGGGTGACCGCTTCCCGGCAGGTGCTGGGGGCGGTCACCCGGGCGCTGCGGCTCGACGCGGCGGGGCAGCGGCACGCGATGCGGCTGGCGGGTTATCACGATCCCGCGCTCTCCGGCGAGGAGGACGGCGGCAGCGGTGAGCTGGCCGCCGCCGTCCAGCCGGTGCTGGACTCCTGGACGGCCAGTCCGGCCGTCCTGCTGGACCGGTACTTCGATCTGCTGGGCTGGAACGCCGCGTGGGGAGCGCTGTGGGGCAGCCCGGAGACCGTCCCCGCGGACCGCCGCAATCTGATGTGGCTGATGGTGGCCGACCGGCGGCTGCGGACGGTGCTGCGGGACTGGGAGCCGCTGGCCATGAATGTCTTCCAGCACTTCCGCGCACAGGCGGGTCCCGCGCTGGAGGACCCCCGTACCGACGAGGTCTACCGGCGTCTCGACGAGGACGCGCCGGAGCTCCGCCACTGGTGGGGATGCCACTCGGTGGCGGAGCTGACGGCCCGTACGGTCGTCGTGGAGCCGGCCGGGATCGGCGGGATCGAGCTGTCGCTCTCGTCCTTCCACCCGGTGGACGACCCCAGCGCGCTGGTGCTTCTCTTCACACCGGCGTCCGCCACGGACCGCGCCCGGATGGGGGCCCTCACCGAGCGGCCCCTCCGGTCCGTCGATCCGGGCGCGGGAGCGGGGCGTCAGGCCGGCTGATCCTGTGCGGGGGTCGGACCGGCGGGTTCGTCCCGCCGTACGGACTTGCGCAGGCCCGCGCCGACCGTGAGCGCGCCCAGCGCCGCGAGGAGCGCCAGACCGGTGCCGATGACCAGTGTGCCCGTGGTGACCTCGGTGAACGAACCCACGGCCCAGGCGCCGATACCGGTGCCCGCGTACATGGTCGAGGTCAGCCAGGCGCTGGAGGTGGCGCGCAGCTCCGGGTTGACGGTGCCCGCCAGCGTCTGCTGGTCGGTGACGAAGCCGCCGCTGGCCACGAACCACACGGTCACCCCGGCGAGCGCGAGCACCAGTCCGGGACCCCACGCCGACAGGGTGATGCCCGCCGCCATCAGGACTCCCCACAGGGGCAGCAGCGGCACCTGGTTGCCCCCTGCGGCGCGCGCCCGGTCGCCCAGCCGGCCGCCGAGCAGGGAGCCGGCCACACTGCCCGCCCCGACCAGGATGCCGACGAGTCCGAGTTCCGAGACGGACAGGTCGAAGCGGTCGACGAGCAGGGCGCCCAGGAAGGTGTAGGCGCCCAGATTGGCCGCGTGGAACACCGTGTTGACGGTGAGCGCCTTGCGGAGCGTCGGATCGCTCCAGCCGGCGAGCACGGCCCTGACCGCGCCGACCTCGGCCGGGCGGCCGGCGCTCGCGGGGAGCTGGCGCAGCAGCAGCGGCAGCGCGAGTGCGGTGGCCACGGCCATGGCGAGGAACGCCGAGCGCCAGCCCGCCCATCCGGCGAGCACCGCGCCGAGCGGTACGCCGATCACCTGGCCGCAGGAGAAGAGCGCCATACCGAGACCGAGGGCCCGGCCGCGTACCCGGTCGGGCGCGGTCTCGGCGATATGGGCCCAGATCGCGGGCCCCGCGGCGGCGGCGGCGAGACCGGCGACGGCGCGGGAGACGACCAGCAGCGCCAGCCCGGTGGAGAGCGCGGCGATGGCGTTGGACACGAGGAAGAGCGCGGCACCGGCCACCAGGGTCCGCCGCCGTCCGAAGCGGTCGCTGAGCAGACCGAGGAACGGCGCGCAGATCGCGTACACGAGGACGTACGCGGTGACGCTGGAGGCCGCGGCGGCCTCGCTGACGTCGATGTCGTCCGCGATGGTCGGCAGAAGGGGAGAGACCAGGAAGGTCTCCGTGCCGAAGAGGAAGAGCAGGGCGAAGACCCCGGCGTACCGCAGTCGGTCGAAGCTCTCGGATGCGGTGTCGGGGCCGTGCGCGTCCGGGGGACCGCTCAAGGGGATCACTGCCTTTCGGGCGTCTGTGGGGAGTCCCGGCGGCCGGCGGGGGCCGTACGGGAAAGCCACGCGCGGCTCCGGTGGCGACAGGGACCGTCCGGCCCCGCCATGCTGCTCGGGACGCACGGCCTCAACCAGGCAGGCGTTCATCCTGTGACCCCAGGTCACAGTCACCGTCGGCCGCGCCGGAGGAGAGCGGTGATCGGTTCGGTCCGTGGCGGAGAGCGGTTGAGGGCGGTGGAGGGCGAGGCCCCCCACCGTCGTTCTCACGTCCGGACGTCGGGTCGGGAACTCAGCCGAGTGGCGCCGCGCCGGCGGCGCTCGCTCCGGCGGGCACGGGTGAGCCGAGAGGCTCGGACTGGGTGACGGGCTCGGGCAGGGTCATGAGCTCGGGCGGGATGACGGGCTGGTGCGGGGTGACGGGCCGGGGCGGGGTGATGGCCATGACGGTCTCGGTGACCGCGATACGGCCGCCCAGTCGCGGCGGTTCCAGCCGGCCGGGATCGCCCGTCAGAAGCAGACGTACCGCGGCCCACGGGAGGTTCACTCCGGCGAAGGCGGTCTGGAAGATCCCGGCGGAGGCCCGTGGATTGGCCTCCAGCAGGATCGGCCGGCCGTGCCAGTGGCGCAGTTGCACATTGGAGAGATAGGCGAGCTGGAAATGACTCACCAGGCGCTGGGCGATGGCGGTCAGGGCGGGGGCGTCGAGCAGATGGCGGTAGCGCCCGTCCTTGGACCGGGCGACACAGGTGACCATGGCGCCGCCCGGGGCCGAGAGGCAGTCGATGCTCACCTCCGGATCGTCCAGGTACGGCATCACGATGAACTCGGGGACCTTCTCGCCCTGGTCCGCCGCCCGGTCGAGGGCGTCGGCCACGGCGCCGACGGACGCGACGGGCCGCGCCGGTGCCAGCAGATCCTTCATGCGCAGGGGTTCGTCGTCGAGGATACGGAAGCCGAACGCCGAGAACTCCCCGGCGGGTTTGATACAGGCGGTGCTGCCCGCCTCGGTTATCTGCCGTGCCGCCGCGCGGAGTTGCTCGCCGTCGGAGACGATCCACCAGGGCGGTACGGGCACGCCGATCGCCTGGGCGGCCTCGTAGGTCAGACTCTTGCTGGTCAGTGTGTCGACCGCGGCGGCCGGTGAGCACATGAGCTTGGTGCCGACCGCGGCGAAGGCGTCGGCGTAGGGCGCGAGTGCGTCCAGACGCCGGGGCGGTATCAGTACGTCGATGGAGTGCCGGCGGCAGAAGTCGAGGGCGAACTCGACGTAGGCCGCGTTGCTCACCCGGTGGGGTTCGACTTCGCTCACGTCGCAGGCAGCGAGCGCGGGAGCGTGCCGGCTGACGTTGGTGCCGTAGACAAGGACATCGGTGGCGTCGGGGTTCTCACGCAACATCCGGGCCACCTCGGTGGCGGCGACCCCCGCGCTGCTGAGCCAGATGCGAAGTGCTATCGGGGACGCTCCCCTCGGACAGGGCGACATGGCCACGCGGCACGGGCGCCCAGGCCGGGGGAAGCCCCCCGGTGCCGGAGATCCACGGCCTGCGCGGCGGTGCGCAATCGGGTGTGTAGAGCGGATGATAGCCCGGATGGGCTGCGGTTTTGCACGTACACGGATTGGCGGGAGAACCGTGCGGCCCCGCCTGATCCACTCCGGCGGGGCCCCACGTTCACTCGGCCCCCCGCGATGGTCGCCGACCGGCCGTTGAACCGCCGAACCGCTGATGAGTGGGATGATTCGCAGTGTCACCGGAGCGACGGAAGCCCGTGGTCCGGTTTCGGCGCGGTGCCGGGTGCCGAGGAGGCAGGGAGGAGTCGCTGATGCTGTTCCGTCAGTTGGAGTACTTCGTGGCGGTGGCCAGGGAGAGACACTTCGCGCGGGCGGCCGAGTCCTGCTACGTGTCACAGCCCGCGCTCTCGGCGGCGATCGCCAAGCTCGAACGCGAGCTGAACGTCACGCTGATCAACCGGGGACACAACTACGAGGGCCTCACCCCGGAGGGCGAACGGCTCGTCGTGTGGGCCAAGCGGATCCTCGCCGAGCAGGACGCGTTCAAGGCCGAGGTGGCCGCCGTGCAGTCGGGCATCACCGGGACGCTGCGCCTGGGCACGGAGCCCACGGCCTCGACGACCCTGGCGCTCCCGGTCGCCGCGTTCTGCGGGGCGCACCCGCTGGCCAAGGTCCAGGTCCGCTCCCGGCTGTCCGCGAGGGAACTCCACCGCCAGCTACGGGAGTTCGAGCTGGACGCGGCGATCGCGCACTTCGCCCCCGAGGACCGCGAGAGCCTACAAGTGGTGCCGCTGTACCAGGAGAGATATGTGCTGCTGGCGTCGGGCGACCAGCTGATGCCCCAGACCAACACCATGACCTGGGCCGACGCGGCCCAGCTGCCGCTCGCGCTGCTGACGCCCGACATGCGTATCCGCCAGCTCATCGACAACGTGTTCGCGGACAGCGGGGTCGTGGTGACCCCGCAGGTGGAGACGGACTCGGTCGCTTCCCTCTACGCGCATGTGGGCGTCGGCGACTGGGCGAGCATCGTGCCGCACACATGGCTGCGTGCCATGCCGGTGATCGGCAGACCGAGGGCCGTCCGCCTGGTCGCCCCGGACGCCAGGGCGCAGGTCTCGGTCGCGATCCACGCGGCGACACCGGGATCGATCGCCGCCCGTGCGTTCGTGAACGCGGCGACGGGTCTGTCACTGGACGAGTTCTTCGACCAGCCGCTCCCGGCCGAGCACCGCGTCAGATAGAGCCGGACACCGGGGGATCAGGGCCGGTCCTGCCGCCCCGCACCCACGGCGAAGACCGGTACCGGTACCGGGGAACCGCCCGGCCGGGCGGACCGGACCGGCGGCACACTCGCGGCCGAACTCCCGGCCCCTGACCGTCAGCCGGGGGCCTGCCCGCCCCTGGCCACGGCCCCACGGCGAAAGACCCGTACCGGTGGCCGCGGAACCGCCCGGTCGGCCCGACCGCCCGGTCCGACCGGGACCGGCGGTCCGACCGGGACCGGCGGCAACCGCGGCCGAAGGCCCCGCGCCCCCGGCAGCCGGTCGGCTGCCCGCGGTGTCATTTCGCTTGCGCGTAGAGGTTCTCCACCGCCCGCCGGTCCAGTCCGCCCTTCGCCGTGTGGGGCAGCGCCCCGACGATCTGAAGCCGGTCGGGCACCTCGGTGGCCGACAGCCGGTCGCGGCAGTACTGGAGGATCTGCCCGGACCCGAGCATCTCGCCCTCGCGTACGACCACGACGGCGCCGGTCCGCTGCCCGTAGTGCGCGTCCGGGATGGGGAACACGGCCGCCTCCGCCACACCGGGATATCCGGCGAGCACGTCCTCGACATGCTCGGGCGAGATCTTCTCGCCGCCGCGGTTGATGAGGTTCTTGATGTGCCCGGTGAGGAACAGATACCCGTCCTCGTCCAGTGAGCCCAGATCCCCCGTGCGGAACCAGCCGTCGGTGAAGCTCTCCGCCGTCTCCTCCCGGTCACCGAGATAGCCGCGGGTGACGGTGGGACCCTGCACCCACACCTCGCCCTGGGTGCCGACCGGGCACGTACGCCCGTTCCGGTCGACGACACGGAGGCCCACTCCGGTCGTACGGCCGACGGATCCCTGCTTGAGAGGTCCCCGCTCCGGCAGCGGCTCGCTGGTCGTCTGGTGCGTGGTCTCGGTCATCCCGTACGCGGAGAGCAGCGGCGCCCCGAGCGTACGCTCCAGCGCCCGCTGCGTGGCCGCGTTGAGCGGGGCGCTGCAACTGCGTACGAATCTCAGCGGCGCGATCTCCGGGCCCGGGTACTCCGCCGCCGACCGGTCCAGGAGGATCTCGTGGATGGTCGGGACCGCGGTGAACCAGGTGGCGCCCGCGGCCCGTACGTCGTCCCAGAACGTGTGCGCCGAGAACCGCCCCCGCTCGGGCAGCAGCACACATCCCCCGCTGGCCAGGGAGGCCAGCAGGGCCGCGAACAGTCCGTGGCCGTGGAAGAACGGCATCACCGCGACCGTCGCGTCGCCGGGTCCCAGCTCGTAGGTGGCGCAGATGCCCCGCACCGAGGCGGCCACATTGGCGTGTGTCAGCGGGACCATCTTGGCCCGGTCGGTGGTTCCCGAGGTGAACAGCACCAGGGCGTCGTCGCCGGTCGGCCCGTCTCCCGCGCCCCGTACGTCCCGCACGTCCCGTACACCCCGCGCTCCTCCCCCCGCCCCGTCCGTTTCGAGCGCGGCCGTCGCCGTCCCGGCGCGGGAGACATCCACGCGTACCGTCCACGACGGGGCGACATCGACCCGCGCGACGGGTTCGGCGCCGGTCGCGAGCGGACCGGCGAGGATCGCCCGCGCCCCCAGCGCGTCGAGCCGGGCGGACATCTCCGGCCCCGACAGCGCGGGATCGACCGGGGCGACCACAAGACCGGCCCGCGCCGCGCCCAGGAGCGTCACGACGAACTCGGCGGTGTTGGCGCAGACGAGCCCCACCGCGTCGCCGCGCCCCAGCCCCGCGGCGCCGAGACGCGCGGCCATCTCGTCGGCCAGGGCGGCGAGGGTGCCGTAGGACAGGTCCACCCGGTTGCCGGCGACGGTGACGACGAGCGCCCTGGCGCCGGGACAGTCACGCGTCTGTCTGTGCAGAAGGTCGGCGAGGCCCGTGACCGCCGGGGGCCGGTACCGGTTCGTGTCGCACACGGACGCCGTAGTGGGAACGGCCATGACCACCACTCCTCGCTCTGGAACTCATACCGGATCTGAGGAATCTGAGGAAACCGTCACTGTGAGACTGCGCTGGCGCGAAGTGTGCGTCCAATACGCGCTGGTGAACAGTCGATAGCGAACATCTATCAAGGGAGTTGCCGCTCATCCCGGGCCTCCGCGACCAGCATCAATAAATGTTGTTTATCGGCTAGTCGTCGATAGGTCTTGGACGCGGACTCGCACGCCGAACAAGGTGGGACGAGAAGCCGCACAGGCATGACTGCCCAAGGAGGACCTCGGAGCCATGACCGCCCCTTCCGCACTGGAGACCGCGTCGACCGCCGACGTTCCGGCCGAGGCCGAGCTCACCGACGGGTACCACCTGGTGGTCGACGCACTCAAGCTTAACGACGTCGACACCATCTACGGGGTGGTCGGCATCCCGATCACCGACCTGGCCCGCCTCGCGCAGGCCCAGGGCATCCGCTACATCGGTTTCCGCCATGAGAGCAACGCCGGTCACGCGGCGGCGGCGGCCGGTTACCTCACGAAACGGCCGGGCGTCGCGCTGACGGTGTCCGCGCCGGGCTTCCTCAACGGACTCGTCGCGCTGGCGAACGCCACCACGAACTGTTTCCCGATGGTGCAGATCTCCGGCTCCAGCGAGCGTCATCTCGTCGACCTCAAGCAGGGCGACTACGAGGAGATGGACCAGCTCGCCGCCGCGCAGCCGTTCGTCAAGGCCGCGTACCGGGTGAGCCGGGTCGAGGACATCGGCCGGGGTATCGCCCGCGCGCTGCGCACCGCGATCTCGGGCCGGCCCGGCGGTGTGTATCTCGACATCCCGGCCGCGGTGCTCGGCTCCATCATGGACGCGGAGGAGGGCGCCAAGACGCTGAGCCGTCTTGTCGACCCCGCGCCGCGCCAGCTCCCCGCCCCCGAGGCGGTGGACCGCGCGATCGAGATCCTGGCGGGCGCTCAGCGCCCGCTGGTGGTGCTCGGCAAGGGCGCCGCGTACGCGCAGGCCGACGAGCGGATCCGCGAGTTCATCGAGTCCACGGGGATCCCGTACGTACCGATGTCGATGGCGAAGGGCCTGCTGCCCGACAGCCACCCGCAGTCGGCCGCCACCGCCCGTTCGCTGGCGCTGCGCAAGGCCGATGTCGTGGTGCTCCTCGGCGCCCGGCTGAACTGGCTGCTCAACCACGGCGAGGCACCGCAGTGGAACCCGGACGCCAAGTTCATCCAGGTGGACATCGAGCCCAAGGAGCTGGACAGCAACCAGCCCATCGCCGCGCCGCTCGTCGGGGACATCGAGTCGGTGCTCGAAGTGCTCGCCGAGCGGACCAAGCCCGGCCAGATATCGGCCCCCGCCGCCTGGCGGGAGGAGCTGGCGGCGCGCTCGGCGCAGAATGTCGCCAAAATGGCGGAGCGTCTCAAGGCCGACCCGCATCCGATGCAGTTCATGGGCGCCCTCAAGGCCGTACGTGACGTGGTGCACGAGCGTCCCGAGACGTACATCGTCAACGAGGGTGCCAACGCGCTCGACATCGCGCGCAATGTGATCGACATGCAGGTGCCGCGCCACCGCCTCGACAGCGGTACGTGGGGTGTCATGGGCATCGGCATGGGGTACGCGATCGCCGCCGCCGTGGAGACCGGCCAGCCGGTCGTGGCCGTTGAGGGCGACAGCGCCTTCGGGTTCAGCGGTATGGAGCTGGAGACGGTCTGCCGCTACAAGCTGCCGGTCGTCACCGTCATCATGAACAACGGCGGTGTCTACCGCGGCGACGACATCAACCCGGCGGAGACCGGTGACCCGTCGCCGACGACCCTGATGCTCCAGGCACGCCACGACGTGATGATCGAGGCGTTCGGCGGCAAGGGGTACCGCGCGACCACGCCCGCCGAGGTCACCGCCGCGCTCACCGAGGCACTGGCCTCGGGCGGCCCGGCGCTCATCGACTGCGCGATCGACCCCTCGGCCGGCACCGAAAGCGGTCATATCGCGCACCTCAACCCGAAGGGCATCACCGTCGGCAACATCACGCCGGCGAAGAAGTAGGCGTCACGCGCCCCCGAACCCCTCGCGTACTCCGCACACCGCACACTCCACCCTCGCACGAGATCATTCACGAGAAGGAAGCCATCATGAGTGAAAAGCCGCTCGCCGGAATCAAGGTGATCGACTTCACCGGGGTCCAGGCCGGTCCCGCGTGCACCCAGATGCTCGCCTGGTTCGGCGCCGACGTCATCAAGGTCGAGCGCCCCCAGGGCGGCGACGTGACCCGCAACCAGCTCCGGGACATCCCCGACCTCGACGCGCTCTACTTCACCATGCTGAACAGCAACAAGCGCTCGCTGGCCATCAACACCAAGACCCCCGAGGGCAAGGAGGTCATGGAGAAGCTGATCCGCGAGTCGGACATCCTGGTCGAGAACTTCGCGCCGGGCGCCATGGACCGTATGGGTCTCAGCTGGGAGCACATCCACGAGCTGAACCCGCGCCTGATCTTCGGCTCGGTCAAGGGCTTCAACGACGAGTCGTCGTGGAACGACCTCAAGGTCTATGAGAACGTCGCCCAGGCCGCCGGCGGAGCCGCGTCCACCACGGGCTTCTGGGACGGCCCGCCGACCATCAGCGGCTCGGCCCTCGGTGACAGCAACACCGGCATGCACCTGCTGATCGGCCTGCTGACCGCGATCATCCAGCGCAACGCGACCGGTCTGGGCCAGAAGGTGTCGGTGTCCATGCAGGACGCCGTACTCAACCTGACCCGCGTCAAGCTCCGTGACCAGCAGCGCCTGGCGAAGATCGGCTACCTGGAGGAGTACCCCCAGTACCCGCACGGCGAGTTCGGCGACGCGGTGCCCCGCGGCGGCAACGCCGGCGGCGGTGGCCAGCCCGGCTGGATCCTGAAGTGCAAGGGCTGGGAGACCGACCCCAACGCCTATATCTACTTCACGATCCAGGAGCAGAACTGGAAGCGCACCGCCGAGGCCATCGGCCACCCCGAGTGGGTCGAGGACCCGGACTACACGACCGCCCGAGCCCGCCAGCCGCGCATCATGGAGATCTTCGGCGAGATCGAGAAGTGGCTGGCCGACAAGACCAAGTACGAGGCGGTCGACATCCTGCGTGAGTGGGAGGTGCCCTGCGCCCCCGTGCTCAGCATGAAGGAGCTCGCCGAGGACCCGGACATGCGCAAGAGCGGCACGATCGTCGAGGTCGAGCAGAAGGAGCGCGGCACGTATCTGACCGTGGGCAGCCCGGTCAAGTTCTCCGGCTTCAAGCCCGACATCAAGGGTGCGCCGCTGCTCGGCGAGCACACGGACGAGGTTCTCGCGGACCTCGGCTACGACGCGAACGACATCCGCAAGCTGCACGAGGGCAAGGTCGTCGCCTGATCCGGTGATCCGCGGACCCGGATCCGGTGACCCTCGTCCGGTGTCCGGTGTCCGGTGTCCGGTGATCCTCATCCGAACGACCGATTTCCCGGGTGCCCCGCGCGCGATCCCGCGTGCAGGGCACCCGTACGCGTGCGGGGTGCGTACAGGAGGCCCCCCCGGTCCGGGCCCGTTCCTAAGCTGTGACTGTTGCGGCTTCGCGAACCGGGAGGGCCCTGATGACCCGCGAGAACGGCAAGACCCACAAGAGCCACGAGAACGACGAGAGCTACGAGAGCTACGACGCCGTGGTAATAGGCGCCGGCGTCCTGGGCTGTTCCGTGGCCTACGCGCTGGCCCAGGACGGGCGGCGCGTCTGCGTGGTCGACCGCAACGCCTCGGCGGGCAGCGGATCCACCAGCGCCTCCTCGGCGGTCGTGCGCTTCAACTACTCGACCTTCGCCGGTGTGGCCGGCGCCTGGGAGTCCGCGCGGATCTGGCAGAACTGGGCCCAGCACCTCGGCGCCGACGCCGGAACGGGTTCGGCCCGTTTCATCAGGACGGGCGGACTCTCCCTGGACGCCCCCGGCCAGGACCGGCGGAAGGTCCTCGCCCTCTTCGACCGTGTCGGGGTGCCGTACGAGGTGTGGGACGAGGCCCTGCTGCGCGAGCGGATGCCGCTGCTGGACACCGGACGCCACTACCCGCCCAAGGCGGTCACCGACGACGCCTTCTGGGACGAGCCCACCGGCACGCTCACCGGCTACTGGACACCGGACAGCGGCTTCATCGACGACCCTCAGCTCGCCGCCCGCGATCTGATGGCCGCCGCCGAACGCCACGGCGCCCGCTTCCGGTTCCGCTCCCCCGTCGTCCGCGTCGACCGCACCGACCGTGTGACGGGCATCGGCCTGGCCGACGGTACGGTCCTGGCGGCGCCGGTCGTGGTGAACGTCGCAGGACCCCACTCGGGCGCCGTCAACGGACTGGCCGGTGTGGAGGACGGTTTCCGCGTCCGTACCCGCCCCCTGCGCCAAGAGGTGCACGAGGTGCGCGCCCCCGAGGGCTACGGCCGGGACGGAGCGGGCCCGCTGGTGGCCGATCTGGATCTGGGCACCTACTTCCGGGGCACCCCCAGCGGCGGCATCATCGTCGGCGGGACCGAGCCGGAGTGCGATGTCCTCCAGTGGCTGGACGACCCCGACGCCTACAGCGTCCACCCCAGCAAGGCGGTCTACGACGCCCAGCTCCTCCGCGCGGCCCGCCGTCTGCCCACCCTGACCGTCCCGGGCACGCCCCGTGGCACCGCCGGGGTGTACGACGTCTCCGACGACTGGATCCCGATCTACGACAAGACCGATCTGCCCGGCTACTACGTGGCGATCGGCACCAGCGGCAACCAGTTCAAGAACGCTCCCGTGGTGGGCCGGTACATCGCGGCGATCGTCGCCGCCTGCGAGGACGGCCGGGACCATGACACCGACCCGGTCCAGGTGGACCTTCCCCACACCGGTCACCGGGTGGACCTGTCGCACTACAGCCGGCTGCGTACCGTCAACCGCGACAGCAGCTTCAGCGTGATGGGCTGAGCGCCCGGCGCGCGGAAAGCGGCCCCACCGGCGAGAAAGCGGCCCCACCGACGAGGGGGTGCGCCGGTGGGGCCGGGGAGCCCGTGCGGCCGGGGGGGGGTAGGCCGCGAGCTCGGCTCAACAGTGCCCCTGCCCCCGGTCGGGCAACGTATGCGTGGCGGTCGGCCACTTATTTTCGCGGCTTCTCCCGCTACTTCTCGTTCCTGGCCGTCTGGGGCACGTACAGCTTGATGTCCGTCAGGCTCGCGCTCCCCTCGTACACATTGGTGTACAGATCCCCGATGACGAAGGAGTCCGGGTACGCGGAGCCGGCCGGCCACTGGTCGGGCCACCGCGCGCTGCCGTTGTTGTCGTTCTGGACGAGCGCGTTGTTGAAGCGGCCGTCGTACTCGCCCGGCTTGACGTTGTAGTGCCAGATCGGCTGGTTGTCGACGATGAAGTTCCGGTGGAAGCGCAGTGTCTTCTGGCCGACCCGGGCGAAGTTGCCGCTGGCCTCCAGGGTGTAGCCGGTGGCATCACGCTCGATGGCGAAGACGTAGTCCTGGTTGGGCATCAGCTCGGGCTGGAGCTCCGCCGCCGAGGTGAGCTGCTGCTCCGCCGCGCCGCCCGAGCAACTGGACATGAACCACTGGGAGTTGCCCGCGAGACCGCCCTTGCCCGGGGTCCAGTTCGGAAGCCCGCTGATCCACATGTTGACGGTGTTGAAGCTGCTGTCCCGGTAGTTGTAGTACGTGTTGGTGCTGGAGTTGCAGACCCGGCCGCCGGTGCCACTGCCGACCCGGTCGGGATGCTGGGAGAAGGAGTCCATCAGCACCTTGCGGCGGTAGTGCCAGAAGTGGTTGTTCCGTGGCGCGGGATCCGCGAAGTCGACGATCGACAGATAGTGGAAGCCGTTGTAGCCGTAGTTGCCCTCGCGGACGTCCTGCCACTCGCAGTACGGCGCCGACGCGTCGCCCTCCCAGCCGGGGCTGTTGGAGCCCTCGCCCCAGGGGTGCTGGGTCTTGCAGCCGTCCTTGCTGTATCCGTTGGTCCGGTTGTCGTAGTCGATCGTGCCGTTCCGCTTCCCGCCGAAGTCGATGGTCTTCAGGCGGTATTCGACGCGGTACTGGTCGGGAAGCTGCTCGGTGGGGCGGAAGATGGCGCCACCGGTGTGATCGGGGACCTTGAGCTGGGCGACGGTCTTGCCGCCCGCCCTGCCGTTGGTGATGGACGGCGCCTTCTCGATCTGACCGTCCTTGTTCCAGTCGCGGGCGGAGAGCGAGGCGGTCAGCCAGCCTCCGTCGCCCACCGGGAACTCCTTGCGGTAGGTGTCGAAGGAGTTGAACGCGGTGTTCCAGGCGGGGCCGTAGTCATTGGCGTACCACTGGCCGTTGTCGTCCATGATCGTGTCGAAGGGCTCGGCGTAGGTCTCCCGCGTCCACGGGGCACCGCCGGGGTCGAGCCTCTTCGAGAAGTTCTCGGAGTGCAGCAGCCGCCAGGCCACCTTGGTGTTCTTGCCCTGCGGCTCCGGCGCCGCGGACGCGGTGTCGAGCGAGAGCGGCAGGAGGAGCGCGCCGCAGACGAGGCCCGTCAGCGCGTAGTGGTGCTTGCGCCGCGGCCGTGAACGGGCGGGGGCGTGGCTCGTGGGGGTATGTGGTGCGGGGGCAGGGCTCAGGGGAGTGCGGCTCATCAGAAGTTGCCCTTCGGGTCGAAGTATTTCTCCGCGTTCTCCTTGGTGACACGTGGTGAGGGAACGACCGTGTCCTTCTCGGTCTTCTTGCCGTCGAGAATGTCCACGGTCCTGTCCAGGCCGAGACTGCCGATCACATCGGCGTCATTGAGGCCCGTGACCAGGTAGTTGGTGCCGTCGAGAATGGCCTTGAGCGCTTCCGCCTGACCGTCGACGCCCGCCAGCACGATCTCGCCGTCGCGGCCCGCGTCCTTGATCGCGCGCTGCGCGCCCAGACACATGGCGTCGTTCTCGCAGAACACGGCGTCGATGTCGGAGTGTGAGGCGAGCAGGCTCTCCATCACATTCAGTCCGCCGTCGGAACTCCAGTTTCCGAAGTCGGGCGCCTCGACCAGTTCGATACCGGGGGCGCCCTCCAGGGCCGCCTTCACCCCGTCCGTACGGGCCTGGCCGATGCTGTTGTCGGCGGGACCGCCCTTGACCAGGGCGACCGTGCCGCCGTCGGGCAGCCGGCCCGCCAGGAACTCCCCATTCTGCTTGCCGATCGCCTCGTTGTCGGGGCCGATCCAGCTGCTGTACGTACCGGTCCGGAACTTGCGGTCGACCAGCACGGCGGGTTTGCCGGCCGCCTTGATGGAGTTGAGAACGGCGGGCGCCGATTCCAGCGGGCCGCCCGAGACGATCACCGCGTCCACGTCCTTGCTCAGCAGGTCCTCCACGTTGGAGGCGAGTTTGGCCGCGTCACCGCCGGCGTCGGTGCTGACGATCTCGACGTTCTTCTTCTCCGCCTGGGCCTTGATGGCCCGGTCCATACCGTTGAAGTAGGGCCCGCTGAGGGTGAAGTTGGCGACACCGATGGTGTACGAGCCGTCTCCCGCTCCCGCGTCGCCGCCGGACGAGCAGCCGGCCAGGGCGGCGGCGAGGGCTCCGGTCACCAGCACACCGGACATTTTCTTCATGATCATGACAGTCTTGCCTTTCCGGGGTCCACGGGGTTCGGTGCGCCGGCCGTACGGGACCGTCCGGTGCGCTGTACGAGAATCACGGCGACGATGATCAGGCCCTTGAGCACCTGCTGCCAGAAGCTCTGCACGTCGTACAGGTTGAGCAGATTGTTGATCAGCGCCAGAACGAGCACTCCGGCGAAGGTGGCCCGTACCGACCCCTTGCCGCCGGCCAGACTGGCCCCGCCGATCACACAGGCCGCGATCGCGTCGAGTTCGAAGGCGGTACCGACGCTGGGCTGGGCGATACCGACCCGGCTGGCGAGGATGACGCCCGCGAGTCCCGCGCAGGCGCCGCTGATCGTATAGGCGAGCACGATATGGCGGCGGACACCGATACCGGCCAGCCGTACGGTCTCGGCGCTGCCGCCGATCGCCACCAGCGAGCGGCCCGCCGGAGTGCGGCTGAGGAAGATCCCGCCGACCAGGAAGACCGCCAGCATGATCAGGGTCGAGACGGGAAGCGGGCCGAGCACCGCCGAGCCCAGTTCGAAGAAGCCTTCCTTCTCGGGCGCGACGGGTGTCTCCGAGTAGACGAAGGCCAGCCCTCTGATGGTGGTGAGCGCCGCCAGTGTCACCACGAACGGCGCCAGTTGGAAGCGGGCGATCAGCGCCCCGTTGACCAGGCCGAAGCCCGCCCCGGCGGCCAGACCGATCAGCATCGCGAGCGGGACCGGCAGCCCCGCCGAGAGCCCCGCGGCGACGATGCCGGAGAAGGCGACCACGGAGCCGACCGAGAGATCGATGCCGCCGGTGAGGATCACGGTGAGCATGCCGAAGGCCAGCAGTCCCGTGGTGACCATCTGCTTGAGCAGATTGGTGAGATTGCCCTCGGTGAGAAAGGCGTCCGTGGTCGAGCCGGCGATCGCGACGAACGCCACGAGCAGTACGGCGAACCCGGCCTCCAGGGTGAGATCGCGTCCGGCGACGACCAGCCGGGGCAGCCGGGGCGGCCGGCGGCCGGCCGGAGCGGGCCCGCCGGAGTCGGCCGGCTCCGCGGGCTGGGCGGAGGTGGTCAGTTGGTCGGTCATGCGGTGTGTCCGATCGCGTGGGCGAGGACGGTGTCCTCGGTCGTACGGTCAGAGGGGAGGTCCGCGGTGAGGCGCCCCTCACGCATCACCAGCACCCGGTCGGTGGCGCCGAGCACCTCCGTCAGATCGGAGGAGATGAGCAGAACGGCCATTCCGGCGCGGGAGAGTTCGTCGAGCATCCGGTAGATCTCCGCGCGGGTGGCCATGTCCACGCCCCGGGTGGGCTCGTCGAGCAGCAGTACGCGCGGCCCGGTGAGCAGCCATTTGGCGAGCACGGCCTTCTGCTGATTGCCGCCGCTGAGGGTACGTACGGGCAGCTTGGCGCAGTGCGCGGGCCGGATGTCCAGCCGCTCGACCATCGCGGTGACATCGCGCCGCCGTCTGCCCGTGTCCAGCAGCGGGCCGCGGGTGGTGGTACGGAGCGTGGTGAGCCCGATGTTCTCCGCGGTGGTCAGGCCGAGGACCAGACCGGTGCGCTTGCGGTCCTCGGTGACCAGGGCGAGCCCGGCGGCGATCGCCTCGCGCGGGGAGCGGAAGCGCCGGGCACCGTCCGGTGCGCCGAGGCCTTCGGACGTACCCCCGGACGTACGTCCGTCCCCGGACACACCGACGCCGCCGGACGTGACGCTTCCGGACGCGGTGACATCCGCGGACGTGACGCCGCCGGATGTGGTGACGCTTCCCGCGTGGGCGGGCTCGGCGCCGAAGACACAGCGCGCCAGTTCGCTGCGGCCGGAGCCGACCAGTCCGAACAGTCCGGTGATCTCGCCCGCCCGCAGGGTGAACGAGATGTCCCGGAACTCCCCCGGGCGGTGCAGTCCGGAGACCGTGAGCAGCGGCTCACCGGGGTCGGGGCGCCGGGCGGGATAGAGCCGGCCGGGCCCCCTGCCCGCCATCAGCCGGATGAGTTCGTTCTCGTCGGTGCGCTCGGGCACGGTCTCGGCGACGACCCGGCCGTCCTTGATCACCACGATGGAGGTGGCCAGTTCCGTCACCTCGGCGAGCCGGTGCGAGACGTACACGATCAGCACACCGCGCCGCTGGAGCCGGCGGATCAGTGCGAAGAGCGCCTCCAGATCGCTGCCCGCGAGCACCGCCGAGGGCTCGTCGAGCACCAGGACCCTCGGCTCGCCGCCCTCGCTCACCAGCGCCTTGGCTATCTCCACCATCTGCTGTCTGGCCACGGTGAGCCGGCCCGCCCTGGTCCGCGGGTCGATCGCGCCGTAGCCGATGGACTCCAGCAGATCGCGGGCGCGCGCATGGGCCGCCCGCCAGTCGATGAGACCGCCGAACCGCCGGGGGAAGTGGCCCATGAGGAGGTTCTCGGTGACCGACAGCTCCGGTACGAGCGTCAGTTCCTGATGGACGGTACGGATGCCGTGCGCGTGCGCGTCGTGCGGTGAGCGCAGTTCGACGCGCTCACCGCCGAGCCGGAGTTCACCGGCGCTCATCGGTTCCGCGCCCGCCAGGATCTTGATCAGCGTGGACTTGCCGGCTCCGTTGGCGCCGACCACGGCGAGCACGTCACCGGCCCGTCCGGTCAGATCCACGCCGTGCAGTACCTCGGTGGAGCCGTACGCCTTGCGCACCCCGCGAATCTCCAGAGCGGTCCGGGCGGTGCTGCTCACCCGAGGGCCTCCATCACGACGACGGTCTTCTGCCGGGTGAACTCCAGGGCCGTGTCGTGCAGGCCCTCGGCGGAGCCTCCGGTGTCCCTGGGGCCGCCGAAGGGGAGGTTCTCGGCGCGCAGCGCGGTGGAGCCGTTGATGATCACACCGCCGACGTCGAGCCGGTGGGCGAGGGTGAAGGCGCGCTGGATGTCCCGGGTGAAGACGGCCGCCTGGAGTCCGTACGGGGACTCGTTGGCCATCCGTACGGCGTCCAGCGGATCGGTGAACCGGGCGACCGGCGCGACCGGGCCGAAGATCTCCTCGGCGAGCGCGGGGCTGTCGCGCGGTACGTCGACCAGGACGGCCGGGGTGCTGAAGGCGCCGCGGCGGGGGCCTCCCGCCACCTTGCGCGCGCCGTCCGAGACAAGGGCCGCGACCGCGGCCTCCACCCGCTCCGCCGCCTGCTCGCTGATCAGCGGTCCGACATCGGTGCCGTCGGCGAGCTGGTCGCCGACGGTGAGCTTGGCGGCGCCCGCCAGCAGGGCGTCCACAAAGGCGTCATGGACACCGTCCTGGACGTAGACCCGTTTCACCGCGCAGCAGATCTGTCCGTTGCCACGGGCGAGCCGGCCGAGGACGACCGCGTTGGCGGCCTCCTCGACATCGGCGTCGTCGCAGACGATCAGCGCGTCGTTGCCGCCGAGTTCGAGATGGACCTTCTTCAGGGTGTCGGCGGCGCGGCGGGCGATCTCACGTCCCGCGAGGGTGCTGCCGGTGAGGCTGACGGCGGCCGTGCCGGGGCGGGTGGCCAGCTCCTGGGAGACCTGGACGCCGCCGGTGAGCATCTGGTGGGCGCCCTCCGGAACACCGGCCCGTTCCACGAGCGCACCGATCCGTAACAGGGTGAGCGGGCAGCGTACCGGCGGGTGGACCAGGACGGCGTTGCCCGCGGCGAGCGCGGCGGCGGCCTTGTGGGCGTACAGCTCGACGGGGTAGTTGAAGGGCACCAGCGCGGCGACCGGGCCGAGCGGTTCCCGGACCGTGACGGCGAGATGGCGCTCCAGACCGGGGACGGCGCCGAGCGGGATCTGCCGTCCGAACAGCCGGGTCGCCTCCCCGGCGAAGCCCCGGAAGATCCGTATCGCCGCTGCGACCTCCTCGGTCGTCTGGAAGAGCGGCTTGCCGTTCTCGGCGGCGAGGAGCCGGGCCAGCTCCCCGGCCTCGGCCTCGATCAGATCGGCCGCGCGCAGCAGCAGCCGGGCGCGGTCGTAAGCGGGCATGGCGGCCATGGCGCGCTGCCCGCGCGCCGCGGCGGCGAGTGCGGCGACGATACGGTCGGAGGTGAAGTCCTCGATATCGCCGAGGTGCTCGCCTGTTCCTGGATTGTGCACGGACAGCGGTGCGGTACGGGTCGACATGCGTCGCTCTTCCTGTACGGGCTGTGGCAAGTGCGGGGTACGGGCTGTGGCAGGCGGGTGCGGGTCGGGCACCGCCGGTCGGGCACTGCGGAAAGTGCTGCGATGGTGGCCCACCGTAAGTAATTCGTCAACACCTTTAACAAAATGGCCAGACGCCTGGCTCAAGGGCATCGCTCCGCAGGCGGGGGCCCGTACGGCACCCGCGGCGCGGACGGACGCGCGGGCGGTGATTCCCGCCCGGAAGGCGCACGGTGAGTGACCGTCACGGTGCCGCCGACGCGGGCTCCGCCGGTGACCGGCCGCCGCGGGTGACGCCTGTGCCGTGCCGGGTGCCGCCCGGTGACACGTCATTCATCGACAGGCATCGACCCGGTGCGCGCCATCGGAAGGAAGTCAGGGTCCTGTCCGCCGGTCCGCGAACCGGCGTGCCGGCACAGGGGAACACGACCGCCCGACGCCTGTACGCTCCGCAGCCACCGCTCCCGGCCGCCGGTTCCTGTCCGCCGCGACAGGCCCCCTCGGCATTTCGGCGTGATCAGGACTGGCGCGGGGAACGACCTCCGTACTCACCGGCCGCGACCGGCGGGGCGTACGGCGTACGTTCCTCGGCGGGAGGAGCGACCGGGAACCCGTTTTCCCGTTGGCCGAAAGGCTTCTGTACGAACCTCACCGCCCGCACGGACTATCGATTGGATGGGCATACGGCACTGAGGTCAGTCAGGGCCCGCTGCCGCCCCGTGAGCCGTATCCAAGGTACCGGCCCACCCTGGAAGGTAGACATGGCCTCTGCGCGCATGAACATCCTCTTACGCACCCCGGCCCCGCGCGGCGACTTACGCGTGCCGAGAGGCCGGACCCTGATGATCCACCCGCCTTATGTGCACGACAACTACCTGGCCCGCGAGGACACTCCCTTCGCCCCGGACCGGCTTCCGTTCCTGCCGGTCGCCCCGCTCTACGCGGCGGAGCTGCTGGAGCGTCACGGGCTGGCCGAGCCGACGCTCTTCGACTGCCAGCTCCACGATCTGCGCGACACCCCGGACCTGGAGGAGTACGACTCCTTCGGTATCGCGGTCATGGGCGCCCAGAACATCGCCCCGGCGACCCATGTCCACCGCTATCTCACC
Source organism: Streptomyces sp. NBC_00872 (assembly GCF_045161915.1). NCBI lineage: Bacteria > Bacillati > Actinomycetota > Actinomycetes > Kitasatosporales > Streptomycetaceae > Streptomyces > Streptomyces sp. NBC_00872. Next base: position 8,284,413 of record NZ_CP108806.1, on the reverse strand, counting down.
GTCGTCCGCGGACTGCCGGCCGATCGCGTGCATGTCGGCGGGCAGGGCATAGAGCGGCTCTCCCGTGAGGAGTTCGGACGGATCTTTCCCGGCTCGCACAAGACCGACCGGCAGGCGCTGTCCGCGCTGCCCGGGGCCATGGACATCGATCTGGAGCGTCAGCTCGACAAGCTCCCCGAGTCCGACCTGCGTGTCTATCTCGCGCATGAGATGACTCTGCCGTTCAGCCAGGGCTGTATGTTCGGGTGCAGCTTCTGCGGGGCACAGACGCGCAAGCGCGAGACCTTCTTCAACGTCCGGGCCCATCTCGACCTCGCCTGCCGGCTCGCCGGACGCTTCGGGGTCTCCTCGCTGAACCTGTACTGCACCTCGCTGGACTTCTTCCAGCAGGCCCTGCCCGGCGGCGACATGGAGCAGCTCACCGCGCAGCTCGAATCCGTCATCGAGCTCAAGGAGCGGCACCCGGGTCTGGACATCGGACTGCACGCGCTCACCCGGGCCGACTCCTACAACGCCGCGATGGTCTCGGACCAGGTACGCGATCTGGTGCTGCGCGCGGGCTTCGACCGCTTCGGCTTCGGTGCCGACGGCGCGGCCTCCGTCGAGGTGCTGCGCGCGATGCGCAAGCACGCCGACACCCTGCGCTCCGATCTCATCACGGCCTTCCAGCACATGGAGGAGAACGGTCTGGTCCCGGAGATCCTCTATGTGTTCGGCGTTCCCGAGGAGACCGCGGAGACGCTCGCCGAGACACGCGATCTGTGCGGTCTGCTGCTGGAGACCTTCCCGACCTCCGAGTACCGCGGCTTCCCCGCGAAGAACGAGATCCCCGGCAACGCCAACTGGAACCGCGCGGGCTGGAAGGGCTCCGCCGCTCATCAGCGGCTGCTCGACGAGCCCGACCACTTCCTCAACCTCGGCTTCGAGACGCTCGCCAACGAGATCTCCCACCCGGACCCGGAGACGCGGATGCTGGTGAACCGCTACGCCGTGGACATGAGCCGCCACGCGCACGACCTCGGGCGTGTGCGCAGCTATCTGACGGTCCCCGTCGCCTCGCCCGGCGCCGAGGTCATGGACGAGCGTACGCTGGACGGCTTCCGCGAGATCGTCGCGCACTACGCCCCCGAGGCGGCGGAGGGGCTGAACGCGGGCAACCTCGCGGAGCGCCGTGGCGCGCTCAACTCAGCGATCCCGAAGGACTACTGACGGTCCGGCAGGTCTGCTCCCGGCCGGGCGGTTACCGCCCGGCCGGGGGACGGGCGCCGGCTCGACGACGGTGTGCCGGACGGCCTCAGTGGGGCAGTTCGGCGTGCCGTTCCAGGAACGCGGCCACTTCCGCCGGGTCCTCCAGCGGGAGCGGGTAGACCACCAGCCGGTCGACGCCCAGGTCGGCGTACCGCCGTGCCGTGCCGGCGTCCACCGGGGAGAGCTGCATGAAGGTGATCTCCAACCGGCCCAGCCGCTCGGGGCGTTCGACCTCGGCGGCGGCCTTCCGCAGCCCGTCGAGATGTCTGACGAGATCGTCCGGACCGTCTCCGTTGCCGAACCATCCGTGGCCGTGGACGACCGCCCGCCGGAAGGCGGCCGGGCTGTGGCCGCCGATCACGATTCTCGGTCCGTCCTCCCCGACCGGCCTCGGGTGCGCGTCGACGCCGTCGAAGGACACGTACCGGCCCTGGTAGGACGGCGCGGGCCGGGTCCACAGCGCCCGCATCGCCTCCAGATACTCGTCGGTGCGTCTGCCGCGTTCCGCGTAGGGCACCCCGACGGCGGTCATCTCCGGTTCGAGATATCCGGCACCGATCCCCAGCAGCAGCCGGCCGCCGCTGAGCACATCGAGGCTCGCGACCTGTTTGGCGAGTACCAGCGGATTGCGCTGCGGCAGGATGACGATCCCGGTGCCGAGCTCCAGCCGTTCAGTGACGGCCGCGACATAGGCGAGATGCACCAGCGGATCGAGGATCGGATCCGTCGGCTCCATCGGCGCGGCCGGTACCCGTGGGCTGGGGAGTACGACATGCTCACCGGCCCACCACGACCGGTACCCCAGCTCCTCCGCCAGCCGGGCCAGCCGGACCGTCTCCACGGGTCCCAGTGTGGCCTTGGCGTTCAGCCCCGTGACACCCAGTTCCATGGGCGCCCACCTCCATCCGATCCGGGCGGCACCGGTGCGCGGCGTCCGCCGGTTGCCGTGCGCGTGTGCGCGTGCGCTGTGCTCCATCGTCGTGTGCTCCCTCGTGGGATCACACGCGGGTTCCGGCCAAGAGCCGGGGACCACCGCGACGGCCGAACCAACCGGGGCCCGGCGTCATCCTCACCGGATCGCGACCAGTACATAGCTCTGGCCGAACTGCCAGACGGGTGCGGCATGTTCGAACCCGGCCCGGTGCAGCAGTTCCGTATGGCGGGACAGGGAGATCTCTTCGCCGGCGCCGGTGATCGGGCCACGGCGGGCGCGTTCGGTCAGCAGGTCCGCGAACTCCGGTTCCCGGGCCGCCGCCGTCCACCAGGACTCCCAGTCCTCGTGGGCGAACGCCCGCCGGCGCCGGGCCCGGCAGCGGCCGACGTGCGCGGCGATCCGGGAGTGCCCGGCCTCGTCGTGGGGCAGGTGGTCGGCGTTGACGAGGACTCCGCCGGGGCGCGTCAGCCGGGCCAGCTCCGTGTAGGTACGGCTGAGGGCGGCCTCGGGGAGATAGTGCAGCGCGGTGGTCGAGACGGCCGCGTCCAGGGGCTCTTCCAGCGCCAGGGCCCGTGTCCAGCCGTCCGCCCCGATCTCCGCGTCGACATAGCGGGCGGCGTCCGCGTGGTGGGTACGGGCCAGTTCCAGCAGCAGCGGATCCATGTCGACCGCCACGATCTCCGCCCGCCGCAGCCGGGCGGCCAGCCGGGCCGCCAACGACCCCGGGCCACAGCCGAGATCGAGGATCCGCGGGCGCGGCCGTCCCTCCGTCACCTGCTCCACCACATCGGCGATCACCCTGAACCGCTCCTCGCGGTCGACCGCGTACCGCTGCTGCTGCCGCTCCCATCGCCGCACCCACGATTCGGTTGTCGCCATGCTCAGACCCATGTGACCGTGCCGCCCTCACTGTCTCGCTTGTCCCCGCGTCCGACCGACATCGCCAAATCTACATCTGAAAACGGTTCCCATTCTCCTCCGATGGGTGAGCTTCACTCCAGCGTGGCGAGCACGGCGAGCAGCCGGTCGATTTCCTCGGGCGTGTTGTACACATGCGTGCTCACCCGCACCGAACTGGTCTTCTCCCCGGCGCCGCCCTGGCAGTGGCCGTCGGTGCGCACCATGAAGCCATGGCTGAAGAGGATGAAACCCAGATCGCTCGCGCCGATGCCGTGATGCCGGAACGTCACGATGCCGCACCGGTGCTGCACCCGGCTGTCCAGCGCCAGACTCCGCTGGCAGCCGAGGATCTCGTAGGCGCCGAGATGCCGCAGCCCGTCGGTCAGCCGCAGCGCGAGGGCGGTCGTCCAGCGCTCGATCCGGTCCGTGCCGGCCTCCCCCAACCAGTCGAGGGCCGCCGCGAGGGCCGCGACACCCGTGGTGTTGGGTGTGCCGCTCCAGCCGCCGGGGACGAACCGGGGCCCGCGCGTCTGCCGGGCCCAGACGGCACCGGAACCCGGCAGCGCCAGGGCCTTGTGTCCGGAGAACGCGACGAAGTCGACATCGAGGGCGGCGACGGAGACCGGCAGATGACCCACGCTCTGAGCGGCGTCGAGACAGATCGGCACATCCGGCCCGACGGCCGCGCGGATGCGCTGGACGTTCATGTCCGCGCCGTACACATGGTGCACATGGGTCGCCGCGACGAAACGGGTCCTGGGGCCGACCGTCGCGGCCAGCGCGGCCGGATCGTAGTCGCCCGAGGAGGTCTGGTACGGCATCTCCCGTATCCGTATCCCGATCCCCCGGGCGGCCAGCAGTTTCCGGGCGTCCAGCCACGGGACCAGATTCGCCTGGTGGTCCGCGAACGGTACGACGATCTCGTCCCCGTCCGTGAGGTAGGCGGGCAGCCAGTCCTGTGCGACGGTGCGCAGCCCCTCGGTGGTGCCGCTGGTGAAGTGGACGGTGGACCGCTCGGGGGCGGGGTCGGAGAGGAAGGACTTGATCCGCTCACGGGTCCGCTCCACCAGTTCGGTAGAGGCGTTGGCCCAGGGGTAGGTTCCGCGCCCGGCGTTGGCGTTGGCGGTGGTCAGATAGGTCTCGACGGCCTGTAGTACGGCCCGCGGCTTCTGGGCCGTCGCCGCGCTGTCCAGATAGACCAGATCCGGATGTCCCGTGATGATGGGGAACATGGCGCGCAGCGGACGCTGCCAGGGGATCAGATCGTCCGGAAAGGCGGCCTCGGCATGGCCGCGGGGAATCGTCCCGCTCATCGCGTCACTCCCTGACCAGAGGCGCGCCGGCATCGCGCCAGGCGATGATCCCGCCGTCCAGGCTGCGTGCGTCGGAGTGTCCCATCCGGGTGAGCAGCGCCGCGTACCGCGCGGATCTGTCGCCGACGGGACAGGTCAGCAGGACCGGCTTGCGCCCGCTGAACGGCAGACCGCCCCGGACGAGCTCGGCGAACAGCTCGTCGGTGATGTTGACCGCGCCCTCGATATGGAGCGCGGCATACGCGGACGGGCCGCGCAGATCGATCACCAGGGGCCGCTCGCGCGCGATCCACTCCCGCGCCTCGCGCGCTCCGATGGTCGCGGCGGCCGCGATCTCGGCGGCGGACACATCCAGAAGTGAGTTCTTGCGGGCGGGGAGACCGATCAGTTCGGGACGGCGCTGTTTCACGTAGCTGAGATAGCTCTCGATACGGTCGCAGACGATGAAGACGGCGACCTGGCGCCCGTCGCCGTCGGCCAACGCGGCATCGGCGGACCGCAGTTGGCGCACCGTCCCGAAATAGGCGGCCCCTCCGGTGGGTCCGGCGAGGATGCCGCAGCGGCGGGCCAGGGTGAGCATCCCGTCGATGGCCTCGTCGGCGGTGACCGTCTCCATCGTGTCGTAGGTCGCCGGATCGAAGAGACCGACCTCGTGCACTTCGTCGATGGTGCGGATCCCCGGTATGAAGTCCGACTTGTCCGCGACCAGCCCGACGACCCTGACCCGGGAATCGTGCTCGCGCAGCGCCCTGGCGACACCGGTGGAGGAGCCCGCGGTGCCCACACACGCGATGAACCAGTCCGGTACACGTCCGTCCAGGTCCTTCACGATCTCCGGGCCGGTTCCGAGAGCGTGTGCCTCGGTGTTACGGGCGTTGAAGTACTGGTCCGTGTGCAGATAGGCGCTGTCGGGGTCGGAGAGTGCGCGGTGGAAGAGCGTCAGCGGGTCCTCGGTGTCGGTCGGGTCGAGACATTCGCTCCGTCCGGGCAGTTCCTCGATCTCGGCGCCCAGCAGAAGCAGCAGATCCTTGATCTCCGGGATCCGCATGCGGTTGGTGACACTCTTGAACGACAGTCCGTGCATCCCGGCGATCACCGACAGCGCCTTCGCCGTGTTCCCGCTCGACAGTTCCACGAGCTGACTGCCTCGCTCCACGGCGGTGGCGAGGCCGGGGCGTGCCATGTTCCACGCGGCCCGGTCCTTGACCGAACCGAAGGGATTGAGCATCTCCAGTTTGGCGTAGAGGTCGATGTGCCGCAGGCCGTGCACCTCCGGATCGATGCGTACCAGCGGGGTGTTGCCGATGACCTGGGTGATGCTGTCGTACCTCATGCCCTGCCCTCCTGGCACAGCGTCGGCCAGTACTGCTCGTCGAGACTCCATCGCCAGTCGCCGTCGCCGTCCCGCCACGCGGCCACTTTCCGTCCGACGGGGAGGTGCTGTGCCCGGCTGGCCTGGAAGTCCATGCAGTAACCGGCGGTGTTCACAAAGCCCAGCAGATCGCCGGGGCTCGGGAGGCGAGGCAGGAAGACCATCCTGCGCGAGATCAGATCGGCTTCCAGACAGAGGCCGCCCGCAAGATAGACCCCCACCGCGTCGCCGCCGCTGTCGGTCACGCGGCCCCCGTCACGCCCGATGACAACAGGGTCCATGACGATTCCATGGTCCTCAAGACCTATGTCGTCGGCCTTGGCGGCCAGGCGTACGAGGGGTTCCCCCGCCTCGGTCCGCCGCACTTCGAGGACCCGGGCGAGGGTCAGCCCGCACTGGTCGGCCAGGGCCCGGCCGGGCTCCGTGTAGAGGTCGTACAGATTCTCCAGGAGCACGGTGGACAGCGTCCGCCCGCCGAACGACGCGGCGGGGGTGGAGAGCAGTCCGTCGAGATAGCGTTCGGCCGCGACGGGACGGTGTCCCGGATAGAGCGCGAGCGACCCGCGCAGGGTGCCCGCCTCGTCGCGCAGGCCGTATCCGTGGCCGCGCCAGGTCATGGCCGGCCGCCGGCCGAGGACCGCCCTGGTGAGTTCGGTCGTGTACCGCTCCCACTGCTCCTGGTGCGCGAGGTAGTTGACGCCGTAGCCGCCCCCGATGTCCACGACGCGCGGTCTCAGACCCCGCTCCCGCAGCGTGTCCATCGCCCTGACGCACCCTTCGAGCGCCACGGCCTTCTCGGCCACACTGGTGGTGTCCAGGTGGAAGCCCACACCGAGGAGTTCGACAGCGTCCGCGTGCCGTTCGACGGCTTCCGCCAGGCCGTCGAGGTCCCCGACCGGGGTGCCGAAGCGGCTTGTCCTGCTCAGCACCCTCACTCCGGGTGCCTTCGCTCCGGATGTCCCGAACGCGGAGAGCCGCAGCAGGATCCGTACCCGGGGCAGTGCGTACGAGCGGACGATCTCCGCCAGGCCGTCCAGTTCCGCGCGTCCGTCGATATGGACGGTCACTCCCGTACGGGCGGCGAGCCACAGGAACTCCGGGCTCTTGGGACCGGTGGCCATGACCCGGTCGGGGGTGAACCCCGCCCCGAGCGCGTGCTGTAACTCGCCCACCGACGCGACATCCACGGCCGTGTCGGTGGCGGCGAGCCGGCGCATCAAGGCGCAGGAACGATTCGCCTTGTGTGCGAACCAGACCTGACCGCCGAGTCGGTGTTTCCGGTACATGGCCTGGAAGCGTTCGGCGTTGTCGGCCATCTGATCGGGGAGCACCACGCCGAGGGGCGACCCGAGCGCGTCGACGAGCGAGCGTGTGAAGTCTTCCGCCTGGAGCAGCGCCGCCAGGCGTGGCTCTGTGTGTGGCTCCAGATACAGAGGCTCCGGGTTGGGCAGAGCACTCACGAGTCCCCTCCTCGTACGGGCGTATCGGCCCGCCGTCCTCTTTACAAGCGACATTCATTTCCCTTTTCGGGAGCCGTTACGCGCCGCGCCGGCGAGGAAGACCGGGAGAGTCCGGCGGGCGCGGGGGCCGTACGCGCGGAGCGAGCCGCTCCGCGCGTACGGGGAGCGGCTCGCCTCGGATCGTGGGCAGGTTCCCCGGGCCTGGGCTCAGTGGTCGTCCCAGTGCCCGTTGTGGCCGGCGTGCCGGTGGCCGTCGTGGACATAGTCCACATGCCCGTCGTGCGGCACGGCTACATGCCCGCAGCCCTCACCGTGGCGGTGCGGGTGCTCGCCGTGAGCGGTGTGTCCGGCGTGCTCGCACTCGTCCACATGGTCCGCGTGGACGCGATGCAGATGGCCGTCGTGCTCGTAGTCGACATGGCTCTCGTGCGGCACGGCGACATGCCCGCAGCCCTCTCCGTGGTGGTGCGGGTGGTCGGTATGAGGAGCGTGTGCGGTGGTCATGGCTCCTTGCCTTTCTCCCAGGGGCCCCGATACGGGCCACGCGGTCCTGGTGTTCCGGGCCAGTGGCTCAATGGCCAGTGGCTCAATACTGCTCTCCCGGGCGCGGTCCCGCAGTTCCCCTCACCCGCGGATCACCGTCCGTACACAGGAGCACAGCCGGCACGGCCCCGCCACCCGCCCCGAGCCCAGCCGCCGGAACACCGGCTCCGGCGCCGTGGCCCCGGGGACGGGCCATCTCGAATGGCCTAGCGGAGCGCGCTCCCGTCCGGGACGCGGTATCCGTCACTGGGCCGGGCGAGTGGGATCCACCGGGGCGCACGGTCCGGCCCACGCCGGACACGGCGGCGAAGCCGGATGAGCACGCTCGTACGAGCCAGGCCACGTCGCGACCGTGACGATCAAGGCCAACGCCGCGAGCAGCAACTGGACCGACCCCGCGTACGGATGCGCCGTGCGAAGGAAGACCACGGCGATCACCAGCACGGCCAGCGTGAATCCACCGAACCAGAGCGTCGGCACCCAGTCCATCGGCGGTGGCTCGGTGCGCACCTTGGAGTTCATGTACTCGCTCGACCGTCCCCAGCCACGCAGCATCAGCGCCAGGCCCAGCAGCAACGCGACGGGGATCTCCAGAAGCAGCACCAGCAGACTGAGGCAGCCGCCCTCGAACCCGTCGCCCCGGGTGTCCGAGCGATGCGGGAGCCGCCCGTCCTGCGGCAGACGGGGCGCGGAGGGACGGGGAGTCAGGGCCATGGCCGTACATTCGTACGGAACTCCGCGATCCGGGCCGGCGTTCCCCGAACCGAGATCAAGCCGTGCCGCTTCCGGGAGGAATCGGAACGGATGGCGTCCCGCATTTCCATGACGCCGCGCACGACACGGCTCCGGGGTGAGGCGTCCGGCCCCGGACAGCGGAGAGTTGCCGTCGGTGAACCGTCGAGACAGGTCACGCAAGGGCCGCGCCGCTCGGACATCACCCCGCGTGTCCACCCAACTGCCATGCGCCGAGCCGCCATTGACAGCGTTGAAGAGTTGTCCAATCATCATCAACAGCGTGAAGCGGAATGACGCGAGGGACACGAGTGAACCAACTCGTGTACCGAGCGAAGCGGTTGGTCGAGGGGCGGCGGTTCGCGGCCGGTGCGCCCCGATGTGCGGTACACGGACCGGCCACCGGGGTCGGTCCACCCGTGCGGCGTGGCGAGAGGAGCTAGCTGAGACCGTCGGCCCCGTGACGGGCCGGACGCCAGACGGAAGATCATCCCCCCCTCGCACCGACCTCGGACAGTTCCCCGAGCATCCGCGCCGATTCCCCGTACCGGTGGGCGGCGCATCCCGGCGTGACAACGATGTCCGCTCCGCCGTGTCCCGGAGGCGTACGTTCTCCGCGCCCCTCCGTATCCCCCACCCCCGCATCCCCCACCCCCGTCTCCACCGTCCCCCCACACTCCCGCCCGTCCTCAGGACTTCCCAGGACGACGGCGCCCCACTGTGATCCCCAACTCCGTACTGAGCCTCCCCCAGGGGAAAGGGCTGGTCTTGTCGGCGATACGCGGTTCCCAGAGCATGACCACCACACCGCCTCGCGCGGTACCGGTACCGACCACGGACGGACCGCCGGCGGACGGCCCGCCGACGGGGAGCGGAACGCCCCCGCCGCTGTCGTGGGCGCAGCAGCGACTCTGGGTACTGGCCCAGATGGACGGCGCCAGTGCGGCGTACAACGAGCCGATGGGCTTCCGTCTGCGGGGTCCGCTGGACCGCGCCGCACTGGACCGCGCGCTCGACACGCTGGTCGCCCGGCACGAGACGCTGCGCACCCGGCTGGTGTCCGCGCGAGGTGAGCCGTACCAGCGGATCGATCCGCCGGACACCGGCTTCGCCCTCGCGGTGGAGGATCTGACCGGATGCCGGGACACCGACGCGCGCCTCGCCGTCCGGCAGCGTGAGGAGTCCTTCACGCCGTTCGACATGAGCCGGGGCCCGCTGGCGCGCGGCAGGCTGCTCGTCCTGGGCCCGGACCATCACATCCTGCTGCTGACGGTGCATCACATCGTCTTCGACGGCCGGTCCAGGGACATCATGCTCCGGGATCTCGGCGCCCTCTACACCGCCTTCCAGCAGCGGAGGGAGGCCGATCTTCCCTCGCTGACCTGGCAGTACTCCGACTACAGCCGCTGGCAGCGGCAGTGGATGTCCGGTGACGAGCCCGCCGGGCAGGCCGCGTACTGGACGGCGAATCTGGCCGGCGCCCCGCCACTGCTGGAGCTGCCGACCGACCGGCCGCGACCGGCCGAACAGGACTACAGCGGCGGCCGGGTGCGGCTCTCCCTCGACGCCGAACTCACCGCCGCGCTGAAGACCCTCGCCCGCCGGCACCGCGTCACCCTGTACTCCACCATTCTGACCGGCTGGTCCGTGGTGCTGTCCCGGCTGTCGGGCCAGTCGGACATCGTTGTCGGAGTCCCTACGGCGAACCGGGCGCGCGGCGACGTCTCAGGGCTGATGGGCTTCTTCGTCAACAGCCTGGCGGTGCGCACCGATCTGTCGGGCTCACCGACGGGGACCGAACTGCTGGGTCGGGTGCGTACCGCCCTCCGGGGCGCCCTCAACCATGTCGACCTGCCGTTCGAGCGTGTGGTGGAACTGGTCGCTCCACCGCGCAGCACCGCCCACACCCCGCTGTTCCAGACCATGTTCGCCTGGGTTCCGCCGCTCAGAGGGCGGCTGGATCTGCCGGAGGTCGAGGTGGAACCGCTCGTCGTGCCGCACGCGCCGGCCAAGTTCGATCTGGCGCTGGCGCTGCTGGAGGAGGACGGCCGTGTGGTGGGCGATCTGGACTACGCCACCGCCCTGTTCGACCACGGTACGGTCGAGCGCTACGCGGGCTGTCTGACGCGGGTGCTGTCGCAGATGGCCGAGCGGCCCGACCGTGAGGTCGCGGATCTCACGCTGATGGACGCGCGGGAGCAGCGGGAGCTGCTGGCGAACTGGAGCGGTGTCGGGCGGAGCGCGCGACGGCCCATCTCCCGGCCCGAGGGCCGGGAAGAGGGCTCGGGCGAGGGATGGGGCGCGAGCCTGGACAACGGTCTGGGCGACGGTCTGGGCGATGGTCTGGGCGATGGTCTGGGCGATGGTCTGGGCGAAAGCTCCGAAGAGACGCCGGAAGAGGGACCGGGCGAGGGACCGGGTGAGGCACTGATCGAGCGTTTCGAGGCCCAGGTCCGCGCCCGTCCCGCCGGCCCCGCTCTCGTCTGCGGCGAGGAACGGCTCGACTACGCGGCGCTGGAGCGGCGCGCCAACCGTCTGGCGCACGCCTTGATCGCCCGGGGAGCCGGTCCCGACCAGGTGGTGGGCCTGCACACCACCCGGTCGACGGCACTGGTGGTCGGCGTTCTCGGCATCCTCAAGTCCGGTGCCGCCTATCTGCCGCTCGATCCCGGTCAGCCTGCCGAGCGACTGGCCGCCATGGTGGAGGACGCCGTACCGGCCCTGGTGCTGAGCGACGCCGGCGTACCGCCCGGAGGCTGGGAGGATCTGGCGGCGGTCGAGGCGGAGGGAGCGCGCGACGACGCCCCGGGGATCGCGGTCCTTCCCTCGCATCTCGCCTATGTCATCTACACCTCCGGCTCGACGGGCCGGCCCAAGGGGGTGGCGGTGACACACGCGAGCGTCATCAATCTCTTCGACGACTGGCTGGCCCGGTTCGGGGCGGCCCCCGGCGAGCCGGCGTCGTTCTGGTCGAGCATCGGCTTCGACGCCTCGGTGCACGAGATACTCATGCCTCTCACCACCGGCGCCGTGCTGCACATGGTCCCCGACGAGCTGCGCGGCGACCCTGAGGCGCTGATGGGCTGGATGCGGGAGCACCGGATCACCCAGGCGTTCCTGCCCCCGTCCTATGTCCGATGGATCGACGAGGATCCGGGCGCCCGTCTGGCCGGACTGGCGCTGCGTCAGTTGCTGACGGGTGTGGAATCGCTTCCCGAGTCGGCGCTGTACCGGATGCGACAGGCCCTGCCCGGACTGCGTATCCGCTACGGCTACGGTCCGACCGAGACCACGCTCTACACCACGGCCTACGACGATCCGGGGCCCCATGACCGGCAGTGCCCGATCGGCCGCCCGCTGGCCAACACCCGTCTGTATCTGCTGGACGAGCGGCTGCGGCCCGTACCGGTCGGAGTGGCGGGCGAGGTCTTCGTCGGTGGCGCGAGTCTGGCCCGCGGCTATCTGCACCGGCCGGATCTGACGGGCGAACGGTTTCTGCCCGACCCCTTCGTGCCGGGCGAGTACGTCTACCGCACCGGTGATGTGGCCCGCTGGCTGCCGGACGGCAACGCCGAGTACGTCGGCCGCCGCGACGACCAGCTCAAACTGCGGGGCTTCCGGATCGAGCCGGGCGAGGTCGAGGCGGCCCTGCTGGCGCTGCCGGGTGTACGGGAGGCCGCCGTGGTGGCCGACCGCGAAGGCGCGGGCGAACCGCGTCTGGTGGCGGGGATCAGCTGGGACGACTCGGTCGCCGAGTCCATCGGATCCGCCGAGTCCGTCGGGTCAGCCGCGACGGCCACGACGGCCGCGTCCGCCAGGTCGCCGCACGAGTGGCGCGTGGCACTGTCGAGGCGGCTGCCCGACTACATGATCCCCGCGGTCTTCGTCGAACTCCCGCGTCTGCCCCTGAGCCGGAGCGGGAAGCTGGACCGCGCGGCGCTGCTGGAGCTGGCCCGGTCCGCGCAGCCCGCGCACCAGGTCAACACGGCCAGTCCGCGCGACCATGTCGAGATGGCGCTCTACCGGATCTGGCGGCGGCTGCTGCTCCACCCCGGTATCGGCGTCTCGGACAACTTCTTCGACCTCGGCGGCACCTCGATATCCGCGATCAAGATGGCCCACGCCGTCCGCGAGGAGTTCGGCGAGACCCTCCCGATACGGGACGTCATGGTGCATCCGACCATCGAGGCCCTGGCCGAACGGCTCAGGAAGGGTGCGTCGGGACAGCCGGACGGCGATCCGGGCCTGATCGAGTTCCGGGAGGGGGACGGCCGGCAGCGCGTCGTCTGCGTCCATCCGGCGGGCGGCACCGCCTTCTGCTATCTCTCCCTGACCGCCGCGCTGCCCGAGTCCATCGGCGTCCAGGGCATCCAGTCGCCCGGCATCAACGCCGGGGAGACTCCGCTGCCGACGATCGAGGCCATGGCGCGGGAGTATCTGAAGGCCGTCGATCCACGGCCCGACGAGTCACTGGTCGTGTGCGGGCTCTCGTACGGCGGTCTGATCGCCCATGAGATGGGGCGCCTTCTGACGCTCGCCGGGCACACCCGGGTCTCTGTCGTCCTGCTCGACACCTACGGGACGGAGGACCCCACGCGGCGGGCGGCGATCGGGCCGGTCGAGGCATCCGAGTTCCGCGAGAAGCTGGTCAGGTTCAACGGGATGTACCCGGGCATCGAGGACGACCAGATCGACCGGTACTTCCGTATCTACAACCACAACCGGATGACGGCCCGTGAGTACGAGGTCCCGGAGTCGCCTGCCCGGCTGGTGTTCGTACAGGCCACCGAGGACGGCGAGGACGGGTCCGCGGTCGCCTCCTTCTGGGAACGGCGGGCCGGCGGCGGTCTTGTGGTCGAGCCGGTCGGCTGCGGCCACTGGGACCTGCTGGAGAGCGACGAGGTACCACGGGTGGCGGAGCTGATCGCGGGCGAACTGGCCCGGATGCCGGACCCCGCCCCCGCCCCCGCCCCTCTCACGGCCGTCGCCACCCGGCCGGGCGGCGACGGCCGATGTGACGCGGCGCCCCCGGGCGACGGACAGCCTGACGCGGCGCCTCCGGCCACCGGAGAGCCCGACGTCGTACCGCCCGGCGCCGTGACGCGGCCGGTCCGTCCGAGCGCCGCGCAGTCGGCCCCGTCCGCCGCTCAGGAGGCATGATGCGTTCCGGAACAACCGGCCTCCCCTCCACTCCCTGCGCCGCTCCCCCGGCCCGGGGCCTGGCACACGCGGTGCGTGAACAGGCGCTGCGCACCCCGGACGCCCCCGCGCTGATGGACGGCGAACGGCGGCTCGACTACGCCGCCCTCGACGCCGCCGGCGCCACGGTCGCCCACGCGCTGCGCCGTGACGGTGTACGGCCGGGCGACGCGGTCGCGGTCGCTCTGCCGCGCTCCTGGCAGCTGGTCTGCGCCATGCTCGGCATCCTGCGGCTGGGCGCCCGGGTCGTACCGCTCGACGCCCAGAGCCCGCCCGAGCGGCTGCGTCATATCCTGGCCGACTCGGGCAGCGTGGCGGTGATCCACGGCGGCCCCGGCCCCGACGACGGCGGGGCGGTGCCTGACGATGACCTCGGCGCAGTGCCGGACGGCGACGGCGGGATGACGCCCGTCGGTGACAGCGGGACGGCGTCGCACTCCGGGGCGGTGCCTGACGGTCTGCCCGAGGGTGTACGGCCGCTGCCGGTGGACGCGCTGCTCGCGGCCGGACCGGGTGAACAGAGCGCCCACGAGCCGCCGTTCACCGGCGCCCCGGTCTCCTTCCTCTTCTACACATCGGGCACCACGGGCCGTCCCAAGGGCGTCGAGGTACGGGACGCGGGCATCCTGCGGCTGGCCCGGCCCGGCTATGTCCGGCTGGCGGAGGGCGCCCGTTTCGCCTGTCTGTCCAACCCCGCGTTCGACGCGCTGAGCTTCGAGGTCTGGGTGCCGCTGCTGACCGGCGGCTGCTGTGTGATCCTCGACGACGAGACCGTCCAGGCGCCGCACTCACTGGCCGAGGCACTGCTGCGGCTGCGCATCGACACGATGTTCGTCACGGCGGCGCTGTTCAACGCGGTGGTCCAGACCGTGCCGGACTGTTTCGCCGGGGTCGGCCAGGTCCTGGTCGGCGGCGAGCGACTCAACGCCCGTCTGATCAGCCGCTGGTACCGCCACAACGCGTCGAGTCCGACCCAGCTCCACAACGCGTACGGTCCGACGGAGACGACCACCTTCGCCGTGTCCCACCCCATCCCCCGTGACTTCGACGGGAGCGCCGTGCCGATCGGACGGGCGCTGCCGGACACCGGGACCCTGCTGGTCGTGCCCGGCACCACCCGTACGGCCGGGCCCGGCGAGGTGGCCGAACTGCTGCTGTCCGGCGACGGGCTCGCGGCCGGCTACCGCGATCTGCCCGAGGAGACCGAGCGCCGTTTCGTCCGGCTCCCCTGGTACGACGGCGGCCGGCGGATCCACTACCGGACCGGTGATCTCGTACGCGCGGACGCCGACGGCCTCATCGAGTACCTGGGCCGGGCGGACCGCCAGGTGAAGGTCCGGGGTTTCCGTATCGAGCCCGGTGAGCTGGAACAGCGGATCATGGCGCATCCGGCGGTGCGGCAGGCGTATGTGTGCGCACGCCGCGACGGCGAGCACGGGCCGAACGAGCTGCTGGCCCATGTGGTGCTCGGGGACGAGCTGTCCTTCGACGAGTTCGAACGCCATCTCGCAGCCGGGCTGCCCTCCTATATGCGGCCTCATCACATCCATCTCGTCGACGCGCTCCCGCGCAACGCCAACGGCAAGGTCGACGAGGCCGCCCTGCTGCGTCTCGGCGCACGGCCCTGGCGGCGCCCGGACGAGGAGCGGACGGCGGGCGAGGGGGAGACAGCGCTCACCCGCGGGCAGAGCGAGGTGCTCGCCCTGGCCGAAGAGATCCTCGGCATATCCGGACTCCGGCTCCGCGACCGCTGGATCGCTGTCGGCGGCGACTCGCTCAAGGCGCTGCGGCTGCGCTTCGAGGTGCGGCGCCGCTGGGGCTGCGAACTGCCGCAGTCGCTCGTCCTCCACGGGGACTTCGCCGGGATGGGCGACGCCATCGACCGGGCGGGGACCTCCGGCGACTCGCCCTATCCGGTGCCCGCCGCCCCTTCGGGAGCGCGTCGCGCACCGGCCACCAGCGAGCAGCAGCGCCTGTGGCTGCTGCAACAGCGCACACCGCGCTCCACGGCGTACAACGTGGGACTCGCCTTCCGCCTGGAGGGCGCCGTGGACGCCGGGGCGCTGCGGCACGCGCTGCGACGGCTGGTGGAGCGTCATCCGGCGCTGCGTACCGCGTTCGAGGCGGCGCCCGAGGGGCTGCTCCAGGTGGTGGGCGAGCCGTACGACCCCTGGACCGAGCCGGACCCGGAGTCCGTCGGCGACGAGACCGGCGGGCGGGCCTTCGCCGACCGGTTCTTCGCCCAGGGCTTCGATCTGGCGCGGCCCCGGATGCTGAGGGCGAGCCTGCTGACGCGGGACGGCGGCGGAGTCCTGCTGCTGCTTCTGCACCACATCGCGGTCGACGGCTGGTCGGTCAACATCCTCCTGCGGGATCTGTCGGAGGAGTACGCGAAGGCTCTCCGGGACGCGGAGGCACCGGCGGGGGCGGGGTACGCGGGTACGCGGACACCGGCCGGGCCGGAACCCGCAGCCGCTCCCTCTGCCACCCCGCTCGACTACGCCGTCTGGCAGAGCGACTGGTTCTCCCGGCCCGCCTATCTCACCCAGCTCGACGAACTGCGCGCGCACTATGCCGGGACTGCCGGAGCGGCGCAGCCACTGCCGCCGGCCGGCTCCGGGCCCTTCTCCGAGGGAGGACTGCCGGGGGTGCGGCTCGCGGAGGGGCGGCTTCCGGAGGGGCGGCTGCTGCACACCTCGCTCGACGCCGCCCAGCGCGCCACCGTCGACCGGCTCTGCGCCGAGCTGGATCTGACCCGCTTTCAGCTGCTGCTCGCGGTCTTCGCCTGGAGCCTGTACGGAGTGACCGGGCTGACGCGTCCACGCGTGGCGGGACCCGTGGCCAACCGGCCGGTGGAGGAGTTCGGCGCCGGCGTCGGCATGTTCGCCAACACCGTCCTGCTGCCGCTGGCCGTCGCACCGCACGAGGATCTGCGCGCGCAGTCGCTGCGTCTGGGCGCCGGTGCTCGGGAGGTGCTGGAGCGGCAGGACGTGGCACTGGCCCATGTGCTGGCCGACCGGGAGACGGGCGCGGGCGCCGGCACTCGTCCAGACACAGACACAGACACAGGCGCAGGCGCAGACACAGGCGCAGACACTCGTACAGGCGTGGGCGCAGGCGTGGGCGTGGGCGGAGGCCCGGGTACGACTCCGTTCGACTTCCTGTTTGTCCTGGAGAACACCGACTTCAGCGCGCTGGCACTGCCCGGCTGCGCCTCCCGTCCTCTGTGGTGGGCGCCCGCCGAGGCCAAGTGCCCGCTGACGCTCTCCGTGATCGAGCACGCGGACGGCTTCGACTGTCTGTGGGAGTACGCCGACGACCGCTTCGACGCCACCGAGGCCGAGGCGATGTCCGGTCTGTTCCTGCGGGGTCTTGATCTGCTCGCGGGCGGAGGTACGGCGACCCCCGCCGAGCTCGCGGCCTCCTACCGGAGCACTCTGCCCGACCACGGCCGGGGCGCGGCGGCCGATCCCGTCTGGACGACCGTGGCCGACGGCTTCGCCCGGCAGGTCGCGCTGACGCCGGACGCGCCGGCCCTGATGACCGACGACGGCGCGGTCAGTTACGCCCGGCTCGACGCGTACGCGGCCGCCCTCGCCGCCGAACTGCGGGCGGGGCATCCGCTGCCGGAGAAGCACGACAGCCCGTGTGCCGTCGCGCTGTACTTCGAGCCCTCGGCCGAGCATGTCGTGTCGCTCCTGGCACTGGCCCGGCTCAATCTGACCGTCGTACCGCTGGACCCGTCCTATCCGCCCGCCCTGCTGCGTCAGATCCTGGAGCAGGTGGAGCCGCTCTGTGTGCTGCTGCCGCCGGGCGGCACGGCGGCGTTCGACACCGTCGATCCGGGCGGCGTCGTACGCCACACCGTCGCCCTGCCGGAAATCGGTAGAACGGCCGACGGACCGGCGGACGGACCGGGCGACAGTGGACCGGCCGGACCCGCCGACGGACCGCCCGTACCGCCGCACCACGGCGCCCGTCCGCTCTACACCCTGTTCACCTCCGGCTCCACCGGCACTCCCAAGGGCGTGCGGGTCTCGGACCGTACGCTGTGCAATCTGCTCCAGTGGCAGACGGAGTCGGGCGGTCTGGGGGCACCCGCCGCCACCCAGCAGTTCTCCATGCTCTCCTTCGACGTCTCCTTCCAGGAGATCTTCGGCACGCTGTGCGGCGGCGGCTGTCTGCATCTCGTGCGGCCCGGCTGGCGCCAGGACGCCCCGGCCCTGCTGGAGCGGCTCGAATCGGCGGGCATCGAGCGGGTCTTCATGCCGTACGTGGCACTCCAGCTCCTCGCCGAGCACGCCGTCCATCTGGGGAGATACCCCTCGCGGCTGCGCGAGGTGGTGACCGCCGGCGAGCAGCTCGTGTGCACCGACGCCATCCGCCGCTGGTTCACGGGCATGCCGGGAGCCCGGCTCTTCAACCACTACGGCCCGACCGAGACGCATGTGGTGAGCGCCCTCTGTCTCGAAGGCGACCCGGCGCGCTGGCCGGAGCGCCCGGCCATCGGCCGGCCCGTCGCCGGTGCGGTGCTCCGGGTGGTGGACGAGGCGGACGAGGCCGTGCCGCCGGGGCGCACCGGCGAGCTGCTGATCGGCGGGACGATGGCCGCCCGCTGCTATCTGGGCGACCCGGCGCTCAACGACACGCGCTTCGTCGAGCTGCCCGGTCTCGGGCTGTTCTACCGCAGCGGCGACCGGGCGTGCTTCGACCGCGAGGGTCTGCTGCACTACACGGGCCGGGACGACCAGCAGATCAAGCTGAGCGGGCACCGGCTGGAGCTGGGGCAGGTCGAGGCGGCCCTGCTGCGGCATCCGGAGATCGTCAACGCCGTGGTCGTCCATGACGGCGACAAGTTGGCGGCCTGCGTCCAGTTCCGCGGGGAGACACCGGCGGACACACCGACGGCCGAGACGCTCATGGCCCATCTGGCACCCCTGCTGCCTCCGTATGTACGGATCGGCCGCTTCCGGCGGCTGACGGCGCTGCCGCTGACCCCCAGCGGCAAGCTGGACCGCAAGGCGGCCCTGCGGGCACCGGGTGAGGAACTGCGCCGGAGTCCCCGTGTGCTGCCCGCGCTCTCCGCGCAGGAGGCCCGGCTGTCCGAGGCGTTCGAGGCGGTGACCGGCTCACCCATCGGTCCGGACCAGACCTTCTTCGAGGCCGGGGCGTCGAGCCTGGGACTGATGCGCTTCCACTTGCGCTGCACCGCCGAACTGGGTCTGCGCTTCACCGTCGCCGACCTGTTCGAGCATGTCACGGTACGGGCGCTGGCCCGCTTCCTGGACGGACCCGACGGGCGGACACCCGTGGCGGAGGGCGGTACGGACGGACCCGCCGTGAACGGGCGAGGCACGGACCGCGCCACGGGAAGCCGGCGCGACACGGGAAGGCGGCGCGACACGGGAAGGCGGCGCGACATGTCTCGTGCCGCCTCGGCCGACGAGCCGATCGCCGTCATCGGCATGGCGGTACGGCTGCCCGGCGCCTCCGGGCTGTCCGCGTTCTGGGAGATGGTGAAGGCGGGCGAACGCGGCATCGAGCACTTCGACGCCCCCGACGGCGTCGTCGGGGCGCGCAGCCAGATGGACGGGCTGCTGGCGTTCGACCCGGACCACTTCGGCATCAGCCGGCAGGAGGCCCGGCTGATGGACCCCCAGCAACGGCATCTGCTGATGAGCTGTTCCGACGCGCTGGCGCACGCCGGGATCGGCGACCCGTCCCGAGTGCGCGTCGGGCTCATCGCCGGGGCCGGTGAGAACACCTACTTCCAGGCCATGCTGCGCGAGGGGGACCCCGCTCATCTGCCCGACGGCTTCCGGCTGGCCCTCCACCACGAGAAGGACTTCCTCGCGACCAAGGCGGCCTACCATCTCGGACTGACGGGCCCCGCCTTCACCGCGCAGGCGGCGTGCGCGAGTTCGCTGGTCGCCGTGCATCTCGCCGCCGCGCTGCTGCGCCAGGGCGACGCCGACGTGATGCTGGCGGGCGGCGTCCTGGTCGACACGGAGCTGACCGACGGCTACCGCTACCGCCCGCAGCACATCTTCTCCGTGGACGGGCACTGCCGGCCCTTCAGCGACGACGCGAGCGGCACCATCGGGGCCAGCGGTGTCGGTGTGGTGGTGCTCAAGCCGCTGGACCGGGCGCGGCGCGACGGCGACACCGTCTACTCGGTGATCACCGGCTCGGCCGTCAACAACGACGGCTCCACGAAACTCGGTTACAGCGCGCCCTCGCTCCCCGGCCAGCGGGAGGTGATCCGCTCCGCCCTGCGGCGCGCCGGCCGGAGCGGCGCCGACCTCGGCTATGTCGAGGCGCACGGCACCGGCACCCGGCTGGGTGACCCGGTCGAGGTGGGCGCGCTGCGCCAGGCGTTCGGGGTGGCGGAATCCGGCCGTACCGCCCTGACCTCGGTGAAGAGCCAGATAGGGCATCTCGGCGCGGCGGCGGGCGTGGTCGGACTGGTCCGTGCCGTCCTCTCCGTCCACCACGGCCTCATCCCGCCCCACGCGGATTTCCGTGCCTTCAATCCGCAGATCGGACCGGACCCGGCGCCGTTCTACATTCCGGCGAGGGCCCGGCCCTGGCCCGCCGGCCGGGACCGGGTGGCCGCCGTGAGCAGCTTCGGTATCGGCGGCACCAACGCGCATGTGGTCCTTGAGGCGGAAGGACCGGGCACGGATCGGGGCGGGTCCGCCGGGCCGACGGCCGCCGCGGTGCCCTGTCTGATGCTCTCGAACAGCAGCGAGGCGGGTCTGCGGGCGGACGCCACGCGTATCGCCGACTATCTGACGGGCCGTCCCGAGGAGTACGGGAAGGTGCTGCGCCATCTCCAGGCGGGCCGTCCGGCGCGTCGCCACAGGATCGCGGCGGTCTGCCGGGACGCGGGCGCCGCCGTGGAGTGGCTGCGGAGCGACTGGACGTCGTACGACACGGCGGCGTACGGCACAGCGGCTCACGACGCAGCGGCTTACGACGCGGCGGCTTACGACACAGGCCCGTACGAGGGGTCGTCGGAAGCAGGGCCGACGGCGCCGGACACGGCGCCGGTCGCCGCATCGCTCCGGGCGCCGGTCCTCGCATCGCTCCTGGCGCCGGAACGGTCGGCGGAGGATCTGGCCGCCGCGTGGCTGACCCGCCGGACGATCGACTGGCCGACGGGCCCCGCCCAGGCTCCCTGGGACTTCCCGGCGCCCGCCTTCGACCTGGCGGAGTACGACTTCGTACGCGCGACGGGGGTGACGGCGAGCACCGCTCCGGCGGAGGTGGAGGGAGCGCGGCGGCTCCCCGAGGCCGACTGGCTGCACCAGCCTCACTGGGTACGTCTGCGCCACGCCGCCCCGGGGGCCGGACCCGCGTCGCGTGTGCCGCGTCTGCTGGTGATGATGACGGACCGTCCGGCGGAGCCGCCCGCCGTCCACGCCTTCGAGGCGGTCTACGACCGGGTCGTACGCGTCAACGCCGCCGACGGCTTCGCCCGGCGGGGCGACGATGTCTTCGAGGTCGATCCGGCCGACCCCGTATCGCTGGGTCTTCTGCTCGACGCGCTGACGGAAGCGGGTCCGCGCGAAGGGGCGGAGACCCGGGCCGGGGCGCAGGCAAGGTCCGGGGCGCAGGCGGGGTCGGGGGCGTGGGACATCGACTGGTTGCACGCGCTGCCGCTGGCCGTCGAAGGACCGGTCGGGCCCGGCTCGGTGGCCCGCGCCCGCTGGGCGTGCCTGGACACGACGGCCGCGCTGGTGCGGGCGGTGACCGACAGTTCGGGGAGAGCGAGGGTGCGGCCCTGGTGGGTGTCGTACGGGGCCAGACCTGTCGACGGTCCCGTACAGCGGCCGGAGCTGGGTCTGCTGGCGGGGGTCAGCGAAGTGGCCCCGCAGGAAGGCCCGGTGGACGGCCACTGGCTGGACCTCCCCGGCGCCGGTCTCGTCGACTGGGCACCGGCGGTGGCGGCTCTGACGGCCGCCAGCGACACCACCGGTCCCGCGGCGGGGCTGCCGAGACATCTCGCGCTGCGGCAGGGGTTCTGGTGGGAGCGGATCGTCACGCCGGTGTCCTCCGCCGGTGCCTCCTCCCCGTTGGCGCCGCCCACCGGGGACGGAGTCCATCTGGTGCTGGGCGGTACGGGCGGTATCGGCTCGGCTGCCGCGGCCTGGCTGCTGGAGCGGACCGACGGCCGGGTGCTGCTGCTGTCCAGACGGGCCCGGCTCCCGAAGGAGCTCGCGCCCTGGGCCGACCGGATAGAACTGATCGAGGCCGATCTGGCCGGGTCGCCCCCCGACGAGGTCATGTCCCTGATCGCCGGGCGGACTTCGCGGCTCGACAGCGTGGTGCACGCGGCCGGTGTGGCGGCGGGCGCTCTGATAGCCGGGCGTGACGCCCTCGGGATACGGGAGGCCACGGCGGCCAAGCTGGGAGGCGCGCTGCTGGTCGAGCGGCTGATCGAGCGGTACCGGCCGACGGCCGCGGTCTACTGTTCGTCGATGTCGGCGCTGTTCGGCGGTGTCGGACAGTTCGACTACGCGGCCGCCAACGGCCTGCTCGACGGCTTCGCCCACCACCGGTCCGCCGACACCGGGACCACCGTACGGATCGGTATCGACTGGGACGTATGGCGCGAGTCCGGTATGGCGGTGCGCGCGCTGCGGACGGACGCCCGTCACCAGGCGCATCTCGCGGTGGGGCTGACCGTGGACGAGGGCAAGCGGCTGTTCGGCCGAGCCCTCGGACTCCGGTTGCCGCAGCTCCTCGTCTCGACCACCGCCCTGGACGAGTCCCGCGCCTTCTACTCCGGGTCCGCCCCGGTCCGGACGTCCACGTCCGTGCCCGCACCCGCGCCCGCATCCGCATCCGCATCCGCATCCGCATCCGCAACGGTGCCCGGCGGAGCTGTGGTGTCGCGGACCGCCGCCACGGGCACGGCGGCCGAGCGCCTCACCGACTGGCTCCGCGCGTGGCTCGGCGTGGACCGTCTCGACCCGGACGTCCCGCTGTACGACCTGGGCGCCGACTCGCTGACGATGCTTGATCTGATCAGCGAGGTCAAACGGCACTTCGACATCGAACTCGAACTGTCGTGGCTCAGCCACCGGGTGAGTCTCACCGAGATCCTGACCCGGCTCGGCGCGACACCCCCCGCCGGGTCGGCACAGGCCGGAGCGACGGCGGCCGGAGCGGCGGCGGAGGGCCACATACCGCTGGAGATCTGGCAGGAAGGCACCGGGCACGACGTTCTGTGCCTGGTGCATCCGGTCGGCGGCGACATCCAGTCGTACCGGTCACTGGTGTCCGCGCTCGACCCGCGACTGACCGTCTGTCTCATCGCCGACCCCGGGCTGCGGACACCGGGACCGCTGCCCTGGACGCTCGCCGAGCGGGCCCGGCGCTACCACACCGCCCTGCGCGCCCGCTTCCCCGACGGGATCTGGCACCGGCAACTGGCCGGGTGGTCCTTCGGTGCCTGGGTGGCCATGGAGATGGCCGCGCAGGCGGAGTCGGCGGGCCGGCCCGCGGACGCGCTCCATCTGCTCGACCCGCCGCCGCCCGGTGCCGGGGCGCTCTTCGAGACGTACGACGAGAGCCAGTTCGAGGCGGTGTTCGCCAACGAACTCGGCCACAGCGGGCAGGCGTCGGCCGGTGAACCGGCGCGGGCCTACGCGGAACGGCTCGCCCGGTGCTGCCGGGCCAATCTGCGCGGCATGACCGTCCACCGGGTACGACCGCTGGCCGCCACCCCCAGCCATCTCTGGCTGGCGGAACAGCCGGTGACGGGTCTGCCGGCGCTGGGATCACCGGACGAGCAGTGGGCGCTGTGGCGTCCCCACCTCCCGGAACCGAGCGTCTGGCACCGGCTCGACACCACGCATTACGGAATCGTCCGACCGCCCCATGTGCACGCGGTGGCCACGGCGATCAACACGGTGTCGCGGCCCGTCGCCGGTCCCCGCTGACCCGTAGGCGCCACCGGCCCACGGGCCGTGGCGCCCCCGCACCCCGCACCCCGCACCCCGCACCCCGCTCCCTGTACCTGTTCCATGTCCACCTCAGGAGGATCGCGTGGAGAGTTACGAACTGGAAGCCGTCAAGCGTGTCACGGCAAGGCCCCGGAGGGAGTACACCACCCTCGCGGTCGACTCCCTCACCCCCGTCATCGGCGCCGAGGTCTCCGGCGTCGATCTCTCGAAGGAACTGTCGGAGGAGCAACTGCGCGATCTCAAAGGGGCGTTCCTCGACCACCATGTTCTGGTCTTCCGCGACCAGATCCTCACCCAGGAGCAGCACAAGCGTTTCGCCGGTCACTTCGGCGAACTGCGCGCGGTGAACCCCCCGCCGCCGGAGGGCGATCCGTACATCCTGGAGATCAACACCACCCCCGAGGCGGCGAACGTGGCCGGGAACGGCTGGCACGCGGACGGCACCGCCGACGCGGAGCCCTCGCTCGGGTCGATGCTCTACATCACCCGCGTACCGGAACCGGGCAGCGGCGGGGACACCCTGTTCGCCAATATGCATCTGGCCTACGAGATGCTGTCGCCCGCGATGCGCGCTTTTCTGGACGGTCTGACCGCCGTGCACGACGGACTCGTCGCGTTCCAGGGCTACACCCCGCCCCCGGGATATGTCGCCCCGAAGAGCGAACACCCGCTGGTGGTACGTCATCCCGAGACCGACCGCAGGCTTCTCTATGTCAACAAGGCGTACACCGCACGTGTCCCTCAGCTCTCGTCCGACGAGAGCCGGGCACTGCTCGACATGCTGTTCGATGTGGTCCCGAGCCGTCCCATGCTGACCTGCCGCGTCCGGTGGACCCCCAACACGCTGGTGTTCTGGGACAACCGCTGCGTGCAGCACCACGCGACGTACGACTACTACCCGTTCACCCGCTACGGCCAGCGGGTCGCGATCAACGGCGGTCCCCTCAAGGGCTGAAAGGGCTGAGCGCGGGGCCCTGTCCGTGTCCCCGCTGGGGGTCCGCCGGGAGCGGCGGGCCCCCGGCGTCCACGTCCGTGTGGTCACGGGCATGGACGTGGGCGTGGGCGTGGACCTGAGCGAACGGAGTGTCAGGATATCCGTCGATGTGGACGACTATCCGTGGAGCTCCGATGAACCCCGCACCAGGTGACCGGCCGACCGATCGCCGTACGACCGGTGGAGCACCCGGTCCCGGTCCACGCCGGCGCCCTCGCGCGACGCGGGCCGAACTCGAAGCCGCGCACGATGCCCGCCTGCCGGATCTGATCGCCGACGATCTCACGGTCCTGCTGGTCGGGATCAACCCCGGTCTCTCCTCCGCCGTGGCGGGCCATCACTTCGCCACGCCCGGCAACAGGCTGTGGCCGGCCCTGTACCGGGCGGGCTTCACCCCCCGGCTGCTCGACGCCACCGAAGAGGACCAACTGCTGGGACTCGGGATCGGCATCACCAGCATCGTCCGCAGACCCACGGCACGCGCCGCCGAACTCACCGCGCCGGAGTATGCGGCAGGCGGCGGCCGGCTACGCCGACGGGTCCTCGCCCGCCGCCCGTCCTGGCTCGCCCTCCTGGGCGTCACCGGCTACCGCGCCGCGTTCGGCTCCCCCGACGCGACCGTCGGCCGCCAGCCCCTCACCATCGGCACGACACAGGTCTGGGTGCTGCCCAACCCCAGCGGACTCAATGCCCACTACCCTCCGTCGGCCCTGGCGGTCGAGTTCGCGAAACTACGGATCGCGACCGGCCTGCCCGACCGCTCAGGCCTCCTGGGCGACGGCCCCTTTTCCACCGGGCCCTAACTTGTTCGCCGGCCCGGTGACAGGTCGCCCTGAGGCTGGGCGAGTCGAAAGCGCTGTCCGCGGCCAGTGGCGGCAAGCGGGTCCTCGCCGGGGTCCGGGCGCTTCCGGCGCCGGCCCGGCGGAAAGTGAGCGTGAAGCCGTTGGTGCCGCGCGAGGTCGACGGCAAGCTGGTGCCGCCGGCCTGGCGCAAGGCGGTCTACGCCAACCCCGATCCGCCGCAGGGCGTGGTGGACCGGGACGCGTACGTGGTGTGCGTGCTGGAGCGGCTGTACCGGGCGCTGAACAACCGCGATGTGTTCGCCGCTCCGTCGCACCGAGTGGGAGGCCGTGTGCGAGGAAGTCCCGGCGGCCCTGAGCCTGGACATGCCCGTCGAGGAGCACCTGGCGGAGCTGGTGCGCGGCCTGGACGCGGGGTGGCTTCCTCGACGCCTTCGTCCACCTCGGCGACGGCACCACCCGCATGAAGGACCTGGCCACCTCCCTCGTCGCCCTGCTCGTGTCGGAGGCGTGCGACATCGGCCTGACCCCGGTGGTGAACCCGGCGCACGAGGCCCTCACCCGGGCCCGACTCGTCCACGTCGACCAGTACAGGCGTTCGCCGAATACGGGCGCATCGCCAAGACCGAACACCTGCTCCGCGTGGTCGATCCGGCCGACGACACCTACCGCCGGCAAGTGAACCGCCAGCTCATCGTGCAGGAGTCCCGCCACAAGCTCGCCCGCGTTGTGTGCCACGGCAAGCGCGGCACCATCCACCAGGCGTACCGCGACGGCATGGAGGACCGGCTCGGCGCGCTCGGTCTGGTCCTCAACGCCATCGTGCTCTGGACGACGCGCTGCGTCGACGCCGCCGTCGCCCAGCTCCGAGCTGAGGGCCACGAACTCCGCGAGGAGGACATCGCCCGGCTCTCCCGTCGCCCGGTCGCTCAGAGGAGGGCACCGCCGGAGACCTCGATTCGCTGGGCGGTGACCCAGCGCAGGCCCTCGGAGGCCAGCGTGGCGATGGCGTCGCCGATCTCCTCAGGTTCGCCGACGCGGCCGAGCGCGGTCTGTCCGGCCAGAACCTGGCGCATCTCGGCGTCGTCCCGCATCGCTCCACCGTTGAAATCGGTGGCGGTCGGACCCGGGGCGATGGAGTTGACCCGGATGCCGCGCGGGCCGAGTTCTGCGGCGAGGGTGCGGCTCAGGGCTTCGACGGCGGCCTTCGAGGCGGAGTAGACCGAGGTGGCGGGGCTGGTGTGGCGGGTCAGTGACGTCGAGACGTTGATGACGCGGCCGCCCTGGGTCAGCAGCGGCACAAGTGACTGGATGAGGAAGAACGTGCCCCGGACGTTGGTGCCCATCACCGTGTCGAAGTCGTCGATCGTGACGTCCTCCAGCGGTCCGAAGATCCCCACTCCCGCGTTGTTGACCAAGATGTCGAGCCGCGAAGTACCCCAGCGCTCCAGCTGCTCGCTCAGTTCGGAGGTGAAGGACGCGAAAGAGGAGACGTCGCTGATGTCGAGCCGGAGAACAGCGGCGGTCCCACCCACCGCCTGCACCTGTTCCACCGTCTTCTCAGCCCCGGCCGCATCACCGCGGTGGGTGACCAAGACCCGCACCCCGCGTGTGGCCAGAGCGATGGCCGCGCCACGTCCGAGGCCGCGATTCGCACCGGTCACCAAAGCGATCTTGTCGATCGTCATGAACTGTTCCTCCACCACGCGGCTACCGGAATTCGCCCGGCGCCACAGATAGGATGCGAGTCACTCGACTCGCCTTGCTCTCGTACCGTAAGCAGGACCATCGAGGCGAGTCAAGTGACTCGCCTCGGGTCTGCGGCATACTGTCCGCATGGCAGCAGAACTCTCCGCACACCACCGCAGACTCGCTCAGCAGAAACGCGAGGCGATCACCACCGCAGCCACAGAACTGTTCCTGGATCGCGGCTACGACGGCACCTCACTGGCCCGGATCGCCGAAGCGGCCGGGGTCTCGAAGTCCACCCTGTTCAAGCGGTTCCCCACCAAGGCGGCACTCTTCGAGGCCATCGTCACCGAGTCCTGGCAGCGTGACGCCGGCGACGCCGCCGCGCGGCCACAGACCGGAGATCTGCGCTCCGGACTGACAACCGTCGGCCACCGCTATGCCGACCTGCTCGGCCGGCCCGGCATGACAGCCCTGTTCCGGATCGTCATCGCCGAACTGCCTCGTTTCCCCGAACTGGGACGGATGCAGTTCCAGCTCGGCAAACTGCCCTACTTCACCTCCGTTCAGCACTACTTGGAATCCGAGCACGAGGCGGGCAACGCCGATGTCCCGGACGCCGTGAGCGCCGCGAACCAGTTCCTCGGCATGATCGCCAACTACGTCCTGTGGCCGCGCATGCTGCTGACCGACTGGAACCCCGCAGCCTCCGACATCCACGACGCCGTCGAACAGGCCGTCCAGACCATGCTCGCCAGGTACACCCCGACCCACCGGCCTGACCCGAAGCCGGAAAGTTGACACTGGCGCGCAATGCTCAACATCCGCGACGCCTCCACCCGCTCCAGTGACCGAAGTTCCGCGAGCTGCTCACGTACGCGCGGCCGGGCGACAGCGTCCACATCTCCGAGATGTTCCGCCTCGTACGAGGCACAGGACACATCCTCGACGTGCTCGACGTCCTCCACCGCGAGCAGGTAGCACTGCCCATCCGCGACAGCGCGTTCTCCGCGATGGACCTCACCGCCCGCCACCCGCGCACCGGCGAACTGCTCTCCACCGTGAAGTTCATGGTGCAAACCCTCGCCGCCGCCGGCGAACCCCAGCGCGACCTCCAGCGCGAGCTGACCTACGACGGACTGCGCGCCGCCGAGGCGAAGGGCAGCAAGGGCGGACGCCGCCCGGCCCGTGGCAACCACGAAGACCTGCGACGTGCGCACCGCGTACCTGGAAGGCCGCTCCATCGCCGCCCTCGCCCGCGACCACGGCGTCAGCCGTGGCGCGATCCGCACGGCCGTCGCCGACCTCCTGCCCGACCACACCGCCACCGAGGAGGCCGCCGCCCCTGAGCTGCCGGTCACCCTCGGCATGCCGTTCGTGATCGTCCGCGATGCCGGCCACGTCGTCACCCGCCTGGCCCGGGTCCTACGGGACCTTCCGTGGGACCGGGTCCGTCCGAGGCTCACCCACCGCTCATTCTGGCCCGACCACAGAGGTGAACCACCCTTGGCCGAGGGGCCGTTGATGCGGTTGAAAGTCGAGCATCCGCCGAAGGACCGAGATGCCCCGCCGGTGTGGTCAGACCCCGGCACCAGGGGATTCTCGGTCCTTCCGCGCCGGTGGACCGTCGAACGCACCTGGGACGGCTGACGCGACACCGCGGTCCGGCCGCGACGCGGAATGGCGTCAGTGAGGTATTGCCAAGCCAAGATCACACCCATAACATCACATCCGTGAGGTGAAGGCCGTGAGGTTACTAGGGCTCGCGATCATCGCAGGTGAATCCATCCGGTTTGATCATGGGAGACCGATATGAAGATCGTTGATCTGCGTCCTGACTTGCGCATGGTGCTCGACAACGGGCCCGGACAGGCCTACCTGCTGCGCCGCGGGTCGGACGCGGTGCTGGTCGACACCGGCATCGCCGGGCAAGGCGATGTCATCACCGAGGCGTTGCGTGGTTGGGGTCTGGACCGGGAGTCGCTGACCCACGTCGTATTGACGCACTGGCATCCCGACCACGCCGGCTCGGCTGCCGAACTGGCCACCTGGCCGAATGTCCGTATCTGGGCGCACCGCGGCGACGCCCCGATCATCCGCGGGGACAGCTACGACTCGCTTCCCACCCTCACCCACGCCGAGGAGGAGCTCTACGCCCATATCGCCGGCTCCATCCCCGACGCCGCGCCTTCTCGTGTCGACCGCGAGCTCGACGACGACGAGATCCTCGACGCGATCGACGCCCGCGTCCTGTCGACTCCCGGCCACACCGACGGCAGCATCGCCCTGCACTTCCCGAACGAGGCCGTCCTGTTCACCGGTGACATCGCCACCGAGCACCAGGGCCAGGTCATACTCGGGCCGTTCAACCATGACCGAGCGCTGGCCCGTAAATCTTTCCGCCGCTTCGCCGACATCGACGTCGACACCGTCTGCTTCGGCCACGGGCAACCGCTCCGCGGTGACGACACCGCCCTGCTGGCCGCCGCGGCCACCGCCGACGAGGTCCCGGACCCTCTCGGCTGACGCACGTTCGCACCGATCCGGCGTCGGTGTAAGGTTACGGCCGTGAGCAAAGAGGCTGCCGGGAGCAGACGGCGCAACGCCCGGGGTGCGGGGCAGGCACTGCGCGACGACATCGTGTCGGCCGCCCGAGAGATCGTCATCGAGGACGGCTACGCGAGTTCGGTGACCCTGCGTGGGCTGGCGCGGCGGATCGGCATCGCACCGCAGTCGATCTACCTGCATTTCGCCGGCCCGGACGAGATCGTGCAGGCAGTCACCGTCGAGACCTTCGCCCAACTGGGTCGCTTCATCACGGATGCGACACAAGGAATCGAGGCACCTCGGGACCGGCTCATCGCCGGCTGCCGCGCCTATATGGCGTTCGGGGTCGGCAACCCGAATCTGTACGGACTGCTCTTCCAACGCAACCGGCTCCTTCGCGGAGCGGAACCCCGCCCCACCCCCGCGGACGAGCCGGACACCCGCAACCCCGACGCCGGGCCGTTCGCCTACCTCATGGACGGCGTCCGACGCTGCGTCGCCGACGGATCCTCCGGGGTGAAAGACGTCCTGTCCACCGCAACGCAACTGTGGGCAGCCATGCACGGCTTTGTTCTGTTGCGCAACGGCTACGAGTTCCCGTGGCCGGACCTTGCCCAGGCCGAGGTGGAGCTCATCAGCTCGATCGCCAGACTCCGCGAGCCCGACTGACCGTGCCGCGATTCCCCATCCTCAGCAGGCCCGGGTCAGCGACCGAACGGGAGTCGGCGGGGATCATGCCGGGGCGCCAGGTGTATCCGGCACATCCCGTCGGACCCGTGGCGCGGGCCGGGCGGGCCCGTCCGGCTCCGGGGCGGAAGCGGGGGCGTCAGGTGGCGTGCCAGCCGGACCAGTGGGTCACCGTGATCTCCACCACGGGTCCCTCCGGAGGGCGGTCGGCGTACTGCCGCCGGTACTTCTCCGTCAGCAGGTCCACATACCGCGCGGCCACCGCCGATCCGCCGGCCGGCGGCAGTACGGAGGCCGTGCCGTCCGCTCGGGCCCACCACAGGCGGTCCCAGTCCTCGTCGTAGCCGTCGACGAGGAGACAGACCTCGGGGTGGGCGCGGATGTTGGCCAGCCGCTTCAGCCGGACCGACCGCTTCGGCTTGTGGTCCACGGCGAAGGCCACGGTGTCACCGGTCAGGGCGAACACCATGGGGACCAGATGCGGCCGGCCGGAGGCATCGACGGTCGCGAGGCGGGCGATCCGGGACCGGACGAAGCACTCCCGGGCCCGCTCGCCCGTCATCACCGGCACCGCGGCACCGTGCGGCTCACCGGAACCGGTCCGCGGCAGCGGCGAGCCGATCGAGGTGGGCGAGTGTCTCGGCCTCCGGCCTCGTGGGCAGATAGAGCAGCAGCCGCTCCACATCGAGGTGTGTGTACTCCTCGATGATCTCCGGTTTCCCCGACACCGCGTAGACGGTCACCGGCACGTCCCGTCCCGCGACACTCCGCATCCGGGCGATCGCCGTACCCAGCTCCCCGGGCGGCAGACTGTTGGCCAGCCAGGCGTCACCGAAGGCGGCCACCCGAGGGAAGGCGCGCTCGCCACCGCCCACATAGATGGGCGGGTGGGGGCGCTGGACCGGTTTCGGCCAGGAGTGGACAGGGTCGAAGTCGACGAACTCCCCGTGGAACTCGGCCTTGTCCTCCGTCCACAGCTCACGCATGGCCCGCAGCCGTTCGTCCACGAGACGGCCCCTGGTGCGCGGGTCCGTACCGTGGTTCTCCATCTCCTCCTTGTTCCAGCCGACACCGATCCCGAAGATCATCCGCCCGCCGGAGACCAGGTCCAGGGACGCCACCTCCTTGGCCGTGATGATCGGGTCCCGCTGCACCACGAGCGCGACCCCGGTGCCCAGCAGGATCCGCTCGGTCACCGCGGCGGCGGCGCTGAGCGCGACGAACGGGTCGAGGGTGCGGTAGTACATCTCCGGCAGTTCACCGCCGCCCGGATACGGTGAGCGCCGCTCCGCCGGGATGTGGGTGTGCTCGGCGATGAACAGGGAGTCGAGCCCTCGCTCCTCGACGGCGCGCCCCAGCGCGGTCGGCGCGATGCCCTGATCGGTGATGAAGGTCGATACACCGAACTTCACTGGCGGCTCCTTCGGTCCGGGTTCCGGGTGCTGGGTTCCAAGCCGTGCTCCGAGCCGTGCTCCGAGCGCTGTTCCGAGCGCTGTTCCGAGCGCCCGGTTCCGGGTTCGCGGATCAGCGGTTCCACGCTCGCGGTCGCATGCGCGGGCGCGATCACGTCACGGTCCATGGCCAAGTACCCCGATCGGACCCGCCACAACAGTCCCTGCGCCCGACCGGGCTATCACCGAACTCACGCGGGGAACGGACGACCGCTGCGGACGCCACCCCCGGCCCCCCGCTCCAGGCCGAGTTGTTCACCGTGGTTTGGCCCGTGGTTCACCCGGCCCGTCGTCCGGTCGCGAAATGCTGTGGACGGCTGTGGCGTAGGGACGTGCGCCGGGGGACAGCGGGGGAGGGTGTCCGTGGTCATCGGGGAGGGACCCGTCATCGAGGAGCCACGGCTGGACGTACGACGGCCGTCGTCCTCCCGGTGGTCGCAGCGCCGCTTCCTCGTCGTGTTCCTGCCCCTGCTGGCCGCCGTGCTGACCGGTGCGATCACGCTGGCCGTCCCGGGGAGAATGCTGCTGCCCTTCGAGCGGATCACCACACTGGAGGGCAAAATGGCCTCCAAACGGGACTTCTTCGAGGACCCGGAGGTCCAGCGGCTGCTCCTGAAACACCGTATCCGTGTGCACATCACCAGTTCGGGCTCGCGCGAGGTGGCCGTCCAGGACGTCTCCTCGTACGACTTCGTGTTCCCCTCCGGGCAGCCCGCCGGGGATCTGATCACCACTCAGCTCGCGGCGGAGAACCGGCCGGCGAAGGTGCACCGGCCGTTCGTCAGCCCCATCGTGCTCCCCACCTACCGCGCGTACGCCGAGACCCTCCAGGACGCCGGGATCGCCACCGCGCAGCGCGGCTCGGGGCCGGGGCCGCCGCTCTACTACGTCCTGGACATGGGCAAGTTCCTGAGGAACGTCGACCGCGGGCGGCGGTGGAACGAGATCGGCATCCGCGACCACGGGATCAGCAACGCGAACCGGATCGTCGTCCAGAGCTCCGATGTCTGCGACTCCAACTCGGCGGGGACCTATCTGGGGCTGGTCGCCTTCACCTGGCACGGCGAGGGCGACGAGGTGCCCGACACCGACCGGGAGGCGGACGAGCGGGGGCGGGCCATCAAGCCGCTGCTGGAGCAGGGCCTGCCGGGCGCGGATGTGTTCCGTACCTATATCTCGCCCGAGGGCAAGGGGATAGCGCCCGTGGTGGTGGCGTACGAGCACCAGTACCTGACCTATCAGGCGCAGTACCAGGCCGAGTCGGGGAAGCTGGACTCCGACCGGGTCCTGCTCTATCCGTCGGGGCAGTTCGTGACCCAGCCTCAGTTCATCGCGCTCAACGAGCGGGGCGACCGGCTCGGCGAGCTGATCACACGTGACCCGGAGCTGCGCCGGCGGGCGATGGAGCTGGGCTTCCGGATCCTCGATCCCACCGGGGAGGTCGCGAGCGACCAGCTCGCCACGTTCCTGAAGGACCGGAACATCCCGGTCCCCTCGATGGAGGGCGACAACACCCGCTCGTCGATGCCCAGGCTCCGGTACCTGGAACGGATGATCTCGATCGTGGGGGGCTGCCCGGCCGCCGGGACCCCGGACGCCGGAACCTCCCCCACCGAGACCTCTGCCGGGAAGTCCGCCGGGGAGTCCGCCGGGGTGCCCGAGTGAGGATCCGGCGCCCGCCGACGAGCCTCGTCGCCCTGTGTCTGGTCTGGATGCTGCTCGGCACCGCCGTCACCGCATGTTCCACGGACACCCCGGAGCCGGTGAGGCTGCGCGTGCTCGCCAGCTCGGAGCTGGCCGACATGGCGCCACTGCTGGACGATCTCCGCCGGGAGACCGGGATCACCCTGGAGATGGAGTACCGGGGCACGGTGGACGCCAGCGACGCGCTGGCCTCGGGCGAGTACCGGCACGATCTCGCCTGGCTCTCCTCCGACCGGTACTTCCGGCTCGAACTGAAGGCGGCCGGGAACCACGGCGAGCAGCCCCTGTCCACGGCCGTCATGCGCTCTCCCGTCGTGATCGGGATGAAGCCCGCCACGGCGGAGCGGCTGCGCCGCACCGCGTCCGACGGCCAGATCTCCTGGGCCGATGTGGCCGACGCCGCCGCCGACGGAACCCTGCGGTTCGGTATGGCCGATCCCCGCCATGCCAACAGCGGTCTCGCCGCGCTCGTCGGAGTGGCGACCGCCGCGGCGGACACCGGCGGCGTACTGCGCCCGCGGGACGTCTCCTGCGACCGGCTCCGCGGCTTCTTCGCCGGACACCGGCTCGCCGAGGACTCCTCCGCCCGGCTCGCCGACGGATTCGTACGCGACCAGGACAGCCTGGAGGCCCTCATCACCTACGAGTCCGAACTGCTCACGCTCAACAGCGGCGGAAGGCTGCGCGAGCCACTGGAGATCGTCTATCCGAAGGACGGCATGGTCCTGTCCGACTATCCCCTGCTCCTGCTCGATCCGGCCGAACGCGCCGCGTACGACAGGCTGGTGGAGTGGCTGAAGAGCGGACCGGTCCAGAAGAAGATCATGGAACGTACCCTGCGCCGGCCGATCGATCCCGCCGTGCCCCGGGTGCCGCGGCTGCGTGAACCCATCGGCAACGCGCTGTACTTCCCCGACGACCAGCGGGTGGTCGACCGGCTCCTCGCCGACTACGGCGATCCCCGGCGCGACGGACGCGCCCGGGTGATCTTCCTGCTCGACTTCTCCGGGTCGATGCGGGGCGAGCGCATCGCCCGGCTGCGCGCCGCCTTCGACGGTCTCAGCGGGGGCGACGACTCACGCTCCGGAAAGTTCGTCAGGTTCTACCGCGGTGAGTCGCTGACCGTCATGAGATTCGCCGGGCGCGTGCTCGACGAGCGGAGTGTGACCTACGCGAGCCCGCGGGACCTCGACCGGCTGCGCGGCTTCGTGGCCTCCGACGGCTTCGGCTCCACCACCGCCGTCTGGTCCGCGCTCGACCACGTGTACGAGAAGGTCTCCGACGAGATCCGGGAGCACCCCGGCAGGACCGTCTCCATCGTGGCGATGACGGACGGTGAGAACAACGCGGGGATCGACCTCGACACCTTCATCCGCCGCTACGAGGCACGGCCGCCCGCGGTCCGTGCCGTACGGACGTACACCGTTCGCTACGGCGAGGCCGGTGCAGCGGCACTCGACCGGGCGGCACGGACGACCGGCGGTCATATGGCCGACGCCACCGTCCAGTCGCTCCTGAGCGCTTTCAAGGAGATACGTGGGTGTGACCAGTGAGGCGTGGTGGGACATCTGGTGGCCCTGGATGCTCGTATGGCTGCTGACCGCGGCCGGCCTCGTGGCGCTCCTCGCGCTGACGCTCTTCCGGCTTCTGCGTGACCGGCGGCCCGGCAGCCGGAGGATCATCCCGGGCATCTGCTTCTATCTGCACGACAGAACCGTCATGGACCACTACCAGATGCGCGGTTACGCGGCGGCCCTCCGCAGGGAGGTGGAGCAGCGGACCAGCGACAGCAAGGACGGAAGCGTCCATGCCAAGGTCTTCGGGCTGAGCGCGGGCGGCGGCAAGCGCGACAACAGCGAGATCGTCAGCAAGTATCTCGAAGTGGCCGAACCCATCTCGGTGATCGGCATCATCATGGACGTGCTGGAGGAGAAGGACGTCATCGTCCATGTCGATCTCGTCAACCGGACCGTCAGACGCAACGGCGCCCTGGTCAACGCGCTGGCCACCCTGCCCGGTGCCGGG
Source organism: Streptomyces sp. NBC_00872 (assembly GCF_045161915.1). Lineage (NCBI taxonomy): Bacteria > Bacillati > Actinomycetota > Actinomycetes > Kitasatosporales > Streptomycetaceae > Streptomyces > Streptomyces sp. NBC_00872. The sequence continues at coordinate 8,248,841 of NZ_CP108806.1, read as the reverse complement.
GCGAGGGCGGGGACAGGGGCGGGGACGAGGCCGGGGACGGGGGGGCTCGCGGGAGACCGTACGGCTGCGGGACATCGAAGACTTCGTGCTGATCAGAGGGCGGTTCAGGAAGATCGCCGAATCACCCGAGACGACGGTCTTCCTCGCCCCCTACGGCGACCCGGACGATCCCGCCGAGGGGCCGCACGTACGCGTCACCTGCGCGACGGAAGGACTGCGCGCCGAGGTCGGGCAGGGCACCTTCTCGGCACGCTGTCTCGGCAAGGTCCAGGACTGGAACGCCACCGACGCGGTCCTCGAAGTCCAGGCCATGGCGATCTTCCGATAGCCGGCGGGCCCCGGGAGAACGGACGGGCCCGGAGGACGGTCCGGGCGGCCGACCCGCCGCGTCCGTCCTCCGGCCCTGTCCTCAGGCGTTGGGGTCGAACGGGATGTTCGCCGGCTTGGCCCGCTCCAGGTGGTAGTTGAAGTTGCCGTCCTTGAGGCCGAAGACGGCACTGCCGAAGTCGGCGTTGCTCAGCTTGTCGCGCAGACCCTCGGGGTAGCCGTTCCAGCCGACGAGCCGCGGGAACTGCCAGCCGCGGTAGTGGTTCTCCGGCGGCTCGTCGTTGTTGTTCGCGGGACGGAAGCAGTGCGTGCTCGCGCCGTCCTTGTGGTAGACGACCTTCGGGTGCGTCCCGTCCCAGCGGATCTGGTCACGGTTGTAGATGTTGAAATTGCCGTGGGCGGAGGTGGAGACGTACTTGGCCTCGTTGTCCTGCACCCACACCACGACATGCTCCCAGTCGTGGCGGTGCCCGCCGAGCCCGCTGCCGGCCACGGCCTGGTCCTTCTCGAAGTAGAGGCCGTAGATGATCGCGCACCAGCCGTTGTTGCACTTGTAGCGTGCGTATCCGTTGGTGTTGTCGAGGTCCCAGGAGTCACGGCACGAGCCGTTGACGGCCCCGGTGGTGTTGAGACCGGGGGAGATCGTCCCGTCGGGGCCGATGGCGGGAGTCGGGTAGCAGCCGTCCGTGTCGTAGTCGTACGCCGGCTGGAACGTCTGCTCCAGTCCGTCCGCGTTGGCGGGCAGAGCCCTGGGGGGATCGGCCAGTGCGCTGCCGGGCAGGGCGATGACCAGTGCGATGGCGCTGGTCAGGGTGAACGAGACCTGACGGATGCGCGAGCTCTTCTTCACTACGTCCTCCTGATCGACCGCGGCGTGGGGCACGCGGTCCGAGGGCAGTGTGACGGCAGTGACGTCTGAAGTGAAGATGGCCGGGACCGAGTTGGGCGCGGATGCGCATTGAATACGGATTACGGCGACCGGCACCTCCGGTGAGGCGGAGAGGCGGAGAGGCGGAGAGGCGGAGAGGCGGAGAGGCGGAGAGGCGACGGTGCGGAAAGTCCGCCGGAAAAAGTTGGCGGCTGATGTCATCCGGCCCTGCGGCAACCGGAGTTTGAAGGAGTGGAGAGGCGCCCTCCCTACCGTTCGACCTCAAAGACGCACAAGGAGTTGTCCGTTCATGACACGGATCAAGAAGTATGTGGCCGCCGCCGCGGTCACGGCGACGGTGCTGAGTGTGCCGACAGGCGCCTACGCGTTGGCCTCGGGCGGGACATCCTCCGCGTCTTCGTCATCGGCGCCTTCGGTCTCCGTGCCGTCCGGCACGTCCGCCGTATCCGGCGCGGGTGTACGGGCCGCCGCGCAGGCGTCGTCGTCCATACGCGTCGTCGCTCCGGGCGAGCGGGTGAAGGCCGCGCCGGGCGTCCGGCTGTGGCTGACCAGGGAGGGCAAGTACTGGTCCACCCCGGACATGGACGAGCAGTTCCGCAGCGTCGTCGACGGAAACCTCGACCTGAGCACACCCGGTGTCTCCCGTCAGTCGGAATCCGCGGGCAACCTCTACTTCCACTCCGGCGTCTACTACGGCAGCCGCGCCGCGGCCCGTGTCGAGCTCACCACCCTGACCGGCAGGACCGTACGGGCCTCGATGGTGGAGCTGCCGGGCAAGCCCGGCTGGGGCGCCTGGTACACCACCACCGAACTGCCCCCCGTCACAACAGCGGTCCTCGGACCCGAAGGCGCGGGCACGGGCAGGGACGCGGGCGGACCGGTGGACTTCATCCGCAGCGTCACCCTGTACGACTCGGCGGGCAGGGTCCTGGCCTCCCTGCCCAGCTAAGGCGTGACCTAAGAGCTCGGGTGGGGGCCTTGGCCGCTCGGGGGAGCCCAGGCCCCCACCCGTACCGCCGCACCTCATCTCAACTTTCCGCTCGAACCGAGGGACCGCCGGTTGTGCCGTACACGAACGACGACTTCGCCGAGTACGCCGCCGCGGCCTGGCCCCGCCTCGTACGCGCCGCGCATCTGCTTACCGGCGACTTCCACGAGGCCGAGGATCTCGTGCAGACCACCCTCGTCAAGGTCTGTGCGCGCTGGCGGCGTATCCCCCGTGAGGAAGTCGAGTTCTATGTACGCCGGGCGCTGATCAACAACAACCTCAGCCGGGTGCGGAAACGGCGTGTCATCCATCTGCTGACGCCGTTGATGCCGGAGCGGGTGCACGGCCGGCACGCCGGGCACGCCGAGCACATCGAGGAGCGTGCCGCGCTCGCCCAGGCCCTGGCGGCGCTGTCGGCCCGGCAGCGTGCGGTCGTGGTGCTGCGCTACTGGGAGGATTTGAACGAACAGGAGATAGCCGAGGTGCTGAACTGCTCGGTCGGAACGGTCAAGACCCATGCCCGGCGCGCACTGGAGACCCTGCGCGCCCATCCCGTCATCGCCCGCTGGCTCCCCGTATCCGGAGCCGGAGCCGCCCCTGGCACGGGGACCGTCCCCGGCACGGGAGCCGGGACCGGAACCGGAGCCCGCCCATGAATCCCGCCTCCGGGACCGGACGAGAGCCGGACGACAGGTCCTCCCGCGCACACCACCGCGCGTACGAGGACGTACTGCGCGACAGCGTCGCCGAGGCCGCGAACGCCGTCACGCCCTCCCCCGTCCCACTGGCCGCGATCGAACGGGCCGGCCGCGCCCGGCGCCGGCGCGGCAACGCGGCCCTGGCGGTGGCCGGTTGCGGCCTGCTGCTGGGCCCGCTGGCCGTCGTCCTCGTACGCGGCACTCCGCCGCCCGACCCCGCCCCCGTACCCGCGCCGGTTCTCACCGCGCCGCCGACGCCCTCGCCCACCCCGGAGCCGGTCCGTGTGATCCGGCCGGGCCAGCGCGTGAAGGCCGCACCGGGGGCGGAGGTGTGGCTGACCAAGGACGGCAAGCACTGGTCCACTCCTGAACAGTCCGACCAGTTCCGCAGTGTGAGCGACGGCAATCTCGATCTGAACGCGCCGGGCATCTCCCATCAGGCGGAACCGGTGGGCGACCGCTACTTCCACTCCGGTATCTACTACGGGACGCGCGACGCGGGACGTGTCGAGATCACGACCCGGAACGGCAGGGTGGTGCGCGCCGAGCTGCTGGAGCTGGCGGGCAGCCCCGGCTGGGGCGTCTGGTACACCACCACCGAACTGCCCTCCGCCGGAACGGCCCTCGGGCCCGAAGGCGCGGACGCGGGCACGAGCACGGGCGCACCGGTCGACTTCATCCGCGCCATCACCGTGTACGACTCCGCGGGCGCGGTCGTCACGACGCTCTGACCGGCCTCGACACCCCTGGCGACAGCGCGGGCAGGCGGCACGGCCTGCCCGCGTACGGCAGGGGACCGGTGCGTCCGGCCGTCACACCCCCGCCTCTCGCGGGGCCCTGTCTCGCCGGGCCCTGATCCGCGGCCGGAGGCCGTCCCGCCCAATGAGACACCAATTGGTGTCCATTGACAGTCGCTGACGGCTGCCGCCAGGATGTGCAGCATGCTTACGACGCACCCCGGTGTGGTGTGCCGCTACGTGGATCTGCGGCGCACCTGCAGCGCCCTCTGTCGCTGACCACCAGCCGCCCACGGCCCGCCGTCGCCTGACCGCCCCCGGCGGCAGCGGCCGCCGCCCGCCACCCGGCTGATCCGCGCCCGACGCCCCGCGCCCCCGCCTCCGCGCCTCGTCGTCTCCTCTCCACCGCCTCCTGGTCCGCCCCCGCGAACCCGTCGACGCCCCATGCCCTGAGCGCCCCATGCCCTGAGCCTGGCGTGCCCGACGTGTGCACCGAGGCTCCTTCGGCATACCTGTCCACGTGCCGGGTGCCCGCCTACCGGGTGCCCACGTACAAGGTGCCCGCGTAGGGGGCGATCACCGCGTGGGTACGAGTGCGCCCTCGCGTCCGATCCTGCCGCCCTGACACATGTCGGGACCATCAAGGAAAGAAGAAAGAAAGAGATGTCCGGACGACCCACGCCCCGCCGCCGCCCCAGACTGGACCTCCGATCCGCCCGACGGACCGGCCGCCCGCGCCTCGCGGTCCTCGGAACCGCGCTCGTCGCCCTGCTCGTCCCCGCGCTCGGCGCCTGCGGCGGCGACGCCTCCTCCACGGGCGGCGGCGCCACCCTCAAGTGGACCTCGTCCTACTTCCCGACCCACTGGGACCCGGTGGTCGGGGGCAGCGGCGCCCAGTTCCGCGAACTCTCCCTGGTGTACGCCTCGTTGACACGTACCGACGAGACCGGCAAGGCCGTCCCCGACCTGGCCAAGAGCTGGGAGTACAACACCGAGGGCGACCGGATCACCTTCCATCTGCGCCCCGGTCTGAAGTTCAGCGACGGTGAGCCGGTCGACGGAGCCGCCGTCAAGGCCGCCATCGAGCGGGCCAAGAAGCAGCAGAACTCGGCGCTCTTCGGCGATCTGACGTCGATCGAGTCGGTGGACGCCGACGGTCTGGACGCGGTCATCCGTCTCAGCCAGGTCGACTACCAGATCCCGCAACTCCTCGGCCAGCGCGTCCTGCAGATCGCCAGCCCCAAGGCGGCGGCCTCCCCGGAGAAGCTCGACCAGAACCCGGTCGGCGCCGGGCCGTTCACCGTCACACAGCTCATACCGGGTACGAAGGTGGTCCTCAAGAAGAACCCGGACTACTGGGACGCGCGGAACATCCATATCGACAACGTCGAGCTGACCTCCGCCCCCGACGCCTCCACGGTGGTCTCCGGTCTCCAGACCGGCGTCTACAACTTCGCGGACATCGACCCCAGTCAGGCGGACGCCGCCAAGAAGGCCGGCCTGGACGTCTTCGTGCAGCCCGGCTTCAACGCGTCGAACATCAGCCTGAACATCAACAAGGCGCCGTTCGACAACCCCAAGGTCGTCGACGCCGTACGCCACGCGGTCAACCGCCAGGAGTTCGTCGACAAACTGACCTTCGGCTACGGCGAAGCCACCGACCAGCCGTTCCCGAAGGGCTATGTCGCCTACGACCCGGAGTCGGAGAACGACTACGCCTACGACCCGGCGAAGTCGAAGAGGCTTCTCGCCGAGGCGGGCCACCGGCCCGGCGACATCAAGCTCGACCTGGTCATCCCCTCGGAGGACCCCCAGGCCGAGATCGTCCAGTCGCAGTTGGCCAAGGTCGGTATCACCGTCCGCATCAAGATCGACAAGAACTGGGCCACCCCCTTCTTCGCCAAGGACCTGACGTTCTCGCTCTACGGCACCACGGGCCGTGACTCCGCGGCGCAGACCCTCACCGCCCACTTCGGCCCCGACGGTCCGCTGAACCTCAGCTCGCCCTACGAGCCGGCCGGTTTCGAGGCGGCCATCGCCCAGGTACGCCAGACCCCGCTGGACGATCCGGACTACGCGAAGGTCCTGCGAGCGGCGACCCGGGCCGGTCTCCGGAGCAAGGCGCTGGTCTTCACGTACTCCTCGCCGAACCTCATCGCCAAGAGCAAGTCGATCTCGAAGCTGCCCGGGAATCCCGCCCATATCGACTGGACCGGCGTGACCATCTCCGGCGGCAGCTGACCCACGCCCACCACAGAGAGGAGGCAACCTCATGACGACGACCGCGGTACAGGCCCCGCCTGCCCGCCGTCGCGGGGTCGCGGTGGCCAGGGCGCGGCACATGCTGGGCCGCGTCCTGGTCACCCTCGCCCGGTCGATCGCGATCTTCGTGCCGGTCTTCCTGGTCGCGACGTTCGTGACGTTCGCGCTGCGGTCGCTGAGCGGGCTCAGTCCGGCGCGGATCCAACTGGGCGAGGAGGCGACTCCCGAGGCGATCGCACGGATCGAGGCCCAATGGGGTCTCGACAGGCCCTTCCTGGTCCAGTACTGGGACTGGTTCAGCGATGTCCTGCACGGCCGGCTCGGCGCGAGCTGGACCAACGGCGCCGACATCTCCACACTCATCGGCCTCGGCCTGGGTGTGAGTCTCTCGGTCGCGACCTTCGCACTGATCATCGGAGTGGTCGCCGGCTTCGTCCTCGGCACGGTGGCGGCGCTGCGGCGCACCACCTGGATCGACCGCGCGATCACGGGCTTCGTCACCGTGATCTCCGTGATGCCCGCGTTCGTCGTCGGTATCGTCCTGGTCGCCGTCCTCGCCGTCGGACTCCATCTCTTCCCCGCCGCCGGATACGTCCCGGCGCGGCAGGGGTTCGGTCCATGGCTCGCGCACATCACGCTCCCGGCCGTCGCGCTGAGCTTCGACGTCGTCGCCGACGTCGCCCGCCAACTGCGCACGAGTCTCATCGGCGCGTACCGCGAGAACTATGTGACGGGCGCGATCGTACGGGGACTGAGCCCACGGCGGATCTTCTTCGGTCATGTCCTGCGCAACGGCCTCGGACCGGCGCTCGCCACACTCGGCCTGAAGTTCCCCTCGCTGGTGGGCGCTTCCGTCGTAACGGAATGGATCTTCGGCCTCCAGGGCTTCGGCAGATTCGCCAACGACTCCGCCCAGGCCGGTGACGTACCCGCCGTACAGGGCGTGCTCGTGGTGTCGATCGTCCTGGTCGTCGTCTTCAACCTGATCGTCAACCTGGTGCTGGCCCGTGTGACGCCGGCGTCCCAGAGGGGGGTATGACCATGGTCCGCCGTATCCTCGCGCTCACCTCGGGCCGGATCGCCGTCGCGATTCTCGCCGTGATCGCCCTGCTCGCGGTCTTCGGCCCGCTGCTCGCCCCGCAGAATCCGCTCGCCACCGGCGACAACACCCTCGCGGCCGCGTCCGGCGCCCACTGGCTGGGCACGGACCATCTGGGCCGTGATGTGCTGAGCCGTCTCCTCGACGGGTCCCGTGTCAGCGTGCTCGGCTCGCTCGAAGTGACGCTGATGGCACTGGTCGTGGGCGCGATTCCCGGCATCCTGTCGGTCTATCTGGGCCGCGCCTTCGAGTGGCTCACCCTCCGTCTGGCCGACACACTGGTCGCCCTGCCCTTCCTGCTGTTCGCCGTCGCCGTGATCGCGCTGCTCGGCAACGGCATCACCCAGGCCATGCTCGTCACCGGCGCGCTGGTCTCGCCGCTCTTCTACCGGGTGGCCCGCGCCGCCACGCTCGCCGTGGCCCGTTCGCCGTACGTGGAAGCCTCACTCATCGCCGGCGCCTCCATCGGCTGGATCGTAAGGCGTCATGTCTGGATCAAGGTGCTCCCGCCGATCGCGGTCGCGCTCGCCCAGACCATCGGCGTCGGCTTCATCATCGTCTCCAGCCTGACGTTCCTCGGTATCGGCGTCGAACCCCCCGCGCCCACCTGGGGCGGACTGCTCGCCTCGGACCTGGGCTACCTCAGCCACCGGCCATGGGCGCCGCTGGCCCCCGCCCTGCTGATCATGGTCACCGTCTGGGCAAGCAATCTGCTCGCCGACGCGATCCGGGACGTCTCCGGCGAGGCGGGCCGCGCGCTGGTCAACAACCGCAAGATTCGCGCAGACCGTCCCGGCAAGGCCGGTCCCGTTCCCACCGGAGGCGTGTGATGACGACGCTGTCCAAGAACACCGCCCCCGGGGAGACACGGGGCGCCATACCCGACGCCACCGCCGGTCCGACCGCCCCACCGGTGCTCTCCGTCCGCGACGTACGCATCCTCGACCGGGCCGGCGACCGTGAGATCGTCCATGGAGTGAGTTTCGAGCTCACGCCCGGCAAGGTCGTCGGTATCGTCGGCGAGTCCGGCAGCGGCAAGACCCTCACCTGCCGCGCCACACTGGGCATTCTGCCCGCGCACTTCGCGATCAGCGGCGGCTCGATCGAGATCGACGGCACCGATATCTCGACCCTGACGCGGCCTCAGTGGACGGCTCTGCGCGGCGCCGTGATCAGCGCCGTCTTCCAGGATCCGGCGTCGTACCTCAACCCCTCGATCCGCGTCGGCCCGCAGATCACCGAGGTCATCCGGAGCAAGAAGGGAGTGAAACGGCGCGAAGCACGCCGCCGCGCCCTCGAACTGCTGCGGGCTGTGCGCCTGCGTGACCCGGAACTGGTCTACGGCCAGTACACCTACGAGCTTTCTGGAGGCATGCTCCAGCGCGTCCTGATCGCGGCGGCGATCGCCGCCGACCCCCGGATCCTCATCGCCGACGAAGCCACGACGGCGCTCGACGTCACCGTCCAGGCCGAGATCCTCGATCTGCTCGCCGACCTGCGCGAGCGTATCGGTCTTGCCCTTGTCGTCGTCTCCCACGACCTGGCCGTCGTCGCCCAGCTGTGCGACGAGGTCCTCGTGATGCGGGAGGGCGACGTCGTGGAGCAGGGCCCGACACACGCGGTGCTCCACGACCCGCGGCACGAGTACACCCGGCTGCTCATCGCCGAACACGAGAGTTACGGCCTGGAGAAGTTCCTCACGCTGAAGGAGGCGCCGTGACCACCGGCCCGTCCGACGAGAAGTCCGCCGGCAGCGGGGAGCCCCCGGACCCGGTCCTCAGGGTCACCGGCCTCGACGTCCACTACGGCCCGCGCCGCCGGCGCCGCCGCGCCCTGCGCGGAGTCTCACTGAGCGTCGCGCCCGGCGAGACCGTCGGCGTCATCGGCGAGACAGGATCGGGCAAGTCCACCTTCGCCCGCGCCGCACTCGGTCTGGTACGCGCCTCGGCGGGCTCGATCGTCATCGGCGGCGAGGACGTGAGCGCCTACGGAAACCGTCAGTGGCGCGGACTGCGCCGACGCGGTGTGATCCAGTACGTCTTCCAGGACCCGCTGCGCAGCCTCGACCCCGACCTCACCATCGAGGACTCCCTGACCGATCCACTGCTCGTCCAGGGCGTGCCGCGTGAGGAAGCGGCCCGGCGGGTCCGCTCGTTCCTCGCCCGCGTCCGCCTTCCCGAGGAGCTTCTCGACCGGCTGCCCGGGGAACTGTCCGGCGGGCAGCGCCAGCGGGCCGCGGTGGCGCGGGCGCTGGTCACCGAACCGCGGCTCGTCATCCTCGACGAGCCGGTCAGCGCCCTGGACTCCGCCAACCGGGTCCAGGTCCTGGAGATCCTCAAGGACCTCCGTGCCACCGGGGTGGCCCTCGTCTTCATCTCCCACGACCTCGGGTCCGTCGCCGGGATCGCCGACCGTATCGCCGTGCTGTACCAGGGCGAGCTCGTCGAGGTCGGCGCCGCCGGAGACATCATCAACCGGCCCCAGCACCTCTACACACGCCTGCTCGTCAGTTCCGCGCCCACACTGCACAGCGCCCCGGCCACCCGGGCCGAGCGCGAAGCGCTGCGCGCGCTGCTGCACACCTGAGCCCACCTGCGCCCACCGCGGAAGCCACAGAGCAACACAGAGCGACACAGAGCAACACACGCCACAGAAGCTCGCTACAGAAGCTACAGAAGCCACCGAGAGGGAGAGCCATGTCCCGCACGATCCACCTCGCGCTCCATCCGTACGGCGTCGGCGGCCCCGGCCAGCACGGCCTCTGGAGAGACCCGCGCGTCGCGAAGAACGCCAGCATCGACATCAACTACTACATCCGGCAGGCCCAAGCCGCCGAACACGCGCTCTTCGACGCCCTCTTCATCGTCGACAGCCAGTTCATCAACGCCACCTACCCGGCGCACTATCTCAACCGGCTGGAGCCGCTCACCCTGCTCTCCGCGGTCGCCACCCACACCCGCCACATCGGCCTGGTCGGCACGGCCAGCTCGACATACAACTCGCCGTTCAACCTCGCCCGCCGGTTCGCCTCACTCGACCACATCAGCGGTGGCCGCGCCGGCTGGAACGTCGTGACCAGCTTCGACACCGGCACCTCCAGGAACTTCGGGCTCGACGAACACCTCGACTACACCACCCGCTACGGCCGCGCCCTGGAGTTCGTCCAGGTCGCCCGCGGTCTGTGGGACTCCTACGAGGACGACGCGTTCCCCGCCGACGTGGCCCGCGATGTCTTCCTCGACCCGGCCAAGCTGCATGAACTCAACCATGCCGGCGAGCACTTCAAGATAGCCGGGCCGCTCAACCTCTCCCGCTCGCCCCAGGGCCAGCCGGTGATCTTCCAGGCCGGGGTCTCCGAGGAGGGACGCGATCTCGCGGCGCGGGTCGCCGAGGGCATCTACGCGCCGGGCGGCTCCCTGGAGCAGGCGCGGGAGTACTACGCGGACATCAAGCGGCGCACCGCCGCCTACGGCCGCGACCCGGAACACATCAAGATCTTCATCCACGGCGGCCCGGTCGTCGCCGCCACCGACGAGGCCGCCGGGCGCCGCGAGCGGGAGATCTTCGAGGAGGACAACGACTTCGACCGCAATCTCGCCCTCCTCGGCCGCTCCTTCGGCGCGTACGACTTCAGCCCGCACGACCTGGACGCGCCGTTCCCGGACGTCGCCCATCTCGCCGAGAAGGGCGGCCGGACAGGGGCGGCCAAGATCATCGAGCGGGCCAGGGCGGAGAACCTGACGCTGCGTCAGGTCGCCGAGTCGGTCAACCAGTTCCGGCGCTCGCCCTTCGTCGGCGCACCGGAGACCGTCGCCGACACCATCGAGCGGTGGTTCGACGCCGGCACCTTCGACGGCATCAACCTCGCCTTCCGCACCGACGACGACCTCGGCCTCTTCGTCGACGGCGTCGTCCCGATCCTGCAGAAGCGCGGACTGTTCCGCACCGAGTACGCGGGCGACACCCTGCGCGCCAACCTCGGCCTGCCCGTACCGGCCAACCGTCACACACCTGGGTCCCAGCTCGTCAACGACTGAGCCCCGTGCCAGGACCGGACCGCCGGTGGCGGGCGGACGCGGTCCCCGGCCTTGCGCCGGGCGCCGCCCGCCACGAGCCCGCGACGACGGAACATCCGCCACGACACCGGCGTGGCTCCACCCGAAAGGCAGTCATCCCATGACCACCGAGACACCGCTGACCACCGAGACACCGCGCTTCAGACTCGGCTTCCTCACACATGTCCAGGGCCGCGGCGACGACGTGGCCCGGACCTACCGCGATGCCCAGGAACTCTTCGTGGCCGCCGACGAACTCGGCTTCGATGTCGGCTGGGTCGCCCAGCACCATGTCCCCCTCGGCGGTGGCGGCCTCTCCTCACCGTGGACGTTCCTCGCCCACGCCGCCGCGAAGACCACCCGGATCCGGCTCGGCACCGCCATCACGATCCTCCCTCTGGAGGATCCGGTCCGCCTCGCCGAGGACGTCGCGGCCGTCGACGCGCTCAGCGGCGGACGCGTCGAGATCGGCGTGGGCAGCGGCTCCAGCGATGTGGAGTACGCCGCGTTCGGCAAGGACATCGCCCGCAAACGGGAGCTGACCAGCGAGAATCTGGAGGTGCTGCGCCAGGCCCTGGCCAATGAGGAAGTACGCGCGCCAGGCTTCCGTATCCAGCCGGCCGCCGCCGACTTCACCGACCGTATCTGGCAGGGCGTCTTCAGCGGACAGGGTGCGCGGTACGCCGCGGCCGGCGGCTCGAACCTGCTGCTCAACCGTGCCGCGTACGGCTTCGACGCCCCGACCGACGAGGTGCAGCGCCCCTGGGCGGACGCTTTCCTCGCCACCTGGGACCAGCCGCGCCGTCCGCGGGTGGGGCTGTCCCGGTTCGTGTTCCCGGCGAAGGACAAGGAGACGGCACTGCGGGAGATCGGCGACGACGTCCACCGGGCGGCGCTCCGTTTCGCGGAGAACGGCGCCTTTCCCAGGGGCCTGGACAGGGATGAGGCGCTGCGCCGCTTCCACTCGTTCTACGGTCCGCCCGAGGAGATCGTCGCGGCGCTCGGGCAGGAGAAGGTCCTGCCTGTCGCGACCGATCTGATCACCCAGTTCAACCCCGCCGTACCCGGCCATGACGCCGCGATCCGTGCCCTTGAGCTGATCGCGACCGAGGTGGCACCCGCCCTGGGCTGGAAGCCGGCGGCCGAGTCCGGACCCGCGGGAGTGTGAGACGACCGACCGCACCGACCGCCACAGCCTTGAGGACAGCACCGCTCGGTGGCGGCCGGGATCGTCACCTTCTCGGGGTCTGTCCGCGTCGGGTGCGTGCCGCCGTCCGATGCCATACCGCTCACTCCCCCGGGGGAACGGTCCCGGTCGGTCCACGGCTCCGGGACCCGCTCGCACGATCATGACGACGGACCCTGCCCTCGGCCGGACAGGCCCGGCAGGCGTCCGTCACGCGAACCCGCCTCAGCCCGAAGGGGAACGATGCAGCGCGCAAGCATGTTCGTCCGGACCACCAGGATCGCCGCCGCGGTGACCGCTCTCGTCGCCGCGTGCGCGATTCCCGCGTCCGCCGAATCGCCCCGGCCGGCCGGAGAACACCAGGGCCCCGTCTTCGTCCAGACCGACAGCACCAGCGGCAACAAGATCGTCGCCTATCACCGTGCCGCCAACGGCACCCTCCACAAGCGAGCCGTCTACGCCACCAACGGCAAGGGCGGGGTCCTCGGCGGCTCCGTCGTCGACCATCTCGCGTCCCAGGGATCCCTCACCTACGACCGTCGCCACAAACTGCTGTACGCCGTCAACGCGGGCAGCAACTCGATCACCGCGTTCGCCGTCGACGGTGAGCGGCTCCACCGCCGGCAGGTCATCTCCTCCGGCGGTACCTTCCCTGTCAGCGTCACAGTGCACAAGGACCGGGTGTATGTCCTCAACGCACGCGACGGAGGCTCCGTCCAGGGCTACCGGCTCACCGAGAAGGGTCTCCACCGCATCCCGGCGTGGCACCGCGCCCTGCGTCTGAACACCTCCACCGCGCCGGAGTTCCTCCACACTCCGGGCCAGGTCACCTTCACCCCCGACGGGTCGCGGCTCGTCGTGAGCACCAAGATGGGCGGCAACAGCATCGCCGTCTTCCCCCTCGACAGCTCCGGCACCCCCTCCGCCCGGCCCGTCGTCAGCAGCAAGGCCGGCTCGACGCCCTTCGGTCTGACCTTCGACCGGAAGGGCCGCCTCGTGGTCGCGGACGCGGGTCCCAACGCCGTTCTGACGTTCCGTATCGAGAACGACAGTGACGTCACACTGCTCGACGACGTTCTCACCGGCCAGCAGGCCAGCTGCTGGGTCACCCGCGCCGGAAACCGCTTCTACGTCTCCAACGCGGGCAGCAACACCGTCTCCGGCTTCCGGCAGACCCGTGGAGCGCGCCTCGCTCCGCTCGGCAACACCCCCACCGGTACGGGCACCGTCGACAGCGCCGTCACACCCGACAACCACTACCTGTACGTCCAGACAGGCGGCGTCGGGGCCGTCGACGGCTTCCGTATCAACGACAACGGCTCCCTCACCAAGATCAGCACCACCCCCGTGCCCAACGCCGTCGGCGGCGAAGGCATCGTCGTCCTCTAGGCCCTGTCCGACCTGGGACGTGCCGCGACACCCCACCGCCGGACAGAACGCGGGCGGCCCCTCACTCACCGAGGTGCCGCCCGCGGTCCGGGCGTCGGACTTCCGCAAGCCGGTGGAACCGTCGGGTGGCGCGGGAAAGACGCCGGAATGGGCCCATGCCCACTCTCCAGGGCTACTTGAGCAGACCGAGGCAGGCGGCGGCCACGTAGCCGCTCCGCTGCGGCTTCGAGGAGATCGCAAAGCCGAGCCACAGAACGGCCGGAACCCAGCCTGCCAAAGCTCGTAGCGCGACGCCTTGACCGTTGGTGCACTTCCTTGACGATCCGTCAACTGCCGTCCCGCTGCTTGCCCTTCGTCTCCTTCCCGGTACGCAGGAACAGCGCGGCCATGATCACTCCGGCCAGCACGATGAGCGCGTTGACCAGCACGGCGACACTCACACCGTCGAGGATCACCTCGGGGTCGGCGGACCCGCCGACCCGCGCGGTGACGATGGCGCTCATGATCGGTGTGCCCATGGTGATACCGACCTGCTGGCTCATGGTGGCCATACCGGTCGCCATGCCCTGCTCCGCGTCGGGCAGACCCGAGGTGGCGGTCACCATGAATCCGACGATGACGAGCATGTTCCCCACACCGCCGACGAAGGTCGCGGTCAGCAACAGCCACATCGAGCCCCGGCCGTCACCGAGGCCGACCAGCGCCACCGTCGCCACCGCCTGCACCAGGCCGCCCGTCACCAGCGCCGGGGTGGTGCCGATCCCGCCGATCACCCGGGCCGCGGTGACACCGCCGACGACGGTGCCCAAACCCAGTACACCGAAGGACAGACCGGCCGCGAGCGGTGAGAACCCGAGCACCTTCTGAAGGTAGAGGGTCATCAGGAAGACGAGGGACGTCTCGGTGACGAAGGCGAGCAGACCCGCCAGGTTTCCGAAGATCACCGAACGCCGCCGGAGGATACGTACCGGAACGAGCGGCCGGGGCACCCCCTTCTCCACGAAGTAGAAGACCACCAGCAGCAGCACGCCCAGGATCAGCCCGGCCAGGGCCTTCGGGGCGCCGAATCCGTGCTCGCCCGCCATGGTCAGCCCGTACACCAGGGAGAGCAGACCGACGGTCACGGCCAGCGCGCCCGGCAGATCGAGCCGTGTCCGGTCCTCGCCCCGGCTCTCGGAGATCACGGCCGGCGCGACGATCAGCACGGCCAGCGCGACGGGCACATTGATCAGGAACGACCAGCGCCAGCTCAGCAGATCGGTGAGTACGCCGCCGAGCACCGCGCCGGTGGTGAACCCGGCGGACATCAGCGCGCCGTTGAGGCCGAGCGCCCTGGACCGCAGCGGGCCCTCGGGGAACGACGAGGTCAGCAGCGAGAGACCGGCCGGGGTCACCGCGGCGGTCGCCAGCCCCTGTGCGACACGGGCGATCAGCAGGGTCTCGGGGCTGACGGCGAGCCCACCGAGCAGTGAGGCGGCGCCCAGGACCGCGAGCCCGATCAGAAAGAGCCGGCGCCGGCCGACCAGGTCGGCGATCCGGCCGAAGAGCAGGGTGAATCCGGCGGCGGCGAGGGCGAACGAGGTGGCGATCCACTGGAGGTTCCCCAGCGAGAAGCCCAGGCCCTTGCCTATCACGGGCAGCGCGACGTTCAGGATCGAGAAGTCCACGGCGAGCATGAACTGCGCGACCAGCAGTACCACCAGGACGAGCTTCAGCCGGCCGGTGAGCCGCTCGGGGGGTGCTGAAGGCCGCTGCGCTGACACATCGTCGAGTGTCGACATCGTCGGGTTCCCTCTCGTCCTTGACCAGGCATGACCATCACGCCGACCGAGAGTCTGCGGTGACGTCGATGAGGCAACCAGCCACGCGCGCCGCGTACGCAAGCGATGCGTGTGACCGCTGGTCCTACCACTCGCAGGGTGTGGATGGGCCCCGGTCCGGGCGGAGGACCGCGGCCATACTGGTCCGCATGGATACTCCCGCGGAGCTTGGTGAATTCCTGCGCACACGGCGCGCACGGCTGAAGCCCGAGGACGTCGGACTGGTCTCGTACGGGGCCCAGCGGCGTGTGCCGGGCCTCCGGCGCGAGGAGCTGGCACAGCTCGCCGGGGTGAGCCCGGCGTACTACGCGCGGCTGGAGCAGGGCCAGAGCGGCAACGCCTCCGAGGGGGTGCTCGACGCGCTCGCCCGCGCGCTCCGGCTGAGCGACGACGAACACACCCATCTGCGGAACCTCGCCCGTCCCGGCCGCGCCAAGCGCCGTCCGCCGGAGCGGGCGGTCTGCGTCCGGCCCGGTACGAAGCAGCTCATCGACGCCATGGGCGGCGTTCCCGCGATCGTGCTGGACCGGCGCAGCGATGTCCTCGCCTGGAATCCCCTGGGCCACGGCCTGGTCGGGGACCATCTCGACTTCACCGCTCCCGACCGGCCGACCGAGCGTCCCAATCTTCAGCGGCTGCTCTTCCTCGACCCGCACACCCGCGAGCTGTATCCGCGCTGGGAGGAGGAGGCCAAGCGCGCCGTGTCCTCGCTGCGGCTGATGGCCGGCCGCTGTCCCGACGACCGCCGGCTGGCCGAACTGGTCGGCGAACTGCTCATGAAGAGCCCGGAGTTCGCCGCGCTGTGGCAGCGCCATCCGGTACGCAACTGTGTGTCCGGGGTGAAGTCCTTCCACCATCCGCTGGTGGGGCCGATGGAACTCTCCTTCGAGACGCTGCGCATGCCGGACGAGTCCGGCCAGTGGACGCTGATGTACAGCGCGCAGCGTGGTTCCCCGGCCGAGGCCGGTCTGAGTCTGCTGCGGACACTCGTCGAAGCGCACCCGGTCACCGCCCCCGCCGACGACCGACCGGGACGCTCCGCCGGCGGGCCGGGACACTCCGGCCGGGGCGCCGACTCCGTCAAGGACCCGGCTTAAGGTCCTGTCCGGCGGATCTTCGTGGATCCCGAGCGCGGCGGGAAGAGATTCAGACGGTGCCGAACCGGCGGCCGGACCGGCACAGGAAGGCTCCCTCCTCCTGGACGACCAGCTCTGCTTCGCCCTCTACGCGGCCTCGCGGGCGGTCACCGCGCGCTACCGGCCCGTACTGGAGGAACTGGGGCTGACCTCGCCCTGCGGCTCACCGAGCCGGGAGCACGGCTCCGGGAACGGGCGGGTGCCGTACCCCTCGCCATCGGTGACGCCATGGGCCTGACCCCCGAGCAGGACGCCAGACCGTGGTGTGATGGCCTCGTGAGCCGTGCCGCAGAAGAGACGAACCGCCGGATGCTCCGGGTACGGGATGCGATGGACCGCGCCTACGCGCAGCCGCTGGACATCCCGGCCCTGGCCCGGATCGCCCATGTGTCCCAGGCACACTTCACCCGCACCTTCCGGGCCACATTCGGCGAGACACCGCACCGCTATCTGCAGCGCCGCCGTGTCGAGCGTGCGATGTTCCTGCTGCGGGAGACCGATCGCAGTGTGACGGACATCTGCTTCGAAGTCGGCTTCGGCAGCCCGGGAACCTTCAGCCGCACGTTCCACGACATCGTCGGCCGGTCGCCGAGGGAGTACCGCAAGGAAAGGAGAACGGCGGCCACGGGCGTACCGACCTGCTTCACCATGGCCTGGATGCGGCCGAGCTCGTGACCGTCCGCACACTGTGCGTACGGTCCGCACACCGCGCGTACCGTCCGTCATCCGAGCAGTTTCGGATAAGTTTTCGCCCGGCTTGCCCGGTAGCGTGACACACATGTTCAACGCGATCACACACTCACAGATATACGTCCTCGACCAGGACGAGGCCCTCGATTTCTACGTGGGCAAGCTCGGCCTGGAGGTCAACTCCGATGTCGACCTGGGCTTCATGCGCTGGCTGACCGTCCATGTCCCCGGCCATCCGGAGCGGCAGATCCTGCTGGAGAGGCCGGGAGCTCCGGCGCTGTCCGAGGAGACGGCACAGCAGGTCCGCGAGCTGCTGACCAAGGGCGCCACGGGCGGCTCGCTCATCTTCAGCACGGACGACTGCCGCAAGACGTACGACACACTGCTGGGCCGGGGCGTCGAGTTCACCGAGGAACCCACCGAGCGTCCGTACGGAATCGACTGCGCCCTCCGCGACCCCTTCGGCAACAGCATCCGTTTCACCCAGCTGAAGCCCTGAGGACCGGTCCGGCCGGTCCGGGCGGTCCGCCCGGACGGGGCCGGTCCGGGCAGTCCGGTCCCGTCCGGCCGCGTCCGGCCCGAGCAGTCCCGCGGCGCGGCGCGCCCGTATGACCTTTGCCCTCGTACGGGTGAAGCCGCTCCCCGATCGCCGTCGCGGCGGGGCCGATCACCGGTATCTGTCGGGCCATGCTGAAAACCCTCGCGCGGGCCATGACGGCCGTCGCCCTCATCGCCCTGCCGCTCACCGCCACGACCCCGGCCCATGCCACGGTCGAGCAGTGTTCCCAGTACCTCCAGAACATGGGGTACACCCATCCGCTCCTGAGCCTCCAGTGCCAGCTGGGGGAAGGCGACTACACCTACGCCTACCGGGACTGCGTGGACGGTCTGATCGCACGTAACGTCCAGCGGGCCCACGCCAACGAGGCGTGCCGCCTCGCGCACCTGCGCCCCTGAGCCGGCGCCGGGACCGGTCGGGACCGTACACGTAATCCGACGGTGTTCGACCGGTTCCGTCCGGTGACGGGTCACAGAGACCGAGGCAGCTCGGCCTTGACTATTCGGTCCCCTCAACGAAAAGTGGCTAGTGCTTCGAGATGAGGGGAATGTCCCATTTCTGCAATCAGTGTGCTCAGTCAGGTGACCGTGACCGCCCCGAAGCGGCTCTCCCAGCGGATGCGGGACCAGGGCCGTCCGTTCGAGACGGCGCTCCTCACGCCTCTGCTGGTGGTCGTCGTGGTCTCGGTGGCGGCGGCCCTCACGCCCCATCTGCAGTTCAACCGGCTGCTCGGGGTGGCACCGGCGCTGGCCGCCGCCATGTTCCCGGTGGCCGGCACGCTGGGTGTCGGGGTGCTGGCCCTGACGGCCGACACGGCCCTCGGTCTTGTCGTGGAGCACGACCTGAACCGAACACCCGGTTACTTCACACTGCTCGCGATCGCGACCATCACCTTGGCCGCCGCCTACGCCAGCCGCGTACGGCAGAACCGGGAGCGCACCCTCGCCCAGGTCTGCGCCGTGGCGGAGACCGCGCAGCGGGTACTGCTGCGCCCGCTGCCGAATCATCTCGGGCAGGTCGACATCGAGGTGCTCTACCGGGCCGCCGCCGCGCACGCCCGTATCGGCGGTGACTTCTACGAGGCGCTGCAGACCCCGTACGGGGTACGGCTGATCATCGGCGATGTGCGCGGCAAGGGGCTGCCGGCCGTCGAGGCCGCCTCCGTCGTCCTCAGCTCGTTCCGGGTGTTCGTCAAGGACAGCCCCGACCTGCCGTCCCTGGCGGGCCGGCTGGAGAGCAGTATCAACGGGTACTGCGAGGCCGTCCCCAGCGAGGACGTGCTGGAGCGTTTCGTCACGATCGTGCTGGTCGAGATTCCTACCGAGGAGCCCGTCGCACGGCTGGTCAACTGCGGGCACCCGCCACCGCTGCTGCTGCACAACGGCGATGTGCGCGAGGTGGAACCCAGCGCGCCGTCGGCACCCATCAACATGGCCGCCCTGCTCGGCGATCACTACCGCGTGGACACGATTCCCTTCGCCGCCGGCGACAGTCTGCTGCTCTACACCGACGGTGTCAGCGAGACCCGTGATCATGCCGGGACCTTCTATCCCCTCGCCCAGCGCGTCCGGCCCTGGGCCTTCGCCGCGCCCCGCCAGTTCCTGGACCTCCTTGAGCAGGACATTCTCACGTATGTCTCGGGCACCCGCGACGACGATCTCGCGGCCCTCGTGGCCCACCGCGCCGCCCTGGGCAGTACCGGTTGGACCCCGCCCAGCGCGGTGCGGTGAATGGACGCGGACCCTGCGCCGCCCACGGACGCAGGCCCGCCCGCCCCACGCCGCCCCGGGGCGGTCCGTCGCCCGCGCGCCGATGGGCCGACTCCACGTTTCTGTACGAGAGTCAACGGGAACAATTGGTGATTCTCAGGGGGAACAAGGGGGAGCTGGTCATGACTTCGGGGGATCCGCAAAGCCGCATTCCGGCTTATCCGGGCGTCGAGCGTTTTATCGACGCGTTCGACAAACTGGTGGTGCAGCCGCGGCGCAGCCGCAGCAGGGTGCCGGTCGTCCTGCTCAACGAGCCGGACGGCGGCGATGCGGGACGCCGGATCGTCACAGGGCTCCGGTCACGGATGCGCGGGCGCAGCGAGGTCCTCGCCCCGCACGCGTACATCCCGCGGCTCCCCGACGGCACCGACCCGCCGCCGCTGGAACTCTTCGAGCATCTGACCCATCAGCTCGCCGAGACCATGCCGCCCGGCACCGGTGAATTGCGCCTGCACAGCTACCGGTTGCTGCGCTCCGTCGTCACCGCGCCCGCCATCGAGGGGCTCATGGAGCGCCGCCACGCCGAGTTGCGCAACCACTGCTACGCGGAGCACCGCAACTGGTCCCGTACCGCTCAGACCCTGTGGTGGCTCGGCGGCCGCGACCAGGCGAGCGGCGGCACGCTGCTGGAGCTGCTGTGGAACTTCATCGCGGGGCCGCTCTTCCAGCGGCTGCCGCGCGCCCTCTTCGGCTGGCGCGCCAACCGCCGCATGCTCGGGCGGGCCCGTAGCCGCAGCTGGTACGCGGAGTGGGTGCGCCGCCAGCACGGCAGCCCGCCCACCGACTTCTTCCGCTCCGCGCTCGACCTCGTACACGGCGAACCCGCCAGTGAACCGGAGCGTATGGACCGGGTGCTCATGCACGCCCTGCTCGCCGACCTCGACCAGGCGTGCCGGCCCCGTCTCCTCAACCCCTGGCGGCGGCGTCGCACCTCCCGCTTCGTGCTTCTCTTCGACGACGCCGGGCCGGCCGACTCGCGCGTCCAGCGCTTCCTGCGCGAACTCCGTTCCGCCGTGGAGGACTTGCGCTGCACCTCGGTGTTCGCGGTGGCGGGCGGTGTACGGTCGCTGGCCTCGCGCATCCCGGACATCGACGCGTCGGGCCTCGCCCACGCCGGCGCCGAGCTGATCAACATCGAGCGGCGCGGAATGACACCGGGCCAGCCGACCGGCATCGTCGTACCGGTGGCCGAGGGAGCCGAGGACGACCAGGCGGCGGTGTACTGGCTCGGCCGCTGGCCCACGCTGGTGACGCCGTCGCCGCGCTGGGGCCCCGGCACCGAGGTGGCCGGGGTGTTCGGTATCGGGGTGCTCGCGCTCGCACTCGCCGTCGGCCTCTTCCTCGCACCGAACATCGGGAGCGCCGAAGAGGACGACCCCTGCCAGGGCTCCACCTTCCTCGGTACGGACGGGCAGTGTGTCGGTGTCGCCGAAGGCGCGGCCGGCTTCGGCGACGAGCCCAGTGAGCGGGCCTTACGGGCCGTGCTCCAGCAGATCGAACGGCAGAACGAGGAAGTCGACAGTAAGCTCGCGGGCCGGCACCAGGACGACCCGCGCCCCGGCCGCCGCACCGTCGTCTACTTCGGCCCGCTCAGCGGAGGCGAGGACGCCGAGGACCCGGTGCGCGGCGGCACATTGGCGGAGCTGCGCGGCATCGCGCTGGCACAGCGGCACATCAACACCCAGGCGCTGCGTTCCGGCGAGCGCGTACCGCTGCGGGTGCTCGCCGCCAACGCGGGTGACCGCTTCAAGGACGCGTCCGCCGTCGCCGACCGGATCGCGGAACTCGCCGCCGGCGATCCGTCGATCGCGGGTGTCGTGGGTTTCGGGCAGAGCCGCCGGAATACGTATGGCGCGATACGCACCCTCGACGAAGCGGGCATCCCGATGGTCGGCACCTCGGGCACCGCCGATGAACTCCTGCGTCAGGGCGAGCACTACTACCAGACCGCCCCCACCGACACGCGGGCCGCCGAACTGATGGCGGTCTTCGCCTCGAACGCCGGGATGACCACGGGCGGGCGGAAGGCGCTCCGGGTGAGTCTCGTCGCCGACACCACCGACGCCTACAGCAACAGCCTCGCCGCGTCCTTCCTCTCGTCGTACGGGCAGGAGCGCACCGACGTACTCCTCTACACCCCCGCCGACGCACCGGAACCCGGACCGGTGGAGGGTGCGCTCGGCGGGCGGCCGGTGCCGACCGTGGAGGACCTGGCCCGCGAGGTCTGCCGCGCGGTGAACGAGGAGCCGCGGACGGCGGTGGTGTGGTCGGCGCGGGCCAGCCAGTTCCAGCTCTTCCTGGCCGAGATCGCGCGTATCTCCGGCGACTGCCCGAAGATCAGTGTGCTCGGCGGCGACGACGTCACCAACACGCTGACCGAAGAGCCGCGCCCCTGGGACGACTTCAAGGGCCTCACCCTCTACTACGTCTCGCACGGCTACGCCCCCGACCTGGCGGCGCGGAGTCCGGAGGCCGCGGCTTTCCTCACCGCGTACGACCGGGTGTACGGCGCCGATCACAGCGCCGGCACGGAGGCCATGCGCGAGGACGCTCATGTCGCGCTCGCCTGGGACGCGTTGCGCTATCTCGCCGAGGGCATCGACCAGTCCTGGCGGACCACCGGCGGACATGACGACCGCCTCGACCGCGGACTGCTGCAAGGGGTGCTCTACCAGGGCCTGGGCGGCGGGGGTTTCGACGGGGCCACCGGCCGTATGGACGCGCACGGCGCGGCGGGCGGGGGACGGCTGACGGAGGACAAGCTGCTCGCGGTGCTGCGGGGCGGCGGCGACGGGACGACGACCGAGCTGCTGTGCGGCACGGTGGTGCGCGGAGACGAACGGACGAGGTGGGGACCGAAAGGAAAGGAACACCCCTGCCGGTAATACAATTACACGCTGGCGATTCGCAGCAAACTCTCCGGCTTTCCCTTGACGGTTTATTCGAACGTGCCATGCAATGAAGAAAGCGCCATCGAGGCTCTGCCGAGCCATAACGGCAGCGCTATTCAGGAGTGCCGTTCCGAGAAAGGAAACAACCGTCATGTTCGAAAACGATGAACTCTTCGAAGAAATGTCGATCCCCGAGACCGAGGCGGCTTTCGCCGGGCACAGCTGCTTCAGCGCTGTGTCGGATGTGACGGAGCGGGAGACCGAGCCGGCGGAGTAGCGCGCCAGGTGTCTTCCTGTCTCGTCGTCCTGTCTCGTCACAGGCAGGGAGGCACCTTCTTACTCCCGACCACCGACCGACCTGCTCCCGACCCCCGACCAGTCTCCAGAAGGCGGACAGCATTGGAATCGAGCCCGGACCCGTCGGCCACCCCCCGCTCCGCTGCCCTCATGCCCCGGCGTGATGTACGGCTCGTCAGCCGCGACGATCACCTCTATATCTGCGCGAGTACGGGGACCCTCCGCGTCCCGGCCGGAATGCCCGTCCCGCGTGGTGGCGAGCACGGCCTCCTCTCGCTCGACGCCGTACCGGATCGCGTCGTCGAGGGAATGCGTCACCGCGGCCTTGTCCACCCCGGCGACGGACGGCGCTCCCATCCGCTCTACGGACGGGAGCAGGAGCGCGGCGACCTCACGGTCGTCCTGGCCGCCGACGGGCTGCTTTCGGCCGAGACCGCCACGCATCTGAGCCGGGCCGGAGTCAGGGTGGTGGTCGCCGGGCGGAGCGCGGACGCCGACGCCGTACCCCTGAATGCCGATGCCCTCCCCCTGCCCCTGCCCCTGGGCGCCGACGGCGTACTGCCACCGCCGGGCGCCGACGCCGTACTCCTGCCGCTCGGTCTGGCAGAGTCCGAACTCCAGCGCTGGACCCGGTTCTCCCTCGCCGGCGGCACACCGCTGGTGACGTATCTGAGCACGCCGACCCGTCTGCTCCTCGCCACCCTCACCCCGCCCCGTACCGCCTGCCCCGTCTGTCTCGTACGGCGCATCCGCGCCAACCACACCTGGCAGGCGGTCGCCGACCTGCCGTTCGATGTGCTGCTGGGCGCGGCGGAGAGCGAGGCATGGCCCACCACCGCCATCGCCGCGGGGATCCTCGCTCACGAGTTGCTGACGACCCTCACCACGCGGCCGCGCACCGGTCCCCCGGTCCTGACCGACATCGACCACGATTCGCTGGAGCGTACGCGCCATGCGCTGTTCCACACCCCGAACTGCCCGGCGTGCGCCCAGGCCGTTGTCCCGCCGATGCGGCCCGAGGCGAACGCCGTTGACGCACAGGCCAGTTGGGAGCTCATGCGCGGCGCGGTCGATCCGCTGACCGGGCTCGTGCCGGAGCTGCGCGTGGACGGGAGCGACGGCCGGCGGGGCAGCACCACCTATGCGCGCACCGCCGGGGTGACCACCACGACCTGGTTCTCCCCGGTGAAGGCGGAGGCGCGCGGCGGCGCCGTCAAGAGCGACCCGACCGGGGCCCGGGTCTGCGCCGTCGGCGAGACCATGGAGCGCTACGCCGCGGGTGTCTACGATCCGGAGCAGCTCATCCGCGCCACCTTCGCCGCGCTCGGCGACGAGGCCGTCGACCCGCGTACGCTCCCTCTCGGTTCGGCCAAGGAGTACACCGAGCGGCCGCGGTACGGGCCCTTCGACCCGGACGTGGAGATCGACTGGGTCCTGGGCCGCTCCCTGACCACCGGCAGGACGCGGTATGTACCTGCCTGCGCGGTCTATCTGCCGTACCGCTTCCCGCGAGGCCACAAGCCCTGGTTCGACCCCATCTCCACGGGCCTGGCCGCCGGCGGCACATACCACCACGCCGTGCTCGGCGGTCTGCTGGAGATCGTCGAGCGTGACTCGGCCATCGTCTTCTGGGAGAACCGCCTCACTCTGCCCAGCCTGGATCTCGCGCGGCTCGCGGACGGCCCGGCCCGCCGGATCATCGACCGGGTCACGGCGGACGGCGCCACGGTCATCTGCAAGGACCTGACCACCGACCTGGGTATCCCGGCCGTGGCCGTCCGTTTCGCCGAAGGCACCCCCGACCGGCCCGTGGTCGTCCACACCGCCCGCGCCGACCTCGACCCGCACGCGGCACTCCTCGGAGCGCTGGAAGAAGCGTGTCTGTGCCGGACAGGCGCCGGCATCTGGCTCGCGGAGGAGGAGATTCCCGGCCCCGACGCCGTCCTGAGCAGCCTCAGCGAGTTCTCCCTCTACTACTGCTCCCCCGACCGCCAACACCATCTGGCCTTCTGGGACGAGGGCCCGCTGCACCCGGTCCCACCCGCCAGACCCACCGGCGGACTCCGGGCCGATGTGGACTAGGCGGTCCGCAGGCTGGCCGGCCGTGGGTACGAGACCATCACGGTCGACATCACGCCGGTCGATGTGGCCGAGTGCGGCGTATCGGTGGTCAGAACGGTGGTGCCCGGCCTGTGCCCGCTCACCCTGCGCAGCGACTTCCACCGACGCGGCGGCCCCCGTGTCTTCACGGCCCCGGTCGCCATGGGCGTACGCGAGAGGAGCCTCACCGAGGACGAGCTGAACCCGTTCCCGCTGCCGTTCCTGTGACGGCGCCCGGTCCATGGCCTGTGCGACGGAAGACACCCGATCAGCGAGAGAGAGGGGTGGACGCATGGACAACCAGCACCGCTACCGACGCAACCCCGACATTCTGCTGGAGTGGGGAGAGGGCGCGGGACCCGTCCTGGTCGACTGCCGTCGATGGCGGAAGTTCTCCGTCAAACCCGTGCTCGTCGGGCTGCTCCACCAGCTCGACCGCCCGCTGACGGCGGAAGAACTCCACGAACGCTGGCAGGAATCCGGCCGTGCCGAGGAGGCGCGCGACCTTCTGGACCGGCTTGCCTCGGCCGGGATCGTCCAGCGGTGCGCACCGGCCGAAGGCACCGCCGAGGGTGGTGACGACTGCGGTGACGACAGCACTGGAACAGGAGTCGCCTCCGGCGGCGACGGCTGGACGCCCTATGAACTCGCCGTACACGCACAGGCCGGGAGGGGGCCCGTCCCGTATGCCCGGCGCGGCGCCCCGCCACCCGCGCGCCTCAGCCACCCCGAAGCCACCGAGGTCATCGCGCTTCCCGACGGCCGCGACACCCCGAGCCGCCCACTGGCCGAGGTGCTCGCCGAGCGCCGCAGCGTCCGCACTTTCGCCCCCTCCCCGGTGCCGCTCCCGCTCATCGGCGCGTTCCTCGACCGGACCGCTCGGGTGCGCGGCTACCTCCCGCCGCGCGCGTACGAACAGACCCACCGCTCAGCTCCCTCCGGCGGGGGACGCCACAGTCTGGAGGTGTATCTGCTGGCGCGCGAGGTGGAAGGGCTGGCGGGCGGGGCCTATCACTACGATCCGTTCACCCACACACTGCACCGGCTCTCCGCGTGGACCGATGAACTCGCCGTCCTGCAACGGCGGACCGTCGTCGACGCCGCCGCCATGGCCGAGGCGCCGCCCGCCGGGATCTATCTGGCGTCCTGCGCCGGCCGAACCACCTGGAAGTACGAAGGGATGTCGCTGAGTCTCGTCTATCGCGACACCGGCTGTCTGATGCAGACCATGTGTCTGACCGCGACCGATCTGGGTCTGGCGTCCTGTCTGACCGGTGCGATGGAGACGCCGTTGACGGCCCCGTTCCTGGGCCCGCACCGGGACCGGCTGATCCATGTGGGCAACGTGGCCCTCGGCCTGCCCACGGTCCCCTCAGCCGCCCCCGCCCTGGAGCCGCTGACCGGGTATTGAGCTTGTTCTCCCGGTCCGGGCCTCGCTGCCACGGTCCGGGCCTCGCCGCCGCGCGCGTACCGCGCCGCTCACCGTTACGGGTCGGGGGTGGTCCGGGACGCCAGCAGCAGGGCCACATCGTCTTCCTGGCCCTGCCGGTCCTCGATGCTGGCGACGATGTGCTCCGCCAGCCGGTCGAGTTCGCCGGGGCCGGGACCGCTGTCGAGAAGCATCTGTATCTGGTGCTCGCCGGCGGCCATGTCGGTGTCGTGGAACTCCAGCAGTCCGTCGGTGCAGAGCAGGAGCGTCTCCTGCCGGCCGAGGTGAAAGTGGTGAATGGGGTAAGGAGCGTCGCTGGGGTCGGCCAGGCTGAGCGGGAGCCCGGGAGGAAGGCCGAGCGGCGGGCCGCCCTCCACGGTCAGTTGGATACTTCCGCGGGCGGTGCGGATATGCGGACTGGGGTGTCCGGCGCGGACGACCTCCGCGCGGCCGGTGGCGGGGCCGAGGCTGACATAGACACAGGTGGCGAGGCGTTCGGTGTCCAGGTCGCGCAGAAACGTCGAGGCCCTGGACATGAGGGCGGCGGGCGAATGCCCCTCGGTGGCATACGCGCGAAGAGCCGTCCGCAACTGTCC
The DNA here is from genome assembly GCF_045161915.1 of Streptomyces sp. NBC_00872. Classification (NCBI taxonomy): domain Bacteria; kingdom Bacillati; phylum Actinomycetota; class Actinomycetes; order Kitasatosporales; family Streptomycetaceae; genus Streptomyces; species Streptomyces sp. NBC_00872. The sequence goes on along the minus strand of NZ_CP108806.1, from coordinate 8,221,924 downwards.
CATGACAGCGGCGGCCTGAATGTCATGTCCCTGTACGTCACCCACGACGAGGCCCACCCGTCCTTCGGGCAGCGGCATCACGTCGTACCAGTCCCCGCCGATCTGATGACCGGCCCGAGCGGGCCGGTACCGCGCGGCGACGCTCATTCCCGGCACCGCCTCGATCCTGGCCGGGAGCATGGCCTGCTGAAGACCGACCGCCATCGCGTGTTCCTCGTCATAGAGCAGCGCCCGCTGGAAGGCCTGGGCGACGGTGGCCGACAGCGCCGTCAGCAGATTGCGCTCCTCGGGCGAGAATCCCTTCTTTCCCTCGTAGAGAATCGCGAGCACGCCGGTGAGCCGCGCCTGTGCCATGAGAGGCAGGACCGCGGACGCGGTGAAACCTGTCCCTTTGATATAAGGCCATAGCATCGAGTAATTGGCCCGTATGTCTTCCCGCGTGACGAACAGCGCTTTCTGCGTCTGGAAGACCTCGGCGATCGGCCGGTCGTCGTCAAGGCGACCGTACTCCACTTCGCGTACATATTTAGGAGGCATACCGACGGTGGCCAGTCTGCGCAGTCTGTTCTGTTCAAGAACGGTCAGCGATATTCCCACGGCGCCCACCGGACCCAGAATCTCATGACTGGTCAGCGCCGTCAGCACATCTTCGACACCGAGCGCCTGGGACAGAGCCGTCGTGGTCGCCTGGACAACGCCGGCCTGGTGACGGCGCTCGGACTCCAGGACGGACTGCTCCTCGGCATAATGCAGCTCGGCGCGGAGGACACCGATCACCCGAACGGGATTTCCGGCATCATCACGCACAACGGCCGCCTGTGAGTGTGCCCACCGAGCGGTGCCATCCGATTGACGAACACGGAAATAATTCCCACAGCTAGTCGAGCGCCCCGGATCCGCGAGAATCTCAGCGGTCCGCACCCTGATACCGGACCGCTCTTCAGGTACGATCCGGTCGTAGAGCGTGGATATCTTCCCGTCGAACTCATCGGGCTTCAGATCGAATATCGCAAGTGCGCTCGGATCGAGCATGACCCGCGCGGATTCCAGATCCCATACGAATCCGCCGATGCCATTCAATTCCATCGCTCTCGACAGATCCGCTCGCAGTCCGTCTCCGAGTGGATCAGATGACGCACCACCCGACATCGGGCGGTTACCATGTGTCATACAACCTCCTGATATCTAAGTGTAGTCCGAGGCGGATAACTGCCCTGTCGCCACATTTTCCGCCGGCCCGGCCGACCACTTCATGAATCCGACCCAGCTCCCCGCATAGTGTGTCGGGGCATGACCTTCCTCATCATCGGCGCCAGCGGTTTCGTGGCTGCCTCTTGACCTTCGCGATCGCGAGGCGATCGCCTCCGTCCTCGACGAAGTGCGTCCACACACGGTGATCAACACGGCTTCCCGGAAGGCCGATTGGGCGACAACGGCGGAGGGCGCCATCCGGTTGGTCGTGGTTGCCGAGCTGTTCGATCTGCCGCGCGAGGTGAACGCGGTCGACCCGTCCGCTCTGCCCGCCGGGCGGCGTGCGGATACGGGCGTCGCCGGGCCGCTGGATGTGCGTCTGGACAGCGGCGGAACCCAGCGCGGGCTCCGCGTCAGGGTGCGCGGGGCTCGCGAGTTCCTGTCCGTCAACGGGCCGGATACGGGGCACGTGCGACCGGCGTCGGCGTCCTGACCGCGCGCGTTCCCGCGCCTGCTCGTCCGAGTGGTCCTGCCGGGGCGCACCGCCCTGTTCGGGGGTGGTCAGCGCACATCGACTTAGTGTAGCCTTACCTAAGTTTTCGCCCTGATCGACGGGCCGAGATCTCAGGAGCCGGAGGAGTGCGGTGGGGGCTGAAGGCCCGGCGGGGCGGGACGTCCTGAGGCGTGTGGTGGGGGGACAGCGGCGCGATGTCGTCCTCGCATCGCTCCTCGCGGCCGGGCACCAGGCCGGAGAGGCGCTCGTCCCTGTGCTCATCGGCCTGGTGATCGACCGGGCCGTCGCCAAGGACGACGGCGCCGCGCTCTGGCTGTGGATCGCCGTGCTGGCCGTCGTGTACGTCGGACTCTCCTTCAGTTTCCGTCACGGTGCGCGGCTGTCGGAGCGCGCCGCCGTGGCGGCGGCGCACGAACTTAGGACCGCGTTGGTCGGACGGGTACTGGATCCGGCGGGCGGCGCGGAGGCGCTGGGGCTCCCCGGAGCCCTGGTGAACACCGCCACCGAGGACGCCAAGCGGGTCGGCGCCGTGAACGTCGCGGTGATGGAGGCGGCGGCCGCGCTGGCCGCGCTGGGTGTCAGCGCCGCGGCCCTGCTCTGGATCTCCGTACCGCTCGGTCTCGTCGTCCTGCTGGGCACCCCCCTGTTGCTGTGGCTCGGCCATCTGCTGAGCAAGCCGCTGGAGCGGCGCAGCGAGGCCGAGCAGGAACGGGCCGGGCACGCCTCGGGAGTCGCCGCGGATCTCGTCGCCGGTCTGCGGGTGCTCAAGGGCATCGGCGCCGAGTCGGCGGCCGTCGCCCGCTACCGTTCCGCCAGCCGTGCCTCACTGGGCGCCACTTTGCGCGCGACCCGGGCACAGGCCTGGCAGAAGGGGATGACGCTCACGCTGACGGGTGTGTTCATCGCCCTGGTCGCCCTGATAGGCGGCCGGCTGGCCGCCACGGGTGACATCAGTCTGGGCGGACTGGTCTCGGCGGTCGGACTGGCGCTGTTCCTGCTCGGGCCGCTCGAAGTGGTCGGCTGGGTGAACTCCGAGTTCGCCCAGGGCCGTTCCTCCGCCGCCCGTATCGCGAAGGTGCTCGCCGCTCCCCCGGCGGTGGAGCCGGGTCCGGACGCGCTGCCGGTGCCGGTACGCGGGCATGTCCGGCTGCGCGGTGTCTCGTACGGGGCGCTCCGTGACGTCGATCTGGAGGCCGCACCGGGCGAGTTGCTCGGGGTGGTCGCCACCGATCCGGCCGACGCGCTGGCGCTGCTCGGCTGTCTGGGGCGCGTGGCAGATCCCGACTCCGGGACCGTGGAACTGGACGGTAGGGCCCTGACGGCGCTGGACCCGGCGGAGATCCGGAAGGTGCTCCTGGTCGCGGGCCATGACGCCGACCTGTTCGAGGGCACCCTGACCAGCAATGTGTCGGCCGCCGCGGGCCCGGCCGGTGACATCGTGACGGCGGCGATGGCCGCGGCCGGCGCGGACGAGGTCGCAGAAGCTCTCCCACACGGCGCCGGTACGACGGTCACCGAGCGCGGACGGTCCCTGTCCGGTGGCCAGCGCCAGCGCGTGGCCCTGGCCCGCGCACTGGCGGCCGACGCTCCGGTGCTGGTGCTGCACGACCCGACGACGGCGGTCGACACGGTCACCGAGGCCCGGATAGCCGACGCCGTCAGGGACTTCCGGCGGGGGCGCACGACGATCATGGTCACCACGAGTCCGGCGCTGCTCGCGATGACCGACCGGGTGGTGCTCGTACAGGGCGGGCGCGTCACCGGAGCGGCGCCCCACGCCGAACTCGTACGGCGTCACGAGAGCTACCGGACGGCGGTCTTCGCGTGAAGCACGAGCACACCGTGCCCGACCACACCACCACGCATGACCACTCCGTGCGGGAACACATCGTGCACGACCACACCGTGCGGGAGCACACCGTGCGGGAGCACACCGCGCACGACCACACCGTGCGGGAGCACACCGTGCACGACCCGGCCACCGCCCACACCACCGAAGAGCGCGGTCCCGACACGGCGGAACCCGGCCCCGGCACAGCGGCGGAGGAACGGGCACTGCTCCCCACCGCCTCCGCCCGTCGCACCCGCGCCGCCGTCCGCGAACTGCTGCGCCCCCACCGCCCGCTGGCCCTCGCCGCCCTGGTCACCACGGTCGCCGCGACGGCCGTCGGACTGGTGGTCCAGCCGGTACTGGGCCATATCGTGGACGTGGTCACCGAGGCCCGCCCGGTCGGCGCGATCACCGTACCCGTGATGCTGCTGGCCGCGGTCGCCGTCGTCCAGGGCGCCGCCACCGGCCTCGGCCTCTCGCTCGTTTCCCGGCTCGGCGAGACCGTACTCGCCCGGCTGCGCGAGCGGTTCGTGGACCGGGCCCTGAATCTTCCCCTGGAGCAGGTGGAGGGCGCCGGCTCGGGAGATCTGACGGCACGCGTCACCGGCGATGTGTCGCTGATCGCCGACGCGGTCCGCAACGCGCTGCCGGAGCTGACCCGTTCGGTGCTGGCGATCGTCCTCACCCTGGGCGCGCTGGCCCTGCTCGACTGGCGGTTCTTCCTCGCCGCGCTGCTCGCCGTCCCCGTACAGGCGCACACCGCGCGCTGGTACATACGCAACGCGGCACCGCTCTACGCCGAGCAGCGCATCGCGTACGGAGCACAGCAGCAGCAGCTTCTGGACAGCATCGGCGGGGCACCGACGGTGCGTGCCTTCCGGCTGGAGAAGGAGCACACCGAGCGGGTCACCGAGCGGTCCTGGTCGGTGGTGGCGCTGACGATGCGCGGTGTCCAGCTGGTGCTGCGCTTCTACAGCCGGCTGCATCTGGCCGAGTTCACCGGACTCACGGCCGTGCTGGTGGCGGGCTTTCTGCTGGTGCGTGCCGACGCCGTGTCGATCGGTACGGCGACGGCCGCCGCGCTCTACTTCCACAGTCTCTTCACCCCGGTCAACTCGGCGCTGATGCTGATCGACGACGCGCAGTCGGCGACCGCGGGCCTGGCCCGGCTCGTCGGGGTGGCCGATCTGCCGCCCGCCGTACGGGTGGAGCGGCCCGCCGTGCCGCGCGACGCGTCCGTCGCCCTCGGCGGGATCGCTCACGCGTACCGACCGGGCCATCCCGTACTGCACGGGGTGGATCTGACGATCGCGCCGGGGGAGCGGGTCGCGCTGGTCGGGGCGAGCGGCGCCGGCAAGACCACCCTGGCGAAGATCGCCGCCGGTATCCACCGGCCGTCCGAGGGCACGGTCCGGATCGGCGGCGCGGAACTGGACTCGCTCGACAGGGCCACGCTCCACCGGACCGTCGCCCTGATCACCCAGGACGTGCATGTCTTCGCCGGACCGCTCGCCGACGACCTGCGGCTGGCACGCCCCGACGCCACCGACGCCGAACTGCGCGAGGCGCTCGACCTCGTGTCCGCGCTGAGCTGGGCCGATCTTCTGCCGGACGGTCTGGCCACGGTCGTCGGCGAGGGCGGGCACCGGCTCACCAGCGCGCAGTCGCAGCAACTCGCCCTGGCGCGGCTGGTGCTGGCCGATCCGCCGGTCGCGATCCTCGACGAGGCCACCGCGGAAGCGGGCAGTGCCGGGGCGCGCGCCCTGGAGAAGGCCGCCGCCCGCGCGGTGGACGGCCGTACGGCGCTGATCGTCGCCCACCGACTGACCCAGGCCGCGAGCGCGGACCGGATCGTGGTCATGGAGGCCGGACGGACAGTGGAATCCGGTACGCACGACGAACTGCGCGCGGCGAACGGCCGCTACGCGGCGCTGTGGGAAGCGTGGTCGTACAGCCGCGACACGCCGCCGGGTGACACCACACCGGGTGACACCACACCGCGCGACGACACACCAGGTGACGCCACACCGCGCGAGACCGCCCCAGGTGACACCGCCCCAGGTGACACGACGTCATGAGTCCCGAACCTCGCACCCCGTGGCTCCCCCGCACTCACCTCCACCTCACCCCCCGCATCCACCCACCAGAGAAGCACCGAACCCGAAGGACCCCTTGAGATGGCCCGCACTCTCCGCACCGACCGGCTCGTCGCCGCGTCCGCGTCCGTACTCCTGCTGTTCGCCACCGTCTCCGCGTGCGGTTCCGACTCGGACACGGGCTCGAAGCAGGACTCGGCGGAACAGGGGAAGGACACGGCGGCGGCCGGGTCGTACCCCGTCACGATCGCCCACAAGTTCGGCAGTACGACGGTCGACTCCGAGCCCCGGCGGATCGTCACGGTCGGCCTCACCGACCAGGACGCCGTGCTGGCGCTGGGCAAGGTCCCGGTCGGGACGACGGAGTGGCTGGGCGCGTACAAGGGCGCGCTGGGGCCCTGGGCCGAGGCCGAACTGGACGGCGGCGCGACCCCCGCACTGCTGAAGGACACCGGCACCGGACCGCAGACCGAGCGGATCGCCGCGCTCAAGCCGGACCTGATCATCGCGCTGTACTCCGGTCTCACCAAGGAGCAGTACACGACGCTCTCGAAGTTCGCGCCGGTCCTCGCGCAGCCGAAGCAGTACAACGACTACGGCATCCCCTGGGAGCTCCAGACGGAGACGATAGGCAAGGCGCTCGGCAAGGAGGCGGAGGCGAAGAAGCTGGTCGACGGAGTGGAGGCGAGGTTCACGAAGGCGCGCGAGGAGAACCCCGGGTTCGACGGCGCGTCGGGCGTGATGGCCACACCGTACGAGGGCATGTTCGTCTTCGGCAGCCAGGACCCGCGGTCACGGATCCTGACGTCGTACGGCTTCGCGCTGCCGGACGGTCTCGACAAGGCGATCGGCGACAAGTTCGGCGCGAACATCAGCAAGGAGCGCACCGATCTGCTGAATCAGAAGGTCGCGGTGTGGTTCGTGGAGGACGTCGAGAAGAACGCGGAGAAGCTGCACCAGGACCCGACGTACGGGGATCTCGACGTGGTGAAGCAGGGCCGCGAGGTCTTCGTCGCCGAGACGAGCGACTTCGGGAACGCGCTGTCCATGGGGACGGTCCTCAGCCTGCCGTACGCGCTGGACCGGCTGGCTCCGATGCTCGCGGCGGCCGTGGACGGAGACCCGGCGACAAAGGTGGAGCAGCCCGCCTCGTAACGCGGCCTCGTAACGCGGCCTTCCAACAGCGACACCGCACAACAGCGGCACGCGGCAGCGCGAAGGGCCCGGACCTCAGGGAACTCTCCCCGGTCCGGGCCCTTCGCGCTGTCCTCCCCCGGCGGACGGTGCCCCCGTGCTCCGTCCGCCGAGGCCTCAGCTCACTGGTGGTGGAGGCTCTTGGGGCGCAGATCCGTCCAGTGGGACTCGATGTAGTCCAGGCATCCCTGGCGCTCCCCGGGACCGTGGACGCGCGTCCATCCGGCCGGGATGTCCACGAAGTCCGGCCACAGGCTGTGCTGTCCCTCGTCGTTGACCAGGACGGAGTAGACGCCGTCTGGGTTCTCGAACGGGTTGCTGCTCATGTTCATTTCTCCTCGATACGCGCGGCGGCGCGAGCCACCAGCGCTTCCAGCGCCCGGAACCAGGTCTGCGCGAGGTCCCTGACGTCCTTCTCCTCCAGCACGGCCGCCGGCCAGGACCAGTTGGCGGCCAGGACCGGCCCGTCGGGGCGGTCCTCGGTGACGACATTGATGCCCAGTGCGTGGCCCTCCCGCATCGCCGGCTCCGAGCCGATGTCCGCCGCGTCCTCCTCGGGGGCGTAGGACCAGTCGGTCGCCTCGGGAACGTCGAAGCGGCCCAGGTAGTTGAACTCGATCCGCGGCGCCTCCAGTGCCGCGAGGACCGGTGCCGTACGGGGGTTGAGATGGCGCAGCATGCCGTAGCCGACGCCGTTGGCGGGCAGTGCGGCGAGATGCTCCCTCACCCGCCGCAGCGCCTCGTCCACGGCCGGGCCGCCGGCGAAGGCGTCGGCCAGATCGACCGGGCCCGGGTCGAGCCGGACGGGGAAGACGCTGGTGAACCAGCCGACCGTACGGGACAGATCGGCGTCGTCGGCCAGCTCCTCCTCGCGGCCGTGGCCCTCCAGATCGACCAGCACCCCGCCGCTCGCGCTCGCGCCGCGGCGCCGCAGCCAGTCGGCCAGCGCGAGAGCGAGCCCTGTCAGCAGGACGTCGTTGACGTTTCCGCCGAGGACGGAGGGCACGGTGGACAGCAGGGGGCCGGTGCGCTCCGGGTCCAGTCGCAGCTCCACCTCCCGTACGGTGCCGGCCGTGTCCCGTTCCGGGATCAGCGGCCGGATCGGCGGGAGCGGTTCCGCGCCGTCGAGAACGGCCGTCCACAGGGGCAGCTCGGCCTCACGGGACGGCTCCCGCGCCAGTTCGGTGAGCCGGTGTGCCCACTGCCGGAACGGCGTCTCGACCGGGGCCAGTCCGGCCGGGCGGCCCTCGGAGACGTCCTGCCACGCCACTGCCAGATCAGGCAGCAGCACCCGCCAGGAGACACCGTCGACCAGCAGATGATGGGCCATCAGCAGCAGTCGGCCCGGCCGGTCGCCCGTGTCGAACCACACCGCCTTGACCCCCGCGCCGGTCTCCGGGTCGAGCGCCCCCCGGGCCGCACGGGCCCGTTCCGCGACGCACTCGCGCAGGGCGTCGTCGTCCAGGCCGGTGGCGTCGACCCGTTCGACCCAGGTGCCGATGTCGGCGGTGCCCGCGGGCGGGACCTCCAGGGACCAGTCGTCCGGGCCCGTGCGTACCAGTCTCGCCCGCAGCATGTCGTGCCGGTCGGCCAGCGCCCGCACCACGCTCACCAGCTTCGGGAGGTCGAGCGCCGCCGGGGTCCGGACGAGTGCCGCCTGGTGGTAGCCCTTGAAGGGACCGCCCAGTTCGCGCAGCCAGTGCATGACCGGGGTCAGCGGAACGTCGCCCGTGCCGTCGTACGGGGTACGTGCCGCGCCCGGTGCGACGGCGGTCCGCTCGGCGGCGGCGGCGCACAGGCCCGCCACCGTGCGGTGCCGGAAGACCAGACGCGGAGTGATCCGTACACCGGCCGCCCGTGCCTGGCTGACGAGCCGCATCGCCATGATGCTGTCGCCGCCGAGCGTGAAGAAGTCGTCGTCCACACCCACCCGTTCCAGCCCCAGGACATCGGCGAGGACACCGCAGAGGACCTTCTCCTCGGGCGTACGCGGTGCGCGTCCCGAGGAGACCGCCGTGAAGTCGGGCGCGGGCAGCGCCTTCCGGTCGAGCTTGCCGTTGGCGAGTTCCGGCAGCCGCTCCAGGAGGACGACCGCCGCCGGGACCATGTAGTCCGGCAGATGCCTCGCGACATGCGCGCGCAGTCCGCTCGCGTCGGGCGACTGCCCCGCGGCGGCCACCACATACGCCACCAGTTGCTTGCGCGGCCCGTCCTGCCGGGCCGTCACCACGACCTGCGCGGTCTCCGGGTGAGCGGCCAGTACGTCCTCGATCTCCGCCAGCTCGACACGGAATCCGCGGATCTTGACCTGGTCGTCCGCCCGGCCCAGATAGTCGAGCATCCCCTCCGCCGTCCAGCGGGCGAGGTCACCCGTGCGGTAGAGCCGGGAGCCGGGAGGACCGAAGGGGTCGGCGACGAATCGTTCCGCGGTCAGCGCCGGCCGGTCCAGATAGCCGCGGGCGAGTCCGCCGCCCGCGAGGTACAGCTCGCCGGGCACCCCCGGCGGCACGGGCCGCAGGAAGCCGTCGAGCACATAGGCCCGGGTGCCCGCCACGGGGCGGCCGACCAGGGGCCGGTCGCTGTCGCGTACACGCGCCACGAGCGCGTCGACGGTCGACTCGGTGGGCCCGTACAGATTGAACGCCTCCGTGCCGCGCAGCCCGCGCAGTCGCTCCCACAGCGCCTGCGGTACGGCCTCGCCGCCGACCCCGATCACGGCGAGCGGGGAGGTGCCGTCCGAGACGAGCCCGGTGTCGGCCATCTGCGCGAAGAACGACGGTGTCACTTCGAGGAAGTCGAAGCCGTGCTCGGCGACGGCCGCCGCGAGCAGTTCGGGGTCGCGCCGTGTCTCCTCGGAGACGACATGGACGCAGTGCCCGTCGAGCAGCCACAACTGGGGCTGCCAGGACGCGTCGAACGAGAACGACCAGGCGTGCCCGGCCCGTAGCCGCCGACTGCCGGTCAGCGCGACAGCCGGTTCGTACAGGGTCTCCCGGTGGCTGTGGAAGAGATTGCCGACCGTCTCATGGGTGATGACGACACCCTTCGGGCGCCCGGTCGATCCGGAGGTGTAGATCACATAGGCCGGGTGGCCCGGCAGCAGAGCGCTCGCGCGGTCCGTGTCCGTCACGTCCCGGGGGTCGTACGCGGCGAGCCCCGCCACGGTCTCCGGGGCGTCGAGCACCAGCACCGGCACCCCGCAGTCCGGCAGCAGCGGGGCGAGCGCGCGGGTGGTGAGGGTCAGTACGGGGCGTGCGTCGGCCAGCATCCCGGCGGTGCGTGCCGCCGGGACATCGGGGTCGACCGGCAGATACGCGGCGCCCGCCTTCTGCACGGCGAGGATCGCCAGCAGGGTATGGGCGGTGCGGGGCAGCGCCAGCGCGACGATCCGCTCGGGACCGGCTCCCCGCTCGATCAGCAGCCGGGCCAGCCGGTTGGCACCCGCGTCGAGTTCTGCGTAGGTCAGTTCGACACCGTCGGAGGCGACGGCGGGGGCGTCGGGGGTGCGCCGTACCTGCCGCTCGAACAGCGCGGGCACGGTGGTCGGTGCGGCGGGCAGCTCCCGGGCGTTCCACCGCCGCAGTATCCGCTCCCGCTCGTCCTCGCCCAGGATGTCGATCCGGCCGATGGAGAGATCCGGCTCCGCCGCCACCGCGCGCAGGACGCGGTGCAGGCGCTCCGCGATCGCCTCCGCGGTGGCCCGGTCGTACAGATCGGTGCTGTATTCGAGGACGCCGTGGACGCCACCGCCGTCCGCGTGCTCCACGAAGTCGAAGGACAGGTCGAACTTCGCGGTGTCCTGGCCGACCTCCTCCTCACGCGAGAGAAGTCCCGGCAGCGCCGGACCCGTCGCTCCCGCCGCGAGGTAGACGACCATCACCTGGAAGAGCGGATGGCGGGCCAGTGAGCGCGGCGGGTTGAGCACCTCCACCACCCGCTCGAAAGGTACGTCCTGATGGTCGTACGCGGCGAGGTCGGCGTCCCTGACCCGGGCCAGGAGTTCACGGAAACCGGGATCGCCGGAGGTGTCCGTGCGCAGGACCAGGGTGTTGAGGAAGAACCCGACCAGGTCCTCCAGCGCCTCGTCCGGGCGCCCCGCGATGGGGCTGCCGATGGGGATGGCCGTACCGGCCCCGAGCCGGGTCAGCAGGGCCGCGACGGCGGACTGCATCAGCATGAACATACTGACCCCGGCGCCGCGCGCCAGTTCGCGCAGTGAGTCCGCCAGCTCCTGGCCGAGGGACAGGTCGACGGCGCCGCCCCGGTAGCTGCTCTCCGCCGGGCGCGGCCGGTCGGTGGGCAGTGCCAGCTCTTCGGGGAGACCGGACAGGGTCTCCTTCCAGTACGCGAGCTGCCGGGACGCCACACTGTCCGGGTCCTTCTCGTCGCCCAGTACGGCCCGCTGCCACAGGGTGTAGTCGGCGTACTGCACGGGCAGGGGTGCCCAGCCGGGCGCCCGGCCCGCCGCGCGCGCGGCGTAGGCGGTGGCCAGGTCCCGGGTCAGTGGCTGCTCGGACCACTCGTCACCGGCGATGTGATGCACCAGGACCAGCAGGACATGCTCGTCCTCGGCCAGCCGGAACGCCCTTACGCGCAGGGGCGGTTCACGGTCCAGCTCGAAACCGTACGCCGCCGCGTCGGCCAGCAGTCCGGCGAGGCTTCCCTCGTCGGCGGGCACGACGTCCACGGGGATCTCGTACTCGCCCTGGCGCAGGATCCGCTGGTACGCGGTGCCGGCCTCCTCCGGGAACACCGTGCGCAGTGTCTCGTGCCGCTCCGCCAGATCGCCCACGGCGGCGCGCAGCGCGTCGGTGTCGAGCGCGCCGGACAGCCGCCAGGCGGACGGGATGTTGTACGTGGGCCCCGCGCCCTCGACCTGGTACAGGACCCAGAGCCGCCGCTGCGCGGACGACAGGGGCAGCCGCTCAGGACGCTCCCCCGCGGTGAGCGCGGTGAGCGGGGGCCGGTGCCCGCCGGTCTCCCCCTCCCCGGTAAGGGCCGTGGCCAGCCGGGCCACGGTCGGCGCGTCGAAGACCGTACGCAGCGAGAGGTGCGCGCCGAGCGAGGCACGGACCTTCGCCACCAGACGCATCGCCAGGAGGGAGTGGCCGCCCAGTGCGAAGAAGTCGTCGTCGACACCGACCCGTTCGACACCGAGCACCTCGGCGAACTGCCCGCAGAGGATCTCCTCGGCGGGGGTGCGCGGGCGCCGGCCCGCCGGGCCGGCGGAGAAGTCCGGCGCGGGAAGGGCGGCACGGTCGAGCTTCCCGCTGACGGTACGCGGCAACGCCTCCAGCGCGACGAACGCCGCCGGGACCATGTACGCCGGCAGCGCGGCGGCCGTGTGGGTCCGCAGCTCGTCGGGGTCCAGGGTGTGTCCCGGCGCGGGTACGGCGTAAGCGACCAGACGCGGTACGCCCGGGGTGTCCTCCCGTACGACCACGGCCGCCGTCGCCACCCCGGGGTGCGCGCCGACGAGGGACTCGATCTCGCCCGGCTCGATCCGCAGACCGCGCAGCTTGACCTGGTCGTCCGCCCGGCCCAGGAACTCCAGGGTGCCGTCCGCACGGCGCCTGGCGAGGTCACCGGTGCGGTACATCCTCCCGCCGGGAGGGCCGAACGGATCGGCGGTGAACCGTTCCGCGGTCAGCGTGGGCCGGTTGAGATAGCCACGGGCCAGGCCCTCTCCCGCGAGATACAGCTCACCGGCCACTCCGGCCGGGACCGGCCGGAGCGTCGCGTCCAGGACATGGGCACGGATGTTGGCGAGCGGCGCGGCCCAGGTGTCACCGTCCGCCTCCCCGTGCCAGCCGTAGGAGTCGACGGCGCACTCGGTGGGTCCGTACAGATCGTGGACCGCCGTACCGGGCAGCGCGCGGAGCCGTTCCCACACCGGAGCGGGGGTGGCCTCGCCGCCGACCGCCACGACACCGGGCAGATAGCCGCCGGGGTCGAGGAAGCCGTGGTGGGTCAGCTCCCGCAGATAGGTGGGCGTGACATCGACGAAGTCCATCCGCTCGGCCACCAGATATCCGAGCAGCGCGGCCGGATCGGTCATGGTGGCCTCGTCCACGACATGCAGTTCATGGCCCGCGAGCAGCCACAGCATCGGCTCCCAGGAGCCGTCGAAGCTGAACGAGGCGGCGTGCAGGGCGCGCAGGGCGGACCGGCCCGCGGCCCGTTCGGCGGGCTCGATCAGGTCCTGGCGGTGTGAGCCGAAGAGGTTGCTGAGGCCGCGGTGGGTGCCGATCACTCCCTTGGGGGTGCCGGTGGACCCGGAGGTGAAGATGATGTACGCGGCCGACGCGGGACGCGGGGTGCGGCCGGTCCCCCCGGGCTCCCGCTCCCCTGGGGTTTCCGGGAGTTCGTCCCCGAGGGTCTCCAGCAGGACGAGTTCCCGCCCGTCCGGCAGTCCCGGCGCGAGGGCGGCGGTCGTGAGCACACACCGGGGCGCCGCGTCGGAGAGCATGAACTCCAGCCGGTGCGCGGGATGGTCGGGATCGAGCGGCAGATACGCGGCGCCCGACGCGAGTACGCCGAGGATCGCGGGCACCATCTCGGCGCGGGGCAGCGCCAGACCGATGACCGTCTCGGGACCGGCTCCCCGGCGCAGCAGCGCGCGGGTGATGTCCTCGGCGCGCGCCGCCAGTTGGGCGAAGGTGAGCCGGCCGCCGGCGGTGACCAGGGCGGTGGCGTCGGGCCTCGCGCGTACCGTCTCGGCGAAGAGTTCGGGGACCGTGCGGGGTTCGACCGGCCGGTCGGTGTCGTTCCAGGTGGTCCGTGCGGCCAGGGCCTCTGCGTCGGTGAGGATCCGCAGCGCCCCCACGGGCTGTTCGGGGGCCCGCACGACCTGTTCCAGCAGGGCCACCAGCCGCTCGACGAGTCCGTCCGCGGTCCGGGGATCCACCAGGTCGGCGGCGTACTCCAGGAGTAGGGTCAGGGGCCGGTCGCCGCCGTGATCGATGAAGGTGAAGTCCAGATCGAACTTGGCCATGCCGGTGTCCATGTCGAACCACTCGGTGTCCAGGCCGAAGAGATCCGGGTCTCCTTCGGGTCGGTAGTGGTAGCCGATCATGACCTGGAACAGCGGGTTGCGGCCCGCCGCCCGAGCCGGGTTGACGGCCTCGACGACCCGGTCGAAGGGCAGGTCCTGGTGCTCGAAGGCCGCCAGGGCGGATTCCCTCACCCGGGAGAGCAGTTCGGTGAAGGCCGGATCGCCCGACAGATCGGTGCGCAGCACGAGCGTGTTGACGAAGAAACCGACCAGATCGTCCAGGGCGGAGTCCGTGCGCCCGGCTATGGGCGCGCCGAGCGGGATGTCGTCCCCGGCGCCGAGCCGGTGCAGCAGGGTCGCGGTCGCGGCCTGGAACAGCATGAACAGACTGACGCCCTGGGCGCCGGACAGCTCGCGCAGGGCGCTGCCGGTCCCGGCCGGGAGCTCCGCCCGTACGACTCCCGCGCGGCCGGTGAACCGGGCGGGCCGTTCGCGGTCCAGCGGCAGTTCCAGTTTCTCGGGCAGCTCGCGCAGGGTCTCGGTCCAGTAGGCGAGCTGCCGCTCCCCCACCTCCTCCAGGAGGCGGTTCTGCCAGAGCGTGTAGTCGGCGTACTGCGCGGGAAGATCCCGCTCCCACTCCGGGACCCGGCCGGCGGCCCGTGCCTCGTAGGCGAAGCCGAGATCGGCGAGGAAGGGCCGGTCGGACCACTCGTCGGTGGTGATGTGGTGCAGTACGAGGGCCACCACCTGGTCGGCGGGACCGAGCCGGAGCACCTCGGCCCGCAGGGGCAGTTCGGTGCTCAGATCGAACGGGCGGCGCTGGGCCTCCTCGATCCGCGCGGGAAGGTCCTCCTCGGCGCAGTCGGTCACGGTGAACGAGGGGTCGGCCTCGTCGGCCGGGACGATCCGCTGGTACGGCTCGCCCTCGTGCTCCTCGAACCGGGTACGGAGGGCTTCGTGGCGGCCCGCTACATCGCGCAGCGCGGCCCGGAGCGCGGCCAGGTCGAGTGTGCCGCGCAGCCGGAAGACCAGCGGGAAGTTGTACGCGACACCGCTGTCGTCGGTGATGCGCTGCACCAGCCACAGCCGGCGCTGCGCGGCCGAGAGTGGGAGGCGCTCGGGCCGGACCGCCCCGGGTGCCAGGGCCGGGCGCGCGGGACGGGCGCCGCCGGTGCGGTCCGCGAGCAGCTCCGGGGTCGGGGCCTCGAAGAGATCACGGATGGCGAGTTCGGCGCCCAGCTCGTTACGGGCGCGGCTGATGAGCCGGGTGGCGAGCAGGGAATGTCCGCCGAGATCGAAGAAGTTGTCCTCGGCGCCGACCCCGGGCAGGCCGAGCACATCGGCGAACAGCCGGCACAGGATCTCCTCCTGCGGGGTACGCGGACCGCGCCCGGCGCCCTGTGCGACGGCCGGCTCGGGCTCGGGCAGCGCCCGTACGTCGAGCTTCCCGTTGTCGTTCATCGGCAGCCGGGGCAGGACGGCGAAGGCGGCCGGCACCATGTAGTCGGGCAGCCGCTCCCTGAGGTCCTCGCGGAGCTGCCGTACGAGACCGTTCGCACCGCGCGCGGTGGTGGGCGCGTTGGCGTACGGCGCGACACCGTCCGCGCGGCGGTAGAGACCGGTGGTCACCCGGAATCCGGTGCCGGTGCCGGCCTCCGCGTCGGTGCCGGTGCCGGTGCCCGTCTCCCGGACCAGCACGGCCTCGTACGTGCCGAGTCGCGCGGACCAGGTGGTGAGCACCCGGTAGCCGAGGCGGGAGCCCAGCTCGCGCAGTGTGTCGGGCTCGACGCCTTCCTCCGCGACGCCGTGCGGGCGGCCCTCGTCCAGGGAGCGTACGGCGGCCAGTTCACCGATCGTCCGGGCGTCGGGCACCCCGACGACACGCAGCCGCTCGGGACGCCGCTCTTCGAGGAGCCCGGCAAGGGCCTCGTGCCCCGCCCAGTCGGTCACCGGAGCGTCGGCCAGCTCCAGGGCGTCGTCGTGACCCCGGTGCAGGACCACGTCGTAGCGGTGCCGCGTCAGTTCGTTCTGATGACGTCCCGCCTTGGTCCGCAGGTCGACGCCGAAGCCCAGGGTGGTGAAGTAGTCCGGATCGACGAGGAGTTCCTTCTCCAGCGCGATGCCCCGGTCCACGGCCCGCCGTACGGTCGCCGGATCCGTGCCCTTCTCCGCCTTGGTGAGCTGGATGGCCGTCTGGAAGGCACGGGCCAGCCGGAGGTTTCTCACATCGCCGACGAACAGCGCTCCGCCCGGGGCGAGCAGGTCCATCGCGCTGTTGATGACATCGGTCAGATAGTCGACGCTCGGGAAGTACTGGATCACCGAGTTGATGACGACGGTGTCGAAGAATCCGGTGGGAAGACCGTCGACGTCATGGGCGGGCCGGGCACGCAGCTCGACCTTGGCCGCGAGCTCGGGGTTCTGCCGCAGATCCTCGCCGATCTTGCGGATGACGGGCTCGGCGAAGTCGGTGGCCCAGTACGCCTCGGCCGCCGGGGCGAGCTGCGAGAGCAGCAGTCCCGAGCCGACACCGATCTCCAGGATCCGGCGTGGCCGCAGCTCGCGGATCCGCTCGACCGTGGCGGCCCGCCACTCGCGCATGTGCTCCAGCGGGATGGGCGTGCCGTCGTACGAGCTGTCCCAGCCGGCGAAGTCCTCCGTGAAGACGGCGGTGCTGATCTCGGTGTACTCGGCGGAGTAGATCTCCTGCCACTCACCGATCTGCGCGCGCTCGGCCTCCTCGCGCCTCTCGTCGTCGAGTTCGGCCGGGACGACATAGCCGACCAGGCGCTGGGTACCGGGCGCGGACGGGTCGTCACGCGCGATGACGGCGGCCTGGGCGACCCGTGGGTGCTGGCTGAGCGCGGTCTCGATCTCGCCGAGCTCGACCCGGTATCCGCGCACCTTGACCTGGTCGTCGGTGCGGCCCAGGAAGTCCAGATTGCCGTCCGCCCGCCGCCGTACGAGGTCTCCCGTGCGGTACATCCGCTCGCCGGGCTCACCGAACGGGTCGGCCACGAAGCGCTCGGCGGTCAGCCCAGGCCGGCCGAGATAGCCGCGGGCCAGACCGACGCCCGCGATGTACAGCTCGCCGGGAACCCCGTCGGGGAGCGGACGGAGCCAGGCGTCCAGGATGTGTGCCCGGGTGGCGCGGATCGGGCGCCCGACGGTCGGGGTGGCGCTGTCGTCCGTACCGCCGCCGAGGGTGTTGATGGTGTATTCGGTGGGCCCGTAGAGGTTGTAGCCGTAGGTGCCGTCGGTGTCGCGCAGCCGGTTCCAGACGGTCTCGGTGACGGCCTCACCGCCGAGCAGCACGAGCGGCGGCCGGTGTCCCTCCAGCAGCCCTTCCTCGATGAGGAGATGGGCATAGGTCGGGGTGACGTTGACGACGTCGATCCGGTGGGTCTCGCAGTACGCCACCAGTGCCTCGGCGTCACGGCGCAGCTCTTCGTCGCAGATGTGCACCTCATGTCCCTCGACGAGCCAGAGCAGCTCCTCCCAGGACATGTCGAAGGCGAAGGAGACGGTGTGCGCGACGCGCAGGCGCCTGCCGCCCGCCGAGGCGATGGCCGGGCCGAAGATCTCCTTCTGATGGTTGAGCCGCATGTTCGTCAGACCGCGGTACGGCGTGACGACGCCCTTGGGGCGGCCGGTGGAACCGGAGGTGTAGATGACGTAGGCGGGGTGCTCCAGGCCGAAGTCGACACGCACGGGGCCCGGGGGCAGCGCGGTGAGTTCCGCCTCGACGGCCGGGTCGTCCAGCAGGACGCGCGGGACGTCTCCTTCGAGTGTGTCCGAGACCTCGGCGGTGGAGAGCAGGAGCAGCGGCTTCGCGTCGTCGAGCATCAGGGCGAGACGGTCGGCGGGGTAGTCGAGTTCCAGCGGCAGATAGGCGGCGCCGGTGCGCAGGACGGCGAAGAGCGCCACGACCATGTCGAGGGAGCGCGGCAGTCCGAGGGCCACCACACGCTCGGGCTCCGCGCCTCGTGAGATCAGCAGCCGGGCCAGCCGGTCGCAGCGCGCGTCGAGTTCGGCGTAGGTGAGCGTCCGGGCGCCGAAGACGACGGCGGTCGCGTCGGGGGTGCGGGCGGCCTGGGCCGCGAGCAGATCGGCGACCGTCTCGTGCGGGACGGGCTCTCTGGTGGCGGTGTTCTCCCGTTCCAGGGCCGCTCGTTCGGCGGGCAGCAGCGGGTCGAGACCGCCGACGGGAGCGGCGGGGTCGGCGGTCAGTCCGTCCAGCAGGAGGGTGAACCGGGCCAGCAGGTCGTGCGCGTAGCCGCTCTCGATCACATCGGGCCGGTGGGAGAGGGTGACACGGATGCGCCGGCCCGGGGTGACGACCAGGTTCACGGGGTAGTGGGTGGCGTCCACATTGGCGACGGCGGTGGCGCCGTGCCGGTCGCGCAGCACGGCCAGCCGGTCCTCGGTGTCGGCGTTCCGCAGGACGAACAGGGTGTCGAAGAGACGGCGATGACCGCTCTCCGCCTGGAGGACCCCCAGGCCCAGATACTCGTACGGCAGCAGCTCCAGGCGCTCGGCCTGCACCCGCCGCAGCAGGTCGACGACCGGTTCGGCCGGGTCGAAGGCGATCCGCGCGGGCACGGTGTTGAGGAACATCCCAATCACTTCGGCCACATCGGGCACCTCGCTCGGCCGGCCCGCGACGGTCGTGCCGAAGACCACATCGGTACGGCCGGTGGCGCTCGCGAGGGTCAGTCCCCAGGCCGCGTTGAGGACGGTGTTGAGGGTCAGACCGTGGCGGCGCGCGGTGTCGCGCAGCCGCTCGCTCGCCTCGGTGGTCAGTACGGAGTCGAGGCTCTCCGGGACCACGGGTTCGAGCCCTCGGCCGGCGGCGGCCGGGACGAGCAGGGTGGGCTCGTCCAGCCCGTCGAGAGCGGTGTGCCAGGCACGGGTGGCCTCGTCGGTGTCCTGTCGCTCCAGCCAGGTCAGATAGTCGCGGTACGAGCCGGGGCGCGGCAGCTCCGCCGGGTCCCCGCCGCTCTCGTACAGGGCGAAGAGTTCGTCGAGGAAGAGCCAGGCGGACCAGCCGTCCCAGAGGATGAGGTGGCGGCCGATGACCAGACGGTCGCCGCGCTCCTCACCGAGCCGGATGAGCAGGATACGGAAGAGCAGCGGCTCGGTGAGGTCGAAGCGGCGGGTCCGCTCCTCGTCCATCAGCGCGCGGAGCCGCTCGTCCTGTTCCGCGGCGGGGACGCCGGTGAGGTCGGTCTCTTCGAGCGGGATCTCCGGGTCGCGGACGATGAACTGCACCGGCTGGCGCAGGCCTTCGCTGGTGAATCCGGCGCGCAGGGCGGGGTTGCGGGCGAGCAGTGTCCGTACGGCGGCACGCAGCCGGCCGGTGTCGATCCGGTTCGCGAAGTCGAACGACTCGTGGACGGTGTACACGTCCAGGGCGTTCTCGTCGTACGTGGAGTGGAAGAACAGCCCTTCCTGGAGGGGCGCGAGCGGCCAGATGTCCTCGACCCCGCCCGGGACGAGCCGCTCCACACGGGCGGTCTCCTCGGCGGTGAGTACGAAGGAGGGCCCGGCCGTCCGGTCCGGCTCGCGCGGGACGGTGGGCGTCGCGGCGGCGGCGAGGGCGGCCGGGGTGCGGTGTTCGAAGATGTCACGGGGGCCGATGTCCAGGCCCGCGCGGCGGGCCCGGCCGGCGACACCGATGGAGCTGATGCTGTCGCCGCCGAGCAGGAAGAAGTCGTCGTCGATGGAGACGTCCGTCAGCTTCAGCACGGCCGCGAAGATGTCGGTGAGGACACGTTCGCGCGCGTCGCGGGGGGCGCGCGCCTCGGCCCGTACGGCCTGTGGCGCGGGCAGGGCCGCCCGGTCGAGCTTGCCGCTCGGGGTGAGGGGCAGGGCGTCCAGGACGACATAGGCCGTGGGCACCGCGTGGGCGGGCAGGACTCCGGTGAGTCCGGCCCGGAGCCCGGCCGCGTCCGGCGCCTCGTTCCCCGTACCGACCACATAGGCGACGAGGGCGTTCTCGCGGACGGTGACGGCGGCCTGGGCGACGGACGTCCGGCGGACGAGAGCGGCCTCGATCTCACCGAGTTCGATCCGGTTGCCGCGGAGTTTGACCTGCCGGTCGGTGCGGCCGAGGTATTCGACCGTACCGTCGGGGCGCCTCCGTACCAGGTCGCCGGTGCGGTACATCCGGCTGCCGGGCGGGCCGTACGGGTCCGCCGTGAAGCGCTCGGCGGTCAGCGAGGGCCGGGCGTGGTAACCGCGCGCCAACTGGACGCCGGTGAGATACAGCTCGCCGGGGACATCGGCGGGGACCGGCCGCAGACAGGCGTCGAGCACCCGCAGTCCGGTGTTCCAGACCGGCGCTCCGATGGGGACGGTGGTGCTGTCCTGGGATCCGTCGGGGCGGTAGGTGTGATGGGTGACGTCGACGGCCGCCTCGGTGGGTCCGTAGAGGTTGTGCAGCGGCACCCCGGTGAGCGCGTGCCAGCGGCTCGCGGCGGAGGCGGTGAGGGCCTCGCCGCTGCTGAAGACGCGGCGCAGGGTCGCGGCCCAGCCGGGATCGCCGGTGACGTCCTCCGAGCCGAGGAACGCTTCGAGCATCGACGGTACGAAATGCAGGGTGGTGACGCCCTGTTCGCGGACGAGCGCGGCGAGATAGGACGGGTCCCGGTGTCCGTCGGGCCTGGCGAGGACGACGGCCGCGCCCTCGGTCAGCGGCCAGAAGAACTCCCACACGGAGACGTCGAAGCTGGACGGTGTCTTCTGGAGGACCCGGTCGTCCGGCCGGAGGCCGTACTCCCCCTGCATCCAGGCCAGCCGGTTGCGGACGGCGCGATGGGTGACGACGACGCCCTTGGGGCGGCCCGTGGAGCCGGAGGTGTAGATGAGATAGGCGGGGTCGTCCGGACCTGCCTGGACGGGGTCGTCCGGACCCGCCTGGACGGGGTCGTCCGGACCCGCCTGGGCACCGGACGTCCCTTCGGGGGACCCGTCGTCCGCGTGCGCCGATCCGTCCAGGACGAGCGCCGTGAGCCCCTCGGTCTCCGGCAGCCGGGAGACCGAGTCCGCGACGGTGACGACCGTACGGGCACCCGAGTCGGCCAGCATGTGGGCCACCCGCTCGGCGGGGTAGTCCAGATCGACCGGAAGATAGGCGGCGCCGGACTTGAGGACGCCGAGGAGCGCGACCATCAGCTCGGTGGAGCGCGGGACGGCGACCCCGACGATCCGGTCGGGACCGGCGCCACGGGCGCGCAGCCGCCGCGCCAGGGATTCGGCGCGGGCGTCCAGCTCGGCGTAGTTCAGACGCTCGTCGCCGAGGACGACGGCCGTCGCGGCCGGGGTACGGGCCGCCTGCTCCTCGAAGGCGGCGGACAGGGTGACCGGGCGGACCTCGCGCTCCGCTCCGGTGAGCTGGGTCTCCGCCTCGGCCAGCTCCCGCGGGGAGAGCAGACCGATCCGCGCGACCGGCCGCGCGGGATCGTCGGCGAGCGTCTCCAGGATCAGGGAGAGCCGGTCGGCCATGGCCTGGACGGCGTCACCGCTCAGCCGCTCGGCGTGGTGCTTGAGGCGCAGATCGAGCCGTCGGCCCGGCTTCACGATGAGGGCCAGGGGGTAGTGGACGGCGTCGTGGAACTCGTGGCCGGTGATACGGATCGTGTCCGACGGGTCCCGCAGATCGGTGTCGGCCGGATAGTTCTCGAACACGAGCAGTGTGTCGAAGAGTTCGCCGCTGCCCCCGAGGCCCGCGATCCGCTGGATCTCCGCCAGTCCGAGGTGCTGGTGGTTCAGCAGCTGGGCCTGCTCGTCCTGGAGGCGGCCGAGCAGCGCCGCGAGTGTGTCGGCCGGCTGCCAGACGAACCGGGTCGGCAGGGTGTTGATGAACAGGCCCACCATCGACTCGATGCCGTCGACCTCGCCGTCACGTCCGGAGACGGTCGTGCCGAACACCACGTCCTGCCGGCCGGTGAGCCTGCCGAGCAGCAGGCCCCACGCGCCCTGGACGACGGTACCGAGGGTGATCCCGAGTTCACGTGCCCGCGCGGCCAGCCGTCCGGTGGTCCGCTCGGAGAGCTCGATCCGGATCTGTCCGGGCCGGATCGGCGCGCTGCCGGCCGGGGTCCGCACCAGCCGGGTCGGCTCGTCGAGACCGGACAGCGCGGTGCGCCAGGTCGCGCGGGCGGCCTCGCGGTCGAGAGCGGCGACGCGCCGCAGATGGTTGCGGTACGGGGCGACCTCGGGCAGTACGGAGGCGCCGCCGCCGTACGCGGCCATCAGCTCACGGTGCAGTACCGGCAACGACCAGCCGTCCGCGATGATGTGATGGAACGTCAGGATGAGCGCGCTGCGCTCGGGACCGTACCGTACGAGTGCGCAGCGCAGCAGCGGCGGCCGGGCCGGATCGAAGCGGTGGGACCGTTCGTCGGCGGCGACGGCCTCGGCGAGCGATGTCCTGACGGACTCGTCCTGGGCCGACAGATCGACCTCACGCCACGGCAGTGTGAGACCGCCCGCGATGATCTGCGCGGCGGCGCCGTCGGCGCCGTACTGCCGGAAGGCCGCGCGCAGCGGGGCATGGCGGTCGAGGAGGGTCCGCGCCGCGGCGCGCAGGGCTTCGCCGTCCACCGGTCCGGCGAGCTCGATGATCTGCTGGACGGTGTACGCGTCGGCGTCGGAGCCGCCTGCGAGGGCGTGGTAGAGGAAGCCCTGCTGGAGCGGGGCGAGCGGCAGCAGTTCCTCGATGAGCAGGGGTTCCGCGCCCTGGATCTCGGCGATCTCGTCCGGAGTGAGGGCGAGGAGAGGACCGTCGGCGGCCTCGGTGCCCTCCTCCGTACGGTCGACGGCGACGGCCGCGAGGGCGGCGACCGTACGGTGCCGGAAGACATCCCGTGTGGTGAGCCGGACACCCGCCTCGCGGGCCCGGACGAGCAGCTGGATGGCGTTGATGCTGTCGCCGCCGACCGCGAGGAAGTCGTCGTCGATGGTGACCGACCGCAGTCCGAGCACCTCGGCGTAGAGCCGGCAGAGCAGTTCCTCGCGGGCGTCGCGCGGGGCCCGGCCGGAGCTGAGGGCCCCGTAGTCCGGTGCGGGCAGCGCCTTCTCGTCGAGCTTTCCGCTGGGGGTGACGGGCAGCCGGTCGAGCGGTACGAAGGCCGACGGCACCATGTACTCGGGGAGCCGTTCCGCGCTGTGGGCGCGCAGGGTCCTCATCAGCGCGGTGATGTCGCGGAAGGGCGCGGGCCTGTTGGCGTACGGGAAGGTCCCGCCCGGCCGGTACGACGGGCCGAGAGGCGCCCGGCCCTCGACGAGCACGACATCGAGACGGCCGTCGTCGGCGTGTCCGTTCCAGGTGACCGCGCAGCGGTAGCCGTGTCGGCCCGCGAGCGCGTGGAAGGCCTCCGGGTCGATGCCGTCGGGGGCGGGGGTGCTGCTGTCCTCCAGGGCGCGCAGCGCCGAAAGGTCCTCCCCGAGGCGCCCGTTGGGCACGCCCGTGACACGGACCCGGACGGGCCGGGTGGTCAGCAGCTCGTCCAGCGCGGCGAGGCCGTCGATCCCGGACCAGCGCACTTCGCTCTCCGCGGTGGCCTGCGGGCCGGTGCGGACCGGGCCGGCCTGAGCCGTCTCCCGCGCGCGCAGCACCACGTCGTACCGGTAGCGGCTCAGTTCGTTGTGGTGCGTGGCGCGCTTGACGAGCACGTCCGCCTCGAAGTCCGGCAGCCCCGGCAGATCGGTGAAGTAGTCGGGGTCCAGGAGCAGTTCGCCCTCCCAGCTCACCGAGCGCTCCACCGCCGCCCGCAGGGCCGTCTTGTCCGGGTCCTCGGAGACGGCCGGCCGCCGGCTCTCCACGGCGGCGCGCAGGGTGCGCAGCAGACGGAGGTTGCGTATGTCGCCCACGAAGACCCTGCCGCCGGGCGCCAGCAGCGCCGCGACCTTGCGCAGCACGTCGGACAGATAGTCCGCGCTCGGGAAGTACTGGGCCACCGAGTTGATGACGACCGTGTCGAAGAAGCCCTCGGGCAGGCCGTCGGTGTCATGGGCGGGCCGGGCGCTCAGCTCCACCCGGGAGGCCAGGCCGGGCACCGCGTCCACCTGGGCGCGCAGCGCCCGTACCGCTTCGTGCGAGACGTCCGTACCCCAGTACGTCTCGCAGTCCGGTGCGAGGCGGGACAGGATCAGTCCGCTGCCGACACCGATCTCCAGAACCCTTCGGGGGGTGCCCGGTTCACGGATACGGTCGATCGTGGCGTCGCGCCACTCGCGCATCTCGTCGACGGGGATGGGGGCGCCGTCGTACATGCTGTTCCAGCCCGCGAAGTTCTCGCGGACGGACGTGCCCTCGCTCCGGCCCTCGGATCCGGCGGCGCTGTAGAACAGTTCGTGGAGATCCTTCCACTCCTCGACCTGGGCGGTCCCGTCGCCCGGCCCGCTGTCGAGCGAGGGGACGATGTACGCGGCGAGCCTGCGCTCCCCCGGCCGGTCCTCGCGGGCGACGACCGAGACCTGGTCGACCGCGGGGTGCCCGCGCAGCACCGACTCGATCTCGCCCGGTTCGACACGGAAGCCGCGGATCTTGATCTGGGTGTCGGCGCGGCCGAGGAACTCCAGCCGTCCGTCGGCCTTCCAGCGGACCAGGTCGCCCGTGCGGTAGAGCCGCTCGCCGGGCGCGCCGAAGGGGTCGGCGACGAACCGCTCGGCGGTGAGGCCGGGCCGGCCGAGATAGCCGCGGGCGAGTCCCGCGCCGCCGAGGTACAGCTCACCTGGCACACCGTCCGGGACGGGCCGCAGCCGTGCGTCGAGGACATAGGCCCGGGTGCCGGGGTCGGGGACACCGATGGGGACGACCGCGCCGGCCGGGGTGTCGGGGTCGCACAGACCGAGGGTGGAGTTGGTGGTGGCCTCGGTCGGACCGTACGCGTTGAACATCATCCGGGTGCGCGCGTACCGGCCCACCAGCTCGGGTGAGACCCGCTCGGTACCGGCCAGCAGAGTCGCGGTGGCGGGCAGCCGGGCGTCCTCGGGCATCGCCGCGAGCAGGGCGGGCGGCAGGATCATGAAGGTGATCCCGTGCGCGTTCGCGTAGTCCGCGAGGTGCACACCGGGGACACGGAGTTCGCTCGGTACGACGACGAGACGTCCGCCGGAGAGCAGTCCGAGACAGAGGTCCCAGAAGGCCACGTCGAAGCTGGGCGAGGCGAATTGCAGTACGCGGCTGTGCGGTCCGATGCCGAAGCGTTCGCTCTGTGTGGCGACGAGTTTGGCGACGCCGGTGTGGGCGAGGACGACGCCCTTGGGCCGGCCGGTGGATCCCGAGGTGTAGATGACGTACGCGGCGTTCAGGACGGACAGCGCACCGCCGCGGTCGGCGTCGGTGGGATCGTGCGCGGGACGCCCGGCCAGCTCGGCGGCGGTTTCCGGGAGGTCGAGGAGGAAGCGGGCGACTCCGTCCTCCGTCGGGAGGTCGCCGGCGGACCCCGCCGTGGTCAGCAGACAGACGGGCTCGGCGTCCGCCAGCATGTACGCGATCCGGTCCGCCGGGTAGTCGAGGTCGACGGGCAGATACGCGGCGCCGGACTTCAGTACGGCGACCTCGGCGACGATCAGTTCGGCGGAGCGGGGCAGGGCGAGGGCCACGACCCGCTCGGGGCCCGCACCACGGGCGATCAGCGCGTGGGCGAGCCGGTTGGCCCGCTCGTCCAGCTCGGCGTAGGTGTACCGCTCGTCCTCGAAGACGAGGGCGATCGCGTCGGGGTGCCGCTCGACCTGCTCCGCGAACATGGCGGGCCAGGTGGCGGCCGGGACGGAGTGCTCGGTGGCGTTCCGCTCGACGAGCAGTTGCCGCCGCTCCGCCGCGGTGGTCAGTTCCAGCTCGGCGACCGCTGTGCCGGGGCGGGCGAGTCCGTCCGTCAGCAGGGTCTCGTAGTGGCCCAGCAACCGGTCGACGGTCGTTTCGTCGAAGAGGTCCTGACGGTACGTCACCCAGACCGATCCCGGCGCCACACTCAGCGCCAGGTCCAGCGGGCCGGTCAGCTCCTCCGTCCGAGCGCCGCCGACGGGAGTCCCGGGGCCGGTGTCCGTGGCCGGGTCCGTCTCGGGCTCCGGGTCCGCGCCGGGCGCGACGGCGGCGGCGATGTCGAAGGCGGTGTTGAAGAAGTGTCCGCCCGCGCGTGTGGGCTCGGGCCGCAGCTCGTCGACGAGCACGGACAGCGCAAGCCGGTGCTCCCCGGCGGCGGCCCGCGCCTCGGTCACCCGCTCCACCAGCTCATGGAACGACGGAGCGTCGCCGAGGTGGACATGGACCGGCAGCGCCTCGTGTCCGACGGTGATGCCAGCCGCGCCGCTGTAGCGGTGCAGGAGCGCGAAGAAGGCGGCGAGAGAGGTCTCGCTCGTCGTCCGTACGGCCATGCTCCTGGTCCGTACGGCCCGGTTCCCCGAGCACACCGCGGGATACGGACGATCGGTCGGCAGCGCTGTCTCGGCCGAGGACACGGCCGGCAAGTCACGCCAGTACCCGATGACTTCTTCGATACCCGACACGTTGGCCGCGCCTCCCCAAGCAGATCAGTCCCCGGGTCGAGCCCGGGTCGCCGTCATACTAAGGTAAGGGTTACCTAATCACATAGAGGCACTCATCTTCGGGGCGCGGAGGCGCTGGCTAAGGTGAGGGCCCGGCCCCGAAGTAAGGACGTTGACGTGGAGAGAGCCCGGTGACCGGGGCGAATACCCCTCGCGCAGTGCTCAGGGCGCCTCGCGCGGTGCTGCTGGTGGCGCTGCCCGGCACCGCCCTGATCGCTCTGTGCCTGCTGTCCATCGCGTTCGGTGCCCTGAGCGTTCCCCTCGACCAGGTGGTGTCGACCCTCTTCGGGAATCCCCCGAACTCCCGGATCGACAGTGTCATCTGGTCCGTCCGCCTGCCGCGTACCGCGCTCGGGCTGGCGGCGGGAGCGGCCCTCGGGCTGTCCGGCTGTCTGATGCAGGCCCTGACGCGCAACCCGCTGGCCGATCCCGGTGTGCTCGGCGTCAGCGCGGGCGCGGCCTTCGCCATCGTGGTCTCCGTCGGGGTGTTCGGACTGAGCACCGTCTACGGATACATCTGGTTCGCCTTCGCGGGTGCGCTGTTCGCCAGTGTGCTGGTGTATCTGCTGGGCGGACTGGGCCGGTCCGGTACGACGCCGGTGAAGCTGGCGCTGGCCGGCGTCGCCATCACCTCCCTGCTCTCCTCCCTCACCAGCGCCATCGTCCTCACCGATCCCGACGCCCTGAACCGGTTCCGCTTCTGGGAGGCGGGCTCGCTCGCCAACCAGAACGGCGACAGCCTCGTCCAGGTGCTGCCGTTCCTCGCCGTCGGCGCCGTACTCGCCCTGTCCATGGCCCCCGCGCTCAACAGCCTCGCCCTCGGTGACGATGTGGCGGCCGCGCTGGGAACGCGTCTCGGTCTGATCCGGGTGGTGGGGGTGCTCGCCGTCACACTGCTCACCGGCGGGGCGGTGGCGGTCATCGGGCCCGTGGTCTTCGTCGGTCTCGTCGTCCCGCACATCGCGCGTATCCTCACCCAGGCGGCCGGGATCGGCCCCGACCACCGGTGGCTCCTTCCGCTGTCGGCCGTGCTCGCCCCGTGCCTGCTGCTCCTCGCCGATATCGCCGGACGTCTCGTCGCACGGCCGGTCGAGATCCAGGCCGGCGTCCTCGTCGCCTTCATCGGCGGCCCGTTCTTCATCGCGATGGTCCGCCGCCGCCGACTCGCGGAGCTGTGAACATGTCCGGTCTGCTGTCCCCCCGTACCCCCACCCCCGCCCGTACCGGGCCCCGGCTCCCCGCCCGTATCGCCTTCCGGCTGGCCCGCCCGCCGGTCTCCGGTGTGATCCGGCCCCGGCTGGTCGTCGTCGCCGTCTGTCTGGCGCTCGTCGGCTTCCTGGTGTTCTGCCTCGGCATATCCGTGGGCGAGGTCCCGATCGGCATCACCGAGGTGATGCGGTCCCTGGCCGGGTCCGGCGATCCGGGCACCGATCTCATCGTTCATGAGCTGCGGCTGCCGAGGGCGATGACCGGGCTGCTCGTCGGTATCGCGTTCGGCGTCTCCGGTGCCCTCTTCCAGACCATGACACTCAATCCGCTCGCCAGCCCGGACATGATCGGCATCACCCAGGGCGCCGGTGCCGCCGTGGTGGCCGGGATCGTCCTCGGCTGGGACGCGGGTCTGAGCACCCAGTCGCTGGGCCTGCTCGGCGCGTTGGCCACCGCACTGCTGGTGTACGTCCTGGCCTGGAAGCGCGGAACGACCGGCTACCGGATCGTGCTCGTCGGCATCGGCGTCTCCTGGGTCTGCACCAGTCTCACGGACTATCTGATGGCGCACGGCGGCCAGTTCGAGGCACAGGCATCGCTCGGCTGGCTCGTCGGCAACCTCAACGGGCGTGACTGGAACGCCGTCGGGCCGCTGGCGACCGCGCTGGCCGTACTGGTACCGGTCGCGCTGCTGCTCGGCCGCTGGATGAGAACGCTCCAGCTCGGCGACGACGTGGCGAAGGGGCTGGGCACGCCCGTACAGGCGGTCCGTCTGGCCACCCTGCTCACGGGCGTCGGACTGATCGCGTTCGGTACGGCCGCCGCGGGCCCGGTCGCCTTCGTGGCGCTGGCCGCGCCCCAGGTCGCCCAGCGGCTGGCCGGTACCGCCTGGCCCCCGCCGGTCGCGGCCGGTCTCACCGGCGCTCTGATGGTGCTCTCCGCCGATCTGCTCGCGCGCGAGGTGATCCCGGGCACCGAACTCCCGGTCGGCGTCGTCACCGGAGTGCTCGGCGCCCCGGTCCTGCTCTGGCTGCTCGTCCGTGCCAACCGCGTCGGCTCAGGAGGCTGAACCCGTGTCATCGAAACCCGTACCTCACGACGGTCCGGATCTGCGGGCCGAGGGCCTGCGGCTGGCGTACGACAACCGTGTGGTCGTCGACGGCCTCGATGTGGCGATACCGCCGGGGCGGATCACCGCGATCGTCGGGGCCAACGCGTGCGGGAAGTCCACGCTGCTGCGGGCGCTCGCCCGGCTGCTGTCGCCGCGCGCCGGTTCCGTACAGCTCGACGGTCTCGCCCTGCACTCCATCCCGACCCGGGAGCTGGCCCAGCGGCTCGGCATACTGCCGCAGAGCCCGGTCGCACCGGAGGGGCTGACGGTCGTCGACCTGGTCGGCCGCGGCCGTTCACCGCACCAGACCTGGTGGCGGCAGTGGTCGAAGAGCGACGAGCAGGCCGTCCACGACGCGCTGCGCGCCACCGCCATGACGGATCTCGCGGACCGTCCCGTGGACGAACTCTCCGGCGGACAGCGGCAGCGCGCGTGGATCGCGATGGCGGTCGCCCAGGGCACGCCCGTACTGCTGCTGGACGAGCCGACGACCTATCTCGACCTGGCACACCAGATCGACGTGCTGGATCTGGTCAAGGACCTCAACCGGCACGAGAAGCGCACGGTCGTCATGGTGCTGCACGATCTCAACCAGGCCTGCCGTTACGCCGATCACGTCATCGCGATGAAGGCGGGCGCGATCGCGGCGGAGGGCGCTCCGGCCGAGGTGATCACCGCTCAGACGGTCGAGGACGTCTTCGGGCTGCGCTGCCAGGTGGTCACCGATCCGGTCAGCGGAACGCCGATGGTCATCCCGGTGAGCCGCCACCACGACACGCCCTCGGGGCCGGCCGCCGACACACCGGACCGGACCGCCGACACACCGGACCAGCCCGCCGCCGACACCACGGAACGGCCCGCCGCCCCCGCGTCGTTCGGCTAGGGCCTGGACGGCGGCGGCGCGGGGCCCGTCCGTACCCGGGCCCCGCGCCGCCGTCCGGATCAGGACACCGGCACCGTGCCCGTCGGGCGGAGCGGAGGCGGGCTCTCCGTATCCCCGTTCTCCGGCGCCGTGTCCGGGAGGACCGTCGTACCGCCGCGCCCCGGGTGGAGCAGACCGGTCAGCAGGGCATGGGCGACCCTGCCGTCGAGGACCCGCGCCGTACGGACTCCGGCCCGGACGGCGTTCCCGCACGCCTCCATCTTCGGCAGCATGCCCCCGTCCAGCCCCGGCAGCAGCAGGTCCAGGTCGCCTGCGGTGAGCCGCTCGACGATCCGGTCGCTCTCCGGCCAGTGGGCGTACAGACCCGCGACATCGGTGAGGACCACCAGTGTCCCGGCCTCCAGGGCGACCGCGATCGCGCCCGCGGCCGTGTCGGCGTTGATGTTGTAGACCTCCCCGGACTCCCCGCGCGCCACCGGTGAGATGACGGGGATATGACCGTGGTCCAGCAGCATCCGCACGAACGTGGTGTCGACCTTGGTGATGTTCCCGACCAGGCCGATGTCGACGGCCTCGCCGCCCACTTCGCCGTACCGCCGCTCGGCGACGAGGGTGTGCGCGTCCTCGCCGGTCAGACCGACGGCGTACGGTCCGTGCTCGTTGAGCAGGCCGACGAGCCGGCGCTGCACCTTGCCGGAGAGCACCATCCGTACGACGTCCATCGTCTCCGGGGTGGTCACCCGAAGGCCGGCCGCGAAGTGTGAACCGATCCCGAGACGCTTGAGCTGGGCACTGATCTGAGGCCCGCCGCCGTGCACGACGACCATCCGCACACCGGCGCGGCGCAGCCTCACGACATCGTCCGCGAAGGCGCGCGTCAGCTCCTCGTCCACCATCGCGCTGCCACCGAACTTGACGACGACGGTCCGGCCGCGCAGCCGCTCCAGCGCCGCCGGGGCGGGGAACCCGTTCACGGGCGGGCGGTCAGGTAGCCGCCCATCGTGCGGAAGTAGTCCGTGGCGGCGTGTTCGGTGCCGTCCTCGGTCCGCAGGCGCCTGATGACAAGACCCTTGCTCCGGCCCGTACGCGCGTCGGGACCGGCGACGATGACCACACCGTCGCCCTCGCGGATGAAGATCCGGCCGGGGGTGCCGCCGTAACGGGCCTGCGAGAGCGCCGCCGAGACGATCCGTATGCGCCGGCCGCGGTGATGGGTGAAGGCGTTGGGATAGGGGTCCGACTGGGCGCGGATCAGCCGCTCCAGGTCCTCGGCGGGCCAGGACCAGTCGATCCGGCTGTCCTCGATGGAACGCTTGTGGAAGAAGCTGGCCCTGGAGCGGTCCTGCGGGACCCAGCGGGCGGTGCCGGAGGCGATGGCGTCGAGCGAGTCCGTCACGATCGGCCCGATGAGGTCGACCGTCCTGTGGAAGAGATCCGTGGCGGTGTCGGTGGCCCCGACCGGCACGGACCGCTGGAACACGACGTCACCGGCGTCGAGTTCACCGTCCATCCGGTGAGCGGTGACGCCGACCTCCGGCTCTCCGTTGATCAGCGCCCAGATCAGCGGGGAGAAACCCGCGTAGGCCGGCAGCAGCGAATCGTGGACGTTGAGCGTGCCGTGCGGGGGCAGGTCGAAGATCTCCGGGGGCAGCCAGGTACGCCAGTTGTTCGCCACGATGATGTCGGGTGCCGCCTCGCGCAGTGTCCGCAGCAGTTCCTCGTCGTCGGGCCTGTTCCGCAGAAGTACGGGTACGCCGTGCTTCTCGGCCAGTTCGGCCACCGAGTCGTCCCAGATCTTCTCGTAGACGTGATCGCTCTTGGGGTGGGTCACGACCAGGACCACTTCGTGCTCGGAGTCCAGCAACGCTTGGAGGGTCCGGTGACCCCAGGTTTGGTAGCCGAACATGACGACCCGCATGGTGAATCCTTCCTCAAACATTGCAAGGTAAGCCTTACCTTACCTAATATGTAATCACTTAGGGAGGCGATGACGCGGTGAACCCACTGCAGAGCGGGCCGGACTTCATCCATGACGTACTGGGTATCGGCTTCGGGCCGTCGAACCTGGCTCTCGCGATAGCAGTCCAGGAGCACAACGCACGGAATCCGGACAATGAACGGATAAGTGCCGGATTCCTGGAGAAGCAACCCCGTTTCGGCTGGCACCGGGGCATGCTGATCGACGACGCCACGATGCAGGTCTCCTTCCTCAAGGACCTGGTCACGATGCGGGATCCGACGAGCGACTTCAGCTTCCTGTCGTATCTGAGCGACCGGGGCAGGCTGGTGGACTTCCTCAACCAGAAGACGCTGTTCCCGCTGCGCATCGAGTTCCACGACTACTTCGAATGGGCCGCGGCCCGGGTCGGCGGTCTCGTGACCTACGGTTCCGAGGTCGTCTCGGTGGAACCGGTGACGGTCGGGGGCGAGGTGCGCTGGCTGGACATCGGCACCCGCGATCCGGCCGACCCCGAGCGGCTGATCGTGCGCCGGGCCCGCAATGTCGTGGTCGCCACCGGTATGGAGCCCCATCTGCCGCCGGACACCGCCCTGTCGGACCGTATCTGGCACAACAGCGAACTGATCCCCAGGGTGGCCGAGTTGACCGGCCGTCACACTCCGGTGCGGCGCGCCGTGGTGCTCGGCGCCGGGCAGAGCGCGGCGGAGGCCGTCGACTATCTGCACCGCAACTTCCCCGACGCGGAGATCTGTTCGGTATTCGCCAAATACGGCTACACCCCGGCCGACGACAGCCCCATGGCCAACCGGATCTTCGATCCCGAGGCCGTCGACATCTACTACAACGCGCCGCGCGGAGTGAAGCAGTCGCTCTTCGACTACCACCGCTCCACCAACTACTCCGTGGTGGACATGGACCTGATCGAGTCCCTGTCGCGGACCATGTACCAGGAGAAGGTGCAGGGCAGGCCTCGGCTGCGCATGCTGAACGTCTCCCGGATCCGCGAGGTCGAGACACACGACGACCGGCTCGACGTCACCGTGGAGTACCTGCCGACCGGTGAGCGGGAAGTGCTCGCCGCCGACATCCTGGTCCACGCCACGGGCTACCGGCCGCAGGATCTCGGTGAACGCCTCGGGGGGATCGGCAAGCTCTGTCTGCGCGACGAGGAGGACGCGCTCCTGGTCGGCCGGGACCACCGGGTCGTGACCGCCCCGAATGTGACGGCGGGCGTCTATCTCCAGGGCGGCACCGAGCACACCCACGGAATCACCTCGACCCTGCTGTCCAATACGGCGGTGAGGGCGGGCGAGATACGCGACGCCCTCCTGACGGAGCGCCGTACGAGGAGCTTCCCGACCACGGCCGAAGCGCGCTGACGCGTCCTGACACGCCCTGACGCACGCCGGGCAGGCGACCGGCGGAAGCGGACGGGCAACCGGCCGAAGCGGGGAGGTCTTCTTCGCGGTGGTCTTCCTCCGTCCTGGCATGTCGTGCACGCTCACTCCCTCGCACCGTGTGGTCCGATGGCGGGCGCGGCCCCGCGGCGGAAGATGCGAAGGATGGGAGCGGATCATGAGCGAAGCAGCAGGAGTCCCGGCGGAGAACACGTACGACGTGATCGTCATCGGCGCGGGCCCTGTCGGCCAGATCGCCGCCGAACGGGCCCGCGCCGCCGGACTGAGTGTCGCGGTGGTGGAGAAGGAACTGGTCGGCGGCGAGTGTTCCTACTGGGCGTGCATCCCGAGCAAGGCACTGCTGCGCCCGGTCGTCGCCGTCGGGGACGCCCGCCGTGTCGAAGGCGCGCACGAGGCGGTCTCCGGTCCGGTCGACGCGACGGGTGTGTTCGCCCGCCGCAACCGTTTTGTGCACAACTGGGACGACGGCGGACAGGCCGACCAGCTCGCGGGCATCGGCGCCGAGCTGGTCCGCGGCCATGGGCGGCTGGACGGGCCGCGCCGGGTCGCCGTCACCCCCTCCGACGGCGCGCCGGTGGTACTGACCGCCCGGCACGCCGTGGCCGTGACCACCGGCAGCGACGCCGTACTGCCCGACCTGCCCGGTGTCGCCGAGGCCCGGCCCTGGAGCAATCGCGAGGCCACCGACTCCAGCACGGTGCCCGGACGGCTCGCCGTCGTCGGCGCCGGCGGTGTCGGTGTGGAGATGGCCAGCGCCTGGCAGGGCCTGGGAGCCGCGGTCACCCTGCTGTCCCGCGGCCCCGGTCTGCTGCCCCGGATGGAGCCCTTCGCCGGTGAAGTGGTCGCCAACGGGCTCAAGGAGGCCGGGGTGGACGTGCGCGTCAATGTCTCCGTCACCCGGCTGAGCCGTCCGGGCGGCACCGGACCGGTCACTCTGACGCTGGACGACGGCGGCGAACTGGAGGCCGACGAGGTGCTGTTCGCCATCGGCAGGACCCCGCGCACGGACGACATCGGCCTGGAGACGGTGGGCCTCACCCCCGGGTCCTGGCTGGAGACCGACGAGACCTGCCGGGTGCGGGACGTCGAGGCCGGCTGGCTGTACGCGATGGGCGATGTGAACCACCACGCCCTCCTCACCCATCAGGGCAAGTACCAGGCACGGATCGCCGGCGACGCCATCGGCGCCCGCGCCACCGGACAGCCGCTCGACACCTCGCCCTGGGGTGCCCACGCCACCACCGCGGACCGGCACGCGGTACCGCAGGTCTTCTTCTCCGACCCGGAGGCGGCGGCGGTCGGCCTCTCCGCCGAACAGGCCGAGCGGGCCGGTCACCGCGTGAAGGTCGTCGATGTCGACCTCGGCGAGGTCGTCGGGGCGGATCTGTACGCCGACGGCTACCAGGGCCGGGCCCGTATGGTGGTCGACCTCGACCGCGGCCATCTGCTCGGGGTGACCTTCGCCGGCCCGGGTGTCAGCGAGCTCCTTCACTCCGCCACCGTCGCCGTCGCCAGTCAGGTCCCCGTCGAACGGCTCTGGCACGCCGTGCCCTGCTTCCCCTCGATCAGCGAGGTCTGGCTGTACCTGATGAAGGCCTACCGGGACCGCGCGTGATGAAGGCCTGCCGGGACTGAGCGCCGCGACAGCGGAGCACCCGCTCTCAGCGGAGGTTCTGCCAGGTCAGCGGGGTGGCCAGGTGGATGAGGTCGATGACGTTCCGGTCGGGCCGCTCAAGTGCCGCCTGGCCGACGACGCGGAGTACCGCCAGAAAGGCCGCGGCCAGAAACCGGGCCTGAAGACCGGCGTCCGGTCCGGCACGGAAGCGCTGCTCCACCACGGTGGCCAGATCTCGTTCGAACGCGGTGTAGGTGGCGACCAGTTCGGGAAGCAGCGCGGGATGCGTCCGCAGCGTTCGGTAGCGTTGCTCATCGGCGGCGCTCACCGGCCATTCGCCGCTCATCTGCTCGGCGGCCCGGGTCAGCGCCTCCAGGGGGGATTCGATCTCGGGGCGGGCGTGGACGAGTTCGACCAGCCGCGCCACTTGTGTCCGGTCACGGTGGAACAGCGCCTGTTCCTTGCTGGAGAAGTAATTGGAGAACGTGCGCCGGGAGACGAAGGCCGCGTCGGCGATCGCCTCGACCGTGAGGTTCTCCACCCCGTGCTCCATGGCGAGGCGTACGGCCGCGTCATGGAGTGCCTGACGGGTCGCCGCCTTCTTCCGTTCACGCAGACCTGCGGACATCACCCGGTGAGCATAGCCCCGGAGCGCAAACATGCACACAGGGCAATCTTGCGCAATGGGAAGATTTTTGTGAGGCTACGGAGGCCGCTCCAGTGGCTCACCACCACGGTCTGCAGAGAGGAACAGGACACCCCTATGTCCGCCCCCCACACCTCACCCTCCCCCACCGGCCCGCAGGATCCCGGGTTCGACCCCGAGGCGCTCCGGGCCCGCTACCGCGCCGAACGGGACCGCAGGATCCGGCCCGAGGGCACCCGGCAATACCAGCGCACGGCCGGGCGGTTCGGCTACTACGCCGACGACCCGCACGCCGATCCGTCGTTCTCCCGCGACCCGTTGCACGACCGGGTCGAGGCCGTCGTCGTCGGTGGCGGACTCGGCGGACTGCTCGCCGGCGCGCGCCTGCGCCAGGCGGGCGTGGACTCGATCCGGGTGATCGAGCAGGGCGGAGACTTCGGCGGGACCTGGTACTGGAACCGGTACCCCGGCATCCACTGCGACATCGAGTCGTACATCTATATGCCGCTGCTCGAAGAGGTCGGCTACATACCGAAGTGGAAGTACGCGCCCGGCGAGGAGATACGGCAGCACGCGCGGGCCGTGGGACGGACCTTCGATCTGTACCGCGACGCCTGTTTCCAGACCCGGGCGACCGAATTACGCTGGGACGAGAACGAGTCGGAGTGGATCGTCGGCACCGACCGCGGTGACCGGATGCGGGCGCGCTACGTGGTGGTGGCCAGTGGAACGCTCAGTCAGGCGAAACTCCCCGGCATCCCCGGCATCGAGACCTTCAAGGGACATACGTTCCACACCAGCCGCTGGGACTTCGCGTACACCGGCGGTGACGCCGACGGGAATCTGCACCGGCTCGCCGGCAAACGTGTCGGCCTGATCGGCACCGGCGCGACCGCCATCCAGTGCGTACCCCATCTCGGGGCCGGCGCGGAGCAGTTGTACGTGTTCCAGCGCACGCCCTCCTCGGTCGACACGCGCGGCAACCGCCCCACGGACGAGAACTGGGCCGCTTCACTGACCCCCGGCTGGCAGCGCCGCCGCATGGACAACTTCCTCACGCTGGTCACGGGCGGCCGGGCGGACGAGGATCTGGTCGATGACGGCTGGACCAGCAGCGCCCGGCTCCAGCAGAAACTCATCCCGACCAACAGCTACGCGGATGTTCCGGCGGACGAGCGGGAGCACGCGTACGAGATGGCCGACTTCCAGAAGATGAACGAGATCCGCGCCCGGGTCGACGCCGTCGTCGAGGATCCGTCGGCGGCGGAGACGCTCAAGCCCTGGTACCGCTACATGTGCAAGCGGCCCACGTTCAGCGACACCTATCTCCAGACGTTCAACCGGCCGAACGTCACCCTGGTCGACACGGCCGACAGCCACGGCGTGGAACGCGTCACCGAGAACGCCGTCGTGGTCGGCGGGGTCGCCTACGAGGTCGACTGCGTCATCTTCGCGACCGGCTTCGAGGTCGGTGCCTCCGGCATCCTCAACGGATCCCTGCCGGTGCACGGCAGGGGAGGCGTCACCCTGGCCGAGGCGTGGAAGAACGGTCCGAAGACGCTGCACGGGTTCTACAGCCACGGCTTCCCCAATCTCTTCCAGCTCGGGCCGCTGCAGAACGCCAGTGCCGTCAACTTCGCCCATGTCCTCGACGAACAGGCGATCCATGTGGCCGAAGTCGTCGCCCAGGCGCGCGAGAGGCGGGCCCGCTACGTGGAGCCTTCCGGTGAGGCGGAGGCGGCCTGGGTGGCCACGATCCGTCGGAAGACCGCCGACCTCTACACCTTCCAGGCCGAGTGCACCCCCGGCTACTACAACAACGAGGGCATGCCACGCGAGCGCGGCCAGTCCTACGGGGACGGGCCCGTCGCGTTCCATGAACTGCTCAGGCGCTGGCGCGAGGACGGCGGGATGACGGATGTCCTCGTCGGGTCCGAGTGAGGCGGGGCGAGAAGGTGACGGAGCCGGAGACCGCATTTCCCAGCCGGTACGACGAGACCGGCCGTGAGCGACCCACGAGCAGCCGCTGGAAGGTGAAGAGGCTCAATCCGCCGAATCCGCTGTGGGGTTCGAACGGTGTCGCCTTCGGTCCCGACGGGCGTCTCTACGTGGCACAGTTCCTCGCCGGCCAGATCAGCGCCGTGGACCCGGTCAGCGGGGACGTCGAGGTGGTAGTGCCGATGGACGGTCCGGTCCAGTCCCCCGACGACCTCGCCTTCGGGGCGGACGGCTCGATGTATATCGCCGACCTGGTGCCCGGCAGGGTGTGGCGGCGTACTCCGCACGGCGAATACAGCCTCGTGTCCGATCGGATGAAGGTCCCCAACGGCATCACCTGTGTCGGAGACCGGCTCTTCGTCAACGAGATGAGGATGAACGGCCGGCTGATGGAGCTGTTCCCCGACGGCCGTGACCCGGTGGTGCTGACCGACGGACTGGCCCTGGGCAACGCGATGCAACTCGGCCCGGACGGTCATCTGTACTACCCGCACATGATCAGCAATCAGGTCTGGCGTCTGTCTCCCGAGGGCGGTACACCGGAACTGGTCGCGGAGGACGTGCACGAACCGGTCGCCGTACGCTTCGACCGGGGTGGCGTCATGACCGTCCTGTCACGCGGCACGGCCGGCATCGTCACCCGGGTCGACCTGCACGGAACCGGCTCCCGTTCGATCGTCACCAGCGGTGTCGTGGGCCTGGACAACGCGGCCTTCGACGCGGAGAACCGCATGTTCGTCTCCAGCTTCGCGAGTGGCGGCGTCACCGAGATGCACCCCGACGGGCGGACCCGGGAAATCGTTCCCCGCGGACTCGACGGCCCCTTCGGGGTGACGGTCGATCTGGCGGGCACGGTCTACGCGGCCGACCACTACCGGCTGGCCGACCCCGAGAGTCCGGTGGAGGGCGACGGGAGTGGTGTGACGACACACGCCCTCATGCCCTTCGCCCACGGGATCGCCGCGGAGGGCACACTCCTGCACCTCACATCGCAGTACGGCGAGGTCCGGACCTACGACTCCGAGCACCGGACGACACGGGTACGGGCGAGAGGACTGAACCGGCCCATGGGAATCGCGGTGGACCCCGGCGGCCGGCTCGTCGTCGCGGAGTCGGACGCGGGCCGGGTCCTGGCCATCGATGAGCACGACACCGTCACCGTACTCGCCGACGGACTCGAACACCCCGTGGACATAGCCTTCGACGCGGAGTGGCGCTGCTACGTCAGTGACGACCGGACCGGGGCGGTGTTCCGGATCGACAACGGGGAGACGACGGCCGTCGCGGAGGGGCTCGGCGCGCCGCAGGGACTGGCCGTCCTGGGCGAGGAGTTGTTCACGGTGGAGACCGAGCCGCGCCGGCTGCGGGCCATCTCCCTCACCACGGGGGAGAGCAGGATCGACGCCGAGGGCTTGGCGGTCGGAGCGCCCCCCGGCCTCGCCGCGCGTACCGAACCGGCGCTCTTCACCCACGGTATGCCGGGCTTGCCCATCCGGTTCGCCGGCCTCGCCGCCTCGCCCGATGGCTCGCTCCTCCTCTCGGCCGACGGCGAGGGCACCGTACTGAGGCTGTCACCGTCCCGGGCCCACGGCGCCACCGCGGGCAGCGGGAGCACCGCTCCCGACTGACCGTTGCCTCGCTCGTCAGCAAGCCGGTCAGTGGGAAAGCCGATCAGTCGGAAAGCCGGGAAGCCGGGAAGGAACACACCATGATCAGCACCGATCTGGCAGGACGCGGTGTCATCGTCACCGGGGCGGCGTCCGGTATCGGGCGGGCCGCCGCTCTCAGGTTCGCGGACGAGGGCGCGAGCGTTCTCGTCGCCGATCTCGACCAGGAGGGCGCCGCCGCGACCGTCGAGGAGATCGAGCGGGCGAAGGGCACCGCGTTGGCCGTCGTCGGTGATCTCAGCGACCAGCGGGTGGTCGACGAGGTCGTGGGCAGGACCGTCGAGGCCTTCGGCGGTGTGGACGTCCTTGTGAACAACGCCGGTGTCATGGACCGTATGTCAGCCGTCTGCGACACCGACGACACCGAGTGGCAGCGCACACTCCGCATCAACCTGACCGCACCGTTCATGCTCACACGTGCGGCCTTGCCGCACATGCTGGCGGCGGGGCGCGGCTCCATCATCTTCACCGCCTCCGAAGCCGGTCTCCGCGGCAGCGCGGCCGGTGCCGCGTACACCGCCTCGAAACACGGCGTCATAGGGCTCGTCAAGAACCTCGCGGTCATGTACCGGAAGCAGGGCATCCGCGCCAACGCCATCGCGCCCGGCCCGACCGCGACGAACGTCAAGGTCGACGCGGTCCCCGGAGCCCATGGCCCCGCGACGATCGGACAGCTCATAGGAGCCAACATCGGCCGGATGGGCAGCGCCGAGGAGCAGGCCGCCGCCATCCTCTTCCTCGCCTCCGAAGCGGCGGCCTTCATCAACGGCGCCATTCTGCCCGTCGATGACGGCTGGGCGGCCATCTGACCGGCCTCTCACGCCTGGAGACGCTCACCGGACCGGTAAAGGCCTCGCCCGCAAGCCGTTTCCAGTACTTTCCAGCACTTTCCAGCCCCTTCCGCTTCACCGGAGGCCGGGTGATCACCTCGTCGCGATGCTCCGTAACGTGAGCTTCCGACGGGACCCATCCCGGTCGCCCCATGACCGAGGTCATGGACGGGTGTCACACCCACCACACATGACGAAGAGAGCCAGCGCATGACCACCGTGCACGGATCGACCATCGACATCCCCACCCAGGACGGCGTCGCCGACGCCTATCTGACCCACCCCGACGACGGTGTCCCGCACCCCGCCGTCCTGTTCTACATGGACGCCTTCGGGCTGCGCCCGCACTTGACGAAGATGGCGGACCGTGTCGCCGCGGCGGGCTACACCGTCCTGGTACCCAACGTCATGTACCGCCACGGACGGGCTCCCGTGGTGGAACTGCCCGAGTTCATCAACCCGGCCGAGCGCCCGGAGATCTTCCAGAACCTCCGCCCCGCCATGCAGTCGCTGACACCGGAGGCGGCCATGCGTGACGCCGGGTCCTATCTCGAATGGCTGAGTGCCTCGCCTCTGACCACGGACGGACCCGTGGGCATCACCGGCTACTGCATGGGCGCCGGCCTGGCCCTGCGCACCGCCGGCACATATCCGGACCGGGTCGCCGCCATCGCGGGCTTCCATGGCGCGTACCTGGCGAGCGAGGCGCCGGAAAGTCCCCATCTGCTCGCCGACCGCATCACCGCCGAGGTCTACTTCGGCCACGCCGACCAGGACTCCGCGATGCCCCCGGAGCAGATCGACCGCCTTGAGGAAGCCCTCACCGCCGCGGGTGTCGTCCACCGCACCGAGGTCTACGACGGCGCCCACCACGGCTTCACACAGGCCGACACCGCGGCGCACGACGCCGGGGCCGCGGACCGCCACTGGAAAGCACTCCTGGATCTGCTGGGCCGCGCCCTCTGATCCGACTGGTGCCGTCTGCCGTCGCGTGGTGTGGCGTGGCGTGGCGTCGATGGTGCCGAGCGGGGAGAGCGCCTGGGCGCTGGGGCTGCCGGGTTCGGCGTGGTAGATGACGAGTTGCTGGCCGGGGGCGTCACAGACGTCGAAGGCCTGACAGGTGAGGGTGAGCGGGCCGACGTCGGGGTGGTTGAACTGCTTGGCGTCCTGGGTCTTGCC
Organism: Streptomyces sp. NBC_00872; assembly: GCF_045161915.1. Lineage (NCBI taxonomy): Bacteria > Bacillati > Actinomycetota > Actinomycetes > Kitasatosporales > Streptomycetaceae > Streptomyces > Streptomyces sp. NBC_00872. The sequence goes on along the minus strand of NZ_CP108806.1, from coordinate 8,181,033 downwards.
GCGCACGGCGTGGGCCCGCCACGGCCGCCACAGGGTGGAGAAGTCCACGCTCCGCCCGGTCAGTGTGTTGACGAGCGCGTGGAGCCGGGGACTGTCGGGATCAAAGCCGGCCGCTTCGCCGGGCGGCACTCGACAAGCGAACCGTGAGCTGACGACGACCCCCGTGGCGGTCGCCCCGACGGTGCCGGAGGAGGGTCCCCGTACCGGCCCGTCGGTGACCGGGGTGAGGGGCGGCGGGCGTCCCGGCTCACCGCCCCTCACCGGGACGCCCGTCCCCTAACACAGGCGTCACGGCGCCGAATTCAGGCGGATGCCTCCGTCAGCTCGGTCATCTCCGCGTCCGTCAGCCGGAAGTCGCTCATCGCGAGCAGCGGAGGGAGCTGTCCGACCGTACGCGCGGACGCGATGGGCGCGACCACGGTGGGCCGTTGCGCCAGCCAGGCCAGTGCGACGGTCGCCATCTCCACCCCGCGCGCCTCGACGATCTTGTCGAGTGTGGCAAGGACCTTGGCGGCGCTCTCGGACTCCAGATACGGGGCGACCCGGTTGAGCCGGACACTGTCCACGGTCGTGCCGGGGCGGTACTTGCCGGTCAGGAAGCCCGCGGCGAGCGAGAAGTAGGGGAGGCAGCCCATACCGTGTCGCTCGACGATGTCCTGGAGCTCGCCCTCGTAGCTGTCACGCGAGACCAGGTTGTAGTGCGGCTGGAGTGCGGCATAGCGGGCCAGACCCTCGCGTTCGGAGAACGCGAGCGAGGCGGACAGACGCTCGGGGCTGATGTTGGAGGCGGCTATCGCACGGACCTTGCCCTCCTTCACCAGGGCGTCAAGGGTGGTGATGATCTCCTCGACCGGCACGGACGTGTCGTCGAAGTGCGTGAAGTAAAGGTCGATGTGGTCCGTGCCGAGCCGGCGCAGCGAGGCCTCGGCCGCCGCCCTGATGTTGGCGGGCGCCAGGCCCTTGAACTGAGGGTGTATGCCCACCTTGGTGGCGACGACGACATCGGAGCGGTTGCCGCGCGCGGCCATCCACTTCCCGATGATGGTCTCGGACTCGCCGCCCACATTGCCCGCGGCACCCGCGGTGTAGGTGTCGGCGGTGTCGACGAAGTTCCCGCCGGCGGCGACGTAGGCGTCAAGGATCGCGAAGGACTCGGCCTCGTCGGCGCCCCAGCCGAAGACATTGCCGCCGAGGCAGAGCGGGTAGACCTTGAGGTCGGACGAGCCGAGCGTCTTTCGTGTATTCATGCGCTCAGTCTTTCGTCATCTGATTCCCGACACCACCCGACACTGCCCGCACCCTGGCGGCCTCCCCGGCGTCGGTGAGCTGCGGTCGCTGCCCGGCGTCGCTCCTGAGCCTGCCTCGGTGGAACAACTGGTCGATGACGCGAGCGATCTCGTACGGCCCGTCCGCGCGGGGCGTCAGCTGGGCGACAACCTCCTCGCGGCTCGGCGCCGCGGGCCCGCCGTACACCCGGTTGAGCACCCAGTACCGCGGCTGCGTGACATCGATCCTGGCCATGCCGTCACCCGCTGCTGCCCGCCTCCCCTCGCCGTCGGGCGGTTTCTCGTCCAGGGCAAGGGCGCCCGAGGGTCGGGGCCGCGGCAGCGAGAGGCGTTTCTGTTCGCCGAGGGATGTGAGTTGCTGTGGTGGTACGTGGAGGAAGTCCGCGGGTTGTTCTCGGACGACCCGGAGCACCCTGAGTCGCCGGTGTGGCCCTCTGAGCGCTTGGCGCGGTGGGCGGCGGCCAACCGAGGCATCTGGAGGCCCAGTGACCTGATGCCCGTGTTCAAAGAAGTCGGCTTCAGTCCGTCGATGTCGAAGGTCTCCGCGCTCTGGTCGGGCACACCGGAACGGTGCGGTTGGACGACCTGGACCTGATCTGCGCTGCTCTTCAGTGCACGGTCGCGGACCTGCTCGTTGCCGAACCTGTAGCCGGGAAAACACCGGTGGCCCAGGACGAGGGGCTCGCGACGGCTGCGGGTGAGTCGCCCAGGCCGGTGCCGCGCCGGTCCACCGGGGCGGGGCGGCCCAGGTCGCTCCCACCGAACTGAGGTGGCCCCAAGACGAAAGCGCCTGCCCTCGCTGGGGCAGTGCGCCGGCTGCCTCGGCTGGGGACTGCGGGTCCAGTCACCGTTCTGCTCCCCCTGCCACCAGTGGCGCTCCAAGCGGAACCACCCGGAGGGCGAGTGCAGACGGTGAAAGCGGCTGTGGCGCATCAACGATGAAGGCTTCTGCCGGGCGTGTGTCGTAGCGGTCACCGAGTACGACGCGGCCTGGTACTTCGAACCCGCACAGGCCACAGAGCAGCCGGCATGGACCCAGCTCGCGTTCTGTCTGCCCGCTTACGTCCGTCGGCCTGCCCTGCCCACTGGCACCTACCGCCTGCAGACTGACGGCCGCTACCACGCACCTGGCTGGGCACGCGCTCAACGCCCCGCCCTCGTCGTGGACGACGAGCGGATCTGTCCGCCAGCAGTGCTTGGACAGGTGGCCCTGTTCCCTGCGCCGTACCGCCTGCTGGAGCGCCACGCCGTCGCGATTCGCAGCCGATTCCAAGACGATCTGATCCGACTCAAACCGCTGGTCAGTCAGGTGCAGGCCGAGCACTGCCTCGGGCGTGCCTGGCGCGTCAGTGCCATGAACATGTTGGCCCTCGCGCTGGCGGCGCGCGACGCGGCCGGCCAGGACCTGGTCGACGCCGCGATCCTTGACGCCCTGCCTCACCGGCCCGTCGGAGTCACCCGAGTCCTGAACAAGGCTGGCCTACTTGCCCCTGATCTAGACCGCGAGGTGGTCCTGCTCCCGCACGCCCAGCGGGCCCGCCCCCAACCTCAGCCACGAAGCTGCGATCACTGCCTCTCGTGGGGCCGAAACCAAGTGTGCATCGCCTGTAGAAACTGGCGTCGCATATACGCTGACCAGCGAGGATGTTGCGGTCGGTGTGGCGCCGGGGCCGCTTCCCCTGCGAAACGGTCGATGCCGCGACTGCACTCGGCAGCGCCTTCGACTGGGACCTGACGCCGACGCCTCTACCTGGCGGCAACTACGTTTTGCCGGACCGTCCTTGGCGAACGGTAGCGTGCCCCGTCGCGAACTCCTCGCGGATCGCCCGGAGCTCAGTGCGCCAGCCGTCCTTGAAGGTGAGGCGACGATCTTTGAGATCGAGCGGGACTGGCACCCGCTGGCCGGAGCGATGCTGCCAGCCCCGCTACCTCCGGTGAAGGCCCTGCTGGCTGACTTCGCCCGGTACACCGCCCGGTACACCACCGAGAACCGCTGGAACCAGAAAGTCCACAAGCCCAGTGCTCGGGTTCTACGAGCGGCCGCCACCTGGCTGGGCGCCGACACCATCTTCCGCGAGGATGATCTCCGGGCGCTGCACCGCGTGTTCGGCAGCAAGGGTCGCATTCGCGGGCTTGTCGCCTTCCTGGACCAACGCGAACAGTTCGTCGCTGATTCGTGGAGGGAAGGCAGGTCCCACCACCGCGTCACCGACTACGCCACCCTGCGCCGTTACCTCACCTACCTGGTCTCGCCACTCGCTGACTGGACCACCCACACCGCCTTGCGCCAGGTGACGGAGGCCGACGTCACGGCCGCTGTCACCGCGGTCAAAGGCCCAGGCGCCCACGAGCGCGCTGTGGCGGTCCGGTCACTCTTTCGAGCCCTGAAACACGCCAAGCTCGTCTTCGTCGACCCCACCCGTGGACTCCGCGTCACCCGTCAGGAACTGCTGCCCACAACCCTGGCCCCCGACCGGCTGGCTCCATGACAGGCAGGTGACCCTGAACTGAACCGAAGCTCAGAAGTTGTCACCGGCGGAGCCGGCTGAGCTGGCGGGTAAAGCTGGACGAGGCAGCCTGGTTGTCACCAACAAGGCATTCGATTTGTCACAAGTACTTGTTCGGTAACCCTTCCTGTCACGGAGAAATGATGGCCGCCCAACCGGTGGCGGCCACTACCTCCCGTGCGACCTTCCTCGCCCTCGGCCGCGCAATCGTCTGCTGGCGGCGTCTCAAAAAAGCAGTGCTGATCTGATCCCTCAGCCCGTACCGCCTGCCAGTGCCTCGCCGAGCGGGGTGCGCCGGTAGAGCACCGACCGTCCGGACCGGGCGCGGACGAGCAGTCCCGCGCCTCGCAGGATGGCGAGGTGGTCTCCCACCGCGCCGGGTGTCATGGCGAGGCTTCGGGCGAGGTGGCTGGTACTGGCCGGGGCGTCCAGCGCCAACAGCAGCCGGGCTCGGGACCGGCCGACCAGGGCGGTCAGGGCGTCCGGTCGGGGGACGCTCTCCTGTTCGCCCCACAGGCCGGCGGTGCCGCGGGCACGATAGATCAAGGTCCTGGGCCAGGGGTCTTCCAGGTGGGCGGCGATGTTCCCGACGAAAACCGAAGGGATCAGCAGGAGCCCGTCGCCGGCGAGGCGGACAGTTCCGACTTGGGGGAAGTGGCCGATCTCGATACCACCGGCTTGCCAGGCGATGCTCGGGTGCAGGCTCTCGATGGTCGTGACCCATCCGTGTTCGCCGATCACACCCACCCGGTGCACGACATCGCGCTCACAGATCGCGCGCAGTTGCGGCCAGTCCGGGGCGAGCAGTTCGTGCCAGGCCTGGTCCATCGCCTCGGCGATCCTGGAGACGGCGTCCGTCGAGTCCAGCACTGCGCGTATGCGGGCATCACGGGCGGACGGGCCGGTCGCGTTGGTGGCGATTTCGCGGCGGGCCGCTTCCAGCGGTGTGGCCCGGATCATGGCCAGGTCGTCCGCCCAGGTCTGGTTGAGGCCGCGCGGGGGCGGGGCGACGAAGTTCGGTCCGGATTGCGGGGTGTGCAGGGCGAGGGCGGCGTTCAGCTCGCTCTCGCGGCGAAGCCGTTCAAAAGCCGGCCGGAGTCGGGTGGCCCAGGCTCGCGGCAGCGGCCTGTCTTGGCCGGCGAGCGAGCGTAGCAGGAAGCAGAGGTCCATCGCGGGGGAGAGTGCGAAGCGGCTGCGCAGCAGGTCCTCGACGGAGACTTCGAAGCGGAGCACCCTGCCATGCTACCGAGGGACGTCTGTTCCGATTCGTCGAGCGACGAATCATTGGTGAGTGGCGTGGGCGCATGGCGAGGCTGGGCGTCATGACCCCAACCGCCGAACCCGCGCAGGGCAACCACCGTGCCACCTACCGGGAGGTGCTGGCCGAGCCACGATTCCGGCTGCTCTTCTCGACCCGCACCGTCGCGATCACTGCGGACGCGCTGCGGATCACCACGTTCTCGGTGCTGGTCTTCTCGGCCACCGGCTCCGCGCTGCTGAGCGCACTGGCCTTCGGCATCGGCTTCATCCCGCAGTTGTTCGGCTCGCTGCTGCTGGGCTCACTGGCCGACCGACTGCAGCCCCGCGCGCTCATCACCGGCGGCTATGCCTTGACGTGCGCCGCCGCCCTGCTGCTCGCCCTGGTGCGGATGCCGGTCGCGGCAAGCCTCGGTGTCGTGGCGCTGGTCGCCCTCGCCACACCGGTGTTTCACGGCGCGTCAAGTCGGCTGGTCGCGCAGTCGCTGGAGGGCGACGCCTATGTACTGGGCCGTTCACTGAACAACATCGCTGCCTCCGGCGCGCAATTGTTCGGTCTGGCGCTGGGAGGTGCGACCGTCGCGGTACTCGGCCCGCACCGGGCGCTCGCGGTAAGCGCCGCCCTCTACCTCGGCTGCGCGCTCGCTATCCGCATCCGGCTACCCCGGCTCCAGCGGGGAGAGTTCGGCGGCACACCCGGCAGCGCTCGGGACGATGGCGGGGCCGTCCGGGCAAGCCTGCACGGTGCCGGCCTGCTGCTGCGCGGACGCACGGTGCGACGACTGATGCTGGCCCAGTGGCTGCCGCCCGCGTTCGTAGCGGGCGCGGAAGGTCTGATCGTCGCCTACGCGGGAGGACGCCACTTCACGCCCGGCTGGTACGCGGTGCTGATGGGCTGTCTGCCGGTCGGCATGCTGGTCGGTGACCTGCTGGTGGGCCGACTGCTGCAGCCACCCACCCGGGAGCGACTGGTGGTCCCGTTGATTGCGCTGATGGGACTGCCGCTGGTCGGCTTCGCTGCTGAGCCCGGAGTGGGCGTCTCGTCCTGTCTGCTGCTGCTCTGCGGATTGGGATTCGCCTACGGTCTCGGCCTGCAACGGCCGTTCCTGGACGCCCTGCCGCAGGATGGCCAGGGCCAGGCCTTCGGTCTGCTCGGCTCCGGCAGCATGACGCTGCAGGGCGTCGGGCCGGTCTGCTTCGGCTCGGTGGCCGCAGGCATCGGAACAGGCGGTGCAGTCGCCCTGGCAGGCGGTGCGGCGGCGCTTACCGCCAGCTGGATTCTCACCTGGCACCCGCCCACCTCCCCGGTCCCCGTCCCGAACTGCTCAACGGGATCAGAGAACGGCACCGAACAGGATGCGTGTATTTCTCCTGAGCAGTAACCGTCGCCGGTCGAGTCGGCCGCGAGCCGTCACGCACCCCACCCCCACCCCCACGTCTCCCTGACAGACAGTCATTGTCGTTGGTTCATGTGTTAGGAGTCCTAAGCCTCGGCTCTGCCAAGAAGAAGCGCTCCAACTCCGGGCCCGTCAGCTCCTCGACGAACTTTCCGTACGCCTCGGCTTGGTCATCCGTCAGAGATTCCACCGGCACACGGCGGAGCCAACCACCCGCCGCTACAGACCATGGATCTTTCTCAGCGCCAAACGCTGTACAGATGTTCCCCAAGCCCGGGCTCATGAACTCGTCCGTGCAGAGCACCTCGCCGCCCACCCACGCGCAGGTTCCCGCGACTGAGCGGCCAGAAAACCGCGAACCCGCCTGCTTCGCCCGGCGGCAAGGTCGAGCCGGGTGAGACACCGCGGGCCACCGCCGCGCGTGAGCTCATGGAGGAGACCGGTCTGCGGGGTGAGCTACTGCCCGTACCGGCGGCCGTCTCTGTCCGTTCCTACCGTGCCGACCGGTCGCCGACGCTTGGCCTGTCCTACACGGCCGTCATCGGACGTGATGTGCCGTTCGGCGGGGAGAGCGGCCAGCCGCCGGCCTGGATCGATCTCGACGACACGTGGGAGAGCGCCTTCCCCGAGGACCGCGACCGGATCCGCGCGCACGTACGCAGGCTGGCGGCCGGGCACGGAGTCGGGGCGCACTGACCCTGTCACCGGCGACCGGCGACCGCCAGGGCCTGGTCGTCCGGCTCCGCACATGATCCTTACGCGATCCAGCAGTACAGCCCCTGGCGCTGCCTCGCGGCGCTGCGGGCGATTGCGGCAAGATCGCTCAGAATCTCACCAGCCACATCCGCCTCGATGACCTCGCCGTCCTCCGCTCGCCGCCCGACCCACGAGGCCGCGATCTCATGCAGCCGGAACCGCTCCGCTCGGGCGAGGGCCGTGACCAGGCCGTGAGAGACGACGAAAACGACACAGCCGTCATCGGCCTCCCCAGCGATGATGCGCGGCTCACCGGTCTCGACGCGGTCCTCGACGTCGCCACCATCAAAGAGGCACTCCCACTCGACCACAGCCTCCTCGGGATCGAAGTTGCCGCACGAAAGCGCTTCGAAGACACGTCCCGGCCCGGTCCCCAGCGCGAGAGCGGCGGACGCGTCATCCGGCGCGACGAAGAACTCAACGATGATGCTCACCCGTGCATGATGCCCGGTGAGGAGTGGTGAACCGTCTGTGCACGAGTTGCCGCCGGGAAACGGTGAGTACGGCGTTCGCCACGCGGTCACCCCGAAGCCAAGATCATCCCGCTCTGATTCAGAAAGGGAACATCGGCGCAACACTGTGCGTCCGGAACATGAAGGATGAGGAAATCTTGTAATCCATCGCCGGTTTTCATCGACGAATCTCCCACGAAATGACGTTTAATATCGCGACCCGTTCATCCGACTGAGACCCCGAGGTACCCGTGGCGCCGCTCAGCAAGCTCTACCAACAGATCAACGACGTTGTGCTTCCGGACGCGATCCCCTACTCCCAGGTGAGCGCGTGGGAATTGCGTTTTCTCTACCTGTTGGGACGCCATCGGCTGACGGGAGAGGGCAAGGTGATCGAGCTCGGGTCGGGCGGCGGCGGATCCACGTATGCGTTCGCGCTCGGTCTGAAGGAGAACCCTGCCTTCGACGAGAGGAAGAACAAGCTGCACGCGTACGACTTCTTCCGGGTCGGTAAGGGCACCTTCGCCTCCGAGAAATTCTTCTCGGCCGGGGTCGCGCCCGAGGACAGCAACTCCTTCCTCGACGACTTCAAGGACAAGCTGGATCCGTTCATCGACTTCATCGAGCTGCACCCCGGCGACATCTGGCAGACGTCCGACCCCGAGGACCACAGCCCCATCGAGTTCCTGCACGTCGACATCGCCAAGACGGCGCGGGTCTTCCGCTGTGTGGCCGAACGCTTCCTGCCCCGCCTGGAGCCGGGCTCCGTGCTGCTGCACCAGGACTTCGCCAGCCCCCGGCTGCCGTGGCTGCACTACAGCACCGGTCTGCTGCTCCCGTACATCGAGATCGCCGGGCCTCCCATCCGCTCCACATTGGCCTTCGAGGTGGTCAAGCCCATCCCGCAGGATGTGCTGCAGGCCATAGCCGAGGACGCCTTCGACGTCGACGAGAAGCTGAAGCTGATGTCGGCCGTCCAGGACGTCGTCGACCGGGACTACACCAAGGGGATCCCGTTCAAGGCCGTGATCGAACTCGCCAAGGCCTATGTCGCCCACTACGAGGGTGACCACCGGCGCGCCTGGAAGATCGCCAAGCCGCTGACCTCGGACGAATACCTGAGCCGGACCCGCAAGGACCACTTCGCCCAGCTGGAGAAGGCACTGAAGGAGGCCACGCCCAGCGGCGGATCCTCAGGTCTCGCCAAGCTGGTCAAGAAGGTGACGGGCAGGGCGTAGCCGCCGGGTGGTGGCGGGGGCGCCGAAGCGCCCCGGGGTGGTGGCCGGCGCCGGTACGGTGACCGGGAGACACTGGCCACGATCATCGTCGTGGCGACCACGGGCGGCACCTGGACACAGGCCCCGCCGGTGTCCGGCCCACCCCGAGCCACCACGCACCACGCCACCAAGGGCTGTCCCGCGAAGGCCCTGCGGGGGCTTGGGCGGCCTCGAAGAGGGCGGGGCGGGGCCGCACGGATACGGTGGCGGAGGTTGAGGTTCGTAGGGATGGCAAAGTCTCTGGGGGACCAGCGGGGACGCAGCCAGTTGTCTGTGGAGAACGCGGGCGACCGTGACCTCTGTCTCTTCATCGAGCCGTACGGTGAGGACTACTGGCTGAAACCCGGGGAGGTCTTCACGGTCGCGCCCGACGTCGAGGGAATCGATGTCTGGTTCTCCACCTCTGTCTGGCAGGAAGGCATCACGGTGTGGCTCTATGAGGACGGCGACCCTCACAAGGTTGTCCTGGAGTACGCGGTCGCGGATGCCAACGGCACCCGGCTGGAGTGCGGCCACCAGAGGCCTCCGAAGCCAGCCGACTCCGACGCGGCCGAGCTGGGGTGAACTCCTCGGTCACCGGCTCGGAGCAGGATGGTGCGGCTGGGCGATGGCCGGCATGGCGTGGGACCGATCTGACGGACGACGCGACAGGCACCGGCCTTCAGGAGGCGTCGGGGGCCGGTCGTGTCTTCGGTCCGCCGGTCCGGCGGATCTTCCGGGACGTCGTCGTCGATCGTCTGCCGGGCCTTCGGCCTCCGCAATCTGCGATGTTGTTCAGTCCTTCGGCGGACCCGTCCTGGCACGACAGGGGCTTCCTGCGCGACTTCTACAGCGAGATCCTCCACCAGGACACCTGCCAAGCGGACACCGCCGACGGCGTCGCCTTGCTTTCCGCCCTCGCCACGGACGACCGAGTGCCGCCGCAGCACCGGTTCGAGACGGTGCGCCTCCTGTTCAGCATCGCCACCGTCGCGGATCGCCATCTTGCCGAATGCTGGCCGGACCTTCCGCCGCACGCCGATCCCAGCAGTGAGGCCCGCGCCCGGCAGGCCGTCCAGTCCAGCACTCCGGAGTTGCTGGGCCGGTGGGCCGTCGAATGCGGGGCGGTCCGTCTGGCTCTCGCCGGCCTCGCCGTGGTCTTCCCCACGGCCCGCACACTGCCCGCGCTGACACCGCGGCTTCGAGTCTTCACCGACCAGCACTCCCGAGGCACCGACATCGGCGATTACGTGCGATTCGTCCTGCTGCTGGCCGCCCGCGACGACAACCGGACCCTCGACGCGGTCGAGACGTTCACGGACGCGTACTGGAGAGGCACCGCACGTGGGGCACCGACACGGGCACGGGCGCTCCACCTGCTCGGTCAGATGCTGACCAAGGTCGGAACGGTCCTCGCAAGGTCACGCGCCGGGGATGACACGACCGCGGGCGCGGGGAATACGTGATCTTCCACCGGGCCTGAAGCTCCGGTGGACCACGCGGGAGCCGCGGGCCGCGCGGTTCCCGGCTCGGGGTGAAGGCGCGGCAGGGTGGGCCCGACCGTAGGAGTCGGACCCACCCCGTTCAGCTCTTCTTCCTCCCGGACAGGGATGCAGCGGCCCGCGACAGCAGGGCAGTCGCCACACTCCACCTCGTGCCAGACCTGTGGGAGGGGCCGTGCGGGAAGGTCAGAACGCCGAGGTGTACGCGGTGAAGAAGGGAGCCTTCACCGGAGTTCCGCCAGGGCCGAAGCAGTTGACGGGGAGCTGGACGGCGCCGCCGGTCCTGGTCCATGGGGCGTACAGACCGCAGTATTCGGGCCCGCTGCCGTAGGCGGTGGTCTGAGCGGTGTCCGAGGGGACGGCCACCGACGGCAGGGTGACGACGAAGGGCGTTCCCGAGCCACCGAGGGTGTTGGTGGCGCTGCTGGAGTTGTAGTTGGTCAGCGGGGGCAGCGATCCGTTGTACCAGAGGTAGCCGAACGACCTCGGCGGGAAGGCGGGTCCGTGCACCGCCCGCAGATAGGAGTAGCTCAGGGTCCATTTGGCGTCGTACGGGGCGTTGGACGCGTCGTAGCAGGCGACCAGAATGGTCTGCCCGGTGGAACCGGGTGCCCAGTCGGACACCTTGCAGTGTGCCCCTTGCCTCGCATCGACCGCTGTGACCTGGATGTTGCCGGCGTAGCTGGACAGTCCGAGACCGGGAAGCCACGCCTTCCAGATACCGGTCCCGCCCTTGCTCACCGTGTTCACGGCCCCGGTGGAGTTGTACTGCGTGAGCACCGCGCCACTGATGTCGGAGTACAGGTAGCCGTACGAGCCGGTCGGTGTGGCGGGAGCGCCGCTGCTGCTGGTGTACAGCACGGTGAAGGCGGAGTTGTCGGGTGCGCCGCTGGGGAGATAGCAGTTGACGTAGACGTCCTCACCGGATCCCGCGGGCCGCCAGTCGGCGAGCTGGCACCAGTGTCCGGCCCTGCTGACCGCGGTGGCATGGGCGATGCCGCCCCGGCCGCCGATCTGCGGGAAGTGCACCACGTACGAGCCGAGGCCGAGCTGGTCGACCTTGACGGGGTTGGCGGTCGGAGAGGTCCAGCTGCCCCACTGGCGGGAGGGGTCGGGTACGTAACCGGGGGGCGGCGTGGGGTTGTCCAGGTAGGCGAATCCCCAGCGGTCGGGGACGGCGGCCTGGGCGGTGCCGGCGGTGGGCAGGGCTGCGGCCAGCAGAGCGGCCAGCATCCCCATGACGAGAAGAACGGCCCGGACGGGTCTGTTCGACGGAACTGCGGTGCGGGCGTGCATGAGCGTACCTCCTGTTGGTGAGGTCGGTGCTGCCTGCGCGGTCCGGTGCTGTGTACGGACGTCCGGCGTGTGCGGAAGTCCGGCGTGTGCGGTTCCGGGACGGGCGGTCTCAGCGCTGTCCTGCGGGCGGCTGTGGGGAACCGCGGGGGCCGCGTGTCCGCCCGTGTCCCGACGGTGCGTCACACGCTTTGGCCCGGCTGCTCACCGTCCCAGAAGAACGGCCCGTTGTGGCGTTCTCCGCCAGCCGTTCCGGTGTCCCCCCGCCTCCCTTCCGGTGTCCGCCGCATCTGTCCCAGGGGGTTCCGGGACGCGCTCCGCCACCACGGGTCACAGCGCGCGTAGGCCGGTCCGGCCGCTCCCCCGTGATCGGTCGCCGCACCCCGCCCCATCCGCCCCACCCCCTTCTGTGCGTACCGTCACCGCACATGGCCGGAACATGCTTCGGTGGGTGGTTTGCGCGTCCTCTGCCCGGCCGGTCCTGAACGGCGACGGCGTGGAAGTCCGCCACCGCCTCGGCCGGTGGCCGCCGGGATCACACTGCCGGGGAGCCCCGCAGATGACCGCGCGGCCCGTCGTCGCCACCTCTCACCCTCAACACAACGCGGTGGGCAGTGGGAAACCGGTGGCTCAGTCGATTTCGACAAGGTGGACCTTCCCGGGGAAAGGAACCGTACGAGCCGGCTGATCCCGCCACGGTTGTTGTGGATCGATCCCGGGCAACGCACCGTTCCGGGAACGGAGTTCATCCGATCGTGGACCGGAGCAACCACCGTCCCGCGCAGGGGTGTCGGCGGTCGATGAGGGCACGAGGGCCGATGAGGGCCGATGGTCCTCGGCTCAGGGGAAGTCGTTGAACGCGATGCCGCGTCCGGGTGGACCTGCTACTGATGGACCAGCGGCCCGTCGCGGTCCTCCCGGGCGTGGCGGAAGTCCCGCTGCCGCATGGACAATGGATCTCCTCCCGTGACGGGTTTCCCGGAGCCCGGCACGCTGACCGGCGAGGCGAAGGAGTGCGGCGTGGGCGAGCGAGCGGCGCCGTCCCCGGACTCCCTGCGCGCGGCCGACATCCTGGCCATGCACCGGCTGGCCCACAAGGCGGACGGCGTACAGGCTCTGCTGCGGTGGCTGGCGCGCCGGACGGGGTGCTGGGTCGGGCTGGTGGACCCGGCCGGCGGCGTAGAGGCCGCGTCTTCCCACGGGAGCGGCCCGGATGTGATGGCGCTCGTGGCCGACGGGCTGCGCGTGATGCGTGAGCGGGGGCTGCGTACGTTCGTCGCGGGCGAGTCCCCGGGCCGATCGGGCGCGCTGCTGGCCGTCGGCATACCCGGGGACCGCTCCGGGCCCGAACCGTCCGAACTGGTCCTCGCCGTCGTCGGACCCGACCCGCTCGGGACGGCGGCCCCGGTCGACGCGGTGCCGCTGCTCGGGGTCTGCTGGCGGGCGAGGGAGACCGAGCGGACCCGGCGGCGCGTGGAGATCGCCGACGCGCGCGGACGGGAGGCCGTGCTGCATCTGCTGATGTCCGGGAACCTCACGACGGCGCATCAGATCGCGGGTGCCCTCGCGCCGCGCCTGTCCGATCCGGCCCGGTTCCATGTCGTCGAGTGCGGTGCCGGCCGGCGGGCCGAGGCGATCCGTGTCTGCGCCGAACTCACCGCCGGCCAGGCGTGGATCGTACGGTGTCCCGTCTACTCCGACCATGTGCTCATGGTCGCGCCGGCGAGCCTCGGCGCCGTCGGCGCCCGGCCGCTGGAGGCGGCGCTCGCGGCCGAGATCGAAGGCTGTGTCGTGGGGACCGGCGACGCGCTGGCGCTGCGTGACACGGCCGCCGGCTACGAACAGGCTTTCCACGCGCTCGCGGTGGCCCGTGGCCGTCCCGAGCGCTGGGCACGGTTCGACGCCGCGCTGGGGCTGCCCGTCGTGGCGGGCCGCCATGGCCACGCCTGGGCCGACCGTCTGCTGGCGCCGCTGACCGGGCATGTCCCCGCCCGGACCACCGCCCCCGACAGCCGCGCGCTGACCGACACGGTCCGGTCGTGGCTGTCCTTCTCGTCGGCCGCGACCCGGCATATGAAGATCCACCGCAACACCCTGGCCTCGCGCCTCCGCCGCGTCGAGTCGCTCCTCGGTCTGGACCTGGAGCTGGTGGGCGACCAGGCGAGACTCGATCTGGCCCTGCGGATAGGGGCGTTACCGCGCGTGGCGGACCACAGGCAGACAGGCACGGCAGGGCCAGGAGGCACGGCGGAGCCGGCGAGTACGGCGGAGTCGACGGACGCGGCGGACGCGGCGGACGCGGCGGAGCCAGTGGGCACGACGGCAGAGCCAGCGGGTACGACGGAGCCAGCGCGTACAGCGGGCGTCGCGGGCCTGGCGGGCCTAGCGGGCCCGGCTCCGGTCGAGGACGTCTTCGAGGCGCTGCTTCGCCTGCCGGCCGTACGGGAGTGGGCGCTGACGCAGTTGCGCCCCGTGCGTGAGGAAGCACCCGCGCTGGAGGCGACACTGCGTACCTGGTTACGGAACGACACCCGGCTGAGTGCGACGGCGCAGGCGCTCGGGGTGTCGGTGACGGGAACCCGTAAGCGGCTGATGCGGCTCGAACAGGTCATGCGCCGGTCGCTGGTGAGGGTCCCGAACGCGCGCCATGACCTGTGGCTGGCCGTCGAGGTCCTCGACCGCGGAAGGCCGGACAGGAACTTCTGAAACCGCCGGCCGGTCAGGCTGTGCACTTCGTCTCTCGCCGGGCCGCCGCACGGAACCTAGAGTCAGGGCCGTGTTCACGCCCCGGACCGGGGGCGGGGCGTGAACGCGACCACGGCAGGACCGGGTCACGTACGTCCGACGGCCGAAATTCCCTGCTCCGCCGGTGTCGTTCCTGCTAGACAACACTGATGGGCCACATCGAGATCCGTACCGCGAGCATCGTCGAGGTTCCCGACCTGCTGGCCTTCTGGGCCCGGTCGGCCGAGGGCACCAGCATCACCGACGACACGGACGGGGTCACCCGTCTACTCGCACGTGACCCGGAGGCCCTGCTGGTGGCCGAACGCGACGGATCGATCGTCGGCACGGTCATCGCCGGTTACGACGGCTGGCGCTGCCATCTGTACCGGCTGGCCGTCGACCCGGACCAGCGCCGCCAGGGCATCGCCGCCGCGTTGCTCGCCGCCGCCCACGACCGCTTCGTGGCACTCGGCGGCCGCCGGGCCGATGCGATGGTCCTGGACCACAACGAGCCCGGTCGGCATGCCTGGAGCGCCGCCGGCTACCACGCCGAGGAGCAGTGGAGCCGCTGGGTCAGACCGCTTGTCTGACAGTTCCGCGTCAAAGTCTCCTGTCCGACAGTTCGGCCGGAGTCCGCGGCGCACAGCGGGATCACATCCGCGGCTGGAGTGCCAGGGCACCTACCGGGTGGTGATCGATCCGCGGGATTTCCCTTCGCGGGCACGGAACTTCCGGGCCCCGCGGGTCACCGGAGGCCGTGGTGGACCAGACCCAGAGCCAGGGCGGCCACCGCGGTGGAGAGGAACGCGATCCCGCCTACGATGTCGCGGGAGCCCACCCGCAGATGGGCGGTGATCGCGCCGATGAAGTACAGCACGAGGCCGGAGGCGGCGAGGGTTCCCAGGAGCGGTACGGCGAACCCGGCCAGCAGCCCCACGGCGCCCGCCGCCAGCAGCGCTCCCAGCACCGGTACCCACTTCCGGGGCACGCCCTTCATGTCCGCCTGGGTCTTGGGGTATTCGTGGCCGATCAGATAGGTGACGGCGGCGGCACCGTTGAAGACCGCGCCGAGGATGGTGACCGTGACATAGGCGGCGAACACGATTTCTCCGTTTCTGCGGGGAACAGCATTGCTGGGCACTCCGTGGTGGCGTGCCGTTCTCGTGGATGACGAACCGGCGACTCGATATGTGACATCGGGTGGCAGCCGGGGAAACGCTGCCGCGGATCGCCCCTCCTCGCGGGTCCATCGCTCCCAGCCGCTCCCCCATTCATGTCAACGCGATTCAGGATTGGTTCGCCTGACATACAGGAGAAAAGGGAGGCGGCGGCTTCCTCGCCATTCCTAGCCTTGGGTCCGCTCCCGGCGATCCGAGAGGTGGCCGGCCAGAGACCGGTGCGGCCGGGAGCGTGACGAGGAGTGTGTAATGACTGCGCGCACAAGATGGATCGTGGCCTTCGCCGGAGCGCTGCTCGCGGCTGTCGGGCTCTCGGCTGTCGGGCTCTCGGCTGTCGGGCTCTCGCTCGGATCCGCTTCCGCGTTCGCGACGGCCGGGCATCAGAGTTCCGCGCCGCACGAGCGCGTGCGGGTGATGACTCTCAACACCTTCTACGGCGGCGACGACCTCGACCTCGCCACCGAGGACTTCTGCGCGACGCCGAACGGGTGCGCGGAGACCCTGAAGCAGATCGAGCGTGCCATCAAGGACGCCCGTGCCGACATCGTCGGTGTGCAGGAGTCGGAGCGCAACACCGAGCGGATCGCGTCGGCGCTCGGCTGGTACGGCAGCGACCGGGCGCACGTGATGTCCCGGTTCCCCGTCATCAACCCGCCTGGCGGCAACGGCCTGTACGTGTTCGTCGAGGTGGCGCCGGGACGGGTGATGGCCGTCGCCAACACCCACACACCGTCCGACCCCTACGGCCCGTACCTCGTACGGGACGGCGGCAGCCCGCGGGACGTGCTCGACCTCGAACGCGACGTCCGCCTGCCCGCTGTCCAGGACCAGATCGACGTGCTGCCCCGACTCGCCCGGCAGGGCATCCCGGTCACGCTCACCGGTGACTTCAACAGCCCGTCGCACCTGGACTGGACCCAGGCCGTCGCGGACGCGCGGCCGGACGTCCCCTTCGCGGTGAAGTGGCCGGTCAGTGCCGCCCTGGCGAAGGCCGGGCTGCACGACACCTACCGCGAGGCGCACCCCGACCCGGTCGCCGTTCCCGGCTTCACCTGGACGCCGGGCAGCCCGGAGGCCGACCCGCACGAGGTGGACGACCGGATCGACTGGGTGCTTCGCGCCGGTCCGTCCCGCACGATCGACAGCACCGTCGTCGGCGAGAGCGGCGGACCGGACGTCGGGGTGGGTCTGTCACCCTGGCCGAGCGACCACCGCGGAGTGGTGTCCACGCTGGAGGTCGAACCGGCGGTGCCACCGGTCCTGGTCGCGCCGGCCACCCGTTCGGTCACGATCGGCAAGACGCTCCCGGTCACCTACCACGCCCCCGGCAAGCCGGGTGAGCGCGTGGCGCTGCTGGACCGGCGGGGCCGGACCGCGGCGTGGCAGCCGACGGGCAAGACCGGACGGCAGGACGGCACGGTCGCCTTGCCGACCAAGCGCCTGCGCCAGGGCGAGTACGACGTCGTCCTCCGCTCCAACGGCGGCAAGGTGCTCTCGAAGACCCAGGTGTGGCTCTACCCCAAGGGCGAGCCGACCCGGGTGTCGGTGGGCAAGAGCACGTACCGGACGGGCCGGCCGATCGACGTCTCGTGGTCGAACGCCCCGGGCATGGGGCTGGACTGGATCTCGGTCTTCGCCTGCCCGAAGAACAAGTGCGAGCCGAACTCCGACTACCTCGTCTACACCTACACCGGTTCGCGGATCGAGGGCCACGGCGAGATCGGGCCGGACTCGATCGGAGCCGAGGACTCCTGGCCGCTGAAACCCGGCAGGTACGTGGTGCGCCTGCTGCCGGACGACGGGCTGCTGTCGGTAGCCGAGTCCAAGGTCTTCACGGTGTCCTGATCCCGGCGTCCTGACCCAGGTCTCCTGGCCCGTCGGACCTTCGGGCCTTCGGACCGTCGGGCCTGATCACCGGTCGATCGGCCGGGTCCCGGCCATGACGGCTGGTGCGCGACAGTGTTGCGCTGTGCTGTGCTGTGCTCTGCTGCCCATGCTTGATCGTCCGCGCGGAGGGCGGTCGCGGCCGAGTCGTAATGAGGTGGCGGTGGACGGCGACCTGGTGTTTGGATGCCCCGCGTGACTTCTGCGGATCTTGATGACTGCCCCGAGCGGATACTGCTGGACCAACTTGAGTGGTACTACGACGCGGTGCCGCGCCATGGTGCACGGGCCGAGGACTTCGGGCCGCTGACTCTGTTCGTGCGGGAAGGGCAGGGGTGGCCGTTCTACGCACGTCCGGCTCTGGGATGGTCCGGAGCGGTGAGTGCCGCCGCTGTGGACCGAGTCCGCGCCCGGCAGCGTGAGCTGGGGGTCCCGGAGAGTTTCGAGTGGATCGCCGAGACCACACCCTTGCTTCGTGTCGCGATCGAGGATTCGGGGCTCGTGGTTCACGAGCACCCCTTGATGGTGCTCGACCCGGGCGCGCCGGTGCCCACCGCGGACGAGTTGCCCGTCGGATCGTCGGTACGGATCATCGGGCCGGACGATCCGGCGCTGGCGAGCGCGCTGGCCGTGCCGCACCTCGCCTTCGCGGAGCCCGGAACCGGTGTCGGCTCGGCGGGAGTCGACGAACTGGCGGAAGCTGTACGTATACGAGCGGAGGACGGGTCGGTGGACCGCGCGGTGGCGCGGATCGAGGCCGGTCTGACCGCGGTCGCCGCAGCGGTGGAGAGCGGGACGGTGCTGTGCGCGGGCCAGCATCAGCCGGTCGGGGCGGTCAGCGAGATCGTCGGTGTCGGAACACTGCCCACCGCACGCCGTCGCGGACTCGGGCTCGCGGTCACCGCGGCACTCGTAGCCGACGCACGATCGCGAGGCGTGGAGACGGTCTTCCTGTCGGCAGGCGACGACGACGTCGCCCGGATCTACGCCCGGCTCGGCTTCCGGCGTATCGCCACCGCGCTGATCGCCGAGCCCGCTGAGTAGCGAGCCTGCCGAGTAGCGAACCGCTGAGTAGAGAAGCCGTCTCCGGAGGCCCGGTCAGCCGGACATGGCAACGGCCGTACGGGGTGGGGAGCTTGTGACCCGGTCGTCTTCGGCCGGACACCGCCGGCGTAGGCGACCAGCCCCGGTGTGCGGCCCGGGGCCCTGGCGCCCGCAAGGGAGGCTTACGGCTTCCTGGTCGTGGCGCGAGTGTGTGGCGAGGGAATGAGGGCCGCCGTCGGTGAACCCTCGGGCCGGGACGCCGTATTGATGTTCTCCAGCGACAGCCCTCTGGTCCGCACGCCGAACGCGACAGCGGTCGCGGCCAGCAGCATGGCCGCCGCCCCGACCATGTATACAGCCCCCACTCCGACGCCGTAGAAGAGCGGGACCATATAGAAGGGCGCTGCCCCGCTCGACAGCCGGTTCAGCGAGAACAGCCAGCCGTTGGCCGTGGTGCGCAGGCTCGTCGGGAACTGTTCCAACTGGTAGATGTGGGTGGCGTTGGTCTTGATGTTGGCCACCACGGTGAAACAGAAACCGAGAGTCGTGA
The DNA here is from genome assembly GCF_045161915.1 of Streptomyces sp. NBC_00872. NCBI lineage: Bacteria > Bacillati > Actinomycetota > Actinomycetes > Kitasatosporales > Streptomycetaceae > Streptomyces > Streptomyces sp. NBC_00872. Next base: position 8,161,944 of record NZ_CP108806.1, on the reverse strand, counting down.
TCATCACCGCCGACCGCGCGTACCCGTAAGCGAGTCCGATCGCCGCCATGGCCAGCAGCGCCACACACAGGATCCACTTACGCTCGGCCCTCTCCACGATGTGCATGGACAGGTACGAGCCGATCGGCGATCCGAGGAACGACAGCGTCATGAACGTGAGCGAGCTGTCGAGATCGAACCCCTTCGCCTGAAGTGCGAGCGAGGCGAGGCTGCTGAAGCCGTAGTACCCGATCGGCCCGAGAGCCCACAGCAAGGCCATCAGCGCCGTACGGCGGGCCAGGGGCGCCCGAAAGAGCATGCGGACGGGCAGTCGCTTCTCCACGGGCGGAGGTACCGCCTCTTCCTGCATGGGCGCGGGCGGCGGCCTCCACCCCTCCGCCTCCGCGGCCTTCTCGAAGACGGCGGTCACCTTGTCCGCTTCCGCCGACCGGCCGACCGTCTCCAGCCACCGGGGTGACTCGGGCAGACCTCTGCGGACGAAGAAGGTCAGCACCGCGCCCAGGGACCCGATCGCGAACATCCACCGCCATCCCGCCACACCGAGCGGGGCCTTGTCGACGAGCAGCAGGCTCAGAAATCCGACAACGGGTACGGCGACATGGGCACAGGTATATGCCTTTGCCGCGTAATAACCGCGCCGGGCCGGCGGCAGAATGTCGGCCAGATACGCGTCGGTCACCGGGAGTTCGCCGCCGATTCCGACGCCGATGACAAAACGGCAGGCGATCAACGTCCAGATGTCCGGCGCGAAGGCGCAGGCGATCGTACCCGCCGAGTACAGACTGAGCGTGATCATGTAGGCGCCGCGCCGCCCGATCCGGTCCGCCACCCGCCCCACCACGACCGCGCCGAGGAAGCCTCCGACGACGGTCGACGCGAGGAACAGCGAGAGAGAGATTCCGCTCAGGGAGAAGGTTTCCTTGAGAGTGCTCAACAAGGCACTCATCAAGAAGAGTTCGTAGATTTCGAAGAAGTTGCCGAGCGCCATCACATTGACGAAGCGCTTATGGCGTGCTGTCACCGGAAGTCTGTCGAGTCGGGCCTCGATCGATAGTCCGGCAGTAGCTCGCGAACTGTGCATACGTTCTTCCCCTCAGGGCTCCGAGACGGAATCCCTTGGTCATGGGAATTACTTGAGCAGGGCGATCTAGGGAGAGAGTAAGGATGTTGGCGGCATGACACGCGCAACTACCCTCCGCACCCACTGGAAGCAGGAATCGACGCACAGCCGTACGAAGGTCCCACGGCGGCAAGGCACTTCGGCCTGGAAGAGGGATACAGCGGCGGCTGAGCGACTTCGGCCTGGTGGCGCGGCTGGTTACTCTTCGCATCCATCCGGACGTCAATCACATCAAGGCATTTACGGATGGACAGAGCGGTCCGGACCCGGCCGACGATGTCCGCCGCTCTCCAGAACCGCGGGAATGTGTCACCGCAATTGGCCGCCGATTTCCGTCGGAATTCTGCGGCGCGTTTCCGAGAAAACACCTCGCGGGATTTTCGCGGCCGCCGACGGTGACAACGGCTGCCGCTGCCGCGCCTCGAACACCAAGGACGTGCAGGCTCGAACACGGCACCGGATGAGCCGATCGCTTCCGTTACCAAGCACACGGCTCCCCCACGGCGGTTCATGCCGCGGCTGACGATGTGACGGGCAAGCGGTTGCCGCACGTTGACAGAAAGATCGATACATCGCACACGAACCGTCACGAAAGAACAACGGGCGACCGCTTGTATTCATATACGATGATTACGGACATGTCCGTGTTTTGTAACTTGGAATTAATTCGCCCGGAATAGGCGATCGAGGCGGACAGGCTGTAGGTCCCGGCATCGGACCGGGGAATCCGTACAGCGCACCGGCTCCGGCCGGTGCGCATCTGAGGGGGCATCATGTCTTCTTCCCGTACCGCCCGTCGCCTGGTCGCGGGTGTTCTGGCATCCGGCGCTCTTCTCGCCGCGGCGGCTCTGCCGGCCTCGGCCCACGACGGCCACGGCCGGCACCAGACCCCGCGCTCGACCGTGGCCCTGGGGGAAATCCAGTACGACAGTCCCGGGCGGGACAACGGCTCCAACCGGAGCCTGAACGCGGAGTGGGTCGAGGTCACCAACAACGGCCGCCGTGCGGTCAACCTGAACGGCTGGACCCTGAGCGACTCCGACGGCAACCGTTACCGCTTCAAGAACCTGTGGCTGGACGGGCGATCCTCGGTCCGGGTCCACACCGGTCCCGGCCGTGACACCCGCACCGACGTCCACCAGGACAGCCGCGACTACATCTGGGGCAACCGCGGCGACACCGCGACCCTGCGCAACGACCGCGGCCGCACCATCGACAGCGAGTCCTGGGGCCGCGGCCACCACGGCGGAAACCGCCACTGACCACTGACCCCCGCCTCACACTCCTCCCTCACGCCCGACCCGAAGGCCAGGGGACCGAGGCTCCGCGCGGTGTGCCACAACCCGACCGGTTGCGGCACACCGCGCCACCGCTTCCACCCACCATGACGAATCCGCTCGCGCACAGCCCGGCCCGGCACCCAGAATGGTCTCCGTGTCCAACTCATATGCGCAGCCCATCCTCAGAACGGCTGACCTCTCAGAGGGACTACGGGTTGTCGAGCGACTGCTCGCGCTCGCCGATCTCGAGGATCTCGAAGTCGATTTCGAGGTACGGATCTCCTCGGCGGGGACCCTCTCACCGCTCCTGGAGTTGTTTCCGGATGCCGAGTGGTGGGCCGAAAACGACTGGAAGCGCTCATCGGCGAAGGGCGACAATCCGTCGGCGCACCTGCCCATCCTGTTGAGGCGCTGGGCCAGGTCACCAGAGACCGTGAACCCGTTCCTCGACGCGGTGGGCGACAGCCCGGCCACAGTGCGGTGGGATTTCACGGCCTGGCCCGAGGCCCCTGAAGTGGGCCTGGGCAGAGGGGGGGCCAGAGGCGCGTTCGTAACGCTGTGCGTGAACGCCCGCGATCTCGATCTGGAGGAACCCGCGACCGATCACACGGTCTTCGTTCACGTCAAGGAGTTCGAGTCCGAACGCGCGCCGTGGCTGGCCGCGCAGGTCGGGCTGCGCGTGATCGGTGACCTGGTGATGGCTCCGTACTGAGCACCCGCGTCACGCAGGCCGCCCCATGTCAGGCCGACGCCGCTCTTCTACTCGGAACGTTCGCTCGCACCTGAGGCGGTGACGTTCGGGCACGTGGGGACCCACGTGCCCTCGGTCAACCGGTGTTCGCGGATTTTCCCGTTGCGGACGGTGTGGTCTCAGTCGTTGAGGTCGGCGAGGACGAGGTTGGGGTCTTTGGCGGTGGTGTAGGCGGCACTCAGGACGTAGACGGTGTTTCCGTGCAGCGCGACGGAGGTGGGGTTCTGGAGGCCGTCGGTGGTGGTCAGGACGGTGGTGTGGCGGCCGTTGGGCTGTATGAGCGCGACCTCGCTGGGGCCGTTGAGGGTGGCCAGGATCCGGTCGCCGTGGCCGGTGAAGGCGAAGTCGTCGATGCCGGTCAGGCCGGTGGCCCGGGTCTGCACCCGTCCGGCGTGCCCGCCGCGGAGGACGGGGATGCGCAGGAGCGTGCCCTGGTCGAGATTGGTGGCCCACACCGCCCCGTTGCGGATCTTCAGGCCGTTGGCGCCGAGGAAGCCGGTGGAGCCCAATTCGGGGGCGGCGGACCAGACGGTGGGGGTGCCGCCGGTGGTGGGAACGGTCCAGATGGTGCCGAGGACCGAGTCCGTGATGTAGAGAGTGCGGCTGCGCGGGTCCAGGGCAAGGCCGTTGGGCAGACCGCCGGCGGGCAGGGCGGCGATGCGCTGCGGTTCGCCACCGGGCCGCAGGCGCCACAGGCCCGTGAGGCCCTCGGTGCCGGTGGCGTACAGGACGTACAGGGTGCCGTCGTGGGCCCGGACGATGCCGGTGGTCAGGGCGAAGCCGAGGACCGGGGTGTGGATGCCGCCGTCGGCCGGCTCGGGCAGCGTGGCCAGGATCCGGGTGGTGCCCGCGGGCGTGACCCGGGCTATCTGGCGAGCGGCGGCGAAGGTGACGTAGGCGGTGCCGTCCGGGGACAGGGCGATGTTCTCCGGCATCCGCCCCTTGTCCAGGTCGAAGTGCGCGGCGATCCGTGCGTTGTCCACCGGGGCTGTGGCCGTTGCGGTGGCGGCCGACGCGGGAGCCGGACCGGTCGCCGCGACGGCGACGGCGACAGTGGCCGCGGCCGCGGTCAGGGCGACGGCCGACAGGCCGGTCTTGGAGAGCTTCTTCAACATGATGCCTTCACTGTTTTCTGGTTGGGGTGCAAGGGATTTACGGGATTTCGGGCATGCGGCAGCGGTTCGCCGACGCACGAGGGGGTTGGGCGGCTCCGAGCCCCGGGCAGGGCGGAGCTGGGCACGGCCGGTGGTGTGTTGGTTCGGGCCGACCCCGGTGTGGGTGGGGTCAGCTGGTACTGACGCGGGCCTTCGGCCGTGACGGGATGGCCGGAGCCGTGGCCTGGGCGAGCAGGGCCAGTGCGGTATGTGAGGGTGAGCCGGCCTCGGTGGTGGCGACCACGATGCTGGGGCCCGGTCCGTGACTCAGGGTCTGCTGAGTGACGGTCAGTGTTCCGACCAGCGGGTGCCGCATCTCGTAGTCGGCGACATCGCAGGCCTTGACGCGGTGGTCGGCCCACATCGCCGCGAAGTCCTCGCTCTTCGCGCTCAGTTCACCCACCAGAGCGTGCAGTGCGGAGTCGTCCGGGTACTGGCCCGCCACCAGGCGCAGATTCCCCACAACCGCCCTGGCCTTGGCCGGCCAGTGCACGTACAGATCGCGGGTGTGGGCGTCGAGGAACACCAGCCTGGCCATGTTGGGGCGCTGGGCCGTCAGGTCCGGGGCACCGGGGTCCAGGTGTCCGGCGAACAGCGCGTGGCCGAGCCGGTTCCACGCCAGTACGTCGCTGCGGCGGCCGATCACGATCGCGGGGACGTCCGCGAGGGCGTCCAGGAGCTGACCGGCCGCCTCCGTGACGCGTTCCGGCGCGGGTCGCCTGCCCCGGCCGCGAGGCTTGGCCGACCGGGTCAGGTCGTGCAGGTGCAGACGCTCGGACTCGTTCAGTCGCAGAGCCCGAGCGATCGCGTCCAGTACCTCAGGTGAGGCGTTCATCGAATGCCCCTGTTCCAGCCGGGCGTAGTAGGAAGGGCTCACTCCCGCCAGCAGCGCCAGCTCCTCACGTCGAAGACCCGGCACACGGCGGCGCTCCCCGTAGGTGGGCATCCCGACATCGTCGGGACGCAGCTGGGAGCGTCGTGTCCGGAGGAACTCCCCGAGCTGCGACTTTCCGTTCATGGATCCGAGTATGGGCCGCCCGGTACGCCGTCGCCTTTCCCTGCCGGGGATAGGCACCGGCGAGTGTGGCTTGCCTGGCGGGAGAGCCGACGGAGTGGGCGCGATACGGCAGGACCGGACCGCCGCACGCGCACCGGGCCTAGCGGTGGCCGCGCCGGCTCCGGGGCGGGCGACCAGGCGGGTGCGCGTGCCGTCTCGTGGGGTCTCGTGCGGGTCTCGTGCGGTCTCAGCCTGTTGCGGGCTCGCTGCCGGTACCGGCCGGCCGAAGGGGCCTCACCCCGGCGGCTCCTCTGTACGTACGGCTGCGTCAACGATGGAAGGGTTGAACAGTTCCCGGATACAGAGGAGTGGCAGCCCGTTGCTGTCGAGGATGTAGGTCTTGACCGCACAGGGGGTGCCGTCCGGCCACATGGCCCGGCCGACGTGCACGATACGTCGGCGCAGGGCCACTCCCGCTTCGGCGAGCGCGAAGCCGACCGGTCGCGAGGGGTCGGCGACGGCCCTGTCGACTCGCGGATCAACTCCTGCGCGGGCCGCGACCGTGTTGTCCGACACGGGCCGGCCCGTGACCGTCAGCAGGCGAGCCCGGCGGAGCAGGCAGTTGTCGGTGCTGTCGGGGCGGAGAGCCTCGCGGATGCCGGGCGGAAGGGCGGCCGGGTCGACGGTCCGTACGTCGCTGACCCGGGCCCGCAGGAGGCCGTGCACGAGCGCCTGGAGGAGGGGGGTGGTCAGGCCATCGCTGGTCAGGAGTATGCGTGTTGCCGCGGAGGAGAAGACCATGGCGGCAGGGTCCAGGCCGGGCTGGAGAGTATGGGGGGCCACGAGCGTCCTCGGTCTGGTCGACAGCTGGATATCGGCAGCCCAAAAAAGGGAACAGCGGCGATCCTGCGAGCCACCTGGTGTGGCGTGTGTGCCAGGTTAGACGTTGTGTCGCGGTTGGGGCGGATGTCTTCTGCGCGGCTTCGGTTGCCCGCTCTTGAGTCGGCCGATCCGATCGCTGCTGGTCAGAAGCTCGTCCCCACGGAGGAACAGGGCGCTCGGGACTGCCGCGAGTGTCGGGCGGCCCGGCCCGCCCCCACTCTAAAGTGCCGTGTGTCAGAAGGGTGTTCGGGACTGTTCCTGTGGGTGGGTTTGCCAGGGCGTCAGCCGTCGGGATATTGCTTCTCGTGACGAAGAAGTCACTATCTGTTGTGCGCGCTGATGATCGTGCGCGGCGAATCGAGGACACGTGAGCAAGGCACCGGCCCCAGTGCGGGACGTTGGTTCTACGGCGGTTGCCGAGTATCTGCTCGGGTCCTCGTCCGCCGAGCGGGAACGTCTCCTCGCCCAGTGCGAACTCCTGCGGCCGGCCTCCGCCGCCCTCCTGGACACGATCCCCCTGCCGCCGGACGCGGATGTGGTCGACCTGGGCTGCGGCCCGCTGGGCATCCTCGACCTTCTCAGCGAACGGGTCGGCCCCACCGGATCGGTCACCGGTCTCGACACCGACCGCCGGATGATCGGCTGGGCCCGGGAGTCCGTCACCGAACTCGCCCTCGGCAATGTCGAAGTCCGCCACGAAGCCCTGCCCTCGGCCACCGCCGCCGAGGCGCGGTACGACCTGGCCCACTGCCGGCTGCTGCTGATCAACACACCCCTCCCCCGCCGGATCCTTGACTCCATGGCAGCCGCCGTCAGGCCCGGAGGATGGGTCGCGGTCCAGGAATTCGACTGGGCGACCTGGCAGTGCGACCCGCCCCACCCCGCTTGGAGCCGCCTCAAAGACCTGCTCTCCGGGGTCTTCGGAGGCGACGTCCACATCGGCGCCCGGCTGCCCGGCCTCCTGCGCGAGGCCGGCCTCACCGACATCCAAGTCACCGCCCACGCGTACTACTGGCAGCCGGGCGACCGCTACCAGACCCTGCTCCTCTCCTTCGCCCATCTCTTCCGCGACCGCCTCCTGCGGCACACCGCGCTCACATCCGAGGAACTCGACTCCCTCACCAGCACACTCCACGACCACCTCGGCCGGCCCCACACCACCGTCCGCGAAAGCCTCCTCGTCCAGGCACGGGCCCGCAAACCCTGACCGCGACAGCCACAAGACCCGGCCGGAGCCGGCGTACCGCCTCGTCGACCTCGCTCGGACAGTGCGGCACCCTGTCGTTGAGAGCGTCCAGGATCAGGCCGGTGATGGCCGGGCGGGTAGCTGTCCTCGGGACGGGCTTCTCCTCGTCCGCGATCGCGCTGCTACCGCTACGCCATCGCCGCGTGTGCAGGATTGCGCATGCTCGCTACGTCAGTGACGCACCGTCAGCCCACCCGGGCCGTCGCGGCAGGACAGGGGGCGGTCCGGGTCCCGGTGACATAGCCGAGCAGCTCGGCGAGCTGCCATGGGAAGTCCTCGGTGTCCCGCCGACGCCCATGTGATCCGCCGGACCGATGCAGTTGCTTCCGGAGACCCGCGACCGCGGATACCGCTCAGCGCACCGTCGTCCCGCGCGAAGTTGCCGACTCGTCGGCGAGAGCACCGATCTGTACGGACTGACGCAGGCCGTTCGCGAGGCGGGCGAGACCACCGCCACCGGCGTCGCCGTCCTTGGAGCCGGGGCGACCGTCCGCGCAGGACGGCGAGCCGCCGCGTGCCCCCGGAGGCCGGCTTTCGACCGTGGAGTGTCACGCCCGAAAAAGCCCCTGTAGCCCGGCGCACCAAGGCGCCCAGAAAGCCTCCGCATGCCATTCTCCGGGGTTTTCCCGCTCTTCGGGCAGGGGGGATTGACCACCAGGCCCAACGGCGTCGAGGTGAGCCCCTGGACAGCTTCTTACCCCAGATCCGCACCGGACTTTCGGTATCTTGGAAAGCGTCTCGCCGCCTTCCCCGGCGCGAGATCTGCGGGCCTGAGGGTCTGCTTCGGCCTGCCCGCGACACGTTTCCGTCCAGCGATCCGACCACTCTCGCGCCCATGGCGCGCGGGGGCATGGTTCCCCATGCCCGAAAAGGGAGCATTGTGACTACTTCCGGCACTCACGCCGCCTCCGGCATCTCCGGCGCCGAGCAGAACGGCCATGCCGGGTCTGCCGCGTACGACGCAACCGCGATCACCGTCCTGGACGGGCTCGACGCCGTACGCAAGCGGCCCAGCATGTACATCGGCTCCACGGACGAGCGGGGTCTGCACCATCTGGTGCAGGAGATCGTGGACAACTCCGTCGACGAGGCGCTGGCCGGGGTGGCCGACCGGATCGATGTGACGGTCCTGGCCGACGGCGGCGTACGGGTCATCGACAACGGGCGCGGCATCCCGGTGGGGATGCATCCGGTGCGGAAGAGGCCGGCCGTGGAAGTCGTACTGACGGTGCTGCACGCGGGCGGCAAGTTCGGAGGCGGCGGATACGTGCTCTCCGGCGGTCTGCACGGTGTGGGCCTGTCGGTGGTCAACGCGCTCTCGACCAGGCTGTCGGCGGAGATCTGGACCGCCGGCCACCGGTGGACCCAGGAGTACGAGAACGGGGCGCCGGCCGCACCGCTCGCCCGCCACGAGGCCACCTCGAAGACGGGCACGTCCCTGACGTTCTGGGCGGACGGCGGCATCTTCGAGACCACCGAGTACTCCTTCGAGACGCTGGCCCGGCGGTTTCAGGAGATGGCCTTCCTCAACCGCGGTCTGACCCTGACCCTCACCGATGAGCGTGCGTCGGCCCGCGCGACGGCCGCGGCCGACGAAGCGGGTCCGGACATCGCCGGGGAGCAGGCGGCCAGGACGGTCTCCCACCGCTACGACGGCGGCATCACCGACTTCGTCGCCTATCTCAATGCCCGCAAGGGTGAGCCGGTCCACCCCTCCGTCGTCTCCATCGCCGCCGAGGACACCGGGCGGCTGTTGTCGGTGGAGGTCGCGCTCCAGTGGAACAGCCAGTTCGCCGACAGCGTCCACTCCTACGCCAACGCCATCCACACCCACGAGGGCGGCACCCACGAGGAGGGCTTCCGTATGGCGCTGACCACGGTCGTCAACCGGTACGCGCGGGAGAAGAGACTGCTGCGTGAGAAGGACGGCAACCTCACGGGTGAGGACATCCGCGAGGGTCTGACGGCGATCATCTCGGTCAAGCTGGGTGAGCCGCAGTTCGAGGGCCAGACCAAGACCAAGCTGGGCAACAGCGAGGCCAGGACGTTCGTGCAGAAGGTCGTGCACGAGCAGCTGACGGACTGGTTCGACAGCAACCCGACCGAGGCGGCCGACATCGTCCGCAAGGCGACCCAGGCGGCGACCGCCCGGCTGGCGGCCCGCAAGGCCCGGGACCTGACCCGCCGCAAGGGCTTGCTGGAGTCAACGGCCCTGCCGGGCAAGCTGTCCGACTGCCAGTCCAAGGATCCGGCGAAGAGCGAGATCTTCATCGTCGAGGGTGACTCCGCCGGCGGCTCGGCCAAGTCCGGCCGCAACCCGCGGTATCAGGCGATCCTTCCCATCCGCGGCAAGATCCTCAACGTCGAGAAGGCCCGTATCGACAAGATCCTGCACAACCAGGAAGTCCGGTCGATGATCTCCGCGTTCGGCACGGGCGTGCACGAGGACTTCGACATCGAGAAGCTCCGGTACCACAAGATCATTCTGATGGCGGACGCCGATGTCGACGGCCAGCACATCAACACCCTGCTGCTGACCTTCCTGTTCCGCTTCATGCGGCCCCTGATCGAGCACGGGCACGTCTATCTCTCCCGCCCGCCGCTCTACAAGATCAAGTGGAGCCGCGACCACCTGGAGTACGCCTACTCCGACCGTGAACGAGACGTCCTGCTGGAACGCGGCCGACAGGACGGCCACCGAGTAAGGGACGACTCCATCCAGCGGTTCAAGGGCCTGGGCGAGATGAACGCCGAGGAACTGCGCATCACGACCATGGACCAGGAGCACCGTGTCCTGGGCCGGATCACCCTTGACGACGCGGCCGTTGCCGACGCCCTCTTCTCCGTCCTGATGGGCGAGGACGTCGAGGCCCGGCGCTCCTTCATCCAACGCAACGCCAAGGACGTGCGCTTCCTCGACATCTGACCGCGTCGGCTCCTGGCCGCCCACGCGCCCACCCGTCCAGGCCGCACCCGCGGCCTGGGCGACCCGGTTCGAGCGTCAGACCGCGCTGGGCATCGGCCTGTTCCGCACCGACCTGGGGCGGCGGGGCGGGTGGAGACGGGCCCGGCACCGGACCGGGGCCTGAAGGGGACGGCCGTCGAAGGTGAATCACGTGGGAATCCCCGACACCCTGACAGTCCGTCGGCGGTCCGTCGGCGGCTCGTCGGCTCGTCGACACCACGTCGGACAGGCCTCCTGTCGTATGGGCCCATGCTGGTTTCATCGAAGCGCGACACACTGGTCGCCCAGGTCACCGGGCCCGTTCTGGGGCCGTAGGACGCCGGGTTCGCCGAGGAGTGCGCGCCCTGCGCGGTGGACAGCGCCGATGTCCAGGCCGCTGTCCGCTTCGTCGCGGCAGAGAGTCTGCTCGCCACAGAGTCTGCCCGCCGCAGCGCGTGGTTCTCTCCGGCGACCCGACCGTGCTCCTGGTCGAGTGGTCGCCCACCGGACGTCCGCAGAGTGGTAGCAGCGGGGCGGGGGCCCTCCCTTTCGCAGGGAGGGCCCACCCCGTTCGCGGAGGACGGTCCGTGGGGGCCTACGGAGCGAGCACGGACAGTGACAGCACCCGGGCGTCGTGCGTACCCCGCTGACCGACGGTGAGTGCCACATAGCGCGCGCTGCCCTTGGTGGTCAGCGTGCCGTTACGGCTCCTGACCCGCAGGGCTCCCACCGGTGTGTACGTCAGCCCGTCCGCGCTGAACTCGACCTTCGAGGTCGGAATCCGGCCGCCCGTCCAGGCCACCCGTATCTCACCGACCGGAACCACCGCACCCAGGTCCACCACCATCCGGCCCTTCGCGCCCGGGTTCCAGGAGGTGTGCGGATCACCGTCGACCGCGCCCGCCGGATCGGACATTCCCTGGGGCAGGGGTGTCGTCGGGAACGTGGCACGCCCGAGCGCGAGATCCGGCAGCGGATAGCCGGTGACGCCCGGTACGGACACCCGTTCCGTGCGCCCGCGGCGGACGTCGACACGTACGCTCCGGCCTCCGGGCGCCGTGAGGACGAGCCGGCACGGCGGCCCCGAGAAAATGACCGTCGCCGCGTCGACGACCTCGACGCGCACCCCGACAGGGATGCGCGCACGCGTGTCCGACCGCAGGGTGAAACGGGCCGGCGCGATCGCCGCGGACGCGGCGGCCAGCTCCGCCACATGGTCGGTGCCGGTCGCCGTGACGGTCTGGGTCCCTGCGTACAGCTGGACCGTGCGGGTGTCCTGGGCCACGGATACGGTGGTCTTCACCGCGGCGGCCGACAGGTTGAAGAGGCTGAGGTGTCCCCCGGCGACGCTGGCCTTCACCACTGCCGCAGCGGCGACCGGAGCCGGGCGGGCCGCGGCGGCCTTCACGTCCGACGCCGACCCTCCCACGTACCCCTCGACCACGATCGGCTCGGCCGGCCCGTCGGACAGGACGAGGATGTCGCCGGAGACGGTGAGGGGGTTCTTCGCGCCCCGGACGACAAACCCGGCCCTGCCGTCGACGGCGATCCAGCCACCGCCACTGGTGAGATCGGGACGCGGATACCTGATGAGATCGGTCCACGCCTTCCCGTCCGCGGAGCCCTGGACCACGTAACCCCGCCCCGCGGCCGCCTCCCAGCGCAGTGTGACGCGGTCGAAGCTCCGCGCCTCGCCCAGGTCGACGGCGAGCCAGCTGTCCGCCTTCGGACGGTCCGCGACGGAGACGGCCCAGCGGGTCGTGAGATCGCCGTCGACGGCGAGGGGCGCGCCCTTGCCGGTGTCCGCGGAGGAGGCCGTCGCGGTGCCGCCCCGTGCCAGATCGGCGCCGTCGGCGCCGTCGCGCACCTCGACCGCGTACAGCGAGTAACCGTAGCGGGGGTCAGGGCTGATGCCCTGGACCCGTAGGTGACGGTACGACACCCTGGTGAGGGCGAGGTCGTCGGTGCGCCCGGTCGTCGAAGGCGGCGCGGTGCCCGCGTCCTTGGCCGCGACGCTGACGCTGCCCTCGGCGGTGGTGTACGTACGGCTGCCGTCCAGCCCGGCGATGCCCGGCATCGTCAGGTTCCGCACCTCGATGTGGCCCTCGCCCGCCGCCGTTCCGCCGGTCGCGTAGACGACGTCACCCGAGGGCAGGGTGGTGAACCCGGCGTAGCCCGTGCCGAGTGTGAACACCGTGGCGCTGCCGTCGAAGCCGTCACGGACCCGGCTGTAGGTGGCGATGTCGCGTGTTGTCACGCTGGCCGCGATCGAGGGCAGGAACATCGGAGTGGTGCCGCTCAGCGCGAACAGCCAGTCATCGTGGGCCGGTTGCCAGCAGAACTTGACGAAGCCCGGCTTGCTGACGGCCGCGGCCCAGGCCGCGGGGGACTGGTGCGCCACCAGCCCGGGGCCCGTGCCGAAGTCCTTCACCCCGCTCGCCCGCGCGAACAACTCCGCGTCGGTGAGGGGACGGACCGCCGTACCCTGCCGGGCCCGCCATTCGTGCAGCAGATAACTGATGGCGACCTCGGCGCGGGCCTCCGGCTCGTACTTGGGCTCACCGGAGAACTTGGTGAGCCGGTAGGCCGGCGCGTACGCCTGGTAGGCCGCCAGGCGCTCGGCGAGCGCGGCCTCGGAGCGGGCCGCGGCCCGGTCCCCCAGCACCTGGGCGAGGAAGGCGATCGGGATGACGTCACGCCCGTACAGGTACTCACGGTCGTTGACCATCGGCATCAGCGGTTCGCCCGCGTCGCTCATGACGGTGAGCAGGGTGTCCCAGAGCGGACCAGCGTTGGGCTGCGCGGTGAGCACCTGGGGCAGCGGACGTCCCGCGGTGATGAAGTGGGCCGCGTTACGTCCCGATGTACGCCACAACTCCGCCTGGTAGTGCGGGCCGAAGGAGTTGTGGTTCTCGACGATGAACGTGTCGTACAGGTTCTGCGCCGTGTTGTCGCTGATCGCGACGCCGTCCACGAGGGCGGGATTGGCGCGGTCCGCGACCGGAAGGCCGGCCTCGTTGCGGCTCCACCAGCCGAAGGCGTCGCTCCAGGCGTCATGGCCAGGATCATCGGTGGCCCAGGCGAGACCCGGCGCGAGCGACTGGGCGTAGACGCCCATCTCCTCCAGCTTCGTGTCGCCCACGTGACCGCCGGTGAGGCCGTTGGGCGTCCAGCCGCCGGAGGCGGGGTCGTTGGCCGTGCCGAGCGCCGTCGTGTACGCGGCCTGGGCGCGGACGATGGTGTCGATGTTGGTACGGGTCGTGTCGTCCAGCTGGTCCCACAACAGCCGGGCGGCGAGCACGAAGTACAGCTGGAAAGTGGTGTCGAAGAACAGGGTGCGGCCCCATTCGGAGCCGCCGGTGAGGCGGTTCGACGCGGCGAAGTGCGCGAGGGTGGCGAGGGTGCGCGAGCGCAGGGTCTCCTTGTCGATCCCGGCCCGCTCGGCGTCGTAGGTAGCCCGGGTGAGCAGGAGGGCATGGCCGAGGACCACCGCGAAGCCGAAGTCCTTGGCGGTGTAGTAGCCCTTGGCCGCGTCCCACTGCGTCTCCGACCAGCGGGTGTGCGTGAGCAGCGCCTGATGGTAGGCGGCGGCGACGTCGTCCGGGGGCGCGGAGTGGGGCGCCTGCTTGTGGCGGTCGGCTGCCGAGGCGGGTCCGGCCTCGGCGAGGGAAAGCGGCACAGCGGCCAATGCGGCTGTCAGGCCGGCGAGTTGGGTGAAACGGCGCCTGTTCAGTTCGGCCGGTTGTTGGGTCACGCGCATGCACCTCCTGGGCACGAGGCTTCGACAACGTTGTCAAGCGCGCTCATTCTTAGACCACGCAGCCGGAACGTCAAGGAGTCCGACCGGTCTCCTCCCAAGGCGGCTTCAGCGGTCTGTGAGCTCCCGCGGTGCCGGATCGCGCTCTCTGAACAGGTCAAGGAACGCCTCCGCCGTCGCGCTTGGGCGCCGGTTAGCGGCGGTTAGCGGCGGTGGCGACCAGGCGAAGGCCGTGGCACAGGAGGGCGAGCCCGCGCCGCCGTGTCTGGCGTATCTCGACGAGGTTCACCTGGAGAAATGGACGGGCTACGCGCTCATGCGGCTCGGAACGGGCCGGTGGTGCGGCCGTGGGTGTCGGCGTCGGGACGGCGGGCGTCGTGCCGCTGTTCTGGAAGGACCTGGGCGGTGCTTCCGCTCAGGTCAGCGGCGCTCCGCTGGTCACCGCCGCGGCCTGCTACGCGGCAGGCGCGATCCGCATCCAGCAAGCCCTGGCGGATGTCCACCCGATCACGGTGGCGGCGTCGGCCCTGTGCGTGAGCTGCATCCTGCTGCTTCCCACACTCGCTCTCGTACCCGCCCGGTTCCCCAGCCCTGCTACCGCGCTCCGGCTGATCGTGCTCGGTACGGTGGCGACCGGCGGCTCATTGGCCCCTGTCCATGCGCTGATCGGCCGTGTTGGCTCCGTGCGGGCGAGTCTTCCCGCCTATCCGGCACCCGCGTTCGCTCGCCTCTACGACATTCCCCTGGGGCGCCTTCCGACGGCGACCGCGCTCGCCGGCCTGGCCCTGATCCTGAACCTGAACCTGACAGGCTCCGCCGCAGCCGCGCGCTCTCCCAGACGCCAGGAGGGAGAACCGCTTCCCCGCGCCGCGTTGTGACAACGCACGGAACCTCCAGCAGCCGCACCACCCGCTCAATCTCGTCGGCGTCGATCTCGTCGGCGTCGATCCGGCCGGCTTCGGGGCGAGGTGGTCGACGCTGACCGGCGGGGCTCGTAGCCTCTCGATGTGCCCGCATCCGAAACATCGACTCCTGGCAGCAGGTGGACTCCCGAGCTGACTTCGCCGCCTACCTCCTCTTCCTGGCCTTCGACTGCGAAACCGGTCACCCGGCGATCAGTAGCCCTGCAACTCTCGGTCGCGCGCATCTACGAGTAGACCCAGCCGGACCAGATCATCTGAGACGGCAAACGAATCGGAACAGATCATTCGAGACCGGGACCACATCGACTGAGACGGGACAGGTCGCATGCCGTGCACAAGGCCGCAGCCGAATGTCCCGTGAGAAGCGAAGATTGATCCATTGCCACCGAAGTTCGACTGCAAGCGAGGATTGATGAGCCGCCGTATAACCCAAGGTGCACTGATCGCGGGCTCGATCGGCATCTTGATCAACATCGTGGACGCGATCGGGTCGGGGCACCTGGAGCCGCACGATGCCTTCGCCGCGCTGGTCGCGCTCGGTGCGAGTGGTGAACTGCTCAAAGAGCGGCGCCCCCGGGCCGCAAAGGTGTTGTATGCCGTGACGTCGGTGCTGTTGGTAGTCGCCGGATCCATCGCGGGTACCCGGGCCTGGGCCTCACTCTTCAGGGGCACGACCTATGACTGGCTCGACCTCGGACTCGGGGTTCTGGTCGTGCTTTACGTTGCCGTCGGTGCGGGTCAGTTGCTTGCGCACCTGTCCCGCAGAGCTTCGAAGTCTCGCATGAATGCCGGCACGCTCAGCGAGTAGCGCCGGCACCGGTCAAACTTCGTTTCGTTGACAGTGGATCAACCTTCGCTGTCAGGGAACACCGGAAGCCACGCCCTACCCGCCCCTCACCAAGCGAGACGCCACAGAAATCGAGCGCGTGGTGGAACTATTCCCATGCAGTCTCCCTCCGCCTCCGCCGCAGACCGCGTGGAGCTGAGGAGCCGGGCCCAGGTCCTGGAGACCCGAGCACCGTAGTGGGCCTACGCAGCCGATGTCAGCAGCCGCCATAACGGCCCATGTTGAGCAACCCACTCCGTCAGGTACCGTGAACAGCAAGGTCATAGGGCTGCAAAGCCAATCCAGCTGCACCGGTTGATCAGGTTCGGGCACACTGCGCTCGTGAACGCCGATACAGCCAGGTCGCCACAGGAACAGGCCATCCGTCATGTCGCCTCCCTGTCGTCCGGGGCCCCTGTCGACCCCGCACTGCGGGTGACCCTGAACTTTCACCCGGACCGCATGGCGTGCGGTCGGCCGATCCTGCTCGTGCTGGCCGAGGACGGTGTCTATCACTCGCAGTTCGTCACGGGCACAAGCAACGGCGGCTTGACGGCCCACCCTGGCGGTGACCGGTGGCGCTGGGAGAGCAGGATGTTCGGTGGCGCCTATGACAACACGCCCGCACACGAGCGGCCTGTCTACGGCGCGCTGGACTTCCGGCGCAAGCCCCTCGGCGGAGCACCCCGGTTCGGCTCCGCGTACTTCCGGCTGACCGCCGGGATACTCCCACGAACCACGTTCTGCTACCCGGACAGCGTCTGCGAGCCTTCCGCCTTCGGTGTAGCGGCCGGCATGTCGCTCATCGAGCTGGCCGAGGCTGACGAGCGGGACGCGCTCGACGACTACATCGAGGCACAGGTACACGGACCACTCGTGCTGGACCGCGATGTCAAGGCACTGGTCCTGGACCCGAGCTATCGAGAAACGGAGGTGGAAGCCGCGGCCCGCCGCCTGCCATGCCCGCTCGAATGGCACCCAGGACTCCGGCTTTCCGTCGAAGAGCTCCGCCGCCACCCGGACTACCGCGGGCAGGAGTACGTGGACCTGGGCGCCGCGATCGCCGTTGACGGCTACCTCGATCCCCGGGTTGTCGGGGACGCTGCACGAACCGGGGTCCATGACCAGCAGGAGCTCAAGAAGGTGTGGCACTGTCTGGCGCGCTTCGGGGCGCCGCCGCGATCCGGTGTCCAAGAAGCGAACGGGCAGCGGGCCGCGACTGGTAGCCAGTCCGTTGTCCTCCAGTTCCGCAGGGCCGGGACCACCAACTACGTGAACGTCAAGGGCATCAAGTCCACCGGCACGGGCTCCCTGAAGACCACCGTCACCGCCGCCATCGACGGCTACTACCGCTTCACCTACGCGGGCTCGGCGACCGCCGGCGCGGTCAGCGCGACCGGCGACTCCATCGACGTCCGAAAGCAATCGCACTCGCGGACACACACCACACGCGGCGCCGGACCGTCCTCAGGGGCGATCCGGCGCCGCCCTCCGCTCCTAGTCCATCGCGCGTTCGCGCGCGCTCCACCACGCCGGACGCCCGAAGTACGCGGAGAGATCAGGCGCCTGGTGTGACAGACGCTGCGCGGCCCTTCCCGCCGACGGTGAACTGCGGCAGCAGTCCGACCTGCGGGTCGGTCGTCAACGGTGGTCGGCTCGGCCGCCGTTGGGCGCCTCGCACCGCGCGGAGACGGACCCACCCTGGGACAAGTCTGCTGGCTTCCGCGGCGAACAGTACCCCCGCGGGGACGAGACGATCCGCTGTGAGTGCCAGGGGACACGGTCGGGAGCCGAAGCGCGTGGGCAGGGAGTACCTGCTGCTGGTGGTGCTGGGGACCGTCGGAGCATTGGCCCTGACTCGGCACTTCGAGTTGGGTACCGCCGCGACGGCGGCCACACTGTTACCCACTCTGGCCCCCGCCTACCTGGCCTGGAAAGCTTTCCAGCACGACCGCGCCGAAGCCGCCGCCGTGGATGTGGAGAAGGCCGCCGACCAGCTCGCGCGAGCGGTTAAAGAGCAGTGGGACGACGAGGCCGCAATCCGCCGCCTGAACGACCCGTACCCACTGCCCGTCGCCTGGCGGGCCGCCGATACGGACCTGGTCGAGCCCTGGCCCCAACTGGCCGAGCTGGCCCACGCCTGGCCCGGTGGGCCGCCGGAGGATCCCGACCGGTGGCCGACGGTCGCCACGGGGCTGGCGGGCACCGATGCGCAGATCGGCGAGGTCTTCTCCCAACGGGTGCCCACCCGCCGCCTGATAGTCCTCGGTGAGCCCGGCTCCGGCAAGACCATGCTGCTGATCCGGCTGATGCAGGATCTGATCGCGCGGCGAACCGACGGCGGGCAGGTGCCGGTGCTGTTCTCCCTGGCCTCGTGGGACCCCGCCCGTCAACCTCTGGAGGGCTGGCTGGCCGAGCAACTGCGGCGCAGCCACCCCGGCCTCCGCGCCCCCGCCCCGGTGGCCGTGCCCGGGGTCGATCAGGAGGTCGACCTGGCCCAGGCCCTGCTGAAGGCCGGGCGGATCCTGCCGCTCCTCGACGGCTTCGACGAACTTCCCCCAGCCCTGCACACCTTGGCTCTCGATGCCCTCAACCGAGCCCTGTCCGCGAGACAGCCCCTGGTGGTGGCCAGTCGCACCACCGCCTACCGCGCCGCCCTGACCCGGCCCGACGCCATGGTGCGACTCAATGGCGCCGCCGGCATCCACCTGCTGCCACTCACCAGCGACCAGATCGCGGCCTACCTGCGCCGTGACGCGGGCGGCCCGCACACCCCCGCCGCCGACCGCTGGAACACCGTAGTCGGCCACCTGGGGGCCGGGACCCCCGTCGGGCAGGCCCTGAGTACACCGCTGGGCCTGTTCCTGGCCCGTACCATCTACAACCCGCGCCCGCACACCCGGGCCCCGTCCGGCCCCGCCTCCCACCCGGACGAACTGTGCGACACTGCGGCCTTCCCCACCCGGGGCGCCCTGGAGACCCAACTGTTCAACGCCTTCATCCCCGCCGCTTACACCCCTCACCAGCCCAACCCGCCCCGCTGGTCGGCACAGCGGGCTCACCACACCTTGGTTTTCCTCGCCCGTCATCTGGAGGCCCACCGCGGCGGCAGTCCCGATCTGGCCTGGTGGGAGCTCGCGTACGCCTTCCCCCTATACATTCGGCATTTCGTGATCGGACCTGTGTTCGGGCTGACTTTCGGGCTCGCGGGCGGCTTCGTGTTCGGGGTCTCCGGCGGGATTGTGGAGGGGCCCGCGGACGGGTTCGCGTTTGGGTACATGGGTGGACTCGCCGAGGGCCTTTCGGGTGGGCTCGCGATCCTTCTCACGGTTGGGCTCGCAGTCGGGCTCATGGTCCGGGACGCATGGCGGAACGCCCGGAGTGCGCGATTACGCTGGTCATCCGACTCGCTGGCCGTAGGACTGACATTCGGACTACCGGCAGGGCTTGCGGTCTGGCTCGCGTTCGGGCCCGTGGAGTGGCTCGCGGTCGGATTCGTGGACGGGTCTGAGATCGGGCTCGTACGGGGGGTCACCGCTGGGCTCGTGTGGGGGCTCGCGTCCTGGCTCGTGTTCGGGCTCTCCTTCGCTCTCGCGTGCGGGATCGCGATCTGGCTCATGCGCCGGGGCGCGCGGCGGAACCCCCGGGGACCACGGCAGCGCTGGTCGTACAACTCGCTCACGGCCTGGCTCGCGGTCGGCATCGTGGCAGGGCTCGCGGTCGGCGTCGT
Source organism: Streptomyces sp. NBC_00872 (assembly GCF_045161915.1). Classification (NCBI taxonomy): domain Bacteria; kingdom Bacillati; phylum Actinomycetota; class Actinomycetes; order Kitasatosporales; family Streptomycetaceae; genus Streptomyces; species Streptomyces sp. NBC_00872. The sequence goes on along the minus strand of NZ_CP108806.1, from coordinate 8,142,334 downwards.
GGTCGGGATTACGGACGGGCCCCCCGACGGGTTCGCAGTGGGGGTCGCGGGCGCGTTCATGGGCTGGCTCGGGGTCGGACTCATGAGCCCGGATGTGGAACGGAGCACCCCCAGCACACGACTTCGCTGGTCGTCCAACTCGCTCACGATCGGGCTCGGCGCCGGGTTCACGGTCGGGCTGATGGGCTGGCTCGCATACAGCCTCGCCCAGGGGGTCGCGTACGGGCTTGTGGGCGGAATCATGTTCGGGCTCACGGCCGGGCTGAACTCGGAGAAGCCCGACCTGCCCACCGCGGTGGGTTCGGTCGCGCTGCTCACCCGGGACCGCCGCACCTTCCTCACCATCGAACTCGCGGGCGGACTCGTCGGCGGACTCGCGTTCGGACTCTCGGACGGGCTGGTGTACGGACTCGCGGCCGGGCTCGCGATCGGACTTGTCATCGGGCTCGCCATCGGACTCAAGCGCACCGCATGGGTGGACTTCGCCGTCGCCAGGGCCTATCTGGCGGTACGTCGCCGAGTTCCATGGCGTCTGATGACGTTCCTTCAGGACGCGCACGAGCATCGTGGTGTGCTGCGGCAGGTAGGGGTGGTCTACCACTTTCGGCACATCGACCTGCAACGCCATCTCGCCCGGCAGCCCTGGCCGCCGCGCGACCCGACCGACTCGACCGCCCTCACCGCCCCTGACGGTCCCGCTGTGACTCCCTCTTGAGCGGTCGTTGTCGTACCGATCCTGCCGACCGCACCCGCATCCGCACCCTCGCGCCCGTAGTACGTTCACCAGCCTGCATAACAGGCGAGGGCTCGGTCCGCGTACCGCTCCGGAATCGGGCACCAGGCTCATCACCCGGGTTCCGGGCGCGGGTTCCGGGCGTTCCCCGTGGCCCCGGCGGTCAGACCTCGCCCGCGTCCTCGAAGACCACCCGCGGGTCGGGCCGGGCGGGGTGCCTGTCCGGCATTCCCGGCGGGAGCACTGGCGCCAGGGCGCGGAACACCGCGTACGTACGCTGCTCGTCGTATCCGGCGAGCGTATCGCTGGCCTGGAGCAACAGCCCGCCGCCGCGCAGTTCCCGCACGGCGTGGAACGCGCCGGTCGCCTCCAGTGCCTGGGCACCGCCGAGCCGGGTGGCCAGTTCGGCGGGGACGCCCGTGACCCAGGAGTAGCCGCGCAGCATCGTGCGGGACTCCCGCAGGGACTTGCGCTGAGTACGGCGCAGGACGGCTTCCAGGTCCGTGGTGTCGTGGAAGTTGAGGTGGTCCACCCGGGCGAAGGCCGGATTGGCTCCGTCGAGAGCCGCGGCCAGGAAGTCCACGAGGCTCGCGCAGAACCCGGGATCACCGATCCGCTCACCGGCCCCAAGAGCCGCGGACAGTTCGGTGTGGCTGCCGCCGCTCACCTGCGTACTGCCGACGCGGCCGGCATCGTCAGTCCAGGAGTCCTCGTCCTCGGAGGGCTCGTGGAAGCATGCCGACGCGTAGAACGGCAGCGGCCGCAGCGCTTCGGCGAGCACCTGCCAGTTGGCCCGGACGTCCCGGACCCTGACTTTGCGGCCGCCGCTGATCGACTCCGTGACCAGCGCATAGTAGTCGGTCTTCGCGTCCGGGGAGAAGAGACGGTCGAGCGCGGTACGGAACCAGTGGACGAGGAGATCCCCGCGGGGGCCGGCAGCCGGCTCGTCCAGAGTGGCCCACAGGGTTACATCCATGCCGGGTGTCTCGTCGTGCACCCATGCCTCCTTGTGCGGGCGTCGGCCCATTGTGCAGTGCCGACGGCGTCCTGGCAGCCGCATACGGTGTCGGCTCGACTTGACCCGCCTGCCCGGCCGGAATAGCAATGCTTAAGACCTGTGGATCGGCCTCGGGTTGAGACGTGAAAGGGCGTAGCTTCCCGAGTGATCGATTTGAAGGTCACCGAGTAGGCCGACGGTGCGAACGTCGGCTGGGAAGGCACGCCCGTGCTCAGCGTAGTCAACGAAGACGGCACCACCGAGATTGGTTCTCTGATTGATGAGATCGTCCGTGAGGGGGCGAGACGGATGCTGGCGGCGGCCTTGGAGGCCGAGGTCGACCAGTACATAGCCGAGCTTGCCGAACAGAAGGACGAGCGGGAACGTCGGCTGATGGTCCGCAACGGCCGCCACCGCCCGCGTTCGGTGACCACCGCCGCCAGGGCCGTCGAGGTCGCCTTTCCACGCGTGAACGACAAGCGCGTCGACGAGGCCACCGGCGAGCGGATGAGGTTCTCCTCCAAGATCCTCGCGCCGTGGTGCCGCAAGTCCCCGAAGATCAGCGAGGTCCTGCCGCTGCTCTACCTCCACGGCCTGTCCACCAGCGACTCCGTGCCCGCGATGGAGCAGTTCGTGGGCACCTCGGCCGGCCTCTCTGCGGCCACCGTCACCCGGCTGGCCAAGCAGTGGACGGAGGACCACGCCGCGTTCCAGCGCCGCGACCTCTCGGCATCCGACTTCGTCTACGTATGGGCGGACGGCGTCCACCCCAAGATCGGCCTGTCCCAGACCCATTCCTGTCTCCTGGTCCTCATGGGCGTGCGCGCGGATGGGAGCAAGGAGCTCATCGCGATCGCCGAGGGGCTGCGTGAGTCCACCGAGTCCTGGGCCGACGTGCTGCGGGACTGTCGCCGACGCGGCATGAGCGACCCGATGCTCGTGGTCGGCGAGGGCGCGATGGGGTTGTGGAGGGCCCTGGCGGAGGTATTCCCCGCAGCCCGCCATCAAAGGTGTTGGGTCCATAAAACACGGAATGTCGTCAACGCCCTGCCGAAGTCCGCGCAGCCCGGCGCGAAGAAGGCCCTGCGGGAGATCTACAACGCTGAGGACCGCGGCCACGCCAAGAAGGCGATCACCGCGTTCGACAAGGCGTACGAGGCGAAGTGGCCCAAGGCGGTCAAGAAGATCACCGGCGAGGCCGACGAACTGCTTGCGTTCTACGGCTTCCCCGCCGAGCACTGGGGCCACCTGCGCACCACGAACCTGATCGAGTCCACGTTCAGCACCGTGAAACTGCGGACCAAGGTCAGCCGCGGCGCCGGCAGTCCCGCCGCAGCCCTCGCGATGGTCTTCACGCTCGTCGAGTCCGCTCAGGCCCGCTGGCGAGCCGTCACCGCACCCCACCTCGTCGCCCTCGTCCGCGCGGGTTCCCGCTTCGAGAACGGCCAGCTCGTCGACCATCCCGAGGCGGCCGCGGCGTGAGTCCCCTCGCAGCCCAGGCCATCAGCACCAGGCGGCTGGACCTGTTGCCACTGCACGCCGAGCACGCCGAGGAGATGGCCGCCGTGCTGTCCGACCCGGCCCTGCACACCTTCATCGGCGGCACTCCGGACACCCCGCAAGCCCTGCGCTCGCGCTACCAGCGCATGACCGCAGGCTCTCCCGACCCGGCCGTCTCCTGGCTGAACTGGGTCATCCGGGTCCGTGACGAGTCCTGCCTGACGGGCACCGTCCAGGCGACGGTCGGCCCCTCCGGCAACGGACTCGTCGCCGAGACCGCCTGGGTGGTGGGGACCCCGTGGCAGGGAAGAGGCATCGCCAGCGAAGCGGCCCGAGGACTCATCGACTGGCTCAGCCGACAGTCGGTACCGACCGTCATCGCCCACATCCACCCCGAACACCGTGCATCCGCCGCCGTCGCCACTGCCGCCGGACTCACAACCACCGCCGAATGGCACGACGGCGAGATCCGATGGCACCGGAGCATCAGGCGATAACTTCCACGATCCACAGGTCGTGACTATTACTCTTCGTCAAATCTCCACGCCCCACGAATGGATCATGGCAGATCCACTACTGAATCGGGCTCAGCGGAGCTCGCTCGCCAGCAGACCCATCGTGAACATGTCGTACCACTTGCCGTCACGGCGGAAGACCTGACGAAGCCGGCCCTCCTCAACAAAGCCAACCTTCTCGTAGACCTTGCGAGCGGCATGGTTCTCGGTGACCACGGTCAACGTTATCTTGTGGAGGCGCATGTCTTCGAAGCCGTAGCGGCAGATCGTCCGCACTGCATCCGTGGCGTAGCCGCGGCCCCAGTAGGTCTTCTCGCCCAGGTAGATATCGAGCTTCGCGATGCCCGTCTCCGGGTCCGCATCGTGCAGCATGACCAGACCGATGAGCGTGTCGTCGGCGAGCGCCTCAATGCCAAGGAGCAAGTCGCCGTAGGTGTTGCGGGGGCGCTCCTCCAGCCACGTGCGGACGCGCTCCACCGACTGGGCATACGCGTCGTCCATCCACCGCATGACCTCGGGGTCGTGGTTCCAGCGCCACAGTGCCTCGGCGTCTGCGGGACCCATGGCCCGCAGTTTCACCAGTTCCCCAAGCGCCATGCTCACCGACCTCTTGTTACATCTCGTGATCATCTTGCGAACCGTGAAGTGATACCACGACCGGGATGGCACACTCAATCGGTTTTGGCGGTGCCGAGAGCGCGGCCAGGGACATGTCGGGGAACTGCGTGAGAAGAAGCCGGACTTCTAAGTGGGCGGTTCGTGAGTCTTTGAGTGGTTCTGCTGTCGCCTGATGGTGTGGCAGCGGGGCGGAATCTGCCGGTCCGCGGTTGTTGATCTGGTGATGTGTTCGGGTGAGTGAACGCAAGCCGTATCCGAGTGACTTATCGGACGAGCAGTGGTCGTTGATCGAGCCGGTGATCACCGCGTGGAAGGGCCGGCACCGCTCGGTCAGCGGCCACCAGGGCGCGTACGACATGCGGGAGATCGTGAACGCGATCCTCTACCAGGGGCGGACCGGCTGCCAGTGGGCCTATCTCCCGCACGACCTGCCGCAGAAGAGCGCGACGTACTACTACTTCGCCGCCTGGCGGGACGACGGGACCGACCAGGTCATCCATGAACTCCTGCGCTGCCAGGTCCGCGAACGCGCCCGACGATTAGAGGACCCGACCTTGGTGGTGCTGGACACCCAGAGTGTCCATGTGGCCGCCGGGGTCCCCGTCTCCACGAGTGGCCATGATCCGGCCAAGCGGGTGCCCGGCCGCAAGCGGGGCCTTGCCGTGGACGTCCTCGGCCTGGTCATCGCGGTCGTCGTCCTCGCTGCGAACACCCACGACAACGCCGCGGGAAATCTCCTGCTGGACCAGGTCGCCGAGCACGCCGGCGGAAGTGTCCGCAAAGCCCTGGTCGACCAGGGCTTCAAGAACCAGGTCGTCGCGCACGGCGCCGGCCTGGGGATCGACGTCGAGATCGTCCAACGCAACCCGCAGGTCAAGGGGTTCGTGCCGCAGCCGAAGCGGTGGAGGGTCGAGCAGACCTACGGGATCCTGATACTGCACCGGCGCCTGGTCCGCGACTACGAGCACCGCCCGTCCTCCTCCGTCTCCCGCGTCTACTGGGCGATGACCCACGTCATGACCCGGCGCCTCACCGGCGCGAACGCCCCCACCTGGCGCGAGACGGCGGCGGTGGCGGCGTGAACCTCCGGCCCCTGCTCGATGCCCTGGACCTGCAGGAAGACGCCGCCCGGGCCCTGGCCGACGACCTTCGTGCGCAGATCGACGGCCTGCAGACCCGGTTGCGGGAGGCCGAGATGCACCTGGAGCACCTCGCGATCACCCGCAAGACCGTCACCAGCCTTGCCGACCGGCTCCCGGCCGTCGCGCCGGACCTGCCCGAGCATCCGGACTACCCCCGCATCCTTGCCGCCTTCAACCACACGACCGGGCCGCTACGGGCCAAGGACGTCTGCGAAGCCCTCGGCCACGAACTGCTGCCGAAGAACGTCGAAGGCACCCGCGCCAAACTGAAACGCCTGGTCAAACTCGGCATCCTCACCGAGGCCGACACCGGCAACTTCGCTCGAAAGCAATAGCCGACCGAACCTCCACCAGCGTCCTTGCTCCCACCTCAGCCAGAAAAGGACATCACCTTACGAACCGCCCACTAAAACACGCCCTAGTGTCCTGAGTCGTTAATTCGTGTGCAGTATGCGGCGAGGGTTTCGAGGATGTCGTCGGCGGTCTTCGTCCAGACGAACGGCTTGGGGTTCTTGTTCCACTCGTTGATCCAGCTGCGGATGTCCCGTTCGAGTTCGACGACGTTGTGGTGGGCTGAGCGGCGGAGTTTTCGGCAGGTCAGCTCGGCGAACCAGCGTTCGACGAGGTTGAGCCAGGATGCCGATGTGGGGGTGAAGTGCAGGTGGAAGCGGGGGTGTCGCAGCAGCCACTTCTTGACCGGCTCGGTCTTGTGGGTGGCGTAGTTGTCCAGGACCAGGTGGAGTTCGAGGTCCTTGGGGACAGCGGTGTCGATGACTTTCAGGAAGCGGAGGAACTCCTGGTGGCGGTGGCGGCGGTAGTGCTGGGCGATGACCGCGCCGGAGGTGATGTCCAGGGCGGCGAACAGGCTGGTCGTACCGTGCCGGACGTAGTCATGGGTCATCTTCGCGGGCGTGGTCGGGGTCATCGGCAGTACGGGCTGGGTTCGGTCCAGGGCCTGTATCTGCGACTTCTCGTCTACTGCCAGGACCAGGGCATTCTCGGGCGGCGCGAGGTAGATGCCCACCACGTCGCGGACCTTGGTCACGAACTGCGGGTCGGTCGACAGCTTCCAGGTCTCCACGATGTGCGGCTTGAGGCCGAATGCCCGCCAGATCCGCGAGACGGCCGACTGCGACATCCCCGCTGCCTGGGCCATCGTTCGCGTCGACCAGTGCGAATCGCCCGCCGGCGGTGTCTGGTCGAGCGTCCTGGCGACCAGGGCTTCGACCTGTTCGTCCGTGATCTTCCGTGGCGTCCCCGAACGCGGCCGGTCCACCAGACTCTCCAGCCGATCCGCGCAGAACCGGGCCCGCCACTTGCGTACGGTCTCCCGCGAGATCCCCAGATCCTGCGCGACCTGCGCGTTCGGCCGACCCTCCGCACACGCCAGCACGATCCTCGACCGCAACACCAGTGCCTGAGAGGCCGTCTGCTTGCGCAACCAGCCCCGCAGCACCCTGCGTTCGTGATCGGACAACTCCAGCAACAACGGCTTCGGACCGGGCATCACCCCACCCTACAACCGACCACAAACTTCCGACTCAGGACACTAGTACTGCAACGACACTCCGTGACGTGGTGTGTGCGGCGTCGTTGATTACTTCGTGGCGGAAGAGATAGCTGACGGGTGGTCAGATAGCTTCGGTGGTTTCGTGGCGCGGTTTGCGGGCCGGTTCGGGCGGGTGGAGCCGAGGCGGCGGATGGTGTCCTACCTGCGGGGACTGCTCAGCGAGGCGGAACGCAAGAACGGCTGGACCCTGGCTGAGGCCGCCGGTGACACCGGCCCTCAGGGCATGCAGCGGCTGCTGAACCACTACCTGTGGGACGCTGATGCCCTGCGTGACGACGTTCGTGAAGCGGTCGTGGAGCATATCGGAGATCCGGAGCGGGGAATTCTGATCCTCGACGAGACGGGTTTTCTGAAGAAAGGGGTGCGGTCGGCGGGTGTGGCCCGGCAGTACTCGGGAACGGCCGGCCGGATCGAGAATTCCCAGATCGGGGTGTTCCTGGCCTACGGTTCCGACCGGGGGCGGGCGCTGATCGACCGTGAGCTGTATCTCCCAAAGGACTGGACATCGGACCGCGAGCGCTGCCGAGCTGCCGGTATCGGTGACGATGTCGAGTTCGCCACCAAGCCAGACATGGGCCTGCGCATACTGAAGCGTGCCGTCGAATCGGGGATCCCGTTCGGGTGGGTAACCGCTGATGAACTCTACGGCCAGACCAGCCGGATCCGGCTGTGGCTGGAAGAACACGACATCGCTCATGTCCTCGCCGTCCCGAAATCGCAGATGGTCATGACCATGGAATTCTTCGGCCAGGCCCGCGCGCACAAGCTGGTCGGTGAGCTCCCCGACGACGCATGGACGCGTATGAGCTGCGGTGACGGTGCCCATGGCCCGCGCGAGTACGACTGGGTGGCGGCCCCGATCCGGCCCTGGCGGCGAGAAGGCCGGGACCATTGGTTACTGGCACGGCGAAGCCTCATGGATCCCGCGGACATCGCCTACTACATCTGTTTCTGTCCGGCCGGGACCTCCTTGGAGGAACTCGCGCGGATCGCAGGGTCCCGGTGGATGGTCGAGGAATGTTTCCAGACCGCGAAAAACGAAACCGGGATTGATCATTACCAGGTCCGCGGCTACCCCGCCTGGTACCGGCACATAACACTGTCCATGGCCGCCCTCGCCTTCCTCGCTATTCTGCGAGCAGAGGCAAAAAAGGGGATCCGGATACCGGCAGCGGTCGATATTTCATACCCGTGACCATGAACGAGGCCCGGCGGCTCTTCAACCGCGCCTCCTCTCCCATCCGCCAAAGCTTCCAGCACGCACTCGCCTGGTCACGGTGGCGAAGAAGAAGCCAGGCACGAGCCCGCATCAGCCACTACAAACGCAGAGGCCATCACGGAGTGTCGTTGCAGTACTAGTGTCCTGAGTCTTAAATTTCCGTAGGGTTGGGTCATGGCGCGTCCGGGACCGAAGCTTGTGCCGTTGGATCTGACTGATGCTGAGCGGTCGGTGTTGGAGGGTTGGGTTCGGCGGCGTAAGTCCGCGCAGGACATGGCGATGCGGGCTCGTGTGGTCCTGGCCTGTGACGAGGTCGGGGAGGACGGTTTCCCCGTGTCGACGCGTGTGGTGATGGAGCGGGTGGGGGTTTCCCGCGACACCGTGTCGAAGTGGCGTCGGCGGTTCCTGGCGGACCGTCTGGACGGGCTGTCGGACGAGCCCCGTCCGGGGCGGCCCCGCACGGTGGGGGATGAGCAGGTCGCCGATCTGATTGCCCGGACTCTGGAGTCGGGGCCGGAGGATGCCACGCACTGGTCGACGCGGTCAATGGCGAAGAGGACGGGACTCTCCCAGTCGACCGTTTCGCGGGTCTGGCGGGCGTTCGGGCTGCAGCCGCACCGCTCCGAGACGTTCAAGCTGTCCACGGACCCGTTCTTCGTCGACAAGGTCCACGACGTGGTGGGCCTGTATCTCGACCCGCCGGAGCGGGCGCTGGTGCTGTGTGTGGACGAGAAGTCGCAGATCCAGGCCCTGGACCGGTCTCAGCCGGCGCTGCCGATGATGCCCGGGGTGCCGGAGCGGGCGACCCACGACTATGTCCGCGCCGGCACCACCACCCTGTTCGCCGCGTTCGACGCGGCCACCGGCAAGGTGATCGGTTCGCTCCACCGCAGGCACCGGGCCGAGGAGTTCAAGAAGTTCCTGGGCAAACTCGACAAAGAGATCCCTGCCGGGCTCCAGGTCCACTTGATCTGCGACAACTACGCGACTCACAAGACCGCAGCAGTCAAGAAGTGGCTGCTGGCCCATCCCAGATTCCACATGCACTTCACGCCCACCAGTTCGTCCTGGCTGAACCTCGTTGAGCGATGGTTCGCCGAGCTCACGAACAAGCGGATACGGCGAGGCGTCCACAAGTCGGTCCAGGCGCTCGAGAAGGACATCCGCACCTGGATCGACTCGCGGAACGAGGACCCCAAGCCGTTCATCTGGACCAGGACCGCCGACCAGATCCTCGAATCCCTCGCCTCATACTGCCGACGAATTACCGACTCAGGACACTAGCCTCGATCTTGCATGACGGTTCGGCGGTTCATCCGGCGGACCCGTTTTCGCTTGCTGGGTGGTTTTGAGCAGGACGCTGGCCCGGCTGTCGTGTCGGGTGGGCGCCGGGTTCCACGGTTCCGGTTGCGGTGCGCTCGTAGGAGTGAAGAGCGGCTGGTCAGTCGGGGTTCGGGAGGGCTTCGAGGCGGCAAATCGCCTGTGTGATCACGTCTGTCCAGGGCCAGTGGCGGGTGAATCTGAGGTGCCGTCGCCGTGCTGTGGTGATGAGTTGGGCGGCGGCGGAGAAGAGGCGGAGTCGCATCCGTCGGGGCTCCCACCGGCGGGCTGCGCCGGTCAGGGCGAGCATCGGCATCCAGGCCAGGAGATCGAGTGCGATCTGGACGATCTCAAGCCAGATCTGGTTCTGGGCGGTGTCTTGCAGGGGCAGGTTGCGCAGGCCGGTGGCGCGGGCATTGCGGATGCGGTCTTCGCAGCGGGCCCGTCTTCTGTGGCGTAGTTCCAGCTCTGAGATCGGGATGGTCACGGTATTGGTGGCGAAGCAGGTCAGGCGTAGTCCGTCGGCGTCGGTGATCCTCAACTGGGCGCCAGGGTGGGGTCGTTCTTTGCGAATGATCAGCCGCATGCCGTCCGGCCATCCGTCAAGGACGTTCCCACTCAGTTCGGCGACCCAGGCTCCGTCCCGGATTTGGCCGTCACGCTCGACGGCGGGAGTCCAGGCGGAGGCAGGCACCCGCAGCACCGCCTGGTGGATCTCGGCGGTGATGGTCATTCCGACCGAGTAGGACAGCCACCGGCCGCGGCGGGCGAGCCAGGTCACGAACTCATGAGTGCCGCCGGCCGAATCGGTGCGGATGAGGGTCTGGCGTCCGCGCCGGTAGCGTTTCGGGAGCTGGGCCAGGGCCAGCTGTGTGGTCTCGATGTGGTCGGCGGCGGTGTTGCTGCCCGCATTCCCCGGCCGCAGGAGGGCAGCCACCGGCTCACCACTGCCGTTACTCCCGTGATCGACGAAAGCAACGAGCGGGTGGTGACCGTAGGTCCGCTTCCAGGTCGGCGCGGCATCCTGTTTGTCGGAGTGCGCCAGCACCAGCACGCCGTCCAGGTCCACGGTCACCTGCCCTTCTGCATCCGGGGCCGCGCTGCCGGCCAACCTCCACACCCGCTCGCGAACTTCGGCCCGTGCCGCACGGATCGCTGCCAGGGCCCAGGGCCCGGCCGAGGCAAGGGTGTCGATGAGACGGGAGACGGTCGGATCGGAGGCAGCCGGCCCGAATACCGCCGGCTCCGCCCGCAACATCCCCACATCCGCGAGACAGTCCCCGCCCAGCACGACCGCGAGCGCCACATCCAGCAGGATCTTCCCCGGATCATGCACCGCCCGCTGTTTGTGCCACGGCGCCAACACCGTCGATATCACACGATCCAATCCGGACTTACGGATCGTCTCGACCAACAGTGTTGCTCCAGCCTGCGAGACCACCGATCGGCCACTGCCACCTGCGCGAACCCGTGGTAGAACCCGGTATGGTTCATCACTTGGGAAGTGCCTCCGACAGTAGTAGGAACAAGGACCTCGACAATCCTTATTCTTGCTGGTCAGAGGCATTTTTCGTGGTGCTGATCATCTGTTGGACAGCCTGCTCGCGTGACTCTCAGCAGTCCAGCCGACGGACTGGATCCGCCTGAGGGTGATGAGGCAAGCGACCCTGTCCGCACCCCGGGTCCCGTTCTTTACCGTGCGGGCGACCTCACCGTTGTGATCGTATCTCGCCATGCGTAGCCAGTTGCGTGAGTGCCCATGCTCCGCTTCACCTACGAAGTGCCCGACTCTTCGCGGCCGACAGGCCCTCCGCGAATCCCAACCCCCCATGTCGGGGGCACTTCGACGCTAGGGATCAAGCGTTGCGCAGCCCAACTGGTGAAAGCCCGACACTAGGTGGCTGCGTAGGTTTCAAGCGAGAGCACTTGTCAGTGGGTTTCGGCATCACGCCATGACCGAAGAGCGCGTGAATGTTGGTGAGAAGTAAGAGCATCCCGGGTGGCGGGGGCTCGATCGTGCGTGCGGGGCCAGATGCGTTCGTGGCAAGATGACGGCATGTTGATCAGAAAGGGCGATGCCGCGTAGGCGCCCGAAGGCCGTCCGTGATGAGCGGTGGCGGCCTCGCAGACACGTTGTAGTTCAGCGGATCCGGGGCGTTTCCGCGAGGACTCGTGCAGCTGTCCGCCGCGTCGAGGATGAGCGGATGTGGCCTGGTGCAGTTGCTGACGCGCTCGCCCGTTTCGAGTGGGCGTTCAGGCAACCCGGCCGTTATCTGAACGCATCCCAGGTCTGGCAGCCCGGACTGGAGGTGGAGTATGCCCGCGATGATCTGGAAGAGGTCATGCTTCACCTCCCTTGCGGTGCCCAGCGCGATCTCGGCCGGCTGGTTGCTCGTATCGACGATGAGTTCGAGCGTCGCACTCTGCCGAATCCTGGGCCGGTGAACGCCTTCACGGTGGGTGGCTGGTGGTGGTCAAGGATCCGTGAGCACTGAGGATGCTCACAAAGCCTCGTGCGCCCAGGTCAGCTCGTGGCCAGCTGTTGTTCGGCGCGGGCTCGGGTGGTGGCAAGGCGGTAGGAATCGGTTCCTGTCTCCATGATGTTGCCGCCGAAGGTGAGGCGGTCGACGATGGCCGCGCAGAGCCTGGGGTCGGTGAAGGTCTTGGTCCAGCCATCTGGGGCCGGCACATGTTCCTTTTCGAGGATCGCTGCTGCCACCGGCCCGTATCCATCTCCTGCGGTCCTCGTTGGTCTTCACGGTGGTGCTCGGATTCTCCAGGTGCTGCCTTGATCGGCGAGGTGCGAGGAAGGTGTGCCGGTGACATCCCAGTTGCGGGTGATCGAGGGTGGTGCCGTCCTGCTGGAGCCGGTGACCGCCGATCCGTGGGAGTTCCAGGTCGAGTGTGTCGAGGCGTTCGTCGCCTCGTGGCGGGCCCGCGGGTTCAGCCCGGTGACGGTCGAGAATGACATTGGCCTGCTGGAACGGACGCTGAATGCGCTGGGCCGGCCCGCATGGGACGTCACCCCGGAGGACATCGACCGCGTCGTCGGCGACCTGGCCCTCGCCGGGCGGGCGGCATCGACCCGACGCGAGTATGTGCAGATCTTCAAGGGCTTCCACCGGTTCCTGCAGGTCCGCAAGGCCGTTGAGATTGAAGTGGGGTTCGGTGTCCGTCTGGTCTGCCCCGTGGACGAGTTCAACGCCTCACGGCATGTCGGGGACGATTCCCCGGCTCAACTGCCGCCGCCGACCCCGGAACGGGTGGCGGAGTTCTTCGACTTCCTCAAGGCCCGGATCGCCACTGCCCGCAAGTACGGGCCCGCGGCCCGTGACTATGCAATGTTCCGGACCCTCTATCACGCCGGCCTGCGCTCGGAAGAAGCCTCCCTGCTGGAGCGTCCCGACGTCCACTTCTCGCGGTGCCCGTTCGGAAAACTCCACGTGCGATTCGGCAAAGGCGCCCACACCTCCGGCCCCAGGCCGCGCTGGGTGCCCATGCTGGACGGCCTCGACCTCGTCCTGCACTGGTTCCTCGACGACGTGCGGGGCAAGTTCCCCAACTCGCCGGTGCTGTTCGCGGACGAGTCCGGCGGCAGCCTGCACCGCGGGACGATCCGCAACCGCCTCGCTATCTGATGGAACTCGAAGGACGCCCGGCCACCGACCGGTTCAGCCCGCATGCCCTGCGGCGGGCCTGCGCGACCCACAACTACGAACGCGGTGTGGACCTCGTGGCGATCCAGCAACTCCTCGGTCACTGGACGGTCAGCTCGACCATGAGATACGTCCGTCCCTCCGCAACGTTCATCGAGGACGCCTATCGCCGCGCGGTGACCACCACGCTAAGCGAACTCACCGCCGAGGAGGGCAGCCCCGCATGAAGATCCGATGGCGCCTGCGGATGGCCGCCGCCCAGCGTGAGGTGTGGACCGGCACCAAGCTGCAGCGGCTCCTGGCCGAACGGGCCGGCCTGCAGATGTCCTCCGCGTCGGTGTCCGCGCTGTTCACCAAGGAGCCCTCCCAGGTGAAGATGTCCACCCTGATCGCGTTGTGCACCGCGCTCGAATGCACTCCCAACGACCTGTTCGAGGTCGACACCACCCCCGTCGAGCGTCCTGCCGCCCCACCACGGCCAGTCGCTGACCTGCCCAAGGCGGCCTCAGCCCGCAGCCGTTCCATGCCGCCGCTCTGACCCGAGTGGCATCGTGGGCATCAAACAGAGCGACTGCGTCGGCTGCGGAGCCCCGGTCGGCTTCCTCGACCGGCAGCACTGCTGTCGCTGCACCACCCGGCAGAAAGAAGCGGCGGCCAGGGCCGCTTGCCCCCGCTGCGGCCAGCAGCGTGTCCTCCAGGAGAACACCGGCCGGTGCATCACCTGCTCACGTGTGTGCACCACCTGCGGCCATCCAGTCAGAGACAAGACAGCGACGTTGTGCCGGGACTGCTCACGCACGGCTGAACGCGACGCCGCCAAGGCACCCTGTCCTCGGTGCAGTCGGCCCGGCTATCTGCGCGAGGACACAGGCTGGTGCGGGCACTGCTCGCGTCCCCGCCAGACCAAGCAGCCGCCCCGGCCCTGCCGCGAATCCGGCCGCGTGCGACGGCATGCCGGGCTGGGACTGTGCTCAGCCTGCTGGCAGCGTCACCCCGACCGGCCCTTCGTCCGAGCGGAGAGCCTGATCGCCGAACTCGGTGAACCCCCGGACTGGCTGCGGGACTTCGCGGCTGACCTCACCGCCAAGTACTGCGTCGGCCGCGCCTGCACCATGATCACCTCCCTGGGACGACTTCTCCTGGACGAGCAGCCCAACCACCCGCAGGCTCTGCTCGAACGCTCCCGTCGTTCGGGACGCTCAATGGGCTCCCTCGCCCGCGCACTGGAAACCTTCTTCACCGCTCACGGCATGGCCATGGCCACCGATCAGGCCGAACGGCTCGCCGCCGGCCGTCGGCAGCGCCGCATCGATGCCGTCCCCGAGACCCTGAGGCCAACGGTGGAGGCATTCGCCGACTTCATGATGCGCTCGCGCGAGAGAGCCCGCCGTGCCGGAACACGCCCTCGCAGCGATGGAACCATCGAGACGGCACTGGCCATCATGCGTGACCTCGCCCGCTTCCTCGCCGGCGAACGCGGCAAGCAGGACTGGGCGCTGACCGATGTCCACGACGTCGAAGCCTTCCTCGCCGGCTCGCCCAAGGCCCGGAAACGTCGGCTGGTCGTACTCGGGCAGTTCTTCCGTTTCGCGCGTTCCCGGAAGATCGTGCTGGTGGACCCCACTCGGGGTCTGACCTCCCGAGGACCGAGCGGCTTCACCGGAGCGACGCTGACACTCGACCAGCAGCGCGTCCTGTTCTGCCGCTGGACCACCGGTCCGGCCGTCCACCCGCGCGAGGCCCTGCTGGGCATGCTCGCGTTGTTGCACGGCGCATCGAGCCGCGAGGTCAAGATGCTGCAGACCGCTGACCTCGACCCTCACGCCCGGACTACCCGGCTCGGCGACCGTCCGCATCCGGTTCCCCCGGACCCGGCGTCATGGGCCGTGCTGGAACGCTGTCTGGCTCACCGCGAAGCCCAGCGGACTGACAATCCCCACGTCATGGTCACCCGTCAGACGAAGTCCGGCCGGGGACCGGCATCCACCGCCTATGTCAGCCACGTCCTTGGCGCCTGCGGCTTCCCGCCCCGCATGATCCGCTGCACCCGACTGCTCGACCTGGTCAACACCATGGATCCCAAGCTCGTCGCCGCCGCGTTCGGCATGGACCCTGAAGCCACCATGATCTATCTCGCAGACCACGTCGATGAGGGCCGTTTGCCTGCGCGGTGAAGTCCAGGCATTGATGGTTACTGAAGTCGCAGGACGCCAGGGGCACGATCCTCGAAGATCGTGATCAGCCAGTCGAAGACGATCGGCCCGTGCTCTGTATGAGCTGCAGCCAGATCCGCGCTGACAGCAGGACGGTTCGTGGGATGGCACCGTGAGAGGCGAATCTCCAGCTGGCGAGCCGTCTCCGGATAGCCCAGATACTCGCGAGACGCCTGGTGGTCACGCCATTCAACAACGTAGTCGTCATCGTCGGGCTGCCCGAAGCCGCCGCTGAGGCAGTCAGCGAAGGCGTCGAGGTTCTTGCCGAAGTAGCCTCCAGGGCCATTGACCGCCTCGCCGATGAGTCGCCAGAAGTCTTCCAGCGTCCTCACCTGGCTGCCGTTCAGCACGTATATCGCCGTCACGGCACGAAGGATACGTCCAGCTCGATGATCTACCTCTCCAATTTGAACCCGTGCTGTTCAGCCGCTGCCTGGCACGGGTTCGCCGGAACATGTGCGCTTTGGAGAAGGACTCGTTGGAGGCGATGGCGACGCTGTTCTTCTCCTCGCGTTCGGTCAGGACTTGGAAGAGGAGTTCGGCGCCGCGACGGTCGAGTTCCATGTAGCCGAGTTCGTCGATGCAGAGCAGGTCGACGCGGCCGTAGCGGGCGATGGTCTTGGTCAGCTGCTTCTCGTCGGCGGCTTCGACCAGCTCGTTGACCAGCTTCGTCGCCAGGACGTACTTGACCCGGTGGCCGGCCATCGCGGCCTCGGTGCCAAGCGCGATCAGCAGGTGAGACTTGCCCGTCCCGGAGTCGCCGATGAGGCAGAGCGGCAGGCCCTTCTTGATCCATTCGCACTTGGCGAGGGTGTGGACCATGGCCGGGTCGATGTTGGGGTTGGCGTCGAAGTCGAACTTGCGCAGCGACTTGTCCCGGGGGAAGCCGGCGGCCTTGATGCGCCGCTCGGACCGGCGGCGGGCCCGGTCGTCGCACTCGGCCAGGAGGAGCTCGGAGAGGAAGCCGAGGTAGGACATCTGCTCGCGGCCAGCGGTTTCGGCGAGCTCGGGGAACTGGGACCGGATCGTGGGCAGCCTCAGCATCCGGCATGCCTGGTCGATCGCGGCCGTGGCGGCCTGCTCGGTGAGTCCTCGCTGGCGGGGGATAGACACGCTGTTCTCCTTCAGGGGGTGGGACGGTCGCGGCGGAGCCGCAGGAGCTGGTCGTAGTGAGCGACGGAGGGTAGAGGTCGTTTGTCGGGTGGCAGGCAGGCCCGGACGGCAGCTGGCAGCGGGGCGATGCTGTTCCGGTTTCCTGCTGATGGTTCTGGAGCCTCGGCAGGGGCGGTGTCGGCGTCTGCTGCCTTGCGGGCTTCAAGAGCGACGGCGTCCGCCGTCAGCGCGTCGGTCTTGAGAGCCGCGGCGAGTCCGGTGACCAGGTGCTCGTGCGGCAGGTGCCGGCCGAGAAGAAGGACCTCGATCAGCGCGCGGGTGCCGTCCCGCTCGCCGTGGGCCTTGACGGCAGCGTCCCACCAGGCGTCGTAAACAGGAGTGAACCGGCCTGCGGAGCGGGCCTGGTCGAGCGCGGTCGCTCCCGGGAGGGCACCGGGCTTGCGCACGAGAGCTTCAAGGTAGTGGTCCAGTTCGAGGCGGGTGCCGCCTTTGGCGATCAGCCGTTCATGCCGGGCGACTTCGTCTCGGCCGTCGTAGACCACCAGCTCGGAGGCATGGAGTATCGCTCTGATGTTCCGGCCGATCAGCCGGACGGGCACCGAGTAGCGGTTGGTGCGGACACTGATCTGGCTGTAGCGGTCGACCCGCAGAGTGAAGAGCCGGCCCGTCTCGAAGGGCTCCTCCGGCAGCGGCGTCAGCAGCGGCTGCTCGGCTGCGAAGTACTCGCCGATCGTGCGAGGACGGGACCGGATCCGGCGATCCCCGTCCTCCTGGTCCCACCGGTCGATCATCGCGTTCAGCTCGGCGATCGTCGCAGCCTCGGGCACCGGGACGAGGTGGTTGCGACGGAACCAGCCGATCTGCCCCTCGACCCCGCCCTTCTCGTGGGCGCCGCGGATTCCGGGCTGGCAGTAGAGCGCTTCCAGGCCGTATTCTCTGAACTTTGAGATCAGCGTCGAGGAAGTGGTGTGAACTCGCGGCTTCGGTCAGGGTAGGTAATGGCGAGTCTCTATCCAGGCGAGAAGTTGATCCCGTACTGGGCTGGGTTGCAGGTAGTCGATGAGCCTGTCCAGATGGGCCGTCAGGGTCTTGTGCCGCCGTAGCTCGCCGATCTGCTCGACCGCGAGGTCGCGCCAGTGATCGGCGAGAGCACGGGCCTCAGCAGGGGTGAGAGCAAGTGCGGCAACGGTGTCTGCCGCCAGCGTCTCGGGGCTCCAGTCATGATCCTCGCCGTCAGGGCCGAGCTGGTCGATCACCCACATCCGGAGCATGAAGTTCTGCTGAGCCGCTCGGGCTCGATCCCACGGACCGTCGCCGTGCAGACGCTGGTTGGCCTGCAATGACAGCTTGGCCCACTGCTGGCGGGCTTCAAGGGGTTCGTCGGCGCGATAGGCATGGCCCTGCGCGACGACACGTACTGCCTCAAGCTGCTGGCCTTGGGCGTTCTCGACGAACGACTGAAGGCGATCGATCGTCCAGGTGCTGAGGTCGCGGCTTGGGTCTTCGTGATCGGCGTCGGCGTTCAAAAGTCCTCGTTCCTGATGGTGGGCATGCCGAGGTCGACTTCGGCTCCCTTGTGGGGACGCCGGTCGACCTGGGCAAGCTTGTTCTCGGCTCCCGCAAGGCTGACACGCAGTCCTTCGACTTCGCCGAGCCACCCCTCGCGCTCAGCCTCCGCGATTCGGGCGATGAGATTGTCGCGGATCTCGACCAGCCGGTCGCGCTGGGCAGGGTCGGGCCAGAGCATCGGGCAGCGGACGCACGCGTGTTCGTGGATGCGCGGAGTGCCGAACGAGCGTCCGCAGGTCCCGGTGGAAACCTTGCGGCGTTCGAAGTGGCCGAGGAACTCGGTCCATTCCTCATCGGTAGGGACGCGGTATTCGTCGCTCGGCCGCATAGCTCGCCTGCGGGCGAGAAAGGCCAGGTGAGCCTGGACGGCCTCGTCGGGATAGACGGCCTTGTAGCCGAGAGTGACGTTGATGTCCTGGTGCCCGGCGATGACCTGGTCGATGTGCGGAGGCAGGCCGCTCAGGACGGCGTCGGTGATGAACAGCCTGCGGAAATCGTGCGGTGTGAAGTGCAGAGGGCCGCCGGCGACCGAGTCGGTCAGCCCGGTGTGCGCGAGCGCGGTCGTCAGCAACTTCCGGATGGCGCCGGAGCTGATCGCCCGGTTCTCCCCGCCTCGGTGCCGCTGGAACAGCAGGGCTGAAGGCGGCAGCCAGGTGCGTTCGTAGTGGTCGTAGGCGGGAACCCGGGGGACTTTCCCGTTCGTGTCTCGGATTCGGCAGATGATCGTGGAGAGCACGTCGGCGAGCTCGGGACTGACGACCAGCAGCCTCTCAATGTCCGTCTTCGACGGGATGATCTGCAGCAGTGGGATGAGCTCGCCGGTGGTCGGCAGCCGGTATTGGATCAGGCTGTGGTGGGAGAGCTCGGTGAGTTCCTCGACGCGGATGCCGGTGGCCCGCAGGACCTCGACGACGGCGAAGGCCCAGAAGGCGTGATCCTCCTCGCGGCCGAGATCGCGCCGCTGTCCGGTCGCGGGGTCCTCGGCCAGGATCTTGGCAGCGGCCGAGCGGCGTGGGGTGACGCGTACCAGTGTCTGCCCGGCCGCGGTGAACGTTTCTCCCGGTGCCGAGTCGCGGGCGGCCATCAGCAGGGCGGCGGCGTCTTTGCGGCGCCGGTCGACGCTGCGGACCAGGACCGGCAGCACGGGAAGCCGTTCCCGGGTGCGGGCATCCATCCGGGACTTGCGGCGCCGTTTGTCCTTCTTGCGGTTGATCTCTTCGCTGCCCACCGGGCAGGGTGTGACCCACCGGGCCCAGCGTGAGGGCTCCTCGACGGCCCAGTGGGCCAGGTCCAGGTAGAAGGCCCGTACCGGGGTGAGGCACTCGCGGTAGTTGATGCGAGGTGCCTGGGTGGTGATTCGGCGGCCGTCGGGGGTGCGGACCGTCTTGTCCACGGTGCGAAGTCGCTGCTTCCATGCGTAGGCGACCTCGGTCGGCAGGTGGAGGCTGTCGATGCCCGGGTGGTGCCGTTCCAGGTCGGACCAGAAGAGCTTCGCGAGGTAGTAGGACAGCGCTTCCAGGCTGTTGTAGTCCAGCGCGGGCTGGCGCTCGCGCAGGTAATCGACGAACAGGTCGCGGATGGGACGGCAGGCGACGTCGTAGCGGTCGATCAGTTCCTCCGGCGTGCGCTGACCGGCACTCCTCAGCTCACGCAGCGTTGCCGGGGCCTGGTCTCCGAACACTCCCAGGTCGTGCAGGACCCGATAGAACAGGTGGGTCGCGCCGACCGAGGTGCCCCGCAGTTCGGCCTCGACCTCCAGCAGCTCTAGGACGTCGCCGGGGGTGATGTCGGAGATGCCGCCGCCCTTGGCGGCGAGGATCTGGGCGGTGCGGTAGGCGACGCGGGTCGCGGAGGCCGTGGAGACGCTCGAATCCTCGCCACATCGCTGCCGCAGCCGGGCAAAGCCAACGCTGTCGCGGTACTTCTCCATCGCCCGGGGCAGTGCCCCGCGGCGAAGCGAGGAGGTGACCAGCCACGTCAGTGAGGGGCGAAAGAGGTCGGCGGCGAGGGCGACATTGACCGCCCGAAAGAACGCGTCCTGACGGGAGACGCTGGTGTGGCCCCGATCTGAGAGCCACTGCAGAGGAATTTCACGCCAGCTGCCGTTCGCGTGGTCGGTGTCGGCTCCACTGGCCAGCCACCGGTCTTGCCAGGTGACGCCGGGCTGTTCTTCGAGCCAGTTCAGCAGCAGCCCGAGGCCCGCCTTATGACCACTGTTGTCGCAGCCCACGAGGAACGGCAGGGTGGTCATTCTCGCCCAGACCGCGTCTCGGTCCTGCACCGTGACGGGCCAGGACTCTTCATACGTTCTTCCCCGCCCGTACGTTCTCTGCAAAGGCAGCGGCGTGACCGCGCGTGGTGCGGCGTCCAGCGTGGTAGCCATCAGCGAGCCGTTCCGAACAGAACGTCCAGCGACTCGGACCGGTAGCCGGGCGCGGGGGCGGGCGTTGTGCGAGCCGCGGCCTGCCGTGTTTGTTCGGCGTGATGGACCAGTAGCCGCCGGATCACCTCTTCCTTGCGGGGAGCGAGGTAGATCTGGGTGGTGGTCAACTGGGAATGTCCAAGGACGAATTGGACATCAGTGAGGGGGAGATTCGGGTCCTCGGCCATCCGGTAGGCGGCGGTGTGCCGCAACGCGTGCAGCGTCGCCGAGGTGCCGGCCTTGTCGTTGACTCGCTCGAACATCCGGTGGGCCGCGTGATAGGTGAGTGGCCGGGGCGGATTGCGCAGTGTCCACCACAGCGGCATCCGCCGGCCCTTCGGGATGAGGTCTTCCATTTCCAGCTGGTAGAGCCGCAGCCAGACGAAAGCGTCGGTCGAAGCGGGGAGTTCCTGGACCTCTCCGGTGCCTTTGCGGACCACGCTGATCAGCTGACGGCCCGGGTCGGCCCCGCCCTGCCACGCGGTCAGAAGCTCGCTGGCGCGGGCCCCGGTGGAGACGTAGAAGGCCACCAGGGCTCGGTCCCGGTGCGAGGGCAGCCGCGCGAAGATCTCGTTGAATTCATCGTCCAGAACACTGCGAGGAACCCGCTGTGGCAACCTCGGCCGGTAGAGGCCGACACGCTCGTTGCGGTGCGGTTCCATCGGGTTCCGGTGGGCGTGTGCTCGTCGTCCCCGCCGTGAGCGGTCCAGCGGGAACGGGTTGAGGACCGGGCCGGTGCCGGCATCACGGTGGAAGTCGTAGAAGGTTCGCAGAACCGTCTCGCTGTGTGTACGAACCGACGGCGCGTACGGCTTTCCGCCTGGAGCCCACTGGCCGACCGAGTCGGGGCGCCGCCAGTGAGGGCGCGACGGCTGCCCTGCGACCTGCAGCCAGCGGGAGAAGTCTCTTGCCTCGACGCGGCTGGCCCGGTCCCACGGCACCTCGACAGCCCAGAGGAAGCGGAACCATCGGAGTAGATCCATAGCGTAGGAACGAGCCGTCGTCGCCGGCCGTCCCGCCGCCTGCAGGTCCCGTAGGAAGGCAGCAGCCCCTTCAACAGGTGCCCCGGGCGCATCGACGAGCCGGTAGGGCTCCCACGGATCATCCGTGGTGACCAGCTCGCCGACCAGGGGCACGGACAGGTTCGACAGGTCTCTTGATGACTCCACGGCCAGACCAACGACGCTTCCGTCAAAGGGTCACTGACCTGCGGGAACTCCGGCAGTAGTTCAGTCAACGGGTAGTGGGAGCGGAACGCGGTCCAGCGCTCGGCCTCGACGCGATGCCGTGAGAAGCCCAGCACCTGGGCGACCGCGGCCCTAAGGTTGTCGTAGCGGACCTTCCCGGTCGGCACCCCTCTAATATGCGGGTCTCGATGTCAAGCCTCCGGTTGTGTCTGAGAAGCTGCCAAGACGTTCTTTGACCGCGACGCGTCGAGCTGGGGGAACACGTGGACGTTGCTGAGCACGAGCTGAACCATCCCTGGGATGGCGTTCTTGTTACGCCCGCTCACGGTAGTGACGTCGGTGTTCTGGTCCTGGCCGGTTCCAGCGGACGCATCGAACACGAGAGAGCACGCATCCTCGCTCAGCAGGGCATCATTGCTCTGTCATTCCGTTGGTTCGGCGGACCAGGACAGTCCCCGGGAATTTGTGAGATCCCCTTGGAGACCTTCACCGCCGCGGTCGACCTCCTCACCACGAGCGGGGCCCGGCGCATCGGCATCCTCGGCGTCTCCAAGGGAGCTGAAGCAGCTCTGCTCACCTCTGTGCACGACCCGCGCGTGGACGTTGTCATCGCGGTGTCACCCACCTCGCGAGTCTGGTGCAATGTGGGCCCGGGCCTCGATGGGGAACAGCGCCCGTACCGCTCCTCGTGGACATGGCAGGGGCAGCCACTGCCTTTTGTTCCGATGGATGATTCCTGGACCCCCGTCAACCCGGGAAGCGGTCCGGTCGCCATCCGCGGATGGTACGAACTCAGCGAGCAGAGCTTCGCTCACCTGCTTCCTCGGGCAGAGATCCCCGTCGACAGAGTCCGGGCCGATCTGGTGCTCGTCGCCGGCGGCGACGACGCGATGTGGCCCTCTCTCCGCTTCGCCGAACAACTGGCAGAACGCCGACGCTCAGCCGGGACCACTGCGCATCTGATCGCCCGCCATGATGCCGGCCACCGACCACGCTTTCCCGGCGAGAGCCCGGCGCCAGCCTCCCCGCACTTCCTGTACGGAGGCACGCCCGGAGCTGACGCGCTCCTGGGGGAGGCTGCGTGGTCGCACATCCTCGACAGGCTCAGCAGCACGGCTCCCCTCAGCTACTGATGTTCGTCAGGAGGCTTCTCCGTCGAGTCTGCTGAGGAGTCCGTCGAAGATCCGCTCGCGGGCGACTTGTCCCTTCGCTGTCGCGTCGTCTCGCTGGCGTTCGAGGGTGGGCCGGAACTCGATCGTGGTGACGAAGAATGTGCAGGACTCGCAGATCGACTCGAAGTGGCAGTCCATCTCAACGGGGCGAGCGCAGTAGCCGTTACCGAGCATCCGGCGGTGCATCTCCCGGCGGAGCTTGGCCATCTCCGTGCCCTCGGCGTCGGCCGGTAGCTGGCGCGGGGCGTCGTAGAGTGCCTCGACCTTCTCCGAGACGGCGAAGTACTCGTCGGCGACGGTGCGGTCGGCGATCCGCGCGTAAACACGTGTCATGGACAGCGACCGGTGTCCAAGGAGTGCGGCGATGGCTTCCAGGGACATGCCCCGGTTGATCGCCTGGGTGGCCAGAGTATGTCTGAGCTGGTGCGGAGTGACCCGGCCGAGTCCGGCCTGCTGGGCGGCCTTGCGGACCGCGGCCTCGATGCGGGAGGCGTTGACGGGGCGGCCGTGGTCGGTGAACAGCAGGTTCGAGCGCAGGCCCTCGGGCCGGTGCAGCAGCCAGTCGTCCGGCAGCGTCTTGAGCTGCGGATGCAGGGGGACGTAGCGGTCGGTGTGCATCTTGCCGACCGGGACGCGGAGCCAGTAGGCGGAGCCGATCTGCACGACCGCGTCGATGGTGAGGCCGAGCATCTCGCTGCGGCGCATCCCGGTGCGGGCGAGGATCTCGATGGCCAGCCGAATGAACGGATCGGGGTCCTTGCGGGCGGCTGCCAGCAGTTTGGCGGCCGCGGCGTCGTCCAGGAAACGGGGCAGTGGTTCGTCCGCGATCGGGAAGTCGCTGTCGAAGATCAGCTGGCGGGGCGGCCGGTCGGTGGCGTCCCACTCATCCAGGCGACGGAAGAAGCCGCGGAGTTTGCTGAGGCGGTCTCGGACGGTGTGCCGGTGCAGCGGTCCTCCGCGGGCGGCCGGCCGCTCCAGCAGCCACTGGCGGTAGCGTTCGATGTGCCTTTGCTTGAGCTCGGCGACGCAGGTGACGTCCGTGTCTTCGTCTGCGACCAGGAGGGCGAACTCCCGCAGTGTCAGCTCGGTGTTCTTCACGGTTCCCGGCCGCATTGTTCCGGCGATCTGCCGTAGGTAGTGCTGCATCGTGTCCGCCATTCCGGCGGGGACACGGGACCACTCCCGGGCCCGCATGTCGGCCCGGTCCGGCGAGCGACGACGCGGGAGCTGGTCGGTCAACTCGCAGTGGAAGAGCGTCGCTTCAAGGTTGAACAGGGCTGTCGACAGGGCCTTGACCCCGCGGTTGGGGATGCGGCGGGCGGCCTCCAGCAGCAGGCGGCGTCCCTCGTCCCAGTCGCTTTGCTGCAGTTCGTGTGGCTGCTTGCCGAACAGGGCCACGAAGTGGCCCAGCAGGTTGAACTGGGTCATGGCCAGCGCGTCGCGAAAACCGAGGGACCGGGCCGTCTCCATGAATCTCAGGTGCAGTTCCGGCTCCGTGCGAGCGAGCACGATGCCCAATCGTGGGCGTCGGGCGACCAGGTAGTCCGCCTCGGGTTGCAGACGTCCGGTGACCGAGAGCCAGCTGATGAATCGGTGGGTCTCGTGGTTGAAGGCGAGCTGGCGTTCCAGCGGCAGGCGGCAGAAGTCGCTGAGGTCGGGCACTGCGGCGAGCAGAGCGCGGGCTCCCCAGCGAACCTTGTGGTCGGTGTTCATGCCCTGCGCGGCCCGGTGGGCGAGATAGAAATCGACCAGGTCCGGGTGCACGATCGGCAGGGCGGCGGCGGGGGCCCGGCGCATCAGGACTCCGTCCGATCGGCGTCGATGGCGGCACTCGCCTGCAGGTACTGCTCGACGAGCCAGCTGTTCGCCAGGTGGAGGTAGATCCGGGTCGATTCGATGGAGCGGTGTCCGGCCTGGGCCTGTACCGCTTCCAGGGCCATGCCCGCCTCCCGCAGCCGGGTCAGGCAGGTGTGGCGGAGCTGATGACAGGTCAGCCTCGGTAGTCCGGTTCGCTTCCGGACACCATCGAGGATCTCGTCCAGACCATCGGCGGAGAGCGGTCGGCCGCGGGTGGGCCCGCGCAGCACCACGAACACTCGATCGTGGTCGACGGGTGGACGCTCGCGGTCCAGGTAGTCGCCGACCGCGCTGAAGAACTGCGCGGAGACGGGTATCAAGCGCTGATGACCACCCTTGCCCTCGCTGATGAAGACCCGACGTTCGCCTGGTGAGAGGTCGCCCAGCCGCAGGCCGAGGACCTCGCAGCGGCGAAGCCCGCCAAGCAGCATCGCGAGGACCATGGCCCTATCCCGTGCGGTGTTCACGGCGCCGAGCACCGTTTCGACCTCAGCCGGGCCGAGAACGCGTGGGAGGGTTCGGGGCGTGCGCAGGAGCGGTGCCCCACGGTTGCCGCTGCGGCGGCGGTTGGCCAGCCCCGTCGGCGCCGGGTTGCGATCAACGGCCAGGTCGTCGCGGGTCATGAGGTAGCCGAACAGCCCGGAGATGCTGGCGAGTCGGCGCTTGATGGTCCGAGCCGAGAGTCCTGCTTCACCATCTTCGAGCCAGACGACCTTCGGTCCCCGCCGCGGCTTCTTCTGCGCGGTGATGAACGCGAAGATGTCCGCGGTGACGACGTCTGCCGGCTCCTTGGGCACCACCGAGAAGAAGACCTTCAGGTCGTAGGCGGTGGCCAGCAGAGTATTCGGGCGGCAGCGTGCCGCCACGAACTCCAGGTAGTCGTCGACCAGGGCGTGCCCGAGCGATGCCGTGGGGTTGCCCGCGGCAGCGACGCTTCGTACCAACTGCGGCTGCCAGACCATCCGAGCTCCTCGACCGGAGCAACCATCCTGACGGGCAGCGCGAGATCGCGGAAGAGTTGTCACCCGCATAACCGCCCAGCACGTTGAGAGCGTGGACGTGGCCCTCGAAGAACGCCTCCTGCCCTGCCGAGGCGAAGATCCGGTGGACGGCCTTGCCCGAGTAGGACAGCCGGAACGCGAACAGGTAGCAGGTCACCAGCTCGCCGGCCAGCCGCACCGTCACGTCGCCGAAGTCGACCTCAGCCTCCGCTCCGGGCTTGTGCGTCTGCGGAACGAAGGCTTCCACCACGCCTCGTCCGGCCTGGACCCGGATCTCCTCACGCCGGTCAGCGACGTATCCACGGACCATCTGGTACGAGATCTCGTCCGCACCGTGCTCGTCGAGAAGCCGCTCGAAGATCCGCTTCACTGTGTGCCGCTGCTTGCGCAGCGCATCCAGGTCGGCCCGCAGCATCTCGTCGATCAACGGCTTGTAGGGCTGAGCTACAGGCGCTCTCGCTACTGGCTAACAAGGCCAGTACGCGTGAGCCGCGCACCACGTCAGCGTTCCGCTGACGCGTCCGGTCGGCGCGCTGCGGCATCCCTGCCGCCACCGGAGGATTTCTCGGCCCATTCCAGACGCAGGGCCCGGATTTCCGCTGACTGCCGGGTACACAGCCCCAGCGCCTGCGCGACCGCGCTCCAGGAGGCAACCCGCGAGCGGGCCGCCCGGATCAGATCGAGCTCCAGGGAG
This sequence comes from Streptomyces sp. NBC_00872, assembly GCF_045161915.1. Lineage (NCBI taxonomy): Bacteria > Bacillati > Actinomycetota > Actinomycetes > Kitasatosporales > Streptomycetaceae > Streptomyces > Streptomyces sp. NBC_00872. The sequence continues at coordinate 8,115,836 of NZ_CP108806.1, read as the reverse complement.
TCCAGCTGCGCGCGAGCCTCATCCGCCAGTCAGCGCGACCAGCACATCCCGCACCGGCACCTCCGGCGGCTCCTTGCCCCACCGGGTGAAGGAGCCGCCGGAGGCCTGGGCGCGCACCGCCCTCCCCGTCATGGTCCGCTCGAACGCGGCCCGGGCGGCGGCCGTCATGGCCTTGCGTGCCGCGTCGGCCTGGTCCGCGTACTGAATTCGGTATCGCCTCACGCCGCCCCCGGATGATGCGCGTCGCCGTCCGGGGACCGGCGGTCCGGTCCTTCCATGGCGTGACAGGACGCTGTCCGGGCCGGACAACGCCAGCTGCGGCCAGCCGAGATGCGATGGGTCACCGGCGAACCGTACAACACCGCTCCTCACCGGTCGGGATGGACGAGGACCGGTGCCAGACCGTCGTCGCCGACATCGTGATCCGCTGCTACGTCGGCGGCGATGTCCTGGTGGTCACCATCGTCCGAACCGTCCGCCCCTGAGCGCGGCGGGCGGTTGCGGGGCGGGCCGGTAGTCGACAGCCTGCTGCGGGCACGTACTCGCGTTCCGTGTCAGTGCCGCGCGCTCCGCCTGGTCGACGGCGAGCCGCCAGCGGAGTTTCGTGCTGATCCAGTCGCCGATGTACGCGCAGTGCGCGTCGGCCAGCGGCGGCAGCCACGTCGCCGGCTCCTAGTCTGATTTCGACCGGTTGGTTTTCGCGGTGACGGCCACCAGCGAGCGGTCCGCATCCAGGCCGTTGGCGTAGTCCACACGCTGCCGGATCGGCCACCGCCCCTCGACGGTTGACGTCTGACCTGAGGGTGTGGGTGAGGGCTGACGATCAGCGTGGCGATACTGTGATGCGTCAGAGCTGCTTCGTCGGTGTGCCAACTTCCGCCTGGCCTCCGGGCTGGCTACGCCGAACACGCCAACCCCAGACCGTGTGCACTACGAGAGCCACGGCGACAATGGCTGCAACGACGCGAATTGCGTTCCATGTTATATCGACAGTCGGTCCTTGCTGTTCCGCTACACTCAGCCGTTGAGAGGTTTCAAAGAAAGCGATCAACGGAACGAGTAGGCGGAACAGAAGGCCCCCGATACCGGGCGTTCGCGCAAGATTGCCCATGAAACCCACGGGTACACCGCAGATAAAAGCGGCAATTCCCCAGGCCAGGATTCTGGAAGCAAGTTCTTTCCCGGAGCCACCAGAGATATCCCCTGGAATTGGAGCAGTAGGGCTCAGAAACTTGAAGAAGTAGTACACGACCACGCCGATGGCTAACGCCGAAGAAGCCAGGAGCGCTGAATCGATTCTAGACCGGCGAAAATAGCCTACCAAGAAGGCGAAACACGCCCACGACCATCCCCCGGAAAAGACCAGGCTTGCAGCGTGACAGATCGGGTTGTCAAATTTCCCCGCCAGTGGGCCGATTATACCAAGAGCCGCACCCGCCCCAAGAGCCATCGTGACGGGGACGACGCGAGCGCGCGGTAAATACATGATTTCTCTTGCCCTATTCTGTGGTTAATTCCTGAGGCGGAAATTCGGCTCTGTCAGGGTTTCTGTGCTGGCGCCAGCACAGAAACCCCGACGTGGCACGGGCTCCCCCGCCCCGGCCCTACCGCATGCCTACGCCACACAGGGCAGCGGGCTCAGCTGGCAGAGCGCCGGGACAGCACTAGTTTACGCTGTAGTAGGTTGAGCACGTGTATGCGAGACCTGCCGAGAGGTGCGCGTTGGAAGTACCGCCAGGCGCGGCCGTGCCGGTGAGGTGGGTGCCGGCGAGTGTCACACTCGACGAGTGGTACTTGGTGTTGTGGAAGTAGTTCGAGTAGCAGTACTTGAGGTTGTTGCGGAGTTCCCAGCCGTAGCTCCACGTCCCGCCACTGGCAGGGACAACGGTCTGCGTAGTAAAGGGGCCCGTCGAGTCGTCGATCGTGAACGTCGCCACACCCCATTCTTCGGGGTTGCCCAGCTCTGCGGGCGGCTGCGTGCCGTCCCCGCGGGTGTGGAACTCGACTGTGCTGGAGACGCCGAGCTGCGACCCGGCCGCCGCAGTCGGCGTGCCGAGCTCAGACCCGGCTGCCACAGCCGGCGCACCGAGGACACTAGCAGCCAGAGCTGCGCTCGCGACGGTGAGAACAAGTAACTTACCGGACATTTTCACGAAAACCCCTCCCGTGATTCCCCTTGTTGGGAACACGAAGCGATCTTCTGCAGGTCCAGATCTACTTGCAATGGGAATTTTGAATCAGTTGGCCAAAAGCCTTCCCTGGCCGAACTGTGCACCAAACGGATATTCCACATTTCACAATGTCCACTTTGAGGTATTATCGTTGACATTTGTTAGGCATTGATGCCCCTCACTCCCTTCCGCCTCCAGCTAGGATCGAATGGCTGGTACTTACACTCGGCTTGCCGATCTCGGCTTTGAGTAAGGCGGCGTCCTATGTGGTGAGTCGGGTGATTCGTTTGCAGCAGCAGAGGGTGGCGGCGAGGCCGAGGAATGCCAGGTAGTTGCGGGGGTGGTGTTCGTAGCGGTGGTTGAGTCTGCGGTAGCCGGTCAGCCAGGACATGGCCCGCTCGATGACCCATCTTCGGCGTCCTAGTCGTTCGCCGGATTCGATGCCTTTGCATGCGATATGGACGCCGATGCGTTTACCGCTAAGCCATTTCCGCAGGTCAGGTATGTCGTAAGCTTTGTCCGCGCGGAGCTCGCCAGGCTTGTAGTGCCAGCCGTTCTCGGGGTCGTGTCTCGATTGGAGGCCGCCCACCATAGGCTTCAGTTCGTGGCTGTCGTGGGTGTTGGCGGCGGAGACGCCGACGACCAGGGGCAGCCCGGCCGCGTCCGACAGACATGCATCTTGGAACCGGGCTTACCCCGGTCCACGGGGCTCGGACCTGTGAGTTCACCCCCTTTTTGCTCGGACATGGGCGGAGTCGAGGACCACTCGGGAAAGGTCGAGCAGACCGCACTCGCCGATTCTGTCGATGACAGCTTCGTGCAGCCGTCCCCAGACGCCGGCCCTGGACATCCGGGACCACCAGCTCGCCGTCGAACACCGCCGTGCGGCCACGGAGCAGCCTGCCAAGTTCCGCGAGTTCGGGATAGCGACCGGTCACGTCGTCGCCCGCCCGGCTGCTCAGCCGTAGGGACCCGTCGCGGTCCACAGCGGCGACGCAGCGCGCACCGTCCCATTTGGTCTCGAATGCCCACTCCGCTTCCTCTCTTACACCTGGTAGTGACCGGGTGTCGCCAGCATCGGCCTGACGAGAGGAGGCGGTTCGAACGGCTCCATACCTTCGATGGTCTCGCTGTTCCGGGGCTTTTGCAGATAAGTGCAACCGCTGTCCTGCGCCCGTGTCTGGTGAAGGGGGCAGAAAACCGAGCAAGTACCGCGAAGAGCTTGCTGGCGCCTTGTGACAGCTGGTGCTGCCCGGGCCGCACGGGCCCCGGCCGGGTGGCCCGGCTCCGTCTGCCGTAGAGGGGGGTGTCATTCTTTGATGGACTCTTCTTCCAGCTCTCTCTCGTCTGAAGTGGCCCACCAGAGGCCGAGGCGGAATCGGTCGCCGGCTTCGATGCCGAGTGCGTCATAGACCGGACTCAGGGCGTTGGTGACCGTGCGTGTGCTCACTCCGAGGCTCTTGGCGATGACGTCGTGGGTCTTTCCGACGCTCATGGCGTTGAGGATGGTCCGGGCGCGGGGGGTCGTGATGGTCCCTGTCGTCCGTGGGGTGTTTCGGCCCGCCCAGGGGTCGGCCACGTGCCACAGCAGCTTGAATGTGTCCTGGATGAATCCCAGCATCCCTGGGTGGGTCACCTTCCAGCCTGTCCGGCTGTAGGCGGGCACGGCCTCGCGGTCGGAGATGAGAGCGAAGGCATCATCGATGATGATCATCCGCGGGAACGGAGCCGCTGCGGTCCTGACCTCCGCGCCGTGCGCGGTGACTGCTGCGACCCACTGGTTCTCGGGTGCGCGGGAGAGCGCGCTGTCGGGATAGACGGTCCGTAGTCTGACGCCTCGTTTCAGACGCTCGATGTCACTGACCTCGGAGATGGTCAGCACTTCCCGCGGACGGTCCTTGGGGTGTGCGGTATAGACGTGGGATCTGACGGTGGCCACGGCGGCGGCGACGGCCGCGTTGGCGTCGCGGGGACTCTTCATGAATTCGATGCCGCCGCTGTCTTCACCCCCTGTTGCCGTGGGCGGCAGCATCGCGAAGAAGCGCGGCAGCCCTCTGAGCCGCTCGACCGCTTGTTTCAGCAAATCCCCCGAGTGCTCGATGGTGGCTCGTTCCCGGTCCACGAGACGCTGCCAGACGTACTGCCGGCCAGCGGGCAGGTAGAGGTCGGTCTCGAAAATGTGCGGCAGCACGAGGCCAAGGGAGAGCAGTTCCTCCAGCGCCGGCGTTCCGGGTTCCACATGTCCGTCGCCTCGGGCGATGCGCTCGTACAGGATGAGGGCGTCGTTGGAGAATGCCAGTGGGTCCGGCGTTCCGTCACTTTCTACCGCATCTGTCATTGTTCGGGCCTTGCGTCTTGTAGAAAGTGCGCGCACACGCAACGATTTTTTCTTGCTATCGACGGACTGGAACGTGGAACCTACACGCAGCGACCACGGCGCTCATTCAGTTTCATCCTCCTCGTGGTCGTTCGCATGCTGATCATGGTCCTGCCTTGAGGCGGGAACCCAGTCGGGACGGTGGAGTCCGGCCGGTGAATCCGCTGGTGGCAAGCGTTGCCTCCAGCACTGGACGAGAGGTGGGAATTCAATGATGAACCGTCAGGAAATACGGGTCCTCAGGCGCAGCTCGACGTGCTGCACGCCGTCGGTGATCCCCAGGGCCTTGACCGCAGCAGCGGCTGCCGGGGCGACCTGGGCCAGGAGCGGGTCGGTGGCGTCGACGGTGTGTCCGGTCTCGTCGAAGTACGGCGCGGGGCCCAGGTGCTTGCGGGTCACGGCGACCGCGGTGGTCGCGCCGCGGTGGGTGACGCATTCGACGGAGACTTCCGGCCCGTCGAGGTACTCCTCGACCAGAACGCCGGTGTCCTCGCGGCTGCGGCTCGCGCCGGCCGAGGCGAACGCGAACGCGGCGGGAAGCTCTTCGGGCCGGTCGACGCGGATCACGCCGATGCTGCCGGCGAACGCGGCGGGCTTGATGACGGCGGGGTAGCCCAGTGTCATCGTCGCAAGGCCGGCCTCCAGTAGGGTCCGCGCCTTCATCGAAGCAGCCGACGGCACCCCGTGGCGGGCGAACAGGGTGCGTGCGACGGACTTGTTGCGGCAGGCCCGCATGACCTCGACGGGCGTCGAGGGCAGACCGAGCGCGCGGGCGAGGCGGGCGGTGGGGACGAGGTGCCGCTCCTCCCAGGTGACCACGCCTGCGAGGTCATGGCGCTCGGCCAGGGCCCGGCCGGCGGCGAGCAGGGCTGCGGGGTCGGTCAGGTCGACGACGGTGTGGTCGACGATGAACGGCTTCTCCCACGACGGCTCGGAGCCGGTGAGAAGGACGACGTCGTACGCGGCGGCCACCTGCTCAAGGCAGTAGCCGCGATAGGTCTCGTCGCCGGGAGAAACGACGAGCACGAGGGGTCGAGCGGACAAGAAGGGGTTCTCCGTATCGGTGGACGGCAGGACGAGAGATGAAAGAAGGGGGTGTCTCAGGCGGCACGGCGGCGGCGCAGCTCGAACGCCCCGGCCCAGTGGGGGTGGTCGTCGATCAGGCGGCGGGCGTAGAGGGCGGTGAAGTTGTTGTTCAGCCCGGCGACGCCGTACGGGAGTTGGCGCCGCAGGTCTTCGAAGAGGTCCTTCAAGTTGACCCGTGTGGCGCCGGCTGCCAGACGGCGGGCGGCCATGCGTTCCAGAGCGCGGTAGACCTGCGGGTTGTGCGCATCGAAGGCGTGGAACTGTTCGGTGATGGTGCGACCGCTCGCGAGGTTCGTCCCGAGGACAGCGGTGGGCATGAGGTTCTCCACAGGCTGGGGAAAGCGCGGCAGAGTCAGCGCAGGGCGGGATCGGTGCGCAGGCGGGCGAAGGCGCAGAACAGGCCGAGGGCCTGCAGGGCGGCGCAGGCGGTGATGACGTGGCCCAGCGCGTCGGGCGGGGTGAGCGCGGTGAGCACGCCGGCGACGGGGAAGGGCAGCAGGAGGATGAGGATGGTCGCCGACAGGGTGCCGCCGAACCGGTTCGGGGGGATCAGGCGGGAGCGCAGGGTGCGCAGGACGACCGCCATGCCGCCGTCGGCCGCCATGAGGACCGCGACCAGGACCAGGTAGGACAGGTAGTCGGGGGCCTGGGCGGCGGCGAGACAGGCGAGCGAGGCGAGGGCGGCGCAGGCGGCGCCGACCGGCCACAGGCCCAGACGGTCGAGCGCGAACCGGCAGAGCGTGACGCTGAGGAGCGTCGCTCCGGCAGCTGCGGACCAGACCAGGCCGACGGCAGTGGTGGACTGCCCGAAGTGCTGGACGACGATCACGGGGCCAGCCGCTTGGAGAAGCCCGGTGGCCAGGTTGGACAGGGTCAGCCCGGTCACGAGCCAGCCGAGCGCGGGAAGAGAGCGGATGGTGCGCCACCCGGTGAGGAGCCCGGCGCCGGATTGCCCCTTCGGCGCGCGGGCCGGGGCGACGGGCGAGGGGGGTGTGCGCAGGGCGAGCAGTGCGGCGAGAAGCGAGAGCACGGTGATTACCGCGAGCATCGGCGGCGGCCCGGCGAGCAGGAGTAGCCCTGCAAGCGCCGGGCCGGCCAGGGTCGCGGTCTGGTCGATGCCGAGCAGGATGGCCTGGACGCGGTGGGCCCGCGTTCCCGCTCGGCGGCCGGCGGCGGCGCCCGCGGTCTCGGCGGCGATGTAACTGAACTCGGTGAGCACGCCGGTCGTCGCCGCGAGCACCATCACGGTGGCGATCGCCACGGTGCCGGACGGACGGAGATGGAGAAGGACCGCGCCGGCGGCGAGAGCCAGCGCGCGTCCCAGAGAGGCGAGGTGGAAGACGACGGCTGCCCCGCGCCGGTCGACGATCGATCCGGCCCACCCGAACGCCGCCAGCCGCGGGATCCACTCCAGCGCGAACGCGAGCCCCGTCAGCGACGCAGAGCCGGTGGTGGCCAGGACCAGCAGCGGGATGCCGTAGGTGGACATCGCAAACGCGAGAGCGTCCGCCGTGCGCGGCCGGTAGATGCTGCGCATCAGCCCGTCGGTGTGGCGTGCATCCCGAGGTTTCACCGCTGCGCTCACACGACCGGCTCGGGCTCGGACTCCCAGGTGACCTGCGGGTTGCCGGTCAGCCACTGGATCAGGCGAGCGCGCAGGCGGGCAAGGTCCGCCTCGGCCTCGGCGCTGGGCAGGGTCGCGGCGGACGTCCGCGAGGGGCCGTCGGCGGGCTCGGTCGCGAGCGAGGGTGCCAGGAGGTCGAGGACGTGACGGATACGACTGCTGAACTCGCAGACCGGGGCCGGGTAGGCGTGGCGTCGAGCCCAACGCGCAGCCGCGTCGTACAGGTCGGCCAACTCCGAGCCGGACTTGGTGAGTTCCAGACCGGCGCCGGGCACGACCCAGACGAGACCGTGGGCGCGGGCCCCTTCTGTAGCGCGACGCAGTTGGTGCGAGGAGAGATCGGGAAGGGTACCGGCCAGCCGTCGCGGCGGTATCGCCCCGTTGTCGTCGATCTCGGTGACCAGGCGGATCAAGGAACGCGACGCCAGCAGCTCGACGGCGTTGCGTACTTCGTCAGGGGTGAAGAGGATGGTCATCGGCGCGGACCTCCCGCCTGGACGGCTGCCTTCGGGCGGGCGGTCGTGGCATGGGAGAAGAGATCGCGGTTGTGCCACGCCGTAGAGGACTCACTCGTCCGGGCCTGCGGGAGTGCAGCGGGAGCCGGCCGGGGCTGGCTGCTGACCCACGGGCTCGGCACGCGCTTCGCCTGCGGGTGCCCCCAGACCGGATGTTGGGCCGCCTGGTTGAGGGGCTGACCGGCGGACCACGCGGACAGGGCGCCGAGAACGGGGCCCAGGCCGTCGCCCGCTGCGGACAGCCGGTAGGGCCGGCCGATGCCCTCGGTGTCGACCAGGCCGTCGGCGACGAGCTGCCGCAGCGGCGGGTAGACATAGGTCCAATCGCTGGCGGGCATCACGATCCGGGCCAGGGCCCGCCCGCTGACCTCCTCGCGCGACTTGAGCACCCACAGAATGGGCGGCGACGTGACGCCGGGCTAGCAGGGTGAGGCTGTCCTCGATCTGCTCGATCGCGGGCAGCGGGCGGTCCGCCTGCTCCAGATGCTCCTCGGCCCAGGTAACGATCACCGGCAGGACCGGCAGCAGAGCGGTGCCCCGCTCGGTGTGGCCGTAGGTCACATGCCGTGCGGTGTGTTCGGTGCGCTCGGCAAGCCCGGCGTCGCACAGCGACTTGAGCTTCGGGTGGAGCTGGCCGTTGTGCAGCCAGGGCACCTTGGCTGCCAGCTCGGAGTAGCGCAGGGGCGGGCCGGAGAGGGCCAGCAGGATCCGGACGTTCCAGCGCGGTGTGATCATGGCGAGGGACTCGCTGACGCGGGCGATGTCGGCGTCGGTGTCGGGAGACAGAGCGGTGAGGGCCAAGGGGGGAACTCCTGGGTGGATGAAGGGGGATCGCCCGCGGGTCAGCGGCTGTGCGCCGTGCTCTGGGCCGGAAGGGGCGGAGCCGGTAGAGGCGGCGATGGCGTCGGCGGGGATGGCGCTGGGGCCGGGACGCGGGCGAGGCTCTGCAGAACAGCGGCGGCCGACTTGGCCTGGACGTCGCGGACTGCGACTGCCTCGGCGAGCCGGCGTGAACCGTCAAGAAGGTGGGAGACCTCGTGCCGGTCGATCTGCCGCTCGGGGTGGAGGAGCCGGGCGAGATGGTCGCGGTGGACGTCGATGCTGCGCTCGGCGAGGGCGAGGTCGTCGTGCATGCCGAGCAGGGCGGAGAGCATGCCGGACGGCTGGTCCTGGGCGTGGGCTTCGAGGTCGGCGAGCGGCGCGCCGTACAGGTCCTCGATCCGTCCGGCTATCTCGGTGGACGTCAGGTGGGGCAAATAGGGGCTCTCAGGGTCGGCGGGCCCGGGCCGCGCCGGCACGCTGGGGTGCCGGCGCGGCGGACGGGGGCAGGGTGGCTGTGGCCCTGAATTGCGCCGTGCGGACGGGCCGGGCCTGCTGGTCGGGCGGGGGCATGGTACGCAGCAGCTCGCCGAGGGCTGCGCGGTAGCCGTCGCGGGCGTCGAGCGCCGCCTCCAGCCACTGCGCGTCGAAGCGGAGTTTGTCCGCCGACAGTTCGCCCATGTCGCGGTCCGGATCCGTGTCCGCGTGCACGCGGTCGCGGACGCGGGCGACCTGTTCCTCGGTCAGGGCCAGGAAGGAGCGCAGTTCCAGGGCCCGGGCGAGGGCGGGAGAGGCATCGGGTCCGGCAACCGCTTCGTACAGCTCCGGGACTGGGGTCCCGAAGATCTTCTGCAGGTCACCGTCCATGGTGCTGGCCTTGGCCCGGCTCATCGGGCGGGCCTTCCCGCCCGCCACGCCGACGCCGGCGCGGGTGTACCCGCGGGTTGGGGTGGAGCGCTGGTCTGCACCGCCGGACCGGATCGGGGGCGAAGGCGGGCGAGCCGTTCAGCGGCGAGGTCCTTCTTGCCCGGAGTGTCCGGGTCGAGGAGCCACCGCACGACCATGGCCCTGTCGTCGCGTGCGGTGACGGCCGCGTTCACGCGGTGCGCAAGGCGCATCGTCGGGTCGTCGACCTCGCTGGGCTGTGTTTCCAGCGCGGCGAGGAGGTCGTCCTCCGCGTGGTCGAGCACGGACTGGGCCTCGACGAGAAGGCCGTGCCACCTGACGACATCGGTGGCGCCAGGATTCGCGGCCGGCGCGGCGGCGACCGCTGCCTTCAACTGGTCCATATCCATGGCGAAGCGGGCTTCGATCCGTTCGGTGAGCACGCCCACGACGTCCTCAGCGTCATTGGATATGCCGTCGGACAAAGGAATACCCCTGTTCTGGAAAAACCGATGCCTGGGGGAATGTGAGTGGCGGCCGTACCCGGCGGCTCAGCCGAGTACGGCTATCTGCTGAACGCCTGTCAGTCCAGGCACATGCGGATTTCGCGGTAGACGTACGTGCCGGAGACCCAGCCCTTGACGCCGGTGCTCTTGTCGGTGGTGTAGAGCCAGTTGCCGCTCTTCTTGGCCACGCTGAACTTGTGGCTCTTGTAGAGCACGCCGAGCGCGGTGGACTTCGTGGTGGCCTTGGACCGGATGGTCACGGCCTTGGCGTGTACCTCGTACGGCAGCGGCGGCAGGGATGAGCAGCTGCGCGCGAGGGCTGCGGACACGACAGCGGGCGCCGCGCTGGCGGTGGTGGCGGGCAGCACCGGCAGAGCGAGCGCGCCGAGCATCGCCGCGGAAATGGCGATTCGGGTGGAGCGCATGCGGAAGAAACCTCCGTGAACGCACAGGGATTGCGTGGAATGGCGCCGCGGGAGTTGTCCGGCGGCTGTATAAGAGTCCGGAGAATCGCCGGTTTGGCTAACCGGCGATCGTCGGCTATGTTTCGCCGCCCGCGTCGGCCACGGCGCTCAGCGCGAACGGCCGGGCGGGCGCGGAGCAGGGGCCCTCGCCACACCGGCCGGACAGGCGGCTGCGGCCGCGGCCGCGGCTGCCGGGCGTACCGGCGGGAGAGGACCGGCGTCGCCGGTGAGCCGGTCGTCGCACCACTGCAGGGCGGCGCCCACCGTGTCGAAGCCGCCCTCGCGCAGGGTGTGCGTCCACGCGTCGGTGTCGACCTCCTCGACCACGACGCGGAACTGGCTGAGGGTTCGCTCGTCCAGGGCGCGCAGTGCCACGACGGTGACCATGTCGTCCGGGTCGTCGTAGGTGTAGGAGTAGCCCATGGCGTAGTGGTCGCCGTCGCCCGCGAGGCGTCGCTCCAGCGCACGCGTCGTCTCGTCGGCCGGCGTTGGCCTCAGCTCGGGGTTGAGGCCGATGGCGTCGGGCGGGCAGCCGCGGTGGATGAGCCAGGACTGCGCCATCGCGGGCAGCGGCAGCTGGGCCTGCTCGAAGTCGAACGTCTCCTTCTCCCGGTCCCGTTTCAGGTGGACGGCGACGTATTGCGGCATGCCTGGGTGCCCGTAGGTGGCGGTGCGGTCGAAGACGATGTAGTAGCTGTGCGCGCTGTTGGGGGTGTGGTGTTCGGCGAGGGGGACGAGCATGTCCTCGTTGACGGCGACCTGGCGGTAGAAGTCGAGGTACTTCTCCTCGTCAGCGTCGAAGTCGTCCAGCTCGAAGTCGACTTGGGGGATGGACTTCCGTGCCGGTGCCGGTTCGGTGGGAGACAGCAAGGGTCTTTCGATGGAGTTCAGCGCCGCTGTGCCGGGGTGGACGGCGATGTGCCGGGTCGATCGGGGACCTTCGGCGCCTGGGTCGTGGGTGTCCGTCGGGCGGCGAACAGCGCGGCGCGTCCGGCGTCGGTGAGTGCGACCGGCTGGCCGCTGTGCACGGGGTGGTCGGTATTGCGGACGAGCAGGCCGGCGTCCTCCAGCCGCTGCAGCTTGGCGTGAGGGATGCGGGTGCCGGAGGCAGCGGTGACGGACATCCGGCCGGTCAGCAGGTGTTCGTAGAGCTTGGCGCCGCCGGCGATGGCGAGCAGCGCCGCATGGTCGTCCGTCGAGAGCGGCTTCGCGTCGGTCGCGGAGGCCGCAGCGGCGGCATCGATGGGCTCCAGGGCGGCGAGCACCTTCCGGGCAGCGGCGTCCCGCGCATCGGTGGCCTCCTCAAGCTGATCCACGGTGTGGTCGAGGCGCGTGAACAAGGCGTCATCGACGTCGAACTCGCCGCTGGAAAGGCGATTGATGAGCCTGAGGTAGAAGATGACACCGGTCTGGGTCTTGGCCAACTCGCGATGCTGGTCGACCAGGTGGGCGTGCGGCTCGTCGAGGATGCCGCGGTCGCGTTAGTCCCACAGGGTGTCGATGTCGTGGCCGGTGACGGCTTCGAGGCGGTGGTCGAGAGGGGAGACCGCACGCCTGGCTGGTGTCGGTGCGGGTTCAGGGGCCATGGGCGACGCTCCGTGCGTTCAGCGGGTTGATGATGTGAGGGGTTCTGTGCGGGGCGGGGCAGGCCCGGTATCGCGGAGAGCGGCGGTCCTGGCCTCGGTGCCGGACTGCCGGTTGTGAGCTGCGGGGAGCGGGAGCGGGCCGCGTGGGTGCGGGCGCTCAGTGGTCGGCGGGTCATCCCCAGGCGGCGTCCGACCTCGTCGTAGACGTCGTTGCCGACCGCCGAGCTGTTCGTCACCGAACGGCGCCGCCGGGGCGTCCACCCGCTGCACCAGCCGCCTGCGCTGTCTCCGGCTCAGGACACCGCGCTGCGCGCCGTCGCGCAGGGCGAGGTGACGATCGCCGACGACAAGCCGTACGTCCGCGGCAACGACATCCGCGTCTCCATCAGCACCATCCGCTCTCTGGAATCCCGTGGCCTGGTTGCCCGCGAACCATGCCCGCTCTGGCTCCACGACGAGCGGGTCCACCTCACCACCGACGGATACCGCGGTCTGGCTGCAACCTTCGGCCGCCCACGGCCCCCCGTGCCCACCGCCGCCCGCCCGGCCGCGACCGCAGCACGGACCGCGACCCGTTGACCCGCATCCCCTGGAGCCACAACGCCTTCCGACACCCCGACAGCGCACGACCTCGCCCGCGCCCTCGCCGACCAGATCCATCCCGACGCCGCTCCCCGCGACGTGATCGTCAGCTTCAGCGTCCGCCGACAGGCAGCAGCCGAGTTCCACCACCGCTCCCGAGGCGGACCCGTCACGGTCTTCGCCCAAGCCCTGCACGCCCACCTCTTCGGCCTCCCCGCAGACGCCGCCCCGCTACCCACCGCCCTCGATGCGCTCCTGCAGGCCACCCACACGGCCACCACTCCAGAGCAGCAGACCGCGATCCTGCGGCAGCTCGCCGAGCAGCTGCGCAACGCCACCGAGATCATCCAGCGCTACCAGTACCGAGCCCAATGGGACCGGCTCCCCGACTCCGTCGCTGAACAACTCCGTAACGCCCACGACCAGGCCCAGCAGATAACCCAGGCCCTCGACCGCGTGGCTCCCGCCTTCAGCTGTCAGCCCTCCACGGACACCACGCCCAGGCCACAACCCACTCACGGCCGGAGCGCGACTGCCCCCGCGACCACCCCGACTTCACCGGCCGTACGCCACCGCTGATCTCCGGTGACAGGACCACCGCCGGCAAAGGCTCCACCCTGACCACCGACGACCCCCTCCATATCCTCCTTAGAAGTCATCTCATTTGGTGAGTCTGCGGTAGCAGATGAGGGTGCAGGCGATGCTGGTGAAGGCGAGGAAGTGGTCGGCTTTGCGTTCGTAGCGGCGGTGGAGTCGGCGGCAGCCGGCGAGCCAGGCCATGGTGCGTTCGACGGTCCAGCGGTGGCGGCCCAGTCGCTGCGAGGACTCGATTCCCTTGCGGGCGATGCGCTGCTGGATGCCGCGCTGGCGTAACCATCGTCGCAGGTGGGAGTAGTCGTAGCCTTTGTCGGCGTGGAGCTTTTCGGGTTTGCGGCGCCGCGGTCCGCGACGCGAGCGGATCGGTGGTATCCCCTGGACGAGGGGGATCAGGGCCTGGCTGTCGTGCAGGTTCGCCCCCGAGATAGCAACGGAGAGGGGCAGACCGGTCCGCTCGGTGATCAAGTGGATCTTCGACCCGTACTTGCCCCGGTCGACAGGATTCGGACCTGTCAGGTCCCCCTTTTCAGGGCCCGCATGTTCACCGAGTCGATCGCACACCGGGACCAGTCCAACTCGCCGCGGGCACCGAGCTCGTCGAGGACCAGGCGGTGGAGCCTGGCCCACACCCGTGCCTTCGTCCACTCGGCAAACCGCCGATGAGCCGTCGCCCCCGACGGCCCGAACGACGCCGTGGGCAACTGCTGCCACGTACAGCCCGACGTGGCCACGAACACGATCGCGGCCAGCACCTCACGATCACCGTGCCGACGCCGGCCGCCACCTTGGGGCCGCGAGGGCGCCTCCGGCACCACCCGCTGGAACAACTCCCACAACTCATCCGGCACCAGCCGCTCAACAATCCCCACCACGACCGACAGTCTACTGACCCCACCAAATGAGATGACGTCTTAGGCGTCCGAGTAGTTCTCGCGGAAAAACCAACGCTAAGCACTGACGGTCCAGGTCAGAGGGGGGTCGCGGGCTCCGTCTTCTGTGTGACGCGCGGGCCGGGGACTTCGCTGTTCTGGCGGGTGGCAAAGTCGGCGTGCGCCTGCTCGACGGCTTCGGGGTATGCCTGGGCCTTCTCGTGCTCGGTCAGTGCCCGGTAGATGCTGGCCAGGGGGGGTCTTCCCCTTGCGCTTGCCGGTGGGGAGGATCAGGTCGGGGCGGATCTGTTCGACGGACTCGCTGTTCGCCTTGCGGCGGAGCACGGTGTGGAGCATGTCGTCGGTGATGACCGGCGGCCGGCCGCCGTGCTTGCCCTAGCGGGCCGCGGTGTCGAGCCCCTCCAGCGTCGACTCCCGGATGTTCTCCCGCTCGGTCTCCGCCATCGCCGCGAAGAACGCGAACAGCAGCTTCCCCGGGTCGGTGGGGTCGTAGATGCCGGGCAGGGGCCCGGCGAGCATCTCCAGGACGAGGCCGTGCGCGGTGAGGTGGTCGGCGAGCGCGGTGAGTTCGGCGGCGTCGCGGCCGAGCCGCTTCATCTCGTACACCGTGAAGATCACCCGGCAGTGCGGGGCGTGCGCCTTGACCTCCCGCGCCGTCCGCAGCGCCTCCTCGAACCGGGGGCGGACTCGCACCCGGGTGCTGATCTTCTCGCTGAAGATCTTGTCGCGGAGGATGCCGTGCTTGCTGAGCGCGTCGAGCTGGGAATCGAGTTCCTGCCCGAGGGTCGAACAGCGCGCGTACCCAATGCGGATGTCCGCGCTCGACAGGTCTGGATCGATCGGCGCCGGCGACGGGGTGCCCGGCCGCCACGGCCGGCCAGGACCTCGGTCGGCCGGGGTCGGTACCCGCAGCGCTTTCTTCAGTCGGGGCACCAGGGTGAAGCGGCGGGTGTGGTAGGCGGAGGCGACCGCGCCGCCGCGCGAGCGGCAGGGCGAGCCGGGCTGTGCGTCACACTTCGGACAGGCGTGCTGTTCGACATCGTCGGCGTCCGACCGGTCGTTCGGCGAAGGCTGCTGAGGGGCCGTCATGGGCCCGGATTTTCACACAATGCAAGTCTCAGAAGGGGGTCCGACCGGCTCTTGAGTGAGAACGGGTTCTGAGAACCAAACCAAGATCAACGCGGGTTCGACGGCCGGTTTACGATCTTGCTCCGGCAAAGGACCGTTTATGGGAACTACGCGGCCTCCTCCCGATTGGCTGGAGAGCCCCCTGCTTCGCTGTCAGTGGTGCCCCGCGGGATCACTGGTGTGAGTGGAGGTGGCGGAGGAGGTGTGCGGCGGCGTGTTCGCCGGAGCGGAGGGCGCCGTAGGTGCTGGAGGGGCCGAAGTAGTCGCCGGCAAGCTGGATGCGAGGGTCTTGGGTGCGGCGGCGGGCGTTGAAGGCGCGCAGAGCGGCGTAGCCGCCGGGTGGGCGGACGACGAGGGCGAGGTCGCGGCGGGTGATGTGGCTGGTCAGAACGGTGCGGGAAAGGTCGGGGAAGACGGCTGCGGCGGCGGTGATGGCCTGTTGGGTGACGGTGGTGTCGTCGGCGTCCCACCAGCGGTCGGTGAAGTCCTGGCGGGGGTGGAGGGTGATCAGGCCGCGGCCGTCGTCGACGCGTCCGGGGATCTTGTTGTGGTGCAGCTCGATGCCGACCATGGCGGGGTGGTCCTGCTGGGAAAGGAAGAGCGCGAACGCCTTCTCCGGGGGCGCGTGTTGGAGGCCGAGGGAGATGATCAGGGCGCGGGAGTAGGGGACGGTGGCAAGGTAGCGGCGGTCCTGGGGGGCGAGGTCGGGCAGCAGGCCGGGGACCTGCGGGGCGGGAACGGCGATGACCGCGGCGTCGGCCTGCTCGGTGCGCTCGCCATGTTCGCGCTGCTGCCAGCTGACGGTGACCCCGGTTGGGCCCGGGCGCACCGCGGTGACCTGTGCGTTGAGTTCCACGGGAACGCGGCCGGCCAGGGTGCGGGTGAGCAGCCCGGCGCCCTGGGGGCTGTTGAAGTGGGGGACGAGGAGTTTGGCGGTGTAGAAGAGCATGTCCGCGGCGGCCAGTTGGTCCGGGGAGGCGAGGACGATGCCGCCGCCGAAGAGCGGCTCGCACAGGTGGTCGATGGCTTCCTGGGTGAGGCGGCGGCGGGCGTACTGGGTGGCGCTGAGGGTGTCGAGGTAGGTGTTCTGGTCCATGGTGTCCCAGTCGAGCCGCCTTCGGTGGGCGAGGAACGTCGGCAGGGCCCGCAGGAGGGCGGCCTTGGTGCGGGGGCTGAGCAGGCGGGTGCGCAGCAGGTCGGTGCGGGAGTCGGTGCGCAGGCGGTGGACGGTGCGGTCGCGCTCGAAGCCGCACAGAGTGTTGGAAGGGCCGTAGTCGTGGGCGAGGCCGAGTTCACTGATGAGGCGGAGCATGCCGGTGTAGTTGCGGCCCAGGATGCTGGCGCCGGTTTCGATGCGGAAGCCGTCGTGGTCGAGGGTCTGCATGCGTCCGCCGGGGGCGGTGCTGGCTTCCAGGACGCGGACGGTGTGTCCGGCTTGCTGCAGGCGCCAGGCGGCGGTGAGTCCGGCGATGCCGGCGCCGACGACGATCACCGTGGCAGTGGGCGGGGCGGTCATGGTGGGGGCGGTCTCCTTCAGCGGCGGGTGGCCAGCAGGTGGTGGAAGTACGGTTCGATCGCTGCGGCGCTACCCTCGACCCAGCCGCCGATCGCTTCGGCCAGGTGCCGCTGGGGCGGGGTGAGGGCAGGGTCGGCGCGCAGGCGGGCGTGGTCGGTGTCGAAGCGGTGTTTGTGCGCGGCGTGCAGGACGACGGTGGCGCGGTAGGCGTCGGGCAGGGCGAGGCCGTATTCGTGGGCCAGGACGGTGACGGCGTTGACGGGGTCGCCCTGGCGGTGTTCGGCGGCGTGTCCCAGGAGATCGTTGGCCAGCCCGCCGAGGAGGAAGGCGAGTTCGGCCAGGGCGGTCAGGCAGGTGGGCAGCGGTTCGCCGGACGGTGGCATCCCAGGGGCCAGCCGGTGCAGGTACAGGGGGTGGCCGCCGGAGGTGTGGGTGCGCTGGCGTAGGTAGGCGTCGAGCGCGGGGGGCTGCCCCGATGCGCGCCAGGGCCCTTCGTTCACACAGCCCTCCAGGTAGCGGCGCAGTCCGTCGGCGAGCTGCGCCAGCACCTCCCGCCCGCCGTCCGCGGTGCTGCTGGTGATCTCTGCGCGGACGGCGGCCAGGGAGGTCAGATGGACGCAGGACGGCGCGTCAGGGTGGGTGCGCCCGGAGCGGAGCAGGCCCGGAAGGTCCCACTCCAGGTGGGCGTTCAGATGCGCGGGGTGTTCGGCGATGGTGTCGTCGAAGTGGAACACCCAGGCCAGGTAGTGCGCGGTGAGCCGGGCCACGGCAAACGGCGCGTGGGGCATGCACCAGGCGACGAGGTGGCCGATGCGCCTGCGCTCCAGCGCGCGCTGCCCGCCCTGCGCGCACAGTCCCGCCCGCGCCGCCCACGCCCGTACCTCGCTCTCCAGTTTCTGGGCTGCGGGATGCGGCCGGACGGGGGGTGGCGACAGCCGTACGAGATGCTCGTGCGCGTAGGCGGTGAGCGCGGTGAAGTCGCCGTCCGGAGCCCGTTGCGGGCGGGTCATGCGCCGAACCTCCGCTCCCGTGCGGCGAAGGACGCCAGAGCTGCGTCGAACGATGCCCGGTCGAAGTCCGGCCACAGCTGCGGGCTGAAGTACAGCTCGGCCACGACGCTCTGCCACAGCAGGAACCCCGACAGGCGCTGCTCGCCGGACGCGCGCACGATCAGGTCGCAGTCGGGCTGGCCCCACCGGGCCAGCTGCCCGCTGACCGCCTCACCGTCCAGGCCCTCCAGAGCCTGGGCACCGCCCTGGGCCAGCAGGGCGCGCACGGCGGCCAGGACCTCTTCCCGGCCGTCGTAGGCGACCGCGAGGTTGATCCGCAGCCCTCCCATGGCGTCTGCCGGGTCACCGGAGTGGCGGGTGCGGGCGGACAGCGCCGACAGCCCCAGGTTCTTCAGATGCTCGGGGCTTCCGAGGACGTTCAGACGCCACTGGCCCTCGGCGGTGAGCGCCTGAGTGAGCGCACTGATGGCATCGAGCATGACCGGCAGCTCCTGCCGCTTGGCGGCGTTGTCCAGCGACAGGGCCCACACCGTCACCGTCTCCACCCCGGCCTGCTCGCACCAGCGCAGCACCTCCAGCGTCCTGGCCGCACCCCGCCGATATCCCTCGTGCACCGGCACGCCGTGCAGGCGGGCCCAGCGCCGGTTGCCGTCCGGCACGATGCCTACATGCCGCGGAACTCCTCCGCCCGGCCCGCTCACCGGGCCCCCGCCAGCCGACCCCCGCTGCGCGCCGGGACCGTTGCGGTCCGGCCCGCCAAGTGCCCCAGGGCAAGCAGGGTAAAGATGTCCGCCAGGACCGGCACGGTGAACACGAACGGCCTGGGCCCGATCGAGTCCGGACGCGCCTCCCGCAGGCCCTGTCCGTTCTGCGCGGCGGCCAGGAATTGCGCCGCGGCAACAGCCGGGGCCGGGTCTTCCTGTCCGCATACGGCGATCAGCCCGTAGGCGGTACTGATGACATCGCTGGGCTCACCCGCCTGCTGCCCCCAGCCTCCGTCCGCGTTCTGCTGGCAGACCACCAGCCGACGGGCCCGCTCCGACATGCGCCGCACCTGCGGTGTCTGCCCGCGCCCGGGCCGGGCACAGGCCAGCAGCACCCGGAAGACGGTATGCAGACGGCTGCTGCTCCAGTCCGGGGGAAACGATCCGTCACTGAGCTGCTGCGCGGCCAGATAGCCCAAGCCCCCCGTGATCAGCGGCCGGTGGGCCACCGGCCGCACGGTGAGGGCGTCGACCACGGCCGCGGTCATGCACGCCTCGGACGGGGCCCCTGCCACGTAGGTGGGAAAGCCTCCGTCCGGACCGGCCACCGCTACCAGCGACCGCAGCCCGCCCTCGATCGGCTCCCGGTACCGCTCCTCGTCGACCAGGTGCAGGAACTGCACCGCCACCGAGGTGTCGTCCACATCCGTCTGACACGCCACATCGGTGAAGGACCAGCCACCCGCAGGCTGCTGACGCCGCACCAGGTGACCGGCCACCCGCTCCAGCACTTCCCCCGGAGCCCCCGCGGCCGCCAGCGCCACCCCCGCCGTCGCGGTGCACCAGGTGTCGGTGTCCGACACGAACGGCAACCCGCCATCAACCCGCTGGTGCACCAGCACCCGACGCACCCCCTCCGCCACGACCGCCCCGGTGCCTGGCAGCCGGGACAGGGCGTGCAGCACCGACAGATGGATCAGGACGTTGCCCTCCCACACATGCGGCCGACGCTGGGTGTCCAGCAGCAGCCGCACATCCTCGTCACCGACACAGCCGACCCGCCCGCTCGCACAGGCCAGGATCACTTTCGCCGCCGTGACCTGGACCACGGCCCAGCTGTGCAGCCCCGACAGATCGAAGGCCCTCTCGTTCCACTCAGGCACGAACGTTTCATCGGCCATGGCCGCCAGCGCGTGCACCAGCGCGCGCTTGCGCACCGCAGTGAAGCCAGGAGCCGCCGCAGTCACCTGGCCGACCAACAGATCACTCGCGGCGATCTCGCGTTGTTCCAACGCCGCGGCGACCAGGATCCGCTCCACACCCGTGGCAGGCACCTGAGTACGCAGAAAACCGCGCAGCGCCTTCGCCGCCCCGGCGTCATGGCCGGTGCGCTCCAAGAGCCGCAGCGCCAGCACCGATTCCAGGGCCCGGCTGCGGCACGCGTCACGGACCGCGCCGTCCGCCCCCGTCTTCGCCGCCAGCGACCACATCAGCCGCTCACGCATCTGTACAACCTCCGCCGGAAACAGCTCCCCGGGCCAGCGGTCCGCCTCAGATATCGTCCACGGTCTCACAGGCCAACTCCCCTTTCCGAAGTACCGGAAAGGCTCTGCCCATGAGTGATCAGTGCCAACCTGGTTGTCCACGCCAGATTCCCGTCATGGGACGGCACCGGGGCCGGCCGCCGTCTACAGCCCGGCTCCGGGCCCGTCCACGTTCACGGTCCGAAGCGGCCGGTGACCCTTCTCGTCGAGCTGGGCGAGTTCGCGGTCGTAGTCGACGGTGATCGAGCCGTAGAAGTTGACCGCCGAGCTGCGGGCCGGAGAGATGTGCGAGAGCACGTCGGCGTCCACTTCACGGCCAGCCGCTCGGAGTTCACCGACGGCAAGGCCCATGTACTCGGTGTGCCAGCACACGACCGCGTTCGTCACCACCGCCGGGTGACCTTGCCCTCGCGGGCATAGTGCAGCTGACGGCACAGCGCGTGCAGCGACTCGCCCTTGTTCAGCTGCCGGGCAACCTTGCGGCGATAGGCCGGATCGGACAAGTACTTCGCCGCGTAGATCGTCCTCCGGATGGCCCCGTACTCCTTCAGCGCGGCGGCCAGGGCATTCTGCCGGGAGGAGGCGGAGAGCTTGCCGACGATCAGAGACGCGGTGGCGTGCCCGTACTTCAGTGAGCCCGCGAGCCGCAGCAGGTCGTCCCAGTGGTCGGCGACCAGGCCGAGGTTGGCCTTCTTCGTCAAAAGCGGCCCCGAGGTGGGGAACTTCTCCTCGTAGTCGGCCTTCGCGCCCATCCGGTACAGGGTGATCTTGCCCAGGTCGCGGATGCGCGGCGAGAGCTGCTTGCCAACCAGGTCGAAGAGCCCGAAGTTGACCAGGGTCACCCTGTGCGTGTCGGCGGCGTGCTCGGTGATCGGCAGGTCGGTGGCGCTGCCGAGGATCTCGTCCAGCACATAGTGCGCCTCTCGGTGCGTGGCCACGATGACCTTCGTACCGATCGTGGAGTGCTGGTCGGAAACGTGCGTGTAGGTGGAGATCCCCTCATGCGAGGACCTCAAGCCCTACGGCACTCCGCGGGCCCGCTCCGCAGGCTGGCAGGCCACCTACTACCCCATCGAGATGGTCCGGGCCATGGTCGGCGTCTGGCTGTTCGCCGGCTGCCGCATGGACGAGCTGCGCCGCCTCGACCTGGACAGCATCACCTGGGACGAAGGAACCGACGAACGGACCGGCGAGACCTTCCCCATCTGCCTGCTGCACATCCCGCAAAACAAGACCAGCCGGCCCTTCGCCAAGCCGGTCGACCCCCTCGTCGGAGAACTGATCGACGCCTGGAAACTCGTCCGCTCGCCCCAGCCCGACCTCGCGGACCGCAAGACCGGCCTACCCCGCCAGCACCTCTTCTGCCACCGCGGCCAACTGGTGGGCAACGCCTACCTCAACGACAACATCATCCCGGCCCTCTGCCAGAAAGCCGGCATCCCCGCCGAAGGCTCCCGCGGCGCCCTCACCAGCCACCGCGCCCGCAGCACCATCGCCACGCAACTCCTCAACGCCCGCGACCCCCTTACCCTCGGCGACCTGCAGCAATGGCTCGGCCACAAGCACCCTGCCAGCACCCGCTACTACGCCAAGATCCTCCAACGAACCCTGACCGCCGCCTATCGGAAAGCCGACTACTTCGCCCGCAACATCCGCACCATCGAGGTCCTCATCGACCGCGACAGCATCCTCACCGGCGGCGGCGAACAGCCCTGGAAGTACTACGACCTCGGCGAGGGCTACTGCAGCTACGACTTCTTCGCCAAGTGCCCCCACCGCACGGCCTGCGCCCGCTGTCCCTTCTACGTCCCCAAGGAGTCAACCAAGGGCCAGCTCCTCGCAGTCAAGGACGGCATCAACAGGATGCTCGAACAGGTCGGCCTCACCGACGACGAGCGCGAAGCACTCGAAGGTGACCGCGACGCCGTCACCACGCTGGTCGAGAGGCTGGCCGACATCCCCACACCTGCGGGGCCCACACCCAAAGAACTGGGCACCGAGTCCGCCTTCATCCCCCTCACCCAGCTCACCGACACCATCTCCCGAGAGAGAGACAGCTGAGCAGGACTGGCTGCCTTCGCCAGGCCGCGATCGCCTGCGGACAGTTCCCACTCAGGGTTGGGCATCCACGTCTGCGATGAGCTCCGCCGCGGTGACGCCCGGCTGGACTCGAACATCGAAGTTGTATCCCTGATCGCAGAACACCAGCTCGACGGAATCCGGCATCAGCCGGCGAAGCAAGCAGGCGACCTGCGCCGAGTCTGCCAGGGCCGCGTCCAAGTACAGGCCCGTCCCATCATCCGGCAGAAGCACCTCGCCCGGGCCCTCATCCGTGCAGAAGCTCCAGCTGAAGGCACATACCTCACTGCGTTGCGTCGGATCGGCTTCGACCTCGGCCCAGAGTTCCGTGATCCCGGAAGTCACGGCGGCTGAGCTGACCCGCCAGGTGGTGGTCGAACCATCGAAGAACGCCATGAACGCAGCCATGCCGCGTGTCTACCACGCCCGCTCACGCACCCCACAACCGCCCCGGGAGGGCCCTCCCTCCCCCAGACGAAAGGTCACACCCCTGTCTCAATTCTCAATAACTTGCATGTTCCACGGAAATGCGCAATGGCGGCACATCAGGGACACTTCCCCGTCCGAGTGGGCGGACGTCATCGAATTCGACGCAGCCATCCGGCAGGGAAATGCCCGCGCCAACGCGTCGGGCGGCCGGCTGCTCGGCGAGGCGTTCCTGCACCGCTCCCGCGTCCCGCTGAGCCAGGCGCCGATCGACCACGTCACCGCCGCCGAACGGGCTGCCCTGAGCATCGGTGCGGACGAGGCCGACGATCTGGAGAACGGCTTTGTAGACGGCTGCTCGCCCTGGGCGTGCCGCAGGGATGCGGACGCGCTGGCTCAGGACGTTTTCGGGCCGGCCGCGTGATACTCGACCTCTTCGCGGGGCCTTCTGTGCACAGAACTGCAGCGTCTCATTGCCGCCTCGCGTCCTAGTGACCAGCGCGTTTGCGCTTTGCAGTCGCTTGAGTCGCATAGGTACGGTCCCCGCCATGCTGATGACGTTCTTCTCCTCTGCCACCTGGGAGTCCTGGGGGCTATCGAGCCAACCGGTCATCCCGGACCGGATGCCGATCCTGCTTGACGACGACCTCCTCTTCGAAGACTCGGCTGGCCCCCGCATCACGACCGTGATCAACCGGTGGGCCCAGGAACTCCCGGCAAACGGCTGCCCGGCCTCGAACTCCTGGGAAACCTACGTTCGGGTTGTGCGGGACTGGACACAATTCCTGGCCAGCAGGGGCATCCAACTCTTTGACAACCGAGGCGAGTTGCGACGCGGTCTGAGTGCATACGCGGTACACCGCGCGTGCGGCCCACTGAAGGAAAGGTTCGCCGCATCCACCTGGAACCAGCACATGAGCATCCTGTCCCTGTTCTATGGGTGGGCCGAGGATGAAGAGCTCACAACTGCGGTGCCGTTCACCTACAAGCAGGCCGTCACGGCGTACGGCGACCAGGTGCGCCTGCAGTCGGTGAACCTTTCCAAGAGGCGGACGCCGAAGCCGCACGTGACGATCAAGTACTTCGAGAAGGACTTCGAGGAGACGTTCCTGAAGGGGCTGGGCGGTCTGCGCCCGGACGGCGCCGAGGACGGTCTTTACCGGGGTCGGACGACGGCACGCAACTCGGCGGTGGGCGGCTATGTCTTGTCCAGCGGGCTGCGGCGGCAGGAGTTCACGTACATGCTGGAGTGCGAGGTTCCGCCACTGCCGCCCCGCCGGACAGAGCTGCCGATCTGGGTTCCGGTGCCGCCCGGGGTCACGAAGGGCCGGAAGTTCCGCACCACGTGGACGACATACGACCCACTCGCCCGGCTGCACCAGTACCTGCGGCTGCAGCGTGCCGTGGCGGTGAATCGCTCGTCATGGATACCGCCGGCCAAGTGGGGTTCGCCGCTGGTGGTGACCGAGGCAGACGAGGTCGGTGGCCGGGTCGATGGTGAGCGCGTGTTGTGGGCCGAGTTGACGCCACGAGAACGCCGGTGTCTGGTCCGGCCGGAGGGCGGATCAATGCTGCTGGCCGTGCAGAGTGATGGGAGTCCGTTTCGCGACTGGCCGACGGTCTTCAAGCGGACCTCGGAGCGGATCAGGCATCGATTCGATCCGCGTTTCCCGCATACGGCCCCGCACCGATGTCGTCATACGTTCGCGATCAGAACGCTCGAGATGCTGATCGGCGGCTATTACGCCCAGGTCGCGAAGCTCGTCAGGGACACCGACGCGGACGCGGCCCTGGCGCTCTACCTGCGCAAGAACGACCCGGTGATGATCCTGCGGGACCTCCTCGGTCATACCAGCACCCTCACCACGGAGGTATACCTCCGGCGCCTGGACACCACCCGGATCTACCGCGAGGCATACGAGCGCGCGGGCCACGACCACGATCTGCTCGCCGACGCCGAACGCGAGGCCGATGCCGAGTTCGACGACTTCGATGAGGACGATATCTGATGCCCGCGGAGATCCTGGAGAACCCTCTGCGGCTGTTCTGCACGTTCACCCGCGGCACCACGTCGACCCTGAACGTCGACGACTCGGTGAACCCCCTGCTGGTCCGCGAGTTGCTGACGGGCCTGGTCTACCTCATGCACCCACACGGCCCGGGTGATTCGCACCGGACCGCGGAAAAGTACAAGGGGACCATCGACTGGTTCGTCGGCGAACTGGAGAAGCGTGGTCATCGGGGCGGAGTGGCCGAGCTGACCCGCACCGGACTCGCAGCCCTGGGAGGCGGGAAATCGACGGGAGTCGGAGAGTCGCCGCATGCTCGCCGCCCTGGACGCCGAGACTCCCGTGCTGGCGCCGGATGTCCGGGAACTTGTCCAAGGGCGTCTTTACAACCGGCACCCGAACAGTGAGCCGCTGCCGCCGTACGACGAAATCGCCTGGACAGGGCTGACCCGTGCAGCCCGCACGATCGCCAAGGAGTCATGGGCTGCGTACCGGGCGGCCAGAGCAACGGCAGAGGCCGGCCAGGACCCGTACGTGCACGGCTGGACGCGAGAGAACATCTTCTGGTTGATGGTGCACCACGGCCCCGCAACAACACGGGAGTTGGCCGAGCACGCCGGTGTGCCGCACGAGCAGATGCGCTATCGGATCGGCCGTGGCCATCAGCGCTTCTTCGTGGAAGCACGCGAAGCGCTCTTCCCCAGCCCTCGCGTCGTCATCGCCTACCAGGTTCTGTTCGGCGTGTACAGCGGCATCGTGCCGGACGGCATCGTCGATCTGGGCGTCGACGGCCTCGACTGGGCCGGCGACAGTGCGGTGCTGGTCCGCTATATCAAGGGCCGTACGTCCGAGGAGAGCATCACGCTGCCGAGCAAGGCTGTGCGGCTGTTGGAACGGTGGCTTGAGTATGCCGAACTGGCGAGGTCGCACTGCCCACCGCGGCTGCGCAACGGACTGTGGCTGTGGCTCGCCTACACCTCGCGTCGCGCGGGCGACGAGGGCCTCGGGCCGTGGAGGTACGGGCGCCCCTACAAGTCCACCACCGTCGACTGGTCACGGGATGCGGGGGTGGTCGACGCCAACGGGGCGCCAGTCACGGTGCATCGTCACCGGATCCGCACGACGTTTGAGTCCCACCGGGACCGCTCTTCCTGGATCGGCAGCCGGCGCTCGACGATCGACCCCAACCACACCCCGGGAGTGGAAGGCGATCACTACCTGCCGTCGATGACCGAGGCCCAGCAGAGCGCCCTGGAGGACATCGTCGAGCAGGCCCAGGGCGATCTGCTCCGCAGGGGCCAACCGCCCATGGTGCTGTCGGACGAGCAGGTCGCCGACCTTGCCCGTCAGTTCCCGCAGCTGGTCAGCGAACTGGAGTTGGACGATCAGGCGATCGCCGAACTCGTGGGTGGCCAGCGCGATGTGTTCGTGGCGTCCTGCGCCGATCCGACCGCCGGCGTGCACGGCCCGAAGGGAAAGCCGTGCCCGGCCCGCCCCTGGGTGTGCCTGCTGTGTCCACTCGCCCTGTTCACGCCGCAGCACGCAGCGAACCTCCTGCGCATGAAGGCGTTCTTCGCCCGGCAGTGGCAGCAGATGCCCGCCGCGCAGTTCATGGCCGTCTTCGGCCACTACGCCCAGCGTATCGAGGAAGTCCTGATCAAGTACGACCCGACGCAGCTCGCTGCGGCTGCCGCCCAGGTCACCGACACCGACGCCGAGATACCGCTCCTGCCCGAGGAGAGCACCCTGTGAGCACCACACCCCTGACCGAGGTCCGGCCGTCCGGAACTGCACCGTCGCCCTTCGCCGGGGCCGACATTTGCGGCCTGGCCGGCTTCGTCCTCCCCATCGGGGCGGTCCGCTCGGTCTTCGAGGACGACGTCTGGGTCTTCACCCAGGTCATCGGTATCCCCGCCTACGTGGCGAAATGCGCACGGCGCCTGGACTTCTCGGGGATCATCAATGAGCGGTGGAAGACGGTGGCCAAGGAGTACATCGCCGCCCAGATGGCCCCCGGGCACGAAGCCGTCCGAACGCTGCCGTACGCCAACCGGACGGTCCGCGTCGTCAACGGCCTGTACGCCGAACTTCTGGAACTGGTCCGGTGGCTGAACTGGCTGACCGCCTAGGGGGTCACTGAGCTCGGCGAGGTCACCGAACATCACTGCAAGTCCTTCGCCCAGTACCGCGCCACCCACCGTCCCAACGGCAAGAAGACACACGACCGCCCCAGCGTCCGCAGAGCGGTCGAGCTGACGATCATCGGGCTTGCCCGCTACAGCGAGTTGTTCACCACCGACCGTTACCACCCCGGGTTGCGGCCGTTCCCGGGACAGGCCACCAGCAAGCCCAGCGGCAATGCGAACAAGACGCCGCCGGTCGCGGATCCGACCTTTCAGCCGCTCCTGGGTGCAGCCCTCTACCTCGTCCAGAACCTGGCCCCGCCCCTGCTCCGCGAACTTGACGCCAAGCGGCGCTATGTCGCCCATCGGGCAGCGCTGCCCGCAGCACGTATGGATCTAGACGAACTTGAGGCGGTCATTCGCCGCCATGTCGAAGACCAGCGTCCCTTCGACAGGAACGTCAACTGGGCCAAGCCCCGGAAGTGGATCAGCAAGGACGATCCGTTGGGCCAGGTCAACCTCTACGCCCTCGCAGCGGAAGCCGGCCGGAGAGAAATCAGCCCTCCCACGTTGCTGTCGGTGCGCGACGTGCTGGAGGAAGCGGTGGAGGCCGTTGGGATCGAGGAACCGTTCTGCCGCGGGGCCAGCATGGTGGAGCGAGCCGACGGCCAAGGGGAGGCGCCCTGGTCGGGGCCGCTGTCCGAGCGCGGCCTGCGGGCGCTCACCGGCGTAGTGAAGACCGCTTCGCACGTGGTCATCGTGGCGCTTTCTGGTATGCGCCAGAGCGAACTGCGAGAGATGAATGTGGGATGCCGTGTTCCCCCTATCGAGGCAGGCCCGGGGCTGAAGAGGTACAAGCTGGCGAGCCGGGTCATCAAGGGAAAGCCACTGGGCGGCGTTCCCGATGAATGGGTCGTGATCTGGGAGGCGTATCAGGCAGCCGAGGTTGCCGAGCAACTCCTGGGCCCGGAGGCCGAGATCGGTGACCCCCTTCTCACCTCGCCACTCGACAGCGACCGCTTCACGCTGTTCCGTCAGTGGGTCAACGGCACCGCGGGACAGGCACTTGGACTGGCGCCGATCCCGGAGGGACAACTCACAACGAGGATGCTCAGGCGCACACTCGCCTTGGAGATCGCCTACCGCCCCGGTGGCCTGCTGGCCGCAAAAGTGCAGCTCAAGCACTTGTCTGTGGTGACAACGGAAGGATACGCGGCCCGTCCGGGCGGGGCACAGGCCAAGTTCCTCGCTGAGGTCAATGCCGAGGAAGCAGAGCGTAACAAGGACCTTGTGCTGGCCGAGTACCGGCGCTATCAGCAGGGCGAGATGCCGTCAGGTCCCGGTGCCCGTGATCTGATCAGCTTCTTCGCCAGCGTCGACGGGAAGCTGGCTCGCGCTGCCGCGGAGGACCCCACGGTCGTCGGCAGCGACCAGGAGGTGAGAGCCCTCCTCGCCGAGGTCGCCGGCGTCCTGCACCTGGGGGTGGCGAACTACTGCTGGTTCATCGACCCCTCCAAGGCGTTGTGCCTGAAGCTGGCCGGCACCCCGAACGCGACGAAGCCGCTGGCGGGCATGTGCGATTCCGCCCGCTGCCCGCAGGCCACCCACCATCCCTGCCACCGCCCGGTGTGGGCCGAGAGCGTACGGACCAAACAGGTCTTCATCGGGTCGATCGGCCGCAACCACAAGACCGAAAAGGCCCGACTGCAGGCCGACTTGGATCGGGACGTGCAAGTCCTGGCCTCGATCGACGCCGCCGCGTAAGGAGAAACCTCACCTCATGGCTCGAATCAGCGCAGAGACCCGCGCCCGCAACGAGGAGGCCGTCCGGGCCGCGATGGACCGGCTCCTGAAGGGTGACCTCCCGCACGGCGGCAGCTGCGACTTGAAGACACTGGCCACCGAAGCCGGCGTGACCCGCGCCGCGTTCTACCCGAAGAAGAACCGTGACGGCACCACCCGTCCCGGCCCCTACCAGCACCTCGCCGTAGAGTTCGAGCGGCGCCTTCGTACTCTGCAGGAGGCCGGAGAGGTCGTCGACCCGCGGATCGCGCAGATCGAACGGCTCAAGGCCAAAGTCGCCGATCTCAAGGAACGCCTGGCTCAGCGGGACGAGACCGTAGCCGAGCTCACCACGTTCAAGGAACTCGCCGTCTCACGCTTGGCTGCACAGCACGACGAGATCGTACGTCTACGGGAACAGGCCGCAGCCCTCGGCAACGTCCGCTGCCTGCCCGCCGCCCGCCCCGGAACGGCACCGTACGGATCGTGCAGCTGACCCTGACGCCGACCAATGTGGCAGAAAACGGCGAGGGAGCCCGTCGGCATGGCCCGCCGCGTTCCCTCACCGTCCGCACCAATAATCTCCTCAACGCCAACTACCTCGACTGGCGCGCCACCGCCTTCGTCAGCCGCCTCTCGGCGGCCGCAGCTGGCGTCGGTCATGCCCCTCACGTGCCTTGTGGCGCGCCTCAGGAAAACTTGTACCCGGCGAAGTCGGCGACGTGGACGTACCCGATGCGCTGGTAGAGGGCATTGCTGGTGGGGTTGTCCGGGTCCGTGAACAGGACAACGTCCGTCGCGCCCGCGGTCAGCGCTGCCCTGCTCGCCTCGGCCGTCACAGCGCCCGCGTAGCCGCGGCCCCGGAGGTGGGCCGGGGTGTAGACGGGGTCCACCCGGACCATGCCGCCGACGATCGAGGTCGCGGCCGCCATCGAGACGGGTGTGCCCTCCGGGGTCTCCCAGAACGTGAAGTGCCTGTCGCCGAAGCGCGAGTCGTCCCAGGAGCCGGCGTCGATCAAGTCGATGGAACGCTGTTCCCCAACGTCGACACAGAACTCACGGCACCAGCACACGACTTGCTCACGGTCCCGCCCTCCCGTGATGCGCCCCCGGCCCTCTGGGCACGGCTGCGGTGGAGTGAGCGTGCCGAGACGGTAGAGATGCGTCCGCCAGAAGAGTTCTGGCGCTGCGCTCGTGTGCCGCTGCCATGACTCGGCGAAAGCGCCGGCAGTGTCGTGGTCCGCGATGACGTTGGACGGCGAGTGTCCGAGGCTGGCCAGATGAGGAGCGAGGGCGTCGATCTGCTCGGCAGAGAGAGGGGTGAGGCCCAGGCGACCGCGCGGAGTGAGATAGAAGATCGCGCGGACTTCGCCTCCTGACTCCAGTCGGCCGAAGACGGGAGCTTCGGCGTCGTGTTCGGCCGTCCCATGTATCCGCAGTTTCTCGATGTCAGTCAGCGGCGTGTTGTGTAGAGCGGGGCGCGAGCGCAGGAAGTCCCCGACTCGGGCGAGGAAGTCGTTGACGTCTTGGGTGAGGTGCCAGTCATCCGGGAGCATGCTTCATGATCCCGGATGACCTCGACTCGGGGAGCACTTTCAGCCCACGTGACGTAACTGCTCCCGACCAGAGTGGCGGCGTCCGCCCCGCCCCGCAGACGCGATCAGAGCGGCATCTCACCGGCAGCAAGCGCGAGACCTTCAACCGTCTTCGCGTCACTGCACCAGCATCCCCGGACACAGCGATGGTGGGGAACGATCACTCACAAGCCGGAAACGATCCCCAAGGCGTCACATCGACCCTGGTTGAACTCACTCGTGAATGCCCCCTATATGGAAGGCCCCTATGCCCGAACCCATACCTTCACCTATCGTTCCAGCCGACGTAGCACCCCCACGCCGACGTGATATCAGTCACTCAGTCGTGCCGGACAAAGGGACAGCATGCCTCTCTGCAACGCGACACAACGGGGATGCCCGCCCCTCGCGTAAAGCGACATGACCTGCGTGGGACACAGCGTCTGCCGACACAAGCCCGGTACTGCTTGCGCTCAACACGGTTCACGCCGTCGTCGAGGCCGAGCAACGCCTCGTCGACCGCGTTCGCCAGCTCGGCCATCGACGCACCCTGGACGTCGGCCGCCGCCCAGGCGACCGCCTGGCGACGTGCCCGCCGAGCTCCCTGCGTGCCGCCGCTCACGGAGGCCACGGTCTCAAGCCCGAGCAGGTCGGTACCGAAGAGTCGGTAGCGGACCAGGTCGATCGACCTCCGGTGCTCGCGCACGGCGTGTACGTCGTAGCGCGTGAAGTCGCCGGCGATACAGATCAGGCGCGGCCCGCTCCAAAGGACCTGGGACGCGGCCGTGGCCCCGAGCCGGCCGCGGACCAGGTGCTCGAACTCGGCCCGGTGGTCCATCAGCCACGAGAGGTAGAAAAGGCCCTGGTTGATGACGCCCGCGTCGACGCCCCGCTTGTACTCCACGATGACCGGCGACCCGTTCTCGTCCAGCCCGAGCGAGTCGATCCGGCCCCCGTGGACCGGCCCCGTGCCGTACTCGCTCGCCAGGAAACGAACTCCCAGCAGCGTCTCCATGTGCGCCTCGACGAGGTCCTGCACATCCGCCTCGACCTCAGCAAGACGCGGCGTGAACTCGGTCACGCCGCTTTTCGTCGTGTGGAACAGCTTCAGGCCCGACACCTTCCCCTCCTCGATCCGGAGATGGATAACGCCAGGCAGGTGCGGATTTGTTTCCGCGAGGGCCTTGTGATCCGTGAAGAAAGTGTGAGCGCATGCCGCTCGGCGGTACCGCTTTCTCCTTTGCGAAGCTGCCGCCCACGAACCAGCACGGGGGCCTCACCAGCATCCCAGCACGATCCCAGCACGGTAGCGGTGAGCAGGGGTGATGACGTGTGACGAGGGGTCAGGTTTCCCAACACCATCCCAGCACGGGAAAAGACCAGGGGCCCGACTCGGAAGAGCCAGCCCCCTTCCCACCTGCGCGTTTGCCAGATCAGCGACGTGGCACCCGATGGATCAGGCCGCCGAGGCCGTACCTTTCTGGCAGGCTGACCGTCATGGCAGAGCATGAGGCAGTGAGCTGACCTGAGTTCATACAGATCACTCGGCCCCACGAGCTGACACCCGACCTGAGGCGAGAGCTGGTCGACTGCTGGGTGACGGTGAGCAACGCCGGCGGCGCGGTCATCCCGCACGGTTTCCCACCGCCGCCGGTTGCTCCCCGGGAAGTCGGACCGGTACTGGATCAGATCGTCCACGCACTCGACCCGCAACGGAGCAGGCTGCTCATGGCTGCTATGGAGGGGTGTTGGCGGGATGGCCACTCCTTCGGCGTGATGCGCACCCGCTCGTCGCTCACTGCGGAGTGGTCAGCCATGTCCAGACACACCCCCGGTTCCGCGGGCGGGGGATCGGTGGCGCGTTGATGCGCCGCGTTCCTGACGTCGCCCGTGACGAGATGGGTCCGGAAAGGCTTGGCCTCGCCGCGAGGGCGGGTCTGGGACTGGGACTGGAGGAGTTCTACCTCAAGCTGGGCTGGGTCGAGGTCGGCCGATGGCCGGGGGCGCTGCGGGTGGTCCCCGGAGACGACCGCGACGAGATTCTGATGAGCCTCACCCTGTGACACGTTCTGGTAGGGGCTCTTCGTGGGGACGAGCTGGATCTTCGCGTTGCCCCCCACGGTGCGTGCGGTGACGGGTGAGAGGTGCTGACACCGGCCCCAAGTCCCGCGAACGACCCGCAGCACGCCCTGGAGGCCGCCAGTGACCTGCCGCGCGTCCTGGCCTCGCCCGTACGCCTCGGCATACTGCGCGAGCTGTCCAATGGCTCGAAGTACGTCCACGAGCTGGTGGCCGCCCTCGAAGTGAGTCAGCCGCTCGTCTCGCAGCACCGACGAGTACTGCGCACCTCCTGGATCGTCACAGCCAGGCGCCAGGCTCGCGAGATGCAGTACAGCCTGATCGACGACCATGCGGGCCACATCGCACTCGATGCCATCAAGCACGCCCAGGAGTAGCGCCGACCTTGGCGCCACGACCCCCGACGGCCGTCCGGCCTCCCGCCGGACGGCCGTCCCCGTTCCGTGACCCACCCATCCCGCATCCCCCGGGTCACAGACGACTCATTGCAATCCATTTTGAAAATGATTACCATGTTACTTGTCTGCGCACGTTCAAGTTCGTGCGCCTTCTGATCCTGGGGGGATCATTTTGCGTGCATTCACCCGCACACTCACCGTCACCGGTTCGCTCGCCGCAGCGCTCGCAGTGACCGGCCTCGCCGCCACTCCGGCGATAGCCCTGACGCCGCTCAGCAGCGGTCACGTGGACGTCCTGGACGCCGAATGGGACGGCACCGACCTGCATCTGCACGTCCACGACGAGGAGACCGACACCGAATACGAGCCGGCCGACGTGAACCTGGTGGTCCCGGCGGCGGCGAAGGTCACCAACCCCGGTTACGCGTTCCTGGGATCGGGCAGCCAGATCTGGCTGCTGCCGGACACCGAGATCGAGGCCGACGCGGCCGGGGTGCTGTTCCCGGGCATCTCCACCGAGAGCCTCACCACCGGCGTCTTCGCGAACAACTCCGTCACCTACACACTCGTGAGCGCCACCCGGAATGGAGCCGCCACCGAGGACTTCAGCATCTACGCGGGCAGCGGCAGCCGCTGGTTCGACAGCAACCCCGCCATCACCACCTTCAAGTCCCGCTCCTTCGGCGTGGCCACGCACAACCACGCCAACTGGGCCTTCGAGGAGGCCGGCACCTACCAGCTGACGTTCCGCGTCCAGGGCACGGTCGGCGGAGTCTCAGAGTCCGTCACCGAGACGTACACCGCCGTCGTCAGCTCGTGATGAGAGCCCTGACGCGCGGCCGACGCTCCTTGACAGCCGCGGCGCTGACGGCGGCGACCGCGGTACTCGTGGGCGCGGCAGGGCTGGTCGTCGGCGGCAGCGGGTCTTCCCGCGCCGCCGGCGGCGCCGTCGTTCTCGACGGGGGCGAACTGGACTTCGCCCCCCGGCTGGTCGACGGAGAGCTTCAGCTGCAGATCGACGACCGCTCGGAAAGCACGGCGGTGACGTACGAGCCCTCCGGTGTCGTGCTGCACGCTCCGCAGTCCACGCTCCAGTACACACCGAACCCGGTCGCCCTCGCCCTTGGCACCACCGACCAGGACACCTGGCAGCTCAACGGCTGGGAGGCGGAGAGCCTCTTCGCGCCCGAGCCCGGCTGGAAGGGCACCGAAGCAGGAGGCGCCACCGAGGTGACGCTGTCCGGCTACGAGGGGCCCGGTGACTTCGGCATGACCACCTACACACAGGAGACGGACTGGTCCGACGGATCGCCGGAGATCCACCTCGGCAGCACGGAAACGTCTCCGCACGCCTTCACCCTCGCTGGTGACCAGCAACGGCTGCTGCCGATCTGGATGTTCACCGCGGAGGGCGTCTACAGACTCACCTTCACCGTGACCTCCGGGGGCGCCTCCGACACCGAGACGCTCGCCGTGGTCGTGGGGGACGACGTAGACCCGGCCGAGGTGGTGCCGGGCGACGGCACGACCCCCACTCCGAGCGACTCGCCCACGCCCACGGGCGGTACGACGCCGCCCGCCACGCCGCCCACCGTGCATGTCATCGCCGACGGTCACCTCGACCTGGCCGCCCGGCCGGTGGACGGCGCCCTCCAGTTCCAGATCAAGGAGGGCAGCTCGCAGTCGTACGAGTGGTACGAGCCCGACGAGGTCGTCCTGCATGTGAGGCCCGCCGCCAAGCGCAGGGTCACGGAGGGGTACGAGTTCCTGGGCACTGTCGGAGCCCCGGTGTGGTGGCTGCCGTTGCAGCAGATCAACGGTCTCCTGTGGCCCGGCTGGAGCACCGAGGAGTACGCCAAGGCGGAGGTCGACGGGGACATCACCTACCGGCTCGACACAGTCCAGGGACCAGGTGCGGTCGCCGTGTTCAACTCGGGCTCGTTCGGATCCGTGGACGTCCGGCTCAACAGCGGGGACGGGCTGCCGGACGCCCTGGCACACACCACGCACGCGCACAGTCACTGGAACTGGACCTTCGCCGCGGAAGGTGTCTACCGCACCACCTTCACTGTCAGCGCCACGCTCGCCGACGGCAGGAGGGTCAGCGATACGGAGACGCTCGCATGGGCCGTCGGGGATGTGGACCCGTCAACCGTCACACCGGGCACGGGCGATGAACCGACGGCGACACCAACAGCCACAGCCACAGCATCGGCATCGGCATCGGCATCGCCGTCTTCGTCACCCGCCCCGTCCGCTCCGGACGGGTCTACCACGCCGTCGGCCACGGGTCCCGCCGGCTCAGGCGGAGCATCGGCGGACGGCGGCTCCAACGGCACCGGCACAAGCGGGAGTTCAGCATCCGGCAGCACACCGGCCGGCGGACTCGCTTCCACCGGCACCGGCACCGCCGTGATCGCCGGCGCCGCGGTGGCCGCGCTGCTCGCGGGCGGCGGGGCGATGTTCGCCGTACGCCGTCGGCATACCGCCCGATGACAGCTCCGCGTGCGGCGGATCCGGGCCGGGCCAACCGCCTGGACCGCCGTACGCGGCTATGCGTCGTGCCCTCTGTGACCAGGGGGCATCAGAGAAGGAAGGAATCCCCATGCGGGGCCACGCCCGACGCACCACCACGGTGCTCACCGCCGCCTGCGCGCTGCTCGCCACGGCGGC
This sequence comes from Streptomyces sp. NBC_00872, assembly GCF_045161915.1. NCBI lineage: Bacteria > Bacillati > Actinomycetota > Actinomycetes > Kitasatosporales > Streptomycetaceae > Streptomyces > Streptomyces sp. NBC_00872. The sequence continues at coordinate 8,080,689 of NZ_CP108806.1, read as the reverse complement.
GGCCGGATGCAGCGGCCCTCGGGCCGGGTCGTCCGACGCCACGCTGACGGTGTCCACGACCACCGCGATCGTCGCGGACCTTGTCGAGCAGGTGGGCGGCGACCGCGTCGACGTCACCTCGGTCGTACCGCGCAACGGCGACCCGCACTCATACGAGCCCAGCCCCGGCGACGCGGCCAAGGTCGTGAAGGCGGACGTCGTGTTCGGCAACGGACTGCTGCTCGAAGAACCCGGGATCATGAAGATGGTCCACAACAACGCGCCCAAGTCGGCGCCGAAGATCGAGATCGCCGAGAAGCTGGAGCAGTACGGCGGAACGGTCATGAAGCTGGAGGAGGACCTCGGGCTCGACGTCCTCTGGCTCGGCTGGGCCGTGGAGGGCGAGGTTGCCGGCGACGGCTCCCAGGTCCGTACGACCGCGACGAAGGTGGAGGGTCCGGGCGATCTGCGCGTCTACCTCACCGACACGCTCGGAAGGCCGCAGGTGTACGTCGACTCCGCCGACGGCCTCGACGCCAAGGACTCCTTCGCCCTGCCGCCCGAGGCGCATACCCATGTCAACTGGGCGTTCAGCGAGTCCGGTACGTACCGGCTGACCGTCCAGGGGCGGACCGAGACTCTCGACGGGAAGACCGAGGACATCGGCAGCGGAACCTTCACCTTCCGCGTCGGCGACGCTACCGCCAGACCGACGGGCGCCTCCCTGCTGGACGCCGGCCACGCCGACCTCACGCTGAACGCGGAGACCGGGAAGGTCTACGTACGCGCCGACGACGAGAAGAGCGGGGCGCGCACGCGTCTCGCTGCCGACGGCGTCGTCCTCAATGTGCCCGACCGGGCCAAGGAGTCGGTGCCGAAGGAGGAGGCGTACGGCTTCCTCGGCGAGCCGGGCGCGGACCTGTGGGTGCTGCCGCAGGCCGTCGTCGGCAAGCACGTGCACGGTGATCTGGACCCGCACGCCTGGGAGGACGTCGCCAACACCCAGGCGTACGTCCGGCGGATCGAGGCCGAGCTGATCAAGGCCGATCCGGCAGGGAAGGCCACGTACGAGAAGAACGCCGAGTCGTATCTGAAGACGCTCGGGGAACTGGACGCGGAAGTCGCGAAGAAGCTCGCGACCATTCCCGAGCGGAACCGGAAGCTCATCACCACGCACGACGCCTTCGGCTACCTCGCCAAGGCATACGGCATGGAGGTCGCGGGCTTCGTCGTGCCCGTGCCCAACCGGGAGCCGAGCGCCGCCCAGATCGAGGAACTCGGCACCACCATCCGTGAGAAGCGGGTGCCGTCGGTGTTCCTGGAACCGAACCTCGCGGCCCGCTCGGACGTGCTGCGCCGGGTCGCCCAGGACCAAGGAGTCGGTGTCTGCACGATCTACGGCGACTCGTTCGACGAAAACGCCGACGGCTATGTATCGATGATGCGGCACAACGCGAACGAACTCGCGAAGTGCCTTGGGGAGGAAGCCCGATGAGGGCCACACAGAAGTCACACAGGGAACGGATCGCCGTCGCGGTGGCGCTTGCGGCCACCCTCGCGGGCAGTGGAGCCGCCGCTGCCGCCGCCGACGGCGGCAGCCGGCCGGGATGGGGCCGGATCGCCTACACGGACGAGGTGCTGAGCCTCGACGCCGTCGAGGGCGCGGACGGTACGGCCGCGCACGTCATCGCGATCGACGACACGAAACCGGGGGACGCTCCGGCGCCGGGCTGGGACACCACCGGCATAGACGCCGACACGGTGGACCAGGACACCGTGCGATGGTCGCTGACCGGTCTCGAAGGGCCAGGCGAGCTGCGGGTGCACGGGGACGGCGAGCAGGAAGCGCCGCTGTTCGACAGCGCGGACGGGCTGCCCGACGGCTACGAACTGCCCGTGGGCCAGCGGGGATTCACCCGGTGGGAGTTCACCGCGGAGGGCACGTACCAGGCCGTCTTCACGGCCGAGGCCACGGCGCTCGACGGGCGGCACCTGTCCGTCGGGACTGTGTACACGATCCTGGTCGGGGACGAGGCGATCGCGGGGGCGAGCGAAACGACTCGGCCGCCGCAGGCCGCCCCTGTGGAGGTTCCGGCTGACGACGAGCTGACCCCGGCCGACGACTCGGCCCCGGACGCACCCCAGGCGCGGACCCTGATCGCCCCGGCGGCAGGGAGACCCGCGTCCGTCGCGGTCTCCTCGCGGGCCGCCGCCGTATCCACTCCGAAAGTCCTCGACGAAGGCCACATCGACTTCGCCGCCCGCGTCGTCGACGGCACGATGCAGATCCACATCAAGGACGGAACCGTCTCCGGGAAGACCACCTGGCGTGAGCCCTCCTCCGTGGTCCTGCACGTGAAACCCTCGGCGAAGAACACACTTCCGGACAGCGACGCCTTCGCCTTCCTCGGCAAGGCGGGCGACCCCGTCTGGCTGCTCGACCAGGTGCAGCAGGAGGGCCTGCTGTGGCCCGGCTGGTCCACCGACAACATCGACGCGGGAGCCACCAAGGGCGGCGTGACGTTCTCGTTGACGAAAGTGACGGGCCCGGGGGCGTACGCGCTCTACACGTACGACGCGATGTCGGGTGCGAACGTGCTGTTCAACAGCAAGGACGGGGTCCCCGACTCCACCGACGTGCCCGCCAGCACACACGCCCACGGCGGCTGGGCCTTCACCAAGGAAGGCACCTACAAGCTGACGTTCACGATGAGCGGCACGCTCGCCGACGGCCGGGCTGTGAGCGACACCGAGACCGTGACCTTCGTCGTGGGCGACCAGGACCCGTCCACCGTCAAGCCCGACGGCGAATCGGGCAGCGAGCCAGGATCCGGCGCGGACGGAGGCGACGGCAGCACCCCGGGCAGCGGCTCGGCCTCCGATGGCGGCGTGCCGTCCGACGGCTCGGCGAAGAGTGACGGCTCCATGGCCTCCACCGGCGCGGGGAACACCGCGCTGATGGGCGGGGCCGCCGCCGCGCTCGCCGCGCTCGGGGCCACCTTCGTCGTCGCCACGCGCCGGCGCGCGGCTGGTACGGCTCGTACGGCCGGGAGGAAGCCCGCGTGAACGAGGCCACTGCGGAACAGCCGCCGCCGCTGCTCCGGATCCGTGACGTGGGCGTCTCGCTCGGCGGTCGGCCCGCCGTCCAGGACGCCCGGCTGACGCTGCACCGAGGCGACCTGCTGGGCCTGCTCGGCCCGAACGGCGCGGGCAAGACCACCCTGCTGCGTGCCGTCCTCGGCCTGGTCCCGCTCTCCGGCGGAGATGTCCTGATCGACGGCCTGCCCCCGGCACGTGCCCGGCACCTCGTCGGATACGTGCCCCAGCGCCACGAATTCGCCTGGGACTTCCCCGTCGACATCGCGGGAGCGGTGCTGTCCGGCCGTACCCGCTCCATCGGCTGGCTGCGCCGGCCGGGGCCCGCCGACCGGACGGCCGTCGACGCGGCGCTGGAGCTCGTCGGCCTCGCCGATATGCGCCGACGCCCCGTCGGAGAACTGTCCGGCGGACAGCGGCAGCGGGTGCTGGTCGCCCGCGCGCTGGCGGTCGATCCTCAACTGCTGCTCCTCGACGAGCCGTTCACCGGTCTGGACGCGCCTACACAGGAGCTGCTGAACGACCTCTTCGGCCGTCTGGCCGCCGGCGGCAAGGGCCTGCTGATGACCACCCACGATCTGGCGGCCGCCGCCCGCACTTGTACACGGGTCGCGCTGCTCAACCGTACGATCGTCGCCGAGGGCGGCCCCGAACTGCTCGCCGATCCTGCACAGATGCTGCGGGCGTTCGGTCTGGACAGCGCGATCGGAGCCGCCGCGTGACCTCCCCGGACCTCGTGGGCTTCCTGACCGACCCCTGGCACCTCCCCTTCATGCAAAGGGCGTTCGCGGTCGCCATGATCACCGGACTGGTGTGCGGCGTCGTGGGTGTCTACGTAGTACTGCGCGGCATGGCCTTCATCGGCGAGGCCGTGTCCCACTCGGCGTTCCCCGGGGTCGCCCTCGCCTACGCCTTCCACGGCAACCTGCTCCTCGGCGGAGCACTCGCCGGCCTCACCACCTCACTCCTCATCGCGCTCGTCTCACAGAACCGCCGGCTGAAAGAGGACACCGTCATCGGGGTTTTCTTCTCCTGCGCTTTCGGACTGGGCATCGTGCTGGTGTCCACACAGGACAGCTGGTCCACCGACCTGTCGTCCTTCCTGTTCGGGCAGGTGCTCGCGGTCGGTCCGGAGGACGTGTGGACAGCGGCGGGCGCCGGCACGGTCCTGGTGACGCTCGTGCTGCTGCTGAGCAAGGAACTCGTCGCGGTCAGCCTGGACCGCGAAACGGCGCGGGCGGCCGGGCTCCCCGTCCTGCGCCTCGACCTGATCCTGTACACGGTCGTGACCGCCACGATCGTGCTGTCCCTGGAGGCGGTCGGTAACGTCCTTGTCCTCTCCCTGCTCATCACGCCGGCCGCCGCCGCCCGCATGCTCACCGACCGACTGTGGGCCATGACGCTGCTGGCCTCGCTCTTCGGCGGCCTCGGGGCGCTGGCCGGCCTGTACGTCTCATACACGTACGACCTGGCGGCCGGCGGCTCCATCGTGTGCGTCCTGACCGTCCTGTTCGCCCTCACCTGGTGCCTGGCACCCCGGCACGGCCTGCTGGCGCGAGCTCGGCGACGGCGCACCGAGACCCCCCGGACGTCCGCGGACCGGGCGGTCTCCGCATGAGAGCGGCCCGCCCACGCCGTGGACACCGGAACCGTACGACTTTTCGCGCGTGAGGCGAACGGCGATCGACGGACTGGGCTCCCGCTCCCCACGGGCGGGGGCTTCCCGGCCCATGCGCACCACGTGGTCCGGAACATCACGTTCAGTCCACTCGACGCGGCCGACCGGCCCCCGTGCCACGGGAGGTGGGTGTTGCACAACTCGTCGCCCGCACAGCCACTACCGCCCTGGCGTTCGACCTGGCAGCGGGTCACCGAGACCGGCCTGGATATGAGCGTCTTCCCCACCGCCGGGCACCTGGTCTCCTGGGCGAAACTCTCCCCACGCACCATCCAGTCCGGCGGCAAGAACACCGACGGGCCCACCGGCAAGGGCAATTCCTGGCTCCGCGGGGCCCTCGGCGAGGCCGCGATCTCCGCCGCCCGCACCGACACCTTCCTCGGCGCCCGCTACCGCCGCATCGTCAAACGCCGCGGCCACATGAAAGCCCTGGTCGCCGTCGCCCGCTCCATCCTGGTCTCCGTCTGGCACCTCATGAGCGACCCCACCGCCCGCTACCGCGACCTCGGAGCCGACTTCCACACCCGCAACCTCGACCCCACCCGCAAGACCCGCGACCTCGTCCGCCAACTCACCGCCCTCGGCCACGACGTCACCCTCACCCCGGCCACCGCCTGATCCAACCCGACAAAGCCCCCGCAAGCAGCCCCTCGACGCCACCGACCAGGGGCTACCTCGCCGTACCCGTCTCACCGTGGAGTTTTCCGGTCAGTGACCTTGTGCCGAGGCGTCGTTGAGTCAGCCATGGAGGTATCACGAGACCTGGCGGCCCTTTCCGTCCCGCTGGTCGGCGAACTGCTGGCCATGGATGATCCGTGGGAGCCGTACCAGCTCATCGACCCGACCGGGGAGCCGGTCGAGGGAGCTGGTGCCTTCCTACGTGATCTGCAGGGTGCCGGCATTTAACGAGTTGGTGCGTGATAGCGGGTGGGCCGTGTTTCGCCTGGTCGTGACCTGTTTTCAGGCGTTGAAGGTACGGTCGGAGACGAGGCTGGCGATGGCGCGGTAGGTGTCGGGCAGGCGGTCGCGGCGGTGGGTCCAGCGCATCAGTTGCTTCCAGCGTTTGTGATCAGCGAGGGCATGCTCGACGGTGATGCGGTCGGAGGAGTGCCGGTGGCGGTCACGCTCCCACTGTTCGACTCTGCCGGGCAGTGCTCCCGGACGCGGTTTTCTGGGCGGTGTGATCGCTTGCCCGCGGTGGTCGCGGCTCAGACCCGGGTAGCCGTCGTCCAGGAGTACCTCGACGTCGGGGAAGTGCTGGAAGCACACGGCGATGCCCTCGTTGCGGGCGGCCGTGGCATCGTGCATACGTCCAGGCCGCAGGGCATCGGTCCATAACGTGCGGCCACGCCGGTCGGCGACGACCGTGGCCTTCATCGTGTTCTGCTTCTTCTTCCCCGAGACGAACGCGCGCCGGCCACCACGTCCGGCCGGTGGCCTGCGGACCTGGATCTCGGTGGCGTCCAGGCGCAGCTCGATACCCTCGGCCTGGGCGTAGGCGAACACGTCCGCCAGCGTCCGTAATCGCAGACCGGGGCGGTCGGGGACCGCGCATCCCCGCTCGGCCAGGAGCGCACGTATCTCCGCGACCGCGCGGGTGACGGTGGAGCGGTCGACGCCGAACAGCAGGCCCAGCACCGAATGCGGCAGGTCGTGCCGCAGATGGATCAGCGTGGCCACCAGCCGGTCGACGAACACCAGCTGGTGACGGGCGCCGGCTCCTGCGGCCCGCTTCCTGGCCCCACCTCGTGCCGCATGGCGGCGGCCCTCGACGCCGACCTGCCACGGCACTGCCAATTCCTCGGCCAGGCGGGCGAGATGACGCCGAGAGACTCCCGTGAACAGCCGATGTGCCAGCACCGCTCGATTGACCATGATCGCCACACATGGATCATGCCACCCACCTGCAACGACACCCCACCCGCTATCACGCACCAACTCGTTAAGACCGTGTCCTATGTGGGGATGGCTCGTTGGGCTTGGCATGGGGCGGGGTACGTGGAGTTGGATTGTTCCGGATGGGCTGTGGGAGATCGCGGAGCCGCTGATCCCGCCGCCGAAGGTGCGGCCGCAGGGAGGCGGGACACAGGACACGCCTGATGAGACGCTGTTCGCAGCGATCATCTATGTGCTGGTGAGCGGGTGTGCCTGGCGGGCGCTGCCGCCGTGCTTCGGGATCTCGAAGTCGACCGCTCACCGGCGGTTCACGATCTGGTCCAGGGCCGGCGTCTGGGGGCGGCTGCACGAGGCCGTCATCGACCGCATCGACGAGTGCGGCCTGCTCGACCTCTCCCGCGTGGTCCTCGACTCCGCGCACGTGCGGGCCAAAAAAAGGGGGGCGAACTCACAGGCCCGTCGCCCGTGGACCGGGGCAAACCGGGTTCCAAGATGCACGTCCTGTCAGACGCGGCCGGACTGCCCCTGGTCGTCGGCGTCTCCGCGGCCAGCACCCACGACAGCCACGGACTGAAACCCATGGTGGCCGGTCTCCAAACGAGACACGACCCCGAGAACGGCTGGCACTACAAGCCCGGCAAACTCCACGCCGACAAAGCATACGATGTCCCTGACCTGCGGAAATGGCTTAGCGGTAAACGCATCGGCGTCCGCATCGCCCGCAAAGGCATCGAATCCCGCGAACGATGAGGACGCCGAAGATGGGTCATCGAGCGGACCATGTCCTGGCTGACCGGCTACCGCAGACTCAACCACCGCTACGAACGCCACCCCCGCAACTACCTGGCCTTCCTCGGCCTCGCCGCAGCACTCTGTTGCTACAAACGACTCATCAAACTCACCACATAGGACACGGTCTAATACTGCAACGACACTCCGTGATGGCCTCTGCGTTTGTAGTGGCTGATGCGGGCTCGTGCCTGGCTTCTTCTTCGCCACCGTGACCAGGCGAGTGCGTGCTGGAAGCTTTGGCGGATGGGAGAGGAGGCGCGGTTGAAGAGCCGCCGGGCCTCGTTCATGGTCACGGGTATGAAATATCGACCGCTGCCGGTATCCGGATCCCCTTTTTTGCCTCTGCTCGCAGAATAGCGAGGAAGGCGAGGGCGGCCATGGACAGTGTTATGTGCCGGTACCACGCGGGGTAGCCGCGGACCTGGTAATGATCAATCCCGGTTTCGTTTTTCGCGGTCTGGAAACATTCCTCGACCATCCACCGGGACCCTGCGATCCGCGCGAGTTCCTCCAAGGAGGTCCCGGCCGGACAGAAACAGATGTAGTAGGCGATGTCCGCGGGATCCATGAGGCTTCGCCGTGCCAGCAACCAATGGTCCCGGCCTTCTCGCCGCCAGGGCCGGATCGGGGCCGCCACCCAGTCGTACTCGCGCGGGCCATGGGCACCGTCACCGCAGCTCATACGCGTCCATGCGTCGTCGGGGAGCTCACCGACCAGCTTGTGCGCGCGGGCCTGGCCGAAGAATTCCATGGTCATGACCATCTGCGATTTCGGGACGGCGAGGACATGAGCGATGTCGTGTTCTTCCAGCCACAGCCGGATCCGGCTGGTCTGGCCGTAGAGTTCATCAGCGGTTACCCACCCGAACGGGATCCCCGATTCGACGGCACGCTTCAGTATGCGCAGGCCCATGTCTGGCTTGGTGGCGAACTCGACATCGTCACCGATACCGGCAGCTCGGCAGCGCTCGCGGTCCGATGTCCAGTCCTTTGGGAGATACAGCTCACGGTCGATCAGCGCCCGCCCCCGGTCGGAACCGTAGGCCAGGAACACCCCGATCTGGGAATTCTCGATCCGGCCGGCCGTTCCCGAGTACTGCCGGGCCACACCCGCCGACCGCACCCCTTTCTTCAGAAAACCCGTCTCGTCGAGGATCAGAATCCCCCGCTCCGGATCTCCGATATGCTCCACGACCGCTTCACGAACGTCGTCACGCAGGGCATCAGCGTCCCACAGGTAGTGGTTCAGCAGCCGCTGCATGCCCTGAGGGCCGGTGTCACCGGCGGCCTCAGCCAGGGTCCAGCCGTTCTTGCGTTTCGCCTCGCTGAGCAGTCCCCGCAGGTAGGACACCATCCGCCGCCTCGGCTCCACCCGCCCGAACCGGCCCGCAAACCGCGCCACGAAACCACCGAAGCTATCTGACCACCCGTCAGCTATCTCTTCCGCCACGAAGTAATCAACGACGCCGCACACACCACGTCACGGAGTGTCGTTGCAGTACTAAAGCGTCGCTCGTACTCGACCTCCTGCAGATCCTCCAGGGCCTGCCGGGTCGGCCCCAGCAGCCCTTCGATGCACTCGCGCCGCGCCTGCCAGCCGCCGCCTCCAGACATGTCATTCTTGCGCCAGTAGTCGTAGAAGCCGCTGTGGTGGCGGAACGGCAGCTGCGGCGGCTCCAGACCCAAGCGCTCGAGAACCGCCCGGTGCGCTTTCACGGCGAGGACGACTTCCTCGTCATTCATGCGTTCGTCGTGGCGTGTGCCCCTGGCGACGAAGTCCTCGTGCAGCAACCGGGTCAGCGCGACGGCTACGCCCAGGTCCGGGTGGGCAGGCAGGGGACCAAACCGCAAAGACTCCATCAGCTCGACATCCAGCTCCCACAGGTGGCACACCCATTCACCCGGCCTGCAGTCAGGCCAGTACACGTGCTCATCGGGTCTGCCAAGGAAAAAGTCATCTGTCTGCATGCTCGCGCATCCCCCTGCCCCACAGCGCTGTCGGAAGGAATTGTCGCTGGTGCCACTGACAAAGGGGAGCTGTGTGCAACCTGTGAACAGGGCGGTCACAGCGAGGCGGCCGCTCCGGCACCTATGAGCAGGCTGGTGACTTCGCGGACGGCTTCACGGGCCGTGCGGCCGACGCGAATGAGGGTGACCGAGGCGGGGCCAGTGGCCGCGCTGAAGTCTTTCGTGCGCTACTGAAATCTTCACTGAAATGAATCTTGCGGTACTGAAATCTTCAGTGCCGTCCGCCATCCACCACTGCCGAAAATGGGTAAGTCATCATAGATCAACCGTGATTATCCTGTGGGTTCCGAACCGTCCGGGGCCCAGTCGTCTGCCGTGCCCTCGGCAACGACGGCGCCGCGCTCGCGATCGACGAGAACCCGCGTCACGTCCTTCTTGACGATCCGCTCATCGTTGATCCGAGCGTTGGCGAACCTGTCCGCCACGAAGTCGGCGGCGACCGGCCTGTGGGCGTCCACATGGGCCGACTGGTCGCCGACAGCGGGAGCCCCCTGCGACCCCACTGCCCCCTCGTGCGGCCTTCCAGGGTCTGATGATCAAGCCCGACGATCACTTTGCGTCAACAATCAGTAACTGAGGCGCGCGGCTGGGCCGTTCGGGCTACACGGGGGTGCGGGATATCCGTCTCCGCGGTCGGGCGGGGACGGCTGGTGCTGACTGGGGGGCAGGGCAAGTGTTGACGATCAACGTGGCCGTACTGCTCGCCGTCATCGTCGTCCTGCCAGTCCCCGCAGAGCGTAGGCGTCTGCGTGAGGCGTCGGGCCTGAGTCAGGCGCAGATCGCCGCGGCGCTGGACGCCCGTCGGGAGGCTGTTGTTGAGCAAGGTCACCGGCACGGTTCGTGTCGGCGCCCTGGAACGTCACGATCCCCGGCAGGGCAGGGCAGGGCAGGGCAGGCAGAGGCTGGTTGCGGGTCAGGTTCAGGAGCAGAGGGGCTCCTTGGGCAGTCCGGGGGCGTACCGGTCGCGTTCTTCGTCGCTCAGCTCGCCTCCCGCCAGGTCGCAGGCCAGCCCGATCGGGTCATGGCTGATCGCGGCCAGATGGCCGATGCCGAGGATGTCCACGCCGCCGCCCTTGTTGGTGACGGCGACCCGGTGTCCATCGGCGCTGAAGGCGATGTCCGCGAGGAGGTAGGAGAGGATGGCGAGGGGACGGGGCCAGCGGGGATCGCCCACGTCGTAGAGCGTGGCGAGGCCCTCGGCCCGCTGTACGGTCAGCAGGTCTCCGCTCGGGTGGAATACGTGGCGTACCGCCACGGTCGTGGGGGGCTGTAGCGGTTGATCACTGATTTGCCGGGGCGCGCCGGGACGGCTGATGTCCCACATCCGCAGGGCGCTGCGGGTGAAATCGCTAGAGGCGAGTGTGGTGCCGGCGGGGCTGACCGTCTTGGGGCCCAGGCCCATGAGGCTGCCCAGGTCGTCGGACTCGCTTCCCGGGCCGCGCAACGATGTGCCGGCCACGACGACGCCGCCGTCCCGGCTGACGGAAGTGGTGTCGCGGAGCAGGTCGGCGGACTGTTCCCGTGGATGGTCCGGGTCCTGTGTGTTCCATGCCTTGCTCCACCGCGAATCCGGCTCGATTCCCATCGCGGACTTCGCGGCGCCTGCCGCCACCAGTGTGTGGGAGTTCGGGATGAACAGCAGGTGCGACGCCTCTGCCTGTTCGCCCGTAGGTAGGGTGGCCGCCTTCGTCAGCCGCCCTTTCGCCAGGCGCCACAGTACGCAGTCCATGTTGCCGCAGGTCGCCGCAGTCTTACCGTCCGGGCTTACCGCGATGCGCGTCGCGTGGGCCTTCGGCAGCGTCTGGCGGATGTCGCCGTCGCGGTCGCGCACCATCAGGGTGCCGTCCGCGCCGCCGGTGAGCAGAGTGTCACCGTCGGGGGCGTAGGCCACCGCTCTGATCTCCGGCTGGTCGTCCAGGCTTCGTAGTGCAGTGGGTTCCGCGCTCTCCTTGGTGGCCCAGCGGGCGATGGAGGTCGCGTCGGCGGAGACGAGTGTGGCGTCGTCAGCGGAGAAGGCGAGCGCGGTGACGGCGTTCTCGTGCAGGCTCAGTGACGCCAGCCGCGCCGGGGTGCCAGGCGATATGTTCCACAGCGCGAGCGTGCCGTCCGCGCCTCCGGTGGCCGCGGCCTTGCCGTCGTGGCTGACAGCCATCGCGGTGATCGGCCGGGAGTGGGCCGCAGTTTCGAAGACGCCCGTGCTCGCGTCCGGGTGGGGCATGGCTCCCACGCTCAGTATTCCTTCGAACGCCTTGAGCAGCGTCCGGCCGTCCGGGGTGACTGCCGCAGGTCCGCTGGTGGGTCCGAGTCGGAACGACGTCGAGTGGCTCAGGTCCGCCACCTTGACCTTCCAGCCGTAACCCGGCCGTGTCAGCGACTGATTGTCCAGCCTATTCGGTTGTACGCCCGCCACAAGCACCTCGCCGTCCGGGCTGAAGGCCAGCGAGGTGATGGGTTCCGTGTCCGTCTGGTGCACGCTGCCCGCCTCCGTGTCCGTCAGGCGCCACAGGGTGACCCCCTTGCCGCCCCCTGCGGCAAGCAGTGTCGCCTCGGGGTCGAGCGCCAGCGACACACTCTGCGAGTCGGCGTCGTAGGGCACCTCGCCCTTCGGGCGCAGTCGCGAACGGTCCACCCGCCACAGCTGTATCGCGCGGGTGCCGCACTGGGCGGCCAGGACCGTGCCGTCACCGCTGAACGCGACGCTCCCCAAAGCGGCGGCGCAGCCTCCGTCGGGGCCGGTGAGCCGGGTGAGGGTGGCGTCCTGCCCGATCCTCCACACGGCGAGTCGTCCTCGGTCGGCTCCGGCCAGCATGGTGCCGTCGGAGCTGATGGCCCAGCGCGCGTCCTCCGCCTTGGCGTGGGAGGACTGCTCCGGCCGTGGCAGACGCGCCGTCGCCCGGAGCCTGGTGTGGCGCAGCGTGTCGAACAGCGCAGCACGGGTGTCGGACGAGGGCTGTGCGCGATGGGCGGCGAGTGCCAGTCGCAGCGCCGTGGCCGGTTGCGTCTCCCGCAGGTTCTGGGCGGCAGCGGTCAGCGACCGGATGTTCGCAAGCGTCCGCTGGTGCGTGGCGGTGGTGCGCTGCTGGAACGCCAGGCCGCCGGCCGCGAGAGCGAGGCAAAGGCCCCCGGCCACCCCGGTCAGGGCCAGCTTGAGGCGGCAAGTGCGCCGCAGCTCCCGGTCGCGCTCGTCGCGCTCCGCCGACCTCGCGGCCTCCAGGAACTCCCGTTCGCGTTCGCGCAGCGGCGAACGGGGAGTCCCCTCCGTCAGGCCGGTGTCCATCCCCGCGAGCCGGGTGCCGCGGTAGAGGTACGCGGGGTCGCGCCCGGCTGCCTCCCAGGCTTCCGCGTCCTCTTGCAGCTGCTGCCGGAGCAGAAGCCGGGCGCGGTCCTCCTCGGTCCAGCGGCGCAACCTGGGCCAGGCCCGCAGCAGCGCCTCATGGCTGATCGACGTGTCCGCCTGGTCCACGGTCACCAGACGCGCCTCGGCAAGGCGCTCCAGGATGGCAGCGGCGCGGCGCCGCCGGGGGGCCGCGAACCCGTCGAGGAGTTCGTCATTGCCCGCCTCACGGCGCGTCACCGGCTCCGCGCCGTCCGGTGCGAGGTACACCAGACGCAGCAACAGCGCGCGGAGTATCCCGCGCTCCGCCGTGTCCAGCGACTGGTAGACGCGCTCGGCGGTCGTCGCGACCGAGTCCCAGATGCCCCCGGTGGCCTGGTAGCCGGCCAGGGTGAGGACGGTGCCGCTGCGCCGCAGCCAGGTCTCCCGTAGGGCGTGGGCGAGGAACGGCAGGGCGGCCACCGCTCCTTGGTGCCCGTCGCCGTGCCCCTGCTTGAGGTCGTGCAGGAGCCGGTCGGCGAGCCCGGCCTCCAGGCGAAGGCCCGTCCCCGCGGCCGGGGCCTCGATCGCGGACCGCAGAGCGTCGTCCCGCAGCGGAGGCACCGGCAGCTGGCCTCGGCCGAGCGCCGCCGCGAGCGGGGGGTGGGTGAGCGCGCTGCCGTAGTGGTCGGCTCGCAGCCCCAGGACGACGCGCGGGCCGGGGCCGGAACCGGTCACCAGGTCGAGGAACCGCACGCGTTCTGGGGCGTCCTGGCAGCGGGTGAAGACCTCCTCGAACTGGTCGACGACGAGGACACCGGGAGCACGCCGCCCCGGTAGCGGCTCGGGGAAGGAACCGCGTTCCAGCGTCCTGAGGGTGGCTTCGCCGTCTCCTCCTGTCGCCCGCGCCCACAGGTCCGCGAGCGCGCGCAGGGGGTGGGCGCCGGGGTTGGCCAGGAGCAGGGCGGGCCAGCGGCCCTTGTCACGCCCCTCGGCGCGGCGCTGTTCGAGACCGGCGATCAGACCGGCCCTGAGCAACGAGGACTTGCCCACGCCCGAGGCCCCGACGAGGACCACGGGGGTGTTCCGGTCCGTACGGCAGACGGCGTCGAGGAGATCGCGGGTCAGATCCTCGCGGCCGTGGAAGTCGTCGCTGTCCTGGGCGCGGAACGCCTCAAGGCCCGGGTAGGGGCAGGGCACGTCTGCGGGCGGAACAGCCTCGGGAGCCGTATTGCCGCGGTAGGCGCGGTTACGGGCGACGACCAGCGCGCCCAGGGAACCGTCGCTCTGCCGCCGTGGCCGCGTGCCCGGGTCTGCCTCGCGCGCCAGCGCCGCGTACAGGTGGTCCATCGTCAGCCACAGCGGGCCGTTGGGGTCGCCCTCCTCAAGCAGCTCCAAGAGCGCCCCGCTGAACCGGGTGTACGGCTTGCCGTCCGGGGCGAAGGAGAGCGCGTAATGGGAGGCCGAGCTGAGCAGGAAGCTCCCGTCCGGGCGGTACGGGGTGAACCCGCTGTCGGCACGGCCGCGGGGGGAGTCGGCGCGGCCCGAGAAGCAGCAGTCGAGTACGACGGCGGCGCCCGACCCGGACTCCCCCAACAGGTCCCTCAGCGTGCGGTACGGCACGGCCGCGGAGACCGAGTCGGCGGACATGCTCAGCCCCGTGGCGAGATACAACTCGTCCCGGGGCCCCAGCAGGCCGTGTCCTACGAAGTAAAGGAGCACCGTCCCCGGCACGTCCGCGCACGCCTGCTCCACGGCGGCGATGGCTTCCGCGGGGCCGGCGTCGGCCGGTATCCGGTGCACCCGCTCCGCCGCCATTCCGCAGACGTCCACCAGCGCCCGTTCCAGGGCGTCGAGGGTGGTGTCCACGGAAGGGAGGTCGGGCAAGGTCGAGCCGGGCGCGTAGCGGCCCGTTCCCATGAGTACCGCCCGGGTCCCCGCCGCCGACAGCGCCCCGACGGTCCTCACGAGACGTCTTGGGCCGACTCGTCCGAATCGACGCGGCGTTCGGGATCGGCCGCCGTCAGCTCCTGCGACAACCGCTCGGCCAGCGCCATCGCCTGCTCGCCGTTCAACCCCCTGACCTGGGTTGACTCGATGGTGATCCGGGTGCCGTCGGGGCGGGTGAGGGTCACGGTCTGATCCCCGCGGCGGGCCTGCAACCAGGCCACCACCCCTCCCGCGAACACCGCGGCCACACCACCGGGCTCCAGAACGGCGACGAGCACGTCGCTCACCGCACCCATGGCACCATTTGCAGGACGCGTGTCGGCCAGTCGGATTCTGCCTCGGAGGCTGTCCTCGGCCGCCAGCCAGCGGCGCAGATCATGGGCGGCACCGGAGACAACGGCCCGGACAGTGACGACAGTGCTCATGACACCGCAACCTACCCGCCGGAGAGCAACGGGCGGGAGAATTCCGCCGGTTCTCGCCATCGCCTGGCGCATTTCTTAGCCCCACCGGTGTGGCGCACCGGGGAAAGCACGGCGGAGCGCCCGGAGACCTGTACGTCACCGTGCATGTGACCGGCTGATCGGCACCCGCGCGGGGTCAGACGCTTGTCTCCGGCCGTACGGTGTCGTTGTCGACCTCGGGCACGGTGCCCCAGAGCGCGCGGGCGAGGAAGTACAGGCCGACCATACCGGCGTAGACGAACGCGCCCCAGCCGAAGAGCAGCAGGAAGACGTTCGCATCGCCGCGCGGAGCGCTGTAGGCGACGCCCTGCCCTGTGGTGAACAGCCACGGGAAGCAGGCGGAGCGGACGAAGCCCGGGTCGGCGTAACGGCCGCCGCCCCGGCGCCAGGACATCAGCGGGACCGACGCGAAGCCGACACTGGCCAGGCAGTACATGAAGGCGAAGAAGTCGATGGCGATGAACCGGTGGCCGTTGGTGATCCCGAGGTAGGCGGCCCCGGGCAGGAAGAGCGCGGCCGCCAGGCCGAAGCGCAGCACCTCGCCACGGTCTCGGATCTTCGCCACGCTCTCCCCCTGCTGTCGACGTCTCGCCCGGCACCGTACCGGCCGCGCCCAGCCGGATCCGCCGATCGTCGGGAACAGCCAGGAGGCGGGGCCGGCTGGGCGCTGGCCTCCACCGAGATTGCCCGCGCCCAGCGGCGCCGCGAACCTGAGGCCGCCCGGGCTCTTGCGCTGCGGCGTCTCAGGCGAAGCGTGCTGCCCGGGAGGCTGGCACGGTCGGCCATTGCTGTCGACCCTGCCCCGCTGCGTACGACGCCGTGAACACGTCGATCGTCTGTGAAGCCAACGTTCAAGGTGGCACGATGACTTGGGACGAAGGGCGTGGGCTCGTGCGTGGTGACAGGCGGCAGATTCAGACGGCGGTCCTGGGCGATACAGACTCGGAGGAGCCGCTGATGCTGCCGATGGAGGCCATCGAGTTGGACGTGTTCCGCCACCGCTATGAGGGCGAGACCTTCTGGTGCGGGACTTTGCTCGGTGGCTGCGGTGGTCAGTTGACCACGAAGTTGTACACGGACCGCGCCTGTCATTTCGCCCATCACCCGGCTCCGGACGGGCTGCCGCACGAGTGCGGGCGCCGCGCCCGCGGCGTGAACAGCGCGGATCACCTGTACGTGCGGTCGGGGGCCGCAGCCTGGCTCGCTGGCCACGGCGAGCAGGCGAGCTTCGAGTACACCGGCTCGGCCGGGGCGCCGCTCGGCTCCGTCGTCAACATCCGCTGGCCGCGCGGCGCGCTGCGGGTGTACCTGGACCAGGCGGTGGCGCCGGTGTGGGACGACGGCCTGGAGCCGGTGCTCAGCCTGGGCGTCCCGGTCGACCGGGACACGCTGATCCGGCGTTGGTACGTGCACCGGATCCGCCTGGACAGCGAGGGCACGAGCAGGCGGGTGCGGATCGGTACCGAGGCCTTCGCGCGGCCCACCGAGTGGTTCGCCCTGGAGGAGTGCGAGGTGACGGAGCGCGGGCTGTCGACGCCGGCGGTCCAGCGGATCATCCAGGCCCGCAGCGCGGCGGCGCCCACGAAGTGGACGCCGGGGCAGAACACGGACACGGCACAGGACACCCGGGCGCGGGAGCTGCTGCGCAAGCTGCTCTACGCCCGCCGGACCGAGTCCATCGCTCTGGCTGAATCGGTGTGCCGCGAGATGCCGGAACTCGCTGGTGTGAGCCCGCGGCTGCAGGAGCAGCTGGATGCCGCCCTGCGCTCCGGCCTCCTCTGGATCGAGAAAGAAGTCGGGGCCCGCAGGGGGCTGTTCGCTAGCCTGGAACAGGCGGTGGCCGAGAAGCGGGCCGGGAAGGTCAAGAAACTGTTGCGGCATGCCAAGACGGCCGCCAAAGACGCCTGTTCCGAGGAGGAGAGCCGCGTGATCGACGCGGCTGACGGCTACCTCACCGTCATCGCGGCGGCCAGGAGCAAGCGCCTGAACACCCTCCTCGACGACCTTGACCAACTTCCCCCCGACCCGGACCCGGACGTACTGCGGATCAAGGTCCGTGAGCTGCTTCGGGCAGCGAGCGAGGCCGGCAGTATCGGGCCGCATCGTCAGGCAAAGGTCGAGGCATGGAGGGAGCGGGTACGTCACACCGCAGGCCCTCTCCAGCCCGGACAAGGGAAGCGGCTTCCACAGCTCCATCGGCAAGTTACCCGGAAGAGGTGGCTGGAGAGGCGCTGCCCGCGCTGCGGGGCGAGCAGCGGCCAGCAATGCGCCGTCGACACCATGCCCGGTGAGACGCGGCGGGTGCCGCACGACGAGCGGCTGAAGCCGATCATCGACGAACGCAGGGAACAGCAACGGTCGCGGCGGCCGTGGCGGGTGTACGAGGTGACCTGCCCCGACTGCGGCCAGGAACCCGAGCAGCGGTGCAACACGTTGGGTGGCCCGCACCGCTCACGGGTCGAACTGGCCAAGGAATACACCCGATTGAAGAAGGCTCACTCATAGCCAAGCTGGGTGCCGAGTGCGCTCTGCCCGCCGGATCCCACCAGGCGTGGCGGGACATCCTCAACCGTCACATCGAGGGCCGCGGTCGCCGACGCCGGTAGACGTCTCGCCGTCAGGCCGCGGGCGGCTGGCTGGAGGGCGTGGCCTGATCGGCGGGCTGGTCCAGCTGCTGCTGGCGGCGCCGCTGCTCGTTGCGGTGCTGTTCGACGCGCTGGGTGAACAGCTTCAGCGCCTCGCCTTCCTGGTTGCGCCCGTACTCGCTGTACGGGCCGATGCCGAGCCGGACGGCGTTGGCCTCCTCCTCGATGGAGTCGGCGGTCTGCTGGAGGAAGTAGCTGCGCTCGCGGAACTTGTAGTAGCCGGTGAACATCGCGGCCACCGTGATCGCGAAGCTGATGCCGGTCAGGGTGACGCTCTGCCAGGTCAGCTCCTTGCCGGTGTCCAGGGCCGCGATCGTGGTCGTGGCGGCGGAGCCGATCATGATGAGGGTCTGCAGGCTGTTGTGGATGCGCCGGTACTTGCGGCTGTCGGTCTGGTACTGCTCGATCGCGGTCGTGACTTCCTCGCGGTACAGCTTGCGCCGGTCGTCCAGGTCCGGGTTGCTCGTAACCTTCTGCTTCCACAGCGACTCCTGCGCGGAGGCGAGCTGCGCCTCCAGGCGCTGGAGGGTGGGCACGTCCCGCCCGGCGAAGTGGACTGCGACCAGCGCCAGCAGGGACATCAGGAGCAGGCTTCCGCAGATCAGGTCACCCAGAACGAACCGTCCCGGGTCGCCCGTGGTGAGCGAGGCGATGCCGGTGCCGATGACGGCGGTGAGTACGGACGCCCAGCTGACGGCCGCCCCGGCGCGCCAGATGCGGTCCAGCCGCCGACGTCGGGCAAGCTTCTCCTGGGCGTCGATGACGAGGTTGGTGGTCACCACGTAGATCCGTTCGTCGGCGTCCCGCTTGCGGGCGCGAATCCGTTCGGCTTCGTCCCGCTTGCGGGCGTTGATCAGGTCGTCCGCGTCCTGGATGCGGCGGGGCACGTCGTCGTCGAAGTCGCGGGCCACGGCTCAGCGGGCGAACGCTTTGGTCAGGCTGATGCGGTAGCCGTCCTCTTCCATCAGCACGACGGTGACGCCGAACGGGTCGGGGTGGTCCAGCTCGATGGCGGTGAAGGAGAAGTTCACCGCGGCATGGATGGGCCGCACCAGTTCGCCGCCGGGCTGCGGCGCGGGGGCCGTCCTCCAGTCCGGGGCGACCGACGCCCGGCCCTCGGGGCTGCGAGACAGGATCTGCTCGCTGTAGGGAAACTGGTGCAGGACGTGCCCGCCTGGGTTGGCGAGCACCATGTTCAGACACGGCGCCGGGCCGACGACCGGCAGCTCGCAGGCGGTGGCGACGTCGTGGGTCTCCCAGGCGAGGACGACCTCGTCCGCGCCGGCCGCCGCGGCGATGTCCGCGAGTTCCGCGATCCCGGCGAGCGCGTCCTGGCCGACCTTGAACGGGCGGACCCAGACCAGCCCGACCAGCTCGCCGCGTACCAGCGGCATCATGAGCGGGCGCGGCACCGTCCCCTCGCCCAGCGAGGCGGTGTACGTCTTCTTCGCGACGCCGACCAGTCCGTCCCACATCCGTGCTTCCACGGGAGCTCCCTGTCGTCTGCTGATCCGATCACCGCACCCTGCCACGGGGATCGAGGTCGTGTCAGCGGGATGATCAGCCAGCCCGGCGACGGGATTCGGCGCATGTCCGACCGTGCGGATCAGGTTCCGGGAACGTCGCTGTCGGGCCGTCGCTCGAGGCGGCGGAGCAGCAGTTCCGCGCGGATGAGTGCGGCGATGCCGGTGAGCGTGGCGGCGAGCATGAACAACCAGGCAGCGGCCTGCCACGTCGATTCGGTGCGCAGGACGTGCGGCGTGAGCACCGCCATCACGACGGCGAGCACACTGATCGCGGCTAGCCAGACGTCGCCCGGCGCCCAAGCACAGGCGCCTGGCGAGGTCGCCGCAGCTGCCCGACCGCCGGCGTTCGTTCGCACGGGCGAGCCCCGTGCAGAGGTATGGCGCGACCGTACCCGATCCGGTGACTGCCGGTCCCGTGTCTTTCTGACGTCGGGATTCCGGTTCGGGTTCGCTGTACCAGGGCATCGTGTGTGCCGGACAGGGGTTTGCCCATGTAGAAAGACGAGCTCATGTCCACCGGGGTCTGTAGCTCAGGTTGTAGACCGCACCGCGATTTCCCGTACGATCGTGGTGCGGGATGACGCTTAACAAAGCCAACAGAGGGCCCCTTTCCCGGGCTTCCACCCCAGGTCCAGGGCCCTCCACCCGTGGATACAGCCAGTGAGCCCGGTCGTGTAAGCATCGGCCGGGCTCACTGCTGCCCCGGCGCTACGACCCGCCCACACATCTCCGTCAGGAGAAGTGCTGCACCACGAGGTCGGCAACGCCCGCGAGTATCGGTGACCAGTCGATCAGAAGCTGCCAGACGAGCCCGCGCCGGTCCTGGCGCCGCCTGGCTTCTCCTTCGTCACCGTCATCGACGGGCTTCGTGCCTTCCATGTGGGCCTCCGTGGCGTCCGAGATAGCCCGGCTTAGCTGCCGGGCCTTCACCAAACGGGTGAAGCACGAGGCAGACGCCACAAAGGAACGTCCCAAGCATAGAGGTGGGGTCAGCGCCCGCCGACCGGAAGGACCACAAGTTTTGGGTGGCGCTGCTCGCCTGAGGGCGGGTCAAGAACGGTCTCCACCTGCAACGAAGCACAAACACGCGGCAACACCGAGGCGTGCACAAAGACAGAGGGAATCTCCCAACAAAGGACCCAGTCGCAGCCGTCGGCCCCACAGCGGTCGACGACTGGTGCCGACCGGGGATCGCAAGTGCTGACGATCAACGTGGCCGCCAACAAGGCAGCGGGCCGCACCGTCGTGCACGCCCTGCGGATCCTGCCGCCCGGCGCCGTACCCGCGCCCGGTCCGGCCGACGTCGCCCCGGCGACCCTGGCCGCACCAGAGGTCCCAGAGGCACTGGTGAAGACGCGTGAGATGGCCTCGCCCAGCTTCCACCAGGCGCTCGCCGCGCACCAGGCCGTCGCCCCCGCGCGGCGGCTGGACCCCGGGACCGCGAGGGCGGTGGAACGGCAGACCGCCGCACTGCGCGCGCTGAGCCACCGGGCCTTTCCCGAGCCGGAGATGTCCCCGGACGACCAGCCGGCCCCGATCGAGGTGACCCGAGCCGAGCGCCGCCGCCGGGCCGCAGCGACCGAGGCCGCCGCCCTGTGCCGGGCGCGAGCCGAGCGCGGCAGACGCCCTCACACAGACGACGCCCCCGTGCCGCATCAGCTCGGATGAGGCGGCCGTGCTCTGGAGGCGGGACGGACTGCGGCGGCCAGCGGGGGACTGCCCGTCACGACAGGGCGGGCAGCCGGTTGTCGATCGTTACCACGATGGGGTCCCCCTCCCCGGAGCACGCCCGGCTGAGGACCTGAGCGGTCGCGTCGTAGACCTGTGAGGCCATGGCCCAGTCCGCGTAGGCAACCAGTTCCTCCATGTCCTCTGTGTGCGGCCTCGAGGTGTTCGCGACGCGGTAGAGCGCCAGAAGCATGGCGACCAGTGACCGGCCGGAGAGCACCGCAGCCACGAGGCCGTAAACATGATCGCCGCAGGTGGACCGCCGCGTGATCGCCTGTTTCACGAGCGACCGCCTATGAAACATCGCCAGCCCGCCCTCTTGGAAGTGGGGCGCGGGGGCGCGGCTGGTCCACGCTCCGGGAAGGTGTCCGAATACCACGCTGAATGTCGCGTGCATGGCGATACTGAAATCAGGGCGCGGAGCCTTGAGGACACTGTGTATTGGAACCGGGGGGAGCGGATGGAGACTTCTGAACTGGCGACCATGGCCGTCGCGGTCATGACCGCGACGGCGACCGGAGTGGCGACTGCGGTCGGCCAGAGCGCCGGAACCGCGGTCGCCGATGCCTTACACACCCGACTGGCCTTAACGGAGCGGGGGCGGGCGGCCCTGGACACACTGAACCAGGCTCCGGGGGACCCGGCCGCACAGGCCGCGGCCCGGTCCGTGGTCCGTGAGGAGATTGAGGCGGACCCGGAACTGCGGCGTCAGCTGCAACTGCAGCTGACCGCACCGGGAACCAACGCCACGGGCAGTCTGCTGATCACCGGCAGCCAGGTGTCGCGCAGTCCCATCGCCCTTGGCCCGCTGACCATCAACAACACCCGGGGCGGGCGGGCCGTCATCGCTCTGGTGGCCGCCCTGCTGCTGGCCCTGGTCGTGCTGGCCGTGTACGGAGGCACACGGCTGATCATGGTCGACGACTCCCCCGAGTCGTCGCAGGACGACAGCGCCCGCCATGCCGTGCGAGCCCTGAACGTCAGCGAGGTCAAGCGGGTCGTTCCAGACCTGCCGAGCATGCCGTCAGGTTGGGAGAGATCCGGGTCCCTCGCGGCTGGCAAGGACGAGGAAAACGGGTGCTCAGGAGCCCAAGCACGCTTCAGCACGAACAACTGGAACGACGGCAACACGAGGACGGTCTGGGCCGAATTCACGGTGTGGTCCTGCTCCAGCGCGGCGCTGACCGCGAAGGGTTTCGAGGAAACCCGGTCGGGCGTCGCCGACAACAATAAGGCGAGGGAGATCTCCTTCCCGGAGCTCGGCGACCAGCGTGCCGCGATCACCCACTACAATATCGACCTCGACGAGACGACAGCCGTCGCCCTGCTCCGCGTCGGCACCGTCCTCGTCGAGCTGGAATACCAACCGGTGCCCGACGATTCGGGCTGGTCCAGGGAGTTCGAGCAGTTGGCCTCGACGGTCGCTGCCCGCGCTCAGCAGGTCCAGAACGCCTGACTCGCGGCCTCGTTCATCCGAGAGTCGGTGAGGTCCTGGGAGTCTTTCATCGTGTCTTCGTGCTTGATCGGTCGGCGGCATCGGCCGGGGTGCGGGGGCGGGGCATTGTGAGCCCCAGGTCGAGGTGCTTGTTCATGTCCAGGCGGAAGGTGCCATACGGGTTGACGTTGGACCAGAACAGCGCGGTCAGGCCACGCCGGTCCTCGTCGCTCAGCCTCGATCCCACGCCGGTTCGGCCAGGACCTGCTGCACCAGCAGGGTATGGAAACGCGCACCGGACGCGGAGCGGCCACAGACCGGCTTGCGTTCCTGCTGCTGCTCCTGGACACCTCGGCAACGGGCGAGGTCCGGCTGATCGACGGGCCAGTCGACAGCCAGGGCGGCCGTATCTCTACGACGATCGCGGCTCTGCTGGGGTGCGGCCTGCCGGGTGCATCGAAGATCGCAGATCGGCTGGAGGCGATGGACCTGGTGGAGCGGCGGCGAGAGGCGACCGCTCCGGCCTGTATCAGGGCACCCATCCCGGCTACCCACCAGTAGGCGCTGCCGCCAAGCCGGGCCGCGAAGCGGCTGTGCCGCGCCGCCTGGAGCAGACGGCGTGAGCAGCGCAGAGTCAGGCGCTGGTCTCCGGCCGCACGGTGTCGCCGTCGACCTCGGGCACGGCCTGGTCGTCGTCGGTGCCCCAGAGCGTGCGGGCGAGGAAGTACAGGCCGATCATCCCGGCGTAGATGAACGCTCCCCAGCCGAAGACCAGCAGGAAGACGCTCGCGTCGCTGCGCGGGGAGCTATAGGCGACGCCCTGCATGGTCGTGAACAGCCACGGGAACCAGGCGGAGCGTGCGAAGCCCGGGTCGGCGTACCGGCCGCCGCCCCGGCGCCACGCCATGAGCGGGACCGACGCGAAGCCGACGCTGGCCAGGCAGTACATGAAGGCGAAGAAGTCGTTGGCGATGAACTGGTGGCCGTTGGTGATCCCGAGGTAGGCGACCCCGGGCAGGAAGAGCGCGACCGGTACGCCGAAGCCCAGTACCTCACCACGGTTTCGGACTTTGGCCACGCTCCCGTCGGCCAACTGTCCCTCACCTACTGGGTGAACCGGCCGCTGCGCCGCCTAACGGTCCTCAGTATCGTCTGGCTCGGGTAGCCACCCGCGACGGCAACGCCCGCCCCCCGGCCAGCTACGGTGCCGGGAGTCGGGCGTTGCCGTCGCATCCGTAGCTTCGCCGCCCGGCGGGACGGTAAAATGTACGGGCACCAGACCGGCGATGCGGTCATGATGCTCGGCATGAACAGCACCGTGGTCGATGACTGGTCACCGGCGGACACTCCCTACGCACTGGGCCTGGAGCGTGGTGTCCCTGGGAAGGGGTCTGCGCGTCGCGTCCCGGCGCTACCGCGCTGCCGTCGTTGACCGCGCCTGGCGGTCTGGACATCGACCACATGGCACGAACGGTCAATTCCAGTGTGATCTACGCCACTTGTGCCCGGCGCCACGACGAACGGCCAGAAGAACGCGACCAGTCCGAGGAAGGCGGCGAGGGCCATGACCACGCCGACGCGCGGGGTCAGCCGGATGGCGGCGGCGGGGCGCGCGGTCACGACAGCGCCCCCTCTTCGCCCGCCGGAGCTGCAGACGCCATGACCTGATCGACCGTCAGGAATGTCAGGGGTGCGAGGATTTTGGCGGCCTGCGATGCGAACACCGGTGAGGAAGTGATGACTTCGGGTGTCGGCCCATCGGCGACGACGTCACCCTCGGCCATGACGACCACGCGGTCGGCGGCGCGCGCGGCGAACTCGACGTCGTGGGTGGAGATGACGCCGGCGCGGCCCTCGGCCGCGAGGGTGTCCACGATCCGGATCAGTTCCGTCTTGGCCCGGTAGTCCAGGCCGCGGGTCGGTTCGTCCAGGAGGATGACGGGGGGCGTGGCGGAGAGCTGGATGGCGAGGACGAGGGCGAGCTTCTGCCCCTCCGAGAGGTCGCGCGGGTGGGTGGCGTCGTCGATGCCGGGCGCGAGCCGGTCCAGGACCGTACGAGCTTTCTCCCGTGTGTCCGAGTCGGAGTCCGCCTGGTCGAGTTCTTGTTTGACGCTCTCCAGGTAGAGCAGGTCGGCGGGGGTCTGCGGGACCAGGCCGACCAGTCGGCGGGCGGGGGCGGCGGGCACGGGGTGCGGATCGGTGTGCGTCGCGCCGGAGGTGTCGCTCACCTTTACGGTCCCGGCGCGGCGCGGGCCGGAGCCCTGGAAGGCCCACAGGAGAGAGGACTTTCGGGAGCCGTTGCGGCCCTTCAGGGCGATGATCTCGCCCACGCGCAGGTCCAAGTCCACTTCCCGGACCGCGGCGACGCCCTGGTAGGCGACCGTGACACCGCGCGCGGTCAGCAGGAGCGGCAGGTCGCCGGTCACGGGCCGGCGGACTGGGGCCGGGAGCCGGCCGGCGAGCCGGGCGCGCAGGGGCGCGGCGGCCCGCCGCGCGTCGCGGATCGAGAGGGGCAGCGGGGCCCAGCCGGCGGCCCGGCCCAGTTCGACGATGGGCAGTGCGATCGCGGAAGTACGGAGGATGTCGGCGGGTGCCCCGATCTGGGCGCTGCCGTCGCCGGGCAGGTGGATGACGCGGTCGGCGTACTGGACGACCCGTTCGAGGCGGTGTTCGGCCATGAGGACGGTGACGCCGAGGTCGTGTACGAGGCGGGTGACCGCCGCGAGGACCTCCTCGGCCGCCGTCGGGTCCAGGGCCGAGGTGGGCTCGTCCAGGACCAGTACCCGGGGGTGGGCGGTGAGGACGGAGCCGATGGCGACGCGCTGCTGCTGGCCGCCGGAGAGTTCGTACAGGGCGCGGTGGCGCAGGTCGGCGAGGCCGAGCAGATCCAGGGTCTCCTCGACCCGCTTGCGCATGGTCCCCGACGGGGTCGCCAACTGCTCCATGGCGTAGGCGAGTTCCTCCTCGACGGTGTCGGTGACGAAACCGTCGATCGGGTCCTGGCCGACCACTCCGACAACGTCGGCGAGTTCCCGGGGCGGGTGGTGGGTGGTGTCGCGGCCGTCGACGGTGACACGGCCGTACAGGGTGCCGCCGGTGAAGTGCAGCACGAGCCCGTTCACCGCGCCGAGGAGGGTGGACTTGCCAACGCCCGTGTGACCGACGACCAGGCAGAGTTCACCTTCCTCCACCGTGAGGTCCACATCGCCCAGGGCTGGTCCTGCCGCGTCGTCGTAGTGGACGGTGACCTGGTCGAAGGTGATCACGCTGACTCGGCTTTCCGGACGGGCCGGTGCGGGGTGGGCGGAGGGGCGATGAGCCCGGCCGCTCCGGCGAGGAGGATCGCGGCGGTCGGTACGAGCGGAAGCTCGGGCCAGGTCAGCGGGTAGAAAGTGGGGTTGAGCTGGGCCGGGTCGTACCCGAGGTTGGTGAAGAGCAGGACAGCGGACAGCACCCCGCTGCCGACGACCGCCCACTCCGCCGGCCGCCAGGGGTCCGGACGGTAGGTGGTACGGGTGACGCGCCGCCCGCCCAGCCGCAGACACGCCACACACAGCACGGCTCCCGCCGCCATCGCGGGCAGGCCCAGGAAGGCGGGCGCCGTGGCGTCGAGCAGCCCGTAGGCTCCGGCGCACAGCCCGAACCTCGCTGCTTCACGGGCGGCCAACCGCGAGCTGATGGCCCACCTCAACCGCTGACCGTGACTCCCGGCGCCATTGAGGCGGAGACGCCATGGCCGCAGAATGCAGCCATGGCGAGTCGAGGAGGGCCTGAGAAGCCCCCGCATCAGGGCCGTGCACCCTATTCATACGAGCCGCCGCCCCGTTGCGGACGTCCCACGCTCCTTGGCCCACCGTGCCCTCGGCCACCCGAGATCGGCGAGGGATGCCGCTTCCACAGGACAGGCGAAGAACGCGCTACCCACGCACAGGAAGAAGCGAAGGAGGCGGAGAAGGCCCAAGAGGCCGCGCAGAGAGCAAAACAGCAGCGCGAGTCACGTAAACGAGCTGAAAAGAGCGAGCGGCGCTGGACATCTGGCTGCTGCTCCGTATTCATGCTGGCCATACTTGCCGGCCTGGGAACATGGGTTTGGTCAAGCCTGCAGGACTACAACCGTGAGCAGGGATGCCAGTCTCATCGGGAACAGGCCAACCGCCTGGACGAGAAGGCCAGAGAGATCAGGGTGCCACTCGTCTCCTCCTTTGACCCTGCTGTCACCGAACTCCAGTTGGAGGCTGCAGACCTGGAACAAAAAGTGATCGAGGGCATCGCAGAGCTGGGCGGTACCGCCGCACCCGATGAGGTGGCTGACGCCTATTCCGACCGATGGGCCGCAGCGAATCAAGCTGCAAGCGAAGTCCTTAACCACCAAAACTGCTTCAACCAGCGGGAGCGAGACAGGGCGAAACACATACGCGACGCCCCAGACTCGGTTGCGAGCGTCACGATGCCCGAGCCAGCCCGATGCGCCGACGGCTGGCTATCCCCGTCCATCGGCCGACAGGGCGCCTGTTCCCATCACGGCGGCGTCGCCCCCGCCAGGCCCTGGGCCATCCTGAACTTCTGAGCGCCCCCCGTTCTCAGTAACGTTGCCCCGGACGGACCCGGCCCCTCCCGTCACAACGAGCAAGTGCTGTCGGGAGTCGTGAACTGCGACACTTGTCGTGCATCGAGTGACCGCAAGCGCACATCGCTGAGCTGCACAGGCATCGCGCCGCCCGAACCCACGCGCCGTCCCACCCCAAGAGAAGCGACAAGACCGACCGGAGCCGTTCGGGATGGGTGTTGACCAGGCGGATGCGTCCCGCCCCGGAGATCGTGTCCGCGATCTTCCGCTTGCTCAGGGCGGCAGCCTGCCCCGGGGTGGGAGCGAGCGTCAGCAGTGCGCGTGCCTCGGCGCGGACGATGCCGCCCGGGAGGTCCTTCCACGCGAGCAGCGCCGCCGGGTAGAACTCGCGCAGCAGGCTGCGCACCTGGCCGGCGTGATACAGCGAGGTGAACAGGTCCTCGACGACATCGTCGGGGACCGCACGCGGCTCACGTCGACCTGCTTCTGCCGGTAGGCGCCCCGACGGTGCAGCCGGAACGGCTCCAACGGGTTGTGATGCGCCTCCAGCCGGCGCCCGTCACGGGACTGCGGTGGCACCGGGGAGACCAACGGGCCCTGCCCGGTCTGCAGATGGTGGTCATAGAACGCCGCCAGCACCGACACCGCGTGGTTGATGGTCGCCGGGGCATAGCCCGACCGCAGGTACGGTTTGCCAGTGCGCGCGTTCAATGACCCCGGAGCCGGCGCGTCCACGCGCGTCGCACGGCTCCATTCGACGTTCACCGAAGCGAGGAACCGGAATCAGCGCAGCAGGTCAAAGGCATAGGAACGGCAGGAAGCCGCCTCAAGGCACCGTGGTGGGCCGTCACAGCGACCGAGATCTACCCAGTCGCTGTGGCCGATGGAGTCGACCGGACGATGCTCGCACGGGCGACCGCACGCTTGTGCCACCAGACCATCGCCTGGTCCGACCGCTCCCGCTATCCCGTGCCACTGCACGCAGCCAAGCAACTCGACCTCGACCACCCTCAGTACCGGCGATCGGCGCCGCCCGAAGAGCAGGGTGACGAAGCCGCCGACGAGTAACCGAAGGCGCGTTGCCGGGAGTGATGCCCGACCAGACGCGGTCCTGGACAGCCGACAGAGCGGCGACTGTGGTTGGCGCGGGATCACCGGTTGGCCAAACCGGCGATCGCGCTGACCATAGATAGACCACCGCCACCCCCTGTCTGGACCTCGAAAGGAACCGCCCACGACCCCAGACACGACCCGAAGCGCAGCCCGTCAGGTGATGCAGCGGTATCCGTTCACGCCGCCGCGTAGCTCGCCCTGAACAGTTCCTGCGCCCGCTCCACGTCCCTCGGCGTACGGAGCTGGACCTCCAGGTCGCCCGTCCCGTGGTGACCGAGACCGGATACGTCCCGGGTGAAGCCCGGAACGATGTCGACATCCTTCGGGTTGACCTTCAGGTAGATCAGCAGCTTGCTCCGCTGCGGCGGGCACAGGCAGGCGAAGTTCCGCAGCCGCTGATACGCCCGGTAGATCTTGCGCTCCACGCGGTTCACGCCGTCCCCGAGCCCGAGCAGAGCCTCGTCGACCGCGCCCGCCAACTCCGCCATCGCCGCGCCCTGGACGTCGACCGCTGCCTGGGCAACGGACTGGCGCCGTGCCCGGCGAGCTACCTGCATGCCGCCGCTCACGGAGGCCACGGTCTCAAGCCCGAGCAGGTCGCTGCCAAGGAGCCGGTAGCGGACCAGGTCGATCGAGCGCCGGTGCTCGCGCATGCGTACACGTCGTAGCGAGTGAAGTTGCCGGCGATGCAGATGAGGCGCGGGCCGGTCCACAGGACCTGGGACGCGGCCGTCACCCCGAGCCCGTCGCGGACCCAGTGCTCACCCGCCGGCAATGGACCTACTACTCCGGCGTCCGGTTTATTCCAGATGCTGAAGTTCAACGCAGCGTAGTCAGCACCAAGTCAGCACGGGAGTCAGCACCGTACCGTCAAATCGTCTGGAGTTACGCATTCTTGACACCGCTCGCTCCGCCCTCGGCGGAGTCCCTGGCGTCGGCCCCTGAGTGCAGACATGGGGTGTGCGCGCACACCTTGGGACTTAACTATGGTGTCCCACCACATGGGCCCTTGACCTGGGCATTCCTACGGTGTGGCGACACAACAACCGTCCCCAGACCCGCTCGGAAGTGGTGACCATGGCTGCCTCGGCATCCGCTCCCCCAACGCCCAGTTCACTCAAGCGCATCGTCGCCGCGAGTCTCATCGGCACGACCATCGAGTGGTACGACTTCTTCCTGTACGGCTCCGCCGCCGCTCTTGTGTTCAACAAGCTGTTCTTTCCCGACTCCGATCCGCTCGTCGGGACGCTGCTGTCCTTCCTCACCTATGCCGTCGGTTTTGCCGCGCGGCCCATCGGGGCGCTGGTCTTCGGGCACTTCGGGGACCGGCTCGGGCGTAAGAAGCTGCTCGTGCTGAGTCTGCTGATGATGGGGGGTGCGACATTCGCCATCGGGCTGATGCCGACGCACGCCACCATCGGTACGGCGGCTCCTGTGCTGCTGACCGTGTTGCGGCTGATCCAGGGGTTCGCGCTCGGTGGTGAGTGGGGCGGGGCCGTGCTGCTGGTGTCGGAGCACGGGGACGCCAAGAGGCGGGGGTTCTGGGCCTCGTGGCCGCAGACCGGGGCGCCGGCCGGGCAGTTGCTCGCCACCGGGGTGCTCTCGGCGCTCACCGCGCTGCTCTCGGACGCCGCCTTCACCTCATGGGGCTGGCGCATACCGTTCCTGCTCTCCGGTGTGCTGGTGCTGGTCGGTCTGTGGATTCGGCTCTCCGTCGATGAATCCCCGGTCTTCAAGGCGGCGTTGGCGCAGGCCGAACAGCGCAAGTCCACGGCGGACACGGCCGAGAAGACGCCGATCGTGTCCGTTCTGAAGCACCACTGGCGGGATGTGCTGGTGGCGATGGGCGCGCGCATGGCGGAGAACATCAGCTACTACGTGATCACCGCCTTCATCCTGGTCTACGCGACAACCGCCGTCGAGATGAGCAAGCAGACCGCGCTCAACGCCGTACTCATCGGCTCCGCCGTGCACTTCGCCGTGATCCCGGCATGGGGCGCGCTGTCGGACCGTATCGGCCGCCGGCCCGTGTATCTGATCGGCGCGGTCGGCGTCGGGGCCTGGATGTTCCCCTTCTTCGCGCTGATCGACACCGCGAGCTTCGGCAATCTGCTGCTGGCCGTCACCGTCGGACTGGTGCTGCACGGTGCGATGTACGCGCCGCAGGCGGCCTTCTTCTCGGAGATGTTCGCGACCCGGATGCGGTACTCGGGGGCGTCGATCGGCGCGCAGTTCGCCTCGGTGGCGGCCGGTGCGCCCGCGCCGCTCATCGCGACGGCACTGCTCGCCGACTACGACAGCTCCACGCCCATCTCCCTCTATGTCATCGCCGCCGCGCTGATCACCGTCGTGGCGATCATCTGCGCGCGGGAGACCCGGCAGCGCGACCTCACGAATGTGGACGCCGAGCCGGAGTCCGCGAAGGTGCCCGCGCCGCGCCAGGCGGAG
This sequence comes from Streptomyces sp. NBC_00872, assembly GCF_045161915.1. NCBI lineage: Bacteria > Bacillati > Actinomycetota > Actinomycetes > Kitasatosporales > Streptomycetaceae > Streptomyces > Streptomyces sp. NBC_00872. The sequence continues at coordinate 8,050,031 of NZ_CP108806.1, read as the reverse complement.
CCCGCGTCCGCACGTACCCCACGCTCCTGACTCCGCCACGCGGAGGAACGGAGAAGGCGGGTCATGGCCGCCGCTGTCGTGCGGTGAACGCTCCGTTCACCGCACGACAGCGGCGGCCATCGCGTGCAGCCGCAGCGCGAGTTGGATCTCCAGGGCCCGCGCCGGTGACTGCCAGTCCAGACCGAGCAGCCGTCCGACGCGTTCCAGCCGCTGGGCGACCGTGTTGACATGGACGTGCAGCGCGTCTTTCGTACGGGCCGGGCTCATACCGCAGGCGAAGTAGGCCCCCAGGGTGCGGACCAGGTCCGTACCCCGGCGCTCGTCGTAGTCGACGACCTCACCTATGGTGCGGTGGACGAAGCCCTCGATGTCACGGGTGTCGGCGAGCAGCAGTCCGAGGAAGCCCAGATCCTGGGCCGCGGCGCCGTCGCCGGAACGCCCGAGCAGCCGCAGCGCGTCCAGGCAGCGTCTCGCCTCCGCGTACGCCTCGGCTATCGCGCCCGGCCGCGCGGCGGGTGACTCGACGACGGCCGAGGCCCCGATGGTGACGGGCTCGCGCAACGCCCCGCCGAGCTGGGCCGCCGCGCGGCGGGCCAGGCCGGCCGCCGTGTCACCGGGGGCGAGCGGCAGCAGCAGGACCGTGCCCCCGTCACGGGTGGCGGCCAGTCCCTGGCCGGTCGCCGCGAGATGCGAGGCGGCGGACCACAGCCGGCGCCGGTCGGCCGTCTCCCGTTCCGTGGTGTCGGGGGCGGGGCCGTCGATCCTGGCGGCCAGCACCACATGCGGGGCGTCGAGATCCGCGCCGAGCCGCACGGCCCGTTCGCGCAGCAGCCGCGGATCACGGTCCGGGGCGTCGAGGAGATCGTCCAGCAGCTCGCCCCGCACGCGCTGTTCGGCCTCACCCGCCGAGCGGCGGGCGAGCAGCAGCAGTGAGGTCACCATGGCGGCCCGCTCCAGGGTGCGCTGGTCGACGGGGTCCAGCCCGGGATGGCCGCGCAGGACGAGCGCGCCGAGCAGCTCGCCGCCTGCCGAGACGGCCACGCCCCAGACCCCGTCGTGGCACTTGGCACGGCCGTCGGTCCCCGTCAGCTCCAGGGCGGTCACGGAGGCGGAGCCGGGGCCCGCGAACTCCACCGTGCCGTCCAGCACTTCGGACAGCGCGCTCGCCACGTCATGGACCCCGCCGCCGCGCAGCACGAGTTCGGTGAGCCGGTCGTGCACGTCCGAGGCGCGCTCGATGACCGCGCTGTGCTCCTTGATGATCTCATTGGCCTTCTCCAGCTCCGCGAGCGCGGAACGGGTCTCCCCCAGCAGATTCGCGGTGTCGATCGCGACCGCGGCGTGTGCGGCGAACGAGGCCAGCAGGGCGATCTGTTCACGCTCGAAGACCCGGGCCCGGCGGTCGGCGGCGAAGAGCACCCCGATGACCTGGCTGCCCAGCATGAGCGGGACACCGAGAATGGCGACCAGCCCCTCGTCGCGCACTCCGGAGTCGATGGCTCTGGTGTGCTGGAAGCGGGGATCGTCGAAATAGCTGTCGGTGACATAGGGACGCGCGGTCTGGGCGACGAGCCCGCCGAGTCCCTCGCCCATACCGAGTCTGAGCTGCTGGAAGCGGGCCGAGACCGATCCGTCCGTGACGCGCATGTACGTGTCGCCCGCGGCGGCGTCATTGAGACAGAGATACGCGACCTCCGTGCCCAGCAGCGAACGGGCACGCTGCACGATCGCCCGGAGCACCGCGTCGAGATCGCGCAGCCCCGCCAGGTCGTGCGCGGTCTCGAAGAGCGCCGACAGCTCGGCTTCCCGGCGCCGCCGCTCCGCCAGCTCGGCCCGCACCCGCAGGGCGAGCCGCTTGGCGTGCTCCAGCGCGGCGAGCGTCTCCGCCCCCGCGCCGTCGGCACGGGCGAGCAGCGCGGGCCGGTCATATGCCTCCGCCGCGGCGCCGCGCGCGAGGAGTTCCAGGTAGGAAGCCTGATCGTGGGACATGGACACAGGATTACCCGTCGTACGGCCGGCTGCGCCAGCCCTGTGGACAACGCAAACGATGTGGACAACCCGGCCGCTCGGAAGGGTCAGTGCGCGGTCCAGCCGCCGTCGAGGGTGAGCGAGATACCGGTGATGAAGGACGCCTGCGGGGTGCAGAGATAGGCGACCGCCTCGGCCACCTCGTCCGGTTCGAGAAGGCGCTTCAGCGCGGAGTCCTGGAGCAGGACATCGGTGAGGACCCGCTCCTCGGGGATGTGGTGGGTCTCCGCCTGGTCCGCGATCTGCTTCTCGACCAGTGGTGTACGCACATACCCGGGGTTGACGCAGTTGGAGGTGACTCCGTGCGAGGCCCCCTCCAGCGCGGCGGTCTTGGAGAGACCTTCCAGGCCGTGTTTGGCGGCCACATAGGCCGATTTGAAGGGCGAGGCGCGCAGCCCATGTACGGAGGACACATTGATGATCCGGCCCCATCCCTCGCCGTACATGTGCGGCAACGCGCCCCTGATCAGCCGGAAGGGCGCCTCCAGCATGACCGTGAGAACGGTGTGGAAGACATCGGGCGGGAAGTCCTCGATGGGGCGGACCAGTTGGATTCCGGCGTTGTTGACGAGAACGTCCGTGCCCGCCGCGGCCCGCTCGGCCGCGTCGAGGTCGGTCAGATCGAGCACCCATGGTTCGACGGTGCCCACCAGCCCCTTGGCGTCCTCGGCCAGACCGTCGAGCCCTTCGCCGTCCCGGTCCACGGCTCTGACCCGGGCCCCGGCCGCCGCGAGCCGCAGCGCGCAGGCCCGGCCGATACCGCTCGCGGCCCCGGTGACCAGGGCGACACGGCCGCCAAGGTCGAGCGCGACGGGAGCGGCCGGGGCCGCGGCGGGAGCCCCGTCGAGGGGGGAAACGGTCTCGGTGGCGGCGACGGAGGCGTCGGCAGGACCTGGTGTGGTGGGCGCGGTCATATTCCGCACCCTAAGCAGCGCTCAGGTCCCGACCGATGTGGTCGGCGCCCACACTTCAGTAGGAAGGCATAGGTTCAAACCATGTGGGTGCGTCCGTGAGCGCCTGCTTGATCCGGAGGAGCGCGAACTCCCCGAGCTCCGGCAGCCCGTCCACCGGGAACCACGCCACATCCAGGGACTCGTCGTCGTTGACCCGCGCCTCGCCCCCGACCGCACGGCAGCGGAAGGTGATGTCCATGTACTGGCACTCGTCGCCGTTGGGGTAGACGACCGGCTCCAGCGCCTGGACGAGCACGACCCGCTCCACCACACACCGTACGGCGGTCTCCTCGTACACCTCGCGCACCGCCGTGACCGCGGGCTGCTCCCCCGGGTCCGGGATCCCGCCGATGATCGACCATCGCCCGGTGTCGACGCGGCGGCCCAGCAGTACGCGCCCGTCGTCGTCGAAGACGATCGCGCTGACGCCGGGCAGCAGAAGGAGCTGGTGGCCCGCGGTGGCGCGGATCTGTCGAATGAAGTCAGGGGTTCCCATGCGCCGACCATAACCGCCCGTCGGACGCGCCCAGGAGCCAACCGGACGTCGTAGGAAACCCTCCGGCCCTCGTCGGAAACCCCCGGGACCCCGGCCCGACAATCCGGACAGGGCCTAACCGGCCGCCGCGTTCCTCCTGCCGCGTACGGAACGGGCCGTCGCCCAGCCGAGGCCGCCCAGCGCGACCGCCGCCAACAGGCCCTCGGGAAGCGTGCCGAGGCGGGTGGCGGGGGTCAGGGACGAGCGGAGCGGGACCTCGGCGACGAGCGCGCCCGGGGTGAACATCCCCGTCTTCTCGGTGATCCTGCCGTCCGGCTGGATGATCGCGCTGACGCCGCTGGTCACGGGGACGATGACCGTCCTGCTGTGCTCCACGGCCCGCACCCGCGACATCGCCAGTTGCTGGTAGGTCATCTCGCTGCGGTCGAAGGTGGCGTTGTTGCTGGGTACGGAGATGAGCTGGGCGCCGTGGGTGACGGTGTCCCGTACGGCCCAGTCGAAGGCCGCCTCGTAGCACGTGGCGAGCCCCACCTCGGTGCCCGCCAGGTCGAAGACGCCCGGCTCGGTCCCCCGGCCGAAGTCCCGGCGCACCATGTCCGCGTAGCCGGGGCTGATCATCCGTACGAGGGAGCGCAGTGGCAGATACTCGCCGAACGGCTGGATCTGCCGTTTGTCGTACGTAGCCGTGGGACCGCGTTCCGGGTCCCACAGGATCTGGGTGTTGCGCAGCGGTCCGGTGTCCGGGGTGACGACGGCGCCGACGGAGATCGGTACGCCGATCGCCCTCGCGGCCTGGTCGATCACGTCGCGCGCGTCGGGATTGCGGTACGGATCGATGTCGGAGGAGTTCTCCGGCCACAGGACGAAGTCGGGTTGGGGCTCCTTGCCCGCCTTCACATCGTCGGCGAGCTGAAGCGTCCTGCGGACATGGTTGTCGAGGACCGCGCGGCGCTGGGCGTTGAATTCGAGGCCCGCCCTGGGGACATTGCCCTGGATCGCGGCGACGGTCGCGGTGCCGTCCTCGGCCGAGTCGTCCACCAGCGGCAGCGCGGCGAGTGCCGCCACGACGGGGACGAGGACGGTGAGCGCGGCGACGGCCGCGGCGCAGCGCGGGACCTTGCGGGTCCTCCGGTAGGCGAGGACCTGGCGTACCGCTTCGTACAGCCCGAAGCCGCACAGGACGACGGCGAAGCCGAGTACGGGCGTGCCGCCGACCGCGGCGAGCGGCAGGAAGACACTGTCCGCCTGGCCGAAGGCGATCTTGCCCCAGGGAAACCCGCCGAACGGCACACGCGCGCGGACCGCCTCGCCGAGGATCCAGACCGCCGCGGCCCAGACCGGCCACACGGGCAGCCGCGACACGGCGGCGATCCCCATGGCGGTGAGCGCGATGAAGAGCGCCTCGATCGCGACCAGCGCGAGCCATGGTCCCGGTCCGACCTCGGCGCCCGTCCAGACCAGGAGCGGCAGCAGAAAGCCCAGCCCGGCGAGATAGCCGAGGCCGAGTGCCGCACGTGGCCGGCGGCCGTGCAGGCTCCAGGCGAGCAGGGCGAAGCCGGGCAGTGCCAGCCACCACAGGGTGCGGGGCGGGAAGCTCGCGTACAGCAGGACGCCGGACAGCGCCGCCGCGACCGGCCTGGTGAACCGTCGCAGCAGACCGCGGCCGCCCGAAGCCGGGGCGGACGGAGTGGGCTCGACGGTGGTGATGGTGGCGCTCACCTGGCGGAGTCTACGGTGGGGCGCCGTATGCGGGGGAGCACGGGCCGACGACCTCGCGCGAGGAAGAGGACCGCGCACGAGAGGACGGCCCCCGCGAGGGGGGACGGCCTCGCGCGAGGAGAGGACCGCGCACGAGGAGACGACCTCCCACGAGGGGACGGCCGCGCCCGAGGACGCGCGCGACGGAGGCGCCCGGCGCATACGCCCAGCGCGTGTCCCCGCGTACGACCGACACGTGCGGCGGCGTACCTTCGCAATCCCTCCACACATGGGCACCGCTGCCATTACCGTGTCCGCCAGTCCTTGTCGCATGGCCGGATCCGGCGGTTGTGGACGGGGCCCGTCAGAGGTCGGGGGGCGACGGGATGGCCGCACCAGCGGAACCACCGGTGGAACGATCAGTCGTACCGGAACGCGCCGGCGCGCCCGATGTCGCCGGCGCCGTGGTCCTCGGTGCCTGCGCCGTATGGGCGCTGATCAGCGCGGCAGCGACCGATGGCAGGCCCGAAGGGGTCCTGCTCGCGGTGCTCGCCGTCACGGCGGGGTACGCCAGCGGCCGGATCAGCGGGTCCCTGGCGCCGGTCGCGACGGCCTCCGTGATGGCGGTCGCCTGGCTGGCGGCGGCGATCGCATCAGGCCAGGACTGGTTCGGCGCGGCCGTGACCGTGGGCACTCCGCCGGGCGACACGGGCGCGGTGGCCGGACTGCTGGTGCTCTCGGCGGGCGCGGTCTGCTGCGCGGCGACGGCGGCCGGTCCTCCATCGGTCCGGCTGGCCACGGGGCTGCTGGCGGTGACGATCGCGGCGACCGCGCTGCTGTTCGGTTCCGTCGCCGGGTTCATCGCGGTGCTCGGGGTGCTGCTGTGCTCGTCGGCGGCGGTCAGGACACGGCGCCGGGTGGCCGGTCTCGCCGGACTCGCCCTGGTCACGGCGCTGGTGGTGGGCGCCTCGTGGGCGGTGGCCGAGCAGGCGCTGCCCGAGGGGCTCTCGGTCTCGCTGGAGGGTCAGCTCACCCAGCACCGGGTGGCGCTGTGGCAGGACGCGGCCGAACTGGCGACGGAACACCCCCTGCTGGGCTCGGGACCCGACCGCTTCGGCGACCTCAGTCCGACCGTGACGCGGTCGCTGGACAGCGACCGCACCCCGCACTCGGCGGCGCTCCAGCAGGCCGCGGAACAGGGGGTGGTGGGGGTCCTGCTGCTGGGCGCCGTGTTCGGCTGGCTGCTGTACGGACTGGCGCGTTCGGCGTGCTCCACCCCCGTGGTCCTCACGGCGGGAGCCGCGCTGACCGCACTCGCCGCCGTGGCGAGCGTGGGCAACGCGCTCAGCTTCACCCCGGTGACGGCGGGCGCGGGTCTGCTCGCGGGCCTGGCCACGGCGAGACCGGAGATCGGCGCCCTTCCTGTGTCGTCCATCACATCCGCGCACACATCGGGGCAGGACGGAGTTTAGGTGACAACCCCGGCGTTCAGGGGTCCGGACCGTACCGCGGGCGGTCGGCCGTATCGCGGGCAGTCGGCCGTATCGCGGGCAGTCGGCCGTGCCACGGGCAGTCGGCCGTGCCACGGGCAGTCGGCCGTGCCGCGGCCTGGCGGGGCTCCGCGCCCTCGGTCAGATGCCCGCCGTGTTGGACTTGGGCGCGAGTTGCAGACGGCTGCGGATGAAGCGCACCGCGGACTCGGCGTCGTCCACCGTCACGGTGAAGATCCTGCCGTCGCCCAGCTTGAGCACCAGGGCCTCGCCCCGGCGCACCACCACGGCCGTGCCCATCTCGGGCCGCCACCGATAGCCCCAGCCGCCCCACTGGCGCGGAGTGACCCTCGGCGCGAAGTCGGCGTCCACGACATGGGCGAGCAGGATACGGCGGCGCGGCAGGCCCATATGACCGCAGCGCACCTCCAGGCAGTCACCCTCCACCCGGACCGCCACATGCACGAACGCCAGGGTGCCGAAGAGGATCAGCAGTCCCGCCGCCACGCACCCGACGACCGACATCAGCAGGGCGGCGTATCCGGAGGACCAGGAGGATTCCACGGCCAGCACGATCCCGAGCGCGATACACGCGGCGCCGGCGGCGGCGAGCAGCCACTGCGCGCGGTTGGTGGCGCGGCCTGTCCAGGTGTCGGGCAAGGGCTCATCGGGGTGGCCCTCATGCCGGGGGTGCTCCCTCATGTCTTGCAGAGTACCCAGCTTCCGATGTGACGGTAGTCCCTCCGCGAGCTGATGCGGCGTTACCCCGTGCACGCTCCGTACGGCCCTGTCCGTACTCCACCCGTACTCCACGCAGGGCGTCCGTACTCCATGCGGGCGCCCGCACGGTCAGCGCCCGGGTCGGTGGTCGTCCCGTATGTGTCCCGGGGACGTCCAGCAGGCGCTCCGCGCGTACTCCGGACGCCCTCCGGAGCATGCTCCGTTCGGGTCAGCGCACCTGGTCGACGGCGGCGAGCAGCCGGCCCTCCGCGTAGGCGAGCGCGGGCTCCGGGAGCACGGACTCGCGTCCACTGAGCAGCACCGTGAGCCGCCCGCCCGAGGGAGGACCCGGGACAGGGCCGAGAGCGCCCGACGGACCGCCCGAGGAGCCGCCCACCGCGCCGCCCGACGGTCCCGTCGGCGTGACCGATGTCACCAGGACCCGGTCGTCGTCATAGCCGCGGTCGTCATAGCCGGTCCCGGCACCGCCGACACCCGCGCCGATCCTGCGCAGCGCCTGCGCGGCGACGGCGTCGGCCGAGCCGTACAGGACCACATCCGGCAGACCGGGCCGCCGAAGGGCCGTACGGATACGTTCCGCCACCAGCTCGTAATGGGTGCAGCCCAGGACGACGGCCCTTACATCGCGCGGTGTGAGCGCCGCCGCCGCGGCCACCGCGCGGTCGATCGCGGCCTCGTCTGCGGCGTCCACGGCGTCCGCCAGCCCCGGACAGGGCACCTCGGTGACACCGACGGACGGTGCGAAGTCACGGATCAGTCCGTGCTGGTACGGACTGCCTGTGGTGGCCGGGGTGGCCCAGATCGCGAGCGGCCCGCCGCCCGCCGCGGCCGGTTTGATCGCCGGGACCGTACCGATCACCGGGAGCCCCGGCTCCAGTTCGGCGCGGAGCGTGGGCAGGGCGTGCACGGTCGCGGTGTTGCAGGCCACGATGAGCGCGTCGGGACGGTGCTCCGCCGCGGCGCGCGCCACGACGAGCGCGCGCTCGGTGACGTCCCGCGGGGTGCGCGGGCCCCAGGGCATTCCGTCGGGGTCGGACGAGAGGACGAGATCGGCGTCGGGGCAGAGCCTCCGTACCGCGCCGGCGGCCGCGAGCAGACCGATGCCTGAGTCCATGAGCGCGATCTTCACTCGGTCACCATAGTCGACAGCGTGTGCGGTCCCGCTGATGTGGGGCAGACTGCGGCGAATGAGCGCCGTTGCCTGGATCGCCATGGGTTCGCTGGCCATATGGGGCTGGCTGTTGCTGGGTCAGGGGTGCTTCTGGCGTACGGACCAGCGGCTGCCCGAGCACGAGGAGTACCACCTCGACGCGGCCGAAGCCGGGTCGGGGGCCGCGGGAGCCGGAGCGGAAGCCGGGGCCGGGTCGGGGTCCGCGGGAGCCGGAGCGGAAGCCGGGGCCGAGTCCGGGACCGCCGGGGCCGAGCCCGCCGGGCCTGGGGCCGCCGCCGGAGCCGGGACCGGGACCGGGACCGGGACGGCGGCCGGGGACGAGGGCCGCGTCCGCTGGCCGTCCGTCGCCGTCGTCGTGCCCGCCAGGGACGAGGCGGCGGTGCTCCCCGAGAGCCTGCCGTCCCTGCTGGCTCAGACATATCCCGGCGAGGCCGAGATCTTCCTGATCGACGACGGCAGCGAGGACGGTACGGGCGGACTCGCCCGTGAGCTGTCCGCACGGCTCGGCGGGCTGCCGCTGACGGTGGCCTCGCCCGGCGAACCGGAGCCCGGCTGGACGGGAAAGCTGTGGGCACTGCGGCACGGCATCGCGCTGGCGCGCGCCCACGACCCCGAGTATCTGCTTCTGACGGACGCCGATATCGCCCACGAGCCGGACAGTCTGCGGGAACTGGTCGCCGCAGCCAGGGCACGGGACCTCGATCTGGTCTCGCAGATGGCACGGCTCCGGGTGGCGAGCGTGTGGGAGAAACTCGTCGTACCGGCGTTCGTTTACTTCTTCGCGCAGCTCTATCCGTTCCGCTGGGTCAACCGTCCCGGCCGCCGTACAGCGGCGGCGGCGGGCGGTTGTGTCCTCCTCCGTACGGAGGCCGCCGTACGCGCACAGGTGCCCGAGTCGATCCATCAGGCCGTGATCGACGATGTGTCACTGGCGCGGGCGGTACAGCGCAGTGGGGGCCGCATCTGGCTCGGTCTCGCCGAGCGGGTGGACAGTGTGCGTCCTTATCCACGGCTGGCCGATCTCTGGCGGATGGTCTCACGCAGCGCCTACGCACAGCTCAGGCACAATCCGCTGGTGCTCCTCGGGACGGTGGCGGGTCTCGCGCTGATCTATCTGGCGCCGCCGGTCGCCCTGGGCACGGGTGTACTCGGCGGGGACACGGCGGCGGGGTGGTTGGGTCTCGCCGCGTGGGCGGTGATGACGGGGACGTACATCCCGATGCTGCGCTACTACCGGCAGTCGCTCTGGCTGGCCCCGCTCCTGCCGCTCACGGCGTCGCTCTACCTGCTGATGACGGTCGACTCCGCCGTACAGCACTACCGGGGCCGCGGCGCGGCCTGGAAGGGCCGTACGTACTCCCGTCCGCAGGCCGCTCCGGACCGCTGACGCACGCGATCGAAGCGGCCCGGGAGCGGCACGGAGCGGCACGGGGGCCGCCCTCAGCGGTCCGGTCCGGAGCGGACGTACATGTACGCGCGTCCGCGCGTACGTCACTTCCTGCCGGGCGTCCAGTTCATGCCCCAGCCATAGGCGTAATCGATGGTCCGCTGCGGACTGACGCCGCGTTCCGGTACGAGAAAGCGCGCTTCGCGCTGGACCACGAGGTCCGAGCCGGTATTGGTGATCAGCGCCAGTGAGCAGACCGTGGAGGGCACGGTGCATTCACCGAGTGAGAAGTCGATCGCGGCACCGTGCTGCGGCTGGAGAGTGACCGTCGCGTCAAGATCCGCGAAACTGCGGGCGCCTTCATAGATCGTCACGAAGATGACGATCCTGCGCAGCCGGTCCTTGTGATCGAGGTTGATGGTGAGGTTCTCACCACTGGCACTCCCGCCCGTACGGTCGTCGCCGTCGAGATGGATGTACGGCGGCTGGTTGAGCGCGCCGAAGGCATTGCCGAGTGCCTGGACGACGCCTTTGCGGCCGTCGGTGAGTTCATAGAGAGCGCACAGGTCGAGATCGAGATCGCCATGCATGGCGACGGCCCGGCCGAGTTTGGCGCCCCAGCCCTTGAACTGTTTGCGCACCTGCCAGTTGAGGTTGACGCGCATCGCGCCGGAGCTGCCGCCCTGCTTGGCGAGGGAGACGGTCGGGGCTTCCTTGGTCAGCGTCACCTTGCTGAGCCGTACGGGGGCGGGAGGCGCGACGGGCGGAGCCAGCGGCACGGTCCGGGCGGGCGCGGCGGGCGGCACGGTCCGGGCGGGCGCCGTGGGTACCGTGGCCGCCGCGGGTGCCGTGGCCGCCGCAGCCGCGGACCGCTGCACCGGTTCGTCGACCGAGATACCGAAGTCCGTTGCCAGACCCGCGAGTCCGCTGCCGTACCCCTGCCCCACCGCGCGGAACTTCCAGCTCCCCTGGCGGCGGTACAGTTCCCCCAGGACGAACGCCGTCTCGACGGTCGCGTCCTGGCTGTCGTACCGCGCGATCTCGGTGCCCGACGCCGCGTCCAGCACCCGTACATGGAGCCCCGGCACCTGTCCGAAGCTGCCGCCGTCGGCGGACGCCGCCAGGACGATCCGCTCGACGGCGGGCTCCACGCGCGCGAGATCGACCGTGAGGCTGTCCGTGACCCCGGCTCCCCCGCTCGCCTTGTTCTCGTGGCGTACGGCGCCCGACGCGTGCACCGGCTGGTTGTAGAAGACGAAGTCGGCGTCGGAGCGGACCCGTCCCGAGACGAGCAGCAGCGCCGACGCGTCCACGTCCGGTACGCCGGGTCCCGAACGCCATCCCAATTCAACTCGGACAGCAGGCGCCGGTACCGGCAGATTGGCTCCTTTAAGCATGGCCATGCTCGCCCCCATCGCGGGTCGGGGTGTCCGAAGATTTCGTGCCGCCAACCTAATGGTAGGAACGCCGTTCGGACCCCGCGAGACCCGCCGGTAACCCCCCGCTAGCCTGCCCTTTACACGATCTGAACACCTTCGGACGACCGTTTTTCCCATGTTCGCTCGCATTGGGGATCCGAAGTCTCCCACAGCTACCGAAAGAACCCCCTTATCGGACTCCCCAACCGGCACATCGTGGGCTTAACTTATGTTCCATGACCTCCCCCCGCGCCACCTACGGCGGCGGTTACTACACCGCGCCGTCGTTCCCGGACACCCCTATCTACGACTCCCTGGTCGCGGAGCGGGGCACGCCTCAGATCGCGCCGATCCGAGTGCCTTCCGCCTATGACACGGGCAACAGCTATCTGCCGGCTCTGCCCTCCGCGCTGCCCGCCCTTCCCGCGGCGCCCTCCCAGCCCGCACCGTCGTACGGCGGCTACCAGCAGCAGCCGATGCCCATGCAGCAGCCCATGCCGCTGCAGCACGCGCCCGCGCCGTACATCCCGCAGCAGGCACCGCCGCGTGGGTACCCGGCCGCCCAGCCGCAGCCCCAGCCGCAGCGTCCGATGCCCGGTACGGGGTACGAGGCGATGCGTCCGGCGGCTCCGCGCCCGGCGCCCGCGCCGCCCACGCAGTACGACGACCCGTACAACCGGCCCTACCAGACGCGGGGGTACTGACCTGCGGGGTGCCGGCCGGAGGTTCTGACTCACGGAGGTTCCGGCCTGCGGAGGGGTGGCGACCTGGGGGTAGTGACCCAGGGAATGTGCCCGCTCGGGCCGGGGGCTGCTGACAGGATGGCTTCATGCCGAAGCCGGTCCCTCAGCCAGTTCAGCCAGCCCAGTCGGTTCAGTCGGTTCAGTCGGCCCGGTCAGTGCGACCGAGCCCGTCAGTTCTGCACGCCCTGCGCATCCATCCGGTCAAGTCGATGGCCGGCTGTACGCCCGAGCGCGCGCTCGTCGAGCCCTGGGGGCTCGCCGGGGACCGGCGCTGGACACTGATCGACGGCACGGGAAAGGTGGTCACGCAGCGCCAGCGGCCACGGCTGGCCCTGGCCCGCGCCGAGTCACGGCCGGACGGCGGGATCCGGCTGTACGCGCCCGGACTTGAGCCGCTGACGGTCCTCGAACCATGGACGGCGCCTGAGCCGCCCACGGTGGCAGGAGAACCGGAGCCGGGGGGCACGGGCACCGTCGTGGTGGATGTTTTCGGGACCAAGGTCGAAGCCGTGCCCGCGGGGAGCGATGCGCACGAGTGGGCGAGCACCTACCTCGGGGTGGAGGTCAGGCTCGTCCATCTCGACGCCCCCGCCTCGCGCAGGCCTGTCGATCCACAGTTCGCGCGGCCCGGGGAGACGGTCAGCTTCGCGGACGGTTTTCCGCTGCTCGTCACCACGCTCGGCTCGCTCGACGCCCTCAACTCCCTGATCGCGAGCGGGGATCACGCGGATGAGGGCCCGCTGCCGATGGACCGGTTCCGGCCGAATCTTGTCGTGGCCGGGACAGCGCCCTGGGCCGAGGACGGCTGGCGCCGTGTCGCCGTCGGGGAGGTGGCCTTCCGGGTCGCCAAGCCCTGCGGTCGGTGTGTCGTCACCACCACGGACCAGCGGACCGCCGAGCGCGGCAAGGAGCCGCTGCACACCCTTGGCAAGTACCGCCGGCTCGACGGGCGGCTGATCTTCGGGCAGAACCTCGTCCCCGAGTCCACCGGCACGCTCCGGGTGGGTGATCCGTTCACGGTGCTCGACTGAACCCCGGCCTGCCCCGATGAGCCCCGGCCCACCCCGAACGACCGCCCCGGACAGACCCGCCCTCGACGACAGGTGGGTGCAGCGGACAACGAGGTGAGCTTGCTCTCTCTTCGCCCCCATCGCGCGTAAACCGTGCTGCCCGCGGCTAAAACGGACACGGAAGGGGGTGCGGAACGGTGCGCACGATACTGGGACTCTGGCGCTGGCGGCGCAACCCCCTGCGCAGAGCGACGGATCTGATCGAGGCGTGGGTCGCGCTGGCGGCGGTGGGACTGTTCGCCCTGGCCGCACCTCTCGTCGGCTGGCTCTGCGGGAACGCCGTCGACGCGTCCTTGCGGGAGACGGTCCGTTTCCAGCACGAACAGCGGCACCGGACGACCGCCGTGGTCGTCGGCCGCTCCACCGAGCGCCATGTCGTCGCGTTCGACGCCGAGTCGGCCGCGGAGCACGACACGGGCAGCCGGATGATCGCCACCTGGCGGACGGCGGACGGCGGTTCCCGTACGGGCCTCGTCTCCGCGCCCTCGCGCGAGCCCCGGGCGGGCGACACCTTCGGCATCTGGGCCGACGAGCGCGGCAGACCGGTGAAGCCCCCGATGAACGCGGACAGCGCGCGTACCCACGCCGTGCTGGCCGGACTCGCCGCCGGGGTGCTGGCGGCCGGCCTGGTGGAGTGCGGCAGGCGGCTGATCGTATGGCGCCTGGTGCGGCGGAGGTACGAGCACCTCGACCGGGCATGGTCCAAGGCCGGCCCCGACTGGGGCCGCACCGGCGCGGGCAGTTAGGGCCTCTCGTTTGGATCTGGCTGGGCTCGCGTGCCCTGGCACCGCGCCTCGCCGCGTTGTCGTCGGTCGCCTACGCTCCGCGTGGACTCCCTCCTCCGCCTTGCGATCCACGGCACCACGCGTACACCAGCCGCTGCCGCGGCGGGCGCTCCCCCACCCAGCCAGACCCAAACGAAAGACCCTAGGTCCCGTCCGGTCGATCTCCTACCGTGAGGCGGTTGGTCCGGCAAGTTCCGCGAGGCGGTTGGTCCGGCAAGATCGAAAAAGTCCGGCCGCCGGGCCCGTCCGGCAGGGAGCGTCGTGGCGAAGTCCCGTCCGAGAGCGGCCTCTCGCGTCAACTCGGGGCTGTCATGCGCGCTACGGTGGTGCCGCCCGGTCCGCCCTTGCGGCCGGGGTCCGGGGCCGGCGCCCGGGACGGCACAGCACGCGCACACGCACGAGGTGGGGGCACAACAGCGCCATGGCACAGGGCACGGTCCAGGTGACGCACACCGGAACATCGCGTTGGCGGCGCCGCACGGGCGAGTACGCCTCTCTCGCCGCCGCCCTGGAGGCGGCCGGCGACGGCGACGTCCTCACCGTCGCCCCCGGCACCTACCGGGAGAATCTCATCGTGGCGCGCGCCGTCACGCTGCGCGGTCCTGAGGGCTCGCCCGGTTCCGTACGTATCGCGCCCGCCGACGGCGTCCCGCTGACCGTCCGCGCCTCCGCCACCATCCAGGACCTCCTTGTGGAGGGCCAGGACGCGACCTCGCCCGCGCTCCTCGTCGAGGACGGCGCACCCGAGCTGACGGAACTGCGGATCGTGACCCGCTCCGCGGCCGGCATAGAGGTGCGGGGCGCGGCCCGGCCCACCGTGCGCCGCTGCACCGTCGACAACCCGGCCGGCGTCGGCATCGGCGTGCTCGACGGCGCGGGCGGGGTCTTCGAGGAGTGCGAGATCGTCGCGGCCGGGCAGTCCGGGGTCTCGGTGCGCGGGGGCGCGCATCCCCGGCTGGAGCGCTGCCGGATCCACCACGCCTCGGGCGCGGGCCTCTCCGTCACCGGCGAGGGCAGCGGTATGGAGGCCATCGGCTGCGAGGTGTACGAGATCAAGGGCACCGGTGTGCAGGTGACATCGCGCGCCTCGGCCCATCTCACCGACTCCTCCGTACACCGCACCTCGGCGGACGGGATAACCCTCGACACCGACGCCGTGCTCACCCTCTCCGACTGCGACATCCATGACATCCCGGAGAACGCGGTCGATCTGCGCTCCCGCTCGGTGCTGACCCTGACCCGCTCCACGGTGCGCCGCTTCGGCCGCAACGGGCTCTCCGTCTGGGACCCCGGCACCCGGGTGGACGCCAACCAGTGCGAGATCCACGACAGTACGGGCGACTATCCGGCCGTCTGGGTCAGTGACGGCGCGACCGTCGTCCTCGACTCCTGCCGGGTGCACGACGTGCCCGACGCGCTCTTCGTCCTCGACCGCGGCTCGCGCGCCGATGTCGTCGACAGCGACATCTCCCAGGTACGGAACACGGCGGTGTCGGTGAGCGACGGTGCGACCGCGCAGCTCGACGACTGCCGGATCAGGGAGGCCTCCACCGGCGCCTGGTTCCGTGATCACGGCAGCGGCGGCACGCTCAACTCCTGCACCATCGACGCCGTACAGACCGGCGTCATCGTCACCAAGGGCGCCGATCCCACCATCGAGCGCTGTACGGTCACCTCACCCGCCGAGGCCGGCTTCTACGTCTCCGCCGAGGGCCGCGGCACCTTCCACAACTGCCGGGTGACGGGCAGCGGCGGCTACGGCTTCCATGTGATGGACGGCTGCCGTACGTCGCTCACGCGGTGCCGTACGGAACGGTGCGCGCGCGGCGGTTACGAGTTCGCCGAGGACGGTCCGACCGCCGAGGACTGCACCAGCGACGAGAGCGGCGTACTGACGCCGTCCCCGGAGCCGCCCTCCATACTGACGGCGACCCAGACCACCGGGCTGCTCGGCGCGGTCCCTCCGAAGACGGCCGCCTCGTCCGCGACCGCGACCGCCCGGGACGCCGCCGTCCCCGCCACGGCGCTCGCGCGCTCCTCGGAGGAGGTGCTCGGGGAGCTCGACGCGCTGGTCGGTCTCGACAGCGTCAAGCGGGAGGTCCGTGCGCTCACCGACATGATCGAGGTCGGGAGACGGCGCAAGGAGGCGGGCCTCAAGGCCGCGTCCGTCCGCCGCCATCTCGTCTTCACGGGCTCCCCCGGCACCGGCAAGACGACGGTGGCCCGGCTGTACGGCGAGATCCTGCACTCACTCGGGGTGCTGGAGCACGGCCATCTCGTGGAGGTCTCCCGGGTGGACCTGGTCGGCGAGCACATCGGCTCCACCGCGATCCGTACACAGGAGGCCTTCGACCGGGCGCGCGGCGGGGTGCTCTTCATCGACGAGGCGTACGCCCTCTCCCCCGAGGACTCCGGACGGGACTTCGGCAAGGAAGCGATCGACACGCTGGTGAAGCTGATGGAGGATCACCGGGACGCGGTCGTCGTGATCGTCGCCGGGTACACGGCCGAGATGGAGCGCTTCCTGACGGTCAACCCCGGTGTGGCGTCCCGTTTCTCACGGACCATCACCTTCAGTGACTATGAGCCCGACGAGCTGCTGAGGATCGTGCGGCAGCAGTCGGAGGAGCAGGAGTACCGGCTGGGCGAGGGTACGGCCGAGGCCCTCGTCAAGTACTTCACGGCGCTGCCCAAGGGGCCCGCTTTCGGCAACGGCCGTACCGCGCGGCAGACGTTCGAGTCGATGGTGGAGCGGCACGCGGGCCGGGTCGCCCAGTTGCCGGAGACCAGCACGGACGACCTGACGCTGCTCTACGCGGACGATCTGCCCGAACTGCCCTGAGGCTCCACGGCCCTTGGCGGCCGGCGCCCGTGGCCCCTCCCGGATCGCTCCCCGGATCGCTCCCGGATCGCTCCCGGATCGCTCCCGGATCGCTCCCGCTCCCTAGCCGCTCCCGGGTCTCTCCCCTGCCTGCCCCTGCCTGCTCCCCCGGTCACCTCCCGGACGTCTCCGGCCGCTCTCTCACTCGCTCCCCGGACGTTCGCTCCCCGGCTCACTCCCGTGCCGGTCGCGCCGCTCACCGCCCCGCTCGCCTCGCTGCCGCGGCACCACGGGCGGGGGCAGCCGGTCGAGCAGCGCGGCCCGTTCCCTGGCGAAGTCCGGGTCCGCCTGGTAGTCGGAGTGCCCGAGGACCGGCTCGGGCAGCGGGTGCAGCCCCGTACGCCCATAGGCGAGCGGGTCCTTCAGCGGCCCCCGGTCCACCTCGGGACGGTCACCCTCGGCGGGGACCCGGACCGGGCCTCCGATCGGGTCGGTGGCCCGCCACAGATTGCGCCAGCAGTGCACCTCCCTGCTCAGATCGCTCAGCGGCCCCGCGCCGAAGTACGCCGGGAACCAGCGGCCGTACAGCCGCTCCAGCGGTGACCCGTACGTCAGCAGCGCCACCCGGTGGCGCGTGGCGGCGGGAAGCTGCCAGACGGCCGCCGCGGCCAGCACACTGCCCTGGGAGTGACCGGAGAGGACGAGCCGGCCGCCGGTACGCGCGGTCCAGGAGCTGATCCGCCAGGTGAGGTCGGGTACGGCGCGCTCGGCGTAGCACGGCGGCGCGAAGGGATGGGCCGCGCGCGGCCAGAAGGTGCCCACGTCCCAGAGGATGCCGATGGTGCGCCGGGCGGAGGCGTCACGGTAGGCCCGACGTCCCCAGGTGACGAAGAGTATGAAACCGAGGCCGACCAGCCAGGAGCCCAGCGCCTGCGCGGTGTCGGCCACGGACTCCACGAAGGACTCGGCGCCCTTCGCGGCCTGGCCCGGCACCTCGCCGCTCAGCCAGGACCCGACGATCGCGGCGGAACCGAGCAGCAGGGCGGCGCCGGAGATCAGACCGATGAGCCAGGGCACGGCGTCGGTGAGCAGGGCCCTGGCACGGACACCCGCCACCTGTCGGGTACGGATGGAGTCCGCGGTCACCTTGCCGTACTCCGACTCGACGACGGGCGCCAGCTCGCGGGCGGTACGCACGGTACGTACGGCGAGGACGGCCACCGGGACCAGCAGCATGGCGAGCAGGACGGGGATGACGGAGGCCTGCCAGCTCAGCAGCACCGGCGGGCCGGGGATCGCGCCCCCGCCCATCCCTGGCGTGGCGTCCCCGTCGAGCCAGTCGGCGACGCGCTGGGCGACTCCACCGGTCATCACACCGCCCAGCCCGCAGGCGAGCATCGCGACGGCGGGCCCGCCGAGGCCGCGCATCGCGGTCCTCGCGTGCGGCGCGCGGCGGTGGAGGACATGGGCCGTGACGGCGAGCGCGACGACGAGGGAGACCTGCGCGAGGGCGATCACACGGAAGGTCATGTCGCCGGGGATCACGCCCATGGAGACCCAGCCGGGCCTGGACCACGCGGCGTACACCATGGACAGGACGAGCAGGGTGAGCGCGGTGGCGGGCAGCCTGCTGATCAGCATCCGGTCGAGGGTGCCGTCGCGCCGGCGCTCGCTGCGGCCTCTGCTGCACACCACCCAGACCACCACCACCGCGCAGACCAGGAGCGCCGCCTGGAGCAGCCGGCCCGGCACGGCGGGCGGCATCCCGGCGGAACCGCTGTCGTGCTCGGAGGCGGCCGTCGTCAGCGCGGCGGTCACGGTGAGGAAGCCGGCGGCGGTGTGCGCGGCGCGCAGCCGGGCGACGAGCCGACGGCCGTACCAGAACCCGGGGCGGCCCATCGCGGGCCGTATCCGCACCGGGCCCTCGCCCGGCGCGGGACGCCCGTCGGTCTCGGTGGCGGGCGCGGCGGTCGTCGCCGTGGGCGAGGCGGCACCCGCACCGACACCGACACCGGCATCGGCGCCCGCACCCGCACCCGCACCGGTGGGCGCGTCAGCGGAGGCGGAGGCGGAGGTGGACGGTGTGTCGGTGGGCGGGCGCTGGGCCTCGTAAGCGCTCCATGTGCGGTTGGACAGATACCAGAGCAGCCCCACCAGCGCCGTGGGCACCAGCGAGGCGAGGGCGAGCCGCCGGCCGGGCTGCGACCACCAGCCGTGTCCCTCCGGCGACAGGAAGCCGAGCCAGGACTGCTCGGCGACACAGTCCGCGGAGCCGGCGCACTGCCACGCGGTCAGATCGAGCGCGACCTCGCAGACGGCGGCGGTCAGCAGCACGGTGAGGGTGAGGGCGACCAGCCGTACGAGGACTCCGTACAGCCGCTGCGACTTGGCCAGCCCCTTGGTGGCGGGCCGCATCCAGTGCGCGAGATTGACCACCATGAAGGGGAGCAGCAGAAGCCACAGGGCCCGTGAGCCATTGCCCGAGGTGAGATTGGACCAGCAGTACGCCTCGGGGACGGGCCTGTCGGCGTAGCGCTCGGGATACCGCTCCGCCTCCGCGTCGTCCCTGCGCCGGTAGACGGCGGCCGTCTCGTCACCGGTGATCCTGACCGTACGCGGATCGTCGAGCATCTTCTGCGGGGTGGCCCCGCCGACGCCGTGGACCAGCAGTTCGAGCGCGGCTCCGCCGCCGTGCGGATCCGGGGTTTCTGAGGGCACTTCGATGGCTCGCTCTCGGAGTGAACAAGGGTGGGCCGGGCACGGTCGGCGCGACAGGGGTCATCAGAATCCCGGACCCCGGCCGTTCGCCGCGCGACCCTCACGGAATCTCCCCGGAGCCCGCCTCCGCCAACCCCCGGCACGGGTGTCCGAACCCCGTGCGAGGATGAGGGACCCGTACCGATCGGACATCCCCGGCCATCGGGGACGGCAGGGTACGACAGCACGTACGACAACGGGTGAACGAGGACGACCACATGGATGACGACCCGGAGAGGAACGGCCCGGCGGTGAGTGACAGTCAGAACCTCCTCGCGGAGCAGCGCCGGGCCCTGATCCTGGACGAGGTGCGCCGACGGGGCGGGGTCCGTGTCAATGAGCTGACGCGCAGGCTCAATGTCTCCGACATGACGGTGCGGCGGGATCTGGACGCGCTGGCCCGCCAGGGGGTCGTCGAGAAGGTGCACGGCGGTGCGGTGCCGGTGGTCGAGGCGAGCGCGCACGAGCCGGGATTCGAGGCGAAGTCGGCGCTGGAGCTGGCCGCCAAGGAGGACATCGCGCGAGCGGCGGCGGCGATGGTGGTGCCCGGGAGCGCGATCGCGCTGTCCGGCGGGACGACGACCTATGTCCTGGCGCACCATCTGGTGGACGTGCCGGATCTGACGGTGGTCACCAACTCGATACGGGTCGCCGAAGTGTTCCACGCGGCGCAGCGCGCGGGTGTGGCGGGCGGCGGACACCCCGGGGCGGCGATGGTGGTGCTGACCGGCGGGGTGCGCACACCGTCGGACTCACTGGTCGGCCCGGTGGCGGACCAGGCGATCCGCTCGCTCCACTTCGATGTGCTCTTCCTCGGAGTGCACGGCATCTCGGTGGAGGCCGGGCTGTCCACACCGAATCTCGGCGAGGCGGAGACCAACCGGCGGTTCATACGGTCGGCACGCCGGGTGGTGGCGATCGCCGACCACACCAAGTGGGGCACGGTGGGCCTGAGTTCCTTCGCGACGCTGGACCAGGTGGACACGCTGGTGACGGACGCGGGGCTGTCGGACGAGGCCCGTGAGGAGATCGCCGAGCTGCTCCCGGGTCTGGTGGTGGCGGGCGAGTCCGAGGACGTCAAACCGCCGAGGGACGCCTGAGCGCTCGCCCACGGCCCACCGCCCCCGACCCCGGCCATTCCCCGGCCATTCCCCGCCCCCGACCCGCGCACGGACGCGGACGGAGGCGCGGGCTCGGGTGGAGGCGCACGGGCGCGTGCGTCGGCGCGGCACTGGGCCGCTGCTCCGGGCCGCACGGGTGGTCCGGGCCGCGCGGGTGGGGCCCGTCCGGCCTACGATCGGGGCGTGAGCGCCTTCCGTATCGACCGCACCACACCGCTCTCCCCCGACGAGGCCTGGCGTCGGCTCACCGACTGGCCGGCGCACTCGGGACAGGTGCCGCTGACGGAGATCTCCGTCCTGACCCCCGGCCCCACCCGCGTCGGAACGGTCTTCGTCGCCCGCAGCGGACTCGGACCGGCCAGGATCGACGATCCGATGGAGGTCGTCGGCTGGCAGCCGCCCGCGTCGGGCGTCCCGGGCCACTGCCGGCTGGAGAAGCGCGGCAGGGCCGTCATGGGCTGGGCCGAGATCCATGTGTACGTGGACGAGGAGGACGAGGCCGGATCCGTCACCCGGGTCCGCTGGGAGGAGGAGCTGCGGATCCGTCCGCTGCCACGGCCGCTCGACGCCCTGACCGCACGCGCCGGGCATCTCGTGTTCGGCCGCGCCGTCAGCCGTTTGCTGCGCGACGGACCAGCGCGATCGTCTCGTACCACGCACTAAAGTGTGCGGTCCCACCCTTCGACGCCGCCCAGGGATGTGCTGTCCATGGCCCGCCAACTCCGTTCCGTGGAACTGGGCTTCGCCGAGTCCGCACCCGTGCGCCTGGTGTACACGGGCCTGCTGGCCGCGCGGCCGGAAGCGGTCTACCGGGCGCTCGCCACCGAAACGGAGTCCTGGCCCGAGTGGTTCACCGCGGTGACCGCCGCGACGCCCACCCCGGAGGGCCGTACGGTCCGGCTCCGGGGCGGTTCACACTTCCGGGAGACGGTGCTGGCCGCCCAGCCGGATGTGCTCTACGCGTATCGCACCGACGAGACCGACGCACCTGGCGTACGCGCCCTGTTGGAGGCGTGGCGGCTGGCACCGGCGGGCAGAGGCACCCGGGTGCGGTGGACCGTGGCCACGGACGGGACGGCGGTGTACCGCACCGTTCTGCGGCTGGCCCGCCCGGCCATGGGCCGCACCTTCCGGCAGGCGGTACGCGCCCTGGACCGACGCCTCGCGAAAGCCTGAGCGCGGGGACCCGCGAGGGGCTGACGCAGAGGCCCGCGAAGACCTGAGCCCAGGTCCCTGAACGCCCGAGGACCTGAGCGCCCGGGGATCTGAGCGCCCGGGGACGTGGACGCCCGAGGAGCCGAGTGTCCGGAGGCCTGGCCGCCCAAGGGCTCAGGCGCCCTTCGGCCAGACGCCGTTGGCCAGGAAGTGGTCCAGTGTGACCGTGTACGGGGCGATGTCCAGGCCCTGCCGGGTGAGCCAGGCGTCCGAGTAGTACTTGTCGAGATACCGGTCGCCGGGGTCGCAGAGCAGCGTGACCACACTGCCGTGCCGTCCCTCCGCGACCATCTCCGCCACGATCTTCAGCGCGCTCCAGAGCCCCGTGCCGGTGGAGCCGCCCGCCTTCCGTCCGATGGCCCGTTCCAGCGCGCGTACGGCGGCGACGCTCGCCGCGTCCGGCACCTTCATCATCCGGTCGATGGCCCCCGGCACGAAGCTCGGTTCCATCCGCGGCCGGCCGATGCCTTCGATCCGGGAGCCGTGCTCGCTGCGCGCCTGCGCGTCGTTGCGGGTCCAGCCGTCGAAGAAGCACGAGTTCTCCGGGTCCGGGACACAGATCCGGGTGTCGTACTGCATGTAGTGCACATAGCGCGCGATGGTCGCCGAGGTGCCGCCGGTCCCGGCCGTGGCGACGATCCAGGCGGGTTCCGGATAGCGCTCCAACTTCAGCTGCTGATAGATCGATTCGGCGATGTTGTTGTTGCCGCGCCAGTCCGTCGCGCGCTCCGCGTAGGTGAACTGGTCCATGTAGTGGCCGCCGGTTCTGGCGGCCAGGCCCGCGGACTCCTCGTACAGCTTCCGCGAGTCGTCGACGAAGTGACAGCGCCCGCCGTGGAATTCGATCAGCCGGCACTTCTCGGCGCTGGTGGTACGGGGCATGACCGCGATGAAGGGCACCCCGATCAGTTTCGCGAAGTACGCCTCGGAGACCGCCGTGGAGCCGCTGGACGCCTCGATCACCGGCTTGCCGGGGCGGATCCAGCCGTTGCACAGACCGTAGAGGAAGAGCGAGCGGGCGAGCCGGTGCTTGAGGCTGCCGGTCGGATGGGTCGACTCGTCCTTGAGATAGAGGTCGATGCCCCATTCCTCGGGCAGCGGGAAGCGCAGCAGATGGGTGTCGGCGGAGCGGTTGGCGTCGGCCTGGACCTTCCGTACGGCTTCCTTGAGCCACGCGCGGTACTCGGCGTCGCTGCGGTCCACGTCGACGGTCGCCCTGACGCCACCGTCGCCCGCAGCCCCGGCGTCCGCGGTCCCGGCCCCTGCCACCGGTGTGGCGCCGGTCGCCGTCATGGGGCCGCCCGCCGTCGTGAGGCCGGTCGCCGTCGTGAGGCCGGTCGCCGTCGTGGCGTCGGCCCCTGCCGTGGCGCCGCCCGTTCCCGTGCTGTCCCGTCGCGTCATCCCCGTGGTCCTCGTCTCGTCGTCCCTCTCCTGAAGGTACCCGTACCACCTGCGCAAACGTCCCCTTTGGGGAGCCATAGCGATGCCTTGGAGACCCTGTGCGCGATGCGCTCTGGTGTCCATGCGCATACTTGGGCAGACTGCTGTGAGCGGTCTGCACAGAGGGGGCTGAGGGCCATGGCGGAGCCGGAGTTCGACGCGCGCGGGGTACGGATAGAACGGTGGCCCCGCTCACTGACCACGGCGGGTCAAGTCCTTATCCAGGACGGCAGGCTGGCTCTGCTGACCAGCTACGGCCGGGTGATCGACAGCGCGCCGCTGCGGGCCGTACGGGCGGCGAGACCCTGGTTCGCGGGCCGTGGCAGCACGGTCGCCACCGTGAACGGGATCCGCTACCGGCTGACCATGGGACAGCGCGATCACCGGCCCGACGCCCCGGCGCTGGCCAAGCGGTTCATGGAGGCCGTCAGCCGGGCGAGCCGTAAGAGCGCGTGACCTGTCGGCGCGGTGCCCGCTCCGCCGGCGGGGCTCCCGACCCGTCGATAGGGCCGCCGACCCGTCGGCGGAGCGCCTGATCCACCGTGGAACGCGTGACCTACGGCAGCACGTCCGGCCTACCCCCGAAGACACGACCAGCCTTTGATTCGCCGCGAGTTGCGAAGCCGGGTCCCCTGGTTCACTCTGGTCTCACATCACTCAGGGTGAACCGGCGGTAACACTGCGATCCAGCCCCGCCGGGCCGGGAACAGCAGCGAGCCAGCGAGCGAGTTGCTGGATCCGATCCTTCGTCGTCTTCCGGACCTCATTTCGGGGAGTCGCAGCCGTGATCAGCCAGCCCCGCAGGCATTGCACGGTGGAGCTCCAGGCCCTGCCGTCGCGGATCGGTCAGGTCCGCAGAATCATCTCCGCACAATTGCGTTCTTGGCATCTCGATCCTTTGATCGACCAAGCGGCACTCGGCGTCACCGAGCTGCTGACCAACGTCCACCGCCACGCACAGCCCGACAAGCAGTGCACCGTCGACATCGAGCTGCTGCTCGAACGCCTCATGGTCTCGGTCAGTGACCACGACCCCCGGATACCGACGGTCAATCGTGCCAATCCCTTCGACACAGGCGGCCGCGGTCTCGCACTGATCGCGGCCGTGAGCGAGAGCTGGGGCGTGCGCGCCCGGGGCGATACGGGCAAGAGCATCTGGTTCACGCTCCCCACGCCGCCGGCCGCACTCTCCCTGGCCCTGCGTCCGGTGTACGGGGCGACGACCGAAGGCCCCTTCCCGGGCTTCGAGTCCGGCGCTCTGGCCGGCGAGCACCGGGCCGCCACGGTCCGGTCGGTCACGGTGAGCTGACCGCGCGCACGTCCAGGACCGTTCCGGTGAGCGCGCGGGGCCGGGAGCCACCCGAATGGTCCACCGCGGTCTCGCGCGGCGCGGCGAGCGGGGCGGCAAGCGGGGCGGCGGTGCGCCCGGCCGGAGCCGTACGCGTACCACCTCGGAAGTGCGCCCCGTTCGCGCGGTGCTCCCCCGCCGAACTCGCGCTGGATTCTGTACCTACTAGTATGTACGGTAATCGTGTGAGCACTTCCGAGCGTCTGATCGAGGCCACCCGCGAGCTGCTGTGGGACCGGGGCTATGTGGGCACCAGTCCCAAGTCGATCCAGCAGCGGGCCGATGCGGGCCAGGGCAGCATGTACCACCACTTCACGGGCAAGCCCGCGCTGGCGCTGGCCGCGATACGGCGTACCGCCGCGGAACTCCGGGCGACGGCCGAGGCGACGCTCGGCGGGGACGGTTCGGCGTACGGCCGGATCTCGGCGTATCTGCTGCGCGAGCGCGATGTGCTGCGCGGCTGTCCGATCGGACGGCTCACGATGGACCCCGACATCATCGCCGACGACACCCTCCGGGCCCCGGTCGACGAGACGGTCGACTGGCTGCGGGGCCGGCTGTCCGGAGTCGTCGAAGAGGGCCAGAGACAGGGCGAGTTCGCCGCCGGTCTCGTTCCCGCGGAGATCGCGTCGACAGTGGTCGCGACCGTCCAGGGCGGCTATGTCCTGGCCCGCGCCACCGGCTCACCCGCGGCGTTCGACGCGGGCGTGCGCGGACTGCTCGCGCTGCTCGCCCCCGACGCGCGCCATGCCGACAGTGCCGCGCGCCATGCCTAGAGAGTGCCCCGGACCGGTGCGGGACCACTCACATCTCAGGACAGGGAGCATCCGATGCACACCATGCAGTACGAGATCACCCTTCCCGCCGACTACGACATGGGAATCATCCGCAAACGCGTCGTGGACAAGGGCCCGCTCCTGGACGACTTTCCAGGGCTCGGCCTGAAGGCGTATCTGATCCGCGAGCTCGCCGACGGCTCGCCGGTGAACCAGTACGCGCCGTTCTACATCTGGAACGCCGCCGACGCGATGAACGCGTTCCTCCTGGGGGCCGGATTCGACGGTCTCGTGCGGGACTTCGGGCGGCCCGTGGTGCGTTACTGGACGGGTCTGCTCCATGTGGAGGGCCCCGCCCAGACGAGCGTGCCGCGCACGGCCGTACGCCGTCGCCAGCACCTCCCCGAGGGCACGGCCCTGCGCGCGTCGGCCGACGCGGCGGTACGGGAGACCGAGCGGCTGGCCGGTCTCGACGGCGTCGTGAGCGCGGCGCTGGCGCTCGATCCGCGCCGTTGGGAGCTGGTCCACTTCACGCTGTGGGAGCACGACACCCCGCGCGAGGTGGGCGACCGCTATCAGGTCCTGCATCTGTCGCAGCCGCAGCGCGCGGAACTCAGTGAGTGAGCGCGCCCAGCGGGTCGTCCAGCACCGGCTGCCACGCCACCTCGGCCGCGCCCACCAGGCTGTTGTGATCGAGGGTGCAGGACAGAATCGGTACGCCGCCGCCCCGGCCCCACAGACTGCGGTCGGCCACGACCGCGTGCAGCCGCTCCGGATCCGCGTCGAGCAGTTCGCGGTGGAGCCCGCCGAGGATGATCCGGTCGGGGTTGAGGATATTGACCAGCCCGGCGAGACCCAGCCCCAGCCGGTCGATCAGTTCCTCGGTGGCCCGGCGTACGGCGGGGTCGGCGTACTCCGTACGGAGCAGATCGCGCGACTGCTGGAGCAGGGAGACCTCGGGACCCGGCGCGCGGCCCGCGGCGGTGAGAAAGGCCAGCGGGTCGGCCTCGACATCGAGACAGCCCTTCCCGCCGCAGTAGCAGGGCCGCCCCTCCGGGTTGACCGTGAGATGGCCGACTTCGAGGGCGAGGCCCGAACTGCCGGTGTGCAGACGGCCGTCGAGGACGAGCGCGCCACCGACACCGCGGTGTCCCGTGGCGACACAGAGCAGATGCTGGGCACCGCGGCCGGCGCCGTGCCGGTGCTCGGCGAGGGCGGCGAGGTTGACGTCGTTACCGGTGAAGGCGGGGCCCTCGATACCGGCCGCGCGTACCCGTTCGGCGAAGACGTCCCGGACCGGGGCGCCGGCCGACCAGGCGATGTGCAGCGGGTTGAGGGCGGTGCCCCCCGGCTCTGCGACGGCCGAGGGCACGGCGAGGCCCGCGCCCACACAGCGCCGTCCGGTGGAGCGCAGCAGCGCGGCCCCGGCCTCCACGGCCTCCCCCAGCACCTGCGCCGGGTCGGCCGAGACCGTACCGCAGCCGGGCGCGGTGGCGACGATACGGCCGCCGAGCCCGACCAGCGCGACCCGGAAGCCGTCGACATGCACCTGGGCGGCGAGGGCGACGGGTCCCTTGTCGTCGACCGACAGCCGGTGCGAGGGCCGTCCCTGGGAGCCCGCGGCGGCGCCGGGCCGCGAGTCGACCCGGATCAGCCCGAGTGCCTCCAGCTCCGCGGCGACCGCTCCGGCCGTGGCGCGGGTGACACCCAGCTCCGCGGTGAGCACGGCCCGGGTGGGCGCGCGGCCCGTATGAACCAGCTCCAGCGCAGGGCCGAGCGCGCCGCGGCCTCTCTCCAGCCTCGTCCGGGTAGTGGTCCCCTTGCCGTTCATGGAGGCGAGTCTCCCATGATCCGAAGGCGTGACGGCGTCCTGGGCCGCAGCTTGTACGGATCGCTCCCCGCGCCTATTCTCATTTTGTGCCGCATCTAAACAAAGTAGGGACGGCCGTCTCGGGGGGCGACGACAAGGACCCCGCGGCGCGCTCCTCGTTGTCCCGGCTCCGTACCGCGCTGACCGTCTTCTTCGCCCTCGACGGCTTCATGTTCGCCGGCTGGGTGGTCCGTATCCCCGCGATCAAGGAGCAGACCGGGGCTTCCGAGAGCGATCTCGGGCTCGCCCTGCTGGGCGTATCCGCGGGTGCCGTTGTCACGATGGTGTTCACCGGGCGGCTCTGTCAGCGGTTCGGCAGCCATCCCGTGACGGTGGTGTCCATGGTGCTGCTCTCGCTGAGCATCGCGCTGCCGCCGCAGGCACACTCGGCCCTGACGCTCGGCCTGGTGCTGCTGCTCTTCGGCACGGCCTACGGTGCTCTCAACGTCTCCATGAACAGCGCGGCCGTCGATCTCGTCGCGGCCCTGCGGCGGCCGGTGATCTCCAGCTTCCACGCGGCCTACAGCCTCGGCGGGATGGTGGGGGCCGGGCTCGGCGGGCTGGTCGCGGGCGGTCTCTCCCCCACCGTCCACCTTCTGCTTCTGACCGGTGCGGGACTGCTGGTGACCGCGGTGACCGGGCCCGTGCTGCTGCGACAGGCCGCACCCGTACTCCTACCCGCCCCCGTACCGGCGCCCGTCCCCGGTGCCGAGGCGGGTGTCGCGCACGCGCCGCGCGAGCGTGAGCGGAGCACCCGGCGGGTGGTTCTGCTCCTCGGGGTGATCGCCCTGTGCACGGCGTACGGCGAGGGGGCCATGGCCGACTGGAGCGCGCTCCATCTCACCGAGGACCTCGGCGCCTCCCCCGGGCTCGCCGCCGCCGGTTACTCCCTCTTCGCCCTCGCCATGACGGCGGGACGGCTCTCCGGCACGGTCCTGCTGGAGCGGCTCGGCCAGAACCGCGCCCTGGTCCTCGGCGGCCTCACCGCCGCGCTCGGAATGCTGCTCGGCGCCCTCGCGCCGACCGCCTGGGCGGCCCTTGCGGGCTTCGCCGTGGCCGGGCTCGGCCTCGCCAACATCTTCCCCGTGGCCGTCGGCCGCGCGGGCGCGCTGGCGGGACCCGGCGGTGTCGCCACCGCGTCCACGCTGGGGTACGGCGGGATGCTGCTGGGCCCGCCCGCGATCGGTTTCCTGGCCGACTGGTTCTCGCTGCCGCTCGCCCTCACCACCGTCGCGCTGCTGGCGGCGGCCGCCGCGGTCGTCGCCCACGCCGCGCGGAACGTATCGGCGGAACCGGCGCGTCAGCCACCTCATCGGCAGGCGCCCCAGCAGGCGTGAACGAGCCCGGAACGAGCAGGCGTGAAGGAGCGGACGCCGGCACGGGCACCGGCATGCGCGGGTGAGCGGACCGGGCGCCCGAGCGGAGGGAGCGAGCAGGTGAGTAGGCGTACTCAGGCACAGCCGTTCCATCCGGCGCACCCTGGAACCATCACACCTCAGGGAGAAGATCATGGCTTCTGGACTGCTGACCACACTCGCGCGGCTGACCTTCGGGAACCGCGTGTCCCAGGTCTATCTCGGTCTGGTCGCGGCGACGACCGTCTTCGTCGCGGTCGACACCCTCTTCGTACAGCACCAGGACGCGTCGTTCGCGGGAGTGTGGCTGTTCTTCCTCGCGGCGCCGACCGTCTTCGTCTTCTTCATGGGCGGTGAGCTGGTCGGCGGTACGTTCGCCGACTCCGCCGCGTTCGTCTATCCCGCGCTGGTGCTCTCGGTGCTGATCCAGGCGGCGGCGCTGGGTGGTTTCGTACGGCTGCTGCGCGACCCGCGGCGGCCCTCGCACCCGCGCGAGGCCTGACACCTGGCATACGCGACGCGTCCGCCGTCCCGGAGTTCCTCCGGCGTACCGGCGCGGTCGTGGCGGCTCTCGCCTTCGTGGGGCGGGTCGTCCAGGTCCTCTGGCGTTTCCCCCGACGGGCGGGCACGGACGGTGAGACCGGCCCGTCCGGGCCGGGGACCGCCCCGGAGGCTCAGCCGAGCCACCCCGGTCGTACCAGCCCCGACTCATAGGCGAGAACGACCAGTTGGGCCCGGTCGCGGGCGCCCAGCTTCACCATCGTCCTGCTGACATGCGTCTTGGCCGTGAGCGGGCTGACGACCAGCCGTCGGGCGATCTCCTCGTTGGAGAGACCGATACCGACCAGCGCCATCACCTCCCGCTCACGCTCGGTCAGTTCGGCCAGCCCCGCGACATCCGTCGGGACCTTGGAGCGGGACGCGAACTCCGCGATGAGCCTGCGCGTCACCCCCGGCGAGAGCAGCGCGTCACCCGCCACCACCGCCCGTACCGCGCGCAGCAGTTCATCCGGCTCGGTGTCCTTGACCAGAAAGCCGGAGGCGCCGGAGCGGATCGCCTCGAAGACGTACTCGTCGAGCTCGAAGGTGGTGAGCATGACCACCTTCACCTGGTCGAGCCCGCCGGCCCCGGTGATCCCGCGGGTGGCCGCCAACCCGTCCAGCAGTGGCATCCGGATGTCCATCAGCACCACGTCGGGTCGGAGTTCGCGTACCCCGCGCAGCGCCTCCTCCCCGTCGGCGGCCTCTCCGACGACCTCGATGTCCGGCTGGGCGTCGAGCAGTGCGCGGAACCCCGCCCGTACCAGCGACTGGTCGTCGGCGAGCAGTACACGGATCACGCTCACGCTCACTCCTCTCCCGGCTCGATCCTCAACGGTCACTCCTCGGTCCCTCCTCGGTCCTCGGGGGAAACGGTCACTCATCGGTCCTCAGGGGAATCGTCGCCCGGACGCGGAACCCTCCGCCGGGGTGCGGTCCGGCCTCGATAGTGCCACCGAGCGCGGCGGCTCGCTCACGCATTCCGACCAGCCCGTTGCCCGTGCCACCGGCGTCCCCGCCGGCCGCGGGGCCCGCGTCGTCGACACCGAGTTCGAGCAGTCCGGGCGCGTGGCCGACCCGGACCTGTGCCGTACGGGACACCGAGTGGCGCACCACATTGGTCAGCGCCTCCTGGACGATCCGGAAGGCGGCCAGATCGACACCGGGCGGCAGTGCGACCGGGCGTCCGTCGCGCAGGACCTCGACGGTGAGTCCGGCGCCCGCGGCCTGTTCTACGAGTTCGGGCAGCCGGTCGAGGCCGGGGGCGGGCGCGCGCGGGGCGTCGCCGGGGGTTCTGAGCGTGTCGAGGACCTGCCGTACCTCGCCCAGCGCCTCCTTGCTCGCCGCCTTGATGGTGGTGAGCGCCGTACGGGCCTGTTCCGGGTCGGAGTCGAGCAGGGCGAGTCCCACGCCCGCCTGGACATTGATGACGGAGATGGAGTGGGCGAGCACGTCATGCAGCTCACGGGCGATCAGCAGCCGCTCCTCGTTCTGTCTGCGCTTCTCGGCCGCCTGCCGCTCGGCGCCCTCCCTGGCCCACTGCTCCCTGCGGACCCGGATGACGTCGGAGGCCGCGCAGAGGGCGAACACGAAGGCGGCGATGACGAGTTCCTGTCCCCAGGGCGCCGCGCGGTCGTGCTGCGGGGGCAGCCACCGGTAGAGCCAGTGCACGATGAGCGTATGGCCGGCCCAGAGCAGTCCGACGGCCCACCACGCCGCCCGCCGGTGGCCCTCGACGATCGCGGCGAAGCAGGCCACGCCGACGGTGATGAAGACCGGTCCGTACGGATAGCCGGCGGCGAAGTAGACCAGGGTGCTCGCCGAGACGCCGAAGACGGAGACGACCGGGTGGCGGCGGCGGAAGAGCAGCAGGGCGGGTCCCGCGAGCAGCAGCAGCCGCGCGTAGATGTCGAGGGGGAGACGCTCGCCGTGCTGGTCGGCCGCGGCGAAGGCGGTTCCGACGAGGACGAGGACGGCCAGGAACAGGGTCGAGGGCCAGGGCGGCCGACGGCCCGGCCGCCCGGCGCCGGACCGGAGGCCGGGGCCGCCGCCGGACCACAGGGCGGGCTCGACGGACCGTCGGCCGGGACCGCCGCCGGAACGGCCACCGACGCCCTGCCCGGACCACCGGCCGGACCCACCGCCCGGTCCGGCACAGCCCGGTCCGACACGGCCCGGTCCGACACGGCCCAGTCCGGCACGGCCCAGTCCGACACGGCCCAGTCCGACACGGCCCAGTCCGGCACCGGGTCCACCGCCCGGTCCGCCGTCGCGTCCCCGGGGCAGCCGGAACGGCGGACCGCCCCACGACCCCCGCGACCAGGAGCGTCCGCCCTGCGGCCAGGGCGGACCGCCGCGGCGGCCGGCGGGACCGCCGCCGGCCCGGTCTCGGCGGGTGGGCTGCTCTTCCATACCGGTCACGCTAGACCGGCCCGGAGGTCCGGGCGTCAGCCGTGCGTGGCGATCACACATACTCCCTGAGGAGTACGGCCCGGTCCGCGGTACGCCCGGTCCACGGCGGACACCACGGACATCGGACGAGCTCAGGACCCGGCGACGCCGCCGGGAACGGTACCGGCGGCCCGACCGGTGGCCCGCGCTCCGGCCTCGGGCAGTCCGACGTTGTGCGCCAGGCGTCGCGTGCCCTGCGCGAAGAGCTCGTCACGGGCCTCGACGAGATCGTTGAACTGGCCGAAGACCTCGAACGAGAGCAGACCGAAGAGCTCCGCCCAGGACGCCACCAGCGCCGCCACCACCTCCGGCGGCAGACCGAAATCGAATCGCGCGGTCAGCCGTTCCGCCTCCGGGCGCAGTTCGTCGGAGAGCGCGGGAAGTGTGATCCCGCCCGCGCGGTGGGCGTCCTGGGCCACGGAGATCAGCGTGAGTGCGACGCGGGACGCGGGCGCGACGGTGAGCTGGGGCGCCGAGTAGCCGGGTACGGGAGAGCCGTAGATCAGCGCGTATTCGTGCGGATGGGCGAGGGCCCAGGCCCGTACCGCCGCGCAGACGGCGGTCCAGCGGCCGACATGATCGACCGGCTCGTGGGGACCGGCGGCCGACTCGACGGATTCGGCGGGAGCGGCGGAATCGGCGGGCTCGGCGGGCTCGGCGGAATCAGAGGACGCGGGATCGGCGGGGGCGGCGAAGTCCCCGGTGGCGAGGGCCTGTTCGGCGGCCGAGCCGACCGCGTCGTAGGCGTCGATGATCAGTGCCGTCAGCAGCTCGTCCCGGCTCGGGAAGTAGCGGTAGAGCGCGGACGACACCATGCCCAGCTCGCGGGCGACGGCACGGAGTGAGAGCCTCGCCGCGCCCTCGGCCGCGAGCTGTCTGCGCGCCTCGTCCTTGATGGCCGCCGTGACTTCGCTACGGGCTCGTTCCCTGGCTCCACGGATCGTCGTCATGGAGAGCAGTGTGCCATGTTCCGGAGCATCGCCCTAAATCGAGAGCACCGCTCTTGCTCAGGAGCACCCGTTCAGTGCACACTGCTCTCAAGCGAGAGCACCGCTCTCACAATCTCAGGGGAGTCACCATGTCGGAGCCGTACTACCTCAAGGCCGGCGCGTTCGGTGTCAGGTTGAACAGCCTGGTCGGGCGGCTCGCCCGGCACGGGGTGAGCGTGCTGGGCACGGCGGAGCTGTCCGTGCGGGGCCGCAAGAGCGGCCAGATGCAGCGCATCCCCGTCAACCCGCACACCTATGGGGGCAGCCAGTACTTGATCTCGGCCCGTGGCCACTCGCAGTGGGTACGGAACATGCGTGCCGCGGGCGGCGGTGAGCTTCGGGTGGGCCGCAGGATCCGGACGTTCACCGCCACCGAGATCCCCGACGGCGAGAAGCTCGCGGTGCTGCGCACCTATCTGGAGCGCTGGGGCTGGGAGGTCAACCAGTACTTCCAGGGGGTGACCGCGAAGTCCTCGGACGCGGAGATCCTCGCGGCGGCGCCCGACCACCCCGTCTTTCTGATCAGGACGGACTCCTGATCAGAAAGAGGCGGGACGAACGGGCGTGAGAGGAAGGGACATGCGACGACGGGACGCGTGACCAAGGGACACGCGACCAAGGGGCGCGCGGCAAACGGACCTGCGGCGGACGGGCGCGCGAAAGGCAGACTCGGGCCGCGGTCGGCGGCTCACCGGCGGCTCACTCCTTCGCGCCCGCCTCCGACGCGGCGACGGTCTCCGGCGCGCTCTCCTCGGTCATCGCGGCCGACGCCGCCTGCCTGCGGTCCAGCACATCCAGCGCGCGCCGGGCCAGCGGATGGTTCCGTACGAGACCGGCCAGCGAGGTCGAGCCCCGGGCGATGTCCGCGAACGCGTTCCAGGCCGGGCGCAGACCGGTGATCGCCGCGTGCAGCAGCCCCGGCCGGCGCTCGAAGATCGCGAGCATCCGCCGGCCGACGCCCATCTCCACACCGAGGCCGGCCTTGATCGCGAACGCGTAGTTCAGCGCCTGACGGCGCGCGTCCACGGCGTCGTGCGCCTCGGAGATCCGTACCGCCCACTCCCCCGCCAGCCGCCCGGACCGCAGGGCGAAGGAGATCCCCTCCCTGGTCCAGGGCTCCAGCAGCCCCGCCGCGTCCCCGCACACCAGCACCCGGCCGCGCGAGAGCGGGGAGTCGTCGCTGCGGCAGCGGGTGAGATGCCCGGACGAGATGGACGGCTCGAACCCGGCCAGCCCGAGACGGGCGATGAAGTCCTCCAGATAGCGCTTGGTCGCGGCGCCCTCGCCCCGCGCCGAGATCACCCCGACCGTGAGTGTGTCCCCCTTGGGGAACACCCACCCGTAACTCCCGGGCAGCGGGCCCCAGTCGATGAGCACCCGTCCCGCCCAGTCCTCCGCGACCGTCGGCGGCACCGGGATCTCCGCCTCCAGACCCAGATCCACCTGGTCGAGCTTGACCCCGACGTGCGCGCCTATCCGGCTCGCACTGCCGTCGGCCCCGACCACGGCACGCGCCAGCACCGTCTCACCGTCGGCGAGGACGACGGCGACCGTACGGCGGTCGGGCACGGCGGGGCCGTGCTGCTCGACCCGGGAGACCGTCACACCCGTACGGAGCACCGCACCGGCCTTCTGGGCGTGCTCCACCAGACTCGCGTCGAACTCCGGGCGGTTGAGCAGTCCGAAGAGCATCCGCTTGGAACGGCGGGTGCGGGCCAGCTTTCCGTTCAGCGAGAACGTCACCGCGTGGACGCGGTCCCTGAGCGGCAGCTCGAAGCCCGGCGGCAGCGCGTCGCGCGAGGGCCCGATGATCCCGCCCCCGCAGGTCTTGTAGCGGGGCAACTCGGCTTTCTCAACCAGCAGCACCTGACGGCCCGCGACCGCCGCCGCGTATGCCGCGGAGGCTCCCGCCGGCCCTGCGCCGACCACGACGACATCCCATACCGGCTCGTCGTGCTCGCTTCCGGCGTCTGCGTTCTCGCTGCTCACGATGTGCTTCTGCTCCTGATCCGACCGGTGGCCCCTGTTGTCGAACGGCATCCTACGGCGCTGGCCCGGCAAGCCCGCTGTGGGAGGATCTGCTGAACCCTTCGACGTACCCCTACTGTGACAACGACGCACCCACCAGGAGCGTGCCCATGACCGCCAATCCGATCGCCGAGACCGTGGCGTCCCTGCTGCCCCGTGCCCGTACCGAGCTCGCGGAACTGGTGGCCTTCCGTTCGGTGGCGGATCCAGCGGTGTTCCCCAGGAGCGAGTGCGAGGCCGCCGCGGTGTGGGTGGCCGACGCGCTGCGCGCCGAAGGGTTCCAGGATGTCTCCGTCCTCGACACCCCGGACGGTACACAGTCCGTCTACGGTCTGCTGCCCGGCCCCGAGAACGCCCCGACGGTGCTGCTCTACGCGCACTACGACGTACAGCCGCCGCTCGACGAGTCGGACTGGCTGACGCCCCCCTTCGAGCTGACCGAACGTGACGGCCGCTGGTTCGGGCGCGGCGCGGCCGACTGCAAGGGCGGCTTCCTGATGCATCTGCTCGCGCTGCGCGCCCTCAAGGCCAACGGCGGCGTCCCGGTGACCGTCAAGGTGATCGTCGAGGGTTCGGAGGAACAGGGCACCGGCGGTCTCGAACGGTACGCGGAGGCGCACCCGGAGCTGCTCGCCGCCGACACGATCGTCATCGGCGACACCGGGAACTTCCGGCTGGGGCTGCCCACGGTCACGGCCACCCTGCGCGGGATGACGATGCTGCGCGTACGGATCGACACGCTCGAAGGCAATCTGCACTCGGGGTCGTTCGGCGGAGCCGCTCCCGACGCGCTCGCCGCCCTGATCAGGGTGCTGGACTCGCTGCGGGCCGAGGACGGTTCCACGACGGTGGACGGTCTGGCCGCGGACGCCGACTGGGACGGACTCGTCTACGAGGAGGCCGACTTCCGCGCGGACGCCAAGGTGCTCGACGGGGTCGGTCTGATCGGCCACGGCTCGGTCAGCGACCGGATCTGGGCACGTCCCGCCGTCACCGTGCTGGGCATCGACTGCCCGCCGGTGGTCGGTGCCACGCCGTCCATCCAGGCGAGCGCGCGGGCGACGGTCAGTCTGCGCGTACCGCCGGGCCAGGACGCGGCCGAGGCGACGAAGCTGCTGACCGCGCACATCGAGAAGCACACGCCGTGGGGGGCGCGGGTGTCGACGGAACACGTCGGCCAGGGTGAGCCGTTCCGCGCGGACACGTCGAGCCCGGCGTACACGGCGATGGCGGACGCGATGCGGATCGCGTACCCGGGACAGGACATGCAGACGGCCGGTCAGGGCGGTTCCATTCCGCTCTGCAACACCCTGGCCGCGCTGTATCCGAAGGCGGAGATCCTGCTGATCGGGCTGAGCGAGCCGGAGGCGCAGATCCACGCGGTGAACGAGAGTGTCTCTCCTGAGGAGTTGGAGCGGCTCTCGGTGGCCGAGGCGCACTTCCTGCTCAACTACGCGGGCTCCAAGCGGGGTTGAGTTCAGCGGAGAGCGGAGATCGCCGAAAGCGTAGATCCTTACGGCGGACGGACACGGCTGCGTACGTTCGCCGTATGGACCTCATCGACCTCGTGGAGATTCACCCCCGGCTGCATATGCTCCGCTTCCCGATCGGCCAGGCCTATCTCTGGCGCGACGACGGCGACGGCCGGGGCGACGGCGGGGGCGACGGCCATGACGGCGAGGAACTCACCCTCGTCGACGCGGGATACAGCGATGCCGCGGCGGACATCGAGCGGGCGATCAGAAGCCTGGGGGCGGACCCGGGGGCGCTGCGCCGTATCGTCCTCACCCACTGCCACCGCGACCATGTGGGCGCCGCCGGGGAGCTGGCCGAACGGTACGGCGCCGAGGTGCTCGCGCACCGGCTCGACGCCCCGGTGGTACGCGGGGACGTGCCGGTGCCCGACCCGGTGCCGCTGGACTGGGAGATCCCGCTGTACGAGCGCGGGCTGACGGTGCCGGTGGCACCGCCCACCCGGGTCGACCGCGAGCTGGAGGACGGCGACGAGCTGGACTTCGGCGGCGGGGCCCGGGTGGTGCACGCTCCCGGGCACACCGACGGCTCGATCGCCGTCCATCTGCCGCGCCACGGAGTGCTGTTCGTGGGCGACACGATCGCCTCCGTGGGCGGGATCATGCTGGGTGTCCTCAATGTGGACCGGGAGCGCGCCCAGGAGTCGATGCGCCGGCTGGTGGCGCTGGCCCCGTCCACGGTCTGCTACGGCCACGGCGACCCCACCCCGGGCTTCGGCGACCTCGGCCGGGGCGGTGTCTGACCGGGCCCCGCCGAGGCTGCCCGGCCGGTCTTCCTCGATCCGGTCCTCTTGGATCGGACCGCAACGGACTGCACCGCACCGGACGGCGCCGGAGCGGACGGCGCCGGAGTGCGCGGGGCCGGAGCGCGCGGTGCCGGTGCCGGAGCGGACGGTGCCGGAGCGCGCGGCGGGCCGTGCCTCAATTCGCAGGACGGAGTCCCGGCCGGGGTCAGCCGACCGGGACACCGTCCTCCAGGTTGAGTACCGTCCCGCGCTCCCGCGCGCGCAGCGCCCAGCGCAGCCGCTCGTACCGCGCCGGCGGCAGCAGCCCCGCCGCCTCCTCCTCACCGACGAAGCGCCAGCCCCTCAGCTCGCGTCCGGGCAGCAGCAGTGTGCCGGCCAGCCGCGCGGGCAGCCTCCCGCCGTCGAAGATCAGCCGCAGCCCGCCGTATCCCGGCGGGCGCGGTGGTTCCCAGTCGACCACCAGCAGCCGGGGCACCTCGGTCAGCTCTATGCCTATCTCCTCGGCGACCTCCCGTATCCCGGCCCGCGCGGGCGCCTCGCCCGCCTCCACCACCCCGCCGGGGAACTCCCAGCCGGGTTTGTACGTGGGATCCACGAGCAGCACCCGGTCCTGCTCGTCGAAGAGCAGCACCCCGGCGGCGAGGGTCTCGGCGGTCGGCTCGGGCGTCTGGACGATCTCGCTGACGCCCGCCTCGCCGGTCTCCACCGCCGCCGCGAGGGAGACGGCCGTCTCCCGGGCCGTGAGTCCGGTGTTGTCGATCACATGGGCGTCGCCGGTCAGCCAGCCGAGCGCGGCGCGGTAGGGCTCGATGTGCTCGTAGCACCACCGCCGGGTGCGCTCGTTCACCTCGGGATCGTCCTCCGCCACCCGACGAGCCGCTATCCGTCCTCGCAGGATCGTTTCATCTGTAGCAAGCAACACATGACGGACCGGGATACGGCGGGAGGCGAGCCCGCCGAAGATCTCGTCCCGGTACTCCTGCCGCAGCAGGGTCATGGGTACGACGAGCGCCCCTCCCACCTCGGCCAGCAGGGCCGCTGCGGTGTCGACCACCAGACGCCGCCAGATCGGCAGGTCCTGATAGTCGCCGACCTCGGCGAGCCTCTTCTGCGGCAGAAGCTGCTCCACTTCCCCGCCGATCAGCTCGGGGTCGTACAGCGTGCAGTTCGGGATCAGGTCGATCAGTTCGCGTGCGGTACTGGTCTTGCCCGCTCCGAACGCACCGTTGATCCAGACGATCACGGTTCCCCCTCTTCCGTAGCCTCCAGTGGACTGCCCGCAACACCCTGCCCCGGAAACCCCCGCCCGATCGGGCCATGGGCTCACATGAGGCGCTGTTGCCGAGCTGTGGCCGGTTCGATGTCGTACCGAGGCCGGGAACGTCCACTGTACGAAGCGATGTCCGTGCTGGGCCGTAACACAACCCCGAGGAACATCGTTGGAACTCGATGTGACAAGGGGGCATCCAATGTGTCGGACGGTGCTGGAGAAATTTCCCGCGGGAGGACCGCGCGGCAGCTGGCCCGCGGAGGAGTTCGCGCGGGCGCGGAGGGACGAGGGGACGCCGGCGGAGGTCGTGATGGACCTCGACTCGGACGTCTTCCTCGTGATCGTGCCGCAGCAGGCGACCGAGTCCGCGTCGTAGGCGTAGGAGTGTGTGGGGGCGCCGTCCGCGCCCCGGTACGCACCCGACCCGGTCCCGCACCCGAGCGCCGTACGACCCGGAGACATCCTTTATGCGTATATCCAGAACACCGGCCGCTCCGGCCGTCCCCGCCGCGCTCACGGGCCCGGGGCGCCGCCCGCGCGGACGGCGGTCCGCCCTGGCCCTCGCGCTGGCGGGCATCGCGGTCTCACTGACCGCGCCCCCCGCGGCGGCCGACAGCAGCGCCTGCACCCACCACTTCTCCGGGCCGCAGATCTGTATCCGGCTGGACGGCGAGGGCGGACGGAACGCGGTCACCGGCATCTGGACCAATCCGCCGGAGCATGTCACCGCCCGACCCGTGTCGCTGTTCCGCGACGGACAGCACCTCGACACGGCGATGGCCACCCGCTCGGGCAAGGCGCTGACCCATGGCTGGCCCACGGCGCACACGGGCAGCAACGTGGAACTGTGCGTGAAGTTCCGCGGCAGCCGACGCGTGGCGTGCCAGACGACCCGCTAGATCCTGTCCGGTCGGTCTTCACGGGCTCGGAACGCCGGCCGGACCACGCCCCCCGTTCGTGGTCCGGCCCCGGAGCCGAGTCGCGGCCGTGCCGTTGCCGGCACCCTCCCCCGCCGCCCTCCCCAACGGCTCCGGCGTCAGGGATTACTTTGCTTGGCCGACTTTGGGCCAACCTTGAGAAAACCTGGAATCGGCAGGTCGGCCCGGACTTTCGACGCGTTAGGGTCCGGGCCAGGGGGGTGATCGGATTGCCGGTGGAGTTCGGTTTGCTGGGATGTGTCGAGGCACGGCTCGACGGCCGGCCGGTGGCGCTGGGGCATGCCCGGCAGCGCTGTGTGCTGGCGGCACTGATGGTCGACGCGAACAGGGTCGTATCGGTCGACCGGCTGATCGACCGGGTATGGGGCGAGCGTCCTCCGCAGCGGGCGCAGGCGTCGCTCTACAGCTATATCTCCCGGCTGCGCCAGGCCCTTTCCCCCGCCGCGGGCGACGCGGACATCGAGCGGCGCTCCGGCGGCTATGTACTGACCGTCGACACGTCCGCCGTCGATCTGCACCGTTTCCGCGAACTCGTCGAACGCGCGCGTACGGTCGACGACACCGATGCCGAGGCGCTGTTCGAGAAGGCGCTCGCGCTGTGGCGGGGGGATGTCCCCACCGAGCAGGACAGCCCGTGGTTCAACTCCCTGCGCGAGGCCCTGCGCCGGGAGAGACACGCCGCCGAACTGGACCTGGTCGACATCCGGTTACGGTCCGGCCGGCACACCGGGCTGCCCGCCGAGCTGGCGACCCGCATCGAGGCGCACCCGCTGGACGAACGGCTGGTCGGCCAGCTCATGCTGGCCCTGTACCGCGACGGCCGGCCCGCCGACGCCCTCGCCCGCTACGAGGAGACCCGGGAACGGCTCGCCACGGAGCTGGGCACCGACCCCGGGCCGCCGCTGCGCGAGCTGCGCCAGCGGATACTGACGGCCGATCCGGCGCTCGACAAGTCCGCGCCCGTGCTCCGCTCCTCCGTGGAGCCGGCGGCGCCGCCCGCTCCCGTACCACGCCAACTGCCCGCCCCGCCGCCGATGTTCACCGGACGCAGCCGCGAACTCGCCCGGCTGGGAAGGCTGCTGGAGCCGCGGGCCGAGCACAGCGGCACCGTGGTGATCTCGACGATCGGCGGCACCGGCGGTATCGGCAAGACATGGCTCGCCCTGAGCTGGGCCCACAGCCGCCAGGAGTGCTTCCCCGACGGACAGCTCTACGCCGATCTGCGCGGCTTCTCGCCGTCCGGCGCCCCTCTGCCGGCGACGGTGGCGCTACGCGCCTTCCTGGAGGCCCTCGGAGCGCCCCAGGGCACGATCCCGGCGGCCCCGGACGCGCAGGCAGCGCTCTACCGGAGCCTGACTGCGGGCAAACGTCTGCTCATCCTGCTCGACAACGCCCGCTCCACCAGCCAGGTGCTGCCGCTGCTGCCAGGCAGCCCCACCTGTACGGTCCTGGTCACCAGCCGCCACCAGCTCACCGGACTGACCGCCGCGCACGGCGGCACGCCCGTCACACTGGACGTCCTCACCGAGGCGGAGGCGCTCGAACTGCTGACACGCCACCTCGGCGCCGCCAGGATCGCCGCCGAGCCCGACGCCGCCGCCACGCTGCTGGAGCACTGCGCGGGGCTGCCGCTGGCCATCAGCATCCTGGCCGCGCGCGCCACGATGAATCCCGCGCTGCCGCTCGCGGCGCTGGCCTCGGAGCTGCACGAGGCCGCGACCCGGCTCGACGCCTTGGACGCGGGTGAGACGGCGACCGACCTCCGGGCGGTCTTCGCGTCCTCGTACGAGGCTCTCGACGCGCCCACGGCCCGGGTGTTCCGGCTGCTGAGTCTGGCACCGGGCGCCGATATCGGGCTGCCGGCCGCCGCCGGTCTCACCGGGCTTCCGCTCTCACGCCTCCGCGCCCATCTGCGTACCCTGCACGCCGCGCATCTCGTCCAGGAACACACGCCCAACCGCTACACCTGCCACGATCTGCTGCGCGCCTACGCCACCGAACTCGCCGGGACCTTCGACACGGAGGCCGAGCGCACCACCGCGCTCGACCGTCTGTTCGACCACTACATCCACACCGCGCACGCGGCCGACAGGCTGCTCCTCCCGCACCGGGACCCGCTCACGCTGCCGCCGCCCGCGGCGGGGCTGACGCCGGAGCGGTTCGCCGGCCACGACGAGGCGATGGAGTGGTTCACCCGCGAGCACCCGGTGCTGACCGCGGCCGTCGAACACGCCGCGCGTCTCGGTCTCGACACACGTGTGTGGCAGCTGGCGTGGGCCACGCTCACCTTCCAGTCGCGGCTCGGGCACTGGCACGAGGTGGAGAGCGGGCAGCGCGCGGCGCTGGCCGCGGCGGTACGGCTGGACGACCGCTCGGCGCAGGCGGAGTGCCACCGCGGACTGGCCTGGGCCCTCGCCCAGACCGCCCGCACCGATGAGGCCCGGGACGAACTTGAGCTGGCGCTCACCCTGTCGACGGATCTCGGTGACGACACGGGCAGGGCGCACGCGCATCTCACCCTGAGCTGGCTGTGCGGGCTGGAGGGGGACGAGCAGGCGGCGTTCGAGCACGATCTGGCGGCCCTCGACCTCTTCACGTCGAGCGGCCACCGGTCGGGGCGGGCGCGGGCGCTGAACGCGCTCGGCTGGGACCGTATCCAGCACGGCGACTACCAACAGGCCGTCATCGACTGCGGGGAGGCCCTGGCACTGCAGCGGGAACTCGACGACGAACGCGGTCAGGCGGGCACCTGGGACACCCTGGGCTACGCCTACCAGCGGATCGGCGACTACGGCAACGCCAAGGAGTGCTACCGGCGCAGTCTTCGGCTCAACCGGGCGCTGGGCCATCGCTTCAACGAGGCGGAGACCCTGATCCATCTGGGCGAGACCCACCAGGCGACCGGCGCGCCGTCCGCCGCGCGGGACTCCTGGCAGCAGGCCCTCACGGTCCTCATCGGCATCGGCCATCCCGAGACCGAACTCGACCGGGTCCGAGCGATGCTCCGGGACCTGGACACCTCCACCGCCTGAGCCACCCGGAGCCGGGGCCGCCCGGAGCCGGGGCCGGAAGTCCGCCCGCCCCGGCGCCTCCGGCCTTGACGGAACCCCCGATCCCAGGCGGGTCCAGGTCCCGACGCGGGCCACGGCCCGGACACGAGCCGCGCCCGCCCCGCGCCCCGAGCTGTACGGGACCCCGCTCCCGCAGGTCCTGGTCCGGTACGGGCACCGCCGGGAACGCGCGCCGCGCTCGGGACGGGGGCAAGGACCCGGCGGTTCTCCGCCTCGGAGCGGGCCCCGGTCCCGGGGCGCCGGTAAGCCCCGGACTCAGGCCGGACCCCCGGCCCTCCCCGGGTCAGGCGACCGTCGTCGGCGTGGCCTCGTCCTGCCGTGCCAGCGTCGCCGCCGCCGCCGCGCCCACCAGGCCGGCGTCCGTGCCCGTCAGCGCGGGGGCGATCTTGATCTGCTGGACGAAGGAGAGCGTCGCGTAGTCCTGGAGCGAGCGGCGCAGCGGCGCGAAGAGCACCTCGCCCGCGTTCGCGACACCACCGCCGATGACGGCGATACGGATCTCCACCAGTGTGGCCGTCGCGGCGATCCCCGCGGCCAGGGCCTGCGCCGCACGGTCGAAGGACGCGATGGCGACCGGATGGCCCGCCCGCGCGGCGGCGGCCACCGCGGCGGCGGAGGTGTCCCCGTCCGGACCCGGCTCCCAGCCGCCCTCCAGCGCCCTGCGGGCGATGTTCGGCCCGCTGGCGATGCGCTCCACACAGCCGCGCGAGCCGCACGGGCAGCGATCGCCGTCCAGGTCCACGCTGATGTGCCCGATGTGCCCGGAGTTGCCGGTCGGACCCGCGTGGACCTTGCCGTTCAGTACGAGCCCGCCGCCGACCCCGGTGGAGACCACCATGCACAGCGCGTTGTCATAGCCGCGTGCCGCGCCCTGCCAGTGCTCGGCCGCCGTCATGGCGACCCCGTCGCCGACCAGTGTCACCGGCAGCCCGCCGGTGGCCAGTCCCACCCGCTCGACCAGCGGAAAGCCGTGCAGGCCCACGACATTGACGGGGTTGACCGTACCGGCGGAGGCGTCCACGGGACCGGCGCTGCCGATACCGACGGCCGTGGCCGACGCCCGGA
The DNA here is from genome assembly GCF_045161915.1 of Streptomyces sp. NBC_00872. Lineage (NCBI taxonomy): Bacteria > Bacillati > Actinomycetota > Actinomycetes > Kitasatosporales > Streptomycetaceae > Streptomyces > Streptomyces sp. NBC_00872. Next base: position 8,006,718 of record NZ_CP108806.1, on the reverse strand, counting down.
GCGGGGAGGCCAGGACCTCGGCGAGGACCTCCTCGACGGCCCGCATCACCGTCTCGCCGTCCTCCCGCGCGGGTGTCGGCCGCTGCGCCCGTACGAGAATCCTGCCGCCGCCGTCCACCAGCGCGCCGGCGATCTTGGTTCCGCCGATGTCGAGTGAGACAACGGAGTCGGTATGCATCGGGTCGGATCTCCCGGGGATAAGTCATCCCCGCGTGTATGGGGGGATGTACGGACCTGCGGCTTCGGTGAACAGTCTCCATTCACCTGACAACGTTGTCCAGGGCCTATGCTCGTCGCCACGGCCGAGGATGGCAATCCTCCGGCGAACCGCCCGACGGAATCACCGAAGAAACGACGACAGGACAGCGCACTGTGGCAGACACCGCCCGCCGCCCCGAGCCCCGATACGGTAACCGGCCCACGATGAAGGACGTGGCCGCACGGGCCGGGGTCGGGCTCAAGACGGTCTCGCGCGTGGTCAACGCGGAACCGGGTGTCACCCCGGACACCGAGCGCCGGGTACAGGAGGCCATCGAGGCGCTGGGATTCCGCCGCAACGACTCCGCGCGGGTGCTGCGCAAGGGCCGTACCGCCAGTATCGGTCTGGTCCTTGAGGATCTCGCGGACCCGTTCTACGGCCCTCTGAACCGCGCCGTGGAAGAGGTCGCCCGCGCCCATGGCGCGCTGCTCATCAACGGATCGAGCGCCGAGGACCCGGAACGCGAGCAGGAACTGGTGCTGGCGCTCTGCGCGCGCCGGGTGGACGGACTGATCGTGATCCCCGCCGGGCACGACCACCGCTATCTGGAGCCCGAGATCAAGGCCGGGGTGGCGACCGTCTTCGTGGACCGGCCGGCCGGCCGTATCGACGCGGACACGGTGCTCTCCGACAGCTTCGGCGGCGCCCGCTCCGGCGCGGCGCATCTCATCGCCGGCGGCCACCGCAGGATCGGTTTCATCGGCGACCAGCCCAGGATCCATACGGCCATCGAGCGGCTGCGCGGATACCGGACCGCGATGGCCGACGCGGGCCTGGCGATCCATGACGACTGGGTCTCGCTCGGCACGACCGCGCCGGAACGGGTCCGTGACGCCGTGATCGCGATGCTCGCGGGCCCGGAGCCGGTCACGGCGATCTTCGCGGGCAACAACCGTGTGACGGTGACGGCGGTACGGGTGCTGGCCGCCCACCACCGTCCGGTCGCCTTCGTCGGCTTCGACGACATCGAACTCGCCGATCTGCTGAACCCCGGTGTCACGGTCATCGCACAGGACGCGGCGACCCTGGGGCGTACGGCCGCGGAGCGCCTCTTCAGCCGCCTCGACGGCGCGGCCGACGCCCCGTCGCGGGTGGTGGTGCCGACCCGGCTGATCGCCCGTGGATCAGGGGAGATACCCCCGCCGTCGGACGGCTGAGGCTCGGTCCGCTACGGCGCGGCGACCGTCAGGGCCGCCTTGCGGGGGATCGCGAATTCCTCCAGGCCGGCCCGGGTCAGACCGGTGAGCCGGGACACCTCGCCGGTGTCGAGCGCGCCGCAGTCCAGTCCGCGCAGCAGATAGCCGCTGAGCGCCTTCGCGGTGGCGGGCTCGTCCAGTACGTCTCCGCCCGCCCTGGCGGCATAGGCGGCCAGCCTGGCGGCGGCCGGCTCCAGCCCCTCGCGGTAGAACGCGTAGACCGCGGCGTACCGGGTCGGCAGATGTCCCGGATGCATGTCCCAGCCCTGGTAGTAGGCGCGGGCGAGAGCGCGCCGGGTGAGGCCGTAGTGCAGCCGCCACGCCTCGTGGACCTGGGCGGTCGGGCCGACCGGGAGGACATTGGTGGAGCCGTCGCAGACCCGTACGCCCGTTCCCGCGGCGGCGACCTGCATGACGGCCTTGGCGTGGTCGGCGGCCGGATGGTCGCTCGACTGGTAGGCGGCGCTGACCCCGACGCAGGCGCTGTAGTCGAAGGTGCCGTAGTGCAGCGCGGTGGCGCGTCCGCCCGCCGCGTCGATCATGCGGGCCACGGTGGCGGTGCCGTCCGCCCCGAGAATGGACTGGCTGGTCTCGATCTGGATCTCGAAGCCGAGCCGGCCGGGCTCCAGTCCGCGCGCCTTCTCGAACTCCTCGGCCAGCCGCACCATCGCGGTGACCTGCTCCGCGTAGGTGACCTTCGGCAGCGTCAGCACCAGTCCACCGGGGAGAGCGCCCGCCTCCGTCAGCCCGGTGAGGAAGATGTCGAGGGTCCGGATGGCCCGGTCCCGTACGGCGGCCTCCAGGCACTTCATCCGGATACCCATGTACGGCGCGGCGGTGCCGTTCCCGTACGCCTCGTGGACCAGCCGGGCGGCCCGCGCCGCCGCCTCGTCCTCCTCGGCGTCCGGGCGCGGGCCGTAGCCGTCCTCGAAGTCGATCCGCAGGTCCTCGACGGGCTCGCGCTCCAGCTTGGCCCGTACGCGCTCGTACACCGGCTCCGCCAGCGCGTCGGGGAGACCGAGCGCACGGGCCAGCGAGCCCGCGTCCGGGGCGTGTTCGTCGAGGGCGGCGAGCGCCTGGTCGCCCCAGGACCGGATGGTGCCGGCGTCGAAGACGTCCGCGGGTACGTAGACGGTGTGGACGGGCTGACGGGTGCCCGGGTCGCCCGGGTAGCGACGGGCCAGTTCCGCGTCGACCCCCGCGAGGGAGCGGCCGATGTCCACGCCGACCGCGCCCGCGAGACTCGTGGCCACCTTCTCCTGCCGCCCCATGCCCATGCCCACGCCCTTCCGTTCTATCGCCTGGCGCCTGTCGCTTTCCCTTTTCCGCTTTCCGTGTCCCGCGTTCCGTTCTGCGGAATCAACAATCCGTTGAACGAAGGTAGTCGGCGGGTTCGAGCCCCGTCAATGGACGGCCCGGGGCCGCGCGGTGAAGATCACCGCGCGGCCCCGGGACCGTGCACACCACACCGTCATGACGCAGCCCTCGCGTCGGTCCTCGCGTCAGCCCTTGCGGTTCTTGACCTCTTCGGTGAGCTGCGGGACGACCTCGAAGAGGTCACCGACCACGCCGTAGTCGACCAGGTCGAAGATCGGCGCCTCGGCGTCCTTGTTGACGGCCACGATCGTCTTGGACGTCTGCATACCGGCGCGGTGCTGGATCGCACCGGAGATCCCGGAGGCGATGTAGAGCTGCGGGGAAACGCTCTTGCCGGTCTGGCCGACCTGGTTGGAGTGCGGGTACCAGCCGGCGTCGACGGCGGCGCGCGAGGCGCCCACGGCAGCGCCGAGGGAGTCGGCGAGCGCCTCGATGATCGCGAAGTTCTCCGCGCCGTTGACACCACGGCCACCGGAGACGACGATCGCGGCCTCGGTCAGCTCCGGACGGCCCGTCGACTCACGCGGGGTGCGGGAGACGACCTTCGTACCGGTGGAGCCCGCGCCGAAGGTCACGGAGAGCGCCTCGGCGGTGCCCGCGGCCGGAGCGGCCTCGACCGGAGCCGAGTTGGGCTTCACGGTGATGACCGGAACGCCCTTGGAGACACGGGACTTGGTGCTGAACGCGGCGGCGAACACCGACTGCGTGGCCACCGGACCCTGCTCACCCGCCTCCAGGTCGACGGCGTCGGTGATGAGACCGGAACCGATACGGACCGCCAGACGGGCGGCGATCTCCTTGGCCTCGGCGGAGGACGGGAGGAGGACCGCGGCCGGGGACACCGCGTCGTAGGCGGCCTGGAGCGCGTCCACCTTCGGCACGACCAGGTAGTCGGTGTACTCGGCGGCGTCGTGCGTGAGGACCTTGACCGCACCGTGCTCGGCGAGCACGGACACGGTGTCCCCGGCGCCCGCGCCCAGCGCCACGGCGACCGGCTCGCCGATGCGGCGGGCCAGGGTCAGCAGTTCGAGGGTGGGCTTGCGGACGGCACCGTCCACGTGGTCGACATAGACGAGAACTTCAGCCATGGGATTGCTCTCCTGCGAGTACGGGGAACGTGCCTGCGGGCACGGGGAACGAACGTGAGGTGCGGGGCTCTGCGCGAGCCTCAGATGAACTTCTGGCTCGCGAGGAACTCGGCGAGCTGCTTGCCGCCCTCGCCCTCGTCCTTGACGATCGTGCCCGCCGTACGGGCCGGACGCGCCGCCGCCGAATCGACCGCGGTCCAGGCACCCGCGAGACCGACCTCGTCGGCGTCGATCTCCAGGTCCTCCAGATCCCAGGACTCCACCGGCTTCTTCTTGGCGGCCATGATGCCCTTGAAGGACGGGTAACGCGCCTCGCCCGACTGGTCGGTGACCGAGACGACCGCCGGCAGGGACGCCTCCAGCAGCTCGCTCGCGGTGTCGCCGTCACGGCGGCCCTTCACCGTGCCGTCCTCGACGGAGACCTCGGAGAGCAGCGTGACCTGCGGGACGCCCAGCCGCTCGGCGAGGACCGCGGGCAGTACGCCCATCGTCCCGTCCGTGGAGGCCATACCGCAGATCACCAGGTCGTAGCCGGTCTTCTCGACGGCCTTCGCCAGCACCAGCGACGTGCCGACGACATCGGTACCGTGCAGATCATCGTCCTCGACATGGACAGCCTTGTCGGCCCCCATCGAGAGCGCCTTGCGCAGCGCGTCCCTGGCGTCCTCGGGACCGACGGTCAGGACGGTGATCTCCGCGTCGCCGTCACCGTCGTAGTCGTCCGCGATCCGCAGTGCCTGCTCGACCGCGTACTCGTCCAGCTCCGACAGCAGGCCGTCCACATCGTCACGGTCGACGGTCAGGTCATCGGCGAAATGCCGGTCACCGGTGGCGTCGGGCACGTACTTCACACAGACAACGATCCTCAAGCTCACGCCGGCTCTCCTACTGCATCGTCATTTCTGGGCTGCCTTGTTGCACGCAGCATAGGCGCCTTATGGGGCGGTTTCCGGTCGGGGGACCGGCGCACCGGAGACAATATTACTCGCCAGTACAGTCGGAGGATTCCCCCTGAGCAAGCGCTTGTAACTGTGAGCTTGCCAACCCCCGGACAGGATGACGACCGCGGCGGAAGCGGTGCGGAACCGTGATGAGCCCAGCAAGATCCAAACGAGCGGCCCTAGGTCCTGTCCGGTCGATCTTCGTGGGCCCGGAACGCCTGGCACGGCACCTCGCCGCGTTGTCGGAGTCACCCGAGTACATCCAGTACACGGGCGATCCTCCGCCTTGCGATGCACCGCGCCAGACGCCCCGGGCTGATCCACGAAGATCGACCGGACAGGCCCTAGTCGCGCAGCGCGTTGAAGCGGCCCTGATGGTAGAGGAGCGGCCGGCCCGACCCCGCGGGATCGCCGACGACCACCTGCGCGATCACCAGACGGTGGTCCCCGGCGGGAACGCGCGCGACCACACGGCAGACCAGCCACGCCAGGACGCCGTCGAGCACCGGAACGCCCTCGGGTCCGGTACGCCAGGCCGTGGGCGGCGCGAAGCGGTCCGCGCCGCTGCGCGCGAAGGTGGCGGCCAGCTCGCGCTGATGCTCACCGAGGATATGGACGCCGACATGGGTGGCCTCGGCGAGGACCGGCCAGCTCGACGACGAGGTGCCCACCCCGAAGGAGACCAGCGGGGGCTCCGCGGCGGCGGAGTTGAGCGAGGTCGCGGTGAATCCGACCGGGTGGTCGCTCTGGGCCGTGATCACCGCGACGCCCGCCGCGTGCCGGCGGAACACGGAGCGGAGCAGTTCGGGAGAGGCGAGCTGAGGAGTGCCGAGACCGGGGGTCACCGTCATCGAATTGTCCTTCTGCGGGCTGCGGGAGATACGTACGGGGTCCGTGGCTGCTCAGCAGCCCGGACAGCGCGCACTCGCGTTGCGGGCCAGGTCGACATGGACCCGCCCGTGGAGAAGGAGTTCCTGGGGCACCTCGTCAGGGTGACGATGCGTGGCAGGCGCAGTCAAGTGCGTAGGTCACACCGCCTCACCCAGCGCGGCGATCACATCGGCCTTGCGGGGCTGTCCGGCCGCTCTCTTCACGATGCGGCCCGCGGCGTCGAGGACGAGCACCGTGGGGGTCTTGAGGATGCCCAGTTCCCGTACGAGCTCCAGCCGCTCCTCGGCGTCGAGTTCGACATGGGAGACCCCGTCGACCATCCCCGCCACCTCGCTGAGGGTTCGTCTGGTCGCCCGGCAGGGCTGGCAGAACGCGCTGGAGAACTGCACGAGCGTGGCCCGCGCCCCCAGTTCGGCGCCCAACTCGGCCGCGCCGAGCCGCTTCTCGCCGTCCTTCACCCGCATCCTCAGTCTCCCGTCGACACGACGGCGCAGCAGCCCGAAGGCGCCCGCCACGGCGAGCACCGCCACGCACACCACCAGTCCCATCACACCGTCCGTCCTGTCCGTCCTGTCCGTCCCGAACGTCGCCCGTCAGCACACTCCCGGCACACCGGCATGACGCACACCGGCAAGACATCAGGCCGGCATGGCACCGGGCCGCACCGGCGTCCATGGGTGCAGCGTTCACACAACCGCAAAATATTCCGCGGTCCCACGGCGGCCACGGCGGGAGATGCTGACGCCATGGACATCGACATCAGAGGGCCGCGTTTCGGAGCGGCCGTCACCACCCTCGTGCTCGCCGTGGTCCTGATCACCGGCAGTGGCGCGCTGCTCGCCTGGCAGACACTGTGCTTCGCGGTGGGCGCGGTGGGCGGCGTAGGGCGTTCACCGTACGGCTGGCTGTTCCGTACGGCCGTACGGCCGCGGATCGGACCGCCCGTGGAGTTCGAGTCACCCGAGCCGCCGCGGTTCGCCCAGGCGGTCGGACTGCTCTTCTCCCTGGTGGGACTGGCCGGTTATCTCTGGGGGCCGCTCTGGCTCGGGCTGGCGGCCACCGGCTGCGCGCTCGCCGCCGCCTTCCTCAACGCGGCGTTCGGCTACTGCCTGGGGTGCGAGATGTATCTGCTGGTACGGCGGGTCGGCCCCGGGCTGCGCTGACGTGACGAGAATCTCGCCCCGCGCGCAGACCAGGACTGGCCACGGGGCCGTGTATGGGGCACCATCGGCGCAATGCCGAAAACCTACGGCTGCGTAACTTCCGCCGGGAGACCCCTCCCCGGAACAGAAGGGTCCCCACCAGATGGCAGAGCTCGTCTATCGACCGGTCATCGGCGCCGCCCGCACGATGTTCAAGGCGCTGGACCTGAAGATCGACACGCAGGGTTCGGAGCACATCCCGCGCACCGGCGGCGCCGTGCTCGTCAGTAACCACATCAGCTATCTGGACTTCATCTTCACCGGACTGGCCGCTCTGCCCCAGAAGCGTCTGGTGCGCTTCATGGCCAAGGAGTCGGTCTTCCGGCACAAGGTCTCGGGGCCCCTGATGCGCGGGATGAAGCACATCCCGGTCGACCGCAAGCAGGGCGAGCAGGCGTACTCCCACGCGCTGGACTCACTGCGCTCGGGTGAGATCGTCGGGGTCTTCCCCGAGGCGACCATCTCGCAGTCCTTCACGCTGAAGAGCTTCAAGTCGGGTGCGGCACGGCTGGCGCAGGAGGCCGGCGTACCGCTGATCCCGATGGCGCTGTGGGGCACCCAGCGGCTGTGGACCAAGGGCCGTCCGCGCAACTTCAGGCGCAGCCACATCCCGGTGACGATCCGGATCGGCGAGCAGGTGGAGGCCGCGGCGGACCAGTACGCGGGCGCGATCACCCGGCGGCTGCGCGAGCGGGTGCAGGAACTGCTGGAGGCGGCGCAGCGCGCGTATCCCGTGCGCCCCAGGGACGCGAACGACACCTGGTGGGTGCCGACGCATCTGGGCGGTACGGCACCGACCCCGGCCGAGGCCCGCGAGCTGGAAACGAGCTGAGCGGGCCCCGGCCGAAACGTCACTGCCGACGATACGGAACGCAACCGCCGCGCCAGGCGCGGCGGAAGCCGTACGACGGACGGGCCGCGCGTCCGTCACGCCCGGCCGGGTCGGCCGCTCGGCTGGCCGGCCCGTCAGACCGCCGGGTGGACCGTGACGCGTGCGCCGGGGCTCAGTTTCTCCAGTGACTCGGCGAGTTCCGCGCCGGCCGCGTCGAGTTCCCCGAGGGTCATGGGCGCGAGGCGCTCCAGCAGGAAGACCGCGTTCACCGAGTCCTCGGTGAGCCGGGTGCGGACGCCCTGGCGCCAGTTCCAGCGGCGACAGGTGACGCCTTCGTCGTCGCACCAGACGACCTCGCCGGGCTCGGGGTGCTCCACCGCCGGTTCGCCGCCCGCGACCGTCGCGAACGGCTCGTCGCCCGTGGCCCGTACGAGCCGCATACCACCGGCGATACGGTCGGTGTCCTCGCCGCCCACGGGGATGAGACGGGCGACGCTCACGGCGTTGTAGAGATCGACGAGCAGATTGATCCGCGGCAGCCCGGAGTCGGACAGGGCACGCTTGGCCAGGGCCTCCGCGGAGTTGCGGGTGCGGGACGGCTTCGCCCCGAAGGCGGTGTACGTCTCGCGCCAGGCGGCCAGATGCGGGTCCTCGTGCGGGGCACGTCCCCCCAGCCGGTCGGCGAGCCGCCGGGCCGCGTCGTCCAGCAGTGCCGAACTTCCTTCGGTGCTGGGGCCGTTCACCAGGCCATGGGCCTCGACGGCGAGATGGGTGAAGCCGGGCGCGAGGGTGCGTACCTCGTCCGACACGGTGAGCGTCAGGGTCATGATCCGTGGTGCCTCAGGGTCCGGAGTGGCGGTCGGGGTGTGCGTCGGAGTGGTTGTCCCGGAGTGGACGGCCGGGAGTGGACCGCTCGGAGTCGTCGTCACAGCGCGGTGGGAAGCGTCCGCCAGAGATGCGACCGGTCAGGGGCGGCTCGCAGCGCGCTCAGAACGACCGGATGCGGTGCATCGTAGAGTACCGGATAGTCCATCTCATTGCACTCGGGTCGTACGGTCCAGGCCAGGCGCTCGCGTTCCACGGAGAACTGGGCGTCGATTCCGGGCTTGTTGCCGCGCGGATCCTGCCGGGCCCAGCGCTCCCGCCCCGGCAGCCTGACCGCGACCAGACCGTGCAGCACGGGATCCGTCCCGTCGTCGGCGGCGAGCCGCTGGTAGCAGAGGGCGGCCGGGATGGACTCCGCCCGCAGCAGCGCGGTCAGGGCGTGCGCCTTGGCGTAGCAGATACCGGTGCGCTGCCCGAGGACGTCCGAAGCACGCCAGGTGACGCGCGGATCGTCCACGTCGTACGAGTGCGGGATGGTGTCGCGGACGAATTCGTAGGCCGCCTTGGCGTATGAATATGCGTCCGTATTCGCGGAACGGAGGCGGGCCGCGGTCTCCCGTATCAGCTCGTGCTCATGATCGATGGTCTCGTCGGCGGCCAGGTAGGCGGAGAGTTCGGGATTCCGCTGGATGAGGCGCATAACGGCGACCTTAGACGGAGCGGTCGACCGGATCCAATGATTTTCCGGTCGACCACATACTCATGCAATCTGGAGGCCGCCGTCACGCGAGGCCCCCGTCACGCGGCCATCTCCTCCTTCAGCGCCTGCACGAACGCGTCGACGTCCTCCTCGGTCGTGTCGAAGGCGCACATCCAGCGGACGTCCCCGGCCCTCTCGTCCCAGAAGTAGAACCGGAAGCGGCGCTGGAGCCGCACGCTCACCTCGTGCGGCAGCCGGGCGAAGACCGCGTTGGCCTGGACGGGATGGAGGATCTCCACGCCGTCCACCGCGCGCACACCCTCCGCGAGCCGCTGGGCCATCGCATTGCTGTGCCGGGCGTTGCGGAGCCACAGATCGCCCGCGAGCAGCGCCTCCAACTGCACCGATACGAACCGCATCTTGGACGCGAGCTGCATCGACAGCTTGCGCAGATGCTTCATCGCCCGTACGGCGTCCGGGTTCAGGACGACCACGGCCTCACCGAAGAGCATGCCGTTCTTCGTCCCGCCGTACGAGAGGACGTCCACGCCGACGGCATTGGTGAAGGCGCGCATCGGTACGTCCAGGGAGGCCGCCGCGTTGGCTATGCGCGCGCCGTCGAGATGCACCTTCATACCCCGCTCGTGCGCGTGCGCGCAGATGGCCCGGATCTCGTCGGGGGTGTAGACCGTGCCCAGTTCGGTGTTCTGGGTGATCGACACGACCTGGGGCATGGCCCGGTGCTCGTCCTCCCAGCCCCATGCCTGCCGGTCGATCAGCTCGGGTGTGAGCTTGCCGTCCGGCGTGGGTACGGTCAGCAGCTTGAGGCCGCCGACCCGTTCGGGCGCACCGCACTCGTCGACGTTGATGTGCGCCGACTCGGCGCAGATCACCGCGCCCCAGCGGTCGGTGAGCGCCTGGAGCGCGACGACATTGGCGCCGGTGCCGTTGAAGACCGGAAAGGCCTCCGCGGTCTGCCCGAAGTGGCTGTGCATGATCCGCTGGAGATGATCGGTGTAGTCGTCGTCGCCGTAGGAGACCTGATGGCCTCCGTTGGCGACGGCGAGCGCGGCGAGGATCTCGGGGTGGCCTCCCGCGTAGTTGTCACTGGCGAAGCCGCGCACCCCTGGATCGTGGTGCCGGCGCGCGTCCGTCGTACGGCTCACGGCTCGGGAGTCAGCCACAGGCGCTTTCCATTCACTTCCCTGGCGGGCCGCTCCCAGACCGCGGCGATGGCCTCGGCCAGTACCGTGACGTCCGTGAAGCCCGCGAATTTGGCGTTCGGGCGCTCGGCGCGCAGCGCGTCGTGCACCAGCGCCTTGATCACCAGAATGGCAGCCGCCGCGCGCGGTCCCTCCTCGCCCCCCGCCTTGCGGAAGGCGTCGGCGAGCGCCAGCGTCCAGGCCTCGGCGGCGGCCTTGGCCGCGGCGTAGGCGGCGTTGCCCGCGGTGGGCCTGCTCGCGCCCGCGGCGCTGATCAGCAGGAACCGGCCGCGGTCGCCGCGCAGCAGACCGTCGTGGAAGGCGAGTGAGGTGTGCTGGACCGTACGGATCAGCAGCTTCTCCAGCACCTCCCAGTCGGCGAGGTCGGTCTCGGGGAAGGAGGCGCTGCCGCGCCAGCCGCCCACGAGATGGACCAGTCCGTCGACCCGGCCGAACTCCTTCTCGGTCTTGTCCGCCCAGGCCCGGGTGGCGTCGAGGTCGAGCAGATCGACCGTGTCACCGGTGACCGTGGCTCCGCCGTGCGCGTAGCGGGCGGCGTCGACGGCTTCCGCCAGCCGTGCCGGGTCCGCGTCGGCGGCCACGACGACGGCACCCGCCTCGGCCAGCCGCAGCAGGGCGGCACGCCCCGCCGGACCCGCCGCTCCCGCGACCGCGACGACCGCGCCCTCCAGCGCGCCGCCGCCCGTACCGCCGTTCCCGTCCATGCCCGTCGCCTCCCGCGGCCGAGGGGTCACGCGGCCACCCGCTCGGTGCTCGTGGCGGTGATCCCCTTGGTGGAGGCGATCACGTTCTTGAGCTTCTTGGCAAGCGCCTCGTAGAACATGCTGAGCGGAAACTCGTCCGGCAGCACGTCGTCGACGAGCTTACGGGGCGGCTGCGACAGATCGAGGGCGTCGGGACCCTTGGCCCAGCGGGAGCCGGGGTGCGGGGAGAGATACTCCGAGACGAGGTCGTACGCCGCGAACCAGTGGACCAGTTTGGGGCGGTCGATACCGGCCCGGTAGAGGTCCTCGATCTCCGCGCAGAGCTGGTTGGTGACGCCGGGGGCGCGGTCCCAGTCGATCCGCAGGGTGTTGTCGGTCCAGCGCAGCACATCGTGCCGGTGGAGATAGGCGAAGAGCAGCTGACCGCCGAGGCCGTCGTAGTTCCGCACCCGCGCGCCGGTGACCGGGAAGCGGAACATCCGGTCGAAGAGCACGGCGTACTGGACGTCGCGGCCCTGCGCGACCCCGTCGGCCTCCAGCCGCACGGCCTCACGGAACGCGGTGAGGTCGCAGCGCAGCTCCTCCAGTCCGTACATCCAGAACGGCTGGCGCTGCTTGATCATGAACGGGTCGAAGGGGAGGTCGCCATGGCTGTGGGTACGGTCGTGGATCATGTCCCAGAGCACGAAGGCCTGCTGGCAGCGGTCCTGGTCGGCGACCATCTCACGGATGTCGTCGGGGAGTCCGACCCCGAGGGTGTCCACGGCGGCCTCGGTGACCCGGCGGAAGCGGGCGGCCTCGCGGTCGCAGAAGATCCCGCCCCAGGTGAAGCGCTCGGGGGCCTCGCGCACGGCGATGGTCTCCGGGAAGAACACCGCGGAGTTGGTGTCGTACCCGGCGGTGAAGTCCTCGAAGGTGATCCCGCAGAAGAGGGGATTGTCGTAGCGCGTGCGCTCCAGCTCGGCCAGCCACTCGGGCCAGACCATACGCAGCACGACCGCTTCGAGATTGCGGTCGGGATTGCCGTTCTGCGTGTACATGGGGAAGACGGCGAGATGCTGGAGGCCGTCCCGCCGGTCGGCCGCGGGCTGGAAGGCGAGCAGCGAGTCCAGGAAGTCGGGTACGTCGAAGGCGCTGTCGGCCCACTTACGGAGGTCGGCGACGAGCGCCCGGTGGTACGCGGCGTCGTGCGGCAGCAGCGGGGAGAGCTGTTCGACGGCGGAGGTCACCCGGTCGAGCGTCACCTCGACGAGCCCGCGCGCCGGAGCGCCCTCGGCGTCGAAGTCGACCGAGCCGTCCTCGGACTGCCAGGGGCGGATCTCCTCGACGGCATTCTTGAGCTGTGTCCAGGCCGGGTGCTCGACCACCCGGGCAGCATCGACAGCACGGCTTGTGCCGGACGCGGCGTCCTGCGCAAGAATTTCCGTCATGTCACTTCCTCCACACGAGATCTTGGCGTAAAGACACCGTATAGGTCTCTTGTTCCGCCATACAAGGACGACCGTGAGAAATTATCCTGCGGACCCCCCATGGTCACCGCCGTTTTTCCTGCCGCAATGAGGTAGGACACACACTTCCATCGTGCCGCACGGCGCCTCGACGAGCCACCGCTCCCCGGGGCGGCTCGCCGCCGCACGACGGGTTCCCATCCGCCGAGCGGCCGTTAGAGTGCGCGGGATCCGCAGTCGACGGAAGCGAGACGAACCTTGACTTTCCAGACCATCGGTCATCGTGGAGTGATGGGTGTCGCACCCGAGAACACCCTGCGTTCCTTCGTACACGCCGAGCGCGCCGGCATGGACGCCATCGAGCTGGATCTGCATCTGAGCAAGGACGGCGCGCTCGTCGTGATGCATGACACCGAGGTGGACCGTACGACCGACGGCACGGGCGCCATCGCCGAACGGACCCTCGCCGAGCTGCGGGAGCTGGACGCGGGCGACGGCGAGCGGATCCCGGTCTTCGAGGAGGTCCTGGACGCCGTACGGTCGCCGCTCCAGGCCGAGATCAAGGATGTGGCCGCGGCGAGGGCGCTGGCCGAGGCGATCCACCGGCGCGGGCTGACCGGGCGCGTCGAGGTGTCATCGTTCCATGACGCGGCGGTCGCCGAGATCGCGGCCCTGGCACCGGGGGTACGGACGGTGCTGATCGCGAGCCGCTGGGGCGCGGACGTGGTGGACCGGGCCGAGGCGGTGGGCGCCGCCTCGCTGGCCCTGAACATCCGCAGACTGACCCTGGAGATCGTGGAGCGCGCGCACGACCGGGGGCTGCGGGTGATCGGCTGGGTGGTGAACACCCAGGATCAGCTACGGCTCGCGCGGGCCTTCGGACTGGACGCGGTGACCACCGATCTGCCGGAGATCCGGCGGACCGGCCGGTTCACGGCCTGAGTCCCGGCGCCTGGGACCGGGCGCCCGGGTCACGGCGCCTGGGTCAGGGCCGGCCGCACGGCCCGGGACCGCGCGCGATCCCGGGCCGCGTACGGTCCCCGACCGCGTACGGCCCCGGACTACATACGGTCCTGGGCCGCGTACGGTCCCGGGCCGCTGCGGGTCATCCGGCCAGCGGCTTGACCAGCAGCTCGAACGCGAGATCGTCGCGCTGCGGGATACCGAAGCGCTCGTCGCCGTACGGGAACGGGAAGAGTTTTCCCGTACGGCGGTAGCCGCGCCGCTCGTACCAGGCGATCAGTTCCTCGCGGACCGTGATCACGGTCATATGCATCTCGCGGACGCCCCAGGTCTCGTGCGCCAAGCGCTCCGCCTCCGTGATGACCCGTCGGCCGAGCCCCCCGCCCTGCGCGCCGGGCAGTACGGCGAACATCCCGAAGTAGGCGGCCTCGCCCCGGTGTTCGAGCTGGCAGCAGGCGACCAGCTCACCGTCGCGCTCGACCGCCAGCAGCCGGCTGCCCGGCGCCTCGATCACCTCCAGCACACCCCGTGGATCGGTCCGCCGGCCCTCCAGGATGTCCGCCTCGGTGGTCCATCCCGTACGGCTGCTGTCCCCGCGGTAGGCCGACTCGATCAGGGCGACCAGCGCCTCGGTGTCGGCCGCGGTGGCGTCCCGGTAGGTGAGTTCGCCGGTGGGGCGCGAGGCGGTGTCCATGGTGCGCGTTCTCCGTATCCGGTCGTGCGGCGTCGCTCTGAAAGACGTCCTGAAGACGTCCTGAAGACGCCCGCAGCCTAACCCGGCCCCGCTCAACCGGAGCGCGGGCGGTCGTACCGCGGTACGAACCCGAGCAGCCGGGCGCAGGCCTCGGTGTCGAACAGCGAGTCATGGCCCGCCAGCTCGGCGAAGACGGGCACCCCGGGGTGGTAGAGCGTCATCAGCTCCGCAGTCGGCAGCGGTGAGCTGGTGTCGCGCGCGGCCACATTGACCACATGGCAGCCGGACAGCCGGGTCTCCAGCCCGCGCCGGACCGCCTCGGCCGCGTCCCGGGTGTCCAGCCACCCCCACAGATCCATCCGGTGCGCCGCGGGATCGGCCCGTACGGCGTCGAGCTGGCTCATCAGCCGTTCCCCGGTCCCGGTGAAGGGCAGCCGCAGACAGACGATGTCGGTCCCGTATCGCCGGTGGACGGAGCGGGCCGTCTCCTCCAGAACGATCTTCGACAGTCCGTAGGGGTCCTGGACGAGCGTCGGATGCTCCTCGTCCAGGGGGACGTAGCGCGGCGACTGCGGCACCGGCGACCAGGCGAGTCCGACGGCCGCCATGCTGGAGGCGGCCACCACCCGGCGGACACCGCCGCGCCCCGCCTCGTCCAGCACCCGGTGCGCGGTCAGACAGTTGGTGGCGAAGAGATCGCTCGCGTCGTCCACGTTGGGATGCGGGATCGCGCCGAGATGGACGACGGCCTCGGCTCCGTCCATCGCCTTGCGCACCAGATCGGGATCGCGGAGATCCCCGGTGTGGACGGACTCGGCGCGTGGCTCGTCCACCGGGAGCAGATCGGTGGCGACGACCTGGTGGCCCCGGGCCAGCAGATCGTCGAGCACGAACCGTCCGATATGGCCGGCCGCGCCGGTGACCAGTACCCGCATCAGCCCTTCACCGCCCCGACCAGTCCGTTGACGAAGTACCGCTGAAGACTGAGGAAGAGCAGGATCACCGGAATGACCACGATGAGCGCGCCCGCCATCAGATTGTTGTAGTGCGGCACGTTCTCCGCCGAGAGCGACTGGAGACCCAGCGGCAGGGTGTAGGTGGACGGATCGTTGAGGGAGACCCGGGTGAGCAGGAACTCGTTCCAGGTCGGGATCGCCGTCAGCAGCGCCACCGTGATCAGCGCGGGCCTGGCCAGCGGCAGATAGACACCGGTGAAGATACGCAGCTCGCTCGCGCCGTCGACGCGCGCCGAGTCGCGCAGCTCGCCCGGTACGGCCATGAAGGCTCCGGTCATCAGCAGGATCGACAGCGGGGCACCGCCGTTGACGAAGGGCAGCACCAGTCCGAAGTGCGTGCCGAGGATCCCCATCTTGTTCTCCAGCAGCACGATCGGCAGCATCACCGTGATCCCGGGAACGAACAGCAGTGCGACGAAGAGCTTCTGGAGGGCTCCCCGGCCGGGGAAGCGCAGTACGGCGAAGGCGTAGCCGGCCGCCGCGTAGATCACCAGCGTCAGGACCACCGTATAGCCCGTCACCAGCAGGCTGTTCAGGAAGAAGTCGAAGAAGTGCAGCTTGTTCCAGGTGTCGACGAGGGTGTCGAGCGTCGGGTCGTCCGGGATGAGATGTCCGCCGCGTACGACCTCGATCTGGTCCTTGAAGGCCGCCGACACCATCCACAGGAACGGGTAGACGCTGACGAGTCCGTACAGCGCGAGCAGAACGCCGACGACGGTGCGGGCGATCAGCCGGCGGCTGCGGGCGGCGCGGTCGTCGGGCGGGCCGGTACGCGCCTTGAGGGGTATCGATGTCATGTCGTGCTCCGCGATGTCATGTTCTGCTCCGCAGCGCGCGCAGATTGATCAGGGCGAGTACCAGCGCGGCGGCGAAGAGGATCCAGCCGAGCGCGCTGGCGAGCCCCAGGGTGGGGAGGAGGTTCTTCAGGAACGCGAGGCGGTAGGCCTCCAGCCCCAGCACATTGGTGTGGTCCCCCGGACCGCCGTTCGTCATCACCAGGAAGGTCTGGAAGCCCTGGAGCGACTCCCGCAGATTGAGCAGCACCACCACGGCGGTGATGGGCCGCACCAGGGGCCACACCACCGAGGCGTTGGTACGCCACCAGCCGGCGCCGTCCAGCTCCGCGGCCTCCAGCACACTGCGGTCGATGCCCTGGAGCCCGGTGAGATAGAGCAGCATCGCGACCGGGACCTGTCCCCACACCGTCACCACGATCATGGTGGGCAGGGCGGTGGACGGGTTGCCGAGCCAGCCCTGCGGCTGCTGGAGGGAGCCCAGCCCCAGGCTGTCGAGCAGGAGGTTGATGGCGCCGTCCGGCTGGAGGATGTACTGCCAGGCGAAGAAGACCGCGACTCCGCTGGTGACATAGGGCAGGAAGTACACCGAACGCAGCACCGACCGGAACCGCTTGATCTGGTTGAGCAGTACGGCCAGCGGAAAGGAGACCGCGACGGTCAGGGCCGGTGAGGCGATCATGACCCAGAGCGTGTTGGCCGCCGCGTGGCGCACCCGGGGCGCGTAGACGGGGCTGCGCCAGAGCAGATCGGCGTAGTTGTCGAAGCCGACCCACTTCCAGTTCGGGGTGAACCCGTTCCAGGTGGCGAAGCTGAGCGCGAACCCGTATCCGACGGTGTACAGGCCCATGACACAGAACAGGACCACGGCCGGGGCGACGAACAGATACCCGGTGAGCGCCTCGTACGAACGCGGGCGCCGGCGGCGTGTACCCCCTGCCGCCGGCGCCTTCGTCACCGCGCCGGGAACCGTTGTCACCGTGCCGCCGCCCAGTAGGCGGCGTTGAGCTCACGGAGTTTCCGGGCCGTCTCCTCGACGGACCGCTGCTTGAGCGGGGTGAGATCGGCGAGGATCGCGCCGGCGTCGTCCTGCTCGTAGCCCGGCGCGCGGAACTCGTTGCCGCGGTTCGGGTCGTAGGTGTTCTGCGGGGTGCCCTTGAAGCTGTCGACCATCGCGGCGAGCGCCGGGCCGAGAACGGTGGCGGAGTCCCCGCCGAGTTCGGTGGCCGGTACGTCGGAGGCGTCCTTGGCGAACTTCGCGGCGGTCTCCTGGGTGGAGAGGAACTCCATCCACTTCTTGGCGTTGCCGGGCTGGTCGCTGGTCGCGCTGACGCTCAGACCGGTGAGCGCGAGCGGACCGAGCGCGCGGTCCGGTACGGCGCCGTCCTTCAGGGCGGGCAGTCCGAACGCGAACACGTCGTCGGGGCTCATCCCGTTCTGCTGGAGGAAGGCGAGGGTGAAGGTGCCTCCGACGTCGAAGGCCGCCTTGCCCTGGGCGAAGGCCTGGTCGGCCTCGTCGATGGTGAGGCTCTGGGTGCCCGGCATCCAGTACGGCGTGAGCTGGTCGTACAGGCTCAGCACCTTGATCCCGTTGGGCGAGGCGAAGTCCGCGCTCTCGTCCTTGCCGAAGAGCGCCTCGTACCCCTGCTGTCCGAGCTGGCTGAAGGCGAGCGGCTGGAGGACCCAGGTCAGTCCGGTGGCCTGGACCTTGAGGCCGAGGGCGAGACCGCCGGTGGTGGGGTTCTTGGCGGTGGTCGCCTTGAGCGCGGCCAGGAACCCGGCCCAGTCGGCGGGGGGTTCGGTGATGCCCGCGTCGGCCAGCATCTTCTTGTTGGCGTAGACGATGCCGAAGGTGCCCACGGTGAGCGGCACGCTGTAGCGGGCGCCCTCCTCGATGCCGTGGTCCCTGGCGGTCTCGGGCTGCGAGTCCTTGAAGCGCTGTTCGGTGACGAGTCCGGACTGCTGTACGGCCTGCTGGATACGGCCGGCCCACTCGCCCTTGAAGTCGTCCCTGAGGTCGGCGACGATGCCCGCCGCGCCGAAGACCCGGTCCTCGCCGTCGGAGTGGACTTCGAGCACATCCGGCAGATCGCCGGTCTTCGCCGCGCTCTGCACCTTGGCGGTGTACGCGTCGTCGGGGGTGTACGCCTCGATCTCGACCGAGATACCGGTCTGCTTCTCGAATTCGGCCGCCGCGTTGCGCAGCGCGCCCACATGGGACTGCTTGAAGGTCCACATCTCCAGCGAGGCGGAGTCCCCGCCGGAGTCGGACGATCCGCCGCAGGCGGCGAGGGTGGTCAGTGAGAGCGCGGTCGCCGCGGCGACCACCGCGAGCCGGACATTCCGCGAAAATGGTATGCGCATCGCCCCTACCTAAGGATCAACCGTTCAGAAGGCCGAATGACGTTGGAGTGACTGAACTTATGGTCGAGGTGATATAGCGTCAAGACGCACGTCGAGATTTCGTGCTGACCGGATCGCCGAGGGGCGCCGGTGCGAGAAGCGGAGGTTCCGTGGAATCGGTGGCAGCAGCAGCGCGCGGGCGCAAGCCCGAAGAGGTCAAGTCCGCCGCTCGGGTACTTGAGGTGCTCGAACTACTCGGCGCGGAGGGCGCCCGGCTCTCGCTCGCCGAGATGGCCGGCGCCATGGCCGTGCCCAAGAGCAGTCTGCACGCGATCCTCCGCACGATGGAGGCACGCCACTGGGTGGATCTCGACGCGTCGGGCACCCGCTACAGCCTCGGCCTCAAAGCCCTGCTGACGGGCACGGCCTATCTGGAGGGCGACGATGTCGCGAGCCTCGCGGGACCGGTGCTCGACGCGCTCGCCGAGGAGACGGGCGAGTCGGTCCATCTGGGCAGACTCGACGGTACGGACGTGGTCTACCTGGCCAAACGCGAGTCGCGGCACGCGCTGCGGATGTATTCGGCGGTGGGCCGCAGACTCCCCGCGCACGCCACCGCGCTGGGCAAGGCGATGCTCTCCCAGTACGACGCGGCCGAGGTGCGGATGCGGCTCAACTGGCCGCTGGAACGGCTCACTCCGGACACCGTGACCGATCCCGAGTCACTGCTGTCCCAGCTCTCCGAGGCACGGCTGCGCGGCTGGGCGATGGACGACGGCGAGAACTCGCCCGACATACGGTGTGTGGCCGTGGCGCTCGGCACCGGCCACGGCGGCGGCGACGCGATCAGCTGCTCGGCGCCCAAGAGCCGGATGGACGACGCCCGCGCGGAGGAAGTCGCCCGCGCGGTCACCGAGGCGGCCCACTCGCTGGGCACCCTGCTCAAGCGCCTCGGACAGCACTGAGCACCGCCGAAGCCTCCGCCACGATATTTGGTAGAGTCATTGACAAATGAAAGTCGACCTCCCTACGTTCGAGTAGCGGTACATCATTCTGCTATCTGTACGCTGGAGTTCGCATGGCTCAGCCTGATGCCCGCTCCGATCTTCTCGCTCCCGCCCCCTGGGTCGAGGAACGCGGCGCCAAGGTCCGCATCACGGCCGTACGCACCTTTCTGACCGCCCCGCACGGCTGTCCCCATCTCATCGTCCGTGTCGAGACCACCGAACCGGGGCTGTACGGCCTGGGGTGCGCCAGCGATCCGCAGCGCACCCTCGCCGTACGGTCCGTGCTCGACGACTATCTCGCGCCGCTGCTCGCCGGGCGCGATCCCGACGACATCGAGGACCTCCACCGGTTGATGCTCAACAGCGCCTACTGGCGGGGCGGTTCGATCACCGGCAACGCCCTGGGCGGTATCGATGTCGCCCTCTGGGACCTCAAGGCCAAGCGGCTCGGCGCCCCGCTGTACTCACTCTTCGGCGGACGGGTCCGTACCCGCGCCGACGCCTACACCCATGTCGACGGCGCCGACGCCGCCGAACTCGCCGAGAAGGTGGTGGCCGCGCGGGAGCGCGGCTACCGGCATGTCCGGGTCCAGGCGGCGGTCCCCGGTTCGGACGCCTACGGCACGAAGGCCGGCGGTCCGGCCGACGCGTCGGCGCTGCGCCGGCGCGCGGTGCCCTGGGACTCCGCCGCGTACGTACGGACCGTGCCGGGCATCCTCACCGGGGTACGGGAACGGGTCGGCGACGGGACGGAACTGCTCCACGATGTGCATGAGCGGCTCGATCCCCGCCAGGCACGGGAGTTCCTGCGCCGGGTCGAGGGAGCCGGGCTCTACTTCGTCGAGGATCTGCTCGCCCCGGAGGACGCGGCGCACTTCGCGGGGATGCGCGCGGCCTCCTCCGTACCGCTCGCCGTCGGTGAACTCTTCAGCGACGTGGGCCAGTTCCTGCCGCTGCTCGAAGGACCCGTGCCGGTCATCGACTTCGCCCGGGTGCGGATCCCGACCCTGGGCGGGCTGACCCCGGTCCGCAAACTGGCGGCGCTCTGCGAGCTGCGCGGGGTACGGCTCGCCCCGCACGGACCCGCCGATGTCAGCCCTGTCGCCCAGGCCGCCACCCTCGCGCTGGACATCAGCAGCCATGCCTTCGGGGTCCAGGAGGCGGCGGTGTTCCGGCCGGCGGTCGCCGAGGTGTTCCCCGGCACCATCACGGCCCACGACGGGGGGCTCGTCCCCCATGAGACACCCGGCCACGGTGTCGACTTCGACGAGACCGCCGCCCGCCGCCACCCCGTGCCCGAGCCGCTGGAGCACGACCGCTGGGCCCTGCTGCGCAACACCGATGGGAGTGTGCAACGACCGTGACCTCAGAGACCTCCGGCACCCGAAGGGCCCTGGTCGTCCGTGGCGGCTGGGAGGGACACCAGCCGGTGGCGATCACCGAGCTGTTCCTGCCCTTCCTGCGCGCACGCGGATTCGACATCCGGATCTCCGACACCCTCGGTGTCTACGCGGACGCCGAACTCCTCGACGCCACCGATCTGGTGGTCCAGTGCTGGACGGCGGGCGAGCTGACGCGGGAACAGAGCGCCGGGCTCGCCGCCGCGGTCCGCGCGGGCACCGGACTGGCCGGCTGGCACGGCGGGATCGTCGACTCCTTCCGCGGCGATGTCGGCTATCAGCTCCTCACCGGCGGTCAGTTCCTGATGCACCCGCCCGGCTTCTCCGACCACACCGTCACACTCGCCGAGGAGCACTCCGGCCATCCGGTGATCGCCGGACTCACCGACTTCCGGGTCCACACGGAGAAGTACTGGCTGGCCACCGACCCGTTGATCGACGTCCTGGCGACCACGGAGTTCACGGCGGACGAGGAGCGGGCACGGCCGGTCACCATGCCCGCCGTCTGGACGAGGCAGTGGGGGGCGGGACGGGTCTTCGTCTCGGCCATCGGTCACAAGCCGGACGACTTCGACGTGCCCGAGGTACGGACACTCACCGAGAGGGGGCTGCTGTGGGCGAGCCGCTGAGGATCGGCATGGTCGGCGCGGGCAAGATCAGCGGGGCCTATCTGGACACACTGGAACGGCTGGACGGCGTCACGCTCACGGCCGTCACGGATCTCGACCCCGGCCGCGCCGGCGCGGTGGCCGCCCGGGTGCCCGGAGTCGCGGTCAGCGGCTCGGTGGCCGAGCTGGTGGCACGCCCCGATGTCGACGCCGTACTGAACCTCACGATCCCCGCGGCCCATGCCGAGGTGGCCCTCACGGCGCTCGCCGCGGGCAGGCATGTGTACGGGGAGAAGCCGCTGGCCGCCACCCGCGCGGAGGCGGACGCCGTACTGGCCGCGGCCGGGGCCGCCGGGCTGCGGGTCGGCTGCGCCCCGGACACCGTTCTCGGCACGGGCGTCCAGACCGCGCGCAAGGCGGTCGACGACGGGCTGATCGGCACCCCGGTCGCGGCGACGGCCTTCATGACCACCCCGGGACATGAACGCTGGCACCCGGACCCGGAGTTCTACTACCGTCCGGGCGGCGGCCCGCTGCTCGACATGGGTCCGTACTATCTCTCCGCCCTGGTCCATCTGCTGGGACCGGTCGTCAAGGTCACCGGCGCCGCGTCGCGGCCCCGCGCCGAGCGGGAGATCGGCAGCGGCCCCCGGGCGGGCGAACGGTTCGCCGTCGAGGTGGCCACCCATGTCACCGGCGTACTGCGTCATGCGGGCGGAGCGCTCACCACGCTGGTGATGAGTTTCGACATCCATGCCGCGCGACTGCCGAGGATCGAGGTGCACGGCACGGCGGGCTCGCTGTCGGTACCCGATCCGAACGGTTTCGACGGGCCGGTGGAAGTGCACCGGGACGGCGGTGGGTGGGAGACCCTTCCGGTGTCGGCCGGATACACCGGGGCCGGGCGCGGTACGGGACTCGCCGATCTGGCCGAGGCGCTCGCCGCCGGGCGTCCGCACCGGGCGTCGGCCGAGCTGTCGCGCCATGTCCTCGACATCATGCTGACGCTGCTCGCCTCGGCGCGGGAGGACAGAAGTCTGCCGGTGGAGAGCAGTTGTGCCAGGCCGGAGCCGGTGAGCCGATAGTTCCCGCGGTACGGGGAGAATGTCATTTCACTTTCTTTCCGAGGTCTTCACCATTCGGATGATTAGTTACCTGACAAACACTCCATGGGCCCTCATCACCTGGAACAAGAAGGAATGGGGAAAGGCGTTGACTTGATAACACTCTTGGTTTTACATGGCGGTTACTGGCTGGACAGGAAGGGCCGCCCATGCATGACCGCAGGAAGTCCGGAGAAGAGCGGATAGCCCATTTCCTCGCCGCCCGTCTGCGTCCCGCGCTCTACACCGCGCGACTTCCGATGGAGGTCGGTGCCTGGCACATTCCCGGTGAACCGGTTCCTGTCGATGTGGCCCTCCGGGCCGATTACACGCCCTTCGCCGTCGGTGACCTGTGGGGCGGCCCCTGGTCCACCACCTGGTTCAAGGTCCGTGCCACCGTCCCCGAGCGCTGGGCCGGCCGGCGGGTGGAGGCGGTCTTCGACCTCGGCTTCGACAGCCACGCCGAGGGACTCGTCCATGACACGCACGGCACCCCGCTCCAGGGGCTGCACCCGCTCAACCGGTCCCTGACCGTCTCGGCGGCGGCGAGCGGCGGTGAGCAGGTCGGGCTGCTCGTGGAGGCCGCCGCCAATCCGCCGATCGACGCCGAGTCCGGCGCCGGGTCGCTGTACGGCGATCCGGTCACCGCCGGGGACGAGCCGCTCCACCGGCTGCTCCGCGCCGATCTCGCCGTCCGTGACGAGGACATCTGGCATCTCATCCATGACATCGATGTCCTCGACGGACTGATGCGCGCGCTCCCGGTGGAACTGCCCCGCAGATACGAGATCCTGCGCGCCCTGGAACAGGCCGTGGACGCCGTCGATCCACGCGATGTCGCCGGGACCGCCGGGACCGCGCGCGAGATCCTCTCCCCCGTACTGGCCCGCCGCGCCCACGAGTCGGCGCACACCGTCGCCGCCGTCGGCCACACCCCCGCGGACTCCGCCCGGCTGTGGCCGATGCGCGAGGCCGTACGGCACACCGCCCGCGCCTTCAGCACGGTGACCGCGCTCGCCGACGAGTATCCGGAGCTGACCTTCGCGGCCTCCTCGGCCCAGCGGTACGCCTGGATGAAGGACCACCACCCGCATGTCTTCGAACGGGTGCGCAAAGCCGTCGCCGACGGCAACTGGGCGCCGGTCGGGGGGATGTGGGTGGAGCCCGACGGCACCCTGCCCGGCGGTGAGGCGCTGGTCCGGCAGTTCGTATACGGCCGCCGCTTCTACCGCGAGGAGCTGGGCACCGACTCCGACGGCGTCTGGCTGCCCGGCTCGTTCGGGATGAGCGCCGCCTTCCCGCAGTTGGCCGCGCTCGCCGGGGCCCGCTGGTTCCTCGGCCGGCGGCCCGCCCCGGACGGCGCGCGCGATCTGCCCCGCCCCACCTTCTGGTGGGAGGGCCTCGACGGCACCCGGCTCTTCAGCCATGTCCCGCCCGCCGCCGGCCGGGGCTCCGCCCTCACCGGCGGGGAACTGGCGGACGCCGTGTCCGAGTTCACCGCGTACGCCGCGAACACCGGCGCGGGCGCGGGCGTCCGCTCCCTGCTGCCCTTCGGCCACCCGGACGGCGGCGGGCCCACACGCGAGACGCTGGAGCGCGCCCGCCGGCTGGCCGATCTGGAAGGCTCGCCGAGGGTCGGGATCCAGCATCCCGCGCACTTCTTCCGGGACGCCCTCGACGAGAGCCCCGACGCCCCGGTCTGGCGCGGTGAGCTGTGCGCCGGGGCCCGGGTCGGTACGTACACCAGCCAGGCGCGCACCAAGCGCGGCAACCGCCACGCCGAATCGCTGCTGCGTGAGGCCGAGCTGTGGTCGGCGACGGCCGCGGTGCGGGACGGCATCCCGTATCCGTACGACGAGCTGGAAGCGCTCTGGAAGAAGGTCCTGCTGCACCAGAGCCATGACATCCTGCCGGGCACCTCGATCGCCTGGGTGCACCAGGAGGCCGAGCGGAGCCACCGCGAGATCCACCGCGCTCTCGATCAGCTCATCCGCCGCGCCGTGGGAACACCCGACGACGCGGGCACCGCCGTCTTCAACGCGGGGCCGCGACCGCGCCGCGAGGTGGTCGTCCTGGACGGGGACCACCCCGCCGACGGCGGTCAGCGGCTCGCCGACGGCCGGATCGCGGTCCTGGCGCAGGCGCCCGCGCTCGGCCGGGGTCCGGTCGTCCGGATTCCGGCCGACGGGGGTCGGTCCGACGGGGATGCGGCCGGCGGGGGTCGGTCCGACGGGGATGCGGCCGGCGGGGCACCCTCCGATGTCGCGCCGGTGACCGTACGGCCGGCGGACGGCGGCGGAGTGCTGCTGGAGAACGGGCTGCTGCGGATCCGGCTCGACGCCGAGGGGCTCGTACGCTCCGCGCTCGATCTGACCACCGGCCGGGACGCCATCGCACCGGGAGCGGCGGGCAATCTGCTGAGGCTGCACCGCGACGACCCGGCGCACGGGAGTGCCTGGAATCTGGACCCCCACCACCGGGGATCCGGCCGCGATCTCGACCGCGCGTCCGAGGTCGACGTGACCGCGCGCGGCCCGCTGCTGGCCTCCGTACGGGTCGTGAGGAGCACCGGCAGATCCACGATCGAGCAGGTGCTGTCCCTGACGGCGGGCAGCCGCGCCCTGACCGTGGACACGGAGATCGACTGGCGCGAGCGGGACACGGTCCTCAAGGCAGTCTGGCCGCTGGACGTGCACGCCGAACAGAGCACGGGCGAGATCCAGTTCGGCCATGCCGAGCACCCCACGCATGAGAACTCCGGGCGTGACGCGGCCCGTTCGGAACTGTGGGCACACCGCTGGATCCATGTCGGCGAACACGGCTGGGGCGTGGCGCTGGCCGGTGACTCCTCGTACGGATACGACGTCTCGCGCCACACCCGTGCCGACGCGGGCACCACCACGACCGTACGGCTCTCCCTGCTGCGCGCCGCGCACAGCCCCGATCCGCACGCGGACCGGGGGCCGCAGCGCTTCCGGCACGCGCTGCGGCCGGGCGCGGACATCGGCGACGCGATCGGCGAGGGGTACGCCCTGGCGCTGCCGCTGCGACCGGGGGCGGCCGGACCGGCCGGATCCGCCGGACCTTCTGGATCCGCCGGACTCTCTGGATCCGCCGGATCCGCCCTCTCGCCGCTGGTCTCCGTGGACCATCCCGATGTCGTCGTGGAGGCGGTGAAGCTGGCCGACGACCGCTCGGGGGATGTGGTCGTACGGCTCTACGAGTCGCGCGGCGGCCGGGCCCGTACCGCGCTCAGAGCGGGCTTCCCGGTCGCCGCCGTACGGGAGACGGACCTGCTGGAGGAGACGCTCGCCGAGCGTCCGCACGAGAACGGCACGGTCGCGCTGGCGCTGCGGCCGTTCCAGATCCTCACCCTGCGGCTGGTGCGCGGGGAGCACGGTCCGCGGGCCAGGAGCGAGGTCCGCGGAGCCGGGAACGGGATTCGCGGGGCCCGGAGCGGCAGCGGGAGCGGGGATCACGGGGCCGGGGGCAGCGATGCCCGCTGAGGCCCTCCATGACGACGGCCCGGTCGGCTCTCTGCCCCCGGAGCACCGGGCCGTCCTGCGCCGCTGGGCCGAGGAGGGCGGCCCGCTCTCCACCCGCGCGAGCGTGGTGCTGCTCGCCGCCGACGGACTGCGGGACGCCGAGATCTCCCGCCGGCTCGGGGTGTCCCGGCAGACCGTGGGCAGTTGGCGCCAGCGCTGGACGAGCGCGGGTCTCGACGGGCTCGAACACCGGCCGCGCACCGGCAGACCCGCCACGGTCGACGAGGCCGAGGTGGTCACCCGTACGCTGCTGGCGCCCGGCGGCAGCGGCGCCTCCCGCGCGGTGGCACGGGAGTTGGGACTCTCCCATGCCACGGTCGCCGGGATCCGGCGGCGCTGGCGGCTGGGCCCCGACGAGGCGCGGGCCCCGTCCGTACCGACGAGACCACCGCTGCCCGGCGCGCCCGTCTGGCTGATGGGGCTCTATGTGGACCCGCTGCGCGCCGTGCTTCTCGCGGGCACCCGGCCGGGGTCCGCCCGGTCGGCCGCCGCGGGGACAGTGATCGGTACGGAGGTGCTCACCGGTCTCGACCGGGCGCTGGAGGCCGCGCTGACGGCGGCGAAGGAGCGCGGAGCCGAACCGACGACGACGGCGACGGGGGCGGGGGCGGGGGCGGGGGCGGGGGCGGTTACGGGAGGAGCAGGGCCGGTTACGGGAGGAGCGGGGACGGGAACGGCGCGGGGCCGGTCGGCGGATCGCGGTCTGCCGGAGTATCTGGCCGAGGCGAGCCGCAGCCATCCGGACCTGGGCCTGCACGCGATCACGCTCTGGGACTCCGGGGACGGGCCCGACACGACCGTGCCTCTCCCGGTAACTCCCCCGTACGAGGGCGGAGTGACGCACCATCACATTCCGGCGCGGTCCACCTGGCGCACCTTTCTGCGGGCCATGATCGCGCTCGACAGCACCAGCCATCCGGAGTCCTCGCGCCGGGTCTATCTCGACCTCGCCGCCGAGCTGGAGCGCTACGCGACGGCGCGCTCCGACCGGCCGTGCGCCGCGGTGCGCTGGCTGCGCGAGAACGTGGCCGGGCATCTCGGCGCCGACCAGGCGATCGGCGCCACGGCCCGGAACCAGTCCTGGAGCGGGGTCAACCAGATCGATCTGGGCTCGTTCAACGAGTGCGTGGTCATCGAGACGGTACGGCTCTCCGGCACCATCACCCGGGGCGAGATCGCGCATCGCACCGGACTGACCCAGCAGTCGGTCTCCCGGATCGCGCGCTCGCTGCTGGACCGGGGCATCCTGATCGAGGACGCCCAGCGCCGTGCCACCTCGGGCAAGCCCCGTACACCGGTACGGCTCTGCGGTACGGCGGCGCACGCGCTCGGCATCCATATCGACCCGGAGGTGCTCACCGCCGTCGTGATCGATCTCGACGGGGCGATCGTCTGCACACGCACCCGGCCCGTCACCGCGGACATCGATCCGGCGGAGTTCGTGGAGCGGGTGGCCGCGCTGGGGCGCGAGACGCTGACGGAGGCGCGCGGGTCGGTACGGGAGGACGGTTTCCTCGGTATCGGGGTCGCCGTGCCGGGACCGGTCGACATCGCGTCGGGCACGGTGCTGGGGCCGCCGCTGATGTCGGCCTGGGGCGATCTTCCCCTGCTGTATCTGCTGAAGGACCATTTCCCGTGTCCCGTCCTGATGGAGAAGGACTCCACCGCTGCCGCCGCCGGGGAACGGTGGATCGGCCGGGACCGCCGGGCCAGGGACTTCGCGTATCTCTATCTCGGTACGGGGGTGGGCACCGGGCTCTATCTCAACGGTGACATCTACCGCGGGATCAGCGCGAACGCCGGGGAGTTCGGCCAGCTCTGCGCGATCGCGCTGGGACGCGTGGACAAGGACGGCCGTCCGGAGATCCTCCCCGAGTGCAATCCGCCGGTGTCGGTGCCCGAGCTGGCCGTACGGGGCGGAATGCGGCCCGTACCGGCCGTGCCGGGGAGCACCGCTTCGGGGAGCACCGCTTCGGGGGGCATCACTTCGGGGGGTGGCGCGTCCGTGGGCGGCACGTCCGGGAGCACCGCGGCGTATCTGGCGGTGGGCGAGGCCGCGGCCGCGGGTGATCCGGCGGCCTCGGCGGCCGTACGGGAGGTGGCGCAGGCGGTGGGCCGCGGGGCGCTGGGGCTGGTCGATCTGCTGGACATCGATCTGATCGTGCTCGGCGGGCCCTTCTTCACGGAGGACGTCGCCGGGTTCTATCTGGACGAGATCACCCGTACGGTCAACGAGTTCCCGACGGCCAGAAGACTGCGGCGGGTCGAGGTCGAACCGTCCGTGCTCAGCGCGGAGGCGGCGGCGGTGGGGGCCGCCTCGACCATCTTCCACGCGACGTTCACCCCGAGACTGCGGGGACGGGAGGGCCGGGCACGGCATCTGCCGACCGGCTGAACTCCCCCATCAGGCGCGAGGGGACGGAGATATGAAGGTGCGGGCCGCCGGGGATCCTTCCGGCGGCCCGCACTTCGGTGTCCTGTCGTCAGATCCTGTCGTCAGATCCTCGGCTGCGTGGGCCTCGTCGCCGTCAGTCCGATCTGGCCCTTGAGCATCCGGCCGCCGTCGCCGGTCAGCCGCAGATAGTAGTCCGACGAGCAGGAGGTGCCGTCCTCGTCGAGCGCCCAGATACCCGAACCGGAGGGCACCTGCGAGCCGTTCTCCGCGGTCTTGGCGATCTGGTTGCCCTCGTTGAACTCGTCGAACATCGAGATGTAGATGCCCTGCGCGCCGAGCCTGACCATGTTGTAGAACTGCCGCCACATGAAGTCCCCATGGGCGCGGTGGCGTTCCTGGAGGTCACCGGGGAGCACACAGGGCTGGTAGTCGATACCGCGCGCGTTGCACTCGGCCTGGTCCGGGGTGTTGACGTCACGGAAGAACCGGTCGGTGTCCCCGACGTTGGAGATCCGCCCGACCATCCAGGGCGAGATCATGTTGAACGAGCGGTACACGTCCTGGAAGCCGGGCCGTGAGTCGTCGGTGCTGTTGCGCCAGTGGGTGGGCACCCCGCCGATCACATAGCAGCCCTGCGCCTTGAACCAGTCGACGACCTCCTTGCACGGCCCGGGTGCGAACGGCCGGCCGGGGTCGTTGAAGCCGAAGCCCCAGATGCACACCACGGGCTTGCCGTTCTGCCGGGCGTAGGCGCTGGACGAGGTGTGCGCCCTCATCTTCGACGTCCAGTCCTCCTTGATCTGGGACTGCATGGACGTCCAGCCGGTGACGTCGTACATGATGTAGAACTTGCGGCCGTTGGCCTCGGCGGACTGGCGCACCTTCTGTGCCATGGCGTCCCGGGTGGGGCCCTCGGGGCTGAAGGGGTTGAACCGCTGGAGCGCCGCGGTGTCGCAGTTGTTCTCCCGCATCCACCGGAAGTGGGTGTCGACGGTCTGCTGGTCCCAGGAGGAGAAGAGCGACGCGGGCTGACCGCCGTTCAGATTCGCGTAGGCGGTGCGGTAACTACGGGAGTATTCCCGCATGTCCGGCCAGGACTTGATGGTGGTATTGCTGGGCGAGGGCGGCTGGCTCATGTTCTGACTCCAGTGCCACCAGCCATTGATGGGGGCGCCGTCGCCGCTACAGGCGAACCACCCCTGGTAGCCCACGGTGATTTTGCCGACCACGTCGCCGGGCGGACTCGCGGCGGGTGCCGGCTGTGCGCGGCGCCTCGGTTCGGATGCCGCGGCACCCTGCTGGGCAGCGCCGACGCCACCGATCGCGGCGGACGCGGCCAGCGCGGACGCGATGGCCGACCGTCGTGACATATGCATGGAGGATTTCCTCCCACTAGATATCTGCCAGAAATGCGTAAATTCCCTGGGGGTGGGGGGATTTACAGGCGGCGGCAGTCCGCCCGGCCCCCAAGGGCACGCACGTGCAAAGTAGCCGGGGGCCGCGTCGGCCACAAGGCCGTCGGCGCCAGGAATTCTTCCCTGAATTCCATCGGCGTGTCAGTCGATTTTCTTTACGATTTCCGTTTCCAGCGGAATGCGAATGAAGGAAAAACCACCTGGGGCCGAGGACGGCGGCTACGGCGCGCACGGCCGCGGACGGCGGTCCGAGGTCGGCTCGTGTACCACCGGTGCGCTCCCTTTGTGTCCCTCTGCGCTCGTTCGCGCTCGTCTGCGCGTCGGCGGCACCGGGCATCACCTTCACGACACCGTTCAACGGGGGAGGTGCGCGGTGCACGGACCGGCGACGGCCGGCTGGCTGCTCGTCGCGCTCTGCGTGGCGACCGGGGGTTACTGTCTGCTCCGGATGCGCAGCGGCGTGGACGAACAGCGCAGATGGGCCGGGAGCGAAGCGCTGATGGGGTTCGGGATGGCCGTCATGGCCGTGCCCGCGGCCGTCCTTCCACCGCCCCGGTGGGTGTGGACGGTGTACGCGGCGGTGTTCGGCGGCGCGGCGCTGTACACGGTCCTGCGGTCCCGTCTCCCGGCGTACCGCGCCCACGGGACGCACCATCTGCTGGGGATACTGGCGATGGTCTATATGGCCGGGGCCATGGCCGCGGCGCCCGGCGGGGCACACGGCACGCATACGGCGGGCGGGGCGCCGCTGGTCACGGGGGCGCTGCTGATCTACTACGCCGCCTATGTGCTGCGGACGGGCGGACGTCTGCTGCCGCTGCCCGCGGGGGCGGGGCCCGGGGCGCGCGGGACGGTGACGGTCACGGACGGGACGGTGACGGTCATGAGCGGGGGCGGGGCGACGGCCGGAGCCGGGATGCGCTGGGGCGACAGGACCGAGCTGGCGCTGGCCTGCCGGCTGTCCATGGGCATAGCCATGCTGGCGATGCTGCTCACCATATGACCGCACCGGCCGAAACGTGTCCTAGGTCACTTGACCGACGAGGACATACCGCAGAGTAGCGCGGTCCTCATACTCTGGTGACCATGATGGTCTCCCTGGCGCTGCTGCTTCTCGGCGCACTGGCCGCCGTCGTCGCCCCGCGCCTGCTGGCGCGCGCCGACTGGCCGGAGCGCGAGCCCGTGGTGGCGCTGTGGGTGTGGCAGTGCGTCGTGGCGGCCGTCCTGCTGAGTTTCGCGCTCTCCATGACCTTCAGCGCCGCGGCGGCCTGGCTGGCCGTACGGGGGCATGTCTTCGCGCCCGCCCCGAGTGGAGTGGTGGAGGCCTACGCCCTGGGCTCGCACCGGCCGTGGTCGGCCCTTCTCGCGGTCGTCCTGGCGGGCGGCGGGGTCTGGACGGCGGCCATGCTGACCCGGGAGGTCCTCCGGGCCCGCCGCAGGCGCCGCCGGCGCCGCGCGGAACTGCTCGTACGCTCCCCCGTGCTGCCCGGCGAGGAGCCCGGCGGCGAGCCGCTCGTCGTCCTGGAGGGCGAGCGGCCCGACGCCTGGTGGCTGTCGGGCGTGGAGCCCCAACTGGTGATCACCACGGCGGCGCTGCGCCGGTTGAAGGGCAGTCAGCTCGACGCCGTGCTGGCGCACGAGCAGGGCCACGCGCGGGCCAGGCACGACTGGTTGCTGCACTGCTCGGGGGCGCTGGCGAACGGCTTTCCGCAGGTGCCGGTGTTCGCGGCCTTCCGCGACGAGATGCACCGGCTGATCGAGCTCGCCGCGGACGATGTGGCCTCGCGCCGCTTCGGCCGGCTGGCCATCGCGCTCGCCCTGGTCGAACTGAACGAGGACCGGGGGGTGTTCGGACCGGGCACGGCGCCGGACGCCCAGCTTCCGCGGCGGGTGAACCGGCTGCTGTCCCCCGTTCCCCGGCTCACCGCGGGCCGCAGACTGCGGCTGACCGCCGCCGCGGCGGCGGTGCCGGTGGTACCGCTGCTGGTCGCCTTCGTACCGGCGCTGCGCGCGCTGGGATAACCCGGACGCCCGCACGGGCTGGCCCCTCGTACCCGACGTCGGCGAGGATTTCCCCATGCGCTCACCGTCGATCCCCGAAGCCGGTCCGACACCGCCGACGACAGGCCCGCGTGCCCCGGCTCCTCCCTCACTGGTCACGCCGGCCCGTACGGGCGGTCTGCTCGCCGTCCTGCTGGGCCTGCTCGTCATACTTGTCGTGGCGGAGTGGGGGCCGCTGCTCTCCTTCGACCGGATGACCGCCGAGGCGCTGCACCGCCGGGCGGTGGCCGAGCCCGGAGTCACCTGGATCAACCGGGTGCTCACCGACTGGGCCTGGGACCCCTGGACGATGCGGCTGCTGACCGCGGCGGCGGTGATCGCGCTCTGGCTGCGGGGCAAGCGGCTGCTCGCCTGCTGGGTCGCGGTGACGAGCGTGGTGGGCGCGGCCCTCTCCCAAGGCCTGAAGTACACCGTGGGACGCGAACGCCCCGAGTGGCCCGATCCGGTCGACTCCGCGCACTTCGCCGCGTTCCCCTCCGGCCACGCGATGACGGCGGCCGTGAGCTGCGGTCTCCTGCTGTGGGTGGCACACCGCCAGGGGGTCCGCCGACGGGTGTGGCGTACGGCGCTGGCCGTCGCGGTCGTCTCCGTGGCCGGCGCGGGCCTGACCCGCCTCTGGCTCGGTGTCCACTGGAGCGCGGACGTCCTGGCCGGCTGGCTGCTGGGCGGCTGTCTCGTGGCCTTTTCCATCGCCTCGTACGGGCGCTTGGCCTTGTCCCGGGAGCCGTGACGCCGCCAGGAGTAGAACCAGTCCACCTCGCCGCCTCGTCCGAGCTGTGCCCGTGCCCGAGCGCGTACATCCTTCGGCAGCGGAGTTCTGGCGGCGCGTGGGTACCTTGGGCGTGGCCTCCAGCCAGGCGTATACCTCATCGGCCGTACGGTGCGTGGTGAGCACGGTGGCGGTCTCGGCGAGTTGGTCCTTGTCGATCCAGTCGGTGCGGTCGCTTGCGTTCTTTGAAGTGCACAGGCGTGAAAGTTCCTGATCAGCGGATCGTGTCGGCTACCTTGTCCAGCAGGGCGGCGCTGGCCGGGATGTCGTGGCTGAGCCGGACCGCGCGGTGCGTCAGTGCAGAGAGACGAGACGCCACTTCCGTGCGGACACTCTCCTTGCCGCCACCGTCCACGCCCTGCGCCAGCTCGAAGACGTCCGGGTAGCGGTCCTCCGTGGCGCCGGACATGAAGTCCGCCTTCCCGAGCGTGCGCGCCCCGTCAATGACGTCGGGCGCCGCGTTGGCATCGACCCGGGGGAAGAGCAAACCGGCGGCTTGCCCTCCGGTGGCCAGGGGGACATTGAAGAGTTCGGGAAACTGGTCGGGGAAGACCTGGACCTTCCGCTCCCTGCCCTTGCCGTCCCACAGCGGCGTGTGGCTGCCGTCCAGGAGCGCCTCGGTCACGGACGCGTGCTGAGTGGGGTGGAAGCTGCCACCGGTGCGCAGATACTCCCGGGCGGTGACGTCCCAGCCGAGGGCGTGGAGGAGGCCGAGGCCGAGGGCGGCGGCGGACGGCCAGGGCACGACCTCGACACCCAGTTCCCCGATCGGGCGGACGAGCACCCTGTCGTTGGCCAGGAGTTGCCAGCCGTGAGAAGCGAGCAGCAGGGCTGTGGTCGTCTTGCCCGCGCCCTTGTCCCCGAAGGCGAGGAGGGTGGCGCCGTCGTCCGGCCTTACGACTGCGGAGGCGTGGAGCACAGCCCAGCCGTCGCGCAGCAGCTGGCTGCGGATTGACTCACGGGCGAGGCGCGCGGCGGCCAGCGTGAGGGACTGGGGGTTGGTACCGGCGAGGGTGAGGCGGCCGGTGGACGGGGTGGAGCGGTAGGCGATCTCCTCGCCTGGCGATGTCGCGATGATGTCCTCGCCGTCGCGTGCCACGAGCACGGGGTGCTTCGCGTAGTTCACGGTCTCCGTGGGCCGGCCGTCATGGACCAGGAGGGTGATCTCCTCGTAGTCGGCCGGCTTGACGTCCGCGATGACAACGGCCTCGGCGTACACCTCGGCGGCGTCCAGGGAAGTGGCGTTCCACCAGGGGCCGAAGTAGCGCAGGGCCCAGTCCGTGACCTCGGCACGGTTACTGAGGACGGTGACGGCTGCCATGGCGGCGCCGAGTCGGGTGGCATTGATCATGGGGCGATCCTTTCGGTGTGGGTGGGAAGGCGGGTGTAGGCGTCACGGAGGCTTCGGGCGGCGGCGTCCAGACGACGCTGCTCGGTGCTGGTGAGGTGCGGCAGGCGCGCTACGCCCTGGCCGCCGGTGAAGTGCACCGGAGTTCCAAGCCAAACGTCCCCGTACGGCACGGACAGCTCTTCCACACCGTCGACCAGGCCAAGGGCCTTGCGGAGCGTGGAGAGCACTGCGCCGGCAGGACCGGAGCGGGTACGGCCGATGCCGTCACGGATCAGTGCCGGCCGCCGCTGGAGATCCTCGACGACCGTTCGCATGCGGACCGTGACGGGTCGACTGTCGACGGTGGTCGTGGATACGCAGACGACCGCGCGGTCACCGTGCTCGCCGATCACGTGGCCGCGAACGACATCCGGGGACACGCGGGCGTACCTGGCCAGGAGGAGCCGGTATCGGGCTGAATCAAGGTTCGAACCGATACCGAAGACCCGGGTGCAGCCCGACATCTCGGCGAAGCGCCGGGCCATCAGGTCGACGGGGTTCGTGACAACGATGACTGTGCCGCCGAAGCCGCGAAGCTCCCGAGCCAGGGAACCGAGCGCGGGGGTGTTGGCGGCGGCGCCACCGCGGCGGATGTCACGCTCGGCGGTGTTCTTGAAGGCGGTGCGGAGAGCGATGACCACCGCGTCGCAGCCGTGGAGGTCGTCTGCTCCTCCCGCCTCGACCTGCGTACGGGAGCTGGAGGCGTGCGCGAGGTCCTGGAGGTCTGCGGCCAGGGCACGTACTTGGTCCGGCTGCCGGGACACGACAAGGAGCCGCCCCGGCAGCGCGGCGGCGACGAGGCTGGTGGCGAGGGTCTGTCCGACCGCACCCGCGCCGACAATCCCGACGACCGCGGCGGTCACCGACCGCTCCCTGCGGTGTCCTCGACCTCGGAAACCACGACGTCCAGAAGCCGGGGTCCAGCCATCGCCCCGGTGAGAAGGGTGCTCACGCGGTGCGTGATGCCCGCCACCGTGCGGGCCTTCCCTACGAGGGCCTGCTGATGGGGAGTCAGCGGGAGTCCCGGAGGTGTGCTGAGGCAGGTACTCAGGATGTTCACGGTGTCCACGAGCCATAACACCAGGACCTCGCGGAGCCGGCGTGCGCTCTCGTGTCCGGGCAGGGCCGCCATGTGGCGGGCGAGCGTGGAGGCGATGCCCTGCACCATCTGTTGTCCGGCACGCTGGTTCGGGTGCCCGAGCGCGAGAAGAAGCGACCGGCCGGCCAGCTTCGCGATGTCCGGTTGGGATCCGGCGGCCCACTGCACGGCGGGGTCGATGAAGTGCATGTGGGGGCCGTCGATGTAGACGTGCTCAGGCTTGAGGTCCCCGTAGACCGCGGTGTCTCGCCGGGACGAGATCGCGCCGCTCATCGGGAGCAGCCGCGACACCGTGTGCCGGACCAGTTCCACGACCTCCTGGCGCACGTCTTCCGGGAGGCCGCTGTCCCGGCCGAGGGCCGCCAGATACGTTGCGGCGCTCAGACCGTTGAACTTCCTGCGGAAGATTCGGACGACGGAGCGCTCGTCGATCGAAGCCGCCCCGCGTAAGAGCTGCGCGCCCGCAGGCCCGTGCAGATCCGCGAGGGCACTGAGGGCCGCGTCGAGGAGATCACCGGTCTCCTGCGGGCGGGCCGTCAGTTCGTCGGCCAAATTCGTCCCCGGCACCATCCGGGTGAGAAGCACTCCATGGTGGAGGCCGGCCGTCTCGCATACGCGGGGGCGCCCGAGCTCGCGCAGAAACTCCAGGTTCTGTGCTTCGCGAGCGGTGAGCAGGTCGGTAGTACGGACATACATCTCCTGCGCCTGCTGCACCTCCTCCCACGTTCCTCCGGCCCCCCTCAAGATGGACACCAGGGACATGCCCAACCAGTTGTACTTTGCGATCAGTTCCTCGTCGTCCACCGTGACCCGGCAGACGTACGAGGTGACGCTCGGGCACTGCTCGCCCAAGACGATCTGCTTGTTGGGCCACAGGTCTTTGACCGCGCGGGCGATAGCCCTCTGGGTCACGGTGTGCAGCAGAGCCGCGCTCACCGCCGTGCTCTTGTTCGGGAGGGTCACCGGTCGCCTCCTTGCGGGATCGGGGTGTCTGAGGTGTTGATCACGCGTTGCGCGTTGCAGGACACACGGGAGGGAACAGCGGACCGAGGCTGCTCTCCGCTCCAGGCGAGGCGGGTCGGGGCCGTACCGGCCGACCGTCCCCGCCGATACGGGGTGGCCGATACGGAGTTCATGGGGTGGTGCCGACCGCTGCGGGGATCCCCGCGACAAGCGCGTTGTGCAGCAGCTCGGGATCCGCCAGGTAGCAAGTCGTGGTCAGCGGCACGATCCAGCGCAGGCGCTTCTCCTCTTCCGTGTAGCTCACGGGCGGCACCGAGAGGAAGGTGGCGACGCCCAGCGGCACGACTGCCGACAGCGGCAGATTCCAGGTGTCGGCGGCACCGAGAGGAATCAGCCAGTACAGGACCTGGCGTCGCCGGGCCTCGTCAATTCCCGCAGGGGTGAGTCGACCGAGGCGGGTCTCCGCCTCGGGAATCAGCAGGGCCAGGTATCCACGCATCAGGTGCGTGGCCCTCTCCAGATCCTTGTCCGGCACTCGGAGACCCGAGTCGACGACCTGCCGCGCCGTCTTCGCCATCGTGGGGAAGTCGAGCGGCCGGAAGTCGGTGTCGGAGGCTGCTGTTCTCGTTGCAGTTTCATCCATGTGTCGACGCTCCTGGTCAGCGTTGGTTATCCCTGGCGGCCGTGTCAGCGGGCTCCGGGGTCGTGGGATCGCGCACTGACGGAGCGGACGATGTCTCTTCGGCCGCCGGCAGTTCTCTCGGCGTCCGGCATCCGCAGATCACAACGGGCCAGACCCGCTTCAAGCCAACGAGAGCGACGCTGCCAGCGGCAAACAGGATCTTGGTGACTGCGCCGCAGTGCCAGCACGCCTGTCCGTGGAGCCGTGCAATGCTGACCGGCACCTCAACAAGAGCCGCTGCGGCGGATGTTGTGTCGTCCATCCCGCGTCCCCATCTACCTGTGCGCGTGAACAAGGCCGATGATGGATCGCGGGAGTGGGCGTAAGTGCTACTCCTTGTAGCACCGAGGTTTTCCGGAGGTGCGCAGCCAGGGTCTTTCGTTTGGATCAGGCTGGATCAGGGAGCGCCCGCCGCGGTAGCGGCTGGTGTCAGCGTGGTGCCGTGGATCGCAAGGCGGAGGAGGGAGCCCACGCGGAGCGTAGGCGACCGACGACAACGCGGCGAGGCGCGGCACCAGGGCACGCGAGCCCAGCAAGACCCAAACGAAAGACCCTAGATCGCGCCAATCCATTCCGCGTAGCTGGTGAGGGATTCGTCGTCCGCGCGCCGCAAACGGCGCAAGGTCGCGATGGTTTCGCGGGCCCAGGGATGCTCACGCGTGTGCAGCGGCGCAATCTGGCGCGCGACTTTGAGCGATTCGTGAGCGTCTTCCCGCCTGTTACCCCACAGTTGGGCGCGCGCCAGCTCGATCCAGAATCCGGAGCGCCGCTCAGCAGGAAGATCTTTGGGCGGCGTCCACTCGTGCACCACGTCGAAGGCACGGCCCACGTGGTCACTGCCGAGGCTCACCGCCACTGATACCTCATGGATGCGCACCGACTCAGGGCCGAAGGCGGTTCCCACGTAAATGCCTTCAGGTACCTGGTCGCCCAGACTCCGCGCCTCATCCAGATGGACGTCGGCCGCGTCGCTGTCCCCCAGCCGACCGGCGACGACCGCGGCCCGCATATGCAGCGCGCCCCGAGCGGCGATGGACTGTGGTGTGGTGGCTACCGGTCCCTGGTCGACGGCGAGTTCGAGCGCCTTGAGTCCGGCGCGGTGAGCGCCGGCAGCGAAGAACGTCTCGGTCCGAACGTAGGAGGTCGATGCTTCGAGCAGCGGATCGTCGGCCTGCGCAGACGCCCAGCGCATGAGGTCGATGAGCCGGGCGGAGAGGTCGTGAGCACCATTTTTGTAGGCTGCCGCGTCAGCCGTTCGGGCTGCGGACGCGAGCAACCGCGCCGCGTACTGACGTTCGCGACCGTCAGCGGCGTGGAAGGCGGCGAGCGCGCCCGTCAGTAGAGTGGGGGCGCTCTGCGCGACGCGCCCGTACTGGGCCGCGAGTCTCCAGCTCTCGGCCTCGGTGACTGCCGTAGCCAGCTGACCGAGCGGGGGCGTTGGGCTGTCGGGCGGGATGTCATATCCGGCGATGCTGCTGGAGATCTCCGGGAGCGCGGCCCGGACGCGTCGCTCCGTTCCAACATGCCCCTCCAGCAACGCGGAGGGGCCGACACCGAGGGCCGCGGCGATGGTCTCCAGCGCCATGTCACTCGGCCGACGAGCTCCGCGCTCGATGGCCCGAATCGTGGCGACCGACAGGTACGCAGCCGCAGCGAGCTGTGTCTGGGTCAGGCGGCGGGCGCGTCGACGGGTCGCGATGCGCTGACCGATCTGGCGCGGCTGGTCGGACATGTGCACTCCTGGGGCGGATCACCGCACCGTACCGGCGAAGGTGTGCGGCTGAGTGCCGATTCCTGAGCTTCACACCCCGGAGCCGCCGGCCTCGGCGATGGGGAGGAGTTGCGTCAGGTTGTCGATGCGCCAGTCCGCGGCCCCGACGACGTCCGGGTCCCCGGCCCACAGATGGCCCCAGGGGCCCCGCCGCAGATGGGCGGTGAGCAGGCCCGCCTGACGCGCGGGGAACAGATCGTTGGCAGGATGGTCGCCCACGTACACCGTCTCGTACGAGAGCGTCCCTGCCTCATCGAGAACGCGGGCGAAGAACTCCTGCGCGGGTTTGGCGACGCCCCACTCCGCAGAGGTAGCCACAAGATCAGCGGGCAGATCAAGGCGACGCAGGAGGTCACCGGCCTTGGCGCTCTGGTTGCCCGCGATGACCACGCGGATCCCGAGCGCGCGAAGAGCGGCCAGGGCGGGCCGCACATCGGGATAGAGATCGGACTCGTCGAGATGCTCTCCGCGGCCGGCGGCTTCACGCGCCGCGTATTCGGCGTCGACATCAATGCCGGGGCGGATGAGGCGGAGGGCGTCAGCGTTGTCTCTGCTCTGCGAGACGACAGCTCCGACGAGGGCGGAGACGGTGTGCCGTGGCATGCCGAGCCAGTCCGCCCAAGATGCCCAGTAGCGGTCGTCGCGTACGAGGGTTTCGCCGATGTCAAAGACCACTGCTCGAATCATGGCCGCATCGTAGTCAGCGGGCGAGCCCGTCAAAGATCCGCCAGCGACTGCCGAACTCAACGCCGCCAGGGGGTCCGCCGACGGGTGTGGCGTACGGCGCCGGCCGTCGCGGTCGTCTCCGTGGCCGGCGCGGGCCTCACCCGCCTCTGGCTCGGTGTCCACTGGAGCGCGGACGTCCTGGCCGGCTGGCTGCTGGGCGGCTGTCTCGTGGCCTTTTCCATCGCCTCGTACGGGCGCTTGGCCTTGTCCCGGGAGCCGTGACGCCGCCAGGATCGGACGCATGACCTTCAAGGGCGTGCTCTTCGACTTCTCCGGAACCCTTTTCCGCATCGAATCAGCAGGATCCTGGCTGCGAGCCGTGCTCAACGAGGCAGATGTGGCCGTGCCACCCGACGAGGTGCGGCGGTACGCGATGAAACTGGCCGTGGCGGGCGCGCTGCCCGGCGGGTCCTCGCCGGAGCGGGTGCCGGGCGAGCTGGCCGGGGTGTGGGCCACCCGGGACGAGAGCGCGGAGCGCCACCGCGCCGCGTACACCGGACTCGCGCGCCAGGTGGAGCTGCCCAGCCCCGCCCTGTACGACGCGCTCTACGAGCGCCATATGACACCGGACGCCTGGCGTCCGTACCCCGACGCGGCCGAGGTGCTGGGCACCCTGCGGCACTGGGGCGTCGGGATCGGGGTCGTGAGCAATATCGGCTGGGATCTGCGGCCCGTCTTCCGCGCGCACGGTCTCGACGCCCTTGTCGACGCGTATGTGCTGTCGTACGAGCACGGTGTCCAGAAGCCCGACGTCCGGCTCTTCCGGACGGCCTGCGAGGAGCTGGGACAGGATCCGCACGATGTGCTGATGGTCGGGGACGACAGAGGAGCCGACGGCGGAGCGGCGGCGCTGGGCTGCTCGGTCCACTTCGTGGATCATCTGCCGGTGGAGGAGCGCCCCGCGGGACTGCGCCCCGTCCTCGCCCTCGCGAGCAGCGGGCCGCTTCCGTAACCCGCGCGCCGGGCGCCCCGCCGGACCCGGGTCCGGGTTCCGGCAGGGCGCCCCGCCACGGAGACCCGGCACCCGTCCCCACCCGGAATCGGGCGGCTCCGGCCCGTGAAACGGCCTCGCACACGCCCCGAACGGGCTTTCCGGCGCCGCCGGGCATGCCGAAGCCGTCTGCCTTGGACGATCCCCCGCGTCGCCCAAGGCAGACGGCAGCCCCGTTGACCAGGCCCGATGGGGCCCGGGACGGGACGCACTGAGTATATTGGCTTAGAGCCAGTCAACGCAGGAGTCAAGCATGTCCCCGCGGAGCCCATCGGTCAATGAAGAGCTGCGCCGGCGTTCCCGGGAGCGGCTGCTGCAAGCCACGGTGGAGCTGGTCGCCGAGCGCGGTTACGAGGCCACGACGCTCGCCGACATCGCCGACCGGGCCGGTTCGGCGCGCGGTCTCGTGTCGTACTACTTCCCGGGGAAGCGGCAGCTCCTCCAGTCCGCCGTGCACCGGCTGATGCATCGGACGCTGGCCTCGGCCCTGGAGCGCGAGCCGGTCACGGACGACGGGCGGGAGCTGCTGGCGCGGGCGATCGACGCCATCCTCGGACTCGCGGCCGACAGCCCCGTACTGATGCGGACACATATGGCCGGCATCCTCCAGGCCGAGGGCTTCGTCCAGTGTCCGGAACAGCAGCGGCTCGCGGCCCTGCTGCGCGAGACGGTGACCCGGTACGGATCACCCGACCCGGACACCGAGTATCCGATGCTGCGCGCCCTGCTGATGGGCGCGGTCTTCGCGGTCCTCATGCCGGGCGCGCCGATGCCGCTGCCACGGCTGCGCGACGAGCTGTTCCAGCGCTACGGGCTGGAGTGGGAACTCGGCGTTCCGCCGGGCGGTGAGCCGCCCGGCGGAACGGATCAGGGCACCACCGCTCAGTGGCGGAAGTCCTCGAAGTAGTCGGGCTGCGTCTGGACGTTCAGCTCGTCCATCCGTACCCGCTTCGCGGCGTCCGTCCTGCGGTCGTTGAGCTGCAGCACGTCAAAGCCCTTGGCGATGTCGTTCGAGTAGATGTAGCCGTTGTAGTAGTAGGCCGACCAGGGACCGGCGGTGGTGACCCGGTCCGTGGTGATCGGACCGCGCTCGAAGTAGCCGATCTCCTTGGGCTGGGACGAGTTGGTGAAGTCCCAGACCGAGATACCGCCCTGGTACCAGGCCTGGACCATGATGTCGCGGCCCTTGACCGGGATCAGCGAGCCGTTGTGCGCGACACAGACCTCGGTGTCCGCCTGGGGGCGCTCGATCTTGAAGTAGCTCTTGAAGACCAGCTTGCGCCGGTCGCCCTTGCCGACGATGTCGTAGATGCCGTCGGCGCCCTTGTTCGGGCCTACGGTGTCGTTGCAGGTGGCGGCGCCACCGCCGCCCAGCTCGTCGGTGAAGACGACCTTGTCGGCATCCTGGTTGAAGGTGGCCGAGTGCCAGAAGGCGAAGTTGACGTTGTCCTGGACCCGGTCGATCACCTTCGGGCGCTCAGGGTGCTTGATGTCGAAGATGATGCCGTCACCCATGCACGCGCCGGCGGCCAGGTCCTTGGAGGGCAGCACCGTGATGTCGTGGCAGCCGGTGGTCGCCGAGACACCGGGGTTGGTGGTCCCGCCCGGATTTCCGCCGTCCGGGAAGAGGTTCGGGAAGCTCACCAGCTTGGCACGCTCCGGGGCCTTGCGGGGCACCTTGATGACCGAGATGCCGTCGTGCGGCGGCTGGCAGTCCGGGAACGTCGTGCTCGGCGAGTACGACGAGACGTAGACGTAGACGTTCTTGCGCTCCGGCACCAGGGTGTGCGTGTGCGAACCGCACGCGGTCTCGACAGCGGCGACGTACTTGGGGTTGCGGATGTCGCTGATGTCGAAGACCTTGATGCCCTCCCACGACTCCTTGATCGTCGCCGCCTGGGAGACGCTCGTGCAGGAGTTGTCGCTGCGCGAGGAGTCGGTGGAGAGGAAGAGCAGGTCACCGGAGACGGTGATGTCGTTCTGCGAACCCGGGCAGAGCACCTGGGCGACGGTCTTCGGGGACTTCGGGTTGCTGATGTCGAAGATCCGGAAACCGTCGTAGTTGCCCGAGAAGGCGTACTTGCCCTGGAAGGCCAGATCCGAGTTGGTCCCCGTGATCAGGTCCTTGGGGACGTTCGCCAGATGCTTGATGTTGTCGCTGTGGACGATTTCGTCCACACCGGGTATCTCACCCTGCTGAATGGCCGCCTTCACCTCGGCCGCCTGGCTGGAGGAGACCTTCTCCGAGGCCGGGCTGTCACCGGGATCGGGTGTGGCGACCGCCGGTCCGGCGGTCAACAGCGTGGCAAAGAGTCCGGCCGCGGCTGCCGCCACGCCCAGACGTCTCCGCCGCACGCGGGTGGTGTGCAACGAGGTCACTGCGGTCCTCCCTTGTATCCGTTCACAGTTGAACGGGTCACGGACCTCGGCAGTATCGTCCCTCTCATGTACATCTCAACAGATGGCAACACAGACGTAATGAAAGTTTTTGATCACTCGCCTGTCGAAGCGTGCTAGGAAAGTTTCACTACATCAAGTGCCATAGGAGGTCGCCGTGTTGATCCACCACAGGAGCCCGCGTATCCGCAGGGTCGCTCTCGCGGCGGTGACCGCTGTCGCCGTACTCGCCCTGGGAGCCTGCGACTCGGGGGACGGGGGCAAGACCAAGGCCAAGGCGGACAACGCCGCGGTCGTGGTGGCGCCGGGCAAGCCGGGTGAGCCCGCGAAGACACTCTCCGCGGAGGAGGCGAGGAAGGCCGCCCCGGACAACACCCCCAACGCGGCGGACTACACCTACGCGCAGATGATGATCGTCCACCACGGTCAGGCGCTGAAGATGACCGAACTCGCCAAGACACGTGCCGAGTCGAGGCAGGTGAAACTGCTCGCGGAGCGGATCGCCGCCGCGCAGCAGCCGGAGATCGCGGCGATGGACGGCTGGCTGAAGAACAACGGCGGGCCGAGGCAGCAGCAGGGCCATGACCACCACACGATGCCCGGGATGGCCACGGAGGCCCAACTGGCCCAGCTGCGGGCGGCGAAGGGCAAGGCCTTCGACGAACTGTTCCTGAAGCTGATGACGACGCACCACCAGGGTGCGATCACCATGGCCACGGAGGCGCTGGCGGAGGGCAGGAACGTCCTGATCGAGGAGATGGCGAACGAGGTCATCGCTCAGCAGACCGTCGAGATGAGCCGTATGCGCTCGATGTGAGCGGGGCGTACGACCGGGATACGACCAGGAGCGGCGCGTACGACCGGGAACGGGGCGTACGACCGGGAGCGGCCGGCGCGGACATACGGCGGGGCGCGG
Source organism: Streptomyces sp. NBC_00872 (assembly GCF_045161915.1). Lineage (NCBI taxonomy): Bacteria > Bacillati > Actinomycetota > Actinomycetes > Kitasatosporales > Streptomycetaceae > Streptomyces > Streptomyces sp. NBC_00872. Next base: position 7,962,984 of record NZ_CP108806.1, on the reverse strand, counting down.
GCCGACGGCGTACGGCGCGATGCTCACGCCGTACGTCCCTGGCCGACGACCGGCGGCAGCGTCGCGCGGTCCGGCGTACGGAGCTCAGGACCAGGGGCCGGAGAGCCGGCGCCCCCGGTGGGGTCAGCGTCTGTGGTGACGTGGTGTCAGGTGGCCCTCGTCGCGGGCGCCCGCGATCAGCTTCAGTGACTTGCGGCGGCTGAACCCGGTCGCCGACATCACGGCGAGCACCGGGTCCTGGCCCGCCTGCTGGGCCGCGCGGTAGATCTCGGCGACACTGCGCCGGGCGGCGCTGCCGCGCGGCGGGGAAGGACGCGCCCGGTGCCGGCCCGACGGCTCCCGTCCGGGCTCCGGCTCGGGCTCGGGCTCGGGCTCCGCGGCGGGTTCGCGTTCGGCCTCGGTCAAGGGCTCGGTCACGGGTTCGGCCGCCGTTTCCTCACGGGACCCGGGCGAGAGCGTGTCGGGTGCGGCGGAGAGCGCGTCGGGTGCGGGAGCGTCCTGGGCGGTGTCGGATACGGGAATGCCGTACGCGGGGGTTCCGTAGGTGGGAGTGCCGTAAGCGACCGGGGCGGCCCCGGCGGCGATGCCGCCCGCGGCCTGCTCACCCTCGACGGTCCCGCCGACGGCCTGCTCGGCGTCCGCGAGGGACTCACCGACCACGGTGTCCTGGACGACCGCCTCACCGGCCACGGGCGCGGCGACGGGCGGCTCGGCGACCACGGTCCCGGGCACCGGCGGCCGGTGCCGGCCCGCGACCACCTGGCAGGCGTTCTGGAGCGGCGCCTCGATCGCCCCGGCGAGCGCGGCGAAGCCTTCGAGGGCCAGCGGCGGATCGGCCTGCGCGTCCTCGATGGCGATACGGCCGTCCCGTACGACCGCGAGTACGTCGAGCCGGGCGCCGTCCGCGAAGGTCAGCCGGATATCGACCCAGGGCGGCAGGATCTCGCGCCGTGTGGCGCCGTCCCTGGGATCACCGGCGCCGGTGACGGTGCCGTGCCCCTGCACCTCCCACACGGGCCACTCGTACGCATCGCGCTCATGGGGTTCCTGGGCGGAAATCCATTTATGTTCCGACACATTCACAACTTAATCAGGCAATCCGCCCCTCTTGTCCTGGCGCGCACGGACCGGCCCCGTACGGCACCCTGTCGGCTCATCGCACCGGCGTCCGGCTCATCGCACCGGCCTCGCACCGGCGTCACACCGGGGACGGGCGCCCACCGGGATCAGCTGCCGCCGAGCCGCCCCGCCTGCGCGTCGGCGGCCTCCAGGACGCTGCCGAGCAGCCCCGGGAAGAGGGCGTCCAGGTCCGCCCCGCGCAGCCCGCTCATCTTGGCCGTGCCCCGGTAGACCTGCCGGATCACCCCGCTCTCGCGCAGCACCCGGAAATGGTGCGTGGTGGTGGATTTGGTGACGGGCAGATCGAAGTGCGAACAGGCCAGCTCACGGTCCGCCCCGGCCAGCTCGCGCACGATACGCAGGCGCAGGGGGTCGGAGAGCGCGTGCAGCACGCCCTCCAGACGGATCTCCGTGCGCTCGGGGTGCGCGAGTTCGCGCCTACTGGTCGCGGCGTTCACAGCGGCTCCACTCCTTCAGGGAGTCTCATAGTACGAGAAGCTTCGTAGTTTGACATTCGCCTTACTACGATGCGTACCGTAGTAAGCGTCGCCGTCCGATGTGAATGGAGTCCCCCGTGAGCTCACTGTTCGAGCCGTACACCCTGCGGTCGCTGACCATCCCCAACCGGGTCTGGATGGCACCCATGTGCCAGTACTCGGCGGACGAGACCGGACCGGACGCGGGGGTCCCCACCGACTGGCACTTCGCCCATCTCGCGGCGCGCGCGGTCGGCGGCACCGGGCTGATCCTCACGGAGGCCACGGCCGTCAGCCCGGAGGGCCGGATCAGCCCCGCGGACCTCGGGATCTGGAACGACACGCAGGTCGAGGCGTTCCGCCGTATCACGCGCTTCCTCGGTTCACAGGGCACGGTTCCCGGCATTCAGCTCGCCCACGCAGGGCGGAAAGCCTCCACCGACCGGACCTGGAAGGGCGGCGGCCCGGTGGGTCCCGAGGCGGGCGGGTGGCAGCCGCTGGCGCCGAGCGCGGTGCCTTTCGTCGAAGGCCACCCGGTGCCCGCGGAGCTGTCCGTACGGCAGATCGAGGAGATCGTCGGACAGTTCGCGGCGGCCGCGCGGCGGGCCCGTGAGGCGGGCTTCCAGGTGGTCGAGGTGCACGGCGCGCACGGCTATCTGATCGGCGAGTTCCTCTCCCCGCACAGCAACCGGCGCACGGACGCCTATGGCGGCTCCTTCGAGAACCGCGCGCGGTTCGCCCTGGAGGTCGTCGACGCCGTGCGCGCCGAGTGGCCGGACGAGCTGCCGGTGTTCTTCCGGATCTCCGCCACCGACTGGCTGGACGAGGGCGGCTGGACCGTGGACGACACGGTGCGGCTCGCGGACGAGCTGGTGGCGCACGGGGTGGATCTGCTCGATGTGTCCAGCGGGGGCAACGCCGCGGGTGTACGTATTCCGCTCGGCCCCGGCTACCAGGTGCCGTTCGCGGTCCGGGTCAGGAAGGAGACCAGGCTGCCGGTGGCGGCCGTCGGAATGATCACCGACCCCGAGCAGGCCGAGAAGATCGTCGCCAACGGTGAGGCCGACGCCGTGCTGCTCGGCCGGGAGCTGCTGCGCGACCCGTCCTGGGCCCGCCGTGCCGCCGGTGAGCTGGGGGCCGCCGTACGCACCCCTCCGCAGTACCACCGGGCCTTCTGACCCGCGCGGACGCCAGCTCCAGGCGCCACTGTCGGCGGTCGGGCGCGGACCGGCCCGTACGGTGACGGGCGCGGACCGGCCCGTACGGTGACGGCGACGTCCTGGATGTGTCGGCGACGACCGGCGCGCGCCACGCGCCGCGGTCATCCGCCGCACGCGCCGCGGTCACCGTCCGACAGCCGGACGGCCGGCCGACCGGGTCGCGGGGCGGTGGGCAAACGCGGTGGGCAAATGCCGTGCGGCGAAGGTGTGTTGGCGGGTGCGTGCCGAGGCGTGCCCTCCGCGGCAGTAGAGTGGCCCCCCGTGGCAGCAAGACCGTTGAACGAGATCGTCGAGCCCGGATGGGCGGACGCACTGGGCCCCGTGGCCGGACGCATCACCGAAATGGGTGATTTCCTCCGTGCGGAGATCGCCGCCGGACGCACCTATCTACCGGCCGGACCGAATGTGCTGCGGGCCTTCCAGCAGCCCTTCGACGAGGTACGGGTACTGATCGTCGGCCAGGACCCCTATCCGACCCCGGGTCACGCGGTGGGGCTGAGCTTCTCCGTCGCACCCGAGGTCCGTCCCCTGCCCGGCAGTCTGGAGAACATCTACCGGGAGCTGAATACGGATCTGGGGCTGCCCCGGCCCTCCAACGGCGATCTGACGCCCTGGACGAGCCAGGGGATCCTGCTGCTCAACCGGGCGCTGACCACCGCGCCCCGCAAGCCCGCCGCCCATCGCGGCAAGGGCTGGGAAGAGGTGACGGAGCAGGCCATCCGCGCCCTGGTCGCCCGGGGCAAGCCGCTGGTGTCCATCCTCTGGGGCCGCGACGCCCGCAATCTGCGGCCGCTCCTCGGCGACTTCCCCGCGATCGAGTCGGCCCATCCGTCGCCCATGTCGGCGGACCGCGGCTTCTTCGGATCGCGTCCGTTCAGCCGGGCGAACGACCTGCTGGTCCGCCAGGGCGCGCAACCGGTGGACTGGCAACTGCCATGAGCCGGATGCCGCGATGAGGCGGATGCCGCCATGATGGGGTCGCGGCCATGAACGGGGAGCGGCGATGAGCTGGGTACTGGGTGTGGACTCGGGCGGCTCGGGGCTGCGCATCGCGCTCGGTTCGACGGCCGGCGGCCAGTCGGCCGGGGTCAGGACGGTCGGCACGACGGCCGCCGCCGAGCCGGTCCGCACCGGGCCCACCGGTATCGACCCCGGGCATCTGCTCGCCCAACTGCTGCCCGCGGTGGAGGCGCTGCTGGACCGGGCCGGCACGGACACCCTGTCCGCGGTCGCGATCGGCGCGGCCGGGATGGCGACGCTCGGTGACGGGCTCCGCGCCGAACTGCCCGCCGCGCTGGAGCGCTCGTTCGGGGTACGGCGGCTGGCGCTCGCCGCGGACGCGGTCACCGCCTACGCGGGAGCGCTCGGACAGCGCCCCGGGGCCGTCGTGGCCGCCGGTACGGGCATGATCGCGCTCGGCACGGATCTGACGGGCTGGCACCGCGCCGACGGCTGGGGCCATCTCCTCGGCGACTGCGGCGGCGGTGCCTGGATCGGGCGCGCGGGGCTGGAGGCGGCCATGCGCGCGCACGACGGACGGCGGGGCGGCTCACCCGCACTGCTGTCCAGAACAGAAGCGGTTTTCGGGCCCGCGGGCGAGCTGCCGGGACTGCTCTATCCGCGCACGGACCGGCCCGCCGTGCTCGCTTCCTTCGCACCGGAGGTGGCCCGCTGCGCGGCCTCGGATCCGGTCGCCGCGGAGATCCTCGCGCTGGCCGCGCGGCATATCGCGGAGGCCGCCACGGCGGTCTGCCCGGCCTCAGGGACACCCGAAGTCGCCCTCACCGGGGGCCTGTTCAAGCTCGGTGACCCCCTGCTCGTACCCCTGCGGGCCGAGCTGGCCGAGCAGCTTCCGCATGCCACCACCGTCTCCGCCGCGGCCGATCCGCTGACCGGGGCGCTGCGTATCGCGGCCGAACTCGCCACGGGTTCGCTACGGCTGCCGCACGATCCACGGCTGCTCTACGTCCCGACACATCAGGACAGATGAGCGGAAAAATACCTAACGGATAAATAAGGACAGATGGTTCACGAGCGCCCCCTCCCCGAACAGCCGCGCCCACAAAACCAGTAGCATTCGACGGCATGAGCACCCCCACTGGGCCCGCATCCGGCCTGCCTGTACGAATGCCGCGACCCCGTCAGTCGGGGCGCCACCGCCGTCCCGAACCGGTGGCGGCTCCCGAAGGTGCGCCCGCGCTTGTTCTCGCCGTTCCCGGCACCCCCTCGGCCGCCGTGCGCGGTCTGGCCGAAGAGATCATCAGCATCGCCCGCTCCGAGCTGCCCGGCCTCGACGCCGTCATCGGCTTCCTCGACGGTGACGACGAGGAATACCCGGCGCTGGCGGGTGTCCTGGCGGGAACCGCCGCGCTGCGTACCGAACGCTATGAACTGGCGAAGGCCGCGGGCCGTGAGGTCACCGAGCCCGAAGGCCCCGTCGCCGTGGTCGTACCGCTGCTCGCCGGTCCCGACAGCGGACTGGTCACGCGGATACGTGAGGCCGTCGCGGAGAGCGGCGCCGTCGCGGAGCTGACGGATGTACTCGGTCCGCATCCGCTGCTCGCCGAGGCCCTGCACGTACGGCTGTCGGAGGCCGGACTGGCCCGCGCGGACCGCGCCCGGCTGTTCACGGTCGCGACGGCGGCCGACGGCATCATCCTGGCCACGGTGGGCGGCCAGGAGGCGGTCCAGACCGCCGGGATCACCGGAATGCTGCTGGCCGCGCGCCTGGCCGTACCGGTGATGGCCGCCGCGCTCGACGAGGAGGGCTCGATCACCGCGATCGCGGAGCAGCTGCGCGAATCGGGTTCTACGCAGCTCGCGCTCGCGCCGTATCTGGTCGGCCCCGAGCTGCCCGAGGGGCTGCTCGACGCGGCGCTCAAGGAGGCCGACTGCGCCGCCGCGGAGCCGCTGGGCGCCTATCCGGCGATCGGCAAGCTGGTGCTGTCGAAGTACACGACGGCGCTGGGTATCCCCGCGCAGCCGCAGGGATCGCCGACGCACTGACACCACACCGACGGATGCCCCTGTGTACGGGACGACCGTGTCCCCGTGCGCATGGAAAGGGCCCGCACCGGATCTCTCCGGGGCGGGCCCTTCCGCGATCGGTCCGAGCACGAGGGCACGGTGACGGTGCTGTCCCCGCCTTGGGGAACATCGGTACAGCGGTTGACGCTCGCGGGCCGACCCGCGATTGATCGGGGTGTGCCGGCCTGAGGGAGCGGGGCGCCCTGTTCAGTGGGGTGGCGGTAGCGGGTCCAGGGCGTTGGCGATGGTGCAGCCGCCCTCTCCGGGCATCCGCTGGATCCGGGGCGGCACCCACACCTCGGTGGCACCGGGGACCACGCGGGCAAGAACGCAGTCCTGCGCGTCGAAGCGGTCGCCCTTCACCGACAGGAGAACACCGACCCGGCCGCCGTCCGCCTCCACCTCGGTACGGATCGCCGGATCCAGATCCAGACCGGCGAGCCTGCGGCGCACCTCGAACTCGTCCACCCGGCCGCCCTCCGGCACCCGGGGAAGTTTCGCGCGAAGCGCCTCGTACGGCAGCCGGGGCGGTTCGGGTGGCGGGGCGAAGGCCAGCGGAGCGCCGTCCGGGCAGTCCACGTCACGGAGATCCCCACGCGACTGCCACTTGGTCGACACCCGCACCGTGAAACATCGCCGCACGGCGACCTCCTTGAGATCGCTCCACCGGTTGTACGCCGAGCCGTACGTGCGGACGACCACGTCGATGCCGTCCCCGTCGTGTGTCGAGGTACCCGTCACCCGCAGCACCTCCACCCCCTCGATACCGGAGGCGGAACGCCCGACCTCCTCCGCCGTACGCGGGCGCCGGTCGTAGAGCCGCTCGCCCGCCTTCCTGGCCACCTCCCGTGCGGCGTCCGTCGCCTTGTCCTCCGAGGACTCCACCACCCCGCAACCGACGGTGAACAGCAACAACGAGGCAAGCAGCAGCAGTCGGCGCATATATCCACCCTCCCGGCGCCGCACACGGCGGCCAACCGCCGACGTACTCAGACCGGCGCAGATGATCGTACTCAGTCGGTGCGGCAATACGGCCCGGCGGTCCCGGCTCGGACGAAGCGGCTCGCGGTCCCGGACTCGGTCGGCACCGGCCACTCCGGCACCGGTCACTCCGGCACCGGTCACTCCGGCACCGGGCGAACTCGGCGCCGTGCGGCACCACCTCGGCGAAGCGATCAAGGCGATCCCGCCATGACCTGCCGGAAGATCAAACCAAGGTCTACCGGACATCATCTGAGCCCAGCACAATCGCCCGTATGACGACCACCACGGGCGCACCGCTGCCCACGCGCCGTACGCCCGTCGCGCTCGCACGGGGGTTGCTGACCGGTGGCGTGGTCGGCACCTCGCTCGCCGCGCTCGTCGTGGGTGGGATCGTCGAGAACGTACCGCTGTTCGTCATGGGGTTGGTCCTGCCCGCGGTCTACGGACTGCTGTTCTTCCTCGCCGGTATGCCGAGACGTGCCCGGGAGGCGGCGGTCGTGCCCCGCACGGCGCTCGCGATGATCGAGAGCCTTGAGGCCGTCGGGGGCGAGTCGAGCGACATACCGGTGCGGTTCGAGCTCACCGTCGCACCGGACGACGGGCCGGCGTACCGGGTGGAGATCACGCAGGACATCAACCTCGTGGACCTGTCCGACTACCGGCCGCGCGGCGTCGTGGTGGTCCAGTACCCGCCGGACAGGCCGTGGCGGGTGCGCATCGTCAAGCGGCCGACACCGGAGTGGGAGGACCGGGCGGCCTCGGCCCGCCTCGACTCGGCGCCGCCGACGGCCAGGGCTGCCGCGCCCCCGGAGGGCTGTGCCTTCGGCTTCATCGTGCTCCTCGGCCTGCTGCTCGGCGCGGCCGTCGTGATCCTGCTGTTCCGCGCGGACCTCTTCGACCGGGACGACACCGCGCGACCGCCTTCGGCCGCGCGGCCGTCCGTCTCCTCCACGTCGTCGACCACGGTGTTGTCGTCGGCGTCCGGAACGGTCGCCCTGGGACCGGGCCGGTCGTTTCTCGACAAGGGTGAGCTGGACCGGGCTGTCGGCTCGCTCACCAGGGGTGGGGACACGCACCACGCGCTCACCGTCGTCGTGCAGGAGCGCCTGCTGTCGGTCGTGTTCTCGCCGACCGGCACGCGGACTCCGGGGCTCGACCCCCGTGCGCTGCCGTACGACCGTTTCCCCGCCCTGGTCGAGGAGGCCACGACCACCCTCGGCGTCCGCTCCCCCCGGACCTGGCAGATCACCGCCGACCGTCTCACCGGCTCCCTCGTCATCAGGGTCGTCGTGACCGGGCCCGAAGGCACGGCGTCGCTGGAGGCGAACGGACAGGGCAAGGTGGTGCGGCGCGCGCCCGCCCGGTGAGGCGCCCTGGGACCGCACCGTTCCGGACGGCGAGGGTGTGCTCGGTGGCCGTCCCCGTAGTGGCAGGAGGAAAGACGGATGGGCTGGCACGGATATCTGGCGCTGTGGTGTGGCGTGTTCGGCACGGTCGCGCTGGTCGGCTACGGGAGGTCGCTGGCCGGGATGACCCGGGCGCAGCGGGCGGTCCGGGCGAAGGGGCGGATCGAGCGGGTCGGGGAGCCCCGGCACGGAAGCTCCCCGAACGACGGGATCGCCGTGGTCGTCTCCTTCCAGGACCCGTCCACCGGGCAGGAGTTCACCGTCACCAACGACGGTGAGCGGGGCGAGAGGATCAGCGCGGCCTGGACGGGCCGGGAGATCGGCGTCCACTACCCGCGCGGCAGACCCCACGCCTTCCGGTTCACCAGCGACCTCTCCGAAGGCGGGCGCGGACTCGGCCGGCCGGCCTTCGCGGTCTTCCTCGTCTACACCGGTCTGGTCGTCGTCGCCGCGATCGACTGGGGCTGGCCATGGGCTCTGCTCGGCTTCTGCGGGCCGTGGGCCCTCTCCGGCGTCTACCACCTGCCCGGGAACGTACGCGACAGGAATCGCCGTCTCGACGCACTGGCCGCCGTGGCCGCCGTACCCGGCCGTGTCGTCGCCGTACTCAAGAGCGTCAGTACCGACGACGACGGAAACACCTCCACGCGCGTGGTGCCGGTCGTCACCTTCACCACCCTCGACGGTACGGCCGTCACGGCCTACTGCGAGTCAGGACTGCGGGACCCCGCCGGATCACAGGGCCGGGACGTCACGATCCACTACCCCCCCGATGACCCAGCGGTCTTCACCCTGGACGTCGAGGCCGAACGCCGGTCCTGGAAGCTGGACATGGCCGTCAACATCGTGGGTGTCGTGGTCGTGGCGGCGGCGGCCGTGGTGGGGATGGTCGCACTGTGACGCGGGAGCCGGGTTTCCTCTCGCCATGGATGGAGCACTGGCCGAGAGCTGGATCCCATGAGACGGGACAGCGATAGGCCGGCCCGCGGCAGCATGGAAACCCAAGGGGTTCGATGTCGGTGCGCCCGCGTACGGTCTGTCCATGGATGATCACGTGGGACAGGCGTGGGGCCGGGTCGCCAGTTGGCTCGAACGGAACGCTCCCGGCGTTTTCGCCGGTCTTGACGGTCCAGGCAGCCCGGCCGCCATCAGCGATGCCGAAGAGCGCATGGGCCTGAAGCTGCCGGGGGAGATGCGACAGTGGCTGCTGGCGAACGACGTCGGTGCTGGGAGGCAACCCGATGCCGGTTCATGCCTGGTGGCGCTGGGATGCGCGGGAGTCATTCCCAGCGGGGGTCTCCTTCTGGGGCTCACGGACATCGAGCGTGTCTACCTCCACAAGACGGGCATGGAGGAGATGGAACCCTCCCCGGACCCGGACCATCCGTCCTGGCGCCGTGAGTGGGTGCCCATCGCCGCGGAGAGCGACGGCTTCCACGGCAGGTTCCTGAACACGCGCACCGGAAGCATCGGGTCCTGGACCGAGGGCTCCGACCCCGAAGAGGGAAAGTTCACCTCGTTGTCCGCCTTCTTCCAGGATGTGGCGGACCACCTGGAAGGGGTCTCCCCGCACGATCGCGGTCCGGAGGGCGAGGAGATACGGCTCTGGGCCCGTGCGAACGGCTACCTCGTCAATGACAAGGGACGGATCCCCGCCTCCATCCGCGAGGCGTACGAAGCATCACTGTGAGCGCCGTGACCGGCCGTTGGGACCAGCGCGGCGGCTGCCCCCCGGTGCCGGTCTTCGTTCCGGTGCTCGTTTCGGTGCTCGTTCCGGTGCTCGTTCCGGTGTTCCCCACCTACGGCGGGGGTGACGGCCGGGCCCGTCCGGGCCCCGGTCAGCCGAAGATCACACAGGAGGCGGCGGGAGCCTCGATGGAGCCCGTACGGGACGGGATGCCCGTCGCCGGGTCGATGTCGAACCAGGTCACGTCGCCGGAGTGCTCATTGGCGGCGTAGAGACGGCGGCCCGTGGGGTCGAGGGCCAGATCGCGCGGCCAGTGGCCACCGCACGGCACGGTGGTGACCAGTTCCGCCTTCTCGTAGGTCGCGTCGAGCGCGAGGACGGCGATGCTGTCGTGGCCCCGGTTGGCCGCCCAGACGAACCGTCCGTCCAGGGACACGACCACCTCCGAGGCATAGCTCGCGACCTCCACGCTGTCCGGCAGGACGGGCGCCTCACCGACCGGTTCCAGTACGCCCGTCCCCGCGTCCCAGCGGCAGACGGTGAGGGTGGGTTCCAGCTCGTTCAGCACATAGGCGTGGCCGCCGGCCGGATGGAAGGCGAGATGGCGCGGGCCGGTACCGGGGCGCAGCGCGGTCTCGCCGTGCGCCGTCAGCTCCCCGGAGGCGGGGTCCAGGGAGAAGATCCGTACGGAGTCGGTGCCGAGGTCGGTGACCAGGATCCAGCGTCCGCTCGGATCCGTCACCACCTGGTGCGCGTGCGGCCCGTCCTGCCGGTCCGCACGCGGGCCCCGGCCCTCGTGCCGGAGCACCCCGGCGGCGGCCAGCAGTCCGCCGTCGCCGCCGACCGGCAGGGTGGTGACACTGCCGGAACCGTAGTTGGCGGTCAGCAGATGACCTCCGGCGAGCGTGAGATGAGTGGGACTGGCACCGCGTACGGGGACGGGGGAGCCGATCAGCGCCGGCACCGGGGCCTCGGCCCCCGCGGGCGCCGTGAAGGCCGCCGCCGCGCCCTCCTCCGTCTCGGAGACCGCGTAGAGCACGGACCCGTCCGGCGCGAGCGCCAGGAAGGAGGGATCGGCTACGGCGTCGGTCGCTCCCCGTTCCGTCAGGGCCCCGGTGTCCGCGTCCACGGCCGCGTGGATGATGCCGCGGCCGCCCGCCGAAGTGAACGACCCGATGAAGGCCCGTCCGTCGTTCCTGCCGCTCACGTGTATGTCCCCTCTTCGGCTGAACCTCAACGCCCGATCCGCTGATGTCGGGCCGACGGTAGCAGGCGGTCTGGACCAATCCCGGGGGCCGGGCGCGGGATCCCCCGGGAAGAGGGCCCGGTGCCCGGGGCCCAAGGACACGCGCGACGCCGGACGTCGCTTGGCATCCTGGAGCGCATGAGCACTTCACCTGCACCGGCGGTCATCTTCGATCTCGACGGAACGCTCGTGGACAGCGAGCCGAACTATTACGAAGCGGGACGGCGGCTCCTCGCGCAGTACGGTGTCACGGGCTTCACCTGGGAGCACCACACCCGCTTCATCGGGATCGGCACCCGGGAGACCCTGGAGGCGCTGCGCGAGGAGTACGGGATCGACGCGCCGGTCGACGAACTGCTCGCCGGGAAGAACCGGCTCTATCTGGAGCGGGTCCGCGTCTCGACTGAGGTGTTCCCGCAGATGCGGAAGTTCGTGGAGCGCCTGCACGCCGAGGGTGTGCCGATGGCCGTGGCGTCCGGCTCGTCCCGCGCGGCCATCGACATGGCCCTGGGCGTCACCGGTCTGGACGGGTACTTCACCACGACGGTCTCGGCCGAGGAGGTCGCCCACGGCAAACCGCGGCCGGACGTCTTCCTGGAGGCGGCGCGCCGTCTGGGCGCGGCGCCCGCCGGATGCGTGGTCGTGGAGGACGCCGGCCCCGGTGTGGTCGCGGCACACGCGGCCGGAATGCGCTGTATCGCGATCCCCTACGTTCGGACCACGGCCGATGACCCGGAGTTCGCCACGGCAGGGATCGTCTTCCCCGGCGGCCAGAGCGAGTTCACGGCGCAGGCCGCGTACACCTGGCTCTTCGGGAACGGCGGCCCGGGGCGGGCCTGACGGCTTCGGGCCGGGTCCTGGCCGGGAGCCGGGCGGACGGGTCACGCCTCGCTCACGCGTCCCTCGCGCCTCGGTGCGGATCACTCGGCCTCGACCGTGGCGGTGCCGGGCCGCAGCACGGGATCGCGTTCGGCCGCGCCGGTGCGTGGCAGCAGTGCGACGGCGAGTACGAGAGCCGGAAGCAGGGCGGCGGCGAGGTGCGTCCGGAGGCGGTACGGGGCGGGGTGCAGGACGGGGTGCGGGATACGGGGAGCGCCCCACAGCCGGAGCCATGGGCGTGCCAGGAGTGGCCACAGAAGGACTACGGCCAGGACGATCGCCCACCGCGGCCGAATGAGGAGGTCCCGGTGGGCCAGGTCCAGGCTGCTGGCGACCGCCGTGCCCGGGGCGTCGCCGAGAAGGATCAGACCGGGGATCGCGGCGCATGTCACGACCACCGCGTGCAGAAGCAGGGCGATCGGGCCCGCCAGCAGGAGCAGCGACGGGGCCACCGGCCGGTGTGACCGCTCGATGAACCATCGGCGCAGGGCGCTCGGCGGGTGGTACAGCTTGCCGATCACTTGGCGGAGCCCCGATGTCCGGGTGGCGTCGAGCGCCTCCAGCACCGTGCGCCGCCCGGCGTTGGCCACCGCGTACCGGTCCGCCGCCAACTCGGCGCACCACAGGGCGATCACGGGAAGGATCAGTACCTGCGGCAGCCGCACGACGACGGTGAGCACCTGCGCGACCAGCAAGGGAGCGGCCGGTGCGTGGGTGACGGTCAGCCAGACCAGCGGCGCCACGGCACACACCAGGAAGAGCACCGGCCAGGCGCCGATCAGACGGGTGAAGGGACTGCCCAGGCCTGTGATGAGGTGTTCGCCGTTGACGAGATGGCCGGCCTCGTGGAGCAGCAGGGCGCGCGCCCGGTCCTGATCGCTCTCCCAGAGCGCGAGGAATCCGAGGGACACCGCGACACGCCGGCCGCGCCAGCCTCGCGCGTACACCCTGATCGACGGGCCACGGGCCCGCGTCGAGAGGGTGAGGACCGTACCGGGCGCGTGCTCGTCGAGCAGTCGCTGTACGGACCGTACGGCCGGGGAGGGACCGTACGCCGCGCCGTCACGGAGGTCGACCCGGACAGGGCCCAGGTGATACCGCCACTCCGTGTACCGGCCGCGGACGTGCGGCAGCAGCACCGTGGCCACCCCGGCCGCCAGGAAGAGGAGGGGTGCCAACTGGCTCACCAGCATGACGCGCAGCGCGGCGAACCCGGACGTCGAGACGGTGGCCGCGCCGTACTCCCCCGCCGTCCAGACGTCCAGGAGCTGCGCCCGCCACCAGACGAAGGCGGCGGGCGCGTCCTGGACATAGCTCGCCATGGCCAGCCACAGCCAGGGCGGTGGAGGCAGCGCGCCCGCGAGCCCGCCGGAGGCGGGGGGCCGCTTCACCCTCCACTCGTGGGGAGACCGGGGCCGCGGCCCGAGAGCCGGGTGGCCAGTCGGCGCCGCAGACGGCGGACGGCGGATACGGCCGTGCCTGGGGGTCGCGGCGCCGGTGCGCCGGTGGGCTGGTGACCCGCCAGGAGTCCGAGGAAGGCGCGGGCGCCCGCGTCGCGGCCCTCGTACAGCGCCGCGACGGCTTCGGCGGCGGCTCGGTCGGCCTGGTGACGCGGTGTACCGCCGTCCTGGAGGGAGCGGGACACCTGGGCCGCGGCGCCGACGAGAACGGCGAGATCGGCGGCGCCGACTCCGCCGATCGCCGTTCCCGCCTGGGGCCCCGGTGAGGACGGTGACACCGGCACCACCGGCGTCGCTGCCACCACCGGCACCACCGGCGTCGCTGGCGTCGCCGGCTCGGGCGACCGGGAGTCCGCCGTCCCGACGCCCGGCCCCGCGCCAGCACCCGCCCCCTCGTCCGAGCCGGCGCCGGAGTCGGTCCCGGCCCCGGATCCGGAGGGCGCCCCGGCGCCCTGTCCCGTCCTACCGGACGCGCGGTCCCGTGCCCCGGACGTCCGCCGCTCCTCCAGTGCCAGCAGCAGCGCCGTGCCCGACACCGCGTTGCTGACGACCGGGGAGCCCATGGCCGCCACGAGCACGTCGTACGACACCGCGAGCGCGTGCCAGAGGGTGGGCAGGAGTGTGACCAGTTCGCCCCCGGCACCACCCGGCGCCGGGGGCGCGGAGCGGAGCAGCCCACGGCGGCCCCGGCCGCCCCCGGCGTAGACGCGTGCCGTGAGCCCGGCGAAGGAGATCTCGTCCGGTGCGACCGCCGCCGCGATCCGTCCGGCCCAGACGTCCAGCGGTTCCGCCCGTCCCGCCTGGTCCACCCGTCCCGCCTGGTCCGCCCGCTCCGGATGGTCCGCCCGCTCCGGATGGTCCGCGTCCGTGACCGCCTCCGAGCGCTGCTGCCCCTCACCCCCATTCGACACGGAAGCTCCTGGTCCCGTCGATCGTCGTCCCGCTGAGCGTCAGCGAGGCCGAGTCCCCGGTCACCGTTCCCTCCAGCGTGGTGCCCGTGGCCATCCCGTACGCGAAGGCCATGTACTGGCTGCACGGCAGGATCGGCTTCGGTACGAAGAGCAGGTTCAGCGCGGCGCCCTCGGCGGCGCCGGGATCGGTGAGGCTTCCGGAGATGTCGCCCGAACCGTCGTCCGAGAGCGACCAGTAGGTGATGGCCACCGGTTCGCCGTCGAGGGTGTCGGTCCCGTCGAGGGCGGAGCTGACCCCGAACGCTCCCTCCGCCATCTGGCTGTCACTCGCCCAGGAGAGGTTGAAGCCGTTCTGCTCCCCGCCGACCGGATCACCGATGAGCAGCGTCGCCGGCAGCTCGTAGGACCGCGATTCCGCCGCGCAGCCCGGGTCCGCGAAGTCGACACTGACGGTGGCCGTGCCCGACCACTGGCCGCGTGGCACCCCCGACGCCGTGTCCTCCTCGCCGGAGCCGCCCGAGGAGGTGTCGTCCGAACCGCCGTCCTCCTCGGGGGAGGTGTCCTCCGAGGGCTCCTCGGTGATCTCCTCCTCCGGTGCGGACGTCTCCGCCGGGGACGGCGTGGCCGGCGCCGTCGTTTCCGTGGGCGACGCCTCCGCCGCCGTCGTGTAGCCGCTGCCGGACGGTTCGCCGGACGCGTCCCCGCCGCCTCCCCCGCAGGCGGTCAGGGCCGCCAGACCGCCCAGACACACCGCCGCGAGCACCGTCCTTCGCGGTCGCCGGATCCTCATCGAAACCCCCCTGTTGCCGCCCATCCCCCGTCTCCTTCACGCTCGTTGTGCCGCCGCACCGGCGCCCCGCCTCGTGGAACGCCGGTACGACGAGCCCCCGTCCCCGCGCCCTCCCCCCGGAGAGGGCCATGTCCACGCACGCCCCCCGGCGCGCGCCCGCGCGGAAGGCGCTACGTCAACTGCCCCGGTACGCCGCCCGGTTGGGGGTACCAAAGTAGACGGGCTTTTGTGCCATTCCCATCCCAGATGTCTGGGGGTCGTCCTAGCCTGCTCGCGTGACTTCCGCTTCCCGCCCAGACCCCGACCGCCACCCCGCCGGACCCGCTCGTGCCAGCCGCTCCGGCCGCACCGGCCGCTCCGGCGCCCGAGGAGCGGCGGTCGCCCCCGCCGCCCGTGACGCGCTGGTCAGCGCCCTGGCGCGCCGGCTGCGCGGCACCGGACCGCTCGGCGCGCTCGATGTCCTCCAGGCCGCCGCGGACGCCTTGCTCACCGCTGTTCCCGCCGACATCTGGTGCGCCGTCATGCTCGATCCCGCGACGCTCCTCGACACCGGGGGCCTGCACGAGTACGGATTTCCGCGGAGTGTGATGCCGCGCCTGTTCGAGATCGAGCACGCCGATCAGGCCGGTGTCGACAACATCCGCGCCCTCGCCCACCGCGCCACACCCGTCAGTCTGCTCAGCGACTCCATGGCCGGCCGGGTGGCCGAGAGCGTCTACTACCGCGATGTGCTCCGGCCCTCGGGGCTCACCGACGAATTACGCGTACTCCTGCGCGACGGCTCCCGTACCTGGGGACTGTTCGTGCTGTGCCGCGGCGAGGGCTCACGGCCCTTCACCCCCGCCGAGGTCGCCCTCGCCGCCACCGTCAGCGCCCCGGCCACGACGGCCCTGCGCCGCTCGCTCCTCCTCGGCGGCATCGACCGTGACGACGTACCGGACGCCGCGGGCCTGCTCATCCTCGACGACGACCAGCGGGTGCGGCTGTGCACGTCCACCGCCGAGCGCTGGCTGCGCCTCGTCCAGGAGGCCCATCCCGCTCCCGGGCACCGGTATCCGTTCACGCTCGCCGCGCTCACCCACAAGGTCCGCTCCGTCGGCCTCGGTGTCCAGGTGCAGTCCCGCGCGATCAGCCGTACCGGCCACTGGGTCACCCTGAGCGCCTGGCGCGAGAAGGCGGAGGGTGCGGAGTCGGAGGCGCTCACCTATGTGTCGCTGGCCCCGAGCCGCCCCGGCGAACTGACCGCCATCGTCCTCGACGCGTACGGCCTCACTCCGCGTGAGCGCCAGGTCGCCCAGCATGTGCTGCTCGGCCGGTCGACGGCCGAGGTCGCCGACTCGCTGCGCATCGGGGAGTACACCGTGCAGGACCATCTGCGGAAGGTCTTCGACAAGGCGGGGGTACGGAGCCGTCGCGAGTTCACCGGGGAGCTGTTCCAGCGCTGCTACCTCCCCCGGCTCGACGACCCGCCCCTCACGACCGACGGCCGTATGCGCGACGACGCTCCGGACCGCCCCGCGTGAACCGCGCCGGCGGTCCGGGGGCGGATCACGTCATCGGTCGCCGGACGTCACACCCGCCCGACGGGCCTGACGTATTCCGCCCCGGTGGGGGCAGGGCCCTGTCGAGCGGGGGTGGGTCACGAGATATCTTGATGTCGAGCAATGTTGCAGACGTGGAGCGGAGCTACCGGTGACTGACTCGACCATCATCTATACGCACACCGACGAGGCCCCGGCCCTGGCGACGTATTCGTTCTTGCCTGTGATCGAGGCGTACGCCTCGACGGCCGGGGTCACCGTGGAGAGCCGTGACATCTCTCTGGCGGGGCGGATCATCGCCAGTTTCCCCGAGCGCCTTGAGGAGGGACAGCGCGTCGATGACGCCCTCGCCGAGCTGGGCGAGCTGGCCAGGACACCCGGGGCCAACATCATCAAGCTGCCGAACATCTCGGCTTCGATCCCGCAGCTCAAGGCGGCGATCGCCGAGCTGCGGACGCAGGGCTACGCGCTGCCGGACTACCCGGACGATCCGAAGACGGACGAGGAGAAGGACGTCCGCGCGCGCTACGACAAGGTCAAGGGCAGCGCCGTCAACCCGGTGCTGCGCGAGGGCAACTCCGACCGCCGCGCGCCCGCGTCCGTCAAGAACTACGCCAAGGCGCACCCGCACCGGATGGGCGCGTGGACGGCCGACTCGAAGACGAATGTCGCGCAGATGGACGCCGACGACTTCCGCTCCACCGAGAAGTCCGCGGTCATCGCCCGAGTCGGCTCGCTCCGTATCGAGCTGGCGGGCGACGACGGGACCACCACCGTGCTGCGCGAGTCGGTGCCCGTGCTGGCGGACGAGGTCGTGGACGCGTCGGTGATGCGGGTGGCGGTGCTGCGTGAGTTCCTCGCGGCGCAGGTCGCGCGCGCCAAGGCCGAGGGTGTGCTGTTCTCGGTGCATCTGAAGGCCACGATGATGAAGGTCTCCGACCCGATCATCTTCGGCCATGTGGTCCGGGCGTTCTTCCCGAAGACGTTCGCCGAGCACGGCGAGAAGCTCGCCGCGGCCGGTCTGAGCCCGAACGACGGTCTCGGCGGCATCCTCAAGGGTCTGGAGTCGCTGCCCGAGGGCGCGGAGATCAAGGCGTCCTTCGAGGCCGAGCTGGCCGAGGGCCCGGCGCTGGCGATGGTCGACTCCGACCGGGGCATCACCAATCTGCACGTACCGAGCGATGTCATCGTCGACGCCTCCATGCCGGCCATGATCCGCACCTCCGGTCATATGTGGGGTCCCGACGGCAAGGAGGCCGACACCCTCGCGGTCATCCCGGACAGCAGCTACGCGGGTATCTACCAGGTCGTCATCGACGACTGCCGCGCCCATGGCGCCTACGACCCGTCGACGATGGGCTCGGTGTCGAACGTCGGTCTGATGGCGCAGAAGGCCGAGGAGTACGGCAGCCACGACAAGACCTTCGAGATCCCGGCCACCGGCACGGTCCGGGTCGTCGACGACAACGGCGACGCCGTGCTGGAGCATGTCGTGAGCGCCGGTGACATCTGGCGCATGTGCCAGACCAAGGACCTGCCCGTCCGGGACTGGGTCAAGCTCGCCGTGACCCGCGCCCGTGCCACCGGTGACCCGGCGGTGTTCTGGCTCGACGAGGAGCGCGCGCACGACGCGAGCCTGATCGCGAAGGTGCGGACCTATCTCGCCGAGCACGACACCGAGGGCCTGCGGATCGAGATCATGGCGCCGGTCGACGCGATCGCGTTCTCCCTGGAGCGCATCCGCCAGGGTGAGGACACGATCTCGGTCACCGGCAATGTCCTGCGTGACTATCTGACCGACCTCTTCCCGATCCTCGAACTCGGCACGAGCGCGAAGATGCTCTCGGTCGTCCCGCTGATGAACGGCGGCGGACTCTTCGAGACCGGGGCCGGCGGCTCCGCGCCCAAGCATGTCCAGCAGCTCGTCAAGGAGAACTACCTGCGGTGGGACAGCCTGGGTGAGTTCCTCGCCCTCGCGGTCAGCTTCGAGCACCTCGCGCAGACCACGGGCAACGCGCGGGCCCAGATCCTCGCCGACACGCTGGACCGCGCGACCGCGACCTTCCTCAACGAGGACAAGTCGCCGAGCCGTCGCCTCGGCGGTATCGACAACCGCGGCAGCCACTTCTACCTGGCGCTCTACTGGGCCCAGGAGCTGGCGCGGCAGACCGACGACGCGCGGCTCGCCGAGTCGTTCTCGGCTCTCGCCAAGACGCTGGCCGAGCAGGAGCGGACCATCGTCGACGAGCTGATCGCGGTGCAGGGCTCGCCGGTGGACATCGGCGGCTACTTCCGTCCGGACGCGGCGAAGGCCTCGGCGGTCATGCGTCCGTCGGCCACGTTCAACCAGGCGGTCGCGACGCTCGCCTGAGCCGTACCGTACCCACGGGTACGACCGCCCCGGCCGGCGTTCTGCCGGCCGGGGCGGTCGCGTACGGCCTGTCCCTCGGAGGGGGCCTAGTTCCAGCCGGAGAGTCCCGCGCCGTAGGGATAGAGCGGGTTGCCGTAGGTGGTCGGCACCGGCTGGCCGGCGTCGATCTTCGCCCTGATGTCCGCGCGCTCGGCGTCCGTGGCGCCGAGATCGTAGGGAAGGTCCCACTTCTCGTTCGCGTCCGCCTGCACATCACCGCCGCCCGGCTTCAGGATCTGGTCGAGGCTTCTGGGCAGCTGCCAGGGAAGCTTGCCCTTGGGCGTGTAGTCGCCGAAGAGCAGGGAGGCCGTGGCAGGTCCCACCTCCTCACCGCCCCGGTAGGTGACCACGATGGCGTCCGCCAGACCGTTCCACTCGCTGATCACGATGGGCCGGGGCAGTGTCAGCACCACGACCACCGGAATCCCCTGGTTCTTGAAGTTCTGGATCAGGGCGAGCTGGTCCGCCGGCAGATGCGGCTGGAGGTTCGGCCATGCGGTGGCGTGGGTGTAGGAGGGCTCGCCCACGGCCACGACCGCGAGCTTGGGCGACGGTCCGGTGTCCTGGTAGACATTGACACCGGCGGTGGAGGCCCTGGCTCTGATGGCTTCCAGAGTGGTCTGCGAACCGTAGTTGGGGTGGAAGTAGCTGGACCAGATGCAGCACGCGGCGCCGTCGGTGGCACGGGCACCGGCCACCACGATGTTGTCACCGCGGTTGAGCCTGACCGGGAGCACACCGTTGTTCTTGAGCAGTGTGTTGGACTCGCGCGCGGCCTGGTTGGCCAGCGCGACATAACTGGGCTGGTGGAAACGGTAGGGGCCGTTCACCGGGTCGCCGTAAGGGCTCTCGAAGACACCGAGCTGGAACTTCAGCCGCAGGACCCGGGCCACCGCGTCGTTGATCCGGGCGAGCGGCACCCGGGCCTGGAAGTCCGCCATGGTGAACCCGGTCGCGCCCGGGTCGGCTCCGCCCATCACATCGGACCCGGCGTTGGCCGCGTTCACCCAGGCGCCCGAGGGCAGCCAGTCCGTGGTGATGAGTCCGGTGTAGCCGAGGTTCTGCCGCAGATACGCGAGGATCTTGGCGCTGTCACCCGCGCCGGGACCGCCCGGGTCGAGATAGGAACTGCCCGCGTACCCCGGCATGATGTTGACGGCCCCGGCCTCCATCGCCGCCCGGAACGGAATCATGTGGTACTTGATGGTCACCCCGTCGTAGACGATGCCCGCCTCGCCGCCGGCACCTTCCCCGGGCCAGTGCTTGACGGTCGCGAGGACCGAGGCGGGATTGAGTTCCGGTCCTCCCTGGAGACCGGCCACCAGGGCCCGCAGCTGGGCCGCCACGACATCGGCGTTCTCGCCGCCTCCCTCCTGGATACGGGGGTAGAGCACCTTGGTGCCGACCTCCGCGAGCGGGGAGAGCGTTCCGCGCGTGCCGACCTCCAGTTGCTCCTTGCGCTGCATGTCGCCCAGCTGGTGATCGAGCGCGTAGTTCCTGTTCGCCGCGAGCGTGCTCTGCAACGGATAGGTGGTCTGGTAGCCGGCGGTGGTGTCACCGGCGGAGACCGGCGGAATGCCCAGTCTCGTGGCCGCCGTGGAGAGCAGGATGTCATGGAGATCGGCCGGCTGGGCCGGTCCGAAGTGCCAGCCGGACCTCGGGAACGACTGGACGTTGTAGAACATCTGATAGGCCTTCTCCTCCGGCGTCATCCTGCCGAGGAGATCACTGACCCGGGTCTCGACCGGCTGACGCCAGTCCTCGTACGGCTCGATGGTCCCGTTCCTGTTGAGGTCCCGGGCGCCGTTGACGATGCCCACGCCGTCGTCGACGGTCTCGACGGCGGGCAGATAGACACTGAAGGAGCGGATGTCGGAGGTGGTCTTCGCACCGGAACCGCTCACCGCGACGACGAACCACTTGTAGGTCCACCGGTCGGTGATGTCCCAGGTCGGTGTGTAGGTGGTACCGGTGGGTTCGGCGACCTTGGTGTAGAGGTCGAGCAGATTGCCCGAGGCGGCGAAGTCGTAGTCGGTACGCGTGACATTGAGCCACAGCTCGTAGCGGACGGCACCCTGGACGGGCGCCCAGGAGAACGCGGGCCTGCGGGTGTTGGTGATCATGGCCCGGTCCGCGGGCGCGGACAGCGCGAACTGGTTCAGGGCCGCGGGCGCCTTGGTGGGACCTGAGAGCAGGGGCGCGGTGGCGGAGGAGCTGTCGACGGAACCGAAGACCTGGAACTCCCACAGCGAGAAGCCGTAACCGGTCGCCCGTACCGTGCCGTACACCCGCACGTAGCGGGCCTTGCCGGTGATGTCCAGCTTCTCGACACCGCCCTGCCCTGTGGCGGTGGTGTAAACGGTGGACCAGGTGGAGCCGTTGTCGGACAGGTCGATGTGATAGCCCCTGGCGTACGCCGACTCCCAGTTGAGCTCGATGCCGCTGATGGTGGCCGACCCGCCGAGATCCACCTGGAGCCACTGGTTGTCGGCGAACTGGCTCGACCAGCGGGTGTCGTTACGCCCGTCCAGCGCCGCCGCGGGCGCGTTGGCGCCCTCCCAGGTCGAGGCGGACACCTGCTTGTAGGCGGAGATGGGTGTTCCGGAGGGACCGCTGCCGGTGCCGCCGGTCGAACCGTAGACCTGGAACTCCCAGAGGGAGTAGCCGTAACCGGTCGCCCGTGCCGTGCCGTACATCCGCACATAGCGGCCGGAACCGCTGACGGTGAGCGTCTGGCTGCCTCCGGGGCCGGCCGTCGTGGAGTGGATGTCGGTCCAGTTCTGGGCGTCGCCCGACACCTGGATCTTGAACGAAGTGGCGTACGCCGTCTCCCAGTTGAGGACGACGGAGCTGATGGCAGCGGTGGCACCGAGATCGATCTGGAGCCACTGCGGATCGGCGGCGGCGCTGGACCAGCGGGTCCCCGCGTCGCCGTCGACGGCCGCGGAGGCGGGGGTGCCGGCGTTCTCGATCGAGGAGGTCGTGACGGGTTTGCCCTGCGACAGCAGGGTGTCGGCCGCCTCCGCGCTGCCGGCCGATGTGCCGACGGTGCCGCCCATCGCGAGACTCAGCACGGCGGCCAGGGCGATCAGCGGTCTGCGGCGCCGGGCGTTTCCACGTGCGCGTAAGAAGGACAGGACGCTCATACATGTCTCCACGGGGTGCGGTGCGTGTCCACCACAACGCCGTGGCACGGTCAGCGACGGCACGCGAGGGGTGGCTGTCGGTGGCTCCGGACTCAACGCTCCGTGACGGGAACATCGTCGGAGAGCGCTCTCCCGTGAGGGTGCCCGCGTGGCTGACCACTGTCAACCCTTGTCACACGGCACCCGGATACGCGAAGCCGTCACGGCACGGCACCCATCGATGCCGTCGAAGCCCGCCGAACACCCACAGCGGCGGGGCATTCACCTCATGGGGAAATTCTCCCGGTGTCGGACGGTCGATGTATTCGGCCGACAGGAAGCGCTTTCCACGGTTATCAACCGACCCTCCATCATTCGGTAACCGGATAATGACGGCGAGGCTGATGAAGGATCAATTACCGGAGCATGACCGGACGACGGAAGCAACTCCCATACCCCGCCGGTAGGGTGACCCGCGGCAGTTGTCGAGGGAACGCTGACCTCGATCTACACATTGTGATGATTGGAGGAGGCAGTATGACCACATCCCAGGAGAACCTCGCGGTGGTGCTGGATGCCATCAGGAAAATCTCTCCCGCGCTACGGGAGAACAGCAAAACCGCGGAGTCCCAGCGCTGGATAACGGAAGAAAGCATCGAGCTGCTCAAGGAGGCCGGTGTCTTCCGTGTCGCGGTCCCGGAGCGTTTCGGCGGACTGGACCTTCCCGCGGCCGACCAGGCAGAGGTCCTGTCCGAGATCGCGCGGAGTTGCGGTTCGACCGGCTGGGTCGCGTCGGTCTGGATGTCCAGCACCTGGATCGCGAGCCTGTATCCGGACAAGGCACAGGAAGAGATTTTCGCGAACGGATCGGTCCGGATCTCCGGCGGTTTCACTCCGTCCGGAACACTCAAGGCGACCGACGGCGGGTACATCCTGAATGGGAGCTGGCGTTTCAACACCGGCGTCCGGGGAGCCGAATGGAACATATGCGCCGCCATGGCGGAGCTTCCGGACGGAGAGCATGAAGAACTCTTCGCGATCGTGCCGATCTCGGAGGTCTCCGTCGCCGACGACTGGGACACCTTCGGCGCGGCGGGAACGGGAAGTGTCACCTCCACGGTGAAGGACGTATTCGTCCCGGCCCACCGTGTGGTCGACGCGACGGTGTACGACGCGTCGACCCGTGACCGCTGGAACGCGGACATCAACGGCCGTAACTACAATCTCATCAGTTACATTCTGGCGACCTGCGCGCCGGTGTACATCGGACTGGCGAAAGCCGCGCTCGATCTCTTCGTCGAGCGGCTCCCCGGCAAGGGCATCACCTACACGGAGTGGACGGAGCAGAGCCTGCACCCGTACACCCAGGTGCAGGTGGCGACGGCCGCGAACAAGATCGCCGCGTGCGAGGCGCTCCAGCGGGTCTGGCTGGAGAGCATCCAGAACCGGGAGGACGCCGGCGAGAAGATGACCGTCGAGGCCAAGGCCGCCGTACGCGGTCAGGTCGGTTATGTCGTCCAGACGGCCAAGGAAGCGGTCGAGGTCCTGTACAACATCAGTTCCGCCTCGACGATCGCCCGCGCCAACGCCTTCCAGCGGGTCTACCGGGATATCGCGGCCCTTTCGCTGCACGGTCTGCTGACCCCCGTCAGCTCGCTGGAGGCACATGGCCGAGTACTCCTCGGACTGGAGCCGGGTACGGAGTACATCTGATGCCCGCCGGCGTGCATCCCGCCCTCTCCGGCCCCTGACCCGTTCGTATTCCGGCCCCGCGCCGCAACTGCCGGTTCCCTGATCCATGAGTGCCCCCGGTCCTTCGACCGGGGGCATTTGTGCTGCCGTCGGGCATTCGGGACACGGAGCACGACGGCGGCACCGTCCCCGACCCCAGAGAGTGCGTTCCGCTTCCCAGAGAGTATTTACGCGAAACCTGAATGTGCGGAAAATTACCGGGCAATGAGCGGCCATAGTCCACTCGGTGACAGGCGCCCTTTACAGTCTTGGACAAGGCTTCGGCGCAAAGAACAAGGACGTTTTGCGCCGAGCCGTGCACGGGGGGAACAGCAATGACCAGACAGATCCGGGAACACCCCGGAAGCACAGAAGACGAACACTTCTCGCACGGCGGTCCCGTCCGAAGGCAGTGCGGCCTTCCACTCGATGACGTGATGCCTGCCTCTCACCGACTTACGCTCCGTTTCCTGGGGGAATGACGGCGCGCGACTCATTCGGCACCCGCTCATCCACGCAGAGCGCCGAGACATAGGCCACAGACACCGTGACGACGAGCTGCCGCAGCTCGTCTCCGGTGTGCCTCTGCACCGCACACGGACCGACGGGCCATGGCATTCAGGACATCAGCCGATGCCGTACGCCCGTCCGATCCGGTGTGCGTTCCTCCGCCCGATGGCGAAAACCCGACAACCAACATCAGTGGAGTACTTCGCATGTCTTTCCGTGGCACTGAATCCAACGGTCCGGCCGAGCGCCGGTTCGACCGCCGCAGTCTTCTCAAGGCAGCCGGCGCGACCGCGCTGACCACCTCGCTCATACCGGCCACGGCCGGTGTGGCACGGGCCAAGGAAGCCGCGACCGTGGACGCCATCGTCATCGGCGCCGGATACGCGGGCGGCACCGTGGCGAGAGAGCTCGCTCTTCAGGGTCTGAAGCCGCTCGTGCTCGAAGCCCGCAACCGGATCGGCGGCCGGATCTGGACCTCGACCTTCGCCGGCGCGCAGGTCGAGGTCGGGGGGAGCTGGCTCGGTCCCCAGCAGCCCCTGATCCACAAGGAACTCCAGCGCTACAACCGGAGCACCTTCGAGGACGTCGTCGCGGAGCAGCTGGTCCTGCCCGGTGACCAGGGCTTCGAGGTCCTGCCTCCCGAGGACGCGTTCGCCACTCTCGGTCAGCTCTGGGGAGAGTTCTACGCGGGCTCGGAGAACTACTTCGAGCGGCCCCAGGAACCGCTGTTCCGCTCGGACCTGCTGGCGTCCGTGGACCCGCTCTCGCTGTCCGACCGGCTCGGGCAGCTCCAGCTCTCGCCGACCGAGCTGAAGTGGCTCAACAGCGAGACGTCCGTGTACTCGGGCGGGCCCAGCACCCGGGGCGCGCTGACCGCCATGGCCCAGTGGATCCAGCTCTCCGGCGGCTCGTACGGCACCTACTCGACCACCATGAGCCTGCGGCCCGTGGGCGGGATGACCGCGGTGCTCCAGGCCATGTTCAACGAGTCGCAGGCCGACATACGTCTCAACTCCCCGGTCAAGAAGGTGACCGAGTCGGGTGGACTGGTGACGGTCGAGACCACCGCCGGTGCCAAGTTCGTCTCGCCGGTGGTGGTCGTGGCCACCCCCGCCAACGTGTGGAAGAACATCACGTTCAGCCCGGGGCTGCCCGCCGCGCACACCCAGGCGACCACCCAGGGCATCGGTGTGCCCCACGCCACCAAGATGTGGGTCCAGGTGCAGGGGAACGTCCCGGCGACGGCCGCTCAGGCGGGCGAGGGATCCCCGATCCTTATGATGGTGCCGCAGCAGCAGCTCGCCGACGGCCGGTTGTTCATCTGTTTCACCGGTCCGTCGCTGAACGTCAGCAACGCCACGGATGTACGGGCGGCCGTCCAGCAGTTCCTTCCCGGCGCCACGGTCCTCCGCTACCAGGCGATGGAGTGGGCCAAGGACCCGTACGCGGGAGGCGGCTGGGGTCTGCGCCGGCCCAATCAGCTTCTCCAGCTCTTCCCCGCGATCGAGCAGCCGCACGGCCGGATCGTGTTCGCGGGTGCCGATATCGCGACGGGCTGGCACGGCGCGTTCATCGAGGGAGCGATCGAGTCCGGCTTCCGGGCGGCCCAGCAGGCGGCCGCACTGGCCTGACGGACCGGACGGACCTGACGGGACTGACGCACCGTCACCGGCCCCCACCGACGGCCAGGTGAGGCGTCGCGGGAGTCGCTGAGAGCGGGACCGGTCTCCGGACCGGGTCCGGGTCTCCGGGGAGCATGCCCCCGGAGACCCGGGCCGGGTGTCCGGGAGATCAGACCGCCGGCTTCTTGAGCACCTCGATGAGGCTGGAGAAGCTGTTCTCGGCGAAGCCCTTCTCCATGCCCGCCTTGAAGATCTCGGCGACGGCGGCGGGCAGCACGGTGCTGACGCCCGCGTCCTGGTGCGTGTGCAGGACGTGGTCGACACTGGCCGCCCCCATCGCGAGCCGGTCCACGTCGCCCGGGTAGTCCGCGGAGTCCACGTGCTGGGCGTACAGCTCCAGGAAGTGCGGCATCATCGACGTCATCATCGTGGCGTAGGGCAGCAGTTCTTTCGCCGAGACACCGTTGGCCTGGCCCAGCGCGAGGGTCTGGTAGTAGCTCAGCATCGTGGTCCAGAAGATGGTCATCTGGGCCTGGTAGTACATGGCCGCGAGGCCGGCGTCCTCGCCGCGGTAGTCCGCGTTGGTGAGGACCTTCAGGGTGTCCTCATGGGCGTCGAAGACGTCCTTGGGACCGCTGTAGTAGGTGGAGGACTCGGGCTTGCCGATCAGCGGCGGCGGCACCTGCACACCACCGGTGAGGTGCTTCGCACCGTGCTTGGCAGCCCACTTGGCCGCCTCGCGGGCCTTGTCCGGGGTGTCGGAGCTGAGGTTGGCGATGACCTTGCCGGACAGGGAGCCCGTCACCGGCTCAAGAATGGCGTACACCGCGTCGTAGTCCGTCAGGCTGAGCACGATCAGCTCATTGGCGCTGAGCGCGTCCTCGACGGTGGGAGCCAGTACGGCACCCCGGGCCACGAGCGCCTCGGCCTTGCTGGCGGTCCGGTTCCACACGGTCACCTCGTGGCCGTTGTCCAGGAAGGTGTTCACCATCGCCTGGCCCATCGGGCCCAGACCGATGACCGTTACCGACTGCTTGCTCATCTGGAGCTCTCCTTGATTCAGCACGTGTGAGCCGCGCTGCCGCCGCTCAGGCATGGGGATGGATGGAGCGGCGGCAGGCGACCAGCTCGATTCACTAGAACGAGCGATCTATCCAGTGACAATGTATCAGGCTTCCAGAACGATCGCTCTATCAAGTAGATTGATGACATGGAGACCAAGCCGCAGGGTGTGAGCGCCACGGACACGGAGGCCGCTGTCGGCACGCGCGAGCGCGTGGTGCGCGCCGCGTCACGGCTTCTCCAGCGGCAGGGGTACGAAGGCACGGGGATCAAACTGATCGCCCGGGAGGCGGGGGCCACGCTCGGTTCCGTCTACCACTTCTTCCCCGGCGGCAAGGAGGAGCTGGCCGTCGCGGCCATCCAGCACGGCGACCAGGAGTTCGCCGACACGCTGAGGACCGGGCTCGACAGCTCGGACGATCCGGCCGTCGCGGTGGAGAACTGCGCCCGTCTGCTCGCCACCGCGCTGCGCGAGTCGGACTGGACCGACGGCTGCCCGGTCACGGCGACCGCCCTGGAGACCCTCGGCCGCACGCCCCGTATCCAGGAGGCCTGTTACGCGGCGCTGCGGAACTGGCAGGAGGTGCTGTCCGCCAAGTTCCGTGACTGCGGCTTCGGTGAGAAGGAGTCGGAGGATCTCGCCTGCACCGTACTGGCCTCCCTGGAAGGGGCCGAGGTGACCTCCCAGGTCTTCCGGAGCGAGCAGCCTCTGCTCACCGCGGGGCGGCACATGGCCCAGCTGATCGGGTCCCGGGCCTAGAGCGAGTTTCGTACGCACGCGACTTCCGTACCCACGGCCGCGTGAACGGTCATGTGAACGGTCATGTGAACGGCCGGAGGGGGAGTGTCCTGTCGGGACGCTCCCCCTCCGGCCTTTGAGCGTGGTCAGCCGGCTGCCGGGAAGTGTCCTTCCTGTACGAAGAAGTCGACGTACGTGGCGAACAGTTCCTCGGTCAGCGGCGGGCACTCGATCCCCGTGCCCTCCAGCGCCGCCTCCGTCTCCGTGGTGTCGATGGGCGGATAGAAGGCGTCCGAGTCCGCGGTCATCATCTCGAACGCGTGCAGGAGCGGCAGCAGCGCGTTGGTGCGGTCGGCCCGCACCGCCGCGCTCCACTCCTCCCGGCCCATGTCGCGCAACCGGTAGCCGAGGCCGCGCAGTTGGGACACGCAGTCGGACAGGCTCAGAGAACTCCGGTTGAAGAGATGGAAGGTGCCGCCGGCCGTCTCGGGCCTGACGGAGATCCCGATGATGGCCGCGCTGACGTAGTCGACGGGCAGGAGGTGGAAGCGGCCCTCGGTCCCGGACGGCACGGCCTGCGCCTGGAGCAGCCCCTTGAGACTGAGCCAGACGAAGTCACGGGTCTGGCAGGCGCCGTTGCGCCGGTCACCGGAGATCACGTCCACGCGGTAGACGGAGACGGGTATCCCCCGTTCCCTGGCGAGCCCGACGATCTGCTCGGCGACCCACTTGCTCTGGAGATATCCGCTGGGCAGCGCCTCGGCCGGGCCGGTGGGATCGGTCACCTTGAGCGGTACGCCGGCGGTGACGGGGCCGTCGAAGACGCCCACCGTGGAGACATAGTGGACGGGGACCGTGCGATGGCGCGCCGCCAGCCGCAGGATCTCCTCGGTGCCGCGGACGTTGGCCGCCCGCAGCGCCGTGTACGGGTGGAGCCAGTGGACCGTCGCTCCCGCGTGGTAGACGACATCGGCCGTGCGGGCCAGCGAGTCGAAGACCTCCGGAGCCAGGCCGAGTCCTTCCTCGGCGAGGTCACCGACCAGTACGGAGAGCCGGTCGGGGTCGACGGCGTCCCAGACCCGGTACCACTCCAGGCTCGCGCGCAGCCGCTCGTACGCCGCCGCCTCGTCCGCTCCGCGTACCAGGCAGTGGATCCGTGCCTCCGTGGTGAGCATCAGATCGCGCAGCAGGAACGCGCCGAGGAAGCCGCTCGCTCCCGTCAGCAGGATCTCCCGCGGATCCGCGGTGGGGCTCACGGTCTCGGCCGCGGGCCTGATGTCGTCGGCGAGGCGGATGTCCGCCGCGTGGTCGACGGTGTCCGGGGCCGCACTCCCTGAGCCGGAGCCGGCTCCGCCGCCCGCCGCGAGGATCTCCGTCAGCAGCCGGGCGGCCAGGGCCCCCGGGGTCGGATGGTCGAAGACAAGGGTCGCGGGCAGCCGCAGACCGGTCACGGCGGCGAGCCGGTTACGGAGTTCCACCGATGTGAGCGAGTCGAAACCGAGCTGGGTGAAGGGCCGTTCGGGATCGATGCTCCGGCCGGCGCCGTGCCCGAGCACCCCTGCCATGGCGTCGAGCAGTGCCTTCAGCACCCTCTCCCGCTGCTCCGACCCGGTCAGACCGGCCAGCCCGTCGGCGAGACCCGCCCCGTCGTCGGCGGCGGCGCGGGCGACACCGCGTACCGGGGTACGGACGAGGGAGCGGAGCACCGTGGGCACCTGCGGCTGTCCGCGGAGCACCGTCAGGTCCAGCGGGGTGGCGACGGCGTCGGGGTGGCCGAGCCGGAGCGCGAGATCGAGCAGCGCGGGGCCCTGCTCGGTGGCGACCGGGCGGAAGCCGCTGCGGGCGATACGCCGGAGATCGGTCTCGGTCAGTCCCCCGGTCAGTCCTGAGGTCTGCTCCCACAGGCCCCAGGCGAGGGAGACGGCCGGCAGTCCCTGGGCGGCGCGGTGCCGGGCGAGCCCGTCGAGGAAGCTGTTGGCGGCGGCGTAGTTGGACTGGCCGGGCCCGCCGATCACGGCGGCGACGGACGAGAACAGCACGAAGGCGGTCAGATCCAGATCGCGGGTCAGCTCGTGCAGATGCCAGGCGGCGTCGGCCTTCGGCCTCAGCACACCGTCCAGCCGCTCCGCGTTCTGCGCCGCGACCAGTCCGTCGTCCAGAACACCGGCGGTGTGGACGACCCCGGTCAGCGGATGCTCGCGTGGCACGCGTGCCAGCAGCGCGGCGAGCGCCTCACGGTCGGAGACATCGCATGCCTCGACCGTGACCGTGGCCCCCAAGGCCGTCAGCTCCGCCGTCAACTCGGCTGCCCCGGGGGCCTGTTCTCCACGGCGGCTGACCAGAAGCAGATGGTTCACACCGTGCTCGGTCACCAGATGCCGGGCGAACAGTCCGCCGAGGGAGCCGGTGCCGCCGGTGATCAGCACCGTACCCCCGGAGCCCCAGACGGGTTCCGGGCCGATGTCGCCGCGCCGGACGCGGGCCAGACGGGGCAGCAGAACCGTGTCGTCGCGAATGGCGGCCTGGGCCTCACCGGTGGTGAGCAGACGGGAGAGCAGCGCGTCCGTGGTCGCGTCCAGGACCGTGGTGGCGTCGGACGGCAGATCGACGAGGACGATACGGCCGGGCGCTTCGGACTGCGCCGAGCGCAGCAGCCCCCAGGCCGCCGCACCGCCCAGATCGGTGACGTCGTCGCCGTCGGAGACCGCCGTCGCACCGGAGGTCAGGACCACCAGAGGGACATCGGAGAGCCGCTCCTCCGCGAGCCACTCCCGCACCAGTGCCAGCGCGCGGCCGGTGGTGTCGCGGACCGAGGCGGTGGTGTCGCGGACCGAGGCGGTGGTGTCGGCGGTCCCGTCCTCGGAGGCGGGCCTGTCCTCGGAGACGGTCCCGTCCTCGGAGGTCAGATGGACGCGTACGGCGTCGACCGGCGCGCCGGAGGCGATCGCGGCGGCTGCCTCGGCGACCGTCGCGTAGCCGGCCGTGGCCCGCCCCGCGCTGTCGAGCGGGGCCCACCGGACTCCGGTGCCGAGGGCCGGCGGGAGGGGGTACGGCTTCCACTCCATCCGGAACAGCGCGTCATGGGGGCGGGTCCTCGCCGAGGCGAGGCCCTCGGTGTCGAACGGACGCACCGTCACGGCGTCGGCCTCCGCGACGAGCCGCCCGGTCGGATCGACGAGTCGCACCGCGAAGGTGCCGCCGTCCGCGGGGGATCCGTCCACCGGGGAGAGCCGGGCGCGAAGGGTGGTGGCGCCGGTGGCGTGAAGACGTACGCCCCGCCACCGGGCGGCCGTTCCCGCGTGTGCGGCCGGACCGCCGGCACGGGCCGTGGGGCCGGTGAGCAGCAGCGGCTGGAGCGCGGCCTCCAGCAGCGCGGGATGCAGCCCGTACTCGGGGGCCCGCTCCGCCAGGGCGGCGGGCAGCACGATCTCGGCGAACAGGTCGCCGCCGCGTCGCCACAGTCCGGTGAGGCCCTGGAACGCCGGTCCGTACTCGGTGCCCGCTTCCGCGAGGCGGAGCCGGACATCGGCCGCCGGGAGCGGTTCCGCGTCGGCCGGCGGCCACTGCGGCGCCGTCCCGGGAGAGGGCACCGGGGTGAGCGGGCCGGAACTCAGCAGGCCGTGCGCGTGCCGGACCCATGTCGCGCCGGTGCCGTCGGGCCGGGAGTGGCAGGCGAGCGCGCGGTGCCCGGACGCGTCGGGCGCGCCGACCGTGACCCGCAGATGGACACCTCCGCCGGCGGGCAGCACCAGCGGCGTTTCGACCGTGAGGTCGTCCAGAGCCGTGCAGCCGACCTCGTCGCCCGCCCGTATCGCCAGCTCGACCAGCGCGGCGGCCGGCAGTACGGCCGTACCTCCCACGGTGTGCTCGGCCGGCCAGGCGTGGGTGCGCGCCGACAGCCGGCTGGTGAACACCGCCTCGTCGCTCTCGTCCAGCAGCAGGGCGGCACCCAGCAGCGGGTGTTCGGCCGGCTGGAGGCCGAGCCCCGAGGCGTCCGTGGGCGACTCGGCGGTGTCCACCCAGTAGCGCCGGTGCTGGAACGCGTACGTGGGCAGTTCCACCGTGCGGGCCCCGGTCCCCGCGAAGAACGCCCGCCAGTCGGGCCGCGCCCCGGTCGTGTGCAGCAGTCCGAGCGCGCCGGTCAGACCGCGCGGCTCGGGCTGGTCACGGCGGAGCAGGGCGATCGCGGTGGTGGTGCCCGGCCGGTCCGTGAGGACGCCTCGGGCGATCGCGGTGAGAACAGCGTCGGGACCGATCTCGACGAAGGTCGTCGCGCCCTCCTCGTGGAGGGTCGTCACGGCCTCGGCGAACCGTACGGCCTGCCGGATCTGGGTCACCCAGTAGTCGGCGGACCGCAGTTCGTCCCCGGTGGCGGTCCGGCCGGTCAGTGTCGACACCACCGGAATCCGGGGGGCGCTGTACGAGACGCGCTTCGCCGCCGTACGGAACTCCTCCAGCATCCCGTCCATGTGCGGCGAGTGGAACGCGTGGGACACCGTCAGACGGCTCGTCCGGGACCCCAGTCCCTCGAAGTGCCGCGCGATCTCCTCGACGGCCGCGGTGTCACCGGATATCACCACGGAGGAGGGTCCGTTGACCGCCGCGATGCCCGCTTCGTGCTCACGGCCCACGAGCAGCGCGGCCACCGCCGGCTCCGCCGCGCCCACCGCCACCATCGCACCGCCCCTGGGCAGCGCCTGCATCAGCCGGGCGCGGGTGGCGACCAGCCAGGCGGCGTCCGCCAGATCGAGCACACCCGCCACATGCGCGGCGGTCAGTTCGCCCACCGAGTGCCCCGCGACCGTGTCGGGGGTCACCCCCCACGACTCCAGCAGCCGGAACAGCGCCACCTCGAAGGCGAACAGGGCGGGCTGGGTGAAGCCGGTCTCCGCGAGCAGCGCGGCCTCGGCCGACCCCTCCACTGCGAACATCACCGGCTTCAACGGGCGTTCGAGATGAGGATCGAGGGCCGCGCACACCTCGTCGAGCGCCTTCGCGAACGCCGGATAGGACTCGTACAGTTCACGTCCCATCCCCGCCCGCTGGGCGCCCTGCCCCGAGAACAGGAACGCGGTCCGGCCCGACGACCGGACCGCGCCCAGCCCACCGCGCCCCGGCAGGCCCTCCGCCAGCGACCGCAGCCCGGCGACCAGTTCCGCACGGTCCGCGCCCACGACGGTCGCGCCGTGGTCGTGTGCGGTACGGGTGGTGGCCAGGGAGAGGCCGATGTCGGCGATGTCCACGTCCGGACGCGTCTCGGCGTACTCGGACAGCCGCGCCGCCTGGGCGCGGAGAGCGTCCTCGGTCCTCGCGGAGACCGTCCAGGGCACCACGGGCAGCGTCTGTGCGGTGCGCTGGCGCTCCCCGGCCGCCTCGCCGTCCTCGGGTGCTGGCTGTTCGAGGATGACATGCGCGTTGGTCCCGCTCACCCCGAACGCGGAGACGGCCGCGCGCCGGGGGCCCTCCGCGCGGGCGGGCCAGGCGCGCGGGCGGGTGAGGAGTTCCACGGCCCCCGCCGACCAGTCGACCATGGGCGTCGGTTCCGTGACATGCAGGGTCGCGGGCGCCACGCCGTGGCGCATCGCCTGCACCATCTTGATCACACCGCCCACACCGGCGGCGGCGACGGTGTGACCGATGTTGGACTTCAACGAGCCGAGCAGCAGCGGCTGTTCGCGCCGCTGCCCATAGGTGGCGAGCAGGGCCTGTGCCTCGATGGGATCACCGAGCCGCGTCCCGGTGCCATGGGCCTCCACCGCGTCCACCTCGGCGGCCGTCAGACCCGCGCTCGCCAGCGCCTGCCGGATCACCCGTTCCTGCGAGGGACCGTTCGGGGCCGTGAGTCCGTTGCTCGCGCCGTCCTGGTTCACCGCGCTGCCCCGTACCACCGCCAGCACCCGGTGGCCGTTCCTGCGGGCGTCGGCGAGCTTCTCGACGACGAGCAGGCCGACGCCCTCCGACCACGAGGTCCCGTCGGCCGACGAGGAGAACGACTTGATGCGGCCGTCGGGGGCCAGCCCTTTCTGGCGTGAGAAGTCCACGAATCCGCCGGGTGTCGCGGTGACGGTGGCGCCGCCCGCGAGCGCGAGCGCCGACTCGCCCCGGCGCACCGACTGCACCGCCAGATGCAGGGCGACCAGCGACGACGAGCACGCCGTGTCCACCGACAGCGCGGGGCCCTCAAGACCGAAGGTGTAGGAGATCCGGCCGGAGGCGACGCTGCCGAGCTTGCCGGTCATCAGATAGCCCTCGAACTCCTCGGGCCCTTCGAGTCCCAGATAGCTCTGTTCCACCACACCCGCGAAGACACCGGTCCTCGACCCCTTGAGCGTGGCCGGGTCGATCCCGGCGTTCTCGAACGCCTCCCACGCCGTCTCCAGCAGGACCCGCTGCTGCGGATCCATCGCCAGTGCCTCACGCGGGGAGATACCGAAGAAGCCGGCGTCGAACAGCGCGGCTCCTTCGAGGAATCCGCCCTCCCGGGTGTACGAGGTGCCGGGCTCCTCCGGGTCGGGGCTGTAGAGCGCCTCCAGGTCCCAGCCCCGGTCGGCGGGGAATCCGCTGATCGCGTCCGTGCCGTCCGCGACCAGCCGCCACAGATCGTCGGGGGAGGTCACCCCGCCCGGGAACCGGCACGCCATTCCCACGATCGCGACGGGCTCCTCGCCGGCTGTCTCCAGCTCGGTGATCCGCTCGCGCGCCTTCTGCAGATCGGCCGTCACCCACTTCAGATAGTCGACCAGCTTCCGCTCTTTGGCCTCGGCCTGCTTCTGCTCATTGGACATGTCTGCGGACATGCGGAATCAGTCACTCCTCGATACGGCAAGATGCCTGGAACGCGGTACGGGCGTGGCGTGGTGGGGCGTGGCGTGGTGGAGCGCCGGACGGCCGGATCAGCCCGCCGCGCGGCCGAGCTGGGTGTCGATGAAGGCGAAGATCTCGTCCGTCGAGGCGGAGGTGATCAGATCGGGCCGGGGTGCCGTGTCCGCCGTGTCCACGGGCGCGCTCACCTTGGCCAGGAGGGTCTGAAGGCGTACGGAGATACCGGAGCGGGCCTCGTCGTCCTGCGGCAGCTGGGCCAACGACGCCTCGATACGGTCCAGTTCGCCATGGACGGAGCGGGCCGGGTCCATGGCCTCGGGGGCGGCCTCGGCCCGCAGATACGCGGCGAGCGCGGCCGGGGTCGGGTGGTCGAAGACCAGGGTGGCGGGCAGCCGGACACCGGTCGCGGCGCCCAGCCGGTTGCGCAGTTCGACGCCGGTCAGGGAGTCGAAGCCCAGCTCCTGGAAGGGCCGGTCGGGCCCGATCCCGGCGGGACTCGTGTGGCCCAGGACCGCCGCGACCGTCGTGGTGACGGTGTCCAGCAGATACTGCTCCTGCTGGGCCTCCGACAGTTCCGCGAGCCGCTCGCCCAAATCCGGGGCCCCCGCCGCCTCCGCGGTGGTGCCGGCGTCGGCGCCGCCCGGACGTACACCGTCCGTGACCGCCGAGGAGACCATCGGGGAGGCCACCAGCGCGGCCACACCCGAGGCCACTCCCCTGTCGAACAGTGACCGCCCCTCGTCGTCGGTGACGGGCCGGAACCCGTCGCGGGCGAACCTGCTCAGATCCCTCTCGCTCAGATCGGCGTTGAGGCCACGGTTCTGCCACAGACCCCAGGCGAGGGAGGTGGCGGGAAGTCCCAGGGCCGCGCGGTGCTGGGCCAGCGCGTCCAGGAAGGCGTTGGCGGCGGCGTAGTTGGACTGGCCGGGCGCGCCGAAGACTCCGGCCGTGGACGAGAAGAGCACGAACGCCTTCAGATCCAGCTCACGGGTCAGTTCGTGCAGATGCCACGCCGCGCCGGCCTTCGGCCCCAGCACACGGTCGAGCCGCTCGGTGTTCTGCGCGGGAAGCAGTCCGTTGTCGAGGACCGCGGCGGTGTGGACGACCGCGGTGAGAGGCTGCTCGTCCGGTATCCCCGCCAGCACCGCGGCGAGGGCCTCCCGGTCGGAGACATCACAGGCCCCGACCGTGACCGTGGCGCCCAGTCCGGTCAGCTCCGCCACCAACTCGACGGCGCCGTCCGCCCGTTCGCCCTGACGGCTGACCAGGAGGAGATGACGTACCCCTTGGGCGGCCACCAGATGCCGGGCGAACACACCGCCGAGCGCGCCGGTGCCGCCGGTGATCAGCACCGTACCCTCGGGCCCCCACGGCGAGTCGGGGAGTCCGGCCGGTCGGACCGGTCGGACCGGTCCCTCCGGTCCGGTGA
Source organism: Streptomyces sp. NBC_00872 (assembly GCF_045161915.1). Classification (NCBI taxonomy): domain Bacteria; kingdom Bacillati; phylum Actinomycetota; class Actinomycetes; order Kitasatosporales; family Streptomycetaceae; genus Streptomyces; species Streptomyces sp. NBC_00872. Next base: position 7,926,788 of record NZ_CP108806.1, on the reverse strand, counting down.
CAGATCCCGCCGGACCGGTTTCGTGAACGGGCGTCAGTCGCGGTGTCAGTACGGTGCCCTCACGCACCGCCGTCCGCGGCTCCCGGCCGGCCGCGACGGCGGAGAGCGTCGCGTCCGACACGGAGGGCGCGTCGACGAGGACGATACGGCCGGGCGCCTCGGACTGCGCCGAGCGCAGCAGTCCCCAGGCCGCGGCGGCTCCCAGATCCGGTATGCCGTCCCCGTCGGACACGGCGACGGCACCCGAGGTCAGGACTACCAGCCGGGCATCCGCCAGCCGCTCCTCCGCCAGCCATTCCCGTACCAGGTCCAGTGCCCGGCGCGGGCCTTCGGCGGCATCCGCCGAGCCGGACCGTACCGGGAAGGGGACGAGCACGGAGTCGATCCGGGTCCCGGAGGCCACGGCGGCGGCGATCTCGGCGACATGGGCGAACCGGTCCACGCCGGAGAGATTCCCGGCCGTCCCGGCCGCCGCCGGCGCGAGAACCGCCCAGCGCGGCGGCTCCTGCGGTGCCGGTACGGTGGCGGGCTCCCACGCGACACGGAAGAGCGCGTTCCGCGCCCCGGTGGACCCGGGAGCCCCGGGGACCTCCGGCCGCAGCCAGTACCGCTGCTTCTGGAAGGCGTAGGTGGGCAGTTCCGCCCGGCGGGCCCCGGTCCCGGCGAAGAACGCCCGCCAGTCCACCGCGACCCCCCGGCAGTGCAGCGCGGCGAGCGCGGCGACCAGGGCCTCGGGCTCGGGCCGCCCGCCGCGCACGGCGGGCACGGCCGAGGTGACGTCGGGCTGTCCGGCCGACTGCGCGACCAGGGCGCTGAGCACTCCGCCGGGACCCACTTCCAGCAGCGTGGTGACACCGTCGGACTCCAGCGCGCGGACCGCGTCAGCGAATCGGACGGCGTGCCGTACCTGGTCGACCCAGTAGTCCGCGGTCCGCAGATCGTCACCGGAGGCGGTCCGCCCGGTCAGTGTGGAGACGACGGGGATGTCCGGCGCCGCGAACGTGACCTCCTTCGCCACGGTACGGAACTCCTCCAGCATCCCGTCCATGTGCGGCGAGTGGAACGCGTGCGAGACCTTCAGCCGGCTCGTGCGGCGCCCCAGCTCCGCGAAGTGGCCGGCGATCTCCTCCACCGCCGCCTCGTCACCCGAGACCACCACCGACGACGGGCCGTTCACCGCGGCGACGGCGACCTCACCCGTACGTCCCGCCAGCAGCGCGGCCGCCTCCGGCTCCGTCGCGCCCACCGCCACCATCGCACCGCCCCGGGGCAGCGCCTGCATCAGTCCGGCGCGGGCGGCCACCAGCCTCACGGCGTCGCCCAGCCCCAGGACGCCCGCCACATGGGCCGCGGCCAGTTCGCCCACCGAGTGCCCCGCGACCACATCGGGGGTCACCCCCCACGACTCCAGCAGCCGGAACAGCGCCACCTCGAAGGCGAACAGGGCGGGCTGGGTGAAACCGGTCTCCGCGAGCAGCGCGGCCTCGGCCGACCCCTCCACGGCGAACATCACCGGCTTCAACGGGCGTTCGAGATGGGGATCGAAGAGAGCGCACACCTCGTCCAGCGCGTCGGCGAACGCCGGATAGGACTCGTACAGCTCATGCCCCATCCCCGCCCGCTGCGCGCCCTGCCCCGAGAACAGGAAAGCCGTCCTGCCCGACGACCGCACACCGCTCACCACACGGGGAGAGGGCAGGCCCTCCGCCAACGACCGCAGCCCGGCGACCAGACTCTCCTGGTCAGCGCCGACCACCGCCGCCCCGTGGCCGAAGTGCGCGCGCGTCGTCGCGAGCGAGTACGCCAGATCCAGCGCGGACCGGCCGCTCCCCGCCTCGGCCACCGCGAGCAGCTTGCGCGCCTGCCCGGCCAGCGCTTCCGGCGTACGCCCCGACAGCAGCCACGGCACCGCACAGGCCAACGGCTGCCACTCGTCCTCGGGGGTGTCCTCGGACCGGGGCCCGGCCCCGGGTTCGGTCCCGGCTTCGGTCCCGGTCCCGGTCTTCTCCTCCGGCGGGGCCTCCTCGACTATCACATGGGCGTTGGTGCCGCCGAAGCCGAAGGAGGAGACGGCGGCACGACGGGGACGGTCCACCTCGGGCCAGTCGACCTGCTCCGTCAGCAGCTCGACCGCGCCGGAGTCCCAGTCCACGAACGGCGACGGCTCGTCCACATGCAGTGTCTTCGGCAGCACACCATGACGCATCGCCTGCACCATCTTGATCACACCACCCACACCGGCGGCGGCCTGAGCATGACCGATGTTCGACTTCAACGACCCCAGCAGCAACGGACGTTCACGATCCTGCCCGTAGGTGGCCAGCAGCGCCTGCGCCTCGATGGGATCACCAAGACGGGTCCCCGTACCATGCGCCTCCACCGCGTCCACCTCGGACGTCGTCAGACCCGCACTCGCCAACGCCTGCCGGATCACCCGCTCCTGAGCCGGACCGTTCGGCGCCGTCAGACCATTACTCGCACCATCCTGATTGACAGCCGAACCCCTCAGCACCGCGAGGACCTGATGACCGTTACGACGGGCGTCCGAGAGCCGCTCCACCAGCAGCAGACCCACACCCTCCGCCCACCCCGTCCCGTCCGCCTCCGCCGAGAACGACTTGCACCGCCCATCCGCGGCAAGACCGCGCAACCGGGAGAACTCGACGAACGCGACCGGGGTGGACATCACGGTGACACCGCCGGCCAGGGCGAGATCACACTCACCCGAACGCAGCGCGCTCGCCGCCAGATGCAACGCCACCAACGACGACGAACACGCCGTGTCCACCGTCACCGCCGGACCCTCGAACCCATACGTGTACGACAACCGGCCGGAGGCGATACTGCCCGCGCTGCCGCTGAACAGATAGCCCTCGAAGTCCTCCGGAGGCAGATGGGGCCGTGAACCGTAGTCGTTGTACATCACCCCGGTGAACACACCGGTACGGGAGCCCCGCAGCCCCGCCGGGTCCACACCGGCGCGCTCGAACGTCTCCCACGCGGTCTCCAGCAGCAGACGCTGCTGCGGGTCGACCGCGATCGCCTCGCGGGGGGACATGCCGAAGAACTCAGGGTCGAAGCGGTCCGCGTCGTGCAGGAAGCCGCCCTCGCGGCTGTAGGACGTGCCGGTCCGCCCGGGATCCGGGTCGTACAGCCCGTCCAGATCCCAGCCCCGGTCGGCCGGGAACCCGCCGACGGCGTCCGTGCCTTCCGACACCAGCCGCCACAGATCCTCCGGAGACGCGACCCCGCCCGGATAGCGGCACGCCATCCCGACGATCGCGATCGGCTCCCGCTGCCGGTCCTCGACCTCACGCAGCTTCCTGCGCGCGTCGCGGGCGTCCGCGATGGCCTTCTTGAGGTAGTCGCGCAGCTTCCCCTCGTCCGCCATGGTTCTCAACTCCCAGATGTGGTGTGGTCGATGGCCTCTGATACGCCGGAACCGCCGCGCGCTCAGTCGAGTTCGTCGACAAGGGCGAACAGCTCCTCGTCGGAGGCGGACTCAAGGCTGTCGTCGTCCTTGTCCTTGTCCTCCTCGCCGGAGGCCCTGGTGCCGCCGCTCGCCAGATCCGCCGCGTCGAGCAGTTCACGCAACTGGGCGGTGATCCGGTGGTACGCGCCGGCGTCCGAGGCGGACCGCTCGATCGCCGACCTGAGCCGGGACAGCTCGGCCAGCACGGGCTCGCCGGGCGCGGTGTCCACGACGAGCTGCCCGAGGAGATGGGCGGCGAGCGCCGCCGGGGTGGGGTGGTCGAAGACCGTCGTGGTGGGCAGCCGCAGTCCGGTCGCGGCGCCGAGCTGGTTGCGCAGTTCGACCGCGGTCAGCGAGTCGAAGCCGAGTTCCAGGAAGGCACGGCCGGGGTCGATCGCGTCCTGGTCGGCGTGGCCCAGTACGGCGGCCACCCTGCCGCACACCAGGGCGGTGAGCATCCGTTCGCGTTCGGCCGGGGGCAGTACGGCGAGCCGCTCCGCGAGGCCGGTCCCGTCCCCCTCGTCCGCCGCCACCGCCACCGCGCGCTTGGGCGCGGCCGGCACCAGCCCCCGCAGCAGCGCGGGGACCGGGGTGCCGGACGCCCGCAGCGCGGCGGCGTCCAGACGGGTGACGGCGAGCACCGCCTCGCCGGTGGCGGGCGCGGCGTCGAAGAGGTCCATGGCCTCGCCGCTCGCCAGCGGCAGCAGTCCGGAACGCGCCAGACGGCGCAGATCCGCGTCGGCGAGATGGCCGGCGATGGAGCCGGTCTCGCCCCACAGTCCCCAGGCGAGCGAGACGCCCGGCAGTCCCTGGGCCCTGCGGTGCGCGGCCAGGGCATCGAGGAAGGTGTTCCCGGCGGCGTAGTTCGCCTGTCCGGCGGTGCCGAGCAGACCCGCGACGGAGGAGTAGAGGACAAAGGCCGTGAGACCCATGTCCCGGGTCAGCTCGTGCAGATGCCAGGCCGCGTCGACCTTGGGCCGCAGTACGGTGTCCAGCCGCTCCTGGGTCAGCCCCTCGACGGGGACGTCGTCCAGCACACCCGCCGTGTGCACCACGGCGGTCAGCGGGTCCTCCGGCGAGAAGCGCCCCAGCAGCTCCGCCATCGCGTCACGATCGGTCACATCGGCCGCGGCGACGGTGACCTCGGCCCCCAGCTCTCGCAGTTCGCGGGTGAGTTCCCCGGCGCCCGGCGCGTCAGGGCCCCGACGGCTCACCAGCAGCAGCCGTCCGGCCCCGTGCGACACCACCAGATGCCGGGCCGCGATGGCGCCCAGCGCACCGGTGGCACCGGTGATCAGCACCGTTCCGTGGTCCCACCGCGGTGTGTTCTCCGGCGCGCTGCCGGCCTCCGATGCGCTGTCGGCCTCCGGCGCGGGCCGGGTACGGGCCAGCCGTGGCACGAGCGGAGTGCCGCCGCGCACCGCCAGCTGGGGTTCACCGCTCCGCGCGGCCCGTGCGAGAAGGCCGGCCGGTACGCCGCCGCTCTCGCCGTCGATCAGAACCACGCGGCCGGGGTTCTCGGTCTGCGCGGAGCGCAGCAGGCCCCACACCGGGGCGTGGACGAGATCGGTCACGTCCTCCCCCGGCCCGGCGGCGACGGCGCCCCGGGTGACCACGACCAGCCGGGTGCCGGCGAGCCGTTCGTCGGCAAGCAGTGACTGGACGTCCGTCAGTACACGGAGCGTTCCGGTCCGGACCAGCTCCGGCAGTTCCCCGCCGCCGGCCGGTCCTGGACGGCAGGGGATCACCAGGAAGGACGGTGCCCGCACGCCTTCGTCGAGCGCGCGGATGACGGCCTCGCCGTCGCCGTACGACCGTACCGGTACCTCGGAAAGCCCGAGTCCGCCGGATCCGCCGTCACCGAGCACGGCCCAGTCGCCGGGCTCCGCGCTGGTCCGCGCGTCCCGCAGCGGGGTCCAGTCGACCCGGAGCAGGGCGTCCCCCGTACCGGCCGCCGCCGCGCGCAGCGCCTCGGCCGACAGCGGCCGCAGCGTGAGCGCGCCGACGGTGGCGACCGGTGCGCCGGTGCCGTCGGCCACGGTCAGCCGGACCACGGGCGATTCGGGGTCGGTGCCGTGGAAGGCGAGCCGGACGCGCAGGGACGCGGCGCCGGAGGCCCGTACGGTGACGTCGGACCAGGAGAAGGGCAGCCACGATCCGCCGTCGTCCCCGGCGACACCGGGCAGCAGGGGGTGGAGCGCGGCGTCGAGCAGCGCCGGGTGGACGGTGAACCGGCCCGCTTCGGAGCGCTGGTCGTCGCCGAGGGCGACCTCCGCGTAGAGAGCGCCGTCCGCCGTCCACAGCCGGCGCAGATTCCGGAACGCGGGGCCGTACGCGTACAGCCGTTCCGTGAGCCGCTCGTAGACCCCGGTCAGATCGGTCTCGACGGCGCCGGCCGGCGGCCAGACCGTCAGGTCGTCGGCCGGGGAGTGGTGGGCCGTCGCACCGTCGGCCGTGCCGAGGATGCCATGCGCGTGCAGTGTCCACTCGCCCGCGTCCTCGCCGGCACCGCCGTCGGAGCGCGAGTAGATCTGTACGGTACGGCCACCGGCGCCGTCGGCGGCTCCCGCGACGAGCTGCAACTGGACGCCGCCCCGCTCCGGCAGCACCAGGGGCGCGGCCAGGGTCAGTTCGTCGACACCCGTGGCGCCGATCTGCTCACCGGCCCGCAGGGCGAGTTCCAGCAGACCGGTGCCGGGCACCAGGACCGTGCCGCCGACGGCGTGATCGGTCAGCCAGGGATGGGTGTGCCGGGACAGCCGGCCGGTGACGATGTGCTCGTCGCGGTCCGCGAGGGCGACCGCCGCGCCGAGCAGCGGATGTCCGGTGGCGGTCAGGCCCAGTCCGGCGGCGTCACCGGCGCGGGCCGGGTCCTCCAGCCAGTAGCGCTGCCGCTGGAAGGCGTATCCGGGCAGCGGGACCGTACGGGCGCCGGGGAACACGGCGTCCCAGCGCACCTCCGCGCCGCGTGCGGCCAGCAGACCGAGGGCGGAGGCGAAGGCCCGGTCCTCGGGCCTGCCCCGGCGCAGTGCCGGGGTGAGCGCGCCCGCGTCGGTGGTCAGGGACTCCTGGACCAGCGCGGTCAGCACACCGTCCGGGCCCAGCTCCAGCCACTCGGTGACGCCTTCGGCGGCCAGCAGCCGTACGCCGTCGAGGAATCGGACCGGCTGCCGGATGTGCCGCGCCCAGTAGTCGGGCGCGGTGAGCTGCTCGGGCGTGGCGAGCCCGCCGGTGACATTGGAGACCACCGGTATGCGCGGCGGATGGAAGGTGAGGCCCTCGGCGACCGTCCGGAACTCGTCGAGGACATCGTCCATGTGCGGCGAGTGGAAGGCGTGGCTGACCGGCAGCCGCTTGGTCCGGCTGCCCTTCTCGCGCCAGAGCGCGACGATCGCCTCGACCGCGGACTCGTCACCGGAGATCACGGTGGAGCGGGGGCCGTTGACCCCGGCGACCGTCACCGTGTCGCCGTATCCGGCGAGGGTGGCGCGCACCTCGTCCTCCGGTGCCTCCAGCGCCGCCATGGCACCGCCTTCACGCGCGGCCTGCATCAGTCGTCCGCGCTCGCTGACCAGGACACAGGCGTCCGGCAGGTCGAGGACTCCGGCCAGATGCGCGGCGGTCAGCTCGCCGATGGAGTGGCCGAGCAGGAAGTCCGGGGTGAGGCCGTGGTGCTCGGCCAGCCGGAACAGCGCGGTCTCCAGTGCGAACAGGGCGGCCTGGGTGAACGCCGTCTGGTCGAGCAGGGCCGAGTCGGCGGACTCTTCGGGGGCGAAGAGCACGCTCTTCAGCGGGCGGTCGAGTACGCGGTCGAGATGGGCGCAGACCTCGTCGAACGCGGCGGCGAACACGGGCGAGGACTCGTACAGCCCACGGCCCATCCCGAGGCGCTGGGAGCCCTGGCCGGTGAACAGGAACGCGGTCTTCCCGCGGCGCCCCGGGCCGGCGTGGACGACGGCGGGCGAGGGATCCCCCTCGGACAGCGCGCTCAGGGCGTGGCGGAGTTCGTCGCGCTCCTCGGCCATGACGGCGGCGGCGTCGCCGTGCAGGGCACGGGTGGTGGCCAGCGACCGGCCGATGTCGTCGATGGTCAGCTCCGGGTGGGCGTCGACGTACTCGACGAGCCGTGCCGCCTGGGCGCGCAGTGCCGCCTCACCACGGGCGGAGACCAGGAAGGGCGCGATCGACAGCGCGGGCGCCTGCGCGGCGTCCGGCTGTTCGGCGGCGGTTCCCGCGTCGTGCTCGACGCCTGGCTCGACGCCCAGTTCAACGCCTTGCTCGACGCCCTGTTCGATGATGACGTGGGCGTTGGTGCCGCTGATCCCGAAGGAGGAGACGGCGGCGCGACGGGGACGGTCCACCTCGGGCCAGTCGACCTGCTCCGTCAGCAGTTCCACCGCGCCGGAGTCCCAGTCCACGAACGGCGACGGGACATCCGCATGCAGTGTCTTCGGCAGCACACCATGACGCATCGCCTGCACCATCTTGATCACACCACCCACACCAGCGGCAGCCTGAGCATGCCCGATGTTCGACTTCAACGACCCCAGCAGCAAAGGACGTTCACGATCCTGCCCATACGTCGCCAGCAGCGCCTGCGCCTCGATGGGATCACCAAGACGGGTCCCCGTACCATGCGCCTCCACCGCGTCCACCTCGGACGTCGTCAGACCCGCACTCGCCAACGCCTGCCGGATCACCCGCTCCTGCGCCGGACCGTTCGGCGCCGTCAGACCATTGCTCGCACCATCCTGATTGACGGCCGACCCCCTCAACACCGCGAGGACCTGATGGCCGTTGCGACGGGCGTCCGAGAGCCGCTCCACCAGCAGCAGACCCACACCCTCCGCCCACCCCGTCCCGTCCGCCTCCGCCGAGAACGACTTGCACCGCCCGTCGGCCGAGAGTCCGCGCTGCCGGGAGAATTCGACGAAGACACTGGGACCCGCCATCACGGTGACACCGCCCGCGAGGGCGAGATCACACTCACCCGAACGCAGCGCGCTCGCCGCCAGATGCAACGCCACCAACGACGACGAACACGCCGTGTCCACCGTCACCGCCGGACCCTCGAACCCGTACGTGTACGACAACCGGCCGGACACGACACTGGAGAGATTGCCGGCCAGCAGGAAGCCCTCGTACTCCTCGGGGCTCGCGGACAGACGGGACGCGTAGTCGTCGTACATGGCTCCGGTGAACACACCGGTACGGGAACCGCGCAGCCCGGCCGGGTCCAGACCGGCGCTCTCCATCGTCTCCCACGCGGTCTCCAGCAGCAGCCGGTGCTGCGGGTCGATCGCGGTCGCCTCGCGGGGCGGGATCCCGAAGAACTCACGGTCGAACTGGTCGGCGTCGTGCAGGAATCCGCCGTGCCGCACATAGGACGTGCCGGTCCGCGCGGGATCCGGGTCGTACAGCGCGTCCAGGTCCCAGCCCCGGTTGACCGGGAACTCGCTGACCGCGTCGGTGCCTTCCGACACCAGCCGCCACAGGTCCTCCGGGGAGGCGACCCCGCCCGGATAGCGGCACGCCATCCCGACGATCGCGATCGGCTCGTCGGCGGCGAGGGCGGTGACCGCGGCGCGGGCCGCGGGAACGCCGGACAGGGGCCGGATGTCCGAGACCCGGGAGAGGATGTGGTCCGCCAGCGCCTGTGCCGACGGATGGTCGAAGACGGCCGTGGTGGGCAGCCGCAGTCCGGTCGTGGCGTTGAGACGGTTGCGCAGTTCCACCCCGGCGAGCGAGTCGAACCCGATCTCCTTGAAGGCGCGGCGCGGGTCGAGCGCGGTGGCGTCGGCATGGCCGAGGACGGCCGCGACGGTGCCGCGCACCAGTTCCTGTACGGTCTCGCGGCGCCGGTCCTCGGGGAGCGCGGCGGTCCGCTCGGCCCAGCCGGTCCCTCCGGTTCCCACGGTGCGTGCGGCGGCGCGGCGCGGGCGCGCCCTGCCGGGTCCGCGCAGCAGAGCCGGGGGCTCGTCGGTGAGGGCGCGCAGGGCGGACGGATCGAGTTCCACGGGGACGCGCAGCGCGGGCCCCTCGGTGAGTGCCCGGTCGAACAGGGCGAGTCCCCGCTCGGGTGTGAGCGGTGTGATGCCCATCCGGCTCCAGCGGGCGAGGTCCGCCTCGCCGAGCGTGCCGCCCATGCCGTGGGTGCCGTCCCACAGTCCCCAGGCGAGCGAGACGCCCGGCAGTCCCAGGGCCTGGCGATGGGCCGCCAGGGCGTCCAGATAGGAGTTGCCCGCGGCGTAGTTGGCCTGTCCCGCGGTGCCGAGCAGACCGGAGACGGAGGAGAAGAGCACGAAGGCGGTGAGGTCCATGTCCCGGGTGAGATCGTGCAGATGCCAGGCCGCGTCGGCCTTGGGCCGCATGACGGCGCTCAGCCGTTCCGGGGTCAGGGCCCCGATGGTGGCGTCGTCGAGCACACCCGCCGTATGCACCACGGCGGTCAGCGGGTCCTCCGGCGAGAAGCGTGCCAGGAGTTCCGCCGTGGCGGCGCGGTCCGCGACATCGCACGCGGCCACGCGCGCGTCGGCCCCCGACGCGGCCAGCTCTGCGATGAGTTCGCCGACGCCCGGTGCGTCCGGGCCCCGACGGCTGACCAGCAACAGACGCCGTACGCCGTGCGACTCGACCAGATGCCGGGCGAACAGGGCGCCGAGTCCCCCCGTACCACCGGTGATCAGTACGGTGCCCGCCGGATCGAACGCCGTCACGGTGTCCTGGGCACCGCGGCGGCTCGCCCGTACCAGCCGGGGAGCCGTCATCCGGCCGCCGCGCAGGGCGAGTTGCGGCTCGCCCGTGGCCAGGACGGCGGTCAGCAGCGTCTCCGTCTCCGGACGGTCGACGTCGACGTCCATGTCCATGTCCACGTCGACGTCCACGAGGACCAGACGGCCGGGGTGCTCCGACTGTGCCGCGCGGACCAGGCCCCATACGGGGGCGCTCGCCAGCGCGGTGACGCTCTCGCCGGGGCCGGCCGCGACGGCGCCCCGGGTGAGGAGCAGCAACCGGGCGTCGTCGTACCGTTCGTCGGCGAGGAACCGCTGGATCAGGCGCAGCGCGCCCGCCGCCGTCTCATGGGCGGCGGCGACCTCGTCCTCTCCGGACCCTTCGGTGCGGAGCCGGTCGACCCGTACGAGGACGACATCGGGGGCGACCGTCTCACCGGCGCCCTCCGTGCCTTGCGCGTCTTCGGTGCCGTCAGTGCCCTCCGCCCCTTCCGCGCCGGGCAGTTCACCGTCGAGCGACTCCGCGATCCGGAGCGCGCCCGGGGCCGTGGCGGGTACCGGGACGGCCGTCCACTCCACGTCGTGAAGAGCGTCGGGACCGCCGTCGGCGGGGGCGAGCTGATCCCGTGCGACCGGCCGCAGGACCAGGGACTCGACGGCGACGACGTGCTGGCCCGTGGCGTCGGCGGCGGTCAGCGAGAAGGTGTCGGGGCCGGTGGGAGAGATACGTACCCGCAGGGCGGTGGCCCCGGTGGCGTGCAGGACGGTGTCGGTCCAGGAGAACGGCAGCCGGATCGAGCCGGCCGCCTCGCTGCCCGCCAGTTCGGCGGCGTGCAGCACCAGCGGGTGGAGGACCGCGTCGAGCAGCGCCGGATGGATTCCGTAGCGGGCGGCGTCCGTGTGGTGCTCCTCGGGGAGGGACACCTCGGCGTACAGGTCCTCTCCCCGGCGCCAGAGGGCCGTGAGTGCCTGGAAGGCGGGCCCGTACTGGTAGCCGAGTTCCGCGAGGCGGTCGTAGACCCCGTCGAGCGGCCGCGCCGTGGCTCCCTCGGGCGGCCACACCAGCGCTTCTTCAGCGGCGGGAGCCCCCGCCCGGCCCAGGACACCCGAGACATGGCGGGTCCAGGGATGTGGATCGTCGGCCGCGCCGTCGCGGCGGGCGTGGATGCCGAAGGGCCGGGCGCCGGAGGCGTCGGGGGCGTCCACGGAGACCTGGACCCGCGTCGCGCCGTGTCCGGGCAGTGTCAGCGGCGACTCCAGGGTGAGTTCCTCCACCCGCTCGGCGCCGAGGAGTCCGCCCGCGGTCAGGGCGAGTTCCAGGAAGGCGGTGCCGGGCACCAGGACCGTGCCGTCGATGGCGTGATCGGCCAGCCAGGGGTGGCTGCCGGTACCGAGACGGCCGGTGAGCACATGGTCCTCGCGTCCCGCCAGCTCCACCGTGGTGGACAGCAGCGGATGGTCCGCGGGGTCGAGGCCGAGCCCCCTGGCGTCGGTGGCGGTGCCGCCCGCGAGCCAGTAGTGCTCGCGCTGGAAGGCGTAGGTCGGCAGATCGACGCGGCGGGCGCGCGGGAAGAAGGAGGCGGCGTCGAGGGACGCGCCCCGGGTGAGGGCGGTCGCGAGACCCGCGGCCAGTGTCTCCGGCTCGGGCCGTCCGGCCCGCAGGAGGGGCACGGCGGCCGGGTCGCCGGTGAGGGAGTCGCGCACCATGGAGGTCAGTACGGCGTCGGGGCCCACCTCCACGAAGACGGTGACGCCCTGTCGCTCCAGGGTGCGGGCCGCGTCCAGGAAGCGGACCGTACCGCGTATCTGCCCGGTCCAGTAGCCGGGCGAGGTGAGGGCGGCGGCCTCGGCGATCTCACCGGTGACGGTGGAGACGACCGGAATGGCGGGGGCGTGGAAGGTGAGGCCCTCGGCGACCGCCCTGAACTCGTCCAGGACATCGTCCATGTGCGGTGAGTGGAAGGCATGGCTGACCTGGAGCCTGCGGGTCCTGCGGCCCAGCGCCCGCAGGCGCTCCGCGACCCGTTCGGCCGCGTCCTCGTCGCCGGAGATCACCAGGGAGGTGGGACCGTTGACGGCGGCGACGGAGAGCAGGCCGGGTTCTTCCGCGAGGTCGGCGGCGAGTTCGGCCTCCTCGGCCTCGACCGCGATCATGGCACCGCCGGAGCGCGCCGACTCCATCAGCCGGCCCCGGGCCGCGACGAGCAGGGCCGCGTCGTCGAGCGAGAGCACTCCCGCCGCATGGGCGGCGGTCAGCTCACCGATCGAGTGTCCGGCGAGCAGGGCGGGGGTGAGTCCATGGTGTGCCAGCAGCCGGAACAGCGCCGTCTCCACGGCGAACAGGGCCGGCTGGGTGTACGCGGTCCGGTGCAGCAGCGCCCCGTCCGCGCTGTCGGCGGGGGCGAACAGCACATCGCGCAGGGGCCGTCCGAGATGCGGGTCCAGCGCCGCGCAGACCTCGTCGAGGGCGGCGGCGAACACCGGTGACGCGCCGTGGAGTTCCCTGCCCATACCGGCGCGCTGCGCGCCCTGTCCGGTGAACAGGAACGCGGTACGGCCGGCGCCCGAGACGCTTCCTGTCACCAGATGGGGAACGTCGGCGCCCTGTGCCAGGGCATCGAGACCCGCCAGGAACATGCCACTCGTGGTGCCGAGGATCACGGCCCGCTGATCGAGGGCGGTACGGGTGGTGGCGAGGGAGAGACCGATGTCCGCGGGACGGGCGCCGGTGCCGGCGATGTGCTCCCGCAGCCGGGCGGCCTGGGCGCGCAGCGCCGTCCCGTCCCGCGCGGTGATCAGCCAGGGGGCCGGGACCGCCGGCGCGGAAGGCTCCGGTGCCACCGGTTCGTCCACCGGCTCGCCCGCCCGCTCCTCCACCGGCTCGTCCGCCGGCTCGTATTCGAGGACGACATGGGCGTTGGTGCCGCTGATCCCGAAGGAGGAGACGGCGGCGCGGCGCGGACGGTCCACCTCGGGCCACTCCGCCTGCTCCGTCAGCAGTTCCACGGCGCCGGAGTCCCAGTCCACGAACGGCGACGGCTCGTCCACATGCAGTGTCTTCGGCAGCACACCATGCCGCATCGCCTGCACCATCTTGATCACACCACCCACACCGGCAGCCGCCTGGGCGTGACCGATGTTCGACTTCAACGACCCCAGCAGCAGGGGATGTTCACGGTCCTGCCCATAGGTGGCGATGACCGATTCGGCCTCGATGGGGTCGCCGAGGCGCGTTCCGGTGCCATGTGCCTCGACCGCGTCGACCTCGGCCGGACCGAGTCCCGCGTCGGTCAGGGCCTGGCGGATGACACGCTGCTGGGAGGGGCCGCTGGGCGCGGTGAGTCCGTTGCTCGCGCCGTCCTGGTTGACCGCCGAGCCCCGGATCACGGCCAGCACCTGGTGTCCGTTGCGACGGGCGTCCGAGAGCCGCTCCACCACCAGCAGACCGACACCCTCCGCCCACGAGGTGCCGTCGGCACCCGCCGCGAAGGACTTGGAGCGTCCGTCGGACGCGAGTCCGCGCTGCCGGGAGAACTCCACGAACATGCCGGGCGCCGACATCACGGTGGCGCCGCCGGCCAGGGCCAGCGTGGTCTCCCCCGAGCGCAGCGACCGTACCGCCAGATGCAACGCCACCAGCGACGACGAGCACGCCGTGTCCACGGTCACCGCGGGCCCGACGAGTCCGAGCTGATAGGCGATACGGCCGGACATCACACTCGGTGTGGTGCCGGTCAGCAGATGGCCCTCCACACTGTCGGGGGCCTCGTGCATACGCGGTCCGTAGTCGAGCGCCGTGGCGCCGACGAACACACCGGTACGGCTGCCCCTGAGCGTGCCGGCGTCCAGCCCGGCCCGCTCCACGGCCTCCCAGGCGGTCTCCAGCAGCAGTCTCTGCTGGGGATCCATGGCCAGCGCCTCGCGCGGGGAGATCCCGAAGAGGGTGTTGTCGAACCGGGCGGCGTCATGCAGGAACCCGCCCTCGCGCACGGAACTCCTGCCGCTCTTCGACGGATCGCGGTCGAAGAGTTCCTCGTCCCAGCCCCGGTCGGTGGGAAAGCCCGAGATCGCGTCGCCGCCCGCGGCGACCAGCCGCCACAGGTCCTCGGGCGAGGCGACCCCGCCCGGGTAGCGGCAGGCCATGCCCACGATGGCGATGGGTTCATGGGCGGCCTCGGCGTCGGGCAGTCCGTCGTCCGCGCTCCCGTCCGGCCCCGCGGCCAGTGTGCGCAGATGGTCGATGAGCGCGCTGGGCGTGGGCCGGTCGAAGAGGAGTCCGCTCGGCAGCCGCAGCCCGGTGGCGGCGGACAGCGCGTCGCGCAGCTCGACCGACATCAGCGAGTCGAAGCCCAGGTCCTTGAAGCTGGTGTGCGGTTCGACGCGGCGGTCACCGGAGTACTCCAGTACGGAGGCGATGTGCGCGGTGACGAGTCCGGCGAGGTCGGCCGTGGCCCCGGCCGTGACCGTGGCCGCCGCCGGTGACACGGGTGTGTCCGTGTCCGCCGGAGGCCGCGTGGGTGCGGCGCCCGGGGAGAGCTCCGCGGCGCGGGCCGTGCCGGAGATCCAGTACGGCTCGCGCTGGAAGGCGTACGTGGGCAGCGGCACCCTGCGGGCCCCCTCCCCCGCGTACACCGCTGCCCAGTCCACGTCCGTGCCGCGGACGAAGACGGTGGCGAGGGCTGTGAGCAGTCCGCGCGGCTCGGGGCGGCCGGACCGCAGCGCGGCCACCGCGGCCGTGGTGTCCGCGTCGCCCAGGCACTCGACGGCCATCGCCGTGCAGACGCCGTCGGGGCCGAGTTCCAGGAAGGTCGTGACACCGGCGGCCTCCAGGGCGCGTACGGCGTCCAGGAACCGTACGGGGCGGCGCACCTGTTCCACCCAGTACTCGGGCGAGGACCACTCCCCGGGTGTGACGGGCCGCCCGGTCACGGTGGAGATGGCGGGCACACGCGGCTCGTGGAAGGTGAGTCCCCCGACGACCTGGCGGAAGTCGTCCAGCATGGGGTCCATCAGCGGTGAGTGGAAGGCGTGCGAGACCGTCAGCCTGCGGATGCTCCTGCCCTGGTCGCACAGGCGCCCGGTGATCCGGTCCACCGCGTCGCCGTCTCCCGAGACGACCGTCGACAGCGGTCCGTTGACGGCGGCGATCGCGGCCAGCGGCTCGTCGGCGAGCAGCGGCAGCACCTCGTCCTCGGTGGCCCGTACGGCGGCCATGACACCACCGGCCGGGAGGGCCTGCATCAGCCGGCCCCGGGCGGCCACCAGGCGCGCGGCGTCCGCGAGCGAGAGCACTCCGGCGACATGGGCGGCGGCGATCTCCCCGACGGAGTGCCCGACCACATACCCGGGGACGATGCCCCAGGAGGCGACGAGGCGGTACAGCGCCACCTCCACGGCGAAGATCGCGGGCTGGGTGAAGCCCGTCTCGTCCAGCCCGTCGCCGGACTCGATGATCTCGCTCAGCGGGCGGTCGAGCAGCGAGTCGAGATGACCGCACACCTCGTCGAACGCCTCGGCGAACACCGGGAAGGCACGGCGCAGTTCCATGCCCATACCGACGCGCTGGGCACCCTGGCCCGTGAAGAGCAGGGCGGGTGCTCCGGAGCGCGCCGCACCGGTGACGGCGCCGGGGGCGGGCGCTCCCTGGGCCACCGCCGCGAGTCCGTCCAGCAGCGCGGTACGGCTGTCGGCGAGGACGACCGCGCGGTGGTCGAAGACGGTGCGGTGCGCGGCGAGGGAGAGGCCCACATCCGCCGGGTCGAGTGTCGCGTCCGCGGCGACGGCCGCGTGCAGCCGTCCGGCCTGGCCGCGCAGCGCGGCGGTGCCACGGCCGGATATCACCCAGGGGGTGAGGGCGGGGGTGTCCCCGGGCTCCGGGCGGGGGGCCGGGGCGGGTGCGCGGTGCTCGGCGAGTACGACATGCGCGTTGGTGCCGCCCATGCCGAAGGAGGACACACCGGCCAGCAGCGGTCGGCCGGGCTCCGGCCACGGGGACAGTTCGCTCTGCACCGCGAGGCCGAGCGAGGCCAGCGGGATGGCGGGACTGGCCGTCTCGAAGTTGAGGCTGGCGGGGAGCCGGCGGTGGCTCAGTGCCAGCAGCGCCTTGATCAGGCCGGTGATCCCGGCGGCCCCTTCGAGATGCCCGACATTGGTCTTCGCCGAGCCGACCCGCAGGGCCCGCTCGGGGGTGCGGCCGGCGCCGAGGACCGCGCCGAGCGCCGCGGCCTCGATCGGGTCCCCGACGGGCGTGCCGGTGCCGTGCAGCTCCACGTACTGGACCGCCGCGGGGTCGACGCCGGCCTTCTCGTACGCCTCGCGCAGCACCCGCTCCTGGGACGCGCGGCCGGGGACGGTCAGACCGGGTGTGGCACCGTCGTTGTTGACGGCGCTGCCGCGGATCACGCCGTAGACGTGGTCGCCGTCCGCGACCGCCTGGGCGAGCGGCTTGAGGATGACGGCGCCGCCGCCCTCACCGCGTACGAATCCGTTGGCGCGGGCGTCGAAGGTGTAGGACGTGCCGTCGGGCGACAGGCCGCCGAACCGCTCCTCGGTGATCGCGCTCTCGGCCAGGATGTTGAGATTGACACCGGCCACGACGGCCGCCTCGGACTCGCCCGAACGCAGCGACTCGCAGGCGAGGTGCACGGCGACGAGCGAGGAGGACTGGGCCGAGTCGACGGTGAGACTGGGGCCGCGCAGACCCAGGTGGTAGGACACCCGGTTCGCGATGACGCCCCGGTTGACACCCGCCATGGTGTGCTGGGTGATCGCCTGGGCACCGTACTGGTAGAGGAGCGCGGCGTAGTCGTCGCGCAGGGTGCCGACGAAGACGGCGGTACGGGTGTCGCGCAGCGTGGCCGGCACGATACCGGCGTCCTCCAGGGCCTCCCAGGCCAGTTCCAGCACCAGCCTCTGCTGCGGGTCCATGGTGACGGCCTCGCGGGGCGAGATACCGAAGAAGGCGGCGTCGAAGGTGTCCACGCGGTCCAGGAACCCGCCCCGGCGCATCCCCGGGTCGGTCTCCTCGGCGGCGGTGTGTCCGGTCGCGGTCAGCCAGCGGCCCTCGGGTACGCCGGTGACGGCGCTCGTTCCGGTACGGAGCAGCTCCCAGAAGTCCGAGGGGCTCGGCGCGCCCGGAAGCCGACAGGAGAGTCCGACGACCGCGACGGCCTCGTTGTTCCCCCCACGTGCCGCGGGTGTCTCAAGGTGGTGCTGGTTCGTCATCGCGCTCGACTACCCTTCCGGCTGAATTAACCGACAACCCAAAGCATTGAGGCAATCCTGTGACGTGATCGTAGGCAGTCGCCCTCTCCGGAAACTCAACGCACGGCCTTGATCGGGTAATTCGGCGGCGAAGCGGCGGGAGAGCACCGTATTACCCGGCGGTGCCCGGGATGTTGCGCGGGATGGAATAGCGTCCTGGCACGTGGAACTCAGCCACCTCACCCACAGAAGGGCAGGCCGACTCTCCCATGTCGCAACTCACCGATAACTTGGAAAAGCGCACAGAACTTTACGTGGATGCCTTCAACGCCGGGGACTTCGACGCCGTCGACAGCTTCTACACCGAAGAAGCCGTCGCGGTCTGGGAGCCGGGCAAGCCGCTGACGGGCCAGGCCCGCAGGGACTACCAGCGCGAGTTCCTGACCCGCAAGCCGAAAATGACCGCCGTTCCGCGGCAGACCTTCGTCACCGGCGACACCGCGCTGCTGATCGTCGACTGGGTGATCGAGACCGTCGACGAGGCGGGCACGCCCGAGCGGCTGGAGGGCGTCGGCGTGGACGTGCTGCGCCTGGGCGACGACTCCGTCTGGCGCTACGCCGTCGACGACCCGTACGGCCAGGGCTGATCCGGCCCGTACGACCGGGGCCGGCCCCTGTCCGCCGGCCCCTGTCCGCCAGGCACCGGCACGCCTGGCACGCACTCCGCCCCGAGGCGCGGCGGCGCCCCGGGTCAGCACGAGCACCAGTCGGCACGGCACACCACAGCCATTCGGTCATCACAGAGAGGCGGGCCGGTTCACCATGGCCTTCACCATCGATTTCGACCCCGAGAACCCTGACCTCACCAGCGACACCGACACCCAGAACGAGATCTTCATCCAGGTCTTCAACTCCGGTGACGGCGAGCTGTTCAACCGTCTGTACCTCGACGACTCCATCTCGAACTTCTCCGGTGAGCCCCTCACCGGCGCCGCGCGCCTGGCCTTCTTCAAGGAGTTCCTGGTCTCGAAGCCGAGCCTGAAGGCGAAGGTGACCCACTCGTACGTCGCCGGCGACGTGGCGCTGATCGGTGTCGACTACAGCATCGAGGCCACCGGCCCCGACGGCGCTCCCCTCCTTCTGGAGGGCAATTGCACGGACGTCCTGCGGCGCCAGGCCGACGGCCGCTGGCTGATGGCCATCGACCGTCCGGTGGCCGCCACCGGTCTGGTGGCCGAGTAACGGACCGCGCGCACAGCAGAAGAACCCCCCGGATTCGCTCCGGGGGGTTCTCCTCATGGCCGGGTAATTCTCCGGTCAGCGGGCTCCTGCCGCGGTGAGAGCGGCCGGGGGGCGGTCCGCTTACCGCCGCGTTACTTTCCTTACCACCGCGTTACTTTCCTTACCACCGTGTTACGTGCCGCCGTCCGCCGCGCTGATGATGATTACTCATCCATTCCGGGAGAGATCCCGGATTTCGGGGTACGGGGTACGGGGTACGGGGCCGAGGGTGGTCCCCTGCCCCCGGCGGACGCCGTCGTCGCCGGGGGCCCGGCCGTTCAGCGGACCGACAGCTCCGGGCGGCCGAAGGCGCCATTGACGAAGAGCAGCCCCGGGCCGTCGCCACCGCGGCCGGCCTCCAGCACCGTCCCGATGAAAATGGTGTGGTCGCCGAACGAGTGCGCCGCGGTCAGCTCGCACTCCACCCAGGCCAGTGAGCCTGCCAGCAGCGGCGCTCCCGTGTGCTCACCGGGCCGCCACTCGACGCCGTCGAACTGCGCGGCCCCCAGGGTCCGGTTCTTGTCGGCGAAATGCCGTGCGAGGGGCTCCTGTTCGGCGTCGAGGATATTCACGGCGAACCGGCCCGCGGAGGTCAGCGCCTGATGCATCACCGCGCCGTGCCCCACACTGCACAGCACCGAGGGCGGTTCGAGCGACAGAGAGCTGAAGGCATTCGCCGTCATGGCGTGCAGATGCTCCCGGCCCACGGTGATCACCGTGACGCCGGTCGCGAAACGGGACATCACTTCCCTCAGCCGGCCGGGACCCACCCAGCGCGGCTCGGAGTGGGAAGCTGAGGAGTCGAGTTCAGCGGACGCGGAATTCATGCCACCTTCTCCGAATTCGTTGGGGCACGCTCGGCCCGTTACGATTCGAGACACGGGCCGGCGGTTCATCAACGTACCGGCGGCTCATCGACGGGCCTCCACCGTCGGGTAACCGTGGTCCCTCCCCGCCCCGTCGCCGGCCGGGTGACTCCGCGATGACTGCCGGTTTACCCCGCGGGCGCACTCTGTGCCCATGGATCACACAGACTCCGTATCACCCGAGCAGGCGTCCACCGACACAGAGTCCACCGGGCCTGAACTCGCCGAGCCGTATCTGCGCGAGGTGCTGGGCACCGCGGGACTCGCCGTCGAATATGTACGGGCCGAGGACAATACCCTCTTCCGGCTCGGCGAGGACGGCACCGAGATACCGGTGGTGGACTTCGCCGGCGGTTACGGGTCCGTTCTGCTCGGCCACAACCACCCGGAAATCGTCGCGCGCGCCACCGAGTTGCTGGCGGCGGGAACCCCCGTACACGCGCAGTTCTCCCGGCACCCCTACGCCAACCGTCTCGCGGCCGGACTCAACCGGATCATCCACCGGGAACTCGGCACCGACGAGCCGTACTTCGCCATCTTCGCCAACACCGGGGCGGAAGCCGTCGAAGCCGCGGTCAAACACGCCGAACTCGACCGGGTCATGCGGCTGGCGGCGCTCCAGGAGGAGCTGGCCGCGCACACCGAGAACGCCCGTGAGGCGGTGGCGGCCGGTACGGCGACGGTCACGGACCGGACATACACCCGCCTCGGTATCACCGGTCCCGCGGCCGACGGGAATTTCGACACGCTCGCCGCGGAACTGACGCGCCGGAATGCCGAACAGCTCTCGCGGCCCCCGCTGTTCCTCTCCCTGGAGGGCGGTTTCCACGGAAAGCTGGCGGCGAGTGTGCAACTGACACACAACGAGGCATACCGCACCCCCTTCAAGTCACTCGCGGCGCAGGCCAGGTTCGTACCCCGGGAGCGGCCCGACGCGCTCAAGGAGATCCACTCCGAGGAACGGCGTACGGTCTGGGACATGACCGTCTCCGACGGCCGCGTGGAGGTGACGGAACGCGAATTCCCGGCATTCTGCGCCTTTCTGGTGGAGCCGATCCAGGGCGAGGGCGGAATCCAAGTCCTCTCACCCGAATTCGCCGCGGAGATCCAGCGGTTCTGCGAGTCTGTCGACTGCCCGGTGGTCGTCGACGAGATCCAGAGCGGTATGGGCCGGACCGGAACCCTTCTGGCCAGTTCACAGATCGGCCTGCGCGGTGACTACTACACACTGGCCAAGACGCTGGGCGGCGGGATCGCCAAGACATCGGTGATGCTGGTGCGTCAGGCCCGGTACCGCAAGGAGTTCGAGATCGTCCACAGTTCGACCTTCGCCAAGGACAGCTTCTCCTGTCATATCGCGCTCAAGGTCCTCGAACTGCTGGAGGCGGACGGCGGCTCGGCCTACCGGCGGGCCGTGGAGCGGGGCGAGGCGCTGCGTGCCGCGCTGACCTCGGTGCGCGAGGACTTCCCCGACGTGGTCAAGGACGTCCGGGGCAAGGGCCTCATGCTCGGTATGGAGTTCCACGACCAGTCGGGCTCCTCCTCTCCGGTCCTGCGGGACGCGGCGGCCGGCGGGCTCTTCGGATATGTACTCGCCGGGCATCTGCTGCACCGGCACGACATCCGTACATTCCCGACCGCGAGCGCTCTCCACACCCTCCGTTTCGAACCGTCCCTCCAACTCTCCGACACGCAGATATCCCAACTGGAGCGCGGGCTCCGGGACATCTGCGGAATCATGAGGGACCATGCCGGTGAACGTCTCACGGGCGCCCCCGCCCACTGAGCGGGCGCCGCGTGGCTCGCCCCCGCACGCCGACGCCCAAACGTCCGAGATGGCCGATTCGACCAATCTTTGACACAGGTGATCAAGGGTTTGTAGCGTGCGGGGTTTCAAGCGGGGAGATTCATGCGATTTCGGCTCTTAGGCCCATTGGAAGTCCAGACCGACGCCGGGCCGGTGGAACTCGGTGGGACCCGGCAGCGGGCGGCACTCGGCTTCCTGTTGCTGCACGCCAACCGGGTCGTGCCCACCAGTCAGCTGCTCGACGCCCTGTGGCCGACGGACCGCGCGCCCATGACCGCGCGGAAGATCCTGCAGAACGCGGTCTGGCGACTGCGCCGCGCGCTCGCCCAGGCCGCAGGCCAGCTGGGCGCGCCGGAGTTGGTGACACGTGCCCCCGGCTACATGCTCCGGGTCAGGCCCGACCAGGTCGATCTGCTCGTCTTCCAGCAGCGGGTGGCCGAGGGGCGGGCGGCGCTGACGGCGGACGATCCGCTCACCGCCAGCCGGGTGCTGCGCGACGCCCTGTCCCTGTGGCAGGGCGTCGCACTCGCCGATCTGGTGGAGGACGGCACGGCCTGGCCCCAGCTCACCGCTGTGCAGGAGAAGCGCCTCGATGTCATGGAGGACCGTTTCGAGGCGGAGCTGGCCTGCGGCGGGCACCATGCCGTACTGCGCGAGCTGGAGGCGTTCGTGGAGGCCGAGCCGCTGCGGGAGCGGGCCTCGCAGCAGCTCATGATCGCGCTGTACCGATGCGGCAGGCAGGCCGAGGCGCTGGGCGTCTACAACCGGGTGCGCGCGGCTCTCGTCGGGGGCCTCGGTCTGGAGCCGGGCCGTCAGATGCAGCGGCTCCAGCAGTCGGTTCTCACCCAGGACCCGTCGCTCGACCTGCCGGCGGAGATGGCGACGCGCCGTGAACACGCCCGCGCGGCCGTGGCGCCCGTCCCGGCCGCCGCCGCGGCGGACCGGGGCATGGGCGCCACGGCCGTCCAGGCTCCGGAGGAGGGCGGCGCGCACGAGACGGCGGACACCACCGGTCCCGGCCTCGCCCCCGCGGAGACCTCCGGGGAGGCCGAGGCGCCGGTGATCCCCCGTCATGAACCGCTGACCCCCCGTGAGCCGGCCACCATCCTGATGCTCCGCTTCCAGCTCGGCGCGGAGTTCGACCATCTGTCGCCGAAGGACATCGACCGGGTGCTCGACGCGGTCTCCCAGCTCGCCCGCGAGAAGATCGAGGAGTTCGGCGGGCTGGCGGCGGCGTCGATCGGCTCCGTCCAGCTCGGCTACTTCGCGCACTCCCCGGAGGGAGCGGGCGGCGCGAGCCGCGCGGTGCGCGCCGGCATCGCGGTCAGGGACTGTCTCAGTGTTCCTGCGGGCCCGCTCGCCCTGGCCGCTCCCATGGTGCGCGGCCTCGATGTGCACGCGGCGGTCACCACCGGCGAGGCCGTGGTGACCAACTGGACCGTGGCGGGCGCCGTCCGGCCGTTGATCGGCGGCGATCCGGTCGACGTCTGCCAGGACATGCTGGACCGGACACCGGGCGGTGAGGTCCAGGTGTGCGACGAGACCCGCCGGCTGACCGAATCGCACATCACCTACCGCCATGTACGGACGTCCCCCTCGGTCTGGCAGGTACGGTCGGTCGGCGGCGCCGAGGACCGCTGTGTGTCGTACGGCGGCGAGCGCGAATGCGAACTGGACCTGATGCGCGGCCTGTTGCGGCGTACCCGGCAGCGTTCGATACCGCATCTGATCACGGTGCTGGGCGAGTCCGGATTCGGCAAGACACGGCTGCTGATGGAGTTCCAGCGCCGGGTCGCGGCCGAACCCGACGCCGTACGGGTGCTGACGGGCACGGTTCCGCGTCCGGGCACCGGCAGCCCGCTGGCCGTGCCCTCGGAAATGTTCGCCACGTACTGCGGGATAACCGACCAGGACTCGGAGGACACGGCGCTCCACAAGGCCGAGACCGCGCTGCTGCCGCTCGCCGGCGGCCGGGCGGACGGCGCGCGGACGATGCTGTCCCTGCTGCACCCCCTGATCGCCGCGGTCCCCCACTCGCACCGCGCGCCCTTCACCGACGAAGTGCTAGCGGCCTGGCGGGACTTCCTCACGAGGGCGGCGCGCGAGGAGCTGCTGGTGCTCATCTGGGACGACCTGCACCATGCCGACGACATCCTTCTGGAGACGGTCGAGCATCTCACCGACAGTTGCGCCGACGTCCCCCTGCTGAACGTCGTCGGCGCCCGCGCCCCCCTGCTCGAACGCCGCCCCGACTGGGCGGGCGGCCGTCAGCACACCATGACCATCAGCCTCGCCCCCGTCGACGGTGACGCGCTGGACCGGCTGCTGAAGTCGCTGCTCGTCCCGGACGGCAGCGCGGACGTCGCCTAGAGCGTGCCGTCGAAGCGGGGCCGTTCGTCGCTACGGTGCCGCTCCTCGGTTCGGTGCCGCTCCTCGGTTCGGTGCCGTCGTCAGTACGGTGCCGTTCCTCGGCGCCGTTCCTCGGTGCGGCGGAGGCCGGTGCGCGCCGGTCCCGCCGCGCGGACGGTGGACCGCCCGCGTGCGGATGTCCGGCCTCGTCGACGGTCACGACCGCCGGGCGGAGACCGGCGCCGGGGCGGAACGGGCCGTCGCCGGGGCCGTCGCCGGATCGGTTCGCAGGATACGGATCGTCCGGGCCAGCGCACCGATCGCCTCCGTGCACGCCGGGTGTCCGGCCGGCAGCGTCGTGGCCGCGCACTCCAGCAGCAGCGCCGCCGCGATCACCTGCTGATCCGCGGCGGGCGGCGGTGTTCGGCCGGCGACCCGCTCGTCGAGGCTCATGGCGGTACGCAGAACCCCCCGGGCCCAGACGGTGAGCGAGAGCCGCGACACGCGACGCGGCACACCCCCCGGGATGCCGACCACCGGCAGCGCGGTCTCGAAGCGCCGGAGGATCGCGGGAGCGTGCCGTCTGAGCAGCACGACGGCCGGGTCCGCCCGAGGCGCGGGCTCCGCCCCGGGTACGGGATCCGGCCGCCGGTGCGGGGCGGCGGCCTCGGACACGGCCGGGGACGGGGACGGGGACGGGAGCACGGGTCGCGCTCGGCGCCGGTCGGTGGCCCGAGCCCGGCGCAGTCCCGCGTCGAGCGCTTCGACGAACTCCCTTCCCACGAGCGCGGCCAGGGCCAGATCGGCGCTCTTCGCGGGCCGGTGGGCGGGGGACGGTGGGAGGCTGTTGTCATCCATGCTTTCAGGGAAGCAAGTCCCGTGCTCAGACGCTCCATTCTGCGGTCATCGCTCCGCGTGCCTGGCCGCGAACGGTTCATGACCGGTGAGTGCCCGGCCCCGGCGCACCCCCTGGCGTACGGGACCCGCCGCGTACACCGTGCCCTCGGCCGCCTGCCTGCCGACGAAGCGCGCGAGCAGGTCCCCCCGCCGTTCCGGCAGCCGGTCGAGTGTCAGGGTCCCGGTGTGACGCTGCCCGCTGCCCCAGAAGGGCCGGCGTTCCAGCAGCTCGGGCCGGGCGGAGGCGACCACGAACAACGGCGCGGGCCGGGCCGTGGCGACCAGTCTCTCGATGCAGTCCAGCACCGAGTCCTCGGACCGGTGGATGTCGTCGAAGCAGAGGACCAGGGGCCGCTCGCGCGCCGAGAACGTCACCAGCTCGATCCAGCTCTCGTGGACCTCGTCGTGGCTGGCGTTCTTCGCGGCCGGGCCCATCAGCGGATGCAGGCTGTGCAGCAGGCGTTCGGCGGTCGGACCGTGCCCGGCCAGCCTGCGCACCGCCTCGGCGAAGCGGCTGTCCACGCCCGCCCCGGCCGGCAGCCCGCAGCAGGCGGCCAGGATGTCACGGGCCAGCCGGGGCCCGTTGTCGGCGCTCTCCTCCGCGCTCACCCTGACCACGCGCACCTGCGCGGACCGCAGGGACACCCGGCGTTCGAACTCCTCCAGGAACCATGTCTTGCCGACGCCCTGTTCGCCGAGGATCGTCACCAGGTGCGGTGCCTCATGGCTGCGGGAGCGGTCCAGCAGGTTGGAGACGACGGCGAGTTCGTGTTCGCGGCCGGCCGGCTCCTCCCGCGTGCCGAGCGGCATGTCGTGGATCTCGCCGCGCGTGCGCTGTCGCGGCACCTGGGGGTCCGCCTCCAGACTCACCACCGGGCGGTGCCGCATCCGTACCTCGGTGACACGTGCCGCGTCGCCGCTGACATAGACCTCGCCGGGCGGTACGGCGGTCAGCAGGGTCTGGGCGTCGTCGAGCAGCCGGCCGACCACCGTGACGGGCGCGGCCGGGTCGTGGGGGTCGTGGCGGACCAGCGCCGAGCCCGCGATCACGACCGCGTGGAACGTGGGTCCGGACATCCGGTTGAGCCGGTCACGTACGGCGAGCGCCGCCGCCACCGCGTCCAGCGACGCCGTCGGCCGGTCCTCCCGCAGACCGAACAGGGCGACGGACACATAGCCGAGCGAGCCGACGACCGTACCGCCGAACTCCTCGACACCCTCCGAGAACGCGCTCACCGCGTCATGGAGCGACAGGGCGATCCGGTCGCTCCCGAGCGCGGCGGCCTCACCGGTGAATCCGGTGCGCACCAGCACCACGCTGACCTGCCGCCGTTCGGCCACCGGTCCTCCCGGGGTTCTGCCCGGGGTTCTGCCCAGCTCGGACCGGTCCGTCTCGCGTCTGCCCGTCCCGGGTCTGCTCCCGTCGGATCTGCCGGGGCCGGCCGGCGGCGTGACCGGCCTGTGTTCCTGTCCCGGCCGAAGCTCCTGTCCCGGCCGCTGCTCCTGCCTCAGCCGCTGTTCCTGTGCCGTCGGATGGCGCCGGCCCTCCCGCCGCTGTTCCGGCGCGGCCTGAAGGCGTTCGTCCTCCGGCCGGCGCTCCTCACCCGCCCGGGGCTCCTGCCGTACCGCCTCGCCGGGTCCCGGCGGCGGACCGCCGTGCAGCGGGCGTACGTTCGCGAGGACGATCCGCTCGGCCCCCGCGTCCACGGGCGCCACCAGGGTCGGATCATGGGTGAGGATGCTCTTCTGGAGGAGCTGGAGATCACGCGAGGGCTCCAGACCGTACTCCTCGACCAGCGCGCGCCGCACACGGGTGAACACGCTGAGAGCCTCGGCCTGCCGGCCGCAGCGGTACAGGGCGAGCATGAGCTGTCTGCACAGACGCTCCCGCAGTGGCTCCGCGGCGACCAGTGAGACGAGTTCACCCAGGACGGCCTGATGGCGACCGCACAGCAGTTCCGCTTCGAAGCGGTCCTCCATGACATCCAGCCGAAGCTGACCCAGCGCGGTCAGCTCCGGCCAGGCGACGCCGTGTTCGGCGAGGTCGGCCAGGGCGGGTCCGCGCCACTCACCGAGGGCCTCGCGCAGCAGACGCGCCGCACGCTCGACGTCCCCCGCGAACAGCTGGGCCCGGCCTTCGGCGACCTGCCGGTCGAAACGGTTCACATCGAGCCGCTCGGGATCGACGCGCAGGATGTATCCGGGCGCCTGGGTCAGCAGTTCGGGACGTTCGCCCTCCAGGGGACCGCGGTGGCCGGGTGGTTCGGACAGTACGGCCCGCAGGCCCCATACGGCGTTCTGCACGATCTTCCGGGCGGTCGCCGGCAGTTCCTCCTCCGGCCACAGGGCGGCCAGCATCTCGCTGGTGGCCACCACGCGGTTCGCCCGCAGCAGCAACAGCCCCAGCGCCGCACGCTGTTTGAAGCCCCCCAGCGGTACCGCCTCGTTTCGGAACGACACCTCTAACGGACCCAGAATCCTGAACTCCACGCTTGTCCCCTCATGGGTAAAGTGTGCGCTGATTCGACGAGTACGGAGGCCGCACTGCCACGACCCGGTCCGCGGTGGTCGGACCGGGTGCCGATGACCGTCCCGTCCTCCCGGAGGTACAGGACCGGGTACGGCGGATCCTGGTTGACCGGACCGGACCCGGCCGGACCCGGTCGGACCCGGCCGGACCGCGCCGGGCTCGCGCGGCCGGTCCGGTACGCTCCCCGATTCCGGCGGTCTTCACACCGTTGTAAATTCCACCGTTGTAAATTCCGTCCGTCCCAGCGCCGGGGCGCTCCGAAGAATTCCGCCCCACCCGCGGCACGGGCCCGCACGCCCGTCATGCCGCCCGGCCGTCATACGCACAGGACGGCAGGTGCCCCGCCCCTCCGCGCAGGACGGCGCTACGTTCGCAACGCGTCCTGGCCCGCCGGCCGGACCGCCACCCGGTCCACGATCGCCTCGGCCACCTTGTCGAGCCCGCCGCCCAGATAGAAGTGACCGCCGGGGAAGACGAGTGTCTCGCTCTCCAGCGCGGTGCGTTCGCTCCACGCCCGCGCCGACGAGACCGGGACCACCGGATCGTCGGCCCCGACGAAGACGCTGACCGGGGTGTTCAGCACGGGATCCGGAGTCCAGCGGTAGGACGCCAGCGCGCCGTAGTCCGCCCGCAGCGGGGGAAGCGCCATGGCGACCAGCTCAGGATCGTCCAGCACGGTGGCGTCGGTGCCGCCCAGGCGCCGGACGGCGGCCAGGATCGCCCCGTCGCTGTCGAGCAGGTCGTGCGGGCCGGGCGCCGTGCCCGGGACACCGCGGCCCGAGAGGAAGAGCCTCAGCGGTCCGGGCGCGCCGCACCGCTGGAGCGCGCGGGCGGTCTCATAGGCGACGAGCGCGCCCATACTGTGCCCGAAGAGGGCATACGGCCCGGCGGTCCCTTCGATCAGCCGCTGGGCGATACGCCCGGCCAGTGGGGTGATCCCGCGCTCCGGGGTCTCGTGTCTGCGGTCCTGCCGGCCGGGGTACTGCACGGCGAACACATCGAGGTGCGGCGCCAGCAGACGCGACAGACCGGCGTAGGCACTGGCCGCGCCGCCCGCGTGCGGGAAACAGATCAGCCGGGGACGGTCCGCGTCACCGGAGCCCGCCCGCGCGTCACCGGAGCCAGTCCGGTCGTACCGCCTGAACCACTTGCTGTCCATGACGCTTCTCCCTCCGCTCTGCACGGGTCACTCTCCTGGGCAAAGGTCGGCGGCACGTTCGTACGGTTCGACCGCGCGCGCCTGGCGCAGTGCGCGGGCCCACCAGCCGAGCCGGTCGAGCATGGCGCGGGCGGCCTCGTGACCGGCCTCGATGTCCAAGGGCCGGCCGTGCGCGTCGAAGCGCTCCTGGTAATCGTGGAAGCTGACGGTCTCCCGGACCGTCACGGCATGGGCCTCGGCGAAGACCTGCCGTAACTGGGCGACGGCACACAGACCGCTCGACGCCCCGCCGTAGGAGAGGAAGCCGACCGGCTTGGCGTGCCACTCCTCGTCGTACCAGTCGATGGCGCTCTTCAGGGACGCGGGAAAGCTCTGCTTGTACTCGGGGGTCACCACCACGAACGCGTCGGCCGCGGCCAGCCACGGCGCCAGGTCCTGTACCGCCTGCGGTTTGCGGGCCGAGAGTTCGGTGGACATCACATCCGGCAGCCAGGCGGTGGCGAGATCGATGACATCGATGTCGAAATCGTCGCGCAGCCGCGCCCTCGATGCGAGCCACTCCGCGGCGACGGGCCCGAACCGGCCCTTCCTGACGCTGCCGATGATGATCACCAGGCGCAGTCGGTCCGTGTCCCCCATCAGAGTCCCATTCCCTTCGCCGTGCTCGCGTCACTGCCGGAAATCACTCTGCGGCATATGCCTTCGGATTTCCTTCGGGTCCGCTTCGGGCCATCTCGTGCAGGCCCTTGGTACTGGCGTGACCTGCGAAAACCCCTATCCCTGTGGATTGGCTGAGTTAGGCTGGGACGCATGCAATTCGGGGTGCTGGGACCGCTGGAGGTGTGGGCGACCAAGGAGAGGTTGGTACGTGTACCCGAGGTGAAGGTCCGAGCCCTGCTCGCCGATCTGCTCGCCCACAACGGGCGTGTGGTGCCCGCCGACAGGCTCGTCGAGGACCTGTGGGGCGGTTCGACACTTCCCGCCAACCCCCTCGGAGCCCTCCAGGCGAAGGTCTCCCAGTTACGGCGAGCGCTGGAGGAGGCCGAGCCCGGCAGCCGGGAGCTGATCGTGCACAGGGCTCCCGGGTACGCGCTCAAGGCACCGGACAAGTCGGTGGACGCCGACCGTTTCCGGACCCTGGTGGTGCGCGCCCGTACGATCGAGGACCCGCGGGCGAAGGCCGCCGTACTGACGGACGCTCTGGCGCTCTGGCGGGGACCGGCGTTCGCCGACTTCGCGGACGAGCCCTTCGTACGGGTCGCGGTCGCCAGTCTTGAGGAGGAGCGCCTCACCGCCGTCGAGGAGCACGCGGAGGCCCGTCTCGAACTCGGTGAGCACAGCACGCTGATCGGTGAACTCACCACCCTCGTGGCCGCCCATCCGCTGCGGGAGCGGCTCCGGGCGGTGCAGATGCGGTCCCTCTACCGGGTCGGCCGTTCCTCGGAAGCCCTCGACAGCTACGCGGAACTGCGGCGGCGGCTCGACCAGGAGCTGGGGCTGTCCCCCGGCCCCGCCATCGAAACGCTCCGGCAGGCGATACTCCGCCAGGATCCCGGACTCCAGGACACCACGGGCGCGTCGAACGCCATCCCCGGCACCCGGTCCCGCACCAATCTGCCCGCCGGGGTCAACTCCCTGGTGGGACGGGACAAGGCGCTCGCCGAGGTGCAGCAGTTGGTACGGGACCGCCGGCTGGTGACCCTCACCGGTCCTGGCGGGGTGGGCAAGACCCGGCTCGCCACAGCCACCGCCCGCGAGCTGGACGGTGAATTCCCCGACGGTGTCTGGCTCGTGGAACTCGCGGGACTCGGTGGCGCCGAGCGGCCCGCCGGTCCGGGGGTGGTCGCCGAGCATGTGATGGCGGTGATGGGCATCCGGGAGGACTCCGGCGCCGCGGCCTTCGGGGCCGAGTCCGCGGGCGGCTCCGTGCAGCGGCTGGCCCGGACGCTGGCCTCCCGCCGGCTCCTGCTGGTCCTGGACAACTGTGAGCATGTGGTCGACGCGGTGGCCGAACTGGTCATCTCGCTGCTCGAAGCCGCCCCGTACGTCAAGCTGATGACGACCAGTCAGGAAAGGCTCCGGATACCGGGCGAGACCATCTGGCCGGTGCCGCCGCTCGGTCTGCCGCCGCCGGACAGCGACACGGCCGCGCTGCGACGCTCCAGCGCGGTCCAGCTGTTCGCGGCGCGGGCCCGGTCCGTGGACCCGGGTTTCGTCCTCGACGCCGTCACCATCCGCAAGGTGACGGACATCTGCCGGCGGCTGGACGGACTGCCGCTGGCCCTGGAGCTGGCGGCCACCCGGGTACGGACCCTCGGCGCCCAGGAGTTGCTGGACCGGCTCGACGACCGCTTCCGCATACTGAACAGCGGCTACCGCGGCGCACCGCAGCGTCAGCAGACGCTCCAGGCGACCATCGACTGGAGCTGGAGCCTGCTCAGCCCGCAGGAGCAGACGCTTCTGCGCGGACTCGCCGTGCACGCCGAGGGCTGCACGCTGGAGGCCGTCGAGGAACTGTGCGAGGGCACCGGAGTCTGCGCCGACGAGGTGCTGGACATCCTGGCCCGGCTGGTGGACCGCTCCCTGGTGATCAGGGTGGAGTGCCCCTCCCTGCCCCGCTACCGGCTGCTGGAATCCGTCGCCGCCTACGCCCAGCGGAAGACCCATGAGTTGGGCGAGACCGCGGAGCTGGCCCGTCGCCATCTGCGGTACTACGCGGAGCTGGCCGAACGGGCCCGGCCGCATCTGCACGGCCGCGACCAGCGCCACTGGCTCCAGCTCCTGGACGCGGAATCCGCCAACTTCCAGCGGGCCCTGGACGAGGCACGGCGTACCGGCTCGGCGCAATGGGCGCTGCGGCTGGCCAATGCCCTGACCTGGTACTGGTTTCTGCGCGGCAGGCTCGGTGAGGGATGCCGGGCGCTGGCGACCGCCCTCGCCACGGAGGGGCAGGCGCCGGCGGCCGAGCGGGCCGAGGCGAGGACCTGGCACACCGGGCTCGGCATGCTGCTGGGCGAGAGCGGGACGGACGCCGGAGCCCGGCCGGACGAGGACCGGCCCGAGCGGACGGTGGGCCGGGCCAGGGCGGAGTGGTTCCTCGGGTTCGCCGAGTGGAGCCTGGGCGCGCTGACGGCCGGCGAGCAGCGGATGAACGGGGCGCTGACCGACTTCCGGGCCCTGCGCGACGCCTGGGGTGTGGCGGCGGCGCTGAGCACCCGGGCCGCCCTCGCGATGGCCAGAGGCAATCTGGAGGCGATGCGCGGCAACGCCCTGGAGGCCCGCGGCCACTTCATCAGCCTGGGAGACGCGTGGGGGCAGCTCAAGGCGACGGAGGTGCTGAGCGTCCTCGCGGAGATCAACGCCGACTACGAACTGGCGGCCGGGCTGCACCGGGAGGGACTGCGTATCGCCGAATCCCTGGAGCTGTGGTCGGAGGTGTCGCGCAAGCTCTCGGGGCTGGGCCGGATCGCCCTGCTGGCGGAACGGCTGACGGAGGCGGACGAACTCCATGAGCGGGCCCTGCGGCTGGCGGTCGACCAGGGGAACCGGCCGGTGGAGCAGTTCGCCGAGCTGGGGCTCGCGCTGGCCGCCCGGCGTCAGGGCCGGCTGGACACCGCGGAGGAGCATCTGCGGCCGTGGCGCGAGTGGAACCGCAGCCGGGGGGCCTTCACCGGACTCGCCCTGGTCCTGGCCGAGCTGGGATTCGTCGCGGAGCAGCGGGGCGACGCCGACGCAGCGCTCGCCCTGCACCAGGACTGTCTGGCCACCGCCCGGGTGACCGGTGATTCACGGGCCGTGGCGCTGGCGTTGGAGGGGCTGGCCGGGGCGCACTCGCTCGCGGGCCGGCCCACCCGGGCGGCGCGGCTGCTGGGGACCGCCGCACAGACCAGGACGCTGTCGGGGGCGCCGCTGCCACCGGCCGAGCGCGGGGATGTGGAGCGGATCTCCGCGCGGATCCGCGCGAGCCTCGGCGAGGACGCGTTCCGGGCCGGGCTGGAGGCCGGGGCCGCGAGGGACCACGAGACCGCGGCGGACGAGGAGGAGAAGTTCATGGCGGATTCCCGGCGCACGACCTGACGACGGGAGGCCGGTCCCGTATACGGACCGTACAGCCGTCCGACTCGCCGCTTCGGTCAACCACCCCTGGCCACTGGGTCGTTCATGGTCTACTCGACGGCATGGAACGCGGCAACGGACACGGTCCCATCCTGGTCATCGGCGCCACCGGCAAGACCGGCCGGCATCTGGTGGCCCGGCTACGGCGGCTCGGTGAGGACGTCCGGGCCGCGGCCCGCTCCACACCGGTCCGGTTCGACTGGTTCGACGAGTCCACCTGGGAGCCCGCGGTGACCGGTGCGCGCGCCGCGTATCTGGTGGACGCGCAGGACGAGCACGCCGCGGAACGGATGCGGGCCTTCGCCCCGTTCGCCGTCGAGCGGGGCGTCGAGCGGCTGGTCCTGCTCTCCGCGCGCGGCTGGGCCGACTCCGGTGAACCGGAACTGCTCGCGACGGAGAACGCGCTGACGGAGTCCGGCGGCGCCTGGACGATTCTGCGGCCGACCTGGTTCATGCAGGGCTTCACCGAGGACGAGATCCTGCGCGCGCCGGTACGGACCGGGGAACTGCGGCTGCCGAGCGGCGACGGCATGGAGCCGTTCATCGACGCCGAGGACATCGCCGAGGTCGCGGCGGCGGTCCTCACCCGGGACGGACACGAGGGCGGTGTCTACGCTCTCTCCGGGCCGCGCGCCCTGAGCATGGGGGAGGCCGTGGACACGATCGCCAAGGCGACCGGCCGCGCCATCCGTTACGTGCCGGTCTCCGAGGACGAGTACGTGGACGGCCTCACCACGCGGGGTGTTCCGCCCGGTCAGGCCCGTTTCGTGGCGAAGCTGTTCGGCTGGATACGGGACGGCGAGGACGCCTATCTCTCGGACGGCGTCCAGCGGGTGCTGGGCCGGACCCCCCGGGACTTCACCGATTTCGTCGCCGCGGCCGCCGCGGCCGGAGCCTGGGACGACTGACCGGCCGGACGGCCCGCGTACGGACGGTCAGACGCGGCCCGTCCGGTGGAGGATCTCCGCGGCGATCGTCTCCGGGACCTGCTGGGGCTGCCAGTGCGAGACCCCCTGGAGACGGACGAAGCGGTACTCCCCCGTCACATGGTCCGCGGTGTGCTCCGCGGCGAAGACACCGACCGACGGGTCGTGTTCGCTCCAGATGTGCGTGGTCGGCACGGCGACGGGCCCGAGCTGGTCCGTGTCGTCGCGCAGGGTCCCCGCCCGGTACCACTTGAGCGCGGCCCGCAGTGTGCCGGGGCTGGTGTGGGTACGGACGTACCGCTGGATCTGCTCCTCGCTCAGCACGCCCTCGCCCGCCTGCCGGAACCATCCGTCGAGCCCGGCCGCGCCGTCGGCGAGGAAGGCGTCGGCCGCGTCCTCGGCGCTGAGGGTCTCGATGTACCCCGAGTGGTCCCGCTGCTCGGGATCCACCCGCAGCGCGTGCTGATAGGCGTCCAGATGCGGGAACGCCGCCGCCGTCAGGCTCCGTACCCGCTCCGGGACCCGCGCCGCCAGATACCAGCCGACCACCGCGCCCCAGTCGTGCCCGGCGACATGCGCCGAGGCGATACCGAGGGCGTCCAGGATGCCCAGGGCGTCGCCCGCCACCTCCTGGAGCGCGTACGCCTCCGCCGGTTCCGGACGGGCACCGGGTGAGTAGCCGCGCTGGTCGGGGGCGACGGTGCGCAGCCCGGCCCGGTGCAGGACCGGCACGATGTCGCTCCAGGACTGCCGGTTGTGCGGAAAGCCGTGGAGCAGGAGTACCGGGTCGCCGTCCTCGGGTCCCGCCACGTCGACGTCGAAGACCAGCTCGTTCAAGGAGATCTGCATCAGGGCTGCCTGTCCGTGGATGGTGGGCGGGTGACGGGTGGACGGATGGACGAACGGCCCTCGGACCGGCCGGTGTCACTCCGGTGCGGGTCCGGGTGCGATCGCGGGGCGGAGGGCCGGCCTCGTTCCGCACATACGCGGCCGGTCCTCCGCCGACGCGGCGGGCGGCACCCCGATGTGCCGGTCCGGGGCGACGCGTCAGTCCGCCTTCAGCGCCTCCCGCACTCTCGCGGAGCGCAACGCCTCCGGCGGGTCGACGAGACCGATGACACGCGCGTAGGCCGCCGCGACGTCACCGTCCCGCTGCGCCGCCTCCAGGACCCGGCCGATGTACTCCTGGTCGGCGAGGATCTCCGGTGTCCTGACCCCCTCGACCCCGGGAAAGCCCAGATCGTTGCCGAGTGCCTGGCGCCATGCCTCGTCCACCGCGTCGCGGGCGAGATCGCGGAAGTAGGCCACCGGATCGGGCGGTCCGCCGGCCGCCGCGTGCGCGCGCAGTACGACGGAGCCGAGGGCCGCGACCGTCATCCCCTGTCCGTACGTCGGGTTGAAGCTGCACACCGCGTCCCCCATGGCGAGCAGCCCGGCCGGGAACCGGTCCATCCGCTCGTAGCGGCGGCGCAGACTGGCCGGGAACCGGTAGGACACCGGTTCGTCGAGCGGCTCCCTGTCGACCACCAGCGCCTCGTAGATCTCCGGTGAGGAGAGCGACTTGAGGAAGTCGAGAAAGCCCTCCGGGTCGGTGGGCGGTACGTCGCCGAGGATTCCGTACGCGGTCACGATCTGACGCCCACCGTCGATGCGCGCGCATATCGCACCGCGAGGGTTGTCCGGTGTGGCGACGATGTCGACGGAGATGTCGCCGGGCGACGGCTCGGGCCCCGCCCGGTAGTGACGCGTGGTGTAGGTGAGACCGACCTGGGTCCGGTCCTCCGGGACACCGGGCCACCCGTGGTCCTTCAGCCATCTCGGTATCTGCGAGCCGCGTCCCATGGTGTCGACCACGAGATCGGCGTGGACGACGGATGTGCCGCCCGGGTCCTGGCGGTCCACGATCCGTACGCCCGTCACATGGCGCGTGACAGGGGCGAACCGCAGTCCGACGACCTCTCTGCGGTCCAGGATCTCGACGTTCGCCAGGGCGCGTACCCGGTGCCGGATGTGCGCCTCCAGCGTGGGCCGGGCGACGGACACCGCGAGGAGTCCGGAGTCACCCTTGCTCATCGGGATGCCGTCCATGATCCAGCGGACGTTCCCCGCCACATCACCCGTGACGGCGCCGGCCGTCTCCAACTCCTCGGTGATACCCGGGAAATACTCTTCGATGATCTGCTGGCCCCGGGCCAGTATCCCGTGGACATGGCGTCCCTGCGGCACTCCGCGCCGGTTCCCCGGGAGATCGCTCAGCGCGTCCCGGTCGACCACGACGACCTCGTCGTAGGCCTCCGACAGTGCCCGCGCCGCGAGCAGACCCGCGATGCTCCCGCCCAACACCACGGCCCGTCGCAACTTCTCACCCGTCATGGCGGGGTGCCTCCTCATGTGTCCGTCACCGCTCGTGTCTGCCACCCCTGCCGTCCGCCACTGGTGGACGCTTGTGTCCCTCAGGACTCAGGGACGCTAACTCCGCCCGGTAATCGATGACCCACTGCCCGGTAATCCCGCTGGGGACGCTCCGTTGACAACGGGGGCAAACCGCGCTTAGGCCACCTAGGGAGCGTGAGCACCGCCATGGCCGGACCACCGGGCGGGGCCGGAACGGCCCGGGAACGGATCCCGAACGGGTCGGGAACGAATCCGGAACGGACTCGGAACTGATTGGGAACGGATTCGGAACGCGTCCGGCGCGGCGAAAGCTCGCACCACAAGAGGCCGCGCGCCATGAGGGGCCGTATCCCATCGGAGTTACGCCGAATCGGTACCGCCTCGGGGCCACCGCACCCACCGCGCCCTGTCGTCAGGATCCACGGCGTGAGGGTGCATTACGCTCTGGCTCTCCCGCGACGGCCGGGGAACCCGTTCGGCCGCACCGTGGATCGCGTGCGGGGAACGACATCGCCGCATTCCGCCGAAAGCACCGGCGCCTGTCGGTTCAAGACCAGCCGAACCCGAAGGAAAATCCCGATGAAGGCATTCCAAGCTGTCACCGACGCGATCACCGCCGAAGGACTCGACCACTTGTTCGCCGTGATGGGGGACGCGAACCAGGACATGATCGTGGACCTGGGCGAACGGCACGGCGCGACATTCGTCCACGCCCACCACGAATCCAGCGCTGTCGGTATGGCCGACGGCTACGCCCGGTTCAGCGGCAAGCCCGGTCTCGCGTCGGTCACCCAAGGACCCGGCTGCACCAATGCCACGACCTCGCTGGTGGCCGCACGGCTCCACCGCACCCCCCTGATGGTGCTCGCCGGACACACCTCCCTCCGTGATCCTTACAACCCGCAGGGAATGGTGGACCAGCAGGCACTCGCCGGACTCACCACCGGGGCCACCGTCCGGCTGGAATCGGTGCACAACGTGGACTACTGCCTCGGGGAGGCATTCCGTCAGATCAAGGTCCGGAAAGGACCGTTCCTTCTGAATCTGCCCCAGGACATCCAGCAGACGGAGATCCCGGACCCCGGCTGGACATACCGGCCCATGTACACGCCCAACCCGCTCCAGCCGCCGCGCGCGGAAGATGTCGAGGAAGCGGTCAAGCTGCTCGCGTCGGCCCGGCGCCCGGCGATTCTCTGCGGACTCGGGGCGAGAAACTCCGGAGCGGAATCCAAGGTGCGCGCACTGGCAGAGCGACTTGCCGCACCGGTCGCCGTATCCATTCTGGCCGCCGGATTCTGCGCGGATTATCCGCTGTATCTGGGAGTCAGCGGCGGGCTGGGTTCGCGTCCGACCGTGAAAACGCTCGCCGAGAGCGATGTGCTGGTGGTCGTCGGCGCCAGCCTGAACGAATGGACGACCGACTTCGGCAAACTCCTGGCGAACGAGAAGAAGATCATCCAGATCGACGACCGGCCGGAAGCTTTCGGCTGGTTCGCCCGGGTGGCCGTCGGGATGACGGCCGACGCGGGAACGGGCGTGGCGGCCCTGACGGACCGGCTCGCCCGGACGGTGGAGGCGCGCCGGCCCGACCCCGGACTCGTACAGCGGCTCCAGGACGACCGTAAGCCGAAGTCGGTGCACTACAACGACGGGGACACCACGGATCCGCGTCGCGCCGTACAGCACCTGGAGGACGCCCTGCCGAAGGACGACCGCGTCCTGGTGGTCGACGGCGGCCACGCGGCCATGGTCTGCGCGAAGATCCTCACCGTGCCGCGCGCGGAGAACTGGGCGATCGGCTGGGACTTCGGCGCCATCGGCCAGGGCCTGGCCCTCGCCATCGGCGCCTGCTTCGCCCGCCCGGGACAACGTGTCACGCACGCGACCGGGGATGCCTCGTTCATGATGAACGTCGCCGACTTCCATACGGCCGTACGCCACAAGCTGCCGCTCACGGTGATCGTCTTCAACGACAACGCGGTGGGCCAGGAGAAGCACGATCTGGTCCACAAGAAGCTGAACCCGTCCTACGCCGACATGCCGGAACCCGACTTCGCCGAACTGGCGGCCGGCTTCGGCGCCAAGGGCTTCACCGTGCGCCGGCCCGACGACCTCGGCGAGATCGACAGAGCACTGGCCGTCGAGGAGGGCCCGGTCCTGGTCGACGTACGGATCAACGGCGATGTCGAGCTGGCGGCAAGCTGGGAGATCGCCAAGCACCTCGGCTAGCGCCTGCCCTTTGGACCGGGCCGGACCCTGCCGGACCGGACCGGGACCGTGCTCGTGACCCCGGCAGATCCGGCCGGGAGCCCCCGGCGTGCGCTCCTGGGCCTCGGCGTATGCCTTCCTCGGCGTATGTCTTCCCAGGCGTATGTCTTCCTAGGCCACGGCGATGGACTTCAGCTCCAGGTACTGCGCGAGTCCGGCGGCGCCGAACTCACGGCCCACGCCACTGGCCTTGTAGCCGCCGAAGGGGGCGTCGAAGCTGAACATGGCGCTGTTGACGGAGAGGGTGCCGGTCCGTACCCGCCGGGCGACATTCATGGCGCGTTCCTGGTCGGCGCCCCTCACGGCGCCTCCGAGCCCGTAGGGCGAGTCGTTGGCGATACGTACGGCGTCGTCGTCATCGTCGAACGGGATGACACAGACGACGGGACCGAAGATCTCCTCCCGGGCGATCCGCATGGAGTTGTCGACGTCCGCGAAGACCGTGGTCCGTACGTAATTGCCGTTCTCCAGGCCCGCGGGGGTGTCAGGCGATGTAGGTAATTACCTACTTTCGACGGTGGAGCGGAGTGGACCGCTTGGCAAGTAAGAACCTACCTACATATACTGGGACCATGGTCCGCAACGCAGACGAGACACGGCGCAAGATCCTGGCGGCCGCCACGGAGGAGTTCGCCCGCCATGGCATCGCCGGGGCCCGTGTCGATCGCATCACCACGGCCGCGGGTGTCAACAACGCCCTGCTCTACCGTTACTTCGGGAGCAAGACGGACCTGTTCGACACGGTCTACAGCCGGCTGGTCGTAGAGATCGTGACGGCCGTTCCCATGGACCCCACCGATCTGCCGGGTTACGCGGGACGCCTGCACGACTACTACGAGCAGCACCCCGAGGTCGTACGGTTCGCCGCCTGGCGCGAGCTGGAACGCCCCCAGCACGAGGTGCCCGACGCCGTTCTCAGGGCGCAGGAGGAGAAGGCCTCCCTCATCGCCAAGGCGCAGGAGGACGGTCTCGTCATGTCCCGGCTGCCCGCCGAAGAGCTGCGCGACCTTCTCGTGCTGCTGTCCCTCGGCGGTCTTCCGCTGAACCCGGCCATGGACGCGGCCGTGGACCGGGGGCGCCGCCGCGCCACCATCGTGGCCGCCGCCGCCGCGGTCCTCAACGCATGACATCGACGCGACAGGGAGTTCAGCACGTGAATGTGGTCATCTTCGGAGCGTCCGGGATGGTGGGGCAGGGGGTGCTCCACTCCTGCCTGGAGGATGAGCGGGTCACCAGCGTGCTCGTCGTCGTGCGCACCCCGCTGGCCGTGAGCCATCCGAAGCTGCGCGAGGTGGTCCACTCGGACTTCACCGACCTCACCGCGATCCGGGACGAGTTCACCGGTCTCGACGCCTGCTTCTTCTGTCTCGGCGTCAGCTCCGCGGGCCTGAAGGAGGCGGAGTACACCCGGATCACCTACGAGTACACCCTGGCGGCCGCACGCGCGGTGTCCGCCGACAACCCCTCCCTCACCTTCACCTATGTGTCGGGGGAGGGAACCGACAGCACGGAGAAGGGCCGCACGATGTGGGCCCGGGTCAAGGGCCGCACGGAGAACGAACTGCTCGCCATGCCCTTCCACGCCTATATGTTCCGGCCCGGCTATATCCGGCCCCGCCACGGCGCCGTCTCCAGGACGGCCTCGTACCGCCTGATCTACGGCCTGACCTCATGGCTCTACCCGGTCCTGCGCAGACTGCTCCCGCGCCATGTGACGACGACCGACCACTTGGGGCGCGCGATGATCGAGGTCACGGGCCTCGCGGGGACGGGTGCGACCGTGCTGTACAGCCCGGACATCAACCGCCTCGGCGCCCCGGACACGCCGGGCGCGTCGGGCTGATCCACCGGGGGGCGCCAGGCCGGGGAAAGCGCGCACGGCGCGGGCGGTACGGCGGTCAGGCCCCCGGCGTCCCGGCGAGCCGGTCCCGCAGCCAGGACAGCTGGACCGCCTGCTGGTAGGGGCCGCCGCCCTCATGGTCGTTGAAGTCGTAGACCTCGATCGTCTTGTCCGGGGCGGCACAGGCGTTGAAGGCGGCGAAGACCGTCGACGGCGGGCAGGTCCGGTCCTCCAGAGCCGCCGAGAACAGCGCGGGCGCCCTCCCCCGGGACGCGAAGTGCACCCCGTCGAAGTAGCTCAGCGTCCGGGCCACCCGCTCCGTCCTGTCGCGGTATGTCTTCAGATAGTTGCCCACCTCCCGGTACGGATGACGGTCGGTGAGCGTGGTGGCCCGCGGGAAGTCGCAGAGGAACGGCACATCGGGCGCCACCGCCGCGAGGTCGGGGACCAGCCCGCCGACCGCGAGGGTGATCCCGCCGCCCTGGCTGATGCCGGTGGCCACCGTACGCGTGGCGTCGACGAGAGGGTGGGAGCGGGCGGCCTCGACCGCGCGTACGGCGTCGGTGAACAGCCGCCGGTAGTAGTACTCGTGGGGGTCCTCGACACCCCTGGTCAGAAAGCCCGGGTGGGCGGAGGCGCTGCCCACCGGATCGGGTGTGTCCCCGCCGCCCCAGCCGCCGCCCTGGCCACGGGTGTCCATCACGAAGTGCGCGAAGCCGGCCGAGCCCCAGAGCAGATGCGTGTGCGGCAGACCGCGCCCGCCCCCGTAGCCGAGGAACTCGACCACGGCGGGCAGCGGCCGGTCCGTCCCGGCGGGCAGTACGAGCCAGCCCTTGACGGGATGCCCGCCGAACCCGGCGAAGGTCACATCGAACACGTCCAGGGTCGTCAGCGCCGTCGTGACCGGTTCGAAGCGGGCGGCGAGATCGTGACGGCGTGTCTCGCCGAGCGTCCGCGCCCAGAAGGCGTCGAAGTCCTCCGGTTCCTCGGACGGGCTCCGGTAGTCGCGGAGCTTGTCCAGGGGCAGGTCGAACAGGGCCATACGGACGGCCTTTCGGTCATGGATGGGACGTGATCACCCGGAAGCGATCACACCGTACGACCAGATGGGCGGCCGGGAGAAGGCCGGGGCCCAGGTCCTGTCCGGTCGGCGGAAATCTCTCTCCAGCCTCTTGACCCCGGCGCCCCCGAGGCCGATAGTGCCTGTTAATGCGCATTACTAATACGCATTAACAACTCGGAGGCAGCAGCGTGGACGAATCCAGGAGGCGGTCCCGGCCCGGCCGGGCCCCCGCGCCGGCCGGCCGTACATCACGGCCCCGTCAGGCGGAGGTCGCCAGACTGGCCGGGGTCTCGCAGGCCACCGTCTCGCTGGTGCTCGGGGGCAAGAAGCAGGGCGCGGCGATCTCCGAGGAGACCCGGCGCAAGGTCCTCGAAGCGGCGAGCAGTCTCGGTTATGTGCCCGATCCGGCCGCACGCAGTCTGGCCGCGGGATCCAACGACCTGCTGGGTGTGTTCAGCTTCACCGCGACGTTCCCGACCGATGTGCAGCACTCGTACTACCCGTTCCTGGTGGGTGTCGAGCGGGAGGCCGCCGCGCGCGGCTACGACCTGGTGCTCTTCACCGGGTCGAGCACCGGCGGCGCCGGCGCGACGGGGCCCGAGGCGCTGAGCCGGGTGCGGCTCGCCGACGGCTGTCTGTTCCTCGGCCGCCACGCGCCCGCGCGGGAATTGCGGCGGCTGGTCGACGACGGCTTCCCGGTGGTCCATATCGGCCGCAGGGACGAGCTGGAGGGGCTGGCCTGGGTCGGCGCCGACTATGTCAGCGCGAGCCGTGAGGTCGTCGCCCATCTCGCCGGTCTCGGCCACCGCCGGATCGTGCTCGTCCGTGAGGACGACGAGGCTCCCGCGTCCACCGACCGTGAACGCGGTTTCCTGGAAGGGCTGGAGAAGGCCGGGCTGCCGGGCGGCCCCGGGGCCGTCTTCCGCTCCGCCGATCCCGGGCGCGATCTCACCCCCGAGCGGCTGCGCGGCTGGCTCGCCGACGGTGTGAGCGCCTTCGTCGCCGAGGAGACCGACACGGGCGACGCCTGGCGCGCGCTGCACACCGCCGTCGTCGCGGCCGGTATCGACTGCCCCGGCGAGGCCTCGCTGGCCCTGCTCGGCAGTCCGTCGCCCGATCTGGCGGGTGGACCTCAGCCCACCGGATTCGATGTCCCCCGGGCCCGGCTGGGCGCGGCGGCGGTGCGGATGCTCGCCGCCCTGGTGGCCGGGGAGGCGGCGGCGGAGCCACTGGTGGCCTGTGTCTTCCGGCCCGGCGTCACCGCGGGTCCGCCACAGGCGGGTCCGCCACCCGCGGCCCGCCCCCGTGCCCGTCCCCGTACGTAGGCCTCCGCCGGAGCCGTCCGTACGCCCGGCATGACCGCGCCACCGCACATGTCCGCCCGACTGGAACAGCACCGCACAGCACCGCACCGCACCAGACAGCACCACGAGGAGAACACGCGTGACACCCGAACCGGACATACTCATCGTCGGCGGCGGTCTCGGCGGTGTGGCCGCCGCGCTCGCCGCCTGCCGGGCCGGGCGCAGTGTCGTCCTGACGGAGGAGACCGACTGGATCGGGGGCCAGCTCACCTCCCAGGCCGTCCCGCCGGACGAGCACCCCTGGGTCGAGCGGTTCGGCACCACCGCCTCGTACCGCGCGCTGCGTGAGTCGATCAGGGAGTACTACCGCCAGTGGTACCCGCTGCGCTCCGAGGCGCTCGCGCTCCCCGGGCTCAACCCGGGCGCGGGCCGGGTCAGCAAGCTCTGCGCCGAGCCCCGTGCCGCCCTCGCCGTCCTGGAGTCCATGCTCGCCCCGCACCGCGCGTCGGGCCGGCTCACCGTCCTGACCGAGTACCGTCCGGTCGCGGCCGAGGCCGACGCCGCGAACGACACCGTACGCTCCGTCACACTGGAGAACTCTCGCACGGGCGGCAGCCGCACGGTTCACGCCCGGTACGTCATCGACGCGACCGAGACCGGTGAGCTGCTGGAACTCGCCGGTGTGGAGTACGCGGTGGGCGCCGAGGCACGCGACGAGTACGACGAGCCGCACGCCCCCGAGACCGCGGACCCGCTCAACCAGCAGGGCATCACGGTCTGTTTCGCGCTCTCCCACCACGAGGGCGAGGACCACACGATCGACAGGCCCGCCGACTACGACTTCTGGCGCGACTACCGTCCCGGCTTCTGGCCGGGCCCGCTGCTCGGCTTCCTCGCCCCGGACCCGCGCTCCCTGGAGGCGGTCCCGCGTACCTTCGTACCCAACCCCGACCTCGACCCGCTCGACGTCACCGCCGACCAGAGCGCGGACGCGGGGGACAAGGAGCTGTTCGGTTTCCGCCGGATCCTCGCCCGCAAGCTGCACCGGCCCGGCGCGTTCGACTCCGACATCACCCTCGTCAACTGGCCGCTGAACGACTACTGGCTCAAGCCGCTGATCGGCGCGGGCCGGGAGGGCGCGGAGCAGGCCGTGGCCGAGGCGCGGCAGCTCTCGCTGTCCCTTCTGTACTGGCTCCAGACGGAGGCGCCCCGCGCCGACGGCGGCAGGGGTTTCCCCGGTCTGCGGCTCCGTCCCGACATCACCGGCACCGAGGACGGTCTCGCCAAGGCGCCGTACGTACGCGAGTCCCGCCGGATCAAGGCCGTCACCACCATCACCGAGCAGGACGTCGCGATCGATCTGGTCGGCCCGTACGGCGGCACCCGCTACCGGGACTCGGTCGGTGTCGGCAACTACCGCATCGATCTGCACCCCTCCACCGGCGGTGACAACTACATCGACATCGGTTCCGTGCCCTTCGAGATCCCGCTCGGCGCCCTCGTCCCGCGCCGGGTCCGCAATCTGCTGCCCGCCGGAAAGAACATCGGCACCACCCACATCACCAACGGCTGCTACCGGCTCCACCCGGTGGAGTGGAACATCGGCGAGGTCGCCGGTGCCCTGGCCGCCCACTGCCTCGCCGAAGGAGTCGAACCGCACCAGGTCCAGGCCGAGGACAAGCGGTTCGACGCGTTCGCCGGGGTGCTCGACCGCGCCGGGATCCAGCGTCACTGGCCCGACATCCGCGGCTACTGACAACGGAATACCCAACACCGGCGGGATGTCCGGACGGAAGCAGCTCCACCTGCCCCGCCCGGACGCACCGCCCGCGTATCCGCCAACCGCGCACAAGGAGGT
Organism: Streptomyces sp. NBC_00872; assembly: GCF_045161915.1. Taxonomy (NCBI): domain Bacteria; kingdom Bacillati; phylum Actinomycetota; class Actinomycetes; order Kitasatosporales; family Streptomycetaceae; genus Streptomyces; species Streptomyces sp. NBC_00872. The sequence continues at coordinate 7,882,724 of NZ_CP108806.1, read as the reverse complement.
GCCCAGACCAATGACCACCCACCGCATCCGCGTCGGCATCGACGTGGGCGGAACCTTCACCGACGCCGTGGCCGTCGACGCCACGAGCCTCGAACTCCTGGGGCAAGTGAAGGTTCCCACCAGCCACCACCACGAGAACGGGGTCGCCCACGGCATCGTGGAGGCGCTCGACCGTCTGCTGGAGCAGACCGGCAACTCCCCCGAGGACGTGGCGTTCCTGGCCCACGGCACCACACAGGCTACCAACGCCCTGCTGGAGGGCGATGTCGCCACCGTCGGTCTGCTCGGTATCGGCACCGGTCCCGGCGCCGTACTGACACGCCGGCTGGCGGCCTTCCGCAATCTCGAACTCACCCCCGGCAAGCGGCTTCCGCTCGCCTACGCGCATATCGGCGACCCCGACGACGCGGCGGCCGTGGGCCGTGCCGTCGACGCGGTCGTACGGGAGGGCGCCGAAGTCCTCGTCGCCAGCCAGCCGTTCAGCGTCGACCGGCCGGAGGGCGAGGAGGCCGTGCTCGACGCCGCGCGCGAGCGCGGACTGCCGATGACCGCGGCGCACCGGATCACCTCGCTGTACGGACTGCGCAAGCGCACGCGTACCGCCGTGGTCAACGCCGCGATCCTGCCCCGTATGCTCGCCACCGCCGATCTCGTCGACGCCTCCATCACCAAGGCGGGGGTCACCGCCCCGCTGATGGTGATGCGCTGCGACGGCGGTGTGATGTCGCTGGACGAGATGCGGCGCAGACCGCTGCTGACGGTGCTGTCGGGCCCGGCCGCCGGGATCGCGGGCGCCCTGATGCGGGAGCGGATCAGTGAGGGTCTGTTCCTGGAGACCGGCGGGACGTCCACGGACATCAGTGTCGTACGGCGCGGCAAGGTCGCCGTCCGGCATGCCACGATCCTCGGCAAGACGTCGTACATGTCCGCGCTGGACGTACGCACCGTGGGCGTCGGCGGCGGCTCCATGGTCAGGACAGGCGGCGGGAAGATCACCGCCGTGGGGCCGCGCAGCGCGCATATCGCGGGTCTGCCGTACGCCTGCTTCGCGACCCGGGACCAGCTGCGGGACGCGAGGCTCGCCATGGTGAGGCCGATGGCGGACGACCCGGCGGACTACGCGGTGCTCGACGCCGCCGGCGGCCGGTTCGCGATCACCATGACCTGCGCGGCCAACGCGCTCGGCCGGGTCCCCGAGGGCGACTTCGCCCGTTCGGACCAGGAGGTGGCGAAGGCCGCGCTCGCGCCGCTCGCCGCCGCGCTGGGCGTCGACGTCGCCACCGCCGCGGCCCGTGTCCTGGACGCGGGCACCGGCCAGGTGAAGGCCGTGGTCGAGACGGTGATCGGGGACTACCGTCTCGACAAGGACACCGTCGTACTGGTCGGCGGGGGCGGCGGCGCCGCGTCCGTCACCCCGCATCTCGCCGCGGTCACCGGCTACGAGGGCCGTATCGCCCGCCACAACGAGGTCATCAGCCCCATCGGCGTCGCCCTCGCGATGGTGCGCGAGCAGATCGAGCGCATCATCCCGGACGCCGGCCAGGAGCAGATCCTCGCCGTACGCGCCGAGGCCGAACAGGCCGTCATCGCCCAGGGCGCGGCTCCCGACGGTGTCGAGGTGGAGGTCACCGTCGACCCGCAGACCAACACCGTACGGGCGGTCGCCACCGGCGCCACCGAATTGCGTACCCAGGACCGCGCCCACCGCGCGGACGACGCCGAACGGCTGCGGGCCGCCGCGGCGAGTCTCAAGAGCGATCCGGCGCGAGTGCGGGTCCTCGCGAGCACTCCCGCGCACACGGTGTTCGGCACCGAGGTCCGCGGCGGATTCCGTGCCACCCGGCACCCGGTGCGGGTCGTCGACGCCGACGGGGTCGTACGGCTGCACGCGCGGGACGCCCGCGTCGAGACCACCACGGTCGGCTCGGCGCCGCAGGTACTCGCCTCGCTCGTCGAGGAGGCCACGTCCTACGGCGACGGCGGGGTGCGCGCCCCGGCGCTGCGTCTGCTCGTCGGCGCCAGGATCGCCGATCTCTCCGGGGTCCTCGACCCGCAGCCGCTGCTGGCGCTCGCCCGCGGCGAACTGCGCTCCCGCGCGGCCGACGAACCTCTCGTCGCCGTGGTGGAGGCACGGACATGACCGTCACACGCCCGGAGACGGGCCTCGCGGACCGGCACCCGTTCACGGACCCGCGTGGACTCGCGGACCCACGTGGAATCGCGGACCCCCGTGGGCTCACGGACCCATGTGAACTCGCGGGTCTGCGGCGGCTCGCGGATCTCGACGACACCGAGTTCGGCGCGCGGCTGCTCGCGGACACCCCCACCCATGAAAGCCGCGACCCGGAGCTGCTGCGCCGATGGGCGCGCGCCGCCGCCGAGTTCGGGGCCGCGCTCGCTCCCGTCGCGAGCACGGCACGTGTCGTGGAACGGGACGGCGGCCTGGAGCGGGGGCTGCTCGCCCGCTACACCTCCAGACCGCCGACCGTCGAGCTGCACACCGACGCCATAGCCGCCGCCGAGGACCTCGCACAACGCCTCGGCTGGGGCGACTGGTATCCGGCCGGATCCGTACGCGCCGCGGCCCTCGCCCATGAGGCGGTCCACGAGCGGCTCCACCACGGCCCCGCGAAGAAGGCGCTCAGGCGGGCACTCGGCCACACCGTGCTGCGCGTCGGCCGCCGCCGGGTGTACGGCCATGTCGCGGGCGCGGACGAGATCGCCGCGCACGCCTACGCCCGCGCGGTCTGCGGTCTGGGCCGCAGTCCCCTCCTGCTGACGGCCGCGCTCGCCGCCTGGGCCGAGCCGGGGGCCGCCCGTCCGACGCACGACCCGCAGGGCACGCACAACCCGCAGGGCACGTACGGCCCGCACGGCACGTACGGCCCGCACGGCACGTACGGCCCGCACGGAAGAGAGAAGTAACGCCATGGGCATCGTCATCCTGCTGATCATGGCGGCCGGTGTGGCCGCGATGCTCAGCCGCAAACTACCCACGGCCTTCGCCCTCGTTCTGCTGGCCGTGGTCATCGCCTTCGTCTCGGGCGCCCCGCTGACCGGCGACAGCAGTGTGCTCGACACGGTCCTCCAGGAAGGTGCCCCCGCACTCGCCGCCACCATGATCGCGATCCTGCTGGGCTCCTGGCTCGGCAAACTCCTCCACGAGACCGGGATCGCGGGCACACTCGTCCGCAAGATCGTCGAATTCGGCGGTGACCGGCCGGTCGTGGTCGCACTCGGCGTCCTCGCCGTCTCCACCCTGGTCGGTACGGTGACGGGTTCCGCGCCCGCCGCGATGCTCGCCGGCATCATCGGTATCCCGGCGATGATCGCCGTCGGTATCCCGAAGGTCACCGCCGCGGGCACGATCCTGATGGGTATCGCGGCCGGTATGCCCTTCGAGCTGCCGGTCTGGCAGTTCTTCTCCAGCGCGCTGGAACTGCCCGTACCGACCGTGCGCGGCTTCATGCTCAAGCTGTTCCCCTTCGCGCTCCTCGCGGCCGTCCTGTTCGTCCTCGTCGAGACCCGCCGCAAGGGTGTCGAACACGCCTGGGCGCTCCGCTCCGTCGCCGACAAGCCCCAACGGCCCTCCCGGCGCGAGCAGTTGGGGGACGCGCCCTGGTACGCGCTGCTCACCCCGGTCGTACCGCTCGTCCTCGCCCTGGGCTTCGAGACCGCCATCATCCCCTCGCTGCTGGCGGGGATCCTGTACGCGCTGGTCACCACCACCCGGCCACGGGAGATGAACAAGCGGCTGCTGCGCACCCTGTACGCGGGCTTCGAGGTCGCGGCGGCGCCCATCGCGCTCTTCGTCGCCATCGGCATCCTGCTGGCGGCGGTGAAGCTGCCTGGCTCGGTGGACGCGCTCGAACCCCTGGTCAAGGCCGTCAGTCCGCAGAACCCCCTGCTGTTCGTGCTGGTGTTCACCCTGCTCGTACCGCTGTGTCTCTACCGCGGCCCGCTGAATGTGTACGGGCTCGGCGCCGGTATCGCGGGCGTCCTGATCGCCGCCGGCGTGTACCCGGCCGTGGCGGTGCTCGGCCTGACCACCTCGTACAACCAGGTCTTCGGTGTCGCTGATCCGACCAGCACCCAGACGGTGTGGGCCGCCCAGTACGCGGGCGTCACACCACAGCAGGTGATGGCGCGCACACTCCCGTACGTCTGGTTCGTCGCCCTCGGCGGCTTCGGTGTCACCGCCGCCCTCTACCTCTGAGGCGTCCTCAGCTCCGATCTCTGAGGCGTCCCCAGCTCCGATCCGCCTGTCTCTGAGGCTTTTCCCCACACCCCACCTGTGGCACATCACTCCCAGGACGGAGTCCCCCATGATCGAGCCGCACCACCCCAGCCGCCGGGTCTTCCTGCGTGGCGCCATGGCCACCTCGGCGGTCATCGCCGTCGGCGCGACGGCGGAAGCCGCGTCGGCCGCCCCGGCCGCCGGCACCCCCGTTGCCGCCGCTCCGGCCCCTGCCGCTCCGGCCCCTGCTGCCGCCGCCGCTCCCGGCGGATTCCCCGACTACCGTTACGTCAAGACGCTCCTGACGCCCTCACAGCTCAGGTACAACCCCACGGGCGAGATCATCTTCCCCTGCATACGCGGCGCTTCGGGACGCCTGGCGGCCCCGCTCGGCCGCTACTACCTGTACTACGCGCCGCACGACGCGCCCGGCGGTATCTGCCTCGCCTACGGCGACTCCATCGAGGGCCCGTTCACCGAGTATCCGCGCAACCCGATCGTGTCCAACAGCTGGCAGCCCCACTACTCCGTCAGCCATGTCTCGTCCCCGCACGTCATGTGGAACGAGAGCGCCAAGGAGATGTGGCTGTACTTCCACGGCGAGAACACCACGACCCGGCTGGCCCGCTCCAAGGACGGCGTCAACTTCACCTACGACAAGGTGGTGCTGTCCACCTCGATGATGCCGGCGGGGACGACGGAGACCTCGTACGCCCGGGTCTTCGCGCACGAACTGCCCGCGAGGAACGCGCACTTCGTCATGCTCTTCATGCTGAACAACACCACCAACCACCGGGACATCTGCTGGGGCTGGTCCCCGGACGGCCGTCAGTGGACCTTCGATCAGAAGCCGCTGATCAGCCACGCGGACGTGGGCGCGGTGAACATCGGGGGTCCGCATCTGCTGACCCGCGACGGCAGCGCGTTCGTCGTCTACAACAAGGACAAGGAGAGCGGCGGCGACCTTATGATCACCGAGGTCGGCGCCGACTTCACACGCCGCGACCACCTCGGTCTGTTCTACAACTCCTCCGCCGGAGCCCCCGACAACGGTCGCAGCGCCGCCCCGAGCTTCGGCACACAGGACGGAGTGCCCTACATGGTCTACGAGTCGGGGGAACGCCTGAAGGGCGCCATCGCCGTCGCCCGGGGCTGACGGTGACGCCACATCCGGCGTAGCCTCCGCGTCCTTGCCGCGCCGTGCCCCCATCGGCGCGGCAAGGACGCGACGCCACGAGGTGTGCGGACTTGCCGGATAGCTCAGCGGGAGCAGATCACGCTGACAAGGGAGAACGACGCGAAGAACGTCCCCTGGGAGAGGTCCGCGAACCAGCGGTGGCCACGGTCCCGGTCGATATGGCCGGCCTCGATGGCCTGTTGCATATTGCGGCCGAGTCCCAGCGTGTGGTCCGCGTCCTGGAAGTCGCGGAACACCGGTGTCGTGGCGCGGACCGTCTCGACGCCGAAGCCCGCCTGCTCGGCGAGGCGGGCAAGGCGGCGGCCGATGGTGGCGTGACGTACCACCTCCGCGGTGGTGTAGCGGGTGAAGGCGCGGCTTGTCTCCAGGTCTTCCGCGTCGACGACCAGGGTGTCCCAGTCGGGTTCGACAAGACCGATCAGAGCGCCCGGCCGGGTGGCGTGACGCAGCTGTACGAGTACGTCGGCGGGTTCGGCGACGTGCATGAGAACCCGGTCGATCTTGGCCCGGTCCACCGTCCCCGGCTCGACGGGAAGGGCATGGGCGTCCCCCTCGCGGATCTCCACACCAGGCAGGTGTTCCGTACGCCGACGGGCCTCGGCGAGCATGGCGGGATCACGATCCACACCGATCACCGAGCCCCGCTCACCGGCGCGTTCCGCCAGCGCGGCCAGGTCGGTGCCCGGACCGCATCCCACGTCCAGCACGGTCTGACCCGGCCGTACGTCCAACAGGTCGATCAGCTCCCGCTTGTACGCACGACCGGCATCGCCGGCGGCGGCCCGCAGCATATAGGCGGCCTGGTCGGGTCGGGACACCCCGAGTTTCGTCGACATGCGCGTAAGTCAATCACTCGGGCCGATCATGACGACCGTCTTTGAGTCAGCCTCCGAACGAGGACAGGCCGACGGACGGTTCAGTTCGCGGACGCGCCCCGCATCGGCACCACGGTCAGCCGGCCGAAAGACATGGACGGGCTCTCCACGCTGACCGGCAGCTCCTGCCCGTTCTTGCCGCAGCCGGTGACCGGATTGAAGACAACCGGGTCGTCCGCCACCTCGCGCAGCTCCCGCAGCGCGGCTGTCTTGCGGCCCTTGATGTCGAGACGGCGGACGAGCACCCCGGTGAGTTCACCGTCCTCGATCCACTCCGCATAGGCCGGGCGGACCACGAACATCTCCTCCACCGAACCACCGCCCCACGCGCCACGGCAGTACAGCCCGCGCCGCACGGACCGGATCAGGTCGGCGGACGGCGTGGCCCCCGCGGTCACCCGCAGGGCCGACATCCTCGGCTGGACGAGTCCGGCCCCGAAGGACCGTCGGCCGTTGCCGGTACGCGGCAGTCCCTGGCGGGCCGCCTCCGCGGCGTCGGTCATCACACCCGCCACCGTTCCCGCGTCCACCAGCGGTGTCGCGGTCGCGAGGGTCCCTTCGTCATCACACCGGTACGAGGTCTCCAGTCCCTCGGCCGGACCGTCCAGCACGGTGAGAGCTTCCGTACCGACCCGCGTGCCCAGCTCCAGCCCCGAACGTGCCGCGTAGTGACGGTAGTTGTCGGCCTCCAGGCTGTGCCCGAGTGTCTCGTGGACAAAGTGCACCGCGACTTCGGGAGCCAGCACCACGGCCCCCGTGAACTCCGCCTCCAGGGGCACGGCCGCCGAGGCGGCTCGGATCTCACCCGCCACCTGGGCCGCCGCCGACCGCAACGCGGCGACCGGATCCGCACCGGCCCACTGCCACAGCAGTGGTACCGGCCGGCCTGGCGTGGGCACCTGGATCTGTACGAGGGTCTCCAGCCGGATCCGCCGGACCGGTTCCTCGCCGCCCGCGACACCGTCCGCCCGACGGCTCTCCCCGCCACTCGTCCCGCCGCTCGTCCCGCCGCTCGTCCCGCATCTCTCTCTGCCGCTCGCCCGGTGGCTCACCGTGCGGCGGCCCACTCGGGCGACGACCCCTGCCTCTCCCGCTCCCACGCGCTCGGCGATCTCCCGAGCCGTACGGTGCACCGCGAGGGCCGTCGCACGCACCCGGGCCGGTCCCGTCGGCGGAGCGTCCTCGTCGCGACCGGTGGCCCGCTCGGTGATCGCCGGTTCCGATGACGGACCGGAGACCGTCACCCCGCGATACGCGCCCTCGTCCACGCGTCAGGCCTCGCTCACCACCGGACGCCCGGCCTCGGCTTCGGCCTCGGCCTCGGCCTCCGGATGGGAGTCCGGCGCCGCGCGCCCGCCGAACTCCCGTACGCCGGATACGAGGAGCGGTACCAGCGTGCTCACCACGAACAGCGCGGCACCGGTCAGCGTGATCACCCATACGGGCACCTTCGCGAGCGCGAGCCCCACCAGCGCGTAGCCGACCGGCGCCGCCGCTGTGGAGGACAGCCAGTCCAACGACATGACGCGGCCCAGGAGTTCATCCGGAATGGTCCGCTGGAGGGCACTCATCCACAGCACCTGGAACGAAGCGAGCCCGGCACCGGCGGGAATCGCGGCAAGGGTCAGTACGGGAACGGAACTGGTCACCCCGAGAAGCCCCACCGCCAGCCCGAACGGCAGCAGTGAGAGCAGCGCCACCGTGCCGGAACCGCTGCGAATCCCGCGACGTACCAGGATCCCGCCGATCAGCGCGCCCGCGGAGAAGGCGGCCAGTACGACCCCGTAGGCGACCGTGTCCGACGTCGATCGCAGGAGCCGCTCCGGCAGCAGGACGAACCAGACCGGGACGGTGGTCAGCACATGGAACAACGACATCAGCAGGATCGCCCAGACCCATGGCCGCGACCGGGCCTCACGGAATCCCTCCAGCACCTCTCGGATCACCGAACCGCCCCAGGCCGACTCCGCGGGTTTCCCGGCCGGCTCCGTGGATTTCTCCGCCGTGGCAGTGGCAGTGGCCGTGGCCTTGGTCTTGGTCCTGGCCTTCTCCTTCACACCGAGCAGCAGCAGGGCGCTGGCCGCGAAGGTGGCGGCGTCGAAGAGCAGCGCGCTGCGGGCGCCGATCAACGCGACCACCGCGCCGGCCACCGTGGGGCCTAGGATGCCGATCGTGCGCTCGGTCGCCGTGGTCAGTGAATTCGCCGCTTCCAGTTGCCGCTTGGGGACGATCCGGGGAAGCAGCGACTCGTAGGCCGGGTCGAAGAAGGCCTCTCCCGCGCCGACCAGCAGCACCAGCAGCGCGAGCGCCCATGTCGGCGCGCCGAGCACGGCCATCGCCGCACCGGCGACGACGACGGCGCGCAGTACGTCGACGCTCCACATGATCCTGATACGCGGAAAGCGGTCGGCCACCACTCCCCCGATGAGCACGCACAGAGCCATGCCCAGGGCGCGGGCGGCGAGCACGGCCCCGAACCCGGTGACGCTGTCGTCCTCGATGAGCACCGTTGTGGCGATGGCGAACGGGAACATCTGGTCACCCAGCGAACTCGTCAACTGGCTGATCCATACCCGGGCGAACGTCGGATCGCGCAGCACTGCGCGCCAGGAACCGGTCGTCCCGGTGGTGTCGGCGGATGTCATCGAGGTGCTCTGTCCCCTGTCCGGTCCTGCTCGTATGTCGTCATAGGCCCTGCTTCTGTGTCGTCATAAAGGCTTCGAACCAGCCGTCCGGATCCGGTGGCGGTCCTGACAGCTCCTCAAGGACCAGGGCCGCCGCCCGTTCCCCGTCGGCCGCCACGCCGACGGCTCCGGTCTCCCGGCCGAGCAGACGGCGGCTCAGTTCGTTCCGCGTATTCGCCGCGAAGATCTGTCCGCACACCCACTTGGCCGAGCGGGACGAGCCGTCCCATGGGGACTCCAGCGGCGGCAGCGGCTGCTCCGGGTCGGGGAACAGGTCGGTGATGAGCCGCCATTGGGCCCGCGCGAGCACGGTCACCAGACCGGCGGCCAGGGTCCGGGCCGACGCCGGTTCGTCGGGGGGCGAGGAGAGCCATTCGTCCGGCGTGCCGGGCTGGGTGAAGACCAGCAGCTGTGCCTCGGCGGCGGCCAGGGCCTCGGGCCAGCGGTCGGCCAGCAGGGCCACGGCGTCCGCCGCGCGGGCGGAGAGGTCCGCGGTGGGGGTGGGCGGTCGCCCGCAGTGCCAGGACACACCGTGCGGACCGGCCTGGTCCCACCAGCCATGAGCCCTCTCCAGCAGATGGAGCGAGGAGCCGGGGACCGTGGCCAGCGGTTCCACGACGGCGGGGTGCCAGGTGCCGTCGGCCGTACGGAGTGACGGGACGCCGCTCGTCTCCTCGAAGCGCACACCGGCGTTCTCGGCCAACTCACCCCGGGCCGACCACCGTTCTCCGGGCAGCAACGCCACGATCCCGCCCGGATCGGATCGGGCGACGGTCAGCGGGTGGCCCGCCGGCACCTCGGGATGCCGGACGGCGAGCCCGAGGAGGACGGACGCCACCTGCGGAACGAACTCGTCACCGGTCTGCCGGTAGTCGGCGGCGGCCTCGTGTTCCGCGCGTCGTACGGCCCCCAACAGGACCGGGTGGCGGCCCAGTTCCGCCAGTTCCCGCTCATCGGCCGCCGCCAGCAGGCCGATCACCGTCCGAGCGGTTCGCCGGATGTCCGGCCGGCCGCCCCAGTCGGCGCTCCGGTGGCGCAGCAGACGCAGCAGCCGGATGAGCACGTGACGGGTGTGCTCACCGCGAGCGGATGCCCAGAGGCCCGCGGAGGTGGGACCGGAGAGCAGGTCCCGCGCCTTCGGCAGCTCCCGTGGCCGGCTGGCCAGTTCGCGGAGCGCCCCGCCGCCCAGGGAGAGGGACAGGGGCGACGGCCGGGCGCCGCCCGACGCCTCGTCTTCCGTACCCGCACCCGCGTCCGTGCCCGTAGCCGCGTCCGTGCCCGTAGCCGTACCCCCGCCCCCGCCCGCGTCCGTGCCCGCGCCCGCGCCCCCGCCCGCGCCCGCGCCCGCGGCGACGGTCCGTTGCGCGCTCAGGCCGTGTGCGACTCCGGCTCGGTGCCGTTCCCGCAGGGCGGCCCGGATCCGGCTTCGCAGTGCGGGATCGGTGAGGCTGTCCCACAGCGTGTCGAGCCTGTCCCGGCCGGCGGGCAGCGGCTGCCACCACGCTCGCTGTGATCTCAACTCCTCGGCGATCAGGGGAAGTACGGAGTCCAGGGCATTGGCCGAGTTGAGGGCGACGCTGACACTCAGGGAAGGGCCGTCACTGACTCCCCAGTGACTCCAGAAGATCGGCAGATAGAGGATATCCCCGGGCGCGAGCACGAATTCGAGTGCGTCGTCCGGCATATAGGCCGTGCCGACCGAGTGGTCGCCGACCATACGGCGCCGCAGCGAGTCCTCGGGCAGGCCGGACGGCGGGGAGAGCTGCCAGCGTTTGGTGCCTTCCTGCTGGAGCACGAAGTTGTCGCTGTCGTCGAAGTGGCAGCCGATGCCCGAGGGCGCCAGGGTCTGGACCGCGTCGCACCAGACGTTCGGCCAGTCCAGGGTCTGCCGGACCGTGTCGCTGAGCGCGGCCAGCCGCGGACTGGCGAGGTCCGCGACCCGTACGAACCAGGCCTCGCCCGGACGTTCGACGACCTGTACGGGATCCTCGCGGACCATCCGCTCCCGGATGCCGTCGAACTCGGCGACAGTCAGAGGCGGGTCGAGGAGCCCCCGGGTGGCGGCGCGCAGCACGAACGGCTTGCGGCGGAAATACTCGCCGAAGAACATGTCCCGGCTCATACCGGGGAGGAAGCCGCCGGTGGACGCTCCCGGAGGGAGGGGCCCTGTGGGGTGGATGCCGGAGGAGCGGATGCCGCTGTCAGGAGCCATTCCACACCTCCGCGAGACTTCCGGCGTGCCGCTGTGCCTCGCGCTCCGCCGCGGCGTCGCCACTTCGGCGGCCGGCCAGGGCGAGCAGATCGGCCGCTTCACGGTGCAGGGGGATGACCTCCAGCGTGCGGCGGGCCCGCCGTACCCCGTCGGGACCGTTGCCGAGGCGCAGCGCGCAGATCGCTCCCAGGAGGCTCGCGTGGGCGTCCAGGGTGTCGGAGATCCGCTCGGTGCAGAGGTCGAACAATTCGAGGGCGGTGCCGTGCCGCCCCGCCCGCATGGCCGCGATCCCGGCCCTATAGGCGGGCCAGGTGGTGTGGGCTCCCAGCGAACGGGCCAGGTGCACACCGTCGACGGCATCGTCGATCCGGCCCGACTGGGCGTCCAGGACCGCACGCAGGGTGACCCCTTCCGGGCCCATGCCCGCGAGTTCCCCGTCCCACAGCCGGGCCAGTTCCGCCGGAGCGACCGGCGCGCCGAGCGCGGCCGCCAGCAGGCTGCGCTCGGGCGAGGCGCTGTACCCGTCCCGGATGAACGTGTCCGCCGTGGGCGCCCGTAACGTCATGCCCAGTTCATCGGCCAGTTCGCCTGCCAGTGAGGTGAATTCCGGCGGGACGAATCCGCTGGACACACTCATGGAGCCGCTCCAACTGCGGATCTTCGTCCTCGCCCCGCCGAGCTTCGCCGTCACCTCGCCGACGGTGTGGTCGACGGTGCCGTCACTGTCGACGAAGAAGTCGAGATCGAAGTCGGCCGCGGTGATCCCGTCCAGGACCTCCGGCCCCAGACCGGGCAGACCGGTGCAGGAGACGGTGCCGACGGGCAGTTCCGCCCGGACGCCCCACGGCTCCCGGGAGAAGGTCTCGATCACCCGCCGGCCCACGTGCGGTACGAGACTCAGGGCGCCCAGCAGCGACGCGGCGGGGTCACGGCCCGCCGCGCCGGGGACGACCCAGCACACGGAGGCCAGCCAGCCGCCGGCCAGCGCCGGATAGAGAAAGTCGTCCAGTCCGTAACGGCCGTGCCCCGGCTCACGGAAGGGCAGGCGCCTGCACTCGGCGGCCAGGTCGCGGGGGCGTCCGCGCAGCCGGGACAGTGCCGCGCAGTCGTCCTCGGGCACATGCTTCAGATCGAGATGGCGGTCGAAGAAGAGCAGTCTCTCCTCACGGAACTCCCGGACGTCCCAGACCGGGAGGACATGGCCGTGCTCCGGCACCACGGTCAGACCGTCACCCGCCTCTTCGAGCGATGTCACCAGATACCTCGCATCCGCAGGGCTTCCCGGACCTTCTCCGCCGCCGGTTCTCCGGGGCGGGACAGCGCGTCGGCCACCCTCCACGAGACAGGCCCGAAAGCCACGCCCCGGGGCGTGGCCGAGTACAGACACCACCTCTCTCCGCCATCGCCGGGGACCGCCGTGCCCCAGCCCGTGAGGACCTCCGCCGGATAGCGGCGCAGGACCGCGTGGCCGTTGTCGGTGGGCATGACGCCCTCGATGCCGACCCGGAAGGCGACCGGGCGTTCCTGGACCAGCGCGGTGAACACCGCCAGCAGCATCTCGTGCTGGAGCGTGCACCGCAGTGTCCGCGCCATTCGCGCGTCATCGGACTCGGCCGTCGCCACACCGGCGGGCGCGGCCGTCTCCACATCGGCAGGCGCGGGCAGCTCCACATCGGCGGGCCCAGGGGACAAGCTCATCGCGAAGGTCGCGAAAGCCTCCTCCAACGAGGTCCCCTCGCCCGCGTAGGGCACGACCCGGTAGCCGTCGAACTCGGGTGACCGGACGAATCCGGCGAGCAGCCGCTTCCGGGTCCAGCCCGCCCGTTCCAGCAGCGTGAGGGAGCGCGGGAACGCCCCGGCGATTCCGCCGGCCCCCTCGCCGCTCCAGAGATTGCCGCGGAACCGCCGTGCGGTGTAGTCGAGTTCCCGCTGGTCGATACTGCTCAGACAGGAGAGTTCGGCGTCGTTCCTAGCCAGTTCCCCGGCGCCCCGCTCGCCGAGGCGCTCCCGGTAGTCGTCGTCGGTGAGCAGCCGCAGCAGCAGCTCCGTCAGTTCATCACCGGAGAGGTCGCCGCCGGAGAGGTCATCGCCGGAGAGGTCGCCGCCGTCAAGTCCGGGTCCCGTGGCGGTCGTCATGAGGCGCTCCGTCCAGGGCACGCGGCCCATTCGGCGACGAGGAGACGCAGACGTTCGTAGTTGCGACGGGATTTCTCGATGAGCACGCCGTCCTCACCGTAGACCGGGTCCTCATAGGTGACCCCGAGCAGATTCGGGCATACGGGCAGCAGATGACGGGTCAGTTCGAGCTGCTCGTCCAGGAGGATCCCGTGGTGAAGGTCCCGGAACTTCCCGCCGACGATCTGGCAGCCGGACAGGTGCAGCTCGCGGCAGCGGTCCAGCGGCAGCCGCTCGATCTCGTCGTACATGGACTCTCCGGTACGGCCCCGCAGCCATTGGTAGCTCAGGATGTGGCCGACATCCAGGGTGACCCACACGTCCGCGTCGTCCGCGAGGCGCTTGAAGTAGTCGAAGCCGTCGAGGCCGCCCAGGATGAAGGAACCGCCTTCGGTGTACCCGGGGAATTCGACATGCAGGGGCGGTTCCAGCAGCTCACGGGTCTGTCTGGCGTTCTCGGTCGCCAGTTCCAGACCGCGCTCGGTCATGACGGGCGGCAGGGGGTACGGCAGCGGCCGACCGCGCAGGCTCCAGATGCCCAGGTCCTCGACCACCCAGGAGAATCCGTAGCGCGCGTGCAGCTCATTGGTGAAGTCGGTGACCGGACGGCGGTCGTACACCTCGGGCGTTCCCATGTTCAGCAGCGTCTGGTGAAAGGCGCGGGGCGCTCCCGCCGGCATGGCCTCGTAGAGACGGTCGTAGGCGCGCACATAGTCGGTGGCGCGCAGCCTGGCCCTGTTACGGGGCTGGAACGCGAAGAAGGAGTAGTCGAAGTGGCCGGCATGGCGCTTGAGGAACGCCCTTACGCGGGGGGTGACATCACCGCCCTCGGCGGTCTCGGCGAATCCGGTCTTCTCGCCCCAGGGCAGATCCATGCCCACGCCCAGTCCGAGCCGGGTGTTCGCCCGCTCCGCCGCGGAGGCCCCGGGAGCCGGTGCGGCCCGTGCGGCCGGTGTGGTCCGTGCGGCCTGTGCGGACCCCGCGGCCGGTGGCACATGGACAGTCATGAGGAGCTCCGTGCGACGAGAGAGGCCGTGAGCGGTACGCGGACGGCGGTATCGGATGCGACAAGGCGGCCCAGCAGCTTGGCTCCGGGCTCGGTGCGCGCCGTCAGTACGTCCGCCGCTTCCTCCGCGACACCGATGTGTTCGCGGGGGAGAGCGAAGATCTGCTGCCAGACGAGATCGGCCAGCAGCAACGACCGCGTATCGCCGCCGGTCAACGCGTCGGCCGCGCTCATCGGCACGGGGCGCGCCCAAGGGCGCAGTCGTGCCCGCCAGATCGGGGTCACGCCGCCCTCGGTGCGACGCAGATGGGGTGGCAGCGCGTCGTTGCCCTGCGGCTTGACCGTCTCGAAGGTGTCCGTCAGCCGTCGCAGCGATTCGGCGCGTCCGGCACCGCCCGGCGCTGTCATCGGCAGACCGTGCCGTCCGCCCAGGTAGTTCAGTTCGGGGTTCGCGGTGAGCGGTCCCGAGCGGTCGAGAGCGACACCGTAGCGCCCCGGCTCGGCGGAGAGCAGTGTGCCGGGTTCCGCCACCATGAGCTGGAGAACATCGATTCCGATTCTGGTCTCGTTGTCCTGGAGGAATGTCCGTGATGCCTCCGCCTCGGCCTGGGTTTCGTCGAACAGACCGCCCATGACCGAGAGCCGGAGGTTGATCCCGGCGCCCACCACATTGTCGACGATGGTCTGGTAGTCGTCGGAGATGACGCCCTTGTCCATACGGTCGAGCAGACGCTGGGTACGGGTCTCATAGCCGACGCTCATCAGAACGCAGCCAAGATCCGCCAGTTCCTGGCAGAAATCCTCGTCCAACAGAACGGATTCAAGTCTGTTCCGGGTGCTGAACGTCACTCGCAGGCCCCGGCGGCGCACTTCCCGCATGGCCTGCGCGATCAGCCGCAGATTGGTGTTCTCGTCGACGACGGCCACGAAGTCGACGCCGTGCCGCACTACCGTCGCTTCCACCGCGTCGGCGATCTGCTTCGGTGTGCCCTGCTGATACGCGCCTTTCGGCAGCGATCTGTTGCCGTAGGAGCAGAATACGCACCGTCCCCAGTAGCAGCCGACGCAGGAGACGATCGCGAGCTGGAAATCCTCGGCGACATAGGAACGCAGAGGGAGTCCGGCGAAGTCCGGCGGACCCGTGTCGCGGAACGTCATCCGTACCGGCAGGACCTCACCGCCGCCCCGGCCGTCGCCGCCCCGGCCGCCGATCCGGACGACCCCGGGCACCTCGTCCTCGGGCGTGCCACCGTCCAACGCGTCGAGCGCCGCCGCCAGAGGCTCCTCGCCGGCGGTGACGCACAGGGCGTCGACACTGTCGCCGACCGAGGAGAGCCGGACGAGCTCCTCATGTCTGAGCATCACCTGCTGGCCACCGAGCCAGATCCGGGCGTCCGGCATGAACTCGCGTGCCCAGGAGGCGATCAGAAGCGCCGGTGCGAGCTGGCTGAAGAAGGCGACGGACAGACCGATCACCCGTGGCCGGGCGCCGGTGAGGGTATGTCTCACCAGCCGGCGCAGCGTGGCGGTGGGTTCGTCGAGGGCGTCCTCCCCGAGCGATCCCACCTTCCCCACCTGCTCGTCCAGGACGTCCAGACCGCTCCACGCACGGGTCAGGAAGGAGTCCTCCAGGATCAGTTCGACCGCCTGGTTGGCCAGCCGTACGGCTCGGGCGGGGCCCAGTGAGCCCGAGCCTTCCTTGGTGAGGACATGGCCGCGCAGTCGCTCCAGATTCTCGACGGCGGTCTCGGCCATGGCGGCGCGGTACCAGGAACGCGTCCCGTCCGCGGTCCGGTGGCGGTCACGCGCCCTCAGGAGCGGTCCGGGCTTGAGCAGTTCATGGAAGAGCCCGAGATTCAGATCGGCCGGAAGCACCGTCCGGCCCAGGGCGCGCAGATGCCCGGCCAGATAGGGAAGACTGAGATAGGGGAAAAGGCGCGCTTCGGTCTGCGGAGGGAAAATGAGAACCACATCGACCGGACCCGCGTCCACCATTCTCCACTCCCCCAGGCCATCTCGAAATCCGGATACATATGCGATCGACAGTGGATGTGGCGTGGGGCCAGACATGGACCTGGCCCCACGCCGGACCGGACTAGTCCTCCTGAGAGGCCTCGACCAGCGACTTGAAACGGAACGCGTGGAAAGCGCCGCCGACCTTCAGCTCGGAGGACTCGATGACCTGGAGGTCATCCAGCTCGCCGAACTCGTCGGCCGTGGTGTTCTCAGACATGCTGAACTCCCTTTGCACGTGGGTGGTTGCGCACTTGAGCACATCAGCGTACAAGGATGGGGCTGAACCACTCAAGAATGAATATCCGGCCCGACTGGCCGAAAGGGCGAATTAACGAATGGTCGCCTTATCTGATTTAAAGCACGGAAGCAGTTCTCTAAAGTCGTATTCAACGATTGAAACAACAGCGCCCGGCCGGGGAAGAAATCCCCGGCCGGGCGCCTGTGCGGTGGGTGGGTCCGGTCAGCCTCGGCGGGCCGGCAGGATCTGGATGGTGTCGCCCACGGCGCGCTCACCGGTCGCGTCCGAGGTGATGTTGACGAGCTTGCCGCCGACCACCATCGCGCTGGAGCCGCCGCCGTCCAGGTTGAGGGCCTGCTCCGCGCCCAGGGAACGCATGAAGCGCGCGGCCTCCGCCAGTGTGAACCCCTCGCTGACGCCCGGCTGACGCCCGTCGACAGTGACCAGGAGCAGTCGCCCGTGCCCGTCGATACCGGCCATGGTCCGGGGCTGGCGCACATTCGACCACGCGAAGCCGAACGAGAGGTCCAGGGGGTCGAGCGTGCCCTCGGTGGCGGCGTCGATGGCGATCCGGCCGTTCTTCACCAGCGTCGGCGCGGCGCTGACGATGCTGTCGTGCGCGCCGAGTTCGACCTGCCGTCCCGCGGAGTCGCGGATGACCTCTCGTACCGGGATCCGCTCGCCCTCGCGGCCATGGGCGGTCAGCCAGTCGGCCGCGCCGCCGATGCCCTGGAGGACGGACCCGCCGGCCGGGACCGTACCGCCGCGCGGGCCCGCGGAGACCACGCGGTCCTTGGAGTCGAGCACGACCTGGGTACCGGCGCCCTCGGGCAGGGCGGCACGGAACCTCGGGGTGAACTTCACCAGGTCGTCGGGGAGGGAGCAGGTGGTGTCATGGCGGGCCAGTCCGGTGGGGACACCACCGGGACGGCCGCAGTTGCGCACCTTTCCCGGAAGCCGGTTGATGCCCTGCACGGCGTACGTGGAGGACTTCCCCCGGGCGGTGACCGTGGTGGACAGATCGGCTATCCGGGGGTGCCGCCCGCCGTCCGCCAGGATCAGCGCGGCGCGGGAGCCGACGGCCATCGACTCCAACTCGCCGTCGTAGGCGGCGATACCGGCCACCGTGCCCTGCACGCCGTCCGCGTCGGAGGTGATGAAGAAGCCGCCGTTGACGGCGAGCAGGGAACCGTTCTCCACGGCGACGGAGGACGTCGTCTCGCGGTCCGCGACATTGCCGTCATGAGTGCTCGCCACCGAGCCGCGGAAGCGGGCCGGGTCGATGACCGCGACATGGACGCTCTCCCGGTCGGCGAGCTGCCTGCCGTCGTAGCCGGTCCACTCCACGGCCGTACGGAAACCGCCCGCCGTGACAGCCTGGTTGGCGCTCTGGGCCTCGGCCTGGGTGGCGTACGAGCCCACCCGCACCTGCCAGCCCATGGTGCCGCGCGGTGTGTCCGCGTACTCGTCCCACACGACCCGTTCCGCACGCGCCTCGAACCCGGCGGCGCGCAGCCCGCGCTCGGTGGTGTCGGCCCAGGCGCGGTCGCCCAGCGGGGCCCAGGTCGCCGCGCCCGTCAGCCGGTTGACGGCGGGAGCCTGGATCGTGACCGTCCAGACCGGCGTGACGCCCTTGTTCTGGATGACACCGGTGCGCACCTGCACGCCGGGCGCCACGGTGTCCGTCTCCCACCGCGTCTGCTGGAAGGCGGAGGCGGAAGTGGGAGCGGGAGCCGAGAGCGCGACGGGCGCGGCCGGGGCGACGGCCTGCGCCGCCCCGGAAAGGGTCAGGGGATTGACAGCAGCGAGCACGACGGCCGCGCCCAGCGCGATACGTGTCCGCAGAATTCGGCGGTCCGCACCGGCTCCGCGCGGGTGCTTTCCGTCTTGGTCGTACATGATTTCCCCTTACAGGTTGGCGCTCGGTATGGCCCGGCTCCACGGCACGGTGTCCACAAGATCCGAGGGCCATCCCAGCCATGTACGGGGGCGAGCACGCCAACAGCCAGGGGCGCCGCGCGGAAGGCCGGATGAAGGAGCGACACAGCGGGTACGCACCGGGCCGGTCTCGTCCACGCCGTCGAGCCCGGCGGTCCGGTATTCACCGCGGCCGCACAGCCTGGTGCGACCGCCGGAGAAGAACCGTGTCCCGGTCACCGGGTGTAATTGGCGAGCGCGACGACCGCGTGAGCGGCCGAGGCGAGTGTGACATGACGGTGCCACCCGCTGAAGGAACGCCCCGTGAAATCCCGGATACCCACCCGGTCCGCGATCTCCGCGAAGTCCCGGTCGACCTTTCCGGTGAGTTTGCTCAGTCTCAGCAGGGATGCGGGCGACATGGATGTCAGATTGGTCAGCCACAGTTCCGCGGGCCAACGGCCGCCGTCCTTTCCTGTCCCCAGCAGCACCAACTCCCCGCGTCCCGCGGTGTGCCCGCCCTCCATAGGCCCTGGCTGTGCGGAGGGGAAAGGCAGACCGACTCGGACGGTCGCGGCCAGATTCATCCGTCTCGCCGTCTCCGGACCGGAGTCCTTCCCCATGACCGGCCGCCGCATGTCCTTGGCCAGGCTCATGATCTGGTACGCGGGCAGTAACTTGCCCCCATGGCCGGGAAGAATGGAATCCGCCACCGCCAGACGGAGATCGCCGCCGACTCTCGCGAGGATGGGCATGCCCGTGGCGCCGAGTCTCTCGACGATCGTTGCCGCGTGTGCCTCGCCGATGTCGAGCACAACGGGCCGTACGGGCAGCCCCCATCGCTTCGTGGTTTCGAGGCAGGCCTCGATCATGCATTCACTCAGCGTCTCCGCGGCCACTCCGTCCGGAATCGACACCTGACTCCGGCGGAGGTCGTCCTTGAGCCAGGCCTGAGGTAGATGAAGACGCCAGTTCACCGGAGTGCTCATCTCTTCCGAGACCGCCCAGACTCCGATGGCGCGCTGCGCGTTCAGCACCTGTCCCAAGGTCGGGAAGAAATGCTTGTCCACTCCTACCGAGTGGTGTCCGGTCTTGGGGATGATCATCGGCTGTACCACCCAGGCCTGCGGAGGCGAGATACCCACCCAGTAGTTGGCGAGCGCCCGGCGAATCAGGATCCAGTCCCAGGTGGAATCGCAGATGAAGTGATGGAGGTTCTGCTCCGAAGCCTGCTCACCGAGCAGCGCCGCGATGTTGCGTATCGACTTGCGTCCCTGGGTCTCCAGTAAGCCACGTAAGTACAGCATGCCTTTTCTGCACTGGTCGCTACGGGTCAGTGAGGTGAACAGGATCGAGCAGAGTTCGGCGAACAGCACATCGTGGGAACTGGACTGAAATGGGGCACGTGCGCCTCGTGCGATCGGGCGGGTGGAGGAATGCGTCATGGGGGTGTCCCGTTCCTGTTCGGTCCGGTTGTTCCGGTCGGCTGGCGACTGCGGATGCCCGGAGCGAGACGCCCGGAAAGTCCGTCCGGTGACGGTTCTCGTGGCGGCGCGGTGTGTGACCGACAGGTGGGGGTGTGGCTTTCCGTGGCCGTCGTCTCGCGGGGCTGGAGCGCCGGCACAGCGGGCATCGGACGGGGTGTCAGCGACTTCGGAGCCTGGGTCCGTCCGCCATCGGTGGTGATCCGGAAAGGACCGATGAGGCTGAACCGCACGACGCAGCTCCTGTTCCGACGCGTGTGACGCCCGTGACGGTGCTTGCTGTCCCGGACCTGACATTAAGGACCGGACGCGGCGGAGCCATCACACGCGGGGCGAGAGTGTCATGTTACCGGACGGTAGTCCCGTTAGTGTGGCTCACGTCACCTATCGGTCGGGCTCGTGCCCGCCGCCGGGCCCCGTAATTCCAGGGCGGCGACAAGATGGGCGACAGAGGCGAGCGTGATGTGACGGTGCCAGCCCGGGAACGACCGACCCGCGAAATCCCGCACGCCCACACACTCGGAGATCGCGGCGAAGTCCCGTACGACGACGCCCGGCAGCCGGGTGAGCCGCAGGGCGGGGACGGCGGAGGAGACCTCGGCGTTGGTGAGCCAGAGCCGCCGGCGCGGATGACCGACCGGGCGCCACTCGCCCAGCAGCAGCATTCTGTCGCTCCGCGAAGGCGATGCCACCACGGGGATCGCCACCGCCGTCGTGGGCCCGTCGCCCGGGTTCACCTGTTGCCGGAGCCGGGGAAGGGACTCCGCGAGCTCCCCCGCCGTGCGCTCCCGGCCGCCGTACTTGGGCAGTTCCGAACGGTCGAGCCGCAACTGCGCGTCCGGACCCACACGAACGATGAACGGAATCCCCATCGACGAGAGAAAGCGCGCGATCGACACGGCGTCCACGTCCGCGACATCCACGACAACCGGCCCGCGCGGCACGTCCTTGATACCCAGGACATTGGCCACCGCCACACGGACGCACTCCTCGACGGTGGCGACCGCGGCATCGGGGGGAACGCTCGCGCGCTGCCGCAACGGATCCGCCATCCAGCGGGCGGACAGACGTAACTGCCAGTCGACGGGCACGGCGGACCGGCCGGACACCAGCCATGCCCCCACCGCGCGCTGCCCGTTGACGACCCGCCCCAACGGCAGAGACTGCTGGTCGACGCCGACGGAGTGGGACCCGGCCTTGGGTATCAGCGTCGGCCTGATCACCCAGGCGTCCGGTGCCAGCGTCCGCTGCGCGTGCCGGGCGAGGGCATGCCGTACCGGCATCCACTCCCAGGGCGATGTGCTGATGAAGTGATGCACACTCTGCTGCGCCGCGGCGCCGTCGAGCTGCGCCGCGATGCTCCGCAGCGTCTTACGCCCCCGCACCGACAGCAGACCACGGACATACTGCTCGGCCTTGACCCGCTGCCCGCTGCGCTGCAACGAGCCGAACAGCCACTCGCGGAGCTCCGGGTCCAGAGCCGCCTGGACGGTCAACTGCTCGTCCGAGCACGCATGCCGATGAAGGTCTCGCATCGTGGATCCCCCTGTAACACGCCACTCCGGCCAGGCGGAGCGAAGCACCGCGCCGCATCGGTGCCGTCAACCCCGAGCCTCCAAAAGAGGACTGCTGTCCCGTTTCTTTATACAGGCCCTCACAGGAAACGACTGCCCTGCTGCGGCCAGGAGATCTGTTGCGACCTGCACGAATCTCCACGCGGAATACCGCGTACCGTTTCGGCCGACACACCACCGGTCCCCGGTGCATCGGTAGTCGCCGGGGAAAAACAGGTCGCGCTGAAGGTTTTTGAAAGAAGGCGTTTGCCTTGTCACCGGAAAGCAGGATGCCTGTGCCCACCGCGCGACGCGACGCCAGGTCAGGTCAGGTCAGGTCAGGAGCGCCTCACGGCGACGGGGAAGAACCCACCGAGTTCCCGGCCGCCTTGAGGAGACGCTCGGCGCGGTACGGGGAGATGTCCAGTTTCGCCAGCACGCCGGCGCTGGCGATATTGGGAAGAACGAGTTCGAAGAGACAGGAGATCTCCTGGGACAGGTCGTGGTCCGGCAGAGTCTCGGTGATCTGCTGTACCCCGGTCCACGCTCCGACGAGCAGCCGGGCGGTGTCGCCCGGGTCGACATGCACGAGCAACTCACCCCGCTCCTTGGCCTCGGTGAGCAACTCCTCCCCCACAGCGATCCAGTCGGGCCAGCGGGTGCCCAGAAGACCACGGGCCTTGACGTCGACGGACAGCCGGACCGAGGCGCTGAGCAGTGGTTCCCTGGGCAGGCGGTAGGCGAGGAGCAGCGCCAGGTCCACCCACTCCTGGAGCTTGAAGGCCTGCGGAGCGAGTCCTTCCATGGTCACCGCCTCGTCTAGCACACCGCGCGCGAGCTGCTCCTTCGTGGTGAAGTGGAAGTACAGGCCACCGCGGGTGAGCTGGATCCGTTCGATGAGACCGCCGATGGTGGTGGCGTCGTATCCGAGCTCGTTGAACATCTCGGCAGCGGCCTCAAGGATGATCCTGCGGGTCTGGATCGCACGTTCCTGCCTCACCACCTCACGCCTCCTCAGACTCTCTCTTTACCAATGCGTGAACTCGCATTTACCTTGGGTGGAAACCGGACGGAGAGCCGGTACTTTAACAGCCACATTTCACTGAGCTGGGCGCAGGCCGGTCAGTCCATGCGCAGGCCAGTCGGTCCAAGGGGGGACCTTGCACTACTTCGCTCTCGCACCGCGTCCATTCACACCGCCGTCGACACCTTCGTCGACACCGCCGTCGACATCTCCGTCGGCTCTTCTCGGCGCCTACGCGCATCTGAAGCGCGACGAATCCATACTCGTCACGGGCTGGGAACGTGTCGGCGCCCATGAGTTCACGGTGGGTGTCCGATGGCCCGCCGTCCACGAGGACCTGCCGTACGATCCACGATTACTCACGCAGACCATCAGACAGAGCGGTCTGGTGATCGCGCACGCCGCGTACGACGTTCCGCTGACCCACCAAACCATGCTGGGCACACTCGACTTCACGGTCACCCCGGGCTTCCGCACTCCTCGCGACCGGGCCTCGACGCTGGAGGTCCGGATCACCGTGTCGGGGACGGGAAGCAGCCGACGCGCCACCAGCTCTCTGCGTCTGAGCTTCCATATCCTCCGGGGCGGTGCCACGGTGGCTCGGGCCAACTCCGAATTCCGCTGGATCTCACCGTCGGTCTACCGGCGGGTGCGCGGCGCCCACCTCACCGTCGACTGGGGAGCCTGGCCGCTCCCGGCGCCCATAGACACCGAGCTCGCAGGCCGGGCCTCCACCACCGACGTGGTCCTCGCGCCCGGCGGCCGGCCGCACCGCTGGCTGCTGCGCAACGACATAGGCAACCATCTGCTCTTCGACCATCCCGTGGACCATGTGCCGGGACTGGCTCTGCTGGAGGCCGCCTACCAGGCCGCACACGCTCTGCTGGCCCCGGCGCCCTTCATGGCGGATCGGGTCGCCATCGCCTACGACAGGTATGTCGAGTTCGACCGGCCGTGCTGGATCGAGGCCGAACCGCTGCCCGCGCCCGGCCCCGGCCGGTGTGCCGTCCGGGTCGGCGGCACACAGGACGGGGAATCGGCGTTCCGCGTCACCTTCGACGGGGTGAGGCGGCGAAGGACGAGCGCGCGGCCCGGATAGGCCCGCTCATCCCCTTCGGCCGGCTTACCGGCTTCGACCGGCTTACCGTCTTCTCTCGGCTCACGGGCTTCGGCCGGCTCACTGATTGACGAAGCCGCCGTCCACCGGCAGCACGGTGCCGGTCAGGAACGGGCATCGGTCACTGAGCAGCCAGGCGGCCGCCGCCGCGATCTCCTCCGGTTCCGCCGTCCGTCCTTGGGGAGTCACCGAGTTGGCCAGCTCCTCAAGGCCGGGGTTACGGCCGAACCAGTCGGCAGTTATCTCGCTTCGTGTGGTTCCGGGGGCCACCGCGTTCACCCGGATGCCCTGCTTGGCGTACTCGTCGGCGGCGGCCCTGGTGAAGCCGATGACCGCGTGCTTGGAGGCGATGTATGGAGCGGCGGCGGGGATGGCCACCAGGCCGCCCACACTGCTGTTGTTGACGATGGAACCCCCGCCGTGCTCCAGCATCGCCGCTAACTCGTACCGTAAGCAGTTGAAGACACCGCGGACGTTGGTGTCCATGATGCTGTCGTAGACATCGTCGGACATCAGATGCAGCGGGGTGCGGTCCCCGCCGATTCCCGCGTTGTTGAAGGCCGCGTCAAGGCGTCCGTACTCGGTCAGCGCGAAGTCCACCGCCCTGGCGGCTTCCTTGGCGACGGACACATCGCTCACCACATAGGCGGCTCGCGCCCCCTTGTCGCGCAGTTCGCCGACCAGGGTGGCCAGGCGGTCTTCCCGGCGAGCGGTGAGGACCACCGCGGCGCCTTCCTCGGCGAACACCCGTGCCGCCGCCGCACCTATACCGCTGCTCGCCCCTGTGATGAGAGCGACTTTGCCGGAGAGGAGATCTCTGCTCATGGGCGAAGTCTGGCAGGCCCGTTCCCGGCGCGAGCGGGGTTTGCCCCGCCCGCCATGTCGTCCGCGCAAGGCCCGTCCGGGCCGTCAGCAGCCCGACAGCGCGTCGCAGGCCCGTGTCATCCCGCCGCCACCGCCCCGGACTTCGTCCAAGGGCCACTCGCGCTTCCTCAAGGGCGCCGCGCGGCTTCCCGTCGCGTCGATCTGGGTACGTACCGCCTCCGCCGACAGCTGCGGCAGCATCAGCCGCCAGAACGGCGTGACCGCCTGGCGTGAGTGCCAGTGGGCGTCGCTGCGCCCCAGCACCTCGACCCCCGCTATCACGGCCGTAATGGCGGAAACGGCATCGTCGAGCACCACATCGGCGGCCAGACTGCCCTGGTCCCTGGCGACGGTCAGCATGAGCTGGACCCAGTCCTGCCACTGCTCCCACAGATTCATACCGCCCTGCCAGGTCGCGTCGCTGCCGAGGCCGAACCCGGCCCTCAGCACCGGATCGCAGGAGAGCCGGTGTGCCAGCGTGTGCGAGGTGTCGACGAGGAGCTGCAGCGGCGCGGGGTGCCTGAGCGGGACGTTCCCCGTGATGTACAGCAGTGTCTGGGCCGCGGCGGACTCGACCGCCTCCCCCAGGGCCCGCTTGTTCCCGAAGTGGAAGTGCAGCGCGCCGTGGCTGACACCGGCGCGGGCGCAGATCTGCGCGACGGAGGAATCCGCGAATCCGGCCCGGCCGAAGACCTCTGCGGCGGAACGGATCAGTTCTCGACGCGTACGTACGGCACGATCCTGCTTGGCCATGGGGCGCTCCGGGAGGGTGATGAGCGATGGGTGAAACGCACGTGAACATGCCATAGAGCGATGACAGAGGACCCTGATACCGGGTCGACCGTCATAAGGCCTGGCTGGATCGCGCCCTGCGCGGATCGGCACCCGGGAGGGCACCGCCGGGGCCACCGCTGCCTACGCACTCGGCCTTGAAAACGGCACAGGCATATCCACATGCATCGTACAAATGTTACCACGGCAACAGCTCGCCCAGTAAGGACCGTTACTGATCCTGGCGCGATATCGCACCCGCCGGGCCGCCTCGCCGTATGCCATGGTCCTATTCATCGCCTGACCAGCGACTACGGCAAGATCAAAGGAGATTGGGCACCCCCCGGCGATCCGGGGAACGCCCGGTCCCAACCGGCCGACATGACAGATCGTCGATTGTTTATTCCAGGACCCGGTACAACGCTGGGTAGCATCGGGCAAAAGTCGGCCAGTGATGCGATGCGGAGACCCAGAATGCGGCTTGCGCAAACGTTGGCACATGTAATGGAACGCCATGCGGACCGGCCCGCCGTCGGTGAACGCGCCAAGGAGTTCACGCCCGACCCCGACACGGGACGCGTTTCACTCCGTCTGCTGCCACGATACGAAACGACCAGCTTCACCGAACTGTGGGGTCGTGTCCGTGCGGTGGCAAATGAATGGCACCACAATCCAGAACATGCGTTGCGCGCGGGCGAGCGGGTCGCCATCCTCGGTTTCGCGAGCCGTGATTACGCGACGGTCGATCTGGCCTGTATCCATCTCGGCGCGGTCACCGTCCCGCTCCAGACAAGTTCCCCTCTGTCGCAGCTGGAATCGATAGTCGGCGAGATCGAACCGTTCATCGTCGCCGCAAGCATCGAACGTCTCGATGTCGCAGTCGAATTGATACTGAGAAACACGTCGGCGCGGCGCCTGGTGGTCTTCGACTACCATCCGGAAGTGAACGATCAGTTCGAGAAGTTCACCTCCGCCCGCGAGCGCCTGGCGCAGGCCGGCCGCGATGTGGCCGTCGAGTCCCTGTCGGACATTCTCGAACGCGGCTCCACGCTGCCCGCGGCGCCCTTGTTCACGCCCGCCGACAATGAGGATCCGCTGGCTCTGCTCATCTACACGTCGGGAAGTACGGGGACGCCGAAGGGCGCCATGTACACCGAACGGCTGGCGCGTGCGATGTGGGGCGGCGTCTGGTCGAAACTCTTCTCCGACACGCACGCGGTCAATATCAATTACATGCCGATGAGCCATGTCGCGGGACACTCCTCGCTGAAGAACAGCATGGCGCGCGGCGGGACCAGCTACTTCACGGCGAGCAGCGATCTGTCGACCTTCTTCGAGGACATCGCACTGGCACGTCCTACGGAACTGTCGTTGGTGCCACGAGTATGCGAAATGCTGTTCCAGAAGTACCAGAGCGAACTCGACCGGCGTGCGGCAGCCGGTGCGGACCGCCATGCGATCGAGTCGGAAGTCAAGGCGGAGATGCGTAAGAATCTCCTTGGCGGCCGTCTCACCTGGGCCAGTTGCGGCTCCGCGCCGCTTTCCGTGGAACTGGCCGCGTTCATCGAGTCCCTGCTGGATCTCAAGCTGCATATCCTCTACGGTTCCACGGAGGCCGCCGTCATCTCGGTCGACAACAAGCTGCTGCGCCCGCCGGTGATCGATTACAAGCTCATCGATGTGCCCGAGCTCGGTTACTACCGGACGGACTCTCCGCACCCCCGGGGAGAGCTTCTGCTGAAGACCGATGCCATCATCCCCGGGTACTACAAACAGCCCGAGCTGACGACGCAGATCATCGACGAGGACGGCTTCTACAAGACGGGCGACATCGTCGCGGAGCTCGGGCCGGACCAGTTCATCATCGTGGACCGCCGCAAGAACGTGCTGAAGCTCTCGCAGGGCGAGTTCGTGGCCACCTCGCGTCTGGAGGCCATCCTCGCCCTCAGTCCCCTGGTCAGGCAGATCTTCGTGTACGGCAACAGCGAACGGTCCTATCTGCTCGCCGTGGTCGTGCCCACTCCGGACGCCCTCGACCAGTTCGGCGCGGAGAGTGACACCCTCAAGCAGCTTCTCAGTGAGTCCTTCCAGCAGATCGCGAAGGAAGCCGAACTCAACTCCTATGAGATTCCGCGTGACTTCCTGATCGAGACCGAACCCTTCAGCCAGGCGAACGGCCTTCTCTCGGACCACAGGAAGCTGCTGTGGCCCCAACTCCTGGCGCGGTACGGAAAGCGCCTCGAAAAGCTGTACTCCAACATCACCGCGCGCGAGACCGAGGAATTGGCCGAGGTGCGCCGTGCGGGTACCGAAGGGCCCGTACTGGAAACGATCCAGCGGGCCACCCGGGCGCTGCTCGCGAGCTCAATGGTCGAGATAAGTCCCACCGCGCACTTCAGGGACCTCGGCGGGGACTCCCTGTCCGCGGTGACTTTCTCCAATCTCCTCCATGACATCTTCGGAATCCGCGTCCCCGTGGACATGGTCATCAGCCCGGCGTACGACCTCCAGCAGGTGGCCGACTACATCGAGACAAAGCGCGAGACCGGGCTGACACAGACCACCTTCGCGTCCGTGCACGGCCAGGACAGTACCGAGGTCTATGCCAAGGACCTCACCCTGGGCAAGTTCATCGATGAGGGGACGATCGCTGACGCCCGGAGTCTTCCCCGTCCGACCGGAACACCCCGGACCGTGCTGCTGACAGGGGCGAGCGGCTATCTCGGCCGCTTCTTGTGCCTGGAATGGCTGGAGCGGCTGGCCGGGACGGACGGGAAACTGATCTGCGTGGTGCGCGGAAGGGACGCGGCCGCGGCCAGGAAACGACTCGACGAGGCTTTCAGCAGTGGAGACGCGGATCTGGTCCGCACGTTCCAGGATTTGGCCGCCGGGCATCTGGAAGTCCTGGCAGGCGATATGGCGGAGCCGCAGCTGGGTCTGGACGACCGGACCTGGAAGCGGTTGTCCGACGACGTGGATCTGATCGTCCATGCCGGCGCCCTGGTGAACCATGTCCTTCCGTACAACAATCTGTTCGAAGCCAATGTCCTGGGAACCGCCGAGCTCATCCGGCTGGGGATCACAAGCCGGATCAAGCCGTTCACCTACATATCCAGCGTGGCGGTCGCCACCTCCCGGGCCGGACAGCCGGCCCTGGACGAGGACTCCGACGTAAGGGTCGCCATTCCCGTCCAGCAGATCCATGAGGGTTACGCCGGCGGTTACGCGACGAGCAAGTGGGCCGGGGAAGTCCTGCTCCGGGAAGCACACGATCTGTGCGGCCTCCCGGTCACCACTTTCCGGTCGAACATGATTCTCGCGCACAGCCGGTACACCGGACAGCTCAATGTGCCGGACATGTTCACGCGCCTTCTCTTCAGCGTCATCGCCACCGGTATCGCGCCGCGTTCCTTCTACCGTACCGACGGCGAAGGAAACCCCCAGCGCGCTCACTACGACGGTCTGCCCGTGGATTTCACCGCCGCGTCCGTCGTGGGACTGGGCGGGCGGAGCACGGAGGGATACCGGACCTTCAGTCTGGTGAATCCGCACGACGACGGAATATCGCTCGACGTCTTCGTGGACTGGCTGAACGATACGGGTCACCGGATCGAGCGGGTGGACGACTACGGAGACTGGTTCGCCCGGTTCGAGGCGGCCATGCGCGCGCTGCCCGAAGAGCAGCGGCAGTATTCGGCGCTGCCGCTCATCCATGGATTCAAGCAGCCCGAAGAAGTCATCCGTGGGTCCTTCATTCCGTCCGTCCGATTCCGTGCCGCTGTTCAGGCGGCCAAGATCGGCCCGGCCGAGGACATACCCCAGCTGTCGCCGTCGCTCATCACCAAGTACGCCACCGACCTGAAGCGGCTCACGTCCGTGTGAACCGGACCCGCCCTGTCAGGACCGGCGGCGCGGCGACGTCCGCGGCCACCGCACACCGCACACCCATCTGCCAACACCCAACGCCCACCACCGACACCTGTCCAAGGAGAATCATGGATCAGACATCCGAGAAGTTCGAGGAGCGCTACCGCCTCGGGCAGAAACTCGTCGAGCAGTTGGGCACCGTCGGGACCGATCCCTCCACCTTCGAACTCCTTGGCAGGGAATGGGACTTGGTCCCCGGGACCTACGCACCCCGTCCGGGTACCGGCACCGAGTGGTACACCGGCGCCATCCCCTACCCCTCGGGCGGCCGTTTCCTGGAGATCGGCTGCGGGGCGGGCGTCACCGCCGTCTGGGCGGCGCTGCACGGCTGTGCGCATGTGACCGCGACCGACATCACCGACACCGCGGTCGACAGCGCCGTCCGTAACGCCAAACGGCACGGTGTCGAAGACCGGGTGCGGGTGCTGCGCAGCGATCTGTTCGCGGAGCTCGACCCCGCCGACCGCTTCGACACGGTCTTCTGGAACTGCAGTGTCATCGAGGCACCGCGGGAATTCGAGTTCACCCGGGACTTCGAATGGGCGATCTTCGACCGCGGCTACACGGCCCTCGGCCGCTATCTCGCGGAGGTGCACGACTGGCTGCTGCCCGGCGGGCGCGCCCTGGTCACCTTCAACAGCCTGGGTGACGCGGACCGTATCGCCCAACTCGCCGCCGAGGCCGACACATCGCTGACGCTGCTGGACAGCGCCGGCCGGCGGCTGGAGGGTGTGGACGTCACCTACAAGGTCTTCGAGATAGTCCGGAACGGCCGCTGACCGAGGACCGTCCGGGAACCGGGAACCGTCCGCCCCCTGCGCGCGGCCCCGGGCGCACACATGGCGACGGTACACTCGGCGCCGTCGACGCCCCCCGCGGCGCACCGCCGTCGCCAGGCCCCGGCTAGTCCGCAGGGGGGAGATCGGCGAGTGCGTCGACCAGGGGCGCCAGTTCGGAGAGTTCCTCCGCCTCTCGCAGGGCACCGGCCAGCGAATCGTCGTGGGTCGGCCGCGCCCGTTCCAGCGCGGCCCGGCCCTCGGCGGTGACCTCCGTGTATACGCCTCGGCGGTCGTCGGGGCACAGGTACCGCTGGAGCAGTCCACGCTGTTCGAGCCGGCCGACCAGCCGGGTGGTGGCCGACTGGCTCAGCACCACCGCCTTGGCGAGCTGATTCATCCGCAGACAGGAACCGCCCTCCCGGGAGAGCACGTCGAGCACTCCGTACTCGCTCACCGACAGGCCGTGTTCACGCTGCAACGCCCGTTCGAGCGCGTCCTCGATCCGTGCGTGCAGCGCGGCCAGAGTGCGCCAACCCTGCGCGCGGGCCTCGGCGGAGTCGTCACTGATCGACACGGGCACCACACCCCCCTTGCGAACGGCTGCTTGCTTAAGGCAGTATCAGGCTTGTGCAATATAGCGCGTGTACAACTATCGCGGACGCTGGTTGAACGCGCTTCGGACAGTCTATTGGGAGGGGACGTGCCTAATGTCAGGCAGCTCGACTCCGAGTGAACAGCGGGCGGGAGGCGACGCCTTGGCAGCGCCCGAGGCGCCAGCACCCGAGGTACAGAAGGATTCTCTGCGCTGGTCGCCGCGATTATGGATCTCGATCCTCATCTTCAGCGGGGTGATCCTGCTCGACGGGCTCGACATCTCGATGATCGTCGTGGCGATCCCGGAGATCCAGAGCGAGCTCGGAATGACCGCCGCCACCGCGCAGTGGCTGGTGGGCGCCTACATTCTGGCGTTCGGCAGCTTCCTGCTCCTGGGTGGACGAGTCGCCGACTTGTTCGGCCGGCGGCGGGTGCTGGTGATCGCCATGGCCGCGTTCGCGATCGTGTCGCTGTTCGGCGCGCTCGCCGATGACGCGATGCTGCTGATCATCTCGCGCTTCGTCAAGGGCATGGCGGCGGGTTTCGCCGCACCGGCGGCCATGTCGCTGCTGACCACGACCTTCCCCGAAGGCCCGCAGCGGAACAAGGCGTTCGGCATCTTCAATGTCTTCGAAGCGTCGGGATACTCATCCGGACTGCTGGTGGGCGGCCTGCTCGCGGGGCTGAACTGGCGGTCCATCTTCATCCTGCCGATCCCGCTCTCCGTGCTGCTGCTGTTGGGCGCCCTGCGCTTCCTGCCGCCGGACCCACCGCGCACCGAGCGGCCACGGCTCGACATCGGCGGCGCCGCGACACTGCTCGCCGGGATGCTGCTGCTCGTCTTCACCGTGGTCTCCGCGGCGGAGGTCGGCTGGGGTTCACTGCGGACGATCGGCGGATTCGTCCTGTCCGCGCTGCTGCTCGCCGGTTTCCTCGTGATCGAGCGCACGGTGAAGGAACCACTGATCCGGCTGGGCGTATTCCGCAACCGGGGCCTGGTGACCGCCAACATCAGCATCGGCCTCCTGTACGGAGGCGCCATGGGCTTCCAGTTCCTGCTGGCCCTGTACTTGCAGGATCTGGAAGGCTGGAAACCGTGGCAGATGGCGCTGGTGCTGCTGCCCGCGGGTCTCATGGTGGTCGTCATCGGGCCCAAACTCGGGGCTCTGATGGACCGGTTCGGTGTGACCAAGGTCCTCATGGTCGGGCTCGTGGCGTTCCTTCCGTGCTACTTGCTGATGCTGCGCATCGGCCCCGAGCCGGACCTGTGGATGGTGCTGCTGCCGGCGTCGGTGCTGTGGGGTGTGGGCTTCGCGCTCAGCATCGCGACACTGATGGTCGCCGGCACCAACGGAGTGCCCGACGAGGAACAGGGACTCGCGGCCGGGCTGCTCAACAGCTCGCTCCAGGTCGGCGGTGCCTTCGGCCTCGCGGTCGTCACGGCGGCGATCCTGCCCGGTACCGAGCTGTCCATGCTCTACCCGGGACTGGTGGTCATCCTGGCGTTCGCGGTCCTGACACTTCTGGCGCAGCTCATGCCCAAACAGAAGTGACCCCGGATCCCGACACTCCGGATCCCGACACTCCGGATCCCGGCGTGCGAAGCCGCCCGGCGGTGTGAGGAAGCGCCGTCGAACGGTGTTTCCGCGTCACGACGAAACGGTCGTCATCGTAATCACGATGACGACCGTTTCGCTTCGGGCCGTAGCGGTTCATCCAGGGCCAGGGCTTGTCCGACAGGCCCTGGTGCCCGCCGCCGGGCGCCATGTCATGGCGTTCGTCCGCTCAGCACCTCTGCCATGAGTGCGCCGACGAGGCGTACGCCGTCCTCGGTGAGCACCGACTCGGCGTGGAAC
Organism: Streptomyces sp. NBC_00872; assembly: GCF_045161915.1. Classification (NCBI taxonomy): domain Bacteria; kingdom Bacillati; phylum Actinomycetota; class Actinomycetes; order Kitasatosporales; family Streptomycetaceae; genus Streptomyces; species Streptomyces sp. NBC_00872. The sequence continues at coordinate 7,850,197 of NZ_CP108806.1, read as the reverse complement.
TGCAGCGAGGCGAAGTGCGGGCCGCGCAGCGCGTGCACCTCACCGGTCTCCGGATCCCGGCTGACCTCCACCGTGCCCACGCCCCCGCAGTCGACCCTGTCCTCCATGGCACGGGCGGCGAACGTGTTGTAGAAGCCGACCCGCTCCCGGGTACCGAAGAGGTCGATCTCCCGCTGCACTCCCTGGTTGGGGAACTCCCTGCGCACCAGGGCGAGTCCGAGCCGCGTACTGAGCACCTGGTGGCTCAGGCAGACCGCGAGGAACGGGCGTCGTTCGTCGAGCAGTGTGCCGATCGTCGAGCGCAGATGGGCGATCTTGGGGTGGCTCGTCTCGCGCGGATCCCCCGGCCCCGGGCCCATGACGACGAGATCGTAACCGTCCAGGGTGTAGGGCTCGTCGAAACGACGGACCGTCACCGACAGCCCCATGGACCGGAGTTGGTGGCCGATCATCGAGGTGAAGGTGTCCTCGGCGTCCACGACGAGCACCCGGCGGCCCGCCAGTACGGGCTCGGGCCGGATCCGCGCCGCGTCGTCCGCCAGCCAGAAGCCGGCGATGGTCTCGTTGCGCCGCTCCAGGGCGGCCCGTACGTTCGGGTGTTCGGCGAACCGTACGGGACCGTCCGCCTGCAGGGCCGCGAGCAGCCCGGCCGCCTTCGCCCGGGTCTCGAAGACCTCGGAGGCGGGATCGGAGTGGCGTACGAGCGTGGCGCCCACCCCGATCCGCACCCGTCCCCCGCTGTCGATGTCGGCGGTGCGGATGAGGATGGACGAGTCCATGGTGGAACCGCCGTGTTCATCACGGCCGATGAGAGCCACGACTCCGCTGTAGTAGCCACGCCCCTGCGGCTCGTACTTGTTGATGACGCGGCACGCGCTCTCCAGCGGACTGCCGGTGACCGTCGGCGCGAACATCGTCTCGTGCAGGATCTCGCGGGGATCGCGCGTGCTGCGTCCCTCGATGAAATATTCGGTGTGCGCGAGCCGGGCCATCTCCTTGAGATAGGGGCCCACCACCCGGCCGCCCGAGTCGCAGATCCGGGCCATCATCTTGAGTTCTTCGTCGACGACCATATACAGCTCGTCGGCTTCCTTGCGGTCGGCGAGGAAGTCCATCACCTCCGACAGCGTGGGGCCGGACGACGGGTAACGGTAGGTGCCGCTGATGGGATTCATGACAGCGTTGCCGCCCGAGAGGCTGATGTGCCGCTCGGGCGTGGCACCGACGAACGTCCGGCTGCCGGTGTGGACGACGAACGTCCAGTAGGCGCCCGATTCCCCCCGCATGAGCCGCCGGAAGAACGACAGCGCGCTGTGCGGTGTGTAGCCGGTGATGTCGGCGACGAACGAACGCTTGATGACGAAGTTCGCTCCCTCGCCCTCGCCGATCTCATCTGCGATGACCCTGCGGACCGTGTCGGCGTAGGTGTCGTCGTCCACGTCGAAGTGGCCGTCGGCCAGGGCGATCGGCACGTCGGGGAGCCGTCGCAGCGCCTCGTCCACCGGCAGCAGGCCCTGGCCGGTGACGGTCATCGCGATCAGCGGCTCACCGTCGTCGGCGCAGGTGAAGCCGCGCTCGGCGATCTGCCGGTAGGGGACGACCGCCAGCACCTCATGGCGAGGGCCGCCGGTGTGCGGGAACTCCTCGGGTACGGGAATGTCCGCCAGCGTCTTCGGCGTCGAGATCTCACCGACCAGGACATCCAGCACTCCCTGGCCGGTCGCCTCCGGGCGGTGGAGCAGCGCGAACGCGGGAGGCCGGGGCCCCAGCACCCGGTCGAGCAGATCTGCGGCCACCTCCACCGACTCCTCGGTCCCGGTCATGCGCCGGCCTCGCGTACACCGAGTCCGGCCATGGTGGCGGACGTGTCGAGCTGGGCGAGGATTCCGTCCGTGGTGGCGACCACCGCGCAGCGCTGCGCCGCGTACTCGACGGCCAGCCGGTGGTACTCCTCGGAGAAGTCCGCGACGGCATCGGCCACCAGGAACGGCTGGATGTCGTTGGTGAACGCCTCGACCGCGCTCATCAGCACACCGACATGGGCGTACACACCGCAGATGACGAGCTGGTCGCGGCCGCGCTCACGCATCCATTCGAGCAGACCGGAACGGAAGAAGGCGCTGTAGCGCCATTTGGTGAACACCCCGTCTTCCGGTGCCGGGGCGAGCGGTTCGACGACCTGACGGTCCACGGGATCCACCCGCATACCCGGTCCCCAGAAGTCCTTGAGCAGGCCGCGTTGTTCGTCGGTCATACCGCCGGGCTGCGCCGTGTACGCCACGGGCATGCCCAGCGCGACGCCGCGCTCGCGGAGCAGGACGGCGTTCCGTACGAGCTGATCGCGGACGGTCCCGGGGAACGGCCGCAGGAAGTAGCGCTGCATGTCGTGTACGAGCAGCACCGCGCGCTCGGGGTCCACGGTCCACTGGGCGGTGTTGCCGGGCAAGTCGCCCGCTGTCGGCATCGGGTACGGCGCGATGGGGGGTATCCCCGCCATGACCTTCCTCTCCTGGATCGAATTGTTCTTGTGACCGGAAACCCCGAAGCGGCCGGCGAAATGACCGACGGAATGGCTGACGCGAAGGCCGGGGAAATGGCCGGCGTGACCGTCGGCGAAATGGCTGACGCGACGGCCGGTGAGAAGCCATGAGCGGACCCGGACAGTTGTGTCATCCGGGTCGCCTTCGGCGGTGGCCGCCTTCGCGCGGCGCTGTCGCGGAACCGGTCGCGGATGTCGAAGCTAAGCGGCGGCGCCCAGCGGCGTCGACCGACCGGTCATCCACCAGGCCGAGATCACGGAAAGGGCCTGGCCCGGGTTGAGCCGGGGGTCGCAGAAGGTCGTGTACTTGGCCCCGACGTCATCGATCCGGGACTCGCTCTCGACGCATTCCGTGACATCGTCGGGGGTGGTCTCCAGATGGAGTCCGCCCGCGATGCCGCCCGCGTTCCTGACCGCGTGCTGGAACTCTCCGACCTCCCGCGTGACCGTCCGCAGATAACGGGTCTTGAGCCCGTCCGGAGTGCTGACGGTGTTGCCGTGCATGGGGTCGGTGAGCCAGATCACCGGGTGTCCCGCGGCGCCGACGGCCTCGACGAGCGCGGGCAGCCGCTCGGCCACCGCCTCGGCGCCCATCCGGGCGATGAGGGTGAGCCTGCCCCTTTCGCGCTCGGGGTCGAGCCGTTCGCACAGGGCCAGCAGCTCGTCGACCGTCATGCGCGGGCCGACCTTGCAGGCCACCGGGTTGATGACCTCGGCGAGCAGAGCGACATGCGCGCCGTCGACCTGTCGGGTCCGCTCGCCGATCCAGGGCCAGTGTGTGGAGGCGAGCAGCAGCCGCCCCTGTTCGTCCCGGCGCAGCATGGGGATTTCGTAGTCGAGCAGCAGCGCCTCGTGGCTTGTCCATATGGGCGCGCCGATACGGGTCCGTCCGCCGTGGTCCGGCCAGCCCAGATACCCCATGACGTCGCGGGCGGACCGGTAGCCCGCCAGCAGCCGCTCCGGATCGGCGCGTCTGAGCTCGGGGTCGGGTTCCGGGCTGTTGACCATATGACCGCGGTAGACGGGCAGTTCGAGGTCGCCGACCCACTCGGTGGGTTTGGAGCGGGGCTTGGCGAACTGTCCGGCCATCCGGCCGGCGCGCACCACCGGTTTGCAGGTGTCCATCTGGAGCGCGCCCGCGAGCATGTCCAGCAGTCCCGCCTTGCGCGCGACATAGACCGGCGTGCACTCCGCGGGGTCCTCCGCGCAGTCACCCGCCTGCACCACATGCGCCTCTCCCTCGGCGACCCGGGCCAGCAGCGAGCGCAGCGTGCGTACGTCCCCGGCATCGACGAGCGCGGGACGAGTCGCCAGTTCCTTCCTCACCTGCCGTACCTGTAACGGGTCCTCCCACGGTGGCTGCTGGAAAGCTCGTCTGAGCCGAATATCGACCAGAGCGTTGTCCACTGATTTATCCAATCGCGAATGGGCGATGAGCACAGTTGCCCCAGGGCCGACAGAACGAGCATTCTGCGGCGGATATCAAAGCAGCACGCGAGCACCATCGAGCAAGCAGCGAATACCAATGGAAACAAAGCGACCAAAAACAAAATCCGCATACGACATGCAAGGACAGAAAAGACAAGACAAGATGACCGCGGCACCGAACCAAATCGCACCCGCCTACCGGCGGATCTCCGCAGCGGCCTAAATCATGTGACGAAACGAAGACGCCGCCAATATTCGCCGCCGTACTCCGTCAGGTGACGAATACTTCGTCAGGTGACGAGTAACTCCATCAAGTTGCCGCGGAGGTCCGCCGCGGCGGATCTTGGCGGATGGCGACGAGGACGGGCCGGCGGGCCGGCGGGCCGCAAGAACGGCCGACGGCCGACGGCCGGCCGGGTACGCGGCGTACCGAGCGACGGGCCTCAACCGATATCCCCGCGACTGCGGACTCGCTGTTGTGGCAGCCTGCCGGCATGCCGGCAGAGCTGCGGGAACACACGGGCCGTCACTACGCCGTCCAGTTCCACTACGCCCTGCCCGACGACGCTTGGGCCGTGGAGCTGAGCGAGGCTGTGCCCGCACCAGCCGCGTGGGCCGAGATCCCCAACGCGGCGTCCCACCTGCCGGGACCCGCCTTCCTGGTCGCGTTCATCCCTGACGAGGACCCCGATCTGGAACCGACCGTGCACATCCACAGCCATGACGAGCACGTCATCCCCTACGAGATCATGGTCTGGTTCATGGAACAGGTGACTGATCAGGTGCAACGCTGCCGGGCCGTGCCGGCCGAAGGAAATTCCGAAGCAGTGGGATGATCTTCACCTGCGGACGGCGACCGGATTTCGCCACCACAACGTGAGGCGGGCCCAGGATCGACCGGATCCTGGGCCCGCCTCACGTGGTGGTCGACACCCGCGACCCGCGGCCCGCTCAGTGGCCGCCGCGCTTGGTCGTCCTGCGCCAGCCGAAGGGGCCGGGCAGATCCATCGACGTCGTACGCCGCCCGGTACTGCTCGACGTGTGCCGCGGCCCGTGCTTGCCGCCACCGGTGGTGACGGACCAGGAGCGCTTGTTGATGTTGAGTCGCACCCCCGGCAGGATCCGGAAACTCTTACGGAATGTGATCGGCATCCGCGCCTCCTCTGTCAGGAGTCGGGTGCCCCGTGGATGCCGATGCATGTCTGCCGGCCGACCGGACCGCCTCCGCTTCAAGTCCGGAAGGAATGCCCGGTTCACCCCGCGCTACACGTCGGATAGCCGCGCAGGGGACGTGCGGAGGTAGACGGCCCAGGTCAGTACCAGGCACAGGCCGTACCCCACCAGGAAGCAGAGGTACGCGGCGTTCCCGTTGTGCGTGGTCAGGAACGACTGCCGGAACGCCACGTTCACCAGTACCCCGCCGAACGCGCCCACCGCGCCCGCGATGCCGATGAGCGCGGACGCACGTGTGCGGGAGTCGCGCTCGGCCGTCTCCGGGTCCGCGCCGGAGGCCACCGCCGTGCGCGCCTTGGCGCGGAAGATGGCCGGGATCATCTTGTAGGTGGAGCCGTTGCCGACACCGCTGAAGACGAACAGCGCCACGAAGCCGGCGATGAACAGGCCCAACGACTCCCGCTGGGATGCGACCAGCACCACGGCCGCGGCGGCCGCCATCGCCGCGAAGTTCCACAGCGTCACCTTCGCCCCGCCGAAGCGATCCGCGAGCAGTCCGCCGACCGGCCGGATCAGCGAGCCGAGCAAGGGGCCGAGGAAGGTGAGATACGCGGCCTTCACGGGGGTGTCGAACTGCGCGTGGAACTGCACCTGCAGCACCTGCCCGAAGGCGAAACTGAAGCCGATGAAGGAACCGAAGGTGCCGATGTAGAGCAGCGACATCACCCACGTGTGCGGATCGCGGGAGACGTCGCGCATCGCCCGCCTGTCGTTGCGTATCGCGGTGAGATTGTCCATCTTCCACGCCGCGCCGAGGGCGGCGAGGACGATCAGCGGGATGTACACCAGCGGCAGCAGCCGCGGCTGCGCGGCCCCCGCGGTCGCGAGGATCAGCAGGCCCGCCAACTGGACCACGGGCACACCCAGATTGCCTCCGCCCGCGTTGACGCCCAGTGCCCAGCCCTTGAGCCGCTGCGGATAGAACGCGTTGATGTTCGCCATCGAGGACGCGAAGTTGCCGCCGCCGACCCCCGCGACACAGGCCACGGTGAGGAGCGTTCCGTAGGAGACGCCGGGTTCGAGCACGATCCCGGCAAGGATGGTCGGGACCAGGAGCAGCAGTGCGCTGAAGACCGTCCAGTTACGTCCGCCGAACTTCGCCACGGCGAAGGTGTACGGCAGCCGGAGCACCGAACCGAGCGCGGTGGGCAGGGCGGTGAGCAGGAACTTGCCGGCGGGGTCGACGTGGTAATCCGGCCCGAGGAAGAGAACGAGCACGGACCAGAGGCTCCATACGGAGAAGCCGATGTGCTCGGAGAGGACCGAGAACACCAGGTTCCGCCGAGCGATCCGCGCTCCGGCCTCCTCCCAGAAGCCGACGTCCTCCGGACGCCAGTCGTCGATGGTCCGGACCCGCGCCGCAGCCGGTGTCGCGGTGTTCTCGGAGTTGCTGACCGTTGTACTCATGGGCACCTGCCGGAGCGGAGAGGGAGTCTGCTGACACGTCTGACGCGTCTGGCGCTTCGCCACGCAGCAACGTAGGAAGGCGAGATTTCGGCTGACGGCGCGTGGTGGCTCGGTGGTGGAACGTCCTGCGCACGAGGCCTGACGGGGGGCGTGAGGACGGGCACTCGGCAAGCCGCGCGCCCTCTCGGGTTCGCGCGTGGTCCCCGCTCGCCTACGGCTGGACTCTCGCAGGCCACACCCTCAGCACCGCCGGCGATCCGTCCGGGGCCGTCTCCTCGTCCAGACAGACACCCGTGCGCAGATCGAAGGCCTGTTTGTACATGGGTGAGAGCACCACCGGGACCGCCCCGCGGCTCCCCAGCAGTCCGCGCGAGAGCACGTACGCCCCGCTGAACGGATCGCGGTTGTCGACCGCGTACACCTCCCCCGCGCGGTCGCGGTACAGCGCGACCTGCGCGCCGCCCACCAGCAGCGCGACCCCGCGCCCCGGGGTCAGCTCCGCGTACCCGCACACCGGAACCCATCCCGCGCCGTCGTGGATCTCCACCCGCGCCGCGCTCGTCGTCCCGCTCATCGGACGCGTACCTCCAGGTCGGGACCGGCGATCAGGGCCGGTGCCGGGGCCGGTGCCGGGCGGATCTGGTCCCGCTCCGCGACGAAGCGGATCGTCGGGTCGGGGACGCCCGGCGCGTTGGTGAACGAGACGAAGCGGCGCAGCCGCTCCGGATCGGCCAGGGTGGCCGCCCATTCGTCCTCGTAGGTCTCGATGTGGCGGGCCATCAGTTCGTCGAGGTCGGCGCGGATACCGAGGGAATCGTCCAGGACGACGGCCCGCAGGTGGTCCATGCCGCCCTCCAGCCGTTCCAGCCAGGAGGCCGTCCGCTCCAGCCGGTCCGCGGTGCGGATGTAGAACATCAGGAACCGGTCGATGGTACGGATCAGCGTCTCCCGGTCCAGGTCGGCCGCCAGCAGATCCGCGTGACGTGGCGTCATCCCCCCGTTGCCGCCCACATAGAGGTTCCACCCGGCCGCGGTCGCGATCACCCCGAAGTCCTTGCCCTGCGCCTCGGCGCACTCCCGTGCGCAGCCGGAGACCGCGGACTTCAGTTTGTGCGGTGAGCGCAGCCCTCGGTAGCGCAGCTCCAGTTCGATCGCCAGGCCGACCGCGTCCTGTACGCCGTAGCGGCACCAGGTCTCGCCGACGCACGACTTCACGGTGCGCAGCGCTTTGCCGTAGGCGTGCCCGGACTCGAAGCCGGCGTCGACGAGTCGGCGCCAGATCGGGGGGAGCTGGTCCACGGTCGCGCCGAAGAGGTCGATCCGCTGGCCGCCGGTGATCTTCGTGTAGAGGCCGAAGTCGCGGGCGATCTCGCCGATGACTATCAAGCCCTGGGGGGTGATCTCGCCACCGGGGATCCGCGGCACCACGGAGTAGGAGCCGTTGCGCTGGATGTTGGCCAGGAAGTGGTCGTTGGTGTCCTGCAAGGCCGCCTGCTCGCCGTCCAGGATGTGGCCGTTGCCGAGGCCCGCCAGGATGGAGGCGACCACGGGCTTGCAGATGTCGCAGCCCTCGCCGCCCGGCGCGCTGCCGTGCTCGTCGATCAGCCGGGAGAAGGAGCCGATGCCCCTGACCCGGACGATCTCGTACAGCTCGGCGCGGGTCTGCGTGAAGTGCTCGCACAGGCCCTTGGCGACCTCGACCCCGCTCGCGGCCAGTTCCTCGGCCACGATGCCGCCGAGCAGCTTGACGCAACTCCCGCAGCCGGTACCGGCCTTGGTGCACTTCTTGACCTCGGGGACGCTCGCGCAGCCCTGCTCGTGCACGGCGGCCCGGATCTCGCCCTTACTGACGTTGTGGCAGGAACAGACGACCGCCTCGTCCGGCAGCGCGAGCGGGCCGGGAACCACGCCGATCGAGGCGGGCAGCACCAGCTGCTCCGGCGGGGCGGGCAGCGGGGAACCGCTCAGCGCCAGCGGGCGCAGCAGCGCGTAGGAGTCGGCGTCGCCGACCAGGACGCCTCCGAGCAGCGCGCCGTCCGCGCCGATGACGAGCTTCTTGTAGACACCCGCGCGGCTGTTGGCGTAGAGCACCTCCAGTGCGCCCTCGGTGGTGCCGTGCGCGTCGCCGAAGCTGGCCACGTCCACACCGAGCAGTTTGAGCTTGGTGGAGGTGTCCGCTCCGGTGAAGGAGCCGGTGCCGCCCGCGAGTTCGCGGGCGGCGGCCTCGGCCATCGCGTAGCCGGGGGCGACCAGCCCGTAGACCCGGCCGTCGGCGGCCAGCGCGCATTCGCCGATGGCCCGGACCGCGGGGTCGGCGGTGCGGCACCGCGCGTCGACGACGATACCGCCGCGCTCGCCGACCGGCAGGCCGCAGTCGCGGGCGAGCTGGTCGCGCGGGCGCACTCCGGCGGAGAAGACCACCAGGTCGGCGGCGAGTTCGGTGCCGTCGGACAGGGTCATACCGCGTACCCGGCCGCTCTCGTCCGTAGTGACCGCCCGCGTGCCGACGCCGGTGTGCACCAGCACGCCGAGGTCCTCGATCTTGCGGCGCAGCACCTCGCCCCCGCCCTCGTCCATCTGGATCGGCATCAGCCGCGGGGCGAATTCGACGACATGGGTCTCCAGCCCCATGGCCCGCAGCGCGCCGGCCGCCTCCAGCCCGAGCAGTCCGCCGCCGACCACGGCGCCGACCCGGGCACCGGCGGCGCCGGCCCGGATCGCCTCCAGGTCCTCGATGGTGCGGTAGACGTGGCAGCCCTCGGCGTCGTGCCCGGGGACCGGCGGTACGAACGGGTACGAGCCGGTGGCCAGCACCAGGGTGTCGTAGTGGAGTCGGTGCCCGGAGGCGGTGGTGACGATCCGTGCGTCGCGGTCGACCGCGACGGCCGGGTCGCCGAGCCGCAGGTCGATGCCGTGCTCGGCGAGGAAGCCGGGCGGGCACAGGGACAGTTCCTCGGTCGAGGTACCGGAGAACCATGAGGTCAGACGCACCCGGTCGTAAGCGGGGCGGGGTTCCTCGGCGAGCACGGTGACCCGCAGGACCGGGGCTCCTGTCCCGGCGTCCGGCTGCTCGAACAGCGCCTCCAGGAAGCGCTGGCCGACCATGCCGTGGCCGATCAGCACCAGGTGTTCGCGGTCCGTGCCACCGATGCGGTCCTTTCCATCGATGCGGTCCGTACCACCGGTGCGGTCCGTACCACCGACGCGGTCCTTGCCGCCGATGCGGTCCTTGCCGTCCGTGCGCGTCATCAACGGGCTCCTCGGGTGGTGAGCAGATGCAGGGGGTCCTCGGGCAGCGGCTCGTCCCGCTCGTACGCCCGGGTCAGAGCGCCGACCGTGGCCAGATCGCCCAGCAGGATGCCGCCGACGAGCCGGTCGCCGCGCAGCACGAGCTTCTTGTAGGAGCCGCGGGTGGCGTCGGCCAGCCGCAGCACGTGGTGGCCGGAGTCGGCCTGGTGCGTCTCGTCGTCCACCTCGCCGAAGGCGGCGTACTCCAGCGGCCCTGCCGAGAGCCGGGTCAGCGGGCGGGAGCCTGTGTACTCCCTGTCCGGCTCGGCCCCGGACAGTCTCGCGGCCAGGACGTCGGCCTGCTCCCAGGCCGGGCCGGACAGACCGTGCACGGTGCCGCGGTGCTCGGTGCAGTCGCCGATGGCGTACACGCCGGGATGGGAGGCGGCCAGCCGGTCGTCCACCACCACGCCGGTGCGCACCAGGAGTCCGGCCGTGTGGGCGAGCCCGGTACGCGGGCGCACCCCGCAGGCCAGCACCACCAGATCGGTGGTCAGCAGGTAGCCGTTGGCCAACTCCACCCCGTCGACCCGACCGCCGCCGTGTAGCGTCCGGGCCCGGTTGCAGAGGTAGACCTCGACGCCCAGCCCGGCCAGGGTGCTCCGTAGCGCCGCGCCCGCCTGTGCGTCGAGTTGGCGCTCGATCAGGTGCGGGCCCTGGTGCACGATCTCCACCGGAAGCCCGAGTGCGGCCAGCGCGCGGGCGGCGCTGACGCCGAGCACACCGCCGCCGATCACCACGGCGCGCGCGGCTCCGGCCGCGGCCTCGGCCAGGCCGCGGCAGTCGGCGAGGGTGCGCAGTGCGTGCACCCCGGCGATCAGGTCACCGCCGGGGGCGCGCAGGCCGTGGATCGGTGGCAGTACCGGATTGGCGCCGGTCGCCAGCACCAGTTCGTCGTACCCGGCCCGCTCCCCGCCCGGAAGTCCCAACGTGCGTGCGGCCAGGTCCAGTGCGACAACCTCGGCGCCGGTGCGCAGCAGGGCGGTGCCGGCCGGCAGGGCGATGGCCTCCGGGTCGTAGCGGCCGGTGAGTACGTCGGCGAGCAGCACCCGGTTGTAGGGGGCGCGCGGTTCCGCGCCGTAGAGCGTCACCTGGGCCTTCCCGCCGAGCTCCTGGTACTGCTGGGCGAACCGGGCGGCGGCCATGCCCGCGCCGACCACCGCGATACGCGCGTTCATATCTTGCTCCCCGCCCGCTCGCTTCCCGCCCGCTCGACCCGCACCGCGCAGACCTTGAACTCCGGCATCCGCGAGGTCGGGTCCAGGGCCGGATTGGTCAGCGAGTTGGCCCGCCCCGCGCCGCCCCAGTGGAAGGGCATGAACACGGTGTCGGGCCGGATGCTCTCGGTCACCCGGGCCGGCGCGACCGCCCGCCCGCGTCGGCTGGTCACCGCGAGCAGCTCGCCCTCGGCCACCCCGAGCCGGTGTGCGAGCTGCGGGTGCAGCTCCACGAACGGGCCGGGTGCGGCCCGGTTGAGCTCGGGCACGCGGCGGGTCTGCGCGCCGCTCTGGTACTGGGAGACCACCCGGCCCGTGGTCAGGAACAGCGGATAGTCGGCGTCCGGCTGCTCCGCCGCCGGACGGTGCGAGACGGCGGCGAACCTGGCCCGGCCGTCCGGTGTGGCGAAGCGGTCCAGGAACAGCCGCGGCGTGCCGGGGTGCGGTGCGCCGCTGCCGTCGCCGGCCGGGCAGGGCCAGAACACCCCGTCCTCGCGTCGGATCCGGGCGTAACTGATGCCCGAGTAGTCCGCTTGGCCACCCGCCGAGGCCCGCCGCAGCTCCTCGAAGACCTGCTCGGGGTCCTCGGAGAAGCCCTGTTCCACCCCCAGCCGCCGGGCGAGTCCGCTCAGCACGGCCAGATCGCTGCGTACACCCGGTGGCGCGGGGACCGCCTGCTGACGCAGAATCACCCGCCCCTCCAGGTTGGTGGTGGTGCCGGTCTCCTCGGCCCACTGCGCCGACGGCAGTACGACATCGGCCAGCTCGGCCGTCTCGGACAGCACCAGATCGCTCACCACGAGGAAGTCGAGGCTCCGCAGCCGCTCGGCGATGTGCCCCGCCCGGGGCGCGGAGACCACCGGGTTGGACCCCATCAGCAAGAGCGCCCGCACGCCGTCCTCCTGCCCGAGGCAGTCCAGCAGCTCGTACGCCGAGCGCCCCGAGCGCGGCAGCCGCTCCGGGTCCACCCCCCACACGGCGGCGACGTGCGCCCGCGCCGCCGGGTCCTCGATCGAGCGGTAGCCGGGGAGCTGGTCGGCCTTCTGCCCGTGCTCCCGGCCGCCCTGCCCGTTGCCCTGGCCGGTCAGGCAGCCGTACCCGGAGTAACGGCGGCCGGCCTTGCCGGTGGCCAGACACAGATTGATCCAGGCGCTGACGGTGTCGGTGCCCTTGCTCTGCTGCTCCGGGCCGCGGGCGGTGAGCACCATGCCGGTCTCCGCGTCCGCGAACATGCCTGCGGCCTCCCGCAGTTGGGCCACCGGTACACCGGTCAGCCGCTCCACCCGCTCCGGCCAGTGCGCCATCGCACAGGCGCGGGCTGCCTCGAAGCCGGTGGTGCGCTCGTCGATGAAGTCCTTGTCGAGCCTCCCGTCCGCGATCACCAGGTGCAGCAGGCCGAGCGCGAGCGCCAGATCGGTGCCTGGCGGCGGCTGCAGATGCAGATCGGCCAGCTCGGCGGTCCTGGTCCGACGCGGGTCCACCACGATCAGCTGCCCGCCGTTCTCGCGCAGTTCGCGGAAGTAGCGCAGGGCCGGCGGCATGGTCTCGGCGGGGTTGGCGCCGACCAGGATCACACAGCCGCTGCGCGCGATGTCCGCCATCGGGAACGGCAGCCCGCGGTCGATCCCGAACGCCTGCCGGTGCGCGGCAGCCGCCGAGGACATGCAGAAGCGACCGTTGTAGTCGATGTTCGCGGTACGCAGCGCCACACGGGCGAACTTGCCCAGCAGGTACGCCTTCTCGTTGGTCAGCCCGCCCCCGCCGAAGACCCCCACCGCGTCCCGGCCGTACCGCTCGGCGGCACCCGACAGTCCGGCGGCGGCCCGGTCCAGCGCCTCGTCCCACGACGCCTCGCGCAACTCGCCGCCCCGCCGGTCGCGCACCAGCGGTGCGGTCAGCCGGGCGACCCGGTCGAGCAGCGCTGCGGCGCTGCGCCCCTTGCCGCACAGCGCGCCGAGGTTGACCGGAAAGCCCGGCCGCTCCACGACTTCCACCGGCACCGCCGCTCCGGAAGGCGCGGTGCGCAGCCGCATGCCGCACTGCAGCGAGCAGTACGGGCAGTGGGTGTCCGTCGTCGTCATGGCACTGAGCGTCATCCGGACCGGTTACGCGATCGGGTCACGCGCATTGCGACCGGGATACACGTCCCTCATGGAGCCCCCGGGACAAGGTGGGGGTAACGACATCTTCCGTAACAGCACACCGTGCTTCGCTAACCCCCACGTGACGGCCACGCAACGCGGCCGAAACCCCACGGGCTGAGCCTGCACAGCATGGAAACCGTCAGCACGTCCACCGGCGGCCCTCCGGCCACCGAGCCGGTCGGCCCGCTGGTCGGCTACACGATCGGGGTGACCGCCGCGCGCCGCCGCGACGAGCTCACCGCCCTGCTGCGCCGGCGAGGCGCGCGCGTGGTCGAAGCGCCCACCATGCGGATCGTCCCGCTGGAGGACGACGCGGCACTGCGCCGGGCCACCGAGCTGTGCCTGACCGCCCCGCTGGACTACGTGGTCGCCACCACCGGAGTCGGCTGGCGCGGCTGGATGAGCGCCGCCGAGGGCTGGGGACAGGGCGGCCGGCTGGCCCAGACCTGCCGGGACGCGGTGGTGCTCAGCCGCGGCCCGAAGGCGACCGGCGCGGTCCGTGCCACCGGACTGGACGAGACCTTCTCACCGCGCTCCGAGGCGAACGACGAGCTGCTGACCTGGCTGCTCGCCCGGAATCTGACGGGGCGCCGGATCGCGGTGCAGGAACACGGCGCCCCGCTGGACGGCTTCACCGCCGCGCTGCGTGAACGCGGCGCCGAAGTGATCGAGGTCCCGGTCTACCGCTGGGCCCCGCCCGAGGACCCGGAGCCGGTACGCCGCCTGGTGCTGCAGACGATACGCCGGGAGGTACACGCCATCGCCTTCACCAGCGCGCCGGCGATCACCGCCTTCCTCCACGCGGCGGACACGCTGGGACTGCGTCCCGAGATCCTGACCGCGCTGCGCGAGGACGTACTGCCGGTGTGCGTCGGCCCGGTCTGCGCCCGGCCGCTGGAGAGCGTCGGCGTACCCGTGGTCTGCCCCGAACGCGGACGGCTCGGGGCGATGGTGCGCACCATCACCGAGACGGTCCCGGTGCGCAACCGCCGCGAACTGGAAGCCGGCGGGCGCACCCTGGCGCTGCAGGGCAGCGCGCTCGTCGTCGGCGAGGAGAGTTACTGGCTGCCACCGGTCTCCGCGGCGGTGCTGCGGGCGCTGGCCGAACACCCGGGCTGGGTGGTCAGCCGCGCCGACCTGCTGCGCCGGGTCTGGGCGGGCACGACCACGGACGAGCACGCGGTCGAGGCCGCGGTCGCGCGACTGCGTGGCGCGCTGGGACCGCACGCGGGGCTGGTACGGACGGTACCGAAGCGCGGGTACCGGCTGGAGGTCGGCGGGTGACGGGCCCGACCCTCGTCGCCGTCGCCCACGGCACCCGCGACCCCGTCGGCGTCGCCACCGTCGAAGCCCTGCTCGGCCTGGTCCGTTCGCTGCGGCCCGGGGTGCGGGTCGAGGTCGGCTATCTGGACCTCGCGCGGCCCTCGCTGGACGAGACCTTGGCCGCGCTGCGGGGCAAGGCCGTGCTCGTCCCGCTGCTTCTGGGCGCGGGCTACCACGTGCACACCGACATCCCGACGGCGCTGGCCGCCGCACCACATCTGCGGGCGTCCGTCGCCCGCGCGCTGGGCCCTGACCCGCTGCTGGCCACCGCGCTGTCGGCGCGGCTCGCCGAGGCGGGGTGGGCCGGGAGCCCGGTCGTCCTCGCCGCCGCGGGCTCCACGGATCCCGCGGCCAACGCGGACACCGCCCGCATGGCCACGATGCTTCAGGCCCGGCTGAGCGCGCCCGTCCTCCCCTCCTACCTCTGCGCCGGCTCCCCCACACCGGCCCAGGCCGTCGCCCACCTGCACGCCGAGGGTCACGACTCCGTCGCCGTCGCCGGCTACCTTCTTGCCCCCGGCTTCTTCTCCCGCCGGGCCGCCCGCTCGGGCGCGGTCCTCACTTCGGCACCGCTGGGAACACACACGGCGGTGGCGGAACTGATCCTCCGCCGGTACGACGAAGCACGCGCATGAGTTGCGCTGTCGAGGTCGCGCCGGCTGTCCAGGTCGCGCCTGCGCCCTCGTGACGGAGTGCCAGCACAACCGCCACAGGGCCCCCTTGAGGCCCCCTGCCGTCAACAATCAAGTCGGCGGTCTCCTTCAGGTGAGCTCTCCCCGTCTGTCAGCTCATTGGATGTCGAGCACGGGCGTGTGCCGGGCGTCGGCTCGGCAGGCAAAGACGCGAAGCTCTCCCGAACGTCCAACGTCGACCCCCGTCGGCTCATAGGCGATTGCCAGCGCCTCTCGGTCCAGCTCCCTGTCCTCCAGGGGCCACCACCGGTCACTGGCGCCGTCCCACTCGCTGCTGTCCACCTTGAGAAGCAGCGCGACCGGCCCTTCGCAAAATCCGCCGAAAAGTGGCGCGGCCACATCCTGACCGGCACGCCGTGTTCATACGCGGCACGCGCGCCAGTGGCCAACACTTGGGCGGGGTGAGATCACGATTGACGCCCGAACTTGGGCCTGACGGTAGGCAACACGGGTGCTGCCGATACCGCATCCGGTCGCGCTTGTGGCATTGCCGAACG
Organism: Streptomyces sp. NBC_00872; assembly: GCF_045161915.1. Taxonomy (NCBI): domain Bacteria; kingdom Bacillati; phylum Actinomycetota; class Actinomycetes; order Kitasatosporales; family Streptomycetaceae; genus Streptomyces; species Streptomyces sp. NBC_00872. Next base: position 7,834,429 of record NZ_CP108806.1, on the reverse strand, counting down.
CGCTGGACGACGGGACGGGGACGATATTCCTTCTGGAGCAGTCAGCGCTGGACAGTGACGCCGTCCAAAGAATTCGCGCACTGCCGCACCTGGCGCCTTCCGTCCCCCAGCGGGTCAATCAGTTTCGAACCAATGCCTGTCCGGCCATTCCGGCATCCAGTCCTTTGCCACTTCGCCGTCGAACACACCGACCAACCAGTCAATGACCGGCAAGCTGGACTCGTACCAGTCCCCCCAGTTTCTCCGAAAGGCCGAGACGGTCCACACACCTGAATCTCGATCCTCCAGGAAAAGACGATCACCCTCGATCGTATGCCCCCACAGAAGCATGCCTCCACGATCCGGAAGGACAGGCCGAGGAATGGTGCGCGAATTTCCTCGCCGCACGTAGTCGCTCATCCACTCCCCTTTCTCAGCCATCGTCTCCGGTCCGCAGATAAACAGGAAGTCGCTGATCAGAGCATCCCCGTAGGACAATCCAACGCTCTTGAAATCGGGCGGCAATTGAATCCCCCAAGCCGCCTCGACCTCCCCGAACGAGCGTCCATCCGATCCCCACGGCGACGGGCCCAGCAGCTGTTCCACGTCTTTCATCTCCAGCATGCCAACGCTCCCACAATTGATGCAGACCGATCTGACCGGTGGCGCACCGGACATGGTCAGCGAGTACGAGTATCTGGGCGACGCCGGCTGGAAGATGGCCGAGCCCGACGGCATCACGGACGACAAGTACCGTACGCGCAGCGACTGGCGCGGCTACGGAAAGGTGCGTGTCACCAACTCCGGCGATACGGTCAGCTCCGCCAACACCCGCACCGAGCACACCTTCCTGCGCGGACTCGGCGGTCAGGTGACCGACTCCACGGGCACGGAGCACGCGGACAGCAACGAGCTCTCCGGCCAGGAACTGGAGACGGCGACCTACAACGGCGCCTTCACGGCCGACAAGATCGTCTCCAAGAGCATCAACACCACGTGGTCCCGCACGACGGCGACTCGGGTCAACAGCTGGGGTACCGACCGCGCGTACTTCGTGCGTCCCGAGACGACCACGTCGTACACCGCGCTGGAGAGCGGCGGCTGGCAGGAGACCCAAGTCCACCACGCGCTACGACGCGGCGACCGGCCGGGCGACCGAGGTCGACGACTTCGGTGCCACCGGTGATCCTTCGGACAACCGTTGTGTCCGGACCCAGTACGCGGACAACACGGCGAAGCACATGCTCTCCTTCGTCTCCCGGGTGGAGCAGGTGGCCGTCGCCTGCGGCACGACACCCGACCGAAGGACCCAGGTCATCTCCGACGACCTGACGTACTACGACGGTCTCGGACTCATGGGGCTCCCCGGCCGCACAGGTCGACATGAACGAGAAACGTACCGACCTCGGTTATGACGCCCTGGGCCGTCTCACCTCCGTATGGCTGCCCGACCGGCCCAAGGCCAGCGACTTCCCACCCTCCATCAAATACACGTATGTGGTGCGGAAGACGGGCGGGCCGGTAGCCGTCAAGACGGAGAAGCTCGAGAGACAGAAGGACGGCACCGAGCGGTACGGCGTCGAATACGCCCTGTACGACGGAATGCTCCGCCCCCGCCAGCAGCAGACCGAAGGCCCCGACGGCGGCCGTATCATCGCCGACACCTTCTATGACGGACTGGGCAATATCGCCAAGGCCAACGCCGACTACTTCACCACCGAGGCCCCGAAGGACCAGGTCTTCGACGCGGTCGACAAGGGGGTGAACGGCCAGACCCTCACCGAGTACGACGGGGCGGGCCGTACGACCGCGGAGATCTTCCGCAGCGCCGGTGAGGAGAAATGGCGTACGACGTACACCTATGGGGGCGACCGGGTCCATGTCGACCCGCCCGTCGGTACGCCGCCGACCACCACCATCACCAACGGCCGGGGCCTGACCACGGACATCCGCCGCTACAAGGGCGACGAGCCCCAGCCGGCCGGCACCCCCGCCGACTACGAGAACACGCACTACTCCTACACACCGGCGGACCAGCTCAAGACCGTCCAGGACGCGGCGGGCAACGTCTGGACCACCGGCTACGACCAGCGTGGACGCAAGATATGGAGCGAGGACCCCGACACCGGCAGAACCGACTACGGCTATGACGAGCTGGACCGGCCGACGTCCGTCACCGATGCGCGGCGCAAGAAGATATCGACCAAGTACGACGCGATCGGCCGCCCCGTCTCCACCTGGGAGGGCGAACCGGACACGGGGACGAGACTGACGGTCTCCACCTACGACATCGTCGCCAAGGGCGAGCCGTACGGGACCTACCGGTATGCCAACGGGGTCGTACAGTCGTCGACCCTCAACGTTCAGCTCGACAACATGTACCAGCCGACCCTTACCCGGGTCACCCTCGCGGGCACCGAGGACGCGGCGCTGAAGGCTTCCTACGACTTCGGCACCCAGTACAACCAGGACGGCACCGTCCAGTCCATGAGCATGCCGGCAGCGGGAGGACTGCCGGCCGAGACCCTCGTCTACACCTACGACGAACTGCAGCGACCGACGGCTCTCAGTGGGCGGTTCGTGAGTCTTTGAGTGGTTCTGCTGTCGCCTGATGGTGTGGCAGCGGGGCGGAATCTGCCGGTCCGCGGTTGTTGATCTGGTGATGTGTTCGGGTGAGTGAACGCAAGCCGTATCCGAGTGACTTATCGGACGAGCAGTGGTCGTTGATCGAGCCGGTGATCACCGCGTGGAAGGGCCGGCACCGCTCGGTCAGCGGCCACCAGGGCGCGTACGACATGCGGGAGATCGTGAACGCGATCCTCTACCAGGGGCGGACCGGCTGCCAGTGGGCCTATCTCCCGCACGACCTGCCGCAGAAGAGCGCGACGTACTACTACTTCGCCGCCTGGCGGGACGACGGGACCGACCAGGTCATCCATGAACTCCTGCGCTGCCAGGTCCGCGAACGCGCCCGACGATTAGAGGACCCGACCTTGGTGGTGCTGGACACCCAGAGTGTCCATGTGGCCGCCGGGGTCCCCGTCTCCACGAGTGGCCATGATCCGGCCAAGCGGGTGCCCGGCCGCAAGCGGGGCCTTGCCGTGGACGTCCTCGGCCTGGTCATCGCGGTCGTCGTCCTCGCTGCGAACACCCACGACAACGCCGCGGAAATCTCCTGCTGGACCAGGTCGCCGAGCACGCCGGCGGAAGTGTCCGCAAAGCCCTGGTCGACCAGGGCTTCAAGAACCAGGTCGTCGCGCACGGCGCCGGCCTGGGGATCGACGTCGAGATCGTCCAACGCAACCCGCAGGTCAAGGGGTTCGTGCCGCAGCCGAAGCGGTGGAGGGTCGAGCAGACCTACGGGATCCTGATACTGCACCGGCGCCTGGTCCGCGACTACGAGCACCGCCCGTCCTCCTCCGTCTCCCGCGTCTACTGGGCGATGACCCACGTCATGACCCGGCGCCTCACCGGCGCGAACGCCCCCACCTGGCGCGAGACGGCGGCGGTGGCGGCGTGAACCTCCGGCCCCTGCTCGATGCCCTGGACCTGCAGGAAGACGCCGCCCGGGCCCTGGCCGACGACCTTCGTGCGCAGATCGACGGCCTGCAGACCCGGTTGCGGGAGGCCGAGATGCACCTGGAGCACCTCGCGATCACCCGCAAGACCGTCACCAGCCTTGCCGACCGGCTCCCGGCCGTCGCGCCGGACCTGCCCGAGCATCCGGACTACCCCCGCATCCTTGCCGCCTTCAACCACACGACCGGGCCGCTACGGGCCAAGGACGTCTGCGAAGCCCTCGGCCACGAACTGCTGCCGAAGAACGTCGAAGGCACCCGCGCCAAACTGAAACGCCTGGTCAAACTCGGCATCCTCACCGAGGCCGACACCGGCAACTTCGCTCGAAAGCAATAGCCGACCGAACCTCCACCAGCGTCCTTGCTCCCACCTCAGCCAGAAAAGGACATCACCTTACGAACCGCCCACTCAGAACGACACTCGGCGGGACTTCGGGCAGCTACGTCACCAAGGCGGCCTACTCGCCGACGTCGCAACTCCAGCAGCTCGAACTGTCCACGGGGGCGTCCGGCTCCAGAAAGACATGGCTGTCGTACGAGTACGAGCGCGGTACCGAGCGGCTCACCCAGTCGCGGACCGAGGTCGAGAGTGTCGCCGAGGTCACGTCGGAAGCCCGCTACACCTATGACGCGTCGGGCAACGTCACCACCATCGCGGATGTACCGACCGGTGGCCAGGCGGATGTCCAGTGCTTCACCTATGACTGGCAGCGCAGACTGGACACTGCCTGGGCGACGTCCAACTCCTCCGACGGATCGGTCGGCACGGGCAGGACGAACACCGCCTGCGCCGCCGACCCGGCTCCGGCCACCATCGGGGGACCCGCCCCGTACTGGCACTCCTTCACCTACGACACCGCGGGCAACCGCAAGCAGCAGACCCTGCACGCGGCCGGCGGCAGTCCCGAGACCGTCCGCACCTACACCTACGGTGACGCCGACCTGAACGGCACACCGGGTGAAGCCGATGACGGCGGTCCGCACACCCTGAGCAGAATGGTGCGGGACGTAGCGGCGGGCGGCGGCAATCCGGCGGTCCACGCGCAGGACACCTATACCTACGACCCTTCCGGCAACGCGCGGCAGAGCGTCCGGAACGGTACGACCCAGGACATGACCTGGAACGCCGAGGGGCGTCTGGACACCTCGACCACCGGCGGTGTCACGGCTTCCTTCGCCTACGACGCCGTCGGTGAACGGCTGCTGCGCAAAGAGGCAGGACGGACAACCCTCTATCTGCCGGGTATGGAGCTGAGTCTCGACACCGCCACGAAGAAGGTCGAGGCCACCCGCTACTACTCCTTCGCGGGCCGGACGGTCGCGATGCGCACCACCGGGGGCGTGAAGTTCCTCGCCGGTGACCGGCACGGAACGATGTCGGTCGCCGTCGACGCCATGACCGGCGCGACGGTGCGCCGCAGGATGGATCCGTTCGGCAACGAGCGCGGTACGTCCAGTCCCTGGGTGGACGACAAGGGCTTCCTCGGCAAGCCGGCTGACACGTCGACAGGCTTCACCCACCTCGGCGCGCGCGAGTACGAGCCCGAGAACGGCCGGTTCATCTCGGCCGACCCGGTCATCGACGTGACCGACCCGCAGCAGATGAACGGCTACGCGTACAGCAACAACAATCCGGTCACCTACTCCGATCCGACCGGCCCTCTGCCCCGCGGACCTGTGCGGCATCGGCTACCCCATCGGCGGCACGGGCCAGGTCGCCGGGGACCCGCTCCGTTTCGTCACCGTCGCTCCGACCCAGGGCAGGGACTGGGACTACCGGACCCCGGCCAAGAAGACGTACGACCAGGCACGGGCCAAGGCCGACGCGGCGAAGATCCGGGCACAGGCCGCGGCCAAGGAACTCGCGGGCATCCTCGCCGACGAACTGGGCCTCACCGATGCGCTGGACTGCTTCACCACCGGCAGTCTCGGCGCCTGCGGGGCGACCTTCCTCAATGTGGCGAGCAGCTTCGTCGGCGGCATCCTCGGGAAACTCGCCGCGAAGTACGGCATGCCGTGGAAGTGGAAGAAGGCCGTAGCACTCGGCAAACGCATAGCGGGTCTGGTCGACAAGCTCATCAAGAACTTCACGTCCTGGCTGAAGTTCGACAAGAAGGCCGAGAAGCTGGCGGGTGCGGTCGACGACGGCTGCAACAGCTTCACCGCCGAAACGAAAGTCCTGATGGCCGACGGCACCACCAAAGCCATCAAGGACATCGACATCGGGGACAAGGTCGTGGCGACCGACCCCGAATCGGGCAAAACCAGAACCGAGACCGTCACCGCCGAGATCAAGGGCAAGGGCACCAAGAACCTGGTCCAGGTCACCCTGGACACCGACGGCAAGCAGGGCGACCGAACGGCCTCGGTCACAGCCACCGACGGCCACCCCTTCTGGGTCCCCGAACTCGACGAGTGGATCGACGCCACCGACCTCCACCCCGGCCAGTGGCTCCGCACCAGCGCCGGCACCTACGTCCAGATCACCGCGATCACCCGCTGGACCCAGCAATCCACGGTCCACAACCTGACCGTCGCAGACATCCACACCTACTATGTCCTGGCCGGTACGACGCCGGTCCTGGTTCACAATCAGGACATTGGCCCTGGTCAAATGCACTTGTGGCGTGCGGTCCTTCCGGGTGAACTGTCTGAAATTTACAGCACGCGCGCTTATAGGAGTCCTATGGGTGCCAAATGGTTCTCGTTCACGGAGGAGGGGGCAGCTGAGTACGCGCGGCGCGCGTATGCTGCTCGAGGAGAGAAAGACGGACCATACACAATGACTCGTACTGTCATAAATAAGGCCGATATTCCAGATCTCGCGAACATGCCTCACACTTCCGATGTCGTCGATGGTGGCGTTGCGCTCGAGGATGATGTGGTGGCAAAGCTGGGGAGGCCGCGGATCCTACCGAGTATGAGTACATCGATGGGATGCCCGTGAGATACGTAATTGCATCATCCACCAAGAGGATCATCGATGAGTGCAGGGAGAAGTTGACGGGCGTTCCGGGTCTCGAATTCAGGGTCGGTTCAGTCTCGGAGACATGGATCGGCTGCGATGCCGCTGTGGTGTGGTGGCCCCTGGCTCACGAATGGTATGGCGGCATGCCAGAGCCCGGAGTTGCACAGGTCCTATTTAATACCGTGGGGGATGATGCGCCGGCGGTCATTTTGGCGACCCCTGCTGGGCCCGGCAGGACTTCTGGAGTCGGTCCTACGGATCTGGAAATCGAGGACTATACATTCAACTCCCTGGATGCATGCGCTCGAGAATACATGCGCCTATTCCCTGATCGTCGTGAGAGTGCAGATATTCTCGTCCATCTGGAAGCATCTGGTCTCGACAGAAGGGACATGGGAGCTCCTATCCGTGGGATGGCGAGATTTCTTCACGCGAAGTGACGTCGGATAATATGAGATGCGCGCCCCTTTCGTACTCAGGTGCTGTTGCTGAGGTCGGTCCCAGTGCTTTGGGCTACTGCTGGCCATAATTTGGTGCCCGTCGAGCGCCGTAGGGCGGCAGGTTTCCCCAATGACGCGGATGCCCCGCCGGATTCGTTTCCGGCGGGGCGTTTTGCCGTCTTGACGGCAGTAGTTGACGGCAACGTCAGCGGACGGGGCTGCACAAAGTGGCGGTTCGTCACTGTCGTCGGGCCGCGTGGCGGGCTCGGCAGGGGTGCGGAGGGCGTTGCCGAGGAGGTCGATGGTGTCGCGCTGGAGGCGGAGGCGGACGTGTGCGTACACGGTGGCGGTCACACCGATGTGGGCGTGGCCGAGGAGCTCTTTGATGACGACGAGTTCGACGCCCTGTTCCAGGAGGAGCGTGGCCGCCGATTGGCGGAGGTCGTGGAAGCGGATGCGGCGGAGGGTGGCCCGGCGGAGCAGGGTGTTGAAGTGTCGGGTGAGGGTGGCGCCCTCGATCGGGGAGCCGTCGGTCCGGGTGAAGACGTAGCCGCTTGCCTTTCAGCCCGCCCCTGCCGTTTCGCGCTTCTGGCGTTGCCGGGCGCGGTGCTGTTCGAGGGAGCGCAGGCACTGCGTCGGCAGGGCGATACGACGTTCGGAACTCTGCGTCTTGGTCGGGAGTGCGGTCAGGCCACTGGAGTTGGTGCGCTGGAGGGTGTGGCGGATGCTGGCGGTTCCGTCGGCGAGGTCGAGGTCTTCCCAGCGCAGGCCGAGGAGTTCGCCCTTGCGGAGGCCGGTGTGGAGAGCGAGTTTGAACAGGGCGTGCAGCCGGTGTCCGCGCGCGACGGCAAGGAACTGGCGCGCTTCGTCGGCGGTGAGGGGTTCGAAGCGGCGGGGCCGAGGCGTGCCGATGCGGACGTTCCGGGCGACGTTGCGCGGGATCTCCTCCTCGCGTACCGCGTGCTCCAGGGCCGACTTGAGCACGGAGTGCACGTCGGCCAGGGGCAGAGGGGAGAGACGCTTGCGGCAGCACTTCCCGGCCGCGCAGCACTGGGGCTGGTCGCGCTTGGTGTCGAGGCCGCGTGCGCAGCACTGGCAGGTGGCGCGGAGCTGGTCGAGCCAGGTGCGGACGTCCTTGGCCGCGAGTTTGGCGAGCTTCTTCCGTCCCAGTCCGGGGAGTAGGTAAAGGCGGACGCAGCCGGTGTAGCGGGTGTGGGAGGTCTCGCGGAGCCGGTGGACGGCGACGGTCTCCAGTCAGTACGTCAGGTACGCGGCCACGCTGCCCTGCGCGGACGGTGCCGGGACGCCCTTGTTGCTGGCGGCGATCTTCTCGGTGAGCTTCGTCAACGCTTCCTTGCGAGTGGTGCCGTAGACGCGGATGCGGCGGCGGGTGTTGCCGGGGGCGAGGACGTATCCGGCGGCTTCCCAGCGGCCGTCTTTTCGCTGGTGGACGGTGCCGTCCCCGTTGGCGCGTGTGCGGCGGGAGGCGGGGGTGTCCCGGGGTGTGGTCATCAGGCGGCTTCCTGTTCAAGGCGGGTGCGGATGAAGTCGGTGAGGGCGTGGGTGGGGATGCGGCGGGCGCGGCCGAGGGTGATCGAGGTTCGCTGGCCGGAGCGGAGCAGGTCGTAGACGGCGGAGCGGCCGAGCTGGAGGCGGGCCATGACCTGGGGCACCGTCAGCAACTCCAGCACCCGCGCCCCTTCCGTGTGGAGGACTGCGAGCGGGGGCGAGGCCATCAACAGCCCCTTTCGGCCGCGAACTGCCGTTCGAGCTCCTTGCTGTGCCACACGTGGGAGGCGAGGAGTGCGGCGCCGGGGCTGTAGCCCGAGCCGAGGTAGTCCCAGTGGCCAACGACGAGAGTTGTCGTCGGGTCGGACTCGGGCAGGCCGGCGCGGGCGCGCGCCTGTTCGGTACGCCAGGCACGGCGGGCGGCGCGCAGGGCACCGAGGGTGGTGGAGTAGCGGCGGGACTTGGTGGAGAAGTGGCCGCGGAAGCCGAGCATGTGCGCCCACTTCCAGAGCTTGAGGTCGGCGAACTCCGGGCGCTTTCCCAGCTCCCAGCAGGTGCGAATCATCTGCCGCACGTGACGTGCGACGGCGAGGCGTGGCAGCGGGCGGGCCTGCCCGGTGCCGCCACAGGCGGTGCACTGGAGGGGCGTTCCGTGAGGCAGGAGGGTGGCGCCGCGTCCCTGGCAGGGGCGGCAGAACAGGGCGCGGTCGAGGGTGCCGGAGGCGTCGGCGGACTTGGTGGCGTACTTGGCCACGTAGGCGGCAACGGCCTGGTCGGTCAGTTCGGCGTCGGTGCCGAAGGCGGCGATCTGCGCACGTCGAGCTGTGTTCCCCAGTTGAGTTCGCGCTCCCCGATCGCGTCCGACGCGACGGCCACCCGGACCCGGAGGGCTGCGGCCCGGATGGCGTCGGTGAGCACGGCGACGGTGGCCGACGTGGGCGGGGGTGTGGTGTTACCGTCGAGGCCGTCGAACCGGATGACGGCGTGGAAGTGGACCAGGCCGCGCTGCTGGTACTCGGCGACCTTCACGAAAGAGACCCGCAGGACCTCATGGGCAGCCTTCTGAGTCATGCCGAGCCCGGCGGCGATCTCGCGGCGCAAGTAGGTGGTGAAGCGGGCCCACAGGGTGGAGGCATGGGCGTTGAACAGGACCGCGCCCTCGTAGTCGCACGCCCCGGGGTTGAGCGGTGTCCCGATCAAGGCGTCCGTGGGGTCGTGGAGCTTGCGGCAGCGGCAGGGGCGGATGTCGCCGCCGGGGGTGGTGAGGCGGTTGTGGACGGGGCCGAAGGACGGCGGGGTGAGGGTGGCGAAGACGCGGGGGTGGGTGCGGAACTTGTCGGGGACGGTCTTGCCGCCGGAGAGGCCGGTGCGGATGAGGTGGTAGGCGTCAGCGGTGTAGAGGCGGGAGCGGGCCGGGCAGCGGGAGGCGCGGCGGTTGCCGCACGTGGTGAGCAGGCTGCGCGTCGGTTCGGTGGAGGAGGTGCAGGAGCGCAGGACCTCACCCGTCGCCGTGTCGACGGTGGCGGTGTGGCGGGTCAGGCGTACGGGTTCGGTGGCATGGACCTCGCCGACTCCCTGCCAGGCACGGCCGTCCGCGAGGTCAAGGAAGAGACTGGCCTCGACGTCGAGATCACCGGTTTGGTCGGCACCTACACCGACCCGAAGCACATCATCGCCTACACCGACGGCGAGGTCCGGCGCCAGTTCAACGTCTGCTTCACCGCCCGCATCACTGGCGGCCAGCTGGAGATCTCCGACGAGTCCACGGAACTCCGGGTCGTGCCGCCGGAAGAGATCGAGCAGTTGCCGATGCACCACACCCAACGACTCAGGCTCCAGCACTTCCTGGAACACCGCGAGAAGCCGTACCTGGGCTGAACCGCCTGACGGCAGTAGCGACGGCAACAACCCCGCACAACCACGGACACCCACGCACGTCACCGGACCGGCAAACCGCACTTGACCTGCGAAAAAGCAGGTAGAGGGGTCCGCGTAGCACACGTACTATGTGCTGGCGGGCGATACGCCGGTGCTGGTCCACAATTCTCGCGGGAATCTGTGTCCGCATCCAGACGCGGAAGGGCCCCACACGTCGTTTCGTCGCGACGGAACGACTGGGGAGATCGACCACTATGAATCCTATGATCGGCCGTCGGACTCCCGGGATCCGAGGCCGTTTATTCCGACGAAACGAGTCGATGTAAAGGGCAAACCTCACTACGACAAGCAGACTAAGACGAGAATTCCGACCCCGCACGTAAACCTTCCGGATGGATCAGCAATTCCTGCGGAACCCTGGGAAATCCCTAGAAGAAACCCATGACCTCGAACTTGAAGGTTCTCCAGCAGTGGTACGCAGCAGCCTGTGACGGAGACTGGGAGCACTCATACGGCATTCGAATCGAAACAACCGATAATCCTGGATGGATCCTCTCTGTCGACCTGACCCGAACCGCTCTTTACGGTCGCATGTGCGAGAGGGAAGATCAATGCGCTGACGGGTCTTGGGTGTCGATAAAGAGCGACGGATTCGAGTTTGTTGCAGCATGTGATCCAGGCTCGCTGGAGAGGGTGATCGGCTATTTCATCGAATTCGCTACTGCCGGATCGGAGTGATGGCTGGCCGTTTGGTCGCAGGGGATGAAAACCCGGCTAGCAGATGGGTCTTGAGGGACCTTTGACGGCAGTCGGTGACGGCAACGTCGAGGGGGCAGGTGTGGCAAGGCGCCGCGCCTGCCCCGCTGTCTGAGCCGTGAGGGCGCCGGGGCCTTCTGCGTCGATCAGGGGGCCACGATGCTGTGCTGGCTTTGTCAAGGTAGGCGAGGTCCGTCCGTCGAGTACCTCTGAGGCAGCCGGTTGTCATCTGACCGTGCGAGCGGAGCTGTTCAGAACTTCTTTACTCGATCAAGGGCGTCCCGCTGACGCGGGCCGCTGCCCGCCGGCGGTCGGTGACCGCCGCCCGCTCCTGTCTGCCGCCCCGCTGGCGACGGCCACCGGCCCCTCGGCGCGCAGAGCCCGAAAGCGTTCGCCGGGCCACCCGTCGGAAGCCACGGTCCGAACGCTCAGCAGAAAACTGGCCGGGCACCTGAGAGGCCGCCCGGCGGGCTCGCGCCGTCCCGGGGACCATGGTTGCTGCCTGGCTTGGGGCCGTGACGATGGAGACAACGGGGCTGATGCCGGTGCGGGGCTGGGCTGGGCTAGACACCCGTGACGGATGATCGGTCGGCGTGCCCACCGTCGTGGCTGACTTTCTGTGGCAGAGGCCAGAGCCTCACAGCCATGAGCACACCACGCACGTGGGCCCCGCCCCTGCCGGGGCTGACGAGGACGGGGGAGCCTCGAACGGTTGCGCCCGGCAGGTACGGGAGTCGGGTGGGTCAGCGTGGTGCGGCGCCTGGGCGAGCGGGGCGGGTCACGTCTGGCGCCAGGTCCGCCAGGGGCGGGTGATGGTCTCCCGGTAGGTGTGGTGGGACGGGTTCTGGCCGCAGTGCCGCAGCACCCAGTTTTGCGGTTCGGCGAAGTCCTCGCTTGTCGGTGAGGTCTCTCCGTCCACGGCGCACTGCATCGCGTACAGGACTGGCTCCGCGTCCGGTTCGCGGTCGGGCTGGACCGTCCAGGTCTCGTAGCGCAGGACCGGGCGAGGGGTCACCGTCCCCACCTCCGGTTGGCCACGGCCACCTTCGCGCTCAACTCCTCGGCCTGGGTCGGCGGGCGAACGTCCTCGGGCGGTACGTCCCACTCCCGGCCACCGCGCGGTGGCCGAAGCTGCATGTACGGCCCCACGTGCCCCGTCACCACGCCCATCTTGCCGCTCCGCCGGTCGACCACCAGGGCGTCGGCATCGGGCGAGACGGTGTGCCCGTCGGCATCTGGGGTGGGGGCCGTCATCGTGACCACCCTGGCGAGGCGGTCCGCGACCGGGCGTGCAGTCGCAGGGCGGGAGCACATGGGGTGGCGCTCATTCGCACGGTGACGCTCCTCGGCGGCGTTGATGCGTGCCCCTGGGCCTGTTGGTGCCGCAGGGTCGGCACCGATCCTCACGCCGGTCACCGGGACGAAGGAACCTCCCCCCAAACCCACTTCGGGACGTCCCGCGCCGTGTAGAACGTCCCTGGTGCCGTCCCGCGACGAAAGGGGAGACTCGTGCCGAACGAGAGACTACGAGCCGTCATGGCGGCGGGAGGTTGGACGTACGCCGCACTCGCCCAGCAGGTCGAGATCGACCCCAAGTCGGTCGAGCGCTGGGTAAACCTCGGGCGCACCCCACGTCGTGCCACCGCCCTCCAGGCGGCCAAAGCCCTGGGAGAAGACGTGCACGCACTCTGGCCGGCACTCCGCCAGGCCCGCCCCGCCCGCGCCATCAGCCCCGAACTGGTCGCGCTCTACCAGCAGCGGGCCGACATCCCCGTCTCGGCGTTCACCGACCTGATGGCCCAGGCCCGGGAACGGATCGACATCCTCGTCCACGCGGCCGTCTTCCTCCACGAGGCGTACCCGCGGCTGAACGAACTCCTCACCGAACGCGCCGCCCACGGCTGCACCGTCCGCATCGCGATCGGGGACGCAGCCAGCGACAACGCACAAGCCCGCGGCCAGGAGGAGCGGTTCGGCCACGGCATCGAATCCCGCTGCCGCCTCGCACTCATGCACTACAAGCCGCTCACCGGCACCCCCGGCATCGAAGTCCGCACCCACAGCACCACCCTCTACTGCGCCGACGATCAGCAACTCGTCAACGCCCATGTCTGGGGCGTCAACGCGTACGCCGCCCCCGTATGGCACCTTCGCCGACACGAGACAGGCGGCATGTTCGACACCTACGCCGAGAGCTTCGACGCGGTGTGGGCGACGGCAACCCCCGTACGAGAGGAAGGCTGACCGTGGCCCGCACCGAGTTCTACGACGACCCGAACGCGCCCAAGCCGAACAGCATGGTCGTCGCCGCCTCCGCCGTCGTCACCGACGACCACGGCCGCATCCTCCTCCAGCGCCGACGCGACAACGACCTGTGGGCCCTGCCCGGCGGAGGCATGGACCTCACCGACTCCCTGCCAGGCACGGCCGTCCGCGAAGTCAAGGAAGAAACCGGCCTCGACGTCGAGATCACCGGTTTGGTCGGCACCTACACCGACCCGAAACACATCATCGCCTACACCGACGGCGAGGTCCGCCGCCAGTTCAACGTCTGCTTCACCGCCCGCATCACCGGCGGCCGACTGGCAATCTCCGACGAGTCCACCGAACTTCGTTTCATACCGCCGGAAGAGATCGAGCAGTTGCCGATGCACCACACCCAACGGCTCAGGCTCCAGCACTTCCTGGAACAGCGCGCGACGCCCTACCTGGGCTGAACCGCCTGACGGCAGTAGCTGACGGCAACAACCCCGCACAACCACAGACGCCCACGCACTTCAACGGACCAGCAGATCTCCAAGCTGCCGAGCGCGGTGCTGAGGGTGTCGATGGCGTCGCGCTGGAGGCGGAGTCGGACGTGGGCGTAGACGGTGGCGGTGACGCCGATGTGGGCGTGGCCGAGGAGTTCCTTGATGACGACGAGTTCGACTCCCTGTTCCAGGAGCAGGGTGGCGGTTGAGTGGCGGAGGTCGTGGAAGCGGATGCGTCGGAGTCCGGTCCGGCCGAAGAAGCTGTGGAAGCGGCGTGTGAGGTTGGCAGGGGCGAGAGGCCGTCCGGTTGGCGTGGTGAAGACGAGGCTGCTGTTTCTCCAGGCTGATCCTGCCGTTTCGCGTTCCTCGTCCTGCCGTCCCTTGTGCTCCTTGAGGGAGAGGAGGCATTCGGCGGGGAGGGCGATGCGACGCTCAGACGCCCGGGTCTTGGTGGGCAGGTGGGTGAGGCCGCCGGTGCGAGTTCGCTGGAGCGAGTGGCGGATGCTGGCCGTTCCGGTGGTGAGGTCGAGGTCTTCCCAGTGGAGGCCGAGGAGTTCACCCTTGCGGAGGCCGGTGCGCAGGGCGAGTTCGTACAGCGCGTGGAGCCGATCGGCGCGGGCCGCGTCGAGGAACTGACGGGCTTCTGCCGCAGTGAGCGGACGGAAACGCCTGGACTGGTGCGTGGTGGTCTTGACGTTGCGGGCGACGTTGCGGGGCAGCTCGTCTTCGCGGACAGCGTGTTCCAACGCCGACTTGAGGACCGAGTACACGTAGGTCGGTCGAGGGAGACAGCCGGTTGTGGCAGCACTCGCCGACCGCGCAGCATGCCTTCCGTTCAGTGTCCGGCCCCTGGGCACAGCACTGGCAGGTCGTGCGGAGCTGGTTGAGCCAGGTGCGGATGTCCTTCGCGTCTGACCCCGCCGACTTGAAGGTGAAGTACAGGGAGACCGCGCGCGGCCTCGCGGTGAACATCATCGAGTGCTCACGAGATAGGCTCTGATCAGCAGTTTCCCGTCTTTAGCACGGGCACGTCGGCGTTGGGTGCCCCTATCTCTTTGGTCAAGCTGTTGGGGTGTCCCCGGTGGCGGCGGGGGCGTGCGTCAGCCGTCCGCCGTTGTGTCGATGCCTGCGTATTCGTAGGTCCAGCCCGCAGTGGTGTCGGGGGCTCGAACTGCCAGGTAGATGTGTTTGGCGGCGGAGTTCCAGGGTCCTGATGTTCGACCGGGGCGACCTCGGAAGCCTGCGGGCGGCAGTCCTGATGGGTCGAGTTCGACGATTTTGGTCCGTCCGTGGAAGGGGCCGCTGACGACCTTGATGCCGATGGTGTTGTTGACGGTTTCGCCCGCGAGCCAGCGCCGGATGAGTGCCAAGTGCTCGGAATTCTCGTCCCCCATGGCCGTAGCTGACCATGGGCTTGGGCGGAGGGCAAGCAGGTCTCAAGTGGCTCGGATGGGCTGGGGTTCGTAGAAAATTCCGTCCCGGAGCATCGCGAAGGGGATGTCGGCCCGGCGTCGTGCGAGGCAGAGCAGGGCTTGGGTGTTTGTGTCCTGAACGCGAAAGGGATCTGTTTGTAGGGCAGCTCCCAGAAGCGATGCTGTGCGAGAGATGAAGGTGTGGCCCTTCGAAGTCGCCCTGCGGGGGGAGGCTTCAAACCGCCTCATGCTGCGTTGGCTGAAGACCGTCGTGGTGAGCGATGAGGAAAAGGCATCCAAGAGGTGTCAGGTGGGGACTGGGAAGACGAGTGCAAACGATTTACCGCTGACGTGTCGTAAGACCTTCAGATGGCATCAAAACCGGGGTGTATACCCAGCTCCGGGATAAGCCTGGCGGGTGCCCGTCTATTGGCCAGGTGGTGTCCGGCATGCAGGTGACGTGAGCCCAGTCTGCTGCTTTCGAACGGAACAGGAGAAGGAATGTCCCGACACTGTCCGCCTTTCTGGGCGGGCGACAGGGAGAGCTCCAAGCGGCCGAAACCGTGAGGGGTTGAGTACCGAGGCGGGACATGCCGGCGGACCGGTCCGTAGTAGTGGTGAAGCCCCTGTAACGGGGGTGGAGCGAAGGGACCGGGTCGTTCGTGACTGAGTGTGTCGTATCAACCGGAGCTATCCGGGAGGAGTCCGATGGACCAGTTGAAGTCACCAGTCAAACCGTTCGATATCTCGAAGTGGGAAGTCAAGGAGGCGTGGGAGGAAGTCAGAGCGAACAAGGGCGCACACGGAGTGGATGGGCAGAGCATCGACGACTTCGAGAAGGACCTGAAGAACAACCTCTATAAGGTCTGGAACCGGATGTCATCGGGCTCATACTTCCCCCCTCCCGTGCGTGCGGTGGAGATTCCAAAGCCTCATGGCGGCGGCATGAGAATGCTCGGCATTCCCGCAGTCGCCGACCGTGTGGCCCAGACCGTGGTGGCCAGGCATCTGATGCGAAGGGTGGAGCCTGTTTTCCACCAAGATTCCTTTGGATACCGGCCCGGGCGGTCTGCGCTGAACGCGGTGGAGCGTTGCAGAGAACGCTGCCGGAAACGGGACTGGGTGGTGGAGTTTGACATCGCCAAGTTCTTCGACAGTGTGCCCTGGGACCTCCTCGTCAAGGCGGTGGAAGCTCACACCGATGCCGTTTGGGTGAAGTTGTATGTGGAGCGGTGGCTTGCTGCCCCGCTCAAGATGCCCGACGGCTCCCTGATGGACCGCGAGTGCGGGACTCCGCAAGGGGCTCCTGTCTCGCCTGTTCTGGCGAACCTGTTCCTGCACTATGCGTTCGATCTCTGCATGGACCGGGAGTTCCCCACCGTCTGGTTCGAACGGTATGCGGACGACGCGGTGCTGCACTGCATCTCGGAGCGGCAGGCCGTCAAAGTGCTGTCCGCTCTGGAGAACAGGATGGCCGAGGTCGGATTGCGACTGCATCCGGACAAGACCCGGATCGTATACTGCAAGGACGGGAAGCGCCGGGGCTCCTTCGGAGTCACGGCATTCACCTTCCTCGGGTTCACGTTTCGCGCCAGGTGCAGTCAGGATCGCAACGGCAAGCTCTTCTTGTCGTTCGACCCCGGCATCAGCAAGGACGCTCTGAAGAAGATCAGCGGCGAAGTGCGGTCCTGGCACCTGCACACGCGCTCGGATCTGTCCTTCACCGACCTCGCCCGCAGGATCAATCCTGTGGTGGCGGGGTGGATCAACTACTACGGCCGGTTCAGGCCGAGCGAGTTGACCCGCTTCTTGAAGCGCATCAACGCCTACTTGGTGCGTTGGATCCGCCAGAAGTACGAACGGCTCGCGCCACTGCGGAAGGCCCTTGCGAAGCTGCGGGAGATCGCTCAGCGGTATCCCCGCATGTTTACGCATTGGCGCTGCACGACGGTGGCCGCGTCAGGTTGGTGATCAGAACGGCAAGAGCCGTGTAACGGGAGACTGTTACGCACGGATCTGTGAGAGCCGAGGGGTGAGACTCCCCTCGGCTACTCGGCGGTGCTTGCCCTGGGCGATCTTCTTGTCGTCGTAGTCCCCGGATGCCGGGTCGCCCGAAGCGGCGAACGCGGAGAGAAAGAATGCGCGTTTGAGCTGCTTGTTTCCCCGTCTGGAGGGCTGTTCGCCGCGGATCGATGAGCCCGAACTGCGGGTCGCCGGTGCAAGTCCTGCGTAGGCGGCGAGGTGGCCGGCGGTCGGGAAGGTGCTGCCGTCGCCGACCTCGATCAGGATCCTGGCTCCGGTCCTGAGGCCGACTCCCGGCATCGACCTCAGGACCTTGGAAGGAGGGTGTGCCTCCGGGAGTTCCTCGATCCGGCCGGCCAGCAGCTTGCGCTGGTCAAGGACGGCGGCGAGCGATCCCGCCAGGCTCGGGACGATCAGTGGGGCCGCCTCGGTGCCGGGGACGGTGACGGTCTGCTCGTCCAGGGCGGTGAAGATGTCCTCGACCAGCCGCTCGGCCGTCCTTGGGGCCTTGGGCCGTGACAGCGTGACCAGGCGTCGCCTGCCGGCCTTGCGTATCTGTGCCGGTGACCCGAACCGCTCCAGCAGCATGAGGACGGCCGGATGTTGCGGCCGCGGCCCCGGCACCCGTTCCAGCGACGGATGGATCTGGGTCAGCAGACCGTGCAGCCGGTTCGCGACTCGCGTGGCCTCGCCGGCCAGATCGTCGTCGAAGCCGACGATCATCTCCAGCTCGGCGGTCGTCTCGTCCTCGCCGTCGGTGGCCCGCAGCGTGTCGGGCATCGCGCGGGCCGCGTCCGCGATGATGAACGCGTCCTTCGCGTCCGTCTTGGCCTCGCCCGGGTAGAGGTCGGCGATCCGCCGCATCGTCAGCTCCGGAAGGTAGGCCACGGGGCAGCCCATGTCCCTCGCAACGGCCGGCGGCAGGGCACCGATCGAGGTCGGCTGATCGACCACGACCAGCACCGTTCCGTGCTTGGCCCGCAGCTTGGCGAACAGCTTGCGGAGCTTGGGTTCGGTGTTGGGCAGCCGTTTGTCGAAGGCCTTCTTGCCGGCCGGGGTGACGGCGGTGGCGTGGTGTTCGCCCTTGCCGATGGCCAGGCCGAGGAAGACGTCGATGTCGCCGGTGTCGATCACGTGCAGGTCTCTCCATCACGCCTTCGTCCGGCCTTGCCTCGGCACCGAGCTGCCACATCCACGTTACGGAGAGCTCTTCCGGCCTAGGTGAAGCCGGTGCTCAAGCCCCTCATCAGCGGTCCGTCGACGCCTCCGGGCCCGGTGACACCACCCCCCGGATCATCAGCAACAAGGGGGGGAAGTCATGCCGGACCCGAAGGCCGGTAGCCCCATTGCGGAGCCACGAAAAAGGTAACGGGGGGCGGATCGACGGCGGCCCCGTACTCGGCGGTGCGGCTGGTCAGGACGAGGGGCGCTCCCGGAGGCAGGGCGCGGTTCACGGCGTCCAGAGCCACGGCTCGGGTGTGCGCGGGCAGTTCGTCCAATCCGTCGAGCAGGGGAACGATCAGGCGCTGGTCCAGCAGAGCGCGGGCACGCGACGTGACCTGCCTGGGTCCGCCTGCGGCTGGAGCTGGAGCGGGAGCGGCAAGCCCGGGGAGTTGGTGGCGAGACGTTCGGCCAGCCATGCGTCGTGTTCCCGGCGGTCGGGGTCCCAGGAGGCCAGCGGGAAGATGACCGGGACCGGTGAGCCCGCCTCGCGTGACTGGAGCAGACCCAGTAGGAGACGTACGGGCATCATCGTCTTGCCCGCGCCCGGCTCACCGAGGATCAGCAGGCGTCTGCCCGGTACACGGGTGGTGAAGACCTCGACAATCTCGTCGTCGCTGCCGGCCAGGCTCTCGGGGCCGCCGGCCCAGGCGGGTGGCAGTGCGGCCCGGGCGGCGGGTGCCCCGGTAGAAGTACGCACGAGTGTGTCCCGGGGTTCCACCACGTCGGCACGGGCAGGCCGCCAAGGGACCGGCAGTGCGTACGCTTCAACGAGGCGCCGGACTCTCGCCTCCGCCTGCCACTGCGTGCGCACCGCCGGCGCCAGTTCGTCGGCCATGGCCGTCAGACCGAGGCTGTCGGCGTGTTCGCGCCGGTCGGCCCGGCAGCCGAGCCACGAAATGCACAGCGA
Source organism: Streptomyces sp. NBC_00872 (assembly GCF_045161915.1). NCBI lineage: Bacteria > Bacillati > Actinomycetota > Actinomycetes > Kitasatosporales > Streptomycetaceae > Streptomyces > Streptomyces sp. NBC_00872. The sequence goes on along the minus strand of NZ_CP108806.1, from coordinate 7,815,006 downwards.
CGCCACACCGACGACGAGGCCCGCGGCGGTGCCGACGACCCCCAGCAGGTGTTCTGCGCCCGCTCCTCCGCCCCAGTGAGCCGACTTCGCGAAGATCAGTCCGACAGCGGCGACAGCTCCCGCAACCAGGGCCCATGCTCTGTAGTGTCCGCGCCTGCTGTTGCCGCCGTCTCCACGTGTGTCCCCCGTTCGCACGGGCATGAGGATGCCCTATCGCGCCGCAGGGCGAGGACGAAGAGCGGGGTTGGGGTTTTCCGAGGAGCCTCAACAGTGTCAAGGAGTCTGGTCACCCGGCCCACAGCCCCCCGCCAAGTCCAGAAGGATCTCCTTACGGGCCTGGGCGTCCACTGCCTTGTCCCAGCGGTCGGCCTTGTCCCAGCGGTCGGCGACGGTGTCACCTGTCGGCCGGCGCACCATGCCCGGCACACGCTGCGGCTCGGCCGCAAGTGCCGCCCGTTCTCGCCCCATTGCGGCATACCGATCACGAAACCACTTGGCATCGTCGGGCGCGTCGTACAACCCCGCCTCGCGGTCAGCACGAAGCCGCTCCCGATTGGCCCGGACCTCAGCGACACGCTCCGGCACCCCATTCCCCGGGTCATGGACCGTCTCGAAAATCGCGCCGTCACCGAACTTCCGCAGAAAGCACTCTTCCACGTACGCGTCCAGAGGATGTTCCGCAAGCCTGTCGCGGCTATACCACAGGAGGGTCGAGCCGCCCCGTCGGCTCAAAGCTTGGTTCACCCTCGACAACAGGGAGGAACAGCTCCTCCTGGAGCGCCTTCCACAGGAAGTCCGTAAAGGAAAGATCGAAAACAGCCCACTCACCCATATCCACCGCCACTCCCCAGGAACCCTTCTCAGCATGAGGCGGCACAAGGTAGAGTGTATTGCCGGAAATTGACCTGCCTACCGCAACGAACCCGCCGACGGCCGGATGCAGTGGATATGGAAATTCCTCCGAATTATCCTGCGAGAGTGCGTCATGAGCAAGGGCTGTCTGGTCCCACAATTCCACCAACCGCAGCCCCGCCCCGCCCGCCTCGCCCTTCGGATGGTACAGATAGAACTGCTCATTAACACACCCCGGACCGTATGCCGAGATAAATCCCTTGTAATCTTCCGGGAACTCGATTCCAGCGTCCCGCTCAGTCGCTCCCCAATCCCCCTCGACTTCGCGGTTGCACTGCGGCGATCCAAGCAAATCACGGAATTGAGAGAGTTCCACCGGATAACCTTTCCGTACACAAGCACCCGTCGACCGTGCGATTTTATACGGTGCAGTTAAATCGATAGCCCTTGTCGTCGACAGCATACATCTTGATCTCGTCGGTATCGCGGGATCGTTTCCGTTGCACACCGGAACAACTCCGAAAGCAGACGTCTGACCATTTTTCACGGCCGCAGTTATATCATTTTCGAGTCCACGCATGTGCGGAGTATTGGCAGGACTCTGATATCCGGGACGAAGTTGTACAGGGTATCTCTGGCACCACCCATCTGGTTACCTATCAGATGCAATGCGGCCCTATTGTCCACAGGTAGTCTCTGAAATCCCGCCGGCTGCCACTTCGGATCCAATCACCAAGGCCTCAGGTCGAAAGTGTCCGTGTGCGCGACAGCTCCCGTAGCACGGCAGTCCTCAGCGTCAGGACCGAAACGCGTCATGTGCGCACACCTGAATCTCGGTCCTCCAGGAAAAGACGATCGGCCTCGATCGTATGCCCCCCCAGAAGCATGCCTCCACGCCGCAAGCCCCGTCCTGCGGAAGGACGACGTACTTTTAGAACATGTCCTAGTCGAACTCTCCCGCGTAAGGATCCGGCAGCCCGGTCCACGGATCAACACCCTCATTCATCAGGCGCTCCTCCTCGCGCACATTCAAGAATCGCGGAGATTCCGCACCCCAGAGACTCAGATCGCTGACCGGGCAGGAATCGAACTCCGCTGTTAGGACACGGACCAGAAACTCCACCATGCCGCAGTCGTAGAGGCTCCAACCACCACCTTGCCGTGCCCAGACGGCAACCGGCCATTCCTGCGGATCCTCAGACTCGGTCAGCCAGCCCATGGTGTCGGCTGATGCTGTCAGGCCCCAGACCAGTACGTCCTCGACCGAATGTCCCCGGCCCTGTTCCGGGCTGTTCCAGCGCCTCATCGTAGGTTCCGCCAGTTGCTCCGCCCCGAGCCACGAGACCGGCATCACTGACGGAGCCTCGGGATCGGGGCTCAGCACGATGAGAGACTCATCCACCGTGCCGGCCCCGTAAGTCGCCAGGAACCGGCGGTAGTCATCAGGCAGCGGGACACCAAGCCGGTCCGTGGCCGCTCTCATGTCCACGATGTCGCCGGCGCCCGCATGCGGAGGCAACAACCGCAGCAGTCGGTCCAGCGATCGATCGGCTCGCTCGCCCTCAGCCATTGGCGCAATTCCTTTCACTCGACCCACGGTCGGTTCGCAACATGCTCATTGCATCCCGCCCGTCGGTACAGGCTGTCCATTGTGGGACACAAGACCAAGATTGAAGTGCAGCTTATTTTTCGTGCTGTACATCATGTTGGGAACGACCTCGTCAAGCACCAGTCCGAGCCGACCGCCGGCCGTGATTCCACGGGCAGCGATCTCGTAAGAGACAGGCACCGTACGAGTATCCGCGTACTTCGGCACGACGTGGTAGCTGACCGTTTGCCCCTGGACAACGGCTTCCTGTACCTGACTTTCAAAGGTGTACATGTGCTGAGGAAGCCCGGGATCACCTGAGGCTACCGGATTCGCGTTGGCGGCACGCGAGCAGGTGGACAGGTTTCTCAGGTCCAGACCGTCACCGCCAAGCTGCTTGCCCAGCAAATGGCAGGCGCTGCGCCAGAAGTAAGGCGACTTATTGCCGTGAAAGGCGGCCGCCCGATTCGCCCAGTGGTATCCGGGGGGAGCCACCTTCTTGGTGTTGGTGTCCGATCCTGGGTTTTCCTTGATGAATACCGTGTTCAGACATGCCTCCACACCGGTGGACCGGTTGCCGTTCGCGACATCAAGGTCGCCATATTCGCGCCACCCTTGGCGGGCGGACGGGTTTGGTCGGGGTGGAGCCGCGGGGGGTGCTCGCGGAGGGGCTGGTGGGGGTGGTGGCGGGGCGTACGCCGGTGCCGCAGTTGTAGGTGCAGCGGCCGCCTCCGGAGGAGCGTCCGGTCCCACTGGCGCGTGCGGTGGTGTACGGCTTGCCGGTGTATGAGTACGACATCCCGACGCCGCCCCGCGGCACGCCGCCCAGCGCGATGCTCTTGTGCCCGCTGGGATCGATGCCGTTGAGCGGGTCGCCGTTTCCGTAGAGATAGAGGTTGGCCTGCGCCGACGGACCCGATTCGGGCCGCAGGGTGTCGCGGGAGCTGAAGCCGCCCGTCCCCGGCTGGTACCAGCGGGCGGCCATGTTGACGTCGCCCGAGGCGGGGTCCGTCCAGCCGGACTGGTAGCCGAGGGCGGATGTGGTGCCGGCCGAGGCGGTCTGCTCGCCGAAGGGGTCGTAGGACGTCGAGCCCGTCACCGTCGTTCCGTCGGGTGAGAGACCGGCGACCAGATCGGTGTGCTGGTCCGTGACGGCCCACTGTCTGGTCGTGCCCTTGGCGATGGCCAGCAGGGAGCCGTCGGGGGTACGGGAGTAGCGGCCCGTGCCGTCGGTTGCCAGGTTGTTGGAGCCGCCGTCGTAGCTGAAGGACGTCTGCCCGCTGCGGAGCACGCGGTCGAGTGAGTCGTAGGCGAAGGTGGAGGCGCCGTCGGTGATCTTGCGCTCGAAGGCGTCGAACGACACGGTGCGGGTGTCCTGGGCCGGTGCGGTCACCGAGGACAGGGTGCCGCGAGGCGTGTAGCCGTATGCCGAAGTGCCGTCGGTCAGCAGGCGGTTGCGTGCGTCGTACGTGGAGACCGCGTTCCCGGCCCCGGTCCGGTTGCCCGCGTCGTCCCACTCGTAGGACGTGGTGGCCGGGCCGTTCGTCCAGGCGGTCAGCCGGCCCGCCCGGTCGTATGCGTAGGTGTGGTCGGAGGCTCCGGCGACGCCCTGGGTGGACTTGCTGGTGAGCCGGTCGTCGAGGTCATACCCGTAGCTCGTCGACGCGGTCTGCGTGACGCCGGTCGGGTCGGTGATCCTGTCGCTGGTGAGCCGGCCCAGGCTGTCATAGCCGTAGCTGCGGCGAGCGGATACCGTCCAGTCCGTGGAACCCGCCGGCAGTACGGCGTACTGCTCGACGGTCGGGCGTCCGGCCGCGTCGAAGTCGTACCAGATGTCGTTACCGGTGATCTCGTCCCACAGCCAGTCGATCCGGCCCGCGCTGTCGTAGCCGTACTCGGTCGTCCAGCCCCCGTTGGTCCGCGCGGTCATGCCGCTGTCGGCGTCGTACGTGTACGAAGAGGTGCCACTCGGCCCCTGCGCGGTCAGCAGCAGGCCCCGGTCGTCGTAGGTGAACGTGTCCTGGGCGAGGAGCGAGTCGGTGCCCTGGGAGATCATCCGGTCCGCCAGGTCGTAGGCGAAGGTACGGGTGCTGGTGGCGGCTTCCGCGCCGGTGCCGGTCTCCCCGGTCAGCCGGCCCAACGCGTCGTAGGTCCGCTCCCGCCTGACTCCGCCGGGCAGCAGCTCGGCCACATCCTGGCCCGCCGCGTCGTAGACGGTGGTGAAGGTACGGTCGGCCAGGGCCGGGTGCGCGGCCGTCACCGGTTCGACGGTCGACTCCGGCAGCCCCCAAGGAGTGTAGGTGTACGTGGTGGTGTTGCCGCGGCCGTCGGTCGTCCGTGTGCGGTTGCCCGCGGCGTCGTAGCCGAAGGCCATCGTGATCGACCGGCCGTCGGCGACAGGCTCCGCCTGCCCGGTCATACGGCCCAGGGCGTCGTACGTGTATGTGGTGCGCGCACCGGTGGCGGAGACGGCGGCGAGAAGGTTGCCGTTGACGTCGAACTCCGCCTCGGTGGTACGCAGTACGGTGCTGCCGGTGCCGTAGTCGGCGATGCTGGTGACGTTGTCGAGCGCGTCGTAGGCCATCATGGTCCTGCGCCCGGTGGGGTCGGTGGTTTCCGTTGTCCGGCCCAGACCGTCGTAGCCGAACCTGGTCACTCCCTGGGCCGCGTTGGTCACCGTCACCGGCTCTCCCGCGGCATTGAACGTGCCGCGAGTGATACGGCCGGCGGGAGTACTGGAGTCGGTCTGGTTGCCCGCGTCGTCCCAGGTGTAACGGCTCGTCAGATTCCGAGGCGATGGATAGCGCTCGACCACCGTCGCGGTGAGCTGCCGACCGAGTTCGTCGTACGTGGCCTCCGCCCTGGCCCCGGTCGGATCGGTCACGGAGAGCTGGAGACCGGTCGGCGTCCAGGCGTACCGGGTGATCCCGCCTCCGTCGAGCGAGAAGGACCCGCCTGGCAGGAGCGGGGACTCCTCGTACAGCTGGGAGGCCGGCGACTGCGCCGCCGGGTCCGTCCGCTCGACGATCCGGCCGAGCTGGTCGTACGCGTAGCGGGTCGTGCGGCCCAGTGCGTCCGACTCGGCGATGACCTGCCCGAGCGCGTCATAGGTGGTGTGTTCCACCGCGCTGATCCCGCTGCCGCCCGGAGGGGTGTAGTCCGGCAGTGTCACCGAGGTCGGGCGGCCTGACCGGTCGAGCGCGGTACGGGTCACGGCGCCCCGTTCGTCCCGGCTCCCGGTCTCCTCCCCGAAGGTGTTGTAGCCGGTCAGTGGAGGCGGGGGCCGGACCGGGCCGGGTGGCGCGGCCGACTTCGCCCCGGCCCTCCGCCCGAAGCAACGCCCTAGCCCAGGAAGCTCAGTCGAACCTGGCGGTCGGGGTTGTCGGTGTTGGTGTCGACCAGGCAGACCGACTGCCAGGTGCCCAGGGCCAGGCGGCCGCCGATGACGGGGAGGGTGGCGTGTGGGGGGACCAGGGCGGGGAGTACGTGGTCGCGGCCGTGGCCGGGGGTGCCGTGGCGGTGGCGCCAGCGGTTGTCGGCGGGGAGCAGGGAACGGAGCGCGGTGAGCAGGTCGTCGTCGCTGCCGGCGCCGGTCTCGATGAGGGCCACCCCGGCGGTGGCGTGCGGTACGAAGACATTGAGCAGGCCGTCCCGGCCCGCCGCGGTCTGCTGGAGGAACTCCTCGCAGACATGGGTCAGATCGGTCACGGCCTCATGCGTGCCGGTGGTGATGTTCAGGATTCTGGTGGTGAACGCGTCGGACATGCCCCCCATCCTGCCGCCCGGTCCATGGGATCGCTCGTCCGCGTGCCGAGACACCATTGACCGGATCCGGAAACGCTCGCTACGTTCTGCGCCATGTTGCGTTCAGCTCTGCTCACCACGCGCGGTCATATCGACCTGCTGCGGGTGGCGTCCGCCGCGTGTTGTCGCGGCCGCTGATCCTTTTCAGGCGTCCGCGCCGTTCTTCTCGCCGGTCATGCCCCGGCTTCCTTCCCGGATGAGTGCCGTAACCCCCTGACCGTGTGCCGTCGTCGTACCGGCGCACACGGACGTCGAGCCGCGTCTTCCCCCTTCCGCGTGCTGTCGCCCCCCGTGGAGCTGTTATGACTCTCGGCCATGCCCCGCCGGATATTTCCGTCCTGTCCAAGAGCCGGCAACCCGATCTGGAGCCGATCGTCCCCGCCTCCGCGCCCGGCTCCCGGCGGCGCTCCGTACCCCGGTGGCTGCGCCGCACCGTCGGGCCGCTGCTGCTTCTGCTCGCCTGGCAGGTGCTCAGCGCGACGGGCGTGCTCCACGAGGACATCCTCGCCTCACCCGGCACGATCGCCGGCGCCGCGGGCGATCTGATCGCGGACGGGACCCTGCCCGCCGCCATGGGTGTCTCACTCCAGCGTGTCGCCGTCGGGCTGCTGCTCGGCGGGGTCATCGGTATCTCCCTCGCCCTCGTCTCGGGGCTCTCCCGGCTCGGTGAGGATCTGGTCGACGCGACCGTACAGATGCTCCGTACCGTGCCGTGGGTCGGGCTGATCCCGCTCTTCATCATCTGGCTCGGTATCGGCGAGGCACCCAAGATCGCGCTCATCGCGCTCGGTGTCGCCTTCCATCTCTATCTCAACGTGTACGCGGGAATTCGCGGAGTCGACGAGCAGCTCATCGAGGCGGGGCAGTCGTTGGGGCTCGGCCGGTGGGGACTGGTCCGGCATGTCGTACTGCCGGGCGCGCTGCCAGGGGCGATGACCGGTCTGCGGTACTCGCTCGCCACCGCCTGGCTCGCGCTGGTCTTCGGCGAGTCCATCAACGCCGACGCCGGTATCGGCTTTCTGATGAACCAGGCCCGGGAGTTCTTCCGTACCGATGTCATCGTCGTCTGCCTGGTCGTCTACGCCTTTCTCGGTCTGCTCGCCGACGCCGTCGTCCGCACTCTCGAAAGGCTGCTGCTGCAATGGCGACCGACCTTCCAGGGCCAGTGAGTCCGAGTCCGCGCGGCGGCGCGGCCGACAGCACCGCGGTACGGGTCGAGGGACTGACCCGCGCCTTCGACGGACGGCCCGTGATCGACAAGCTCGATCTGACGCTGCGCCCCGGGGAGTTCACGGTGCTGCTGGGCCGCAGCGGCTGCGGCAAGTCGACGCTGCTGCGGGTGCTCGCGGGACTCGACCGCGATATCGAGGGCACGGTGCTCGTACCGAAACGGCGTGCCGTCGCGTTCCAGGCACCACGGCTGATGCCATGGAAACGGGTCTGGCGCAACGTACTGCTCGGTCTCGACGGCAAGCCCCAACGAGCCGTCGCCGAGAGCGCGTTGGAGGAGGTGGGGCTCAGCCATCGCTCCGGTGCCTGGCCCAAGACACTGTCGGGCGGCGAGGCCCAGCGCGCCTCGCTGGCCAGGGCGCTCGTACGGGAACCCGATCTGCTGCTGCTCGACGAGCCGTTCGGCGCGCTGGACGCGCTGACGCGGCTCAACGCCCAGCGGCTGGTGGCCGAGTTGTGGCAGCGGCGCGGCTGCGCGGTCCTGCTGGTCACCCATGACGTGGAGGAGGCGTTGCTCCTCGCGGACCGGGCGCTGGTGATGCGTGACGGTGTCATCGCGTACGAGACGGATGTCGCGCTGGACCGTCCGCGCTCCGTGGGAGATCCCGGCTTCGCGGCGCTCCGCTCACGCCTGCTCACCGAACTCGGAGTCGACGAACCGGCCGCCCCCAGCGCCGTCGCGTAGTGGTGGACGACACCCGCGCGGTGCCGCGCACCACCGCCCCGCGCACCACCGCCCCGTTCGACACCACCTCGATCGACACCGCCCCATTCGACACCGCCCCGTTCGACGTCCGACCTTCTCGCGCGCTCCGGCGCACTCTCCCCACTCCCCGCGCCCCCTCCCCCCTCCCCAGAAAGCGACTCGCCCCATGAAACGCTTCCTGCCCGCCGTCCTCCTCCCCCTCACGCTCCTGCTCGCCGCCTGCTCCGGCACCTCGTCCGCCGACGACTCGGGCGGCGGGGGCGGCTCCGTCGACGGCAAGGGTTCCCTGACCCTCAACGTGGGTGACCAGAAGGGTGGTTCCGAGGCCGTCCTGCGCGCCGCCGGTGAACTCGACGATCTTCCCTACAAGATCAAGTGGTCGACCTTCACCTCCGGTCCGCCCATGCTCGAAGCCGTCAACGCCAAGGCCGTGGACGTCGGTTCCGTCGGCAACACTCCGCCTGTCTTCGCCGCCGGAGCCGACTCGAAGATCACGATCGTGGCCGCGACCCACGGTTCCTCCCGGGGCGAGGCCATTCTCGTACGCGAGGACTCGCCGCTCACCAGGACCACCGATCTCAAGGGGAAGTCGGTCGCGGTCGCCCAGGGCAGCTCGGCGCACTACCAGCTCATCGCCTCGCTCAAGGAGGCCGGTCTCACACTGGACGACATCGAGGTCACGCTGTTGCAGCCGGCCGACGCGCTCGCCGCGTTCACCAGCGGCAAGGTGGACGCGTGGGCGGTCTGGGACCCGTACACCTCACAGGTGCTCCAGGCCGGACAGGGGCGGGTGCTGACCGACGGCGAGGGCGTCGTCAACGGTCTGAACTTCCAGGTCGCCGCGCCCTCCGCCCTCGCGGACAAGGCGAAGGCGGATGCCATCGGTGACTATGTCGAGCGGCTGCGCCGGGCCCAGGACTGGGTCTTCGACCACCCCGAGGAGTGGGCGAAGGTCTGGGCGAAGGAGACGGGACTGCCGTACGAAGTGGCCCTGGACGCCGTGAAGCTGACCCATGGCACCCGGGTGCCGGTCGCCCTCGACCAGCTCGCCGTCGACTCCGAGCAGGTCATCGCCGACACCTTCGCCGATCTGAAACTCATTCCCCGCCGGTTCGACATCGCCGACTACGTGGACGACCGCTTCAACAAGGACCTGCCGCCGTCGACCTCGCCGGCGCGCAGCTACGGAAAGGCCACTTCCCGATGAGCATCCATCTGCACTGGTTCCTGCCGACCGGCGGCGACGGACGTACGCTCGTGGACCGTCACGCGTACACCGACGGCGGCATCAAGCGCTCCAGGATCACCCCGGTGAGCGGGGTCAGGGCGCCCGACATCGAGTATCTCGCGCAGATCGCCAAGGCCGCCGAACAACTCGGATTCGAAGCGGTGCTGACACCGACGGGCACCTGGTGCGAGGACTCCTGGCTGACGACGGTGGCGCTCGCGCAGCAGACGGACCGGCTCAAGTTCCTGGTGGCCTTCCGGCCGGGGCTGATCTCGCCGGTGCTGGCGGCGCAGATGGCGGCCACGTATCAGCGGGTCACCCGTGGCAGGCTGCTGCTCAATGTGGTGACCGGCGGCGACTCGACCGAGCAGCGGCGCTTCGGGGACCATCTCGACCACGACCGCCGCTACGCCAGGACGGCGGAGTTCCTGTCCGTGATCCGGGGTGTCTGGGGCGGGCGTCCGTACGACTTCGACGGCGAGCACTACCAGGTGGAGGGCGGGCTCACCGCGCTGCCGCCCGACCCGCTGCCCGAGATCTTCTTCGGCGGTTCGTCCGCCGCGGCGGGACCCGTCGCCGCCGAGCACGTGGATGTGTATCTGACCTGGGGCGAGCCCCCGGCCCAGGTGAAGGAGAAGATCGACTGGATCCGGGGGCTGGCCGAGGAGCGTGGCCGTACGGTCCGCTTCGGCATCCGGCTGCACACCATCTCGCGGGACAGCGCGAAGGAGGCCTGGGCGACGGCCGACCGGCTGCTGGCCGATCTCGATCCCGACACGGTCGCGGCGGCCCAGCAGGCACTGGGCAGGAGCGAGTCGGTGGGCCAGCAGCGGATGCTCGCCCTGCACGGCGGATCCCGTGACGACCTGGAGATCTCGCCCAATCTCTGGGCCGGGGTCGGTCTGGTCCGGGGCGGCGCGGGCACGGCGCTGGTGGGCAGCCATGCCGATGTCGCCGACCGGATCGAGGAGTACCACGAGCTGGGCATCGAACACTTTGTGCTCTCCGGCTATCCGCATCTGGAGGAGGCGTACTGGTTCGGCGAGGGCGTGACCCCGGAGCTGGCGAGCCGTGGACTCCTGGCGCAGATCCCGGCCTCGCCGCTGCTGGGCGTGCCCGCGGCGAACGGCCGTCCGGCGTCCGCGCCCGGTGGCGCGCCCCTGCTGCTCGCCGGGGGCCGCTGAGCGGGCCGGGCCGACCGAACCCGAGCCGTAACGGGCCGGGCCCTGGCCGAGGCACACGTCTCGCATCACGAGCCGACGCACACGTCGCGCATCATTGAGCCGGGGCAAACCGGCACCCCTCCGATGGGCGGGAAGATTCCCCGTCCCGACGCTGTTCGTAGAACCGTGAACGACTTCGGGGTACGGGACATCGATGTGGTGGTCGTGGGCGCCGGACAGGCAGGACTGTCCGGCGCCTACCATCTGCGGCGGTCCGGGCTCGAACCGGACCGCGACTTCGTCGTGCTCGACCATGCCCCCGGGCCGGGCGGCGCCTGGCAGTTCCGCTGGCCCTCGCTGACCTACGGCAAGGTCCACGGCATGCACGCGCTCCCCGGTATGGAGCTGATCACCGGACCGGCCGACGACGGCCGTCCCTCCTCCGAGGTGATCGGCGGCTACTTCACCGCGTACGAGAGTCGCTTCGGCCTCCGGGTCCACCGGCCCGTCGATGTCACGGCCGTACGCGAGGGCACCGGCGGCCGGCTGCTGGTGGAGACCTCCGAGGGGAACTGGTCGGCCCGTTCGCTGATCAACGCCACCGGGACCTGGGACCGCCCGTTCTGGCCGCGCTATCCGGGCCAGGAAACCTTTCTGGGACGCCAGTTGCACACGGCGAACTACCCGGGCCCCGAGGAGTTCGCCGGTCTGCGGGTGATCGTGGTGGGCGGCGGGGCCTCGGGCACCCAGCATCTGATGGAGATCGCGAAGGTGGCGGCGGACACGACCTGGGTGACCCGGCGTCCGCCCGTGTTCCGCGAGGGTCCGTTCGGCGAGGAGCAGGGGCGGGCCGCCGTCGCGCTCGTCGAGGAGCGGGTACGCCAGGGGCTGCCCCCGCAGAGCGTGGTCTCGGTGACCGGACTGCCGCTGAACGACGCGATCATCAGGGCGCGTGAGGAGGGCGTACTCGACCGGCTGCCGATGTTCGACCGGATCACCCCCGCCGGGGTGGCCTGGGACGACGGGCGGACGGTGGAGGCCGATGTGATCCTCTGGGCGACCGGCTTCCGTGCCGCCGTCGACCATCTCGCACCGCTGCGGCTGCGGGAGCCGGGCGGCGGCATCCGGGTCGAGGAGACGCGCGCGGTACGGGACGAACGCGTCCATCTCGTCGGATACGGCCCCTCGGCGTCCACCATCGGCGCCAACCGGGCGGGCCGGGCGGCGGTACGGGACATCAAGCGGCTGCTGGAGCGGGCGCCCGCGGCGGCGGTCTGAACACGGCCGCTCTCAGCCGTCCGTGTCGCCGTCCGTGTCGCCGTTCGCGTGGGCACGTTTCTCGTTGAACTCCTCCACGTTCTTCTGGTGCTCGGAGTAGTTGTTGGTGAAGCGGGTGTCTCCCTCCGCCACGGTGACGAAGTACAGCCACTCGCCGTGTGAGGGGTTGAGCGCCGCGTTCATCGCCTCCTCGCCCGGATTCCCGATCGGTGTCGGCGGCAGCCCCTTGCGCTGATAGGTGTTGTAGGGGTTGTCGATCTTCGTGTCGGCGTGCGTGGTGTCGAGTGTGTTGCGGTTGAGCGCGTAGTTGAGGGTCGAGTCCATCTGAAGCGGCATGCCCAGGGCGAGCCGGTTGTGCACGACCCTGGAGACCTTGGCCATATCGGTCGGTGAATCGGCCTCGGCCTGCACGATGCTGGCGATGGTGACCGACTGATAGGCCGTCATACCGTTGCGCTCGGAACCGGCGGTGACCTGGTCGCCCGTGAACTTCTGGTTCGCGGTGTTGACCATATAGCTCAGCAGCCCGGCCGGAGTGGTCGAGGAATCGATGGGATAGGTGGCCGGGAAGAGATAGCCCTCGGGGTTGCCCTTGGCCGCCCCCGGCAGTTTGAGCCGCGCGGCCTTCGCCGCGGCGGTCGCGGCGTCCTTGGTGGTGCCCATCGGCAGTTCCAGGGCCTTGTCGACGGACGCGAACACCTCGGAGGCGCGTCGCCCTTCCGTAATGACCAGTCTGGAAATCTTCTCGTCGCCGCTCTCCCCGCCCATCAGGAGTACGGGCACCAGCACCGCCGCCCCGACGGCGAGGGTGGTGGCCACCAGCAGGACCAGCCGGCCACGGCGGGTCAGACGGAGTCTGCGACCGGGTCTCGCCCCCGGAGGCTCGTTCATCATATGGGCACGGTAACCCGGAGTGATCACCGATCCCGGTACCTGAGGTGCGGCGACACGGATGGCATACGTACGGGGGTGGTCCGCCTACGGGAGGTATCCCACGGGAGCTGTCCCATGGGAGTGGCGGTGCTGCCGCGTTCACGCCGGGAACGCGGCAGAGCGACGACCACGCTCAGGTGGTGACCGGCGCCAGGTCATCGGCGTGTCCCGGCAGGCTGTCCCTGCGGACCAGGGCCGCATAGCGCCCGTCCTGGCGGAGCAGCTCGTCATGGGTGCCCCGCTCGGCGACACGGCCCCCGTCGAGAACGACGATCTGGTCCGCGTCCCGGACGGTGGAGAGCCGGTGCGCGATGGTGATGGTGGTACGCCCCCGGGAGAGCGCGTCGATGGCCTGCTGCACCGCGTGTTCGGTACGGGTGTCCAGCGCGCTGGTCGCCTCGTCCAGGATCAGCACCGGCGGGTCGCGCAGGATCGTACGGGCGATCGCGAGCCGCTGCTTCTCTCCTCCGGAGAAGCGGTATCCACGCTCGCCCACCAGGGTGTCGTAACCATCGGGGAGCGAGACGATGTGGTCATGGATCTGGGCGGCCCTGGCGGCCGTCTCTATCTCCTCGTCCGTGGCCGCCGGTTTGGCGAAGCGCAGATTCTCGGCGACGGAGGCATGGAAGAGATAGGTCTCCTGGGAGACCACGCCGACAGCGCGGGCGAGTGTGTCGAAGTCCAGCTCGCGCACATCGACACCGTCGAGCAGGACCCGGCCGCCGGTCACGTCGTACAGCCGGGGTACGAGATAGCTGAGGGTCGATTTGCCGGAGCCGGTGGGCCCGACCACGGCGAGGCTGCCGCCGGACGGAACGGTCAGATCGATCCCCTGGAGATTCAGCTGTCCGCCCTTCTCGTCATAGCTGAAGTCGACTCCGTCGAACCGCACCTCCCCGCGGGCCCTGTCGATACGGACCGGCCGCTCGGGCTCGGTGATGTCGACCGGCAGGTCGAGATACTCGAAGATGCGCTGGAACAGGGCGAGCGAGGTCTGCATCTGCACCCCGGTGGCGAGCAGGCTGACGGCGGGACGGAACAGGCCCTGCTGGAGCGAGACGAAGGCGACGAGCGTACCGATGGAAACAGCGGTGCCGCCGGCGCCCATCGCGAAACCCGCGGCCCAGTAGATGACAGCGGGCATGGCGGCCATGACGATGCCGATGGTGGACATGCGCCAGCGCCCCGCCATGTTCGAGCGCACTTCCAGATCGACCATCCGCTCGGACTCGTCGGCGAAGGACTTGGTCAGCGAGTCGGCACGCCCCATCGTGCGGCCGAGCAGAATGCCGCTCACCGAGAGTGATTCGGTGACGGTGGCCGCCATCGTGGCCATCTGACGCTGGCGCTCCGTGGTGATCTTCTTCCGCTCGCGGCCGACGATACGGCTGATCCAGACGAAGAGCGGCAGCAGAAGCAGTGAGACGACGGTGAGCCGCCAGTCCAGGGCGAGCATCGCGACGACCGAGGCGACGACGGCCGTGAGATTGGAGACCAGGGAGGTCGCGGTCGAGGTGACGGTCGCCTGCATTCCGCCGATGTCATTGGCGATACGGGACTGGACCTCGCCGGTCCTCGTCCTGGTGAAGAAGGCGAGCGGCATGCGCTGGAGCTGGGTGTAGACACCGGTGCGCAGATCGTGCATGACCCGCTGGCCGACCGTCGTGGAGATCAGCGTCTGGAGCACGCCGAAGACGCTGTTGACGACGGCGGTGGCGATCATGCCGAGGGCGAGCAGGCTGAGCAGTCCGGTGCGGCCCTGCGGGATCGCGGTGTCGAGGATCTCGCGGAGCAGGAACGGAGAGGCTACCGAGACCAGCGACGAGGCGGCGACCAGCAGCCCCACGATCGCGAGCCGGCCGCGATAGGGGCGGAAGAGACCGAAGATGCGCCGGAGCTGCGCGGGCGGCTCCGACTGCCCCTCACGCTTCGGCCGGGGCGGGGGTGTCCAGGTGGATTCGTCGGGTTTCATGGGCTCCTTCGAAGGGCGGGAGGGCTTCCGCGGAAGCGTGGATCGGATACGTTTTCCAAGGTCGGCTTCAGAGCCTAGCTCACTGTTACCTATGTACACAATGAACGGGGTCCTGATATTGTTCCCGTATGAGCACCCCCGACGCCGACGGCATGCTGGCCGAGCAGTTGCTGCGGTTGACCCGTCGGCTCCAGCGCGCCCAGAAGCGGCAGATGGAGCCGATCGGTATCACCCCCGCGCAGGCGCGGCTGCTGCGCACGGTCGCGTATTACGACCAGCCGCCGCGGATGGCCGATCTGGCCGAGCGCCTCGAAGTGGTGCCCCGGGCCGTGACCAGCCTCGTCGACGGGCTGGAGGCGAGCGGCTGGGTCCGGCGCGCGCCGGACCCGACCAACCGCAGGGTCGTCCGTATCGAGCTGACCGACAGCGGCCGGGCCACGCTGAGGTCGCTGCGCGGCGCGCGGCGGACCGCGGCGGAGGACATCCTCGCGCCCCTCACCGCCGATCAGCGCGAGGTGCTCGGCGGACTGCTGTCGACACTGGTCGACGGGGGTCGCCACCACCACTGTTGAGCCGCGCCGCCGCCGAGCACCCGGGGCGGGTGCCCCGGGGAGCGGTCGGCCTTCCTCGCGGCTGCCCGCCGTAGACCCGCGCCGCTGATCCGCACCACAGATCCACGCTGGGACCACAGATCCACGCTGGGACTACCACCGGGACACCTCACAGGTAGGGGCGGAAGCGCGCCGGCCGTTGCCGGATCGGACCAGGCCGACGGGTTCCGGCCAGCCCTCCGGGTTGTCTCCGGAATGTCCCCCCGGCATGGCCCCAACTGGCTCGATCTGGCGCTCAGCGCGGAAAACCCGTTGCCCCCGGCCCTCCACCAGGGCGAACCTTGCACGGTTTGGGCCACTCCACGAGTCATGGGACATCATGCAGATTCGCGACCTTCCGTATCCCGATCCAGGGATCCCCGACGCTCGGTCAGGCCCCCGGTTCCTGCTGTGGCTCGGACGTAAACAGCTCGGCGGCCAGCTCAAGGCCCTCGCCTGGGGGCTGGTGCACTTCACCGGTATCGGCGGTCTCTCGGTGGGCGCCGGCCTCGCCGTCCAGGCGGTCGTCGACCGCTCCGGCGGCCGGCTCGCCCTCGCCGGCGCCCTCATCGCGCTCTTCGGAGCCGCCATCGCCGTCGGTGACACCATGCTGCACCGCTCCGCCGTCACCAACTGGATCACCGCCGCCGCGCGTCTCCAGCAGCTGC
This sequence comes from Streptomyces sp. NBC_00872, assembly GCF_045161915.1. Lineage (NCBI taxonomy): Bacteria > Bacillati > Actinomycetota > Actinomycetes > Kitasatosporales > Streptomycetaceae > Streptomyces > Streptomyces sp. NBC_00872. The sequence goes on along the minus strand of NZ_CP108806.1, from coordinate 7,798,994 downwards.
TGGCCCGCAAGACCGCGGACCTGGGCTCCGCGCTGACCCGCCGGGTGGCCGCCGGTGAGGTCGTAGCCGTTTCAACCGGCGATGTGGAGAAGATCGGCTGGTTCGTCGAGGCGCTCTCGCGCTTCCTGGCCGCCGCCATCGCGATCGTGATGATCTGTGTGGGTCTGGTGCTCTATCTGCCCGAGCTCGGGACGCTGGTCGCCGTCGGTGTGCCGGTCCTCGCCCTCGCCGTACTGCCGCTGCTCCCCCGCGCCACCCAGCGGGCCGATGTCCAGCGCGAGAAGGCCGGCAAGGCCACCGAACTGGCCTCGGACACCGTCGCCGGGCTGCGGGTACTGCGCGGCATCGGCGGCGAGGAGCTGTTCCTCGGCCGCTACCGCGCCGCCTCGCAGGAGGTGCGCGAGGCCGCCGTCCGCAGCGCCCGTATGTGGTCGCTGATCTCGGCGATCCAGGTGCTGCTGCCGGGCGTCATGCTGATCTCCGTCATCTGGTACGGCTCCCGCCTCGCCCTGGACGGACGGATCGAGGTCGGCGGTCTGGTGACCGTCTACAGCGCGGTGACCCTGCTGCTCTTCCCGCTGCGGCACTTCGAGGAGATCGCCATGGCGTACTCCTTCTCCCGGCCCTCCGCGAAGCGCGCGGCGCGCGTGCTGTCGCTGGAGCGGACGGCGTACGAGGACGAGCGCGGCGGTCTCGACGACGCCAGGCCGACCGGGGATCTGTACGACCCCGCCACCGGGCTGCTCGCCCCGGCCGGACTGCTGACCGTCGTGGTCTGCGGCGATCCGGACGCGGCGGGAAGGCTCGCCGAACGGCTCGGGGGCCATGCGGCCGAGGAGGAGAAGAGTCCGTCCGTACTGCTCGGCGGGGTGGCGCTGGACGATCTCCCGCTGGACGCCGCACGGGCCAGTGTTCTCGTCCAGGACAAGGATCCGGTGCTGCTGTCCGGCACGCTCACGGAGCTGCTGGACATCCCGGCCTCGGGCGCGGTCGATCCGGAGAAGGCACTCACCGCCGCCCAGTGCGCGGATGTCCTCGACGCGCTCGCCCAGGCGTCGGTGGACGGCAGCGGTGACCCGATGCGGTCCAGGATCACCGAACGCGGCCGTTCGCTCTCCGGCGGGCAGCGCCAGCGGCTGGCGCTGGCCCGTTCGCTGGTGACCGACCCGGAGGTGCTCGTGCTCGACGAGCCGACGTCCGCCGTGGACTCGCACACGGAGGCACGGATCGCCCAGGGCGTGAAGGAGCTGCGGGCCGGCCGTACGACCGTGGTGTTCGCCTCCTCACCGCTGCTGCTGGACCACGCGGACCGTGTGGTCTTCCTCCACGACGGCGAGGTCGCGTCGGTGGGTGTCCACCGCGAGCTGGTGCGGAGCGACGCCGCTTACCGGGCGGTCGTCACCCGCGAGACCGAACACGAACAAGACCACGCACAGGATCAGGGACGAGAACAGGAACGAGAACAGGCACCGGAACAGCGGGAAGAGACCGGACGGGAACAGCGCCCGGAGCGAGAGCACATCATGGAGCCGGCGTCGCCGCGGGCCCGGGAAGAGATCGAGGAATCAGCATGATCGGCGTGGCGCCACCGGCGTACGACCCGGCGGCACCGGAGTCGGCGACGACCCTGCCGGTCGGGACCCCCGCGACCGTACGGGCCTATGTGAGCGAGCTGCTGAGCCGGCACCGCAAGGCGTTCATCCTGCTGGTCGCCGTCAACGCGGTCTCGGTGATCGCCTCGATGGTGGGCCCGTTTCTGCTGGGCGGCATCGTCGAGGATCTGGCCGACGGGGCGCGTGAGCTGCATCTGGAGCGCACGGCGGCGGTGTTCGCCGTCGCGCTGCTGATCCAGACCGTGTTCACCCGGCTGGTACGGCTGCGCGGGGCGATGCTCGGCGAGGAGATGCTCGCGGATCTGCGCGAGGACTTCCTCGTCAGGGCCGTCGGGCTGCCGCCCGGTGTGCTGGAACGCGCGGGGACCGGCGATCTGCTCTCCCGTATCACCACCGACATCGACCGGCTCGCGAACGCCATGCGCGAGGCCGTACCGCAGCTCGCGATCGGCGTGGTGTGGGCCGGACTGCTGATCGGCGCGCTGGCCGTCACCGCGCCGCCGCTGGCGCTCGCGGTGCTGGTGGCGCTGCCGCTGCTGATCGTCGGATGCCGCTGGTACTTCCGGCGGGCGCCCTCGGCGTACCGCTCGGAGGCCGCCGGGTACGCGGCCGTCGCGGCCATGCTCGCCGAGACCGTCGACGCCGGCCGGACCGTGGAGGCGCACCGCCTCGGGGAGCGCCGGGTGGCGTTGTCGGAGCAGCGGATCGCGGAGTGGACGGCGTGGGAGCGGTACACGCTGTGGCTGCGGTCGGTGCTGTTCCCGGTCATCAATCTCACCCATACGACGATCTTCCTGGCCGTGCTGGTGATGGGCGGCGTCTTCGTCCTCCAGGGCTGGATCTCGGTCGGGCAGCTCACGACGGGCGCGCTCTTCGCCCAGATGCTGGTGGACCCGGTGGGTCTGATCCTGCGCTGGTACGACGAACTCCAGGTCGCGCAGGTGTCCATCGCCCGGCTCGTCGGGGTACGGGACATCGAGCCGGAGGCCGGCGACGCGTCGGTCGTGCCGGACGGCCGGGACGTCAGTGCCGACGAGGTCCACTTCGGCTACCGCGAGGGCGTCGACGTACTGCACCAGGTGACGCTGGACGTCAGCCCCGGCACCAGGCTCGCCCTGGTCGGCCCCTCGGGAGCGGGGAAGTCGACACTGGGCCGGCTGCTCGCGGGGATCTACGGGCCGCGACGGGGCCGTATCACCCTCGGCGGGGCGGAGCTGTCCCGGATGCCCGCCGAGCGGGTGCGGAAGCATGTCGCCCTGGTCAACCAGGAGCACCATGTGTTCGTGGGCTCGCTGCGCGACAATCTCCTGCTGGCCCGTACGGGCGCGGCGGACGCCGAGCTGTGGGCGGCCCTCGGGGCGGTCGACGCGGACGGCTGGGCGCGGGCGCTGGACGCCGGTCTGGACACCGGGGTCGGCTCCGGCGGTACGGCCCTGACTCCGGCGCAGGCCCAGCAGATCGCGCTGGCGAGGCTGGTGCTCGCGGATCCGCACACCCTGGTGCTCGACGAGGCGACCTCGCTGCTGGACCCGAGGGCGGCCCGGCATCTGGAGCGCTCGCTGGCCAAGGTCCTGGACGGCCGTACGGTCGTGGCGATCGCCCACCGGCTGCACACCGCGCATGACGCGGATGTGATCGCGGTGGTCGAGGAGGGCCGGATCAGCGAGCTGGGCAGCCACGACGAACTGGTGGCGGCCAACGGCGCCTACGCGGCGCTGTGGCGCTCCTGGCACGGCTGACGCGAGCGGCGTCCGGTGCGTGGAGGTGCCGGACGCCCCGCCGCCGGACACGGCGGTGGCGGACCGCTCCCCGGACCGGGCCCGCGGCCCGGCCCGGTCCCGGTCTGCCGCCAGTCCCTATATGACGCCCAGTGCCGCCGCCGCGCCCGCGCCGCCCAGGAGCATGAACGCCGGCATCAGTACCTTCAGCTCCACCCAGCTGCCGGCCCGGAATCGCATCGCCTTCGGCGGGCCTATCGGGTACCAGCGCTTGCGGCCCAGCGGGATGGGCCACAGGATCGGGCAGCCCGACACCGTCAGCGCGTCCCCGATGTCGTGCACCAGCGCGCCCAGGACGATCGGCAGGCCCAGCCAGAGGTACTCCTGTCCCGGGGCGGTGAACAGCCAGTCGGCGCCGTTGCCCGGCTTGTCCAGGACGTCGGCCAGGATCCAGGCGCTGGTGGCGCCGAGCAGCCAGACGAGCACATCGCTGGAGACCCGCGCGGCCCGCCACAGCAGGCCCTCCACGGCGAGCACAAGATGGACGAACAGGATCGCGAGCACCGCCCAGCGTCCGCCCGCGTACGCCACCGCCGAGGCGCCGGCCCCGGTCAGCACCGCCCAGAGCCAGGTGTGGGTCAGTGTGCGGTGGCCGCCGCTCCTGCGAGGGTCGCCCGGCTTCCTCGTGGCCTTGTAGACGGCGTACGAGAGCTTGTCCACGATCTCGCAGAGCGTCCGTGACACCGGGCCGAACGCCCGGGAGATCGTCGCCGCCTTGTGGTCCAGATCGGGGGCGAGCGCGGCGCCCGCGCAGATCAGCGCGCCGACCACCAGGACCGGCCAGGGCATACCGTGGCCCGCGGCAGCCGTCGCCGCGCCCACCCCCAGCCAGGCCGCGGCCCCCGACAGAGAGTGTGCCGGTCCCATCATGCTTGTACCCGCCCCGGTGCAGTTGTGGTGAAGCCCCGCGTACGGGGGCCCAGTTGACAGGCCAGGGTACCGTCCGTGATCTTCGCTTCCCCGGCCGGTTCCCGTATCCAGGGGGAAGACAGGCAAGATGGGGGCGTGACCCTTATCGATCAGCTCCCGCCGGACGCCGACCCCGATGCCCTCTTCGAGGCCTTCTCCTCCTGGGCCGAAGGCCAGGGCATCACGCTCTATCCGGCTCAGGAGGAGGCGCTGATCGAGGTGGTCTCCGGAGCCAACGTCATCCTGTCCACCCCCACCGGCTCCGGAAAGAGCCTGGTCGCGGCGGGTGCGCACTTCACGGCGCTGGCTCAAGACAAGGTCACCTTCTACACCGCGCCGATCAAGGCACTGGTCTCGGAGAAGTTCTTCGACCTCTGCAAACTCTTCGGCACGGAGAACGTCGGCATGCTGACCGGCGACGCCTCCGTGAACGCCGACGCCCCGGTGATCTGCTGCACCGCCGAGGTGCTGGCGTCGATCGCGCTGCGCGACGGCAAGTACGCGGACATCGGCCAGGTCGTGATGGACGAGTTCCACTTCTACGCCGAGCCGGACCGCGGCTGGGCCTGGCAGATCCCCATCCTGGAACTGCCGCAGGCCCAGTTCATCCTGATGTCGGCGACCCTCGGCGATGTCTCACGCTTCGAGGAGGACCTGACCCGCCGTACGGGCCGGCCCACCTCCGTCGTTCGGTCCGCGACGCGCCCGGTCCCGCTGTCGTACGAGTACCGCCTCACCCCGATCACCGAGACGCTGACCGAGCTGCTGGAGACCAAGCAGGCGCCGGTCTATATCGTGCACTTCACCCAGGCCGCAGCCGTCGAGCGGGCGCAGTCGCTGATGAGCATCAATATGTGCACGCGCGAGGAGAAGGACCGGATCGCCGATCTGATCGGCAACTTCCGCTTCACCACCAAGTTCGGCCGCAATCTCTCCCGCTATGTGCGCCATGGCATCGGGGTGCACCACGCGGGCATGCTCCCCAAGTACCGGCGACTGGTGGAGAAGCTCGCCCAGGCCGGTCTGCTGAAGGTCATCTGCGGTACGGACACACTCGGCGTCGGTGTCAACGTTCCCATCCGTACGGTGCTGTTCACCGCGCTCACCAAGTACGACGGCAGTCGCGTCCGCACCCTGCGCGCCCGGGAGTTCCACCAGATCGCGGGCCGGGCGGGCCGCGCCGGATTCGACACGGCGGGGCTGGTCGTGGCTCAGGCGCCCGAGCATGTCGTGGAGAACGAGAAGGCGCTCGCCAAGGCGGGGGACGATCCGAAGAAGCGCCGCAAGGTGGTGCGCAAGAAGGCCCCCGAGGGCTTTGTCGCCTGGTCGGAGACCACGTTCGAGAAGCTCATCGGTTCCGATCCCGAGCCGCTGACCTCGCGCTTCCGGGTCACCCACACCATGCTGCTGTCGGTGATCGCGCGGCCGGGCAATGCCTTCGAGGCGATGCGCCGGCTGCTGGAGGACAATCACGAGCCGCGTCGACAGCAGCTCCGGCACATCCGGCGGGCCATCGCGATCTACCGTTCGCTGCTGGACGGCGGGGTCGTGGAGCGGCTGGAGACCCCGGACGCGGAGGGCCGTATCGTCCGGCTCACGGTCGATCTCCAGCAGGACTTCGCGCTCAACCAGCCGCTGTCGACCTTCGCGCTGGCCTCGTTCGAGCTGCTGGACCCCGAATCCCCCTCGTACGCGCTGGACATGGTCTCCGTCGTCGAGTCCACGCTGGACGATCCGCGGCAGATCCTCGCGGCCCAGCAGAACAAGGCGCGCGGTGAGGCGGTCGCCGCGATGAAGGCGGACGGTGTCGAGTACGAGGAGCGGATGGAGCGGCTCCAGGACGTCTCGTACCCCAAGCCCCTCGAAGAGCTGCTGGTCCACGCGTACAACACCTACCGCAAGAGCCATCCCTGGGTGGGCGACCATCCCGTCTCGCCCAAGTCGGTGATCCGGGACATGTACGAACGGGCGCTGTCCTTCACCGAGTTCACCTCGTTCTACGAGCTGGCCAGGACCGAGGGCATTGTGCTGCGCTATCTGGCGGGCGCGTACAAGGCGCTGGAACACACCATTCCGGACGATCTGAAGTCGGAGGACCTGGAGGATCTCACCGCGTGGCTCGGTGAGATGGTGCGTCAGGTCGACTCCAGTCTGCTCGACGAGTGGGAGCAGCTCGCCAATCCGGAGGTGGAGACGGCCGAGCAGGCGCAGGAGAAGGCCGATCAGGTCCGGCCGGTCACGGCCAACGCCCGCGCCTTCCGGGTCCTCGTACGCAACGCGATGTTCCGCCGTGTCGAGCTGGCCGCCCTGGACAAGGTCGGCGAACTGGGCGAGCTGGACGGCGAGTCGGGGTGGGACGCGGATGCCTGGGGCGAGGCGATGGACGCGTACTGGGACGAGTACGAGGACCTGGGCACCGGGCCCGACGCCCGTGGCCCCAAGCTGCTCGCCATCGAGGAGGACCCGGCGCACGGTCTGTGGCGGGTCCGCCAGACCTTCGCCGACCCCAACGGCGACCATGACTGGGGCATCAGCGCGGAGGTCGATCTGGCGGCCTCCGACGAGGAGGGCCTGGCCGTGGTGCGTGTCACATCCGTGGGGCAGCTCTGAGTGCGGCGGACGGCTCCGGGCACGGCCATGAGCCGCCGGCCGGGCACCCGGCGGCACGGGGGAGACGGGACCGGGACGAGACCTGGACCGGGAACGGGAACGAGACGGAGAACGGAGCACACCGCGTCATGACGAACCCCGCCGAGCGGCTGGTCGATCTGCTCGATCTGGAGCGGATCGAGGTCGACATCTTCCGCGGGCGCAGCCCTCAGGAATCGCTGCAACGGGTCTTCGGCGGCCAGGTGGCGGGCCAGGCCCTGGTGGCGGCGGGCCGTACCACCGACGGGGACCGGCCGGTCCACTCGCTGCACGCGTACTTCCTGCGGCCGGGCCGCCCAGGTGTGCCGATCGTGTATCAGGTCGAACGGATAAGGGACGGCCGGTCGTTCACCACCCGCAGGGTCACCGCCGTCCAGCAGGGCCGCACGATCTTCAATCTGACGGCGTCCTTCCACCGTCCGGAGGAGGCCGGCTTCGAGCACCAGCTCCCGCCCCGGCTGGAGTTCCCCGACCCGGAGACCCTGCCGACGGTCAGCGAGGAGGTGCGCGCCCATCTGGGCCGGCTGCCCCAGCCGCTGGAGCGGATGGCCCGGCGCCAGCCCTTCGACATCAGATATGTGGAACGGCTGCGCTGGACCCAGGAGGAGATCAAGGACGCGGATCCGCGCAGCGCGGTGTGGATGCGCGCGGTGGGGCCGCTGGGCGACGATCCGCTCGTCCACACCTGCGCGCTGACGTACGCGAGCGACATGACGCTGCTGGACGCGGTACGGATCCCCGTCGAGCCGCTCTGGGGGCCGCGGGGCTTCGACATGGCGTCGCTGGACCACGCGATGTGGTTCCACCGCCCGTTCCGCGCGGACGAGTGGTTCCTGTACGACCAGGAGTCCCCGATCGCGACGGGCGGCCGGGGACTGGCGCGGGGCCGGATCTACGACCGCGAGGGCCGGCTGCTGGTCTCGGTGGTGCAGGAGGGTCTGTTCCGGCGGCTCGACCCGGCCGTGCCGTAGGTCTCAGACGCCGGGGAGCGGATCCTGGTCGGCCTCGCGCCGACGGGTCCTGATGTCCGGCGCGGGCGGATGGAGCTTGGCGTCACAGGCGGGCCCGAGGCCGGTACGGCGCGATGCCGTACCGGTGAGCGGCCGGCCGCACATACCGCATCTGATCTCGCGGCGTGGATCCGGCGGGCCGGGGTCGGGCTCCGAGCCCGGCAGCCGTCCGAAGTCGTCCGGGCCCTCGCCCGGACCGTCGTCGTCGATCCCGGATACACGCATGTCCCAAGATCTATCAGCCCGCCGGAGGCGGCCGTCGTGCGCGGGTCCACAATGGGGAGGAACGCCGGAGACCGAGGAGATCTTGATGACTCTGTACGACATCCCGCTGCACACCCTCACGGGTGAACCCACCTCCCTGGCCGCCTACGAGGGCAAGGCCGTACTCGTGGTGAACGTCGCGTCCAAGTGCGGCCTCACCCCCCAGTACGCCGGTCTGGAGCGGCTCCAGCAGCAGTACGGCGAGCGGGGCTTCACCGTCCTCGGCGTACCCAGCAACCAGTTCGCGGGACAGGAGCCCGGCACCGCGGAGGAGATCCAGACCTTCTGCTCGGCGACGTACGGTGTCACCTTCCCGCTGCTGGAGAAGACGGATGTGAACGGGGAGACCCGGCATCCGCTCTACGCGGAGCTGACGAAGTCGGCCGACGCCCAGGGCGAGACGGGGGACGTCCAGTGGAACTTCGAGAAGTTCCTGCTCTCCCCCAAGGGTGAGGTCGTCGCCCGGATCCGGCCGCGTACGGAGCCCGAGGACCCCGAGGTCATCGCGGCGATCGAGGCGCAGCTTCCCGGCTGACCCGTCCTCGCCGGGGCCGCCGCGCGCGTGGCGGCCCCGGTGCGTGGCCGTAGCAGTAGCAGTAGCCGCGGCATCGGCTTCGGCATCGACTACGACCCTCAGCGGATCGGCATGCCCGACAGGGTGCGGGCGATCACCAGACGCTGGATCTCGCTCGTCCCCTCGAAGATCGTGTAGATCGCGGCGTCCCGGTGCATGCGCTCCACCGGGTACTCACGGGTGAAGCCGTTGCCGCCCAGTATCTGCACGGCCTGGGCCGTGACCTGCTTCGCCGTCTCGCTGGCGTACAGCTTGGACATCGAGCCCTCGGCGGAGGTGAACGGCTTTCCGGTGGCCGCCATCCAGGAGGCCCGCCACACCAGCAGCCGGGACGCGTCGATCCGGGTCCGCATGTCGGCCAGTTGGAAGGCGATGCCCTGGTTGTCGATGATCGGGCGGCCGAACTGGCTGCGTGTCCTCGCGTAGTCGAGCGCGACCTCGTACGCCGCACGGGCCGTGCCCACCGCCATCGCGCCGACCGCGGGGCGTGAGGCCTCGAACGTGGCCATGGCCGCGTTCCTGACCCGCTCACCGCCCGGCGCCGTCCTCGCCCGCTCACGGGCCCGTGCGAGCCGCTCGTCCAGCTTCTCCTTCCCGCCGAGCAGACAGTGCCCGGGGACCCGGACGTCCTCCAGGACGACCTCGGCGGTGTGGGAGGCGCGGATACCGTGCTTCTTGAACTTCTGGCCCTGGGAGAGACCGGGGGTGGCCGGCGGGACGATGAAGGAGGCGTGGCCCTTCGAACCGAGTTCCGGGTCGACGACGGCGACCACGACATGGACATGGGCGATGCCGCCGTTGGTCGCCCAGGTCTTGGTGCCGTTCAGCACCCACTCGTCCTTCGCCTCGTCGTACACCGCGCGGGTGCGCATGGCGCCGACATCGGAGCCGGCGTCGGGCTCCGACGAGCAGAAGGCGGCGAGCTTCACCTCGTCCACGTCGCCGTACATCTGCGGAATCCAGGTACCGATCTGCTCGTCGGTACCGTTGGCGAGGACACCCACGGCCGCCAGGCCCGTACCGACGATCGACAGGGCGATGCCCGCGTCGCCCCAGAACAGTTCCTCCATGGTCATCGGGATACCGAGACCGGTGGGGTCGAAGAACTGCTGGGCGTAGAAGTCGAGGGAGTAGACACCGATCTTGGCGGCCTCCTGGATGACCGGCCAGGGGGTCTCCTCACGCTCGTCCCACTCCGCGGCGGCGGGACGGATGACGTCCGCGGCGAAGCCGTGCAGCCAGTCACGGACCTGCTTCTGGTCGTCATTGAGTTCAAACGTGAACTCGGCCACGGTTCCCCTCCCACACTGCGTCACCACGGTGCCGCTCACACATGTTACCCACGGTAACGCCAGTCTGTTACCGGTAGGTAGAAAATGTCAACCGGCCATGGTCTGATCAGCATTGATCTCGGCCAGGGTGTTACGTTGCCGGTGCGTCAGGCAATCGCATGGGCGGGGAGACATCAGCTATGGAGACCACACAGCAGGCCGAACAGCAGCGGTCGGCGCGACAGCGCAGACGCCAGTTGCTGGAGGCCGCCGACCGGGTCGTGCTCCGGGACGGCCCGCACGCCTCCATGAACGCCATCGCCGCCGAGGCGGGCATCACCAAGCCCATTCTCTACCGTCACTTCGGCGACAAGGGCGGGCTCTACCGCGCGCTCGCCAAGCGCCATACCGACGCGCTGCTCGACGCCCTGCGGACCGCGCTCGACGCGCCCGCCGAGCGCCGCCGGCGCGTGGAGGCCACGCTCGACACGTATCTCGCCGCGATCGAGGCGCGCCCCCAGGTCTACCGGTTCCTGATGCATCCCGCCGAGGACACCCAACTGCCCGAGCAGGGCTTCGACGTGGGCCGCCACTCGGCTCCGCTGCTGCGGCGTCTCGGCGAGGAGCTGGCCAAGGTCATCGAGGAGCGGGTCGACCTCGGTCCGGACAGCGGGCAGCTCTCCCGGGTCTGGGGCCATGGCATCGTCGGGATGATGCACGGGGCCGGTGACTGGTGGCTCGGTGAACGGCCCTGCTCACGCGAGCAGTTGGTACGGAGCCTGGCGGATCTGCTGTGGGGCCGGCTGGCCTCGGTGGACGACCGCGAAGGCGGACCCGGGTTCTGAACGCTCCATCAGACGTACGAGTCCGCCGTGGCGGCGGACCAGGGCGCGCGGCGTGCGGCGCGCAGCACTCTGGAGCGGCGCCTGCCGGTGAGCCGGTCGGGGTAGACCGTGCCTTCCAGATGATCGCACTCGTGCTGGAGACAGCGCGCGAAGAAGCCCGTTCCCTCGATCCGCAGCGGTTCACCGTGCCGGTCGACGCCCTCCGCCACGGCATGGTCGTACCGCTCCGTACCCGCCTCGATGCCCGGCAGCGAGAGACAGCCCTCGGGGCCGCGCAGAACGATCTCGTCCGCCCGGGTCAGCCGCGGATTGACGAGGTGTCCGAGATGGCGGACGTCCTCGTCGTCCGGGCAGTCGTACACGAACACCCGGAGCGGTACGCCGATCTGGTTCGCCGCGAGCCCGACCCCCCGAGCGGCGTACATCGTCGCGAACAGGTCCTCGATCAGCTCCGACAGCGCGGGACCGAAGTCCGTGACAGGCTCACAGCGGGCGTGCAGCACCGGATCGCCCAGCATTCTCAAGGCACGTACTCGTCCGGTGCTGCCGGGGATCGAACGGTTTCGCATGCCGGTCAGGGTACGGTCACGGTGACCTCCGCCTTCCCGCCCGGTGCCGCGGTTCGGGCCCTTGGCCGGATCTCGATAGGCTGACCCCGGACCGACGCAAGGAGGATCAAGGACGATGGCAGGCAACACGGACCCGCTGACGCCACGGGCCAAGCTGGCCGTGACGGCGGGCAAGGCCGCTGCGGCGGTGTCGCGCGCCGCCGGCCGCGGCAGCGGATCGGTGATCGGCGGCAAGGTGGCGCTCAGACTCGACCCCGATCTGCTGGGTCGGCTCGCGCAGCACCTCGACGTCATCCTCGTGTCGGCGACGAACGGCAAGACCACCACCACCCGGCTGATCGCCGAGGCACTGCGGGCCGCCGGGCCCGTGGTCTCCAACGCGCTCGGCGCCAATATGCCGGCCGGCATCACCTCCGCCCTCGCGGGCGGTTCCGACGCCAAGTACGGCGTGATCGAGGTCGACGAGAAGTATCTCGCCGGTGTGGCGCGGGACACCACGCCGAAGGCGATCGCGCTGCTCAATCTCTCCCGCGACCAGCTCGACCGCGCCGCGGAGACCCGGATGCTCGCCGAGAAGTGGCGCGAGGGCCTCGCCGGCACGAAGGCCGTCGTCGTCGCCAACGCCGACGACCCGCTGATCGTCTGGGCCGCCTCCTCCTCCCCCAATGTGGTCTGGGTGGCCGCGGGACAGGAGTGGAAGGACGACGCCTGGTCCTGCCCCGCCTGCGGCGGTGTGATGCAGCGCCCCGGCGACGACTGGTTCTGCGGTGAGTGCGGCTTCCGCAGGCCGTCCCCGAGCTGGGCGCTCCACGGGGACCATGTCCTCGACCCGCACGGCTCCGCCTGGCCGATCCATCTCCAGCTCCCGGGGCGCGCCAACAGGGCGAACGCCGCCACCTCGGCCGCCGTCGCGGCCACCTTCGGGGTGCCGCCGCAGGTCGCGCTGGAGCGTATGTACCAGGTACAGGCCGTGGCCGGCCGGTACGACGTGGTGTCCTTCCTCGGCCGGGATCTGCGGCTGCTGCTCGCGAAGAACCCCGCGGGCTGGCTGGAGACGTTCTCGCTGATCGACGCGCCCCCGACCCCGGTCATCCTCGCCGTGAACGCCCGTGGCGCCGACGGCACGGACACCTCCTGGCTGTGGGACGTCGACTACACCCGGCTCGCCGGCCATCCGATCTTCGTCATCGGCGACCGCAAGCTGGACCTCGCCGTACGCCTTGAGGTCGCGGGGCTGGACTTCCGGGTCTGCGAGACGCCCGACGAGGCCGTACGGATGGCACCGCCGGGGCGGATCGAAGCCATCGCCAACTACACATCGTTCCAGGATCTGCGCAGACGGGTGGGGAACTGACGCCATGTCGGGATACACAGGCTCACGGACGTCCGAGGGACGAGGGAGAATGAGCGACAACAGCCTTCGGCTGGTGTGGATCTACCCCGATCTGCTCAGTACGTACGGGGATCAGGGAAACGCTCTGGTGGTGGAGCGCCGGGCACGGCAGCGCGGTCTGAACGTCACCCGCGTGGACGTACGCAGCGACCAGCCGGTACCGACCTCCGGCGACATCTATCTGATCGGCGGCGGCGAGGACAGGCCGCAGCGGCTGGCCGCGGAGCGGCTGCGCCGTGACGGCGGGCTCAGCCGGGCCGTCTCCAACGGCGCCATCGTCTTCTCCGTCTGCGCGGGCTATCAGATCCTGGGCCATGAGTTCATCAACGACCTGGGCGAGCGTGAGGCCGGGCTCGGACTGCTCGATGTGGTCTCCACCCGGGGCGAGGGCGAGCGGTGTGTCGGCGATGTGCTGGCCGACATCGATCCGCGGCTGAATCTGCCGCAGCTCACGGGGTTCGAGAACCACCAGGGCATCACGCATCTCGGGCCGACGGCGAGGCCGTTCGCGCGGACCCGGCTCGGCCGCGGCAACGGCACGGGCGACGGCACGGAGGGCGCGTACAACGACACCGTCTTCGGTACGTACATGCACGGACCGGTGATGGCCCGCAATCCGCAGATCGCGGATCTGCTGCTGAAGCTGGCCCTCGATGTGAACGCGCTGCCGCCGACGGACGACCGCTGGTACGAGGCGCTGCGCACCGAGCGGGTGACGGCCGCGATGCAGCCCTCCTGACCGTCCCCGCCACCGCTCCCGCCCTCCGTGCCGGCTTCCGGGGCCGGGCGGGCGGGGTGGTGGCGGGCGGGGTGCGGAAGCCGTACGTCCGCGCGCCGGGACCGTACGGACGCGTGTCCAGCAGTCGGACGTGGGTTTCGGTCACGCCGCCGCCCGCCGGTAGGCTGATAAAGATCTGTCCGGACGATGGGGTCCGGCCGTCGGCCCACGTTGCAAAGGTATCCCGGGCAATGCGAATTGGTGTGCTCACCTCAGGCGGCGACTGCCCCGGCCTCAACGCCGTGATCAGGTCCGTCGTACACCGCGCCGTCGTCGACCACGGCGACGAGGTGATCGGATTCCACGACGGCTGGAAGGGCCTCCTGGAGTGCGACTACCGCAAGCTCGACCTGGACGCGGTCGCCGGCATCCTGGCGCGCGGCGGCACGATCCTGGGCTCGTCACGGGTCCAGCCCGCGCATCTGCGGGACGGTGTGGAGCGGGCCAGGGGCCATGTGGCCGAGCTGGGGCTCGACGCGATCATCCCGATCGGCGGTGAGGGCACCCTCAAGGCGGCCCATCTGCTCTCGGAGGCCGGGCTGCCGATCGTCGGTGTACCCAAGACCATCGACAACGACATCGCCGCGACCGATGTGACGTTCGGTTTCGATACGGCCGTCGGTGTCGCCACGGAGGCGCTCGACCGGCTGAAGACCACCGCCGAGTCCCATCAGCGGGTGCTGATCGTCGAGGTCATGGGCCGGCACACCGGCTGGATCGCACTGCACTCCGGGATGGCCGCCGGTGCCCACGCCATCGTCGTGCCCGAGCGTCCCTTCGACATCGGCGAGCTGACCGCGCTGGTCGGCAAGCGCTTCTCGGCGGGCAAGCGGTTCGCGATCGTGGTGGTGGCGGAGGGCGCGAAGCCGCGCGAGGGCTCGATGGAGTTCGACGTGGGCGGCAAGGACGTCTACGGCCACGAGCGGTTCGCGGGTGTGGCCCGGCAGCTCTCCATCGAGCTGGAGGAGCGCCTCGGCAAGGAGGCCAGGCCGGTGATACTCGGCCATGTGCAGCGCGGTGGCACCCCCACGGCGTACGACAGGGTCCTGGCGACCCGTTTCGGCTGGCACGCCGTCGAAGCCGCGCACCGGGGCGAGTTCGGGATGCTGACGGCGCTGCGTGGCACGGACATCGTGATGGTGCCGCTGGGCAAGGCCGTGGAGACGCTCAAGACGGTGCCCGCGGAGCGGTACGCCGAGGCGGAGTGCGTGCTCTGACCGGCCTGCCGCCCGGTCGCGAGGCTCCAGGTGCCCGGCCGCGGCGGCGAACCGCCCCCGGTCGCCGTCGCGGCCGGGGGCGGTTCTAGGCTGGTGCGGACAACCGGCACGAATCCGGCCGGGGTGAGCGGTCACGTCCCACGGGAGCACACGGATGGATCACAGCGGGCACGGCACGACCATGGATCTGCCGCCGTTCACGCTGGGACGGGCGCTGGAGTACTCCCCGGACCTCTTCTTCCTGATCGGATGCCTGCTGGCGCTCGCCCTGTACGGCTGGGGGGTGCTGCGGCTGCGCCGGCGCGGTGACGCCTGGTCCGCCGGCCGTACCGTCGCGTTCACCGCCGGTGTGCTGACCGTGGCACTGGTGATGTGCACCAAGCTGAACGACTACGGCATGGTCATGTTCAGCGTGCACATGGTCCAGCACATGGTGATCAGCATGGTCTCCCCGATCCTGCTGCTGCTCGGCGCTCCGGTGACCCTGGCCCTGCGCGCGCTGCCGGTGGCGGGCCGCGGCCACAAGGGACCGCGCGAGCTGCTGCTCATGGTGCTGCACAGCCGTTACGCACGGATCGTCACCCACCCCGCGTTCACCATCCCGCTCTTCATCGCGAGCCTCTACGGGCTGTACTTCACCCCTCTCTTCGACTTCCTGATGGGGTCCAGGACCGGGCATGTCGCGATGATGGTGCACTTCCTCGCGGTCGGTCTGATCTTCTTCTGGCCGATCATGGGCATCGACCCGGGGCCGCACCGGCCGGGCCATCTCATGCGGATGCTGGAGCTCTTCGCCGGGATGCCGTTCCACGCCTTCTTCGGGATCGCGCTGATGATGGCGAGCGAGCCGATGGTCGCCGCGTATCGCGATCCCCCGGGCTCGCTCGGGATCGACGCCCTGACCGACCAGAACGCGGCGGGCGGGATCGCCTGGGCGTTCAGCGAGATCCCCTCGGTGCTGGTACTGATCGCGCTGGTCTACCAGTGGTACCGCTCGGAACAGCGGCAGGCGCGGCGCTCCGACCGGGCCGCCGACCGCGACGGTGACAAGGAGCTGGCGGAGTACAACGCGTATCTCGCCTCGCTCCGGGCCCGGAGCCAGTAGCGCGAACCCCTTGTCGCGGGCGACGATGGGCGTCACAGCCCCGGCCCGGAGGAGGACCAGATGTCCGGATCCACCAAGACGATGGGTGTGGTGACCGTCGGTGCGCTGGTCCTGGTGACGGGTTACACCGCGGTGCTCGGCAGCAACGGGTGGCTCTGGTTCGGGTGGGTGGTGCTGGGGCTGATCACCATCGCCATGATCGCCTCACGCGGACGCTGACAGGTCACTGACGGACGCTGACGGGCGCTGACCGGCGGTCCCTCGGCCACAGCACCAGGGACGCTAGAGCGCTCCGGCGTCCCTGGCCGTCCAGACCGACGGGTAGAGCGGGCGGAAGCCCAGTTCGTCCCGGATGCGGAGGGTCGAGGCTATGCCGTACCAGGGGTCGGGATCGGTACGCCCGGCCAGTCCCGGGGGTACGGGGACGCCGTTGATCTGGTGTGCCTCCACTGCCGTCAGCGGCGCGTCGTCCGCGATGTTGTACTTGCCCGCCGCCCTCCCCGGTGCGTACAGCAGCCGGATCAGCCCCTGTGCCACATCGGCGTGGTGGACCATCTGGAGCCGCTGGTTGCCCGCCCAGTGGGCCGCCCACCGGAGCGCCTGCGCGAGATGCGGGTCGCCGTCCCCGTAGACGAAGGCGAGCGCGCCGATCCGTACGGCCATGCCCTGCCCGTCCGTGACCCGTCCGTCCACAATCCGCTCGCCGTCGTGCAGCGCGAGCAGTCCCGCCTCCGCCTCGGCCTTGGACTCGCTGTACGCGCCCCACAGCGGGCCGCCGGGCACGGGCTCGTCGTCCTCGGTGAGCGGTCTGCCCCGGCCCGCGCCGTACACGAGATTCGTGCTCACCTGGACGAACCGCCGCACCCCGCTGTCACGTGCGGCCCGTCCCAGTGTGAGCGCGCCGTCGCGGTTGACGGCCCACGCCTCCTCGTCCGGCACGCCGCGGAAGGCCGCCGCGATGTTCACCACCGCGTCCGCTCCCCCCAGGGCGGCCAGGACGCTCTTCTCGTCGCGCAGATCGCCGACGGCGACCTCCGCGCCCAGGGCGGCGAACGGCGCGCCGCGCTCCTCGTCCCGTACCAGCACCCGGACGGTGTCGCCCGGGGCCGTACGCCGGAGCAGCCGCGGTACGAACCGGCGGCCGACCTCACCCGTCACTCCTGTCACCAGAGTCAGCATCGCTCTCTCCTTCTCCCCTTCTCCGTCTTTTCCGTCTTTCCCGCCCCGCCTCTCGGCCGTCGCCTCTCCGGCAGTTGCCGAGTGGTCCCGGCGTGGCGAGTGGTCCCAGCGTGGGCGGGGCGCGGCGGCGACGGGAGAGACGTCCCTGTCCTGGGACCGGCTCTCCCTGGATAGAGCGCGGGCGAGGGCCCATGCTGGGGATGTGGACCGAGAAGAGACCGCGGACTTCCTGCGCCGCTGCCGGGCGCGGCTGGATCCCGGGGACGTGGGGATGGAGGCCGGGCCCCGGCGCCGTACACCCGGGCTGCGGCGTGAGGAGGTGGCCCAGCTCACCGGGATGTCCGTGGACTACTACACACGGCTCGAACAGGGCCGTGGCTCGCGTCCGTCACGGCAGATGCTCACCGCGCTCGCGCGGGCGCTGCGGCTGAGCGAGGACGAGCGCGACCATCTCTTCCATCTCACGGGCGAGGAACCGCCGCGCGACACCCATGCCTCCACCCATGTGCGGCCGGGGCTGATGATGATCCTCGACCGGCTGTACGACGCGCCCGCGCAGGTGATGAGCGACTGGGGCGAGGTGCTCGCGCAGAACGCCATGGCGGCGGCGCTGACGGGCGAGTCGGAAGTGGGCCGCAACATCGTCCTCCGCTACTTCACCGAGCCCGCGGTCCGTGCGCTCTTCCCGCCCGAGACCCATGAGGAGCACGCGAGAAGCCATGTCGCCCAGCTCCGTTCCGTGCTCGCGGCCCGGCCCGCGGATCCGGGCCCCGCGGCTCTGGTGGCCCGGCTGCGGGCGGTGAGCGAGGAGTTCGCGGCGCTGTGGGAGGAGCACGAGGTGGCCATACGGCGGTCTTCGGCGAAGAGCTTCGTCCATCCGGTGGTCGGACGGCTCGATCTGGACTGCGAGGTGCTGCTCAGCGGCGATCAGGGCCAGTATCTGATCGTCCACTCGGCCCGTCCGGGTACCGGGACCCATGAACGGCTCCAACTGCTGCGTGTGGTGGGCCTCCAGGATCTGACGCCGGAACGGTAGCCGCGCAGGAGTCGGCGGGCCCGCCCGAGTGGGCGGACCCGCCGGAACTTCGGGGGTCAGTTGGACTCGGTGACGCGGAGCGCGGGCTTGCCGTTCACGCTCGACGCCTTGGCGGCCCCGAGCGCCCCGCTCCGCAGCGAGTTGAGGATGGCCATGCCCTGGCCGACCAGACCCGCCGCCATGTCGTTGACACCGTCGGTGCCGTTCAGCACGGTCAGGTTGGCACCGGACATGCCCCGGGATGCCGCGTCGGCCAGCACCGGCAGATTCTCCACGAGGCGGTTGGCCGCGATGAGTTCCTGGTTGCCGTCCTTCAGCGACGCGGCACGGGCGGTGTTCGCGTCGGCCTGCGCCTGGGCGAGGGCGCGCTCGGTGTACGCGCTGCCGTCCGCCTCGAACTTCGCCCGGTCACGGGCCGCTTCCGCGAGGGTGCGCTGCCGGTACGCCTCCGCGTCGGCCGGACGCCTGACCTCGGCCTCCAGCCGCTGTGCGGCCAGCTGCGCCTGCCGCTCGGCCAGATGCGTCTGCTCCTCGATGGTCTCCTGCGAGGAGCGGGCCTCGGCCAGCGGTCCCGCCTGCGCGGCACGGGCGTTGACCTGTTCGGTCTCGGCGTGGAAGCCGGCCCGTTTGATCGCGGTGTCCCGTTCGTACTCGGCCTTGAGCGCGGCGGCCTGCTGCTCGCGCTCGGCCGCCTGCTGGTCCGACCTGGCCTGCGCGATCCGTGCCTGGCTCGCGACGGCCGCCGCGTGCGGGGCGGCCAGATTGTCGATATAGCCGGTGGTGTCGTCGATCTCCTGGATCTGGAGCGCGTCCACGACGATGCCGAGCTTCTCCATCTCGCTGTGGCTGCCCTGCTTCACTTCCTGGGCGACCCGGTCACGCTCGCGGATGATCTGCTCCACGGTCAGTCCGCCGACGATGGAGCGGAGGTGACCGGCGAAGATCCGGCCCACCAGTTCCTCCATCCGGTCCTGTTCCGCCAGGAAGCGGCGGGCCGCGTTGGCGATGGACACGGCGTCGTCGCCGACCTTGAACACCGCGACCGCGCGGACCCTGAGCCGGATGCCCTGCTGGGTGACGCAGTCCTCGACGATCTCCGCCTCCCGCAGCGCGAGGGACAGCATCCGCGCCTTCTGCTTGATGGGCATCACAAAGCTGCCGTGCCCGGTGACGATACGGAACTGAGTGTCCTGCGCCTGCCGTTTGGAGCCGGATATCAGCATCGCCTCGTTCGGCGCGGGAACATGCCAGAACAGCATGGTGGACTCCTGTCGTACTGCTCAGTCGTACTGCTCGTACTACTCAGTCGTACTGCTGAGAGGAAAGCTCAAGAAAACTCAGGCGGGGAAGGGCTCCACGATCACCGAACGCGCCGAGATGCACTCCACGACGATCACACGAAGGTTTATGCCGATCGGGTGGTCCGCCCAGGCCGCGTACGCCTCCGAACCGCCCCGTACGGACACCAGGACCTCACCGGGTCCGTCCGCCGGGATCGGGACGGTCACCCTGCCGATCGCGCCGACCGGGCTCTGCGCGGATTCATCTGCCGCGCACATACGTCGTTGCCCGCGCCCGTACGCCGCCCGGTTCATCAGCCGCGATCATGGGACCACGCCTCCTGGAGGGCTGTGCCTCCGACCTCGTCCTTCATCGAGGACGCCCCCGGCGGAGCGGCCGACGGCGACATCCCCTCGATAAACTCACAGTACTCCGCGGCCATCGGGAGGGCGTCCCGACGGCGTACCGGCCGAACCGACGGGATTGGCCGCAGCGCCCTCCGTGCTCAGCAGAACGACCGTCGCGTCGGGTCCGATCCCAAGGGCGTCCCTGCGGCCGGCGCCGGTGCCGGTGCCGACCAGGACGGCGCGGGCCCCGGCCAGCGAGGCCGCCCCGCAGGGGCCCGACGAGACTCCGAGCGCGGCGAGGTCACGGACCGCGAGCGCGCTCTCCTCGTCGGTGACGGCGACAGCGGCGTCCAGACCGGCGCGCAGCAGGGGCCAGGCGAGGGTGGAGGGGGTGCCGCAGTTCAGTCCCGCCATGCTCGTGGCCCCGGTCGCCACGGCGACCCGCCGCCCCTGGACCAGGCTCGCCAGCACACAGGCCGCCGTGTCGGGCTCCACCGACAGCAGGGCGGGCCTGGCGGGACGGCCGCGGTGGCGGGCACCGCCGCGGTAGTGGGTGACGGCGGCCTGGGCGAGCGAGCCGACCCCCACCGGGACGGCCACCAGGCCGGGCGGCCCCGCCCCCGCCCCCGCTGCGGACAGTTGCGCGTCGATCTCGGTGAAGAGCGTGGAGTAGCCCTCGACGATCCAGCCGGGAATCTCCTCGTAGCCGGGCCAGGCGGTGTCCTGGACGAGCACGGCGTCCGGCCCCGCCGCCGCGTCGGCGGCGCGGCGTACGGCTTCGTCGTACGGTCCTGGGACCAGGGTGATCCGCGCTCCCTCGGCCTCGATGGCGGCCACGGCCGCCGGGTGCACACTCCGGGGCACGAACACATGGGCGCGCTGTCCGAGCAGCCGCGCCGTCCGGGCCACGGCCCGGCCGTGGTTGCCGTCGGTGGCGGTCACCAGTACCAGGGGCGGGCCGGGCGTCCGGCCCGCCGGTGGGCCGGGTGCCCGCCGCGCGAGCACCCGACGGACCGCCCAGGACGCGCCGAGCGCCTTGAACGCGGGCAGCCCCAGCCGGGCCGACTCGTCCTTGACGAACACCCGCCCGACCCCCAGTTCGGCGGCGAGGGAGGGGAGTTCAGTCAGCGGGGTGGGGGCGTAACCGGGGAGCCCGGCATGAAAGTCAGGTACCTCGGCCGGGGCGGGTGCGCAGATCCAGCCCCGGTCGGCGGGGCGTGCGAACCAGGTCGTGGCGGGAGCGGGGGGCACAGGAGCCACAGTGCCGCCCCGCCCCGCCATCGGTCCAGCACACCGTGGCCGTGGCCGGTCCGCTTCTCAGCCGGCCTTCTTGACGAACTCCGTGGTGAAGGTCTTGCTCAGATCGACCGTGGCGTTCTGGAGGTTGGGGTTGAACGCCTTCAGTACGCGCTCGACGGTCTCCGGGCCGTCGGCCGGCATGACACCGTCCGTGGTGAACATCGGCAGGGTGCTCCTGATGGACTGCGCGTACAGTTCCTTGCCGCCCTGCGCGTAGTCGGCGGGCATCTTGGCGGCGATCTCCTCCGGCGAGTGCGTGGACATCCACCGGAGCGTCTTCACAAAGGCGTTGGCCAGCTTCTGCACCGTCTCCTTGTGGCCGTTGACCCAGTCGGTGTTCATATACAGGCTGGAGGAGGGGTAGGGGCCGCCGAGCGCCGCCTTCGAGCCTTCGGGCGTCCGCATGTCGATCAGGACCTTGCCGAGCTTCTTGTCGAGGATCTGCGCGACCGTCGGATCGGTCGTCATACCTCCGTCGATCGAGCCCTGTTGGAGGGCCGAGATGAAGGTCTGGCCCGCTCCGACCGCTACCGAGGTGAACTCCTCCGTCTGTACGCCGTCGTTGACCGCCAGGTACTTGGTGAGGAAGTCGGTGGACGAGCCGAGGCCGGTGACCCCGAGCTTCTTGCCCTTGAAGTCCTTGGGTGAGGTGATACCGGCGGCGGCCTTGTTGGAGACCACCTCGACCTCACCGGAGGCGTGCGAGAACTGCACGACGGACTCCACCTGCTTGCCCTTGACCTGGAGGTCGAGCGTGTGGTCGTAGAAGCCGACGACGCCCTGCACATCACCGGAGACGAGCGAGGTGGTGGCCTGCACACCGGCGGGCTCCGTGAGGAGTTCGACGTCGACGCCCTCGTCCTGGAAGTAGCCGAGCTTCTGGGTGAGCATCGCGGGCATGTAGATGACCTTGTCGAGACCGCCCACCATGATCTTGACCTTGCCGCCGGAGCCGGAGTCCGAGGAGTCGCCGCCACAGGCGGTCAGGGTGCCGAGGGCGAGCGTCGCGGCGAGCGCGGCGGCCGGGATCCCGAGATGTCTGTGCATGGTTCACGTCCTTGTGAAGAGGTGCTGGGGCGCGGAAGGGCCCGGGAGGGCTGGAAAGGCCTGGAAGGCCCTGGAAAGGGCAGGGAGAGCAGGGGCGGGGCAGGGAAGTGGGACGGGACGGCCCGGGGTCAGCGATCGGTGCCGGCCTCGACGGGCTTCCAGCGGAAGAGCCGCCGCTCCAGGAACGACAGCAGCCCCTCGGCGAGCAGCGCCACCACGGCGAGGATCACCATGGCCGCGTACACACCGGCCGCGTTGAAGGTGCCCTGCGAGGCGGAGACCAGCAGGCCGAGCCCCTTGGTCGCGCCGATGTACTCGCCGACGATCGCGCCGATCAGCGCGAAGCCGAAGCTGACATGCAGGCTGGTGAAGATCCATGAGGTGGCCGACGGGATGACGACCTGGAGCGTGACCTGCCGGTTGCTCGCGCCGAGGATCCGGGCGTTGGAGACCAGATTGCGGTCGACCTCCCGCGCGCCCTGGAAGGCGTTGAAGAAGACGGGGAAGAAGACGAGCACGACGGCCGAGGCGATCTTCGAGGCCGGGCCGAGACCGAACCAGATCAGGAAGATCGGGGCGAGGACGATCCTCGGCAGCGCGTTGAGCACCTTGATGTACGGGCCCAGGACCTCGGCGAGAAAACGGATCCGGCCGAGCGCGATCCCCAGCACCACTCCGCCGATGACCCCGATGATCCAGCCGAGGAGCGCTTCGTAGAGCGTGTACCAGATCTGCTCCCAGAGGGTGCCCTGCGGGGTCCCGTGCAGGGCCCACTGGCGCATCTGGTCCCAGATCTTCGACGGCATCGAGAAGTTGAAGGGATCGATGACGGCGCTTCTGGCCAGCCACTCCCACAGCCCGATCAGCGCGATGAGAAGCAGTACGCGGGCGCCCTGGACCACGATCCGGTGCTGACGGGCGGCCCGCGCCCTGGCCTGGGTGCGCTCCCCGCCGCCACCGCCGCTGGTGGCGGCTTCGGCCTTGCCGGTCTTCCCGGGCTTCTTCCCGGTCTTGCCGGGCTTGCCGGCCTTGTCCGCCTTGCCGGCGCCGGCGGACGGAACAGTGACGGTCTCAGGCGGCATCGGCCGCACCCCTCTCGCGGGTGATCCGTACCTCTTCACCGAGCGAGGACCAGATCTCCCGGTAGATCTCGACGAAGCGCGGTTCGAGCCGTACGGACTCGACCTTGCGGGGACGCGGCAGGTCGATGGTGAAGACCTCCTTGACGGTGGCGGGGCCCGCCGTCATCACCACGACCTTGTCGGCGAGGGCGATCGACTCCTCCAGGTCATGGGTGACGAAGACGACCGAGGCGCCCGTCCCCGCCCACAGCTCCAGCAGTTCGTCCGACATCAGGGCCCGGGTCTGCACATCGAGGGCCGAGAAGGGCTCGTCCATGAGCAGGAGTTCGGGATCGTTGACAAAGGTCGCCGCGAGCGCGACGCGCTTGCGCTGACCGCCGGAGAGCTGGTGCGGATAGCGGTCCTCGAAGGACGAGAGCCCGACCCGGGCGAGCCACTCACGGGCCCGCTCCCTCGCCTCGCCCTTCGGTACACCGCGGAAGCGCGGTCCTGCCATCACATTGGAGAGGACGGTGCGCCAGGGGAAGACCGCGTCCTGCTGGAAGACGAAGCCGATCTTGTCGCCGATACCGCTGACCGGCTCACCGGCCACCAGCACCTCGCCCTCGGTGGGCTCCTCCAACCCGCTGACCAGCGTCAGCGTCGTCGATTTACCGCAACCGGTGGGGCCGACCACCGCGACGAACTCGCCGCGCTCGACCGTCAGATCCAGATCCCTGACGGCGGTGTGCAGCGCCCCCGACGGAGTCCGGAATGCCTTGCTCGTTCCCCGCAGCTCGATGGCGGGGCTCGTATTGCTGCTCATGGGCCGGGAGGCTAGGAGCGTCATGGGCCGGGGCGGCAGTCTTGTGGGCGCAATCCGTCTTTGTGCGCGCAAACCCCGTTCTGCTCATTCTGCTCACCCGGGAACCACAAAAGCGTGGCACGGGGCTGGGCAGCCGCTCCCCGGCGGCTTACGTTGCGTGCACAGCGATGTTAAGCGGACCGGCCTGTTCCGCGCGGGGAGCGGCCGGGTGATCCCGAGGGCCGGGAGCGATCCGGAGAGCCGGTACTGATCCGGAGAGCCGGGGAGAGGGAGGGAGACGGGATGCGGTTGCGCTGGCCCCGGCGGGTCGCCGCCCAGGTCCTGGTGGTGCAGCTCGCCATCACCACGGGGGTGATGGTGCTGGCCACCGGGCTCTTTCTCGCCCCGCTCGGCTCCGAGCTGGACGACGCGGCCACGCGCCGCGCCCTGGCCATCGCCGAGACCACCGCCGCCGATCCGGACATCGCCGAGGGTCTGCTCACCAGCGCGCCGACTCCGGCCGGTCCGGTGCAGACCGAGGCGGAGCGGATCCGCCGGGCGACCCAGGCGCTCTATGTGGTGGTGCTGGACACCCATGGTGTGCGCTGGTCCCACACCACCACCGCCGAGATCGGCCGGCATGTCTCCACCGACCCGAGCGTCGCGCTCTCCGGTCATGAGATCCGCCAGATCGACAACGGCACACTGGGCCGCTCCGCCCGCGCCAAGGTGCCACTGCTCGACAGCGGCGGAAGGATCGTCGGCGCGGTGTCGGTGGGTATCGCGTACGACAGTGTGCGCCAGCGGCTGATCGGTGCGATTCCCGGACTGCTGCTGTGCGCGGGCGCGGCGCTGGGCGCGGGCGCGCTGGCCGCGCTCGCCGTCTCGCGGCGGCTGCGCCGTATCACGTACGGTGTCGCCTTCGCCGATATCTCGGCGCTGCTGGACGAGCGGGAGGCGATGCTCCACGGGGTCCGTGAAGGGGTCGTCGCCTTCGACCGGCAGGGCCGGATCCGGCTCGCCAACGACGAGGCGGTACGGCTGCTCGGGCTCGACGCGGACGCCACCGGCCGCGCGCTGGACGAGGTGCTGGCGCCGGGCCGTACGACGGACGTACTGGCGGGACGGGTGGACGGCACGGATCTGCTGACCGTCAGCGGCGGCCGGGTCCTGGTCGCCAACCGGATGCCGACCCGGGACGGCGGGGCCGTGGTGACCCTGCGGGACCGGACCGAACTGGAGCTGCTCGGGCGTGAGCTGGACAGCACCCAGGGGCTGCTCGACGCGCTGCGCGCACAGGACCACGAGCACGCCAACCGGCTGCACACCGTGCTCGGACTGCTCGAACTCGGCCGTCATGAACGGGCGGCGGAGTTTGTCGCCGGTGTCGCCAACGCGCACCGGGCCTCGGCGGAGCAGATCGCCGAGCGGGTACGCGATCCGCTGCTCTCGGCGCTGCTCGTGGGCAAGGCGGCCGTCGCGGCCGAGCGCGGTGTCTCCCTGCGGGTCTCCCCCGCCACCCTGCTGCCGGACCGCGTGGTCGATCCGCGCGATCTGGTGACCGTACTCGGCAATCTCATCGACAACGCGCTGGACGCCACCGCCGGGTGCCAGGCCGAGCCCTTCGTGGAGGTCGAGCTGCGTGCCGAGCGCACCACCGTGGTGATACGGGTCTCCGACTCCGGTCCGGGAGTACCGCCGGAGCTGCGCGAGCGTGTCTTCGCGGAGGGCTGGTCCACCAAACGGCCCGCCGCTCCCCCGCTGCCGGAGGAGCCGTCCGATCCCCCGCGTCCGGCCTTCCGGCGCGGCAGGGGCATCGGGCTGGCCCTCGTACGCCGGCTCTCCGAGCGGTACGGCGGTATGGCCCGGGTGACGGCACGCGCGGGCGGCGGCGCGGTCTTCACCGTCGTACTGCCCGAGGCACTCGCCCCGGACGACCTGGCGGGGGACGCTCCGCCCGTCGCCGGGGACGCCTCCCCCGCGCCTCAGCTCACTCCGGCGGGAGAGTCACGGTGATCGATGTACTCGTGGTGGACGACGACTTCCACATCGCCGAGATCAACGCCGCGTATGTGGCGCAGGTGCGGGGCTTCCGTGTCATCGGCCGCGCCCATACCGCCGCCCAGGCCCTGGCCACCCTGGAGCGCGCCCATGTCGATCTCGTCCTGCTCGACCACTATCTGCCGGACGAGACGGGCCTGACGCTGGTGCGGCGGATGCGGCAGCTCGGCCACCACGCCGATGTGATCATGGTGACGGCGGCCCGTGATGTGGCCACGGTGCAGGCCGCGATGCGGTACGGAGCGCTCCAGTACCTGGTCAAACCGTTCAGCTTCGCCGGGCTGCGGGCGCGACTCGACGGCTATGCCGCCATGCGCCGCACCCTCGACGGTGTCGGTGGGCGCGGGGAGGCGGGCCAGGAGCAGGTGGACCGTATCTTCAGCGCGTTCAAGATCGCGGACGCCCCTCGCTCGGAACTTCCCAAGGGCCACTCCGTGGCGACCGTCGCCCTCATCCGGCGCACGCTGGGCGAGGCCGAACACCCGCTCTCCGCGCACGAGGTCGCCGAACGCACCGGTGTCAGCCGCTCCACGGCCCAGCGCTATCTCAAGTATCTGGAGCGGACCGGGCATATCAGTCTGACCCTGAAGTACGGCGACACCGGCCGCCCGGAACACCGCTACGCGTGGGCGCCCACGAGCTGAGAGCGGCGCCGACGAGCGGGCGCCGACGAGCCGGGACCCGTGGGCACGCGTCGTACCGGGCCGGCTCCGAAGGCCGGCGCGGTACGACGGAGGCGCGGGTGGTCAGCCGCTCTTGCGGGCGACGGCGCCGTACATGGCTATGTCACGGTCGTCTATGGGTTCCTGGTCGGGGTCGGGCCGCCAGTGATGGACCTGCGTCAGCCCGGGTTCGACCAGATCGAGGCCCGCGAAGAAGCTCTCCGCCTCGGCATGGGTACGGAGCTGCATGGGCATACCACGGCTGGCGTACTCGGCGGCGACCCGGCCGACCTCGACCGGAGCGAAATCGGCGGTGCCGATGGTCATGGCCAGAAAGCTGCCCACGGGCAGCGGGTCGAGCAGCCGCTGGACGAGGCCGTGATCGTCGTCGCTGTCGAGAATGAAGTGCAGAATGCCGATGATCATCAGTCCGACCGGCTCCTTCAGATCCAGGAGTTCCTGAAACTGGGGGGAGCCGATGATGGCCTCGGGGTCCCGCATATCGGCGTCGACATACGCCGTACGGCCCTCGGGGGAGCTGGTCAGCAGCGCGCGGGCGTGGGCCAGCACGATCGGGTCGTTGTCGACATAGACGATCCGGGCGTCGGGGCGTTCCTGCTGCACCACCTCGTGCACATTGGGCGAGGTCGGCAGGCCTGTGCCGATGTCCAGGAACTGCCCGATGCCCTCCTCCCGCGCCAGATGGCGGGCCGCGCGGTGCATGAACTCCCGGTTGGCGCGCATATGGACCGGCAGCGCCGGCCACCCCTCGCACATCGCGTCACCGGCCTCCTGATCGACCGGATAGTTGTCCTTGCCGCCCAGGATGTAGTCGTAGACGCGCGCCGAATGCGCCTCGCCGGTGTTGAAACGGTCGTCCGGAGAGCCCTGCGGTGCCACCTTCACTCCTCCCGGGTACCGGGACCCGCGTCATGGGGTACCCGTGTACCAGTCCCGGTCCCATCGGCGCCCGGCCAGGCCCGGCCCCGATCAAAGCCTTGGCCCGAGTCTAAGCGCTCAGTGATCTTTTGCGGTATGGCCGGTATGGCCGGACCGGCACCGCAAGGGGAGTGACGGAGGGTGGCGGCAGGGGCCGGGGAGGGGCCGTCATCGGCGAGCGCCCGGCGTGACGCCGAGCGCGCTGGGTACCGGTGCGCCGCGCGTGCTATTTCGCGAGCGCCGCGCGTTCGATGCTGGCGGCGAACAACGGGGTTTCACGGTTGTTGTGGTCACTGGAGGCCAACTGACGCTCGTGCGCCGCCTGTTCGAAGGAAATGTCATGTTCCTTGAGGAAGACGAGGAATTCCTCCGTGGGATGCGAGACCACCGAATTGGCGTATTCGCAGCGGTCGTCGTCGATCGGCCTGGCGCTCAGATCCCAGACCACCTGCACCTGCGTCCGCCCCTGGAGGGTGTAGACATCGGAGGTGGAGACCATATGGCAGTGGTCGGCCTGGGTGAT
This sequence comes from Streptomyces sp. NBC_00872, assembly GCF_045161915.1. Taxonomy (NCBI): domain Bacteria; kingdom Bacillati; phylum Actinomycetota; class Actinomycetes; order Kitasatosporales; family Streptomycetaceae; genus Streptomyces; species Streptomyces sp. NBC_00872. The sequence goes on along the minus strand of NZ_CP108806.1, from coordinate 7,770,779 downwards.
CTCCCCGACATAGTGCTGGATCACCAGTCCGGTACCGATCATTTCGACATTGATCGACATAGGACGCCCGTCGTCGGTCGTGGTGGCTCCGGCGGCTATGTGATCGGGGGGCGCGCAGCGCTGATATTCGGCGTCCGGAAGACCGAAGAGCCAGGTGGCGATATCCACTTTCCCGATCGGCGCACGGATCGGGGCGTGGACGGTCGATTCCGAGAGAACGAGATCGGAACGCACGGTCGTCATGTCCTTACCTCCTTGACATGGACTGTCGGTGGCAAGGACGTCGTTCTTCGCATTCTCTGCCGCCATACGGGCCCATTTCCGTATCACTTTATTTTGCGGGCCGACCGTCCACATCTTGAGCGCCCCGAGCCGCCCGGCACGACCACGCTCCGCGACCGGACACTCACGGAGCGGCGGCTTGACAGACAGTCAGGTGCGCCACTAAATCTAGCGACATGACATTCATTTCCAATAGAAGAGACCAGTGATGCGTGTCGCGTTCGTCGGAAAGGGCGGCAGCGGCAAGACCACGCTGTCGGCCCTCTTCTCCCGTCATCTCGCGCGCTCCGGCGCGCCCGTACTCGCCATCGACGGCGACATCAACCAGCATCTCGCCGATGCTCTCGGCTCCGGTGCGGACGAGGGCGCGGGCGGAGACGGAGGCGGGAGCGGCTCCTTCACCGCCCCGCCGCTCAGTGCGCGGCTGGCGGAGATCAAGGACTGCCTGCGGGGCGGCAATCCGCTCATCGCCTCACGGGAAGCCATGATCAAGACCACTCCGCCGGGACGCGGCTCCACCCTGCTCCGTCTGCTCGGTGACGATCCGGTGCACACCCGCCATGTACAGGAGGTGGGCGGGGTTCCGCTGATGGTGACCGGTGAGTTCGACGAGAGCGATCTGGGAGTGGCCTGCTACCACTCCAAGCTCGGCGCGGTGGAGCTGTATCTCAACCATCTCGTCGACGGGCCAGGCGAGTATCTCGTCGTCGACATGACGGCGGGCGCCGACGCCTTCGCCTCCGGTCTGTTCACCCGGTTCGACCTGACGTTCCTGGTCGCCGAACCCACCCGTAAAGGTGTCTCGGTCTACCGCCAGTACCGCGACCACGCACGGGAGTTCGGGATCCCTCTCGCGGTCGTCGGCAACAAGGTCACCGGGGAGGACGATCTGCTCTTCCTCAAGGAGCATGTCGGCGACGATCTGCTGGCCCACTGTGTGCACTCGCCGTTCGTACGGGCCCAGGAGCAGGGGCGGGCCCGGGGAGATCTGGAGGCGCACAATCTCCACGCCCTGGAGCGGCTGCGCTCCGCGCTCGACGCCCGTACGAAGGACTGGACGGCCTTCCAGAAGCATGCCGTCGAATTCCATCTGCGCAACGCCACGGCCTGGGCCAACCGGGCAACGGGCATCGACCTCGCCACCCAGATCGACCCCGGCTTCGAACACGGCCCGGCCGCCCTGATGTCCGCGCTCTGACGCCGACGGCCTGACGTCGATGGTCTGACGTCGACGCTCCGATGGCCACGGTCCGATGCCGACGGTCCGGCCGCACTCCGGCCGCGCCCGTACCCCCATCAACACCTAGCGAGAGGACACCTCCTCATGTCACTCGATGTCTCCCCCGAACTGCTCGCCGACGCCGAGCGGGGCGAAGTCCGCGAAGACGACTTCGTGACCACCGTGCGTACGTCCCTTCCGTACGCGTACGACCTGATCGCCGGACTCGTCGAAGAACTGCGGGCCGGTACGGGCGAGTTCGCCGACAACCACACCCCGCCGCCCTCGGAGAAGGACCGCGGCCAGCTTCTGCGGGCACTGTCCAGCGACGCCATCCGCGGCAGTCTGGAGCGGCACTTCGGTGTGGGCCTGGCCTTCATGAACTGCCACCGGGTCGCCGTCTTCCGGCCCGAGGCGGTCGGCGGCGGTACGCACACCCGGTTCACCTCGCTGCGCTCGCAGATCCTCAACCAGTCACCGGAGTTCCGCGACTGCTGAGCCCGCCGCGGGTGGCGGGCGGCGGGCGGCCTGGGCAAGGGCCGTCCGGGCAGGGACCGTCCGGGCAGAGACCATCTGTGCGAGGACCACCCGAGCGAGGAGCGGGCCCCGGCTGCGCCCCGGGGCCCGGTCTCCTTCAGTGTCGCAGTTCCCGGTACGACGGTGCCACCTGGTGAGCGCGCGTATCCTCTCCGACACCTGTACGCATACCGGCAGTGCCCACCCTCCGGAGTGAAAGGCTCCGAACTCCCTGTCGCGGCAAGGCGGTCTGTCTAGGCTGAGGCGCCCATGGAGCGACAAGGGGAGGCCATGCCCATCCCGATCATCACCGCGGACCCGGCGCGGGCGGGGAACGCGGACGGACGGCGAAGGTCCTCGGCAGGCGGCCGGAAGACCGCCCGATGACACTGCCCGACCCCGCCGCCTCCCGCGCCGTGCTCATCGGCGTCGACGAGTACACGGTCCTGGACCCACTGCCCGCGGTGGCCAACAACATCGCCGGTCTCGCCAGGCTGCTCACCGGACCCGGCTCATGGGGCCTGCCGGCCGAACACTGCGTCGTACTGTCCAACCCGCGGACTCCCGGCGAGGTCCTCGACGCGGTCCACACCGCCGCGGCCCAGGCGAAGGACGCGTTCCTCGTGTACTTCGCGGGACACGGACTGCGGGCGCGGGACATGGATCTCCATCTGGCACTGCCGGACTCGCGCCCCGGTCGTCTCTACCACGCGGTGGACTACGACGACATCCGCGAGCAACTGGTCCATGAGTGCAGGGCGCTGAGCCGTGTCGTCATCCTGGACTGCTGCTACGCCGCCGCCTCCATGCGCGGCTATATGGGCCGGCCGGACGACCTCGCCGATCTCGCCGACCGCAGCAGTGTGGAAGGCACCTATGTGATGGCGGCGTCGGGCGAGACGAAGCCCGCCCTCTCCCCGGCGGGCGAGCACCACACCGCGTTCACCGGCGAGTTGCTGAAGGCGGCCACCGAGGGGGTGCCCGACGGCCCGGAGATCCTCGATATGAGGACGCTCTTCCGGCATGTGCGGCGGGAACTGGTCGCGAAGAGCCGCCCGGTGCCCCAGCAGCGCGCCCGCAACGGCGGCCACAGCATCGCCCTCACCCGCAATCGCTGGTCCCCCACCCCGGGTCCCGAGGCCGCCGCCTACGCCTCGGCGCTTCGGGAGCTGTTCCGGTCGGCCACCGAACGAGGCGCCGCTGCCGGTCCAGGGACTCCCGCCGGTCGGGGAGCTGACGCCAGGTCAGAGACCCCCTCCGGTCGAGGAGCTGACGTCGGATCAGGGACCCTCGCCGGTCGAGGAGCTGACCTTGGACCGCTCGCCGCCCGAGCCTCGGTCACCGTCAGCACCGTTCAGCGGTATTTCCGGGGAGAGCGCGTCGCCCCGAGGGAGTTCCTGGCACGGCTCGCCGAGATGTCGGCCGCCCATGGTGCCGTACCGTCCGCGGCGGAGCTCGACCGTATCCACGGCCTGCGGCGTGCGGCGCAGAAGGCCGCGCCTGACGACTCGACGCGACTGCTGTACTGGCAGGAGGAAGTCGAACGGCTCCAGGCCGCACTCGCCATGGCGCTCGACCGGCTTCATGGTCAGGAGCGGAGCGCCGGCCGTGCACTGGCCCTGGTCGAGGAGCGGCTGGCCGGGCTCGGCCGTGAACTGGCCGACGCGCACGTCCGTATGCGGCGCGCGGAGAGCGAGCGGGACGAAGCGATCGCGCTGGCCGACGCGCGACGGCACCAGCTCGATCACGCGCGCGACTACACCCGCCGGATCGAGGACGAACTGACGCGGCAGACGGGCCTGGTCCAGCGGCTGGAGACAGAGGTGAAGGTGCTCCAGGGGCAGGTGGGCCGACTCCTCGCCGCGGAAGCCCCGCCCCGGACCGGGGAACCGGAGTCTCTGGTCGGCGCCGTTCCCCGGGCCACCGACGCGCACGCGACGGCGGGCGCCGGGACGCGGACGCGGGAACGTCCGCCGCAGGCCTCCGGGCAGCCTTCCGCCCCCGGGGAAGGAACCACCACATCCGCCACGGGACCGGTCAGGGGCGGCTGTCTGTTCGGCGCCCTCATCACACTCGGCCTGCTCTACACCGTGGCCTCCTGCGAGGTCAGTACCTGGGACGTACCGCTGAGGTTCGACAGTGGCAGAAAGCCCGCCTCGGTGGAGAAGCCGCACTACTCCGCCGTGTCAGGACCGCGCCATGTCTGGGATGTGACGGAGCGGGTCGACAGTACCTTCCGGCCCGACGGCGACGGCGCGGCCGACACCCTGCGCGGCGACCTCACCGTCTCGCTGCCCGCCGGGTGCGAGGACAGGACCGTCGACTGGGAGATCGCCGTCGACGGCGTGCGTACGGGACACGGCTCACTGACCGGGAAGCGGGAACACCTGGTGCCCGTCGAGTACGGCCTGCCGCGCACCCCCGAGACCGTCACACTCACCGCCCGGTGGGACGGCGGCACCGGCTCCTGCGGCGACTTCGGCCTGGTCTGGAACATCCCTCGGCTGACCAAGGACTTCACGTTCCTCGGCTTCTGAGCCGGTCGAGGACAGCACGGGCGGCGACCGACGAGGAAGGGCGAGCGGGGAACGCGGGTGGGGGCACGGGTGGAACACGGAAGCAAGCGGGGAGAGTTCTGGGGAGCGGGCGCTCTGGGCCTGCTCGCCTGTACGGTCTTTCTCGCCATCAATCTGGGGTCCTGCACCACCACCCCGCTGCCGCTGGAGCACTCCGGCGGCGCGTCGCCCCTCGTCGAGTCCAGGACCGTGGGGTCGAGACCCGCCGCTCGTACGGTGGATCATCACCTATGGGACGTACGAAAGCGTCTCACCAGCTCCTTCACGGTGGAACAGCTCTTCGGCGATGGTGAGATCACCCGTCTGCTGGGCCACTTCGACATCTCGGTGCCGCCGGGCTGCGCCGACCGGACCGTCCACTGGGAGATCACCGCCGACGGCGAGCGGATCGGGCAGGGCCGGCTGCGCTGGCTCCGGAAGTACGAGGTCCCCACCGAACTGCCGGTCCACGGCGCCCCTGCCACGATCACGGTCACGGCGTGGTGGAACGGCGGCACCGGTACCTGTCCGTCGTTCGCCCTGGGCTGGGACGACGCGGGTCTGGACCGGGAGGCGGACTTCAACTTCCTGGACCCGGACTTCTACCCCGGCTGAGACCCGGGCCCCTGCCCCGGCCACGGACTCCTGCCCCGGCTGAGATCCGGACTTCCACCCCGGCCGCGGACTTCTGCCCCGGCAGGCCCCGCCGCCGATGCGGTGGATACGGGGCCTGGTGCCGGGGCAGGCAGGCCCTACCGGGCTCCCGCCGGAACCGGTGTGCCGCCGGGGACGTTGTTGAGCGGGCGGCTTGCCCGGTCCTTCTCCGCCGACCGCGTGAGCGACGGCGTCGGTGACGGTGACGGTGACGGGGCGAAGACGCCCGTGACGCACCGGCCCTCGACATCGGCGCGCGGTGCGAACACCACGTCCAGGCAGTCGTCGTCGGTCGGCGACCAGGTGATCGCCGTCCAGTGGCCGAGGCGGTCGCCCAGCTGGTGGAACTCCTCCGGGTCCGGGGCCGGGGGCCTGGTCCCGGGAGCGCGAACGGTGCCCACGTCAGCACCCGCGCCGGCGCCGGCGCCGGACAGTTCGTCCAGCGTGGCGAGGTCTTCGCGCAGGCGGGTGTTGGGCACTCCCGTGACACGGACCGGAAGGGTCCGCGCGAGTCGGGCAGCGAGGTCGTCCAGGGTCGTCACCTCGGTACCCCAGGCGAGCGTCGGCACGGAGGCCATCGGGACGGTATCGGCCGGGGGCGTGGCCAGGAGCACGTCGTAGCGGTAGCGGTTCAGCTCGTTGTGGGCCGCGCCCCGCTTCGTGCGTACGTCGACGGCGACGACCCCGCCCGACCGCTCGGCGAAGGCCGTGAAGTACGCGGGATCCAGCAGCAGTTCGTTCTCCGTCTCCATCGCCCGGTCGACCAGGGCGCGCCGCGTCACCGCGTCGGTTCCGGCCGGTGCCCGTCGCCGCTGCACCGCGCTGGTGAAGCACTCCTGGAGCCGCAGGTTGCGGACATCGCCGATGAAGACCCGGCCGCCGGCGGCCAGCAGGGGCAGCACGCCCGTCAGCACACCGGTCAGATAGTCGCCGCTCGGGAAGTACTGGACCACCGAGTTGATCACCACAGTGTCGAAGTAGCCGTCGGGCAGTCCGGTGGTCACATGGGCGGGCTGGGCTCGCAGCTCCACCCGCTGCCGGAGCGCGGGATGGGCTTCGAGTTGCCGGTCGAGTGTCTCCACGGCGACCGGCGACAGGTCGGTACCCACGTACTTCTCACAGTGCGGGGCGATACGTGCCAGGAACACCCCACTGCCGACGCCGATCTCCAGGACCCGGCGCGGGCGGGTCTCCAGGATGCGGTCGACGGTGGCGTCCCGCCATTCGCGCATCTCCGCGACGGGGATGGCCGATCCGTCGTAGCTGCTGTCCCAGCCGGTGAAGTCCTCCCCCATCGCGTCCCAGGAGCCGGCGTACGAGGTGTCGTACACCGTGCGCCAGGTGTCGAGCCACTCGTCCTCCGCCGTCGCCGTGGTGCCGGTCGCGATGGTGCCCGTCGCAGTGGCGGGAGCCGTGGCGGAACCCGCCGCGGAAGCCGTGGCGGGAGCCGGGACGGCGGGCGCTCCCGTCGGCGGGGGGCCGTCGAGCGCCGGCAGCAGTCTCTCGTCCGCGCGCCGCTGCTCGGTGTCGCGGTCCTCGATCTCCGGGTCCGGGACCGCGTCCGGCAGGGCGTCCTCGACGAAGCGCAGCTTGCGGTTGAACCACGCCCGGACGGTCCAGAGCGTGAGCAGCAGACCGCTGACGACGACGACCAGGGCGAGGCCACGGCCGGGGCCCGTACCCAGCACGGTTCCGAAGGAGCCGGCCAGCGCGCCGTCCGGCATGAGCATCGGACGGAAGACATGGTCGGCCAGCGGCCCGACGACCAGATAGCCGAGCGGCATGGTGGCCGTGACGACCGTGATGAAGATGGCCAGTACCCGGCCCTGGAGTTCCAGGCCGACCTTCCGCTGGAGCAGCGCGATCCAGTGGCCGTTGATGAGCGACTCGGTGAAGGCCATGCCGAACATGCCCGCGACCAGCAGCCACGGCCGGCCGGCCAGCCCGATCACCAGCAGCCCGAGGTTGTTGGCGCCCATGAAGAGGAGCATGCCGTCGGTACGGCGGCGGGTACCGCCCCACACGCTCATGGCGAGGGAGCCGAGCAGCGCGCCGAGGCCACCGCCGCTGAGCACCACACCGAGGGTGGCGGTGTCGTACTCGATCAGCACCAGCGGGGTGATCAGCGCGAACCCGACGGCGTACAGGGAGTGGTCGACGACGAAGTACCAGAGGACCGACTTCAGTCCGGGCCGCCGGGTGATGTAGCGCCAGCCGTTCAGCATCTCCGAGCGGACGGGCTCCTCACGGCGGCGGAACAGCCGGTCGGGGAAGCGGACCAGGAGCAGTGTGGCCACGGCCACGCCGAAGGTGGCCAGATCGATCAGAAGGATCACCGGCAGCGGGACGACGCTCAGCAGACCCGCGCCGAGCATCGGGGCGAACAGCGCGCCCGCTCCCGTACCGAGCTGGGTGATACCGCCCGCGTGTCCGAGGAACGGTTTCGGTACGAGCTGGGCCACGGCCGCCAGATACGCGGGCCGTTGGAAGGCGCTGGTGACGGAGGTCAGCCCGCAGAGCAGATATACGTAGGGCATGCTCACGCGGTCTCCGGTGAGCAGCCCGATCATGCCCAGCACGGCGAGTCCGGCGGCCAGGTCGCTGAAGAGCATCACCTTCCTGCGGTCGTAGCGGTCGGCCACCACACCGGCGAGCGGTCCGACCAGCAGGCCGGGCAGCAGCGAGACCGCGGCGACGAACGCGAAGGCGGTCACCTGGCCGGTCCGCTGGTACACCCACAGGCTCATGACGAGCTGGCTCAGCGCGCTGCCGACGGTCGACACGAACTGGCCCGCCGCGACGGCCGAGAACCGGCCCAGACTCGGCTCGGGTCCGGACGGCGCCGGACGGGCGGCCGGAAGCGGTGCCGCCCGTGAGGCCCGCGCGCTCCGGGCCGCCCGCGCCGCCTGCCCGGTCGGGACCGCCTGCCCGGTCCGGGACGCCTGCCCGGTCTGGGCCTTCTGCTCGGTCAGGGCCGTCCGCTCGGTCCGGGCCGCCTGCCCGGTCAGGGCCGCCTGCTCGGTCTCCTCCGTCGCGGGGGCCCGTGTCCGTGCGCCGGGGTCCTGCGGGGAGGCGTCCGGTGCGGCTCGGCGCCCGGCCCAGGCCGCCACCTCCTCCGCCAGTTCCACCGCCTGGTGCTTGAGGAAGCCGTGCCCCGCCTTCGGGATCACCGCCAGTTCGACATCGTCCGCGTAGTGCTCCCACTCGCGGAAGCGTTCGGTGTACAGCTCGGTGACGCGGTCCTTGGAGCCGACCACGCTCAGCAGCGGGGCCTTCAGCACCTGGCTCCGTCCCCGGCTGAGCGTCCGGGCGTAGTAGTGCTCGGAACCGCGCTCGTCATGCCGTACCGAGCGCATCGCGAAGGCGTACTCCGCCGGGTCGTCGAATTCCGACATCCCGCCGCCCAGCGCGCGGATCTCCTCCAGGATGGCGCGGTCCGACACCAGCCGGTCGACCGGGAAGTGCCGGTAGACCCAGTCGAAGAACCGTCCGGGCAGCCGGGCCATCGGGAACATCGCGCCGATCGCCACACCCGCCAGCGGCAGACCCGCCGCCTCGGCCCGCATACCCAGTTCGAGGGTGATCGCCGAGCCGTGGCAGTGCCCGTACAGGTACACCGGGCCCGGCAGTTCACGCATCTCGTCCAGGCAGCGGTCGATCAGTTCGTCGAACGGCAGCGCCTCCTCGTCCGGACGGCTCCAGTCACGGCCCGGACTCTGGAGCGCGTACAGCGACCAGTCGTCCGGCAGCGCCTTGGCGACCGGCTCGAAGGCGAGCGCGTGGCCGCCCGAGTACGGGATGCAGACGAGGGTGGCCGCGGCGGGGCGTTCGCGGTCCGGGGTGAGCCGGTGGAGCAGTGATCCCTCACCGCCGGAGCCGGCCGTCCCGGCCCGCGCCGGGTCCACGGGGTTCGCGGGGTTCACGGGGTTCGCGGGGTTCACGGGGTTCGCGGGGTTCACGGCACCGGTGCGCAGAGCGATGTGCTCGGCGAGCCGCTCGACCGTCGCGTTGCGGTACAGGTCCAGCAGCGCGACCCGGACACCGCAGCGCTGCTCGACGAGGCGTACCAGGCGCAGGGCGGCGAAGGAGTCGCCGCCGAGATCGAAGAACCCGTCGTTCAGCGCGATCCGCTCGCGGCCCAGCACCTCGGCCCAGAGGGCGGCGAGTTCCTTCTCGGTGCCGGTGCGCGGCTCGGTCCTGGCGCCGCTCTCCAGTTCCTCGGGAGGCTGCGGCAGCGCCTTGCGGTCCACCTTGCCGTTCGCGCCGAGGGGCAGCGCGGGCAGGATCACCGTCCTGGCGGGTATCGCGTAGTGCGGAAGGATCTCCTGCACGCCCCGGCGCAGCGCTTCCGCGGTCGGCGGCAGCGCCGGGTCGGCCGGAACGGCGTACCCCACGAGCCGGGAGACGCCCCGGGTGTCGGGACGGACCGCGACCGCCGCGGCACGCACGCCGGGCTGGGCGGCCAGCGCCGCTTCCACCTCGTCGAGTTCGATGCGATGACCGTTGATCTTGACCTGGTCGTCCAGACGGCCGAGGAACACCATCACCCCGTCGGCGCGCAGCCGCGCGCCGTCGCCGGTCCGGTACATCCGGCCGCCGGGCTCCGGGGCGAACGGGTCGGGGCGGAAGCGCTCCTCGGTGAGGTCAGGCCGGGCGTGGTAGCCGGTGGCCACGCCCGGCCCGCCGATCCACAGCTCGCCGGGGACGCCGAAGGGCAGCGGACGGCCGTGCGTGTCGAGGACGTACAGCCGGTTGCCCGGGTACGGGCGGCCGATCGGCAGCGGTGCCTGCGCCGGTTCACCGCTGACGTCGCCCTCGAAGTAGGCGTTGTCGACGGTGGCCTCGGTGACACCGTACGAGTTGACGACCCGTCCGCCGGGGCCGACCAGGGCCAGGGCGCGACGGTACTCGTGGACGTACCACTTCTCGGCGCCGCCGGCGAGCAGCCTCAGCTCGGGCAGCGGCTGCGGGGTCGGCGCTGATGGGCCCGCTCCGTGTCCGCCTTCGTGCCCGGCTCCCTGTCCGGCTCCGTGTCCGGCTCCCGACCGGGTCTCGGCGTGGTCGAGGAGGCCGCGCAGCACGGTCGGTACCAGCTCGGCGACATTGACCCGCTCGTCGCACAGCAGGCTGTAGAGCGCGTCCGGGTCGAGCAGGGTCTCGTGCGGGCAGACGACGATCCGGCCACCGGTGCCGAGGGCACGCAGGGTCTCGCCGACGAAGACGTCGAAGGAGGAGTTGGCGGCCTGGAGATGGGACAGGCCGGGAGTCAGCCCGTACGCCTCCCGCCACATGGCGACGGCGTGGTGGAGGTTGCCGTGCGAGACGACGACGCCCTTGGGCAGGCCGGTGGTGCCGGAGGTGTAGAGGACGTACGCCGGGTCGGCGGCCGTGATCCGGTGTCCGGCCGGGGCGGCCGGTGTTCCCGGTGCGACCCGTGTTCGTGCGGCGTCCGGTGTTCCTGCGGCGTCCGTGTCCGGGGCGGCGGGCTCAACTCCGGCTCCGGGTCCGGGTCCGACCACGGCTCCGGCTCCGACCACGGCTCCGGCTCCGGCGCCGACTCCGGTCGTGAGGATGACCGGGACACCGTCCGGTGCGACGAACCCCGTCGGGTCGCCGGGCCCGTCGGTGAGCAGCACGCACGCACCGCTGTCCGTGAACATGTGCCGCAGCCGCTCGGCCGGGTAGCGGGGATCGAGCGGGACATATGCCGCGCCCGCCTTCCAGACCGCGAGCACCGCCGCGTACACCGCCGGGCCCTGCGGCAGATGGATGGCGACCCGGTCGCCGTTGGTGACGCCGGCGGCGCGCAGCGCGCGGGCGAGCCGGTCGGCCTCCTGGTCCAGCCGGGCGTAGCTCCAGTGCAGGCCGCCCTGGGTGACGGCGGGGGCGTCCGGAGTGCGACGGGCGTGTTCCTCGAACAAGGTGTGTACGCCGCCCTGCTCAGGCACGGCCGAAGCGCTCTGCCGCCCGTCCGCCGGGACCGTCACCTGCTCACTCGCCGGAGCCGTCGCCTGCCCGTCCGCCGAGGCCGTCATCTGCCCCTCCGCCGGGGCCGTCGGCGCGTGGCCCGCGGCCAGCACCTCCTGGCGCCTCTCCGGCGACAGCAGCGTAAGGCGGCTGATCGCGGCGGTGGGCTCGTCGAGCGCGCTCCCCAGCAGTGTCAGCAGGTTTTCGAGCAGCCGCTGTGCGGTGGCGCGGTCGAACAGCTCGGTGGCGTATTCCACGGACAGCACCGGCCCGGCGGCCGGGAAGTCCAGGGTGACGGTGAGGTCGAGCTTCGTGGTTCCCGGGAAGGTGTCGCCGAGGTGTTCCACGGTCACCGCGCCGTGCCGGGCCACCGAGGCGGGTGTGTTGACGACGATCAGCATCACCTGGGTGAGTGGTCCGCGGTCGGCGCGAGGCGTCACCGGCAAGGCGCGGACCAGCTCGGACAGTGACTGGTCCGGGTGGCTGAGCGCGTCCACGACCGTTTCTGTCGCGCGGCGCAGCGCCGTCCGGAAGTCGGGGTCACCGGAGAGATCGGTGCGCAGCGGAAGGATGTTGATGAAGGCGCCCACACCGCGCTCGCTGTCCGGGGCGTCGCGGTGTGCGACCGGGGCGAGCACGGTGATGTCGGTGCGCCCCGTCAGCCGGGCGACGAGGGTCTGCAGCGCGGCGAGAACGAAGGTGTGCGTCGTGGTCCCGGACGCGCGCGCCGCTTCGTCGACGCGGGTCAGCAGTGCCGGGTCCAGCCGGTGTTCGATCTTGGCGCCGGTGAAGGACCGTACGGCGGGACGCGGCCGGTCGGCCGGTATCTCCGCATCCGTGTCGACACCGTTGAGCCGGTCGGTCCAGTGGCTCAGCAGGGCGGCCCGCCGGGCGGGGTCCGAGGCGGACCGCAGGGCCCGGCGCAGATGCGGGGAGAAACGGTCTGCGGGGGCGGGCGGGGCGCCGTCGAGGAGGTGCGCGAGGTCGTCGGCGAGGACGGAGGCGGACCAGCCGTCGAAGACCAAGTGGTGCACGGCGACGACGAGTTCCCGGACATCGTCGTCCAGCCTCAGCCAAGTGGCGGCCAGCAGCGGGCCGGTGGCGAGGTCCAGGACCGTACGGCCGCGGGCGTCGGCGAGTTCGCCACGCCGGATCTCGCGTTGTTCGGGCGGGAGTTCCCTCAGGTCGTGGGCGGAGACCTCGATGTCCGGCGTCCGTCCGCCGAACGCCATCAGCGGCCCGTCGTCCGACCGGCCGAAGACCGCGCGCAGCGCCTCGTGCCGCTCGGCCAGTCGCCGCAGTGCGGCGGTGAGGGCGTCGGGGTCCACGGGGCCGGTCACGCGGTAGCGCAGCCCGAGGGTGTGCATGGGCGTGCCGGGGTGCAGTTGTTCGGCGAGCCAGGCGTCCTGCTGGAACGGTGTGAGCGGCAGCCGGTCGTCGGCCCCGGCCCCGGTGCCGGCCCTGGCACTGGCCTCAGGGCCGGTGCCGGTTTCGGACACGGACTCCCCCGGGTCCGGGACGGTGTTCGGCTCGGCCTCGGCCAGAAGGGCGGACAGTGCCGCCACCGTGGGGTTCGCGTACAGGTCGGCGAGGGTGAACCGGACACGGAACGCGCGCTCGATCCTGGTGACGATACGAATCGCGGTCAGTGAGTTCGCGCCGAGCAGGAACACGGAGTCGGCCGCGCCGACGGACTCCACGCCCAGTACGTCGGCGATCAGATCCGCGAGCGTCCCCTCGGTGCCGGTCAGGGCGTCCGGCGCCCCGGGGCTGGAGGCGGCGCCGGTGGGGTGGCCGGTGGGGCGGAGGGCAAGCGCGGCGAGCGCCTCGGCGTCCACCTTGCCACGGGAGTTGAGGGGGAACGCCTCGACCGGTACGAGCCGGGACGGAACCGCGTACGCGGGCAGCCGGTCCGACAGGTGCGCGGTCAGCTCGGCCAGGTCCGGATCCGTCAGCGCGGACGGGGCCGCCGAGCCGTCTCCGGCGGGCAGCAGATAGCCGACGAGCGTGGCCCGTCGGGCGTCGTACCGCACGACGGCGTCGCGGACCCGGGGATCCGCGAGGAGCACCTGCTCAACCTCGGTGGGCTCGACCCGGAACCCGCGCACCTTGATCTGCCGGTCCATCCGGCCCAGATAGACGAGGCTGCCGTCGGACAACTGCCGGACCCGGTCGCCGGTGTGGTAGTAGCGGACGCCGTCCGGGCCGGTGCCGAACCGCTCGGCGGTCAGCTCGGGCAGATTCACATACCCGACGCCGACGGTGGGGCCGCCGATGTGCAGCTCACCCTCCTCGCCCGGGGCAACGGGACCCTCGCTTCCGACGATCCGTATCCGTACACCCGGCAGCGGGCGGCCGATCGTCGCCGGCGCGTCCACGGGGCGGACCCCGGCGAGCGGTCCTGCCAGATCGTCCCAGGTCGCGACGACGGTGGTCTCGGTCGGACCGTAGACGTTGACGAGGCGTACCGGGGACCCGGCGTGCAGCCGGCGCCAGTCGGCGACGCGGTCCTGCCGGATCTCCTCACCGCCGACGCTGACGATACGGGCCGAGCCGGGCAGCCGCAGACCGTCGTGGACCATGGCGTCCACGACCTCGTGCCAGTACGCGGTCGGTATGTGCAGGACGGTGAGGCCCAGTTCACCGCACCGGTCGAGGAACGCGCCGGGGGACGCGAGCATCCCCTCGCCCCGTACGACGACGGTGGCGCCCGCGTACAGCGGCGGGAAGATCTCCTCGACGCTGCCGTCGAAGGAGATCGAGGAGAACTGGAGCACCCGGTCGCCGGGCGACAGACCGTACCCGGCGGCGATCTCCCGGCTGAAGTGGTCCAGCGCCCGTCGGGGGATGGCGACGCCCTTGGGCTGTCCGGTGCTTCCGGAGGTGTGGATGATGTACGCGAGATCGTCCGGACCGGGGTCCGTGTCTGGGGACGCGGGCGGTGGCACAGTCGCTGGTACGACCGGGGGTACCAGCGGAGGCACAGTCGGTGGTACGACCGGGGCTACCAGCGGCGGTACGGGTGGCAGCACACGCAGCCCGGCCCGCTCGAAGTCCGCCGCCCAGCGCTCGGGGGAGACGGCCGCGCGGACACCGCCGCGCTCGGCGATCGACCGCAGCCGCTCGGCCGGATCGGCCGGGTCGAGCGGTACGAACGCGGCACCGGCCCGCAGCAGACCGAGCATGGCCACCACGGTGGCCGGTCCGCGCCGGGCGCACAGACCGACGTTGTCGCCAGGCCGGACACCCGACCGCCGCAACTCCTCGGAGTAGCGGTGGACCAGTGCGTACAGCCGCCCGTACGAGATCTCGTCCGTACCGTCGGTGACCGCTATGCCGTCGGGACGGCCCTGCGCGTGCCGGGCGATGGCCGCCAGTACGTCGAGGGCGGCCGGCGGGCCATCGGGTCCGGGGGGAGAAGGCGGGGCGGGGGTCGGTGGGAGGAGCACGGTGGTTCCTTGCCTTCGGTACATGACGGGCGGGGTGGGGCTCGAAACGCGGGGTGGGACAGTGCGGGAGGGAACAGCGCGGGGTGGCCGGCGCCGGGCGCGGACCCGTGGCACTTCGGGACGGGACGGGACGCCGTGCGGCGGGAGCACGGTGGAGCGGTGGCCGGCCGGTGCCGCAGTGAGCGGTCGGTGGCGTGGTGAGCGGTCGACAGCCGGCCGTCGACGGTCGGTGACCGACCGTCACGGCAAGGGTCGGCCGTCCCCGCAGGGGCCGGCGGGCACGGCAGAGGCCGGCTGTCATGGCAAGGGCCGGCGGGCAGGGCTCAGCCGTCAGCCGGCGTCGGTGTCCCGGGCGGCCAGCAGGTAACCCAGTTCGAGCGCGGTGGAATCGACGCGTACGTCCGGGTGCGCGAAGTCGACGACGTCCAGCCGTGCCCGGTCGAACAGCTCGTCCCAGAACGCGCGCTTCTCCAGCCGCTGTTCGGTGATGACATGCAGCAGGAAGTACGGGTTGTAGTACGAGAGCCCGAGCGCGTGGGCCATGGTGCCCGGGTCGTCCAGCTGATGGTCCACCTCGATGACCAGCCAGTGGGCGCCCGGGTGGTTCTCCATGGTCTTGCGCAGCAGTTCCTCGACCGCCGCCTCGCTCTCCTGCTCCAGCATCTCCTGGAGGACGAAGGCGGTCAGGAAGCAGAGGGTGCCGTCGGTGGGCAGTTCGAAGGCCGCGGCGTCGGCCGCCCGGCCCCGGTGGATGGTGATCCGGTCGGACAGCCCCTCGGCCTCGACGCGCTCGGCCGCCAGCCTGCTGCCCACCTCGTCGGGCTCGATGCCCACCCCGCGCAGACCGGGGCGGCGGCGGACCAGCTCGGTCAGGAACGCCGCGTCCCCGCAGCCGAGGTCGACCACGGTGAGGCCCTCGCCGGGCAGCATGTCCAGCAGCCGGTCGGCCAGCGGCAGCGCGTCGAACATGCTCATCCCGCACGATCCGGCGCCCACCTTGGCGCCGTCACGGCTCGCGAACGGAGCGCCCTTCTTCAGTACGTCGCCGAGCTGGCCGAACGTCTGCGCGTATCCGCCCACCAGAAGTGTGTACCAGGGCTGGAACGGCGCGAGGGCCGCCGCCTTGTCGGTGAGGTGCCAGCCTTCGTCGGCGTCTTCGTCCGCGCCTTCGGTCCGCCGGGCGAGGTAGCCCTCGTTGGCGAGATAGAGACAGAAGCCGGCGAACCGCTCGGCATCGAATCCGTGCCGTTCGGCGAGGGCGGCGGAGGTGAGGCCGGGTACCGCGGTGAGGGTTCCGTACACCCCGCTGTCCATCATGGTGTACAGCGCGTGGGCGAGCGCGAGGTGACGGATCGGCTGGATCGCCTCGACGAGCCGGTGCTCGAAGTCGGTCGGTACGGCGGTGGCGTCGTTCATGAAACGTTTCTCCAACTTGCTGGTGGCGAGGTCAGACGCGCTGGGGCGCGGTGCGCGGGGGTGTGTGCGCAAAATCGATCGCGCTCAGCTCGTGGATGAGCCGATCGAGGTCGTCAGGGGTCCCGACGGAGATACGCAGCCATCCGGGCAGGCCGAGCGGCCCGCAGTCCTTGACCCATACGTCCCGGTCGCCCAGCCGCCGGACGACATCGGCCGAGGACAGTCCGTCCCGGCAGCGGGCGACGACGAAGTTGGTGTGCGTGTCGCGCGCCTCGGCGAACACCGGATGCGAACCCAGCGCCTCGACATACCGAGGACGGTCGGCCAGCACCTGGGCACACAGCCGCAGCCGGTGTGCGGGGTCTTCGAGGGAACCGGCCAGGGCGTGCAGGGCGATGGAGTTGACGGAGTGGAAGCGCTGCCGGGGGCGCAGCCGGGAGATGAGTTCGGGCGTGCCGATCAGCGCGCCGAGCCGCACACCGGCCAGGCCGTGGCTCTTGGAGAAGCTGCGGAAGAGCAGTAGCCCGGGGTGGGTGCCGAGGGGGTACGGATCGGTCAGCGCACTCCGTACGTCCGGGGCGGCGAAGTCGGCGTACGTCGTGTCGAGGAAGGCCACCTCCGCGCCGGCGACCACCGCGTCGACCCACTCGGAACGGAACAGATGACCGGTCGGGTTGTGCGGCTGGGCGAGGAACAACGCGCCTCCGCGGGCGAGTTCGGCGGGCGCGACAGCGGGTTCCCAGTGCTCGTCCAGCGGGATCGCCCGAGCCGTACGGCCGAGCACCAGGGCCCGGTCGAGGTAGGCGTCGAAGCCGGGCGAGACGAAATACGCGGTGTCGACCAGGGACAGCGCGAGGTCGACGGCCTCGTCCACACCGTTCGTCAGGAGTACGGACTCCGCCTCCACCCCGTTCTCCCGGGCGACGGCCTCGGTCACCTCACCCAGCAGCCCGCGCGGATACCGGTGGAGGTCGGCCGCGTTGGCGACGACGCGGGCGACCGCCGCCGGAGAGGGTCCGGTGGCGCACTCGTTCCAGTCGAGGCGCAGGCCGGAGGTCCCCCCGTGAACAGTGCTCTGCATATTCGTTCCGTTCCATGGGGTGTTTCCGCGGCCACCGGAGAGTTTCTGCTCAAGGTGAACTCCCCCATGGAGAAGGGTGAATTGCCGACCACGGGGCGAAGATCATTTCCGCGCCCGACCTGGCGGTTCTCAGCTGTCGGCGGCCGTGATGTGCACGTGATCGATGTCTTCGTCCAGGAAGGTGGCCAGGGCTTGGCCTTCGGTGTGGACGGCTTCCTGTTCCGCGGTGGAGAGGGAACGAAGTGGGGTGATGGCGAGTCGGCTGTCGCGCACGGTCCAGGTGGCGGAGACGCGTCCGTCGACGAGAACGGCGCGCAGACCGGCGACGGACAGACCGAGGTGGGCGTCGTCGATGATGCGACCGCGGTCGTGGTAGCCGAGGATCACATTGTCGAAGGCCGGGAGGAAGCGGACGGGTGCGGGGGTGTCGGGGTGCGGGCGCGGCGCATCGGGCAGGTCGAGGAGTTCGCGGCCGCGTTCGTCGCGGAAGGTGACGAGTTCCTCGCGGACGGCCCTGACGGCGGCGGGGAGTCCGGCGAGGCCGCACCAGGCGCGGATGTCCGCTGTGGCGGCGGGCCCGTGGACGGCGAGATAGCGCCGTACGAGCTGTTGCCCGGCCGGGTCGGTCGCGTCTGCCGGGTCGGCCGGGTCGGTCCCGTCGGTCGCGTCGGGGGAAAGCGGATCGATGTCGCGTCCGAGCCAGGTGGCCAGGGGCAGGTTACGCACGCCTGACCTGCTGTGCCACAGCCCGCGGGGCGGGAGCTGGACCATCGGAATCAGGGCGGCGACGAGCAGTTCGCCCAGGGCGCGGCGTGGTGGCGTGGGCCAGCGGTCCTGGAGCGCCTGCACGAGTTCGGCCATGGTGCGGGGCCGGTGGTCGGCCATGACCGCCCTGCCCGCCGCGGCGACCTCGTCGAGGTCGATGCCGGCGAGTTCGCGTCGATAGGTCGCCAGCACCCGCCGGCGCAGCATGGAGTCATGGCGGGCGCGCCAGGCCAGCGCGTCGTCGGCGGTGACGAGATGGACGGTACGGCGCATCAGATGTGTGCGCACGACCTCCCGCCCTGTCAGCAGATCGTCCAGCGCGTTCGGCTCGAAGCCGCGGAGCCGGGACCACAGACCGATGAACGGCTCCTGCGGTTGTTGTGCCTGCATCCCGCACAGATGGGCCACGGCGTCGCGGACCGGTGTGTCGGCACGGTCGAGCAGATACTGACGGGCGAGGGTCGCGCGGTTGAGGGCGCGGCTGTCAAGGATGGTCATGTCTCCCTCGGACAGCGCCCCGCGCGCCAACGGGACGCCGGCGCGGAGCGGTTCGGGCGTTGGAGGGGTCGGCGCATGGACCACGATCACAGGGATAGCGGACAGACCGTGTCCTATACAGAAGACAGAACGGCGGACGGCGGAAACGTCCGTGGGGTTCGCGGCGCGTCGTACTGGTGGTGCTCGGTACCGCCGGTGAGGCGCTCAGTCGGGCGGCCGGTCAGGCCCGGCTCCCGTGCTCGTGCTCGTGCTCGTGGAGGATGGCTTCGACGATCCGGCGCGACTGTGCCACCCGCGCGGGGTCGGAGCCGGCGAACTCGACCCAGGTGATCAGGGCTTTCCACAGTGCCCAGCCACGGCCACGGACCCAGGTGCCGTGGTCGGCCCGCAGCGCGGTCCGGAACGCCTTGCGGCTCGTCCCCGACAGCAGCGTCCAGGCGATCACCACATCGCAGGCCGGATCACCGACACCGAAGCAGCCGAAGTCGATGACGGCGGCGAGCCGGCCATCCCTGACCAGCAGGTTCCCCGCCGCGACATCTCCGTGGAACCAGACCGGCGCCTCCTCCCGGACCGCCGCGAGAGCCGCCTCCCACACCGCCGTGGCCGCCGCCCCGTCGATCAGATCCCCCAGCGTGCCGATCGCCCGCCGGGTTTCCTCGTCGTAGACCGAGGGCGGAGCACCGCGGAAGCCGGAGTGCGACGCGGGCGGCGGTCCGCCGGACGCGTCGATCCGCGCCAGCGCGTTCAGGAACCCGGCCAGCGTGACGGCGAACCCGGTCAGGTCGTCGATACGACCGGCATCGGCGCTCTCCCCCTCCAGCCAGGGGTAGACGGACCAGTGCAGCGGATAGCCCTCGCCGGGCGCGCCCTTCGCCAGCGGAACGGGCACGGGGAGCGGGAGGCGCGGTGCGAGGAACGGCATCCACCGCTGTTCCTGGCCGACCTGCCCCGCGTACCCGGGACCGCTGGGAAGCCGAACGGTCATGGTGTCACCGAGGTGAAAGGTCCGGTTGTCGTTCCCGCCGACCGCGACAGGCCTCACGGGGAGCCCGGACCACCGGGGAAACTGCGTGCCGACCAGCCGCCGTACCAGCGCCGTGTCGATCGGCGGCACAAGGAGTCCCGTCGCCCCGTCCCCCGACCCGTCCCCCGGTCCTGCGCCCCGACTGTCCCCCGGCCCGTGCCCCGGTCCGTGCCCCTGCCCGTCCTCCGGCCCGTCCTCCGGTCCTTCGCCCGCTCCGGGCTGTCCGTTGTCGCTCATACGCCCCAGAGTGGTCAGCCTGCCCGCCGGCTGACAACCGAATTCCGCAGGTGCCGAGTCGTCAAAAGCCGGTCCTGGTCTTCTCGTCGTAAGGGACGCGAGGGATACGGATGTCCGCGACGTCGTCCGTGCGTGCTCCCGAGCCACGGCTCCCGCATAGGCTGGGACAGTGCCGAGCCTGCCAGTGCGAGATTACGGTCGAGTCGTAACTGTTGGGGCGTGGGCGGTCATCGCGACGATCTTTCTCGGATGGGCGAGCTTTCTGGTCGCCTTCGGCGTCTTCGAGCTCGGCCGGACGGGCGAGACGGAGCGCGTCAAGATCTCGTCGTGCCACTCGGAAGGGGGCGGGCGAGGGCCGAGCTACGTCGTGTGTGTCGGACGCGCTGTGGATGGCGGGACACAGGACGAGGTATCGGTGCGTTACGACGGCAGGCCGGGCGAGACAGTGGTGGTGGAGGAGACGCTGTTGGGCCCCAGCCCGGTTGTCGAGAAGGGCTTCGTCGAGTGGGCGGTGATCCTGGTCTTCCCGCTGCTCCCGCTGGGGATCGGCGTCCTGTGTGTGGCTCTCGCCGTGCTTGCTGCCCGGAGGCCGTGACTCCGTTCAGGCGTGCGCCGTCTCCCGCGAGCGCGTGAGCCGGACCGGGGCACTCCGACCGGGGCACCGGTCACGTACGGCCGCCCGCCCGGGACCGCTCCGCACCCGGTCACGCCCCGCACCCGGTCACGCACAGTTATCCGGATCGACCGCGTGTCTCATGTCACATTCCGGAATGTGAACAGAGGTGACCAGGAGGTTGCCCGCGCTCTAGCCTGGCTGGTGCAGCTGGTTCGCCCTGCCCGCCAGGCAGACGCGTCGTAAGAGGGAACCCGGTGGGAATCCGGGACTGCCCCGCAGCGGTAAGTGGGAACGACCGCCGTCATACGCACTGGATCCGGGCCGGATCTGGGAAGCGACGGCCAGTAGGAATCTGTCTCGGCAGATGTGCCCACGAGTCCGAAGACCTGCCCGTTGCCCGTACGCGAACGATCGCGTGCGGCCATCCCGGTGACCTCGTGGGCGGGTCGGCGTACATACCAGACGGACAGGCGCGCGCGACGGCGCGGAACTGTGCCGCTCGGTTCGTCACCCCTTCGCGCTCGCGTCCCGTCTCCGGGATCCAAGGAGACATCTCGCGAAGGAGATTTCCGTGACAGCGAAGTCCGCGGCCGCGGCAGCACGGGCCACCGTGTACGGCTACCCCCGCCAGGGCCCGAACCGGGAACTGAAGAAGGCCGTCGAGGGGTACTGGAAGGGCCGCGTCACCGCCGACGCCCTCCGGGAGACGGCGGCCGGCCTGCGCCGGGCCAACTGGCGGCAGCTGGCGGACGCCGGCGTCCACGAGGTGCCGACCGGCGACTTCTCGTACTACGACCATGTCCTGGACACCAGCGTCATGGTCGGTGCCGTACCGGCGCGGCACCGTGACGCCGTCTCGGCCGACGCGCTCGACGGCTACTTCGCGATGGCCCGCGGCACCCAGGACGTGGCGCCGCTGGAGATGACCAAGTGGTTCGACACGAATTACCACTACCTCGTCCCCGAACTCGGCCCCGACACGGTCTTCACCGCCGACTCCGCCAAGCAGGTCGCCGAGCTCAAGGAAGCCCTCGCGCTCGGTCTCACCGCCCGCCCGGTGCTCGTCGGCCCCGTCACCTATCTCCTGCTCGCCAAGCCCGCCCCCGGGGTGGCCGCCGACTTCGAACCGCTCACCCTGCTGGACCGGCTGCTGCCGGTCTACGCCGAGGTGCTCGCGGACCTGCGCGCCGCCGGCGCGGAGTGGGTCCAGCTCGACGAGCCCGCCCTCGTCCAGGACCGCACCCCGGCCGAGCTGAACGCCGCCGCACGCGCCTACCGTGATCTCGGCGGCCTCACCGACCGCCCGAAGCTGCTCGCCGCTTCCTACTTCGACCGGCTCGGTGACGCCCTGCCCATCCTCGCGAAGGCCCCGATCGAGGGCCTGGCGCTCGATTTCACCGACGCCGCGGCGGCCAACCTCGACGCCCTGGCCTCGGTGGGCGGACTGCCCGGCAAGCGGCTCGTCGCCGGTGTGGTCAACGGCCGCAACATCTGGATCAACGACTACGAGAAGTCCCTGTCCATCCTCGGCACCCTCCTCGGGCTCGCCGACCGGGTCGATGTGGCCGCCTCCTGCTCCCTCCTGCACGTACCTCTCGACACGGCCGCCGAACGGGACATCGACCCGCAGATCCTTCGCTGGCTCGCCTTCGCCGTGCAGAAGACCACCGAGATCGTCACCCTGGCCAGGGGACTGGCCCGGGGAACCGGCACCATCGCCGCCGAGATCGCGGCCAACCGCGCCGACCTCGCCTCCCGGACGAACTCCCCGATCACCCGCGACCCGGCCGTACGGGCCAGGACCGCCGCCGTCACCGACGCCGACGGCCGCCGCTCCCAGCCCTACACGGAGCGTGCGATCGCCCAGCGCGCCCATCTCAAGCTGCCGCTGCTGCCGACGACCACCATCGGCTCGTTCCCGCAGACCGATGACCTGCGCACGGCCCGCGCCGCGCTGCGCACGGGACGTATCGACACCGCCGGATACGAGGAGCGCATCAAGGCCGAGATCAACGAGGTCATCGCCTTCCAGGAGAAGACGGGCATCGACGTCCTGGTGCACGGCGAGCCCGAACGCAACGACATGGTCCAGTACTTCGCCGAACAGCTCACCGGCTACCTGGCCACCCAGCACGGCTGGGTCCAGTCCTACGGCACCCGCTACGTCCGCCCGCCGGTCCTCGCCGGCGACATCTCCCGTCCCGAGCCGATGACGGTGCGCTGGACCTCCTACGCCCAGTCGCTCACCGGGCGCCCCGTCAAGGGCATGCTCACCGGACCCGTCACCATGCTGGCATGGTCGTTCGTCCGCGACGACCAGCCGCTCGGCGACACCGCCCGCCAGGTCGCCCTCGCCCTGCGCGACGAGGTCGACGACCTTGAGGCGGCAGGCACGTCCGTCATCCAGGTCGACGAGCCCGCCCTGCGCGAGACGCTCCCCCTGCGCGCCGCCGACCACGCCGCCTACCTCGACTGGGCCACCGAGTCGTTCCGCCTCACCACCAGCGGCGTACGCCCGGACACCCAGATCCACACGCACATGTGCTACGCCGAGTTTGGCGACATCGTCCAGGCCATCGACGACCTCGACGCCGACGTCATCAGCCTGGAAGCCGCCCGCTCCCATATGCAGGTCGCGCGCGAACTCGCCGTACACGGCTACCCGCGCGAAGCGGGCCCCGGTGTGTACGACATCCACTCCCCGCGCGTGCCCGCCGCGGAGGAGGCGGCGGCCCTGCTCCGCAAGGGACTGGAGGCCATTCCCGCCGAACGGCTGTGGGTCAACCCCGACTGCGGGCTGAAGACCCGCGGCTGGCCCGAGACCCGCGCCTCGCTGGAGAACCTGGTCACCGCGGCCCGCACAGTCCGCGCGGAACTGCCCGCCTCCTGATCAGGAGCTGCCCGTCTCCTGACCCCCCGGCGGCCGGGGAGGACACGTCTCGTGTCCTCCCCGGCCGTCCCGCGGAGCTTTCCGCGGCGGAGGGCAGGGAAGCCAGGCCCCCCGCCAGGCCTCTTGTGCGAAGGCCGGGGTAGGCGGACGGCACCGAGCCGCTACCTCCCGGAGGACGAGTGAACCCCAGCGACACATCCCCAGAAGCCGCTTCCCCGGAGGCGCGGTCAGGCACCGGTGCCCGGAGAGGCCGCGAGGAGACCGCCGATGAGCGGGCCGACAGGCGCTGGCAGGAACTCATCCAGGAGATACGGGTGACGCAGACCGGGGTGCAGATCCTCTTCGGATTCCTGCTGACCGTGGTCTTCACACCGCACTTCCAGGCCCTGGAGCAGACCGACAAGACCATCTACATCGT
The DNA here is from genome assembly GCF_045161915.1 of Streptomyces sp. NBC_00872. Lineage (NCBI taxonomy): Bacteria > Bacillati > Actinomycetota > Actinomycetes > Kitasatosporales > Streptomycetaceae > Streptomyces > Streptomyces sp. NBC_00872. Next base: position 7,747,189 of record NZ_CP108806.1, on the reverse strand, counting down.
CACCGTGGTGCTCGGCGCGCTCGCCACGGGAGCGCTGATCGGGCCGGTGGCCTTCCACCGGATCGTCTCCGGACGGCGCATCAAACCCCAGGCCGTCGTGTGGGCTTCGAGGCTGACGTTCACCGGTATGGTCCTGCTGCTGGCCACCCTGACGTCCGCCCTCTTCCTGGTACTCCGCGCGGCCACCCACAACGGGTTCGTACCATGGCTGGTCTCCACCGTGGTCGCCTGGTACCTGCTGTGCTGGTTCGCCCTCCCCCTGTGGGCCCGCTACCGCCTCACCGACAACGACTGACCGAAGACACCTGTCGGTACGGCGCGACCGGCCGGGCCTGAGCAGACCCGGCCGGTGCCGTCAGGGCAGGGCGGCCAGTGTGAAGGGGTGTCCGGCCGGGTCGGAGTAGATCCGTGTGTCGCGCGGGCCGCCGTTGTCCTTCGTCTCCAGCGGCCTGGCGCCCAGGCTGATCGCCTCGCGCTCCGCCTCGTCCATGTCGTCCCGGGCCACCAGGATCCGCAGATGCGCCTGCTGGGAGCTCTCGGGACGCGGCCAGCTGGCGGGCGCGTGGCCATGATCCCTGCGGATCGCGAGATGGACCCCGTCATGGCCGACGATCTCCACGAAGTCCGGGTTCTTCCCGATCCGGGTCTCGGCGTCGAGGAACGTCGCGTAGAAGCCCGCGAGTTCGACAGGTTCGGCACTGTCCAGGACGAGCACGCTGGTCTTGGTCACCGTCATGGGGGAACGCCTGCCCGCTGTTACGGCGCACACACGTGGCGCAGCTCCGGCCCGCTCGGCGTGGGCGGCGGATCCCGCCGGGGGTCAGCGGCCGAGGGCCTTGGCGAGCTGCTCCTTGGTCATGGTCGAGCGGCCTTCGACACCGCGCTTCCGCGCCTCGGCGTAGAGCTGGTCCTTCGTCGGCCCCTGAGCGCCGGTGTGGGAGCGCTGTCCGCCACGCTGGGACGCGGACTTCGGGTCCCGGAGCGATGTCCGGCTCGCCGTCCTCGACTCGCCCGCCCTGGCACGTTCCTTGTTCACGGTGCGCGCCGCGATCTCCTTCGCCCGGCCCTCGGACTCTCCGCGCTCCTCCGCGCTCTCCTTGATGTGCTCGTACTGACGCTCCCGCTTGGGACTCGAACCACGCGGCATGACGCTCCTCCTCCTCGCATTCGCGTTCGGCCCGTCGTGGACCGAAAGCTTCCACCACGGGCGCGTACCCGCGGAAGCACGGGGCTCACATCCATCCGTCGATCGTCCCGCTCCTTCCCACTGCACATCCTCGGCCCGGCCGCCGCCACAGGAGAGGGCCATGCGCGAGAGGGCCATGCGCGGACACCACACGCCGCCGACGCCATGGCTGCCCGGAGACGGTTACAACTGACGACACCTGCACATACACTTGCGTCCGCCGGGAACCCGGTTGACCTGGGACAACGCCGTCCTGGAGCCGGTCGGGCCAGTGAGGAGCGCACCCTGTGTTCTACTACGTGCTCAAATATGTGCTGCTGGGTCCCCTGTTGCGCGTGCTCTTCCGGCCCCGGATCGAGGGGCTCGAACACATTCCGGCCGAGGGCCCGGCGATCATCGCGGGCAATCATCTGTCGTTCTCCGACCACTTCCTGATGCCCGCGATCCTCAAGCGGCGTATCACCTTTCTCGCCAAGGCCGAGTACTTCACCGGTCCCGGTCTCAAGGGGCGGCTGACCGCGTTCTTCTTCCGCGGCGCCGGGCAGATCCCCGTCGACCGCTCCGGGAAGGAGGCCGGAAAGGCGGCGATCCGGGAGGGGCTGGGGGTGCTGGCCAAGGACGAGCTGCTGGGGATCTATCCGGAGGGCACCCGCTCGCACGACGGACGGCTCTACAAGGGCAAGGTCGGGGTCGCGGTGATGGCGATCAGGGGGCAGGTGCCTGTGGTGCCGTGTGCCATGGTCGGTACGTTCGAGATCCAGCCGCCCGGTCAGGTCGTACCCCGGATCAGAAGGGTCACGATCCGCTTCGGTGAGCCGCTGGAGTTCGCGCGCTACGCCGGTCTGGAGAACCAGAAGGCCGCGGTACGCGCGGTCACCGACGAGATCATGTACGCGATCCTCGGGCTGTCCGGACAGGAGTACGTCGACCGCTACGCGGCCGAGGTGAAGGCCGAGCAGGCGAAGAGCGAGCCGGCGCGAAAGTTCCGGCGGCGGCCACGCTGACAGCGGATCCGCCACCGGCGAAAGCCCCTGGGCGCGCACCGCCGTCTGCCTTTAGCGTCCCCGTATGACCAGGGGAAACGCAGTGGTGATCGGTGCGGCGGGACAGACGGGCCGCGTCGCCGTACAGGCTCTCGCCGAGGACGGCTGGGAGGTGACCGCCGCCTCCCTCAGCGGCGGCAGGGACGAACGCTGGCCCGGTGAGGTACGGGCGGTACGGCTGGACCGGGAGGACGGCACGGCACTGTCCGCCCTGCTGGGCGACGGCACCGATGTGCTCGTCGATCTGGTGGCCTACGGGCGGAAGCACGCCCATCAGTTGACGGGACTCGCGGACCGGATCGGCTCCGCGGTCGTCATCTCCAGCGGCGCGGTGTACGAGGACGGCCAGGGCCGTGGTTTCGACACCCAGGACGCGCCGGACGGCGCTCCGCGCTACCCGGTGCCGATCCCGGAGACCCAGCCCACCGTGGCCCCAGGCGACACGACGTACAGCACGGGAAAGGTGCTGCTGGAGCGGGAACTCCTCGCCGCGGGCGAGGCGTTGCCGGTGACCCTGCTGCGGGCGGGCGCGATCCACGGTCCGTACTGCCGTTCACCGCGCGAGCTGTACTTCGTCAAGCGGCTGCTGGACGGCCGTACACGGCGCGTGCTGGCGTACGGCGGCCGGAGCCGCTTCCATCCCGTCCATGTCGCCAATCTGGCCGAGCTGATCAGACTCGCCGCGCTGAAGCCCGGCTCCCGGGTGCTCAACGCCGGGGATCCGCAGGCGCCGACGGTCGCGGAGATCGGCGGGGCGATCGACGCGGTGCTGGGCCGGGAGACGGAGACGGTGCTGCTGGACGGGCCGCCGCAGGGCACCGTCGGGGACCACCCCTGGGCCATCGAGCACCCGGTGATCTACGACATGACCGCCGCGGAGCGGGAGCTGGGGTATCGGCCGGTCAGCGGCTACACCGAGTCGCTGCCGGAGACGGTCGCCTGGCTGACCGGCGAGCTGCGCGGCCGGGAGTGGACGGACGCGTTCCCCAAGATGGCCAGGAACTACGGGCCCGACGCGCTCTTCGACTACGCGGCGGAGGACGCCTGGCTGAAGGGGTACGACCAGGGCGCCGGGTGACGGAGAAGCCGGGTCACGGAGAAGCCGGGTGACGGAGAAGCCGGGTGACGGAGAAGCCGGGTGACGGAGAAGCCGGGTGACGGAGAAGCCGGGTGACGGAGAAGCCGGGTGACGGAGAAGCCGGGTGACGGAAAGGGGGCGGCCGGTAGGACCGGCCGCCCCCTCGTTTCGGCTCCTGGGACAGGTGCTACGGCTTCGGCGTGGCGTGCGGAGCGCACGTCACATCGGCGCGGTCCAGCGCGCCGGTCAGCAGATAGGCCTTGACCCGGTCGTTGATGCACGGGTTGACCACATTGGTGATGCCGTGCGAACCGGCGTCCCGCTCGGTGATCAGACGCGAGCCCTTGAACCGCTTGTGCAGCTCGACCGCGCCCTCGTACGGCGTGGCCGCGTCACGCGTGGACTGCGTGATCAGCACCGGCGGCAGTCCCTTGCCGGTCTTGACCTCCACCGGGGTCTGCTGCTTGACACCCCAGGTGGCGCAGGGCAGGTTCAGCCAGGCGTTGGCCCAGGTGAGGAACGGGTGATCGCGGTGGAGCCGGGTGTTGTCCCGGTCCCAGGTCCGCCAGCTCGTGGGCCACTGGGCGTCGGCGCACTCGACGGCGGTGTAGACCGCGTTGCCGTTCTCCGCCGAGGCGTTGCCCTTGGTGTCGGACAGATCCGGCGCGGCGGCGTCGATGAGCGCCTGGGTGTCACCGGCGAGATAGTCGCTCCAGACCGAGGCGACCGGCACCCAGCTCGAATCGTAGTAGGGCGCGCCCTGGAACAGACCGATCAGCTCGGCGGGACCGACGACCCCGCCGATCGGGCTCTTCTTGGCCGCGGCCCGCAGCTTCTCCCACTGCCGCTCGACCTGGGCGGCGGTGGCACCGATGTGGAAGGTCGCGTCGTTCTGGGCGACCCACTTCATCCAGTCCTGGAACCGTGTCTCGAAGGCGACGTCCTGGTCCAGATTGGCCTGGTACCAGATCTTCTCCTTCGACGGGTTCACCACACTGTCGACGACCATACGGCGCACATGGGTCGGGAACAGCGTGCCGTAGACGGCGCCGAGGTAGGTGCCGTAGGAGACACCCAGGTAGTTGAGCTTCTTCTCACCGAGCGCGGCCCGGATGACATCCAGGTCCCGTGCGGTGTTGGGCGTCGTCATATGCGGCAGCATCCAGCCGCTGCGCTCCTTGCAGCCGTCCGCGTACTCGGCCGCCAGCTTGCGCTGGGCGCGCTTGTCGGCCTCGCTGTCGGGGACGGGGTCGAGCTTGGGCGCCTTGACGAACTCCGTCGGGTCGACACAGGAGATGGGTGTCGAGCGGCCGACTCCGCGCGGGTCGAAGCCCACGAAGTCGTACGCCTTCGCCGCGTCCGCCCAGATGGCGTTCTTGGTGACGACACGGCGGGGGAACGCCATGCCGGAGCCACCGGGACCGCCGGGGTTGTAGATCAGCGCGCCCTGGCGCTCGTCCGCTGTGCCGGTGTTGCCGATACGGTCGACGGCGAGCTTGATCTGCCGGCCGTTCGGCTTGGCGTAGTCGAGCGGCACGGTGACATAGCCGCACTGGATGGGCTGCTCCAGTGACCAGTCGGCCGGACAGTCCTGCCAGTCGATGCCCTTCTTCGCGGCCCGGTCCGCGGCGACCGTGACGCCGGACGCGGCCGGATCGCCGTGGTGACGGCCGTCGGCGTTCGCCGGAACGGTCATCGCGCTCGCTATGAGCGCGCCCGCGAGCAGAGTGCCGGCCGAACCGAGCACTGCTGTGCGTCTCAAGTGGAACCTCCCCCTTGTGTGCCGCGCGCCGCTCACGCAACGCGCGTCGATAGGACTCCCCGGGATCCTTTCTCTGTGAGGTCACTGAGAACAGGCCGTACCGGCGTTTCTTTACCGAAGCGATAACCGGTGAACGCCGTCCCGCTCAGCGGTACGCGACGGTGCCCAGCGCCTCGTCCAGTACACGCCGCAGCCGCAGGGCGTCGGGCGCGACGGCCGTGATCAGTACGGCGGGTCCGGCGAGCGGGGTGAGTACGGCGGTCTCCCCCAGCAGCCGCGGCACGCCCGGTTTCTCCTCGAACTCCGGTCCGGCGAGGAGGAGTTGGCCGACGGCCCGGTGGCCGCCGAGGACCGCCCCACCGTCCCAGCCGACGGGTGCCCCGGGGCCGTAGGCGAGTTCCTGGTCGAGCAGGGGACGCCCGGCGCGCACCACCGTGAGCCGGGTGAACAGGGTGCCTGGCTCTTCACCGTGGCGTCCGAGGATCTGTTCCTCGCGCAGTGTCAGGCGCCCGGTGGCGGCGAGTTCGACACGGGTACGCATCCGCAGCTCGCTGCCGTGCGCGGAGACGAGCTGCTCCGGCAGCCAGCTCAGCTCGGCGTTCTCACCGACCGTCAGCCGCACGTCGTAGTGGGCGGGTCCGGCCGCCCGGCCGGGCAGGGCGACCGTCGCCGCGGCGGCGTCGACGGTCAGCCGGGCCCCGTCGCGTACCTCGGTCTCGATGGCGAGCCGGTCGCCGCCGAGCGGTGCGCTCATCGCGCCGACGACGGTGACACGGGCGCCGGGGCCGGTGGCGCGGGTACGGCGCAGCGCGAGCGGTCCCTCACCGGCGAGCACCGGCAGTCCGGCGGGGGTCGCGACGATACGGGCGGTGGCGCGGACGCTCATGCGGTCCAGTCGGACAGCCGCCCGAGCACCCAGTCCGTGACCGGCCCGACCCCGCCCTCGTCCTTCAACGAGGTGAAGGCCACGGGGAGTTCACCCCGCTGCTCCTTGGCGTCGCGGGCCATCCTGCCGAGGTCGGAGCCGACATACGGGGCGAGGTCCGTCTTGTTGACCACCAGCAGATCGGCGGTGGTGACACCGGGCCCGCCCTTGCGCGGGATGTCGTCGCCGCCCGCCACATCGATGACGAAGATCTGCGCGTCGACGAGGCCCTTGGAGAAGGTGGCGGTGAGATTGTCGCCGCCGGACTCGACCAGGATCAGATCGAGTGGTCCCACCGCGTCCTCCAGATCCTCGACGGCTTCGAGATTGGCGGAGATGTCGTCGCGGATAGCGGTGTGCGGGCAGGCGCCGGTCTCCACGGCCTGGATCCGCTCGGGCGGCAGAACGGCCTCACGCAGCAGGAACTCGGCGTCCTCGCGGGTGTAGATGTCGTTGGTGACGACGGCGAGGGAGAGCCGGTCGCGCAGGGCTCGGCAGAGCGCGGCGACGGTCGCGGTCTTGCCCGAGCCGACGGGGCCGCCCAGACCGATACGGAGCGCGCGCCGCCGGCCGTCCGGCCGGGTGGCGTCCGCGCTGACGGCGGCGGGGCCGTGGTGACTGTGGTCGAGATGCATGGTGCGGCTCCTGTCGGGGGTTCGCGGGGACGGTACGGGGGGCCGGGATCAGTCGGGAGCCCGGAGGCGCGGTGCCGGCGGCGGGGAGCCGGGAGACCGGGTACCGGGCGGGGTCATGAGGCGAACAGCCTTACGGGCCAGGCGGCATGGGCCTCCGCGGTGATGTCGAGCAGGGGCGCCGAGGCGGCGGGCAGCGCCCCGGTCCCCTCGTGCGCCGCGCGCCGCGCGTACCCGGCGGCCCGCTCCACGACCGTGTCGAGGTCGGGTGCGAGCCGGGCGAGGACCGCGGTGGCCTCGAACGGGTCGAGGCCGAGGAGCCGTACGACCGCGGTCGTGGGCCCGCTGACCGTCTCGTACACCGCGCAGTGCGCGGCGTCCTCGGCGGTGAGCCCGGCGGAGCGCGCGGTGAGGCCCAGCACCACCGGCTGGTGCGCCCCGCGCGGCCGGGCGGCGGCGAGCGCCTCCAGCTCCGGTCCCGGCCAGACGGCGCGGGCGGCGCGCATCAGCTGACGGCCGAGTCTGCGCCCGGTCGCCCGTAGCGCGGGTGAGGGGGTACGGGCGTCGGCCGCCTCGTCCAGTTCCAGCGGATCCATCCCCCCGGCCGCCGCGGCGGCCAGTGCCGCCGCGGTCAGTCCGGTGGTGTGCAGCCGGCCCCGGCAGAAGACGGCCAGGTCCCGTGCGTCACGGATCCTGCCCGCCTTCACGGCCGCCTCCGCGCCGCCCGAGTGGGCATGGCCGCCGGCGGGGAAGCGTCCGTCGGCGAGCACCAGCAGCGCGGCGCGGCCCGCGGGGGCCGGAGACACGCTCATCAGAAGAGGAAGTAGCGCTGGGCCAGCGGCAGTTCGGCGGCGGGCGCGGGCTCGACCGGCTCGCCGTCGATGGTCACCGTGAAGGTGTCGGCGTCGACCTCGACCCGCGGCAGCGCGTCGTTCTCCCGCATATCGGCCTTGGTGATCCGCCGGGTGTTGCCGATCGGCGTGAACTCCTTCGCCAGACCGAGCCGTTCGGGCAGTCCGTCCTCGATCGCCGCCTCCGCGACGAAGTTGAACGAGCCCGCCGCCGCCGCCCGGCCCAGCGCGCCGAACATCGGGCGCGGCAGCACCGGCTGGGGGGTGGGGATGGAGGCGTTGGCATCGCCCATCTGCGCGTAGGCGATCTGTCCGCCCTTGATGACGAGCTGGGGTTTCACCCCGAAGAAGGCCGGGTCCCAGAGCACCAGATCGGCGAGCTTGCCGGTCTCGACGGAGCCGATCCGGTGGTCGAGGCCCTGGGCGATCGCCGGGTTGATGGTGTACTTGGCGACATAGCGGCGCGCGCGGTGGTTGTCGGCCCGGCCGTCCCCGGGCAGCGCGCCCCGGCGCTTCTTCATCACATGCGCGGTCTGCCAGGTCCGCATGATCACCTCGCCGACCCGGCCCATGGCCTGGGCGTCGGAGGAGATGATCGAGATGGCTCCGAGGTCGTGCAGGATGTCCTCGGCGGCGATGGTGGACGGCCGGATACGGGACTCGGCGAAGGCGAGATCCTCGGGCACGGCCGGGTTGAGATGGTGGCAGACCATCAGCATGTCGAGGTGTTCCTCGATGGTGTTGACGGTGTGCGGCCGGGTCGGATTGGTGGAGCTGGGCAGTACGTACGGCTCCCCGACGACGGTGATGATGTCCGGCGCGTGCCCGCCGCCCGCGCCCTCCGTGTGGTAGGCGTGGATCGTGCGCCCCGCGATCGCCGCGAGGGTGTCCCCCACGAAGCCCGCCTCGTTCAGGGTGTCGGTGTGGATGGCGAGCTGGACACCGGACTCCTCACAGACACTCAGACACGCGTCGATGACGGCGGGGGTGGCGCCCCAGTCCTCATGGATCTTGAACCCGAGCGCGCCGCCCCGCAGTTGGGCGCGCATCGCGTCGCGCGACATGGTGTTGCCCTTGCCGAGCAGACCGATATTGACGGGAAAGGCCTCCAACGCCTCGAACATCCGGGCGAGATGCCAGGCTCCCGGTGTGACGGTGGTGGCCTTGGTGCCCTCGGCGGGTCCCGTACCGCCGCCGACCAGGGTGGTGACCCCGGTGGCCAGCGCCTGGTCGACGATGGTCGGCGAGATGAAGTGGACGTGCGCGTCGATCGCCCCCGCGGTGACGATCTTCCCGTTGCCCGCGATGACCTCGGTCTCGGGACCGATGACCAGATCGGGGTGGACCCCGTCCATGGTGTCGGGGTTGCCGGCCTTGCCGATACCGGTGATCCGGCCGTCCCGTACCCCGATGTCGGCCTTGACGACGCCCCAGTGGTCGATGATCAGGGCGCCGGTGATCACGGTGTCGGGCGCGCCCTCGGCCCGGGTCGTACGGGACTGGCCCATCGACTCGCGGATCACCTTGCCCCCGCCGAACACCGCCTCGTCCCCGGCGCGTCCGGGCCCGCCGGAGCGGTCCTCCTCGATCTCGACGAAGAGATCGGTGTCGGCGAGCCGGATCCGGTCGCCGGTGGTGGGGCCGAAGAGATCCGCGTACACGGCGCGGGACAGCTCAGTCATCGAGAGGACCTCCGGTCTCTCCCCGCAGTCCCGGTACGACACGCAGACCGGCGAGGGGTACGAGTGCGATGTCGACGGGGATTCCGGGTTCGAAGCGGACGGCGGTACCCGCGGCGATGTGCAGCCGCTTGCCGCGCGCGGCGGCGCGGTCGAACTCCAGACCGGGGTTGGCCTCGGCGAAGTGGTAGTGGGAGCCGACCTGGACGGGGCGGTCGGCGACATTGAGCACGGTGAGCCGGGTGACCTCACGGCCCTCGTTGAGGGCCACGGGTTCGTCGGCGTACAGGATCTCCCCGGGAATCATCGGCGTTCCTTCCTCACACGATCGGGTCATGGACGGTGACCAGCTTGGTGCCGTCGGGGAAGGTGGCCTCCACCTGTACGTCATGGATCATCTCGGGGATGCCTTCCATGACATCGGCCCGGCCGAGCACCTTCCGTCCCGATGCCATGAGTTCGGCGACCGTACGGCCGTCCCTGGCGCCTTCGAGGATGTGCGAGGTGATCAGCGCGACCGCCTCGGGGTGGTTGAGCCGCAGCCCACGCGCCCTGCGCCGGGCCGCCACATCCGCTGCCACATGGATGAGCAGGCGTTCCTGTTCGTGCGGGGTCAGTTGCACGCTTCCACCTCATCGTCTCCGGCCCGGTGACGGCCGGGCGCAGCGGAACCCCAGCCAACATCAACACTCTGTTGAACCGCAACAGGGTGCCGGGAATCGCCGGCGGTCAGGGTTGGCACGTTAGGGCGGAAGTTTTTCCGGCGCGTTAACTGGCCTCCGGTGCGACCGTGGCCGGTCCACCCATGGACATCAGACCCCGTACCCCGTTCTGAAGCACCTTGATGGGCACCTCGCCGAACAGCGCGTGCTGAGCGGCGAACCCCTGGCAGGTGGCGATCATGGTCCTGGCGATATCACCCGCGGGGATGTCCGCGCGCATCAGCCCGGCCTCCTGATAGGCCTCCACCACCTTGATCCACGCCGCGCGGACCTTCTCGAACCCTTCGCGCATCAGCGCCGCCAGTTCCTCGTTGCGCAGCGTCTCGGTCCACACCTGGATGAGCAGACGCGCCAGGCCGGACGGACCGCCCACCTCGACCCCGGCGTCGGTGGCCAGCACCCGTTCCATCACGCGCTCGACCAGGATGTCGGGGGTCTCCGGCGGCCGTCGCTGCGCCGCCGTCTCGAACGCGTCCCTGATCTCGTCGAGCACCTCGGTGACGATGGCCCCGATCAGCTCCTCCTTGCCGCTGAAGTACCGGTAGACGGCGCCAGCGGAGAGATCGACCTCGCGCAGGACGTCCTGCATCGACGTGGCGTGGAAGCCGTTACGGGCGAAGCAGTGAGCGGCGCCGTCGAGAATCTGCCGGCGGCGGGCGTCGAGGTGTTCCTGGGATACACGGGCCATGCGGTCAACGTAAAACGAACATTCCTTCTTGACAAGATTCCGGCCCTCTGGGGACAGTGACGGAGTAAGAAAACGAACGATCCTTCTCTTTGATCTCCCCCCGACGATTTCTGAATCGAGGCGCACCATGTCCGCTCCAGCCATGTCCGCTCCAGCGATGACACGGCGCATGATCGCGGTGATGGTCCTTGTCCCCGTCGCCGTGGCGCTGGCCCTCTGGGTCTTCGCCTGGCCCGCCGCCCGGATCGCCCCCCAGGACCTGCCGGTCGGGATAGCGGGGCCGGCCACCGCGACGGCTCAGCTGGAGAAGGGTTTCGGGCAGCAGGAGGGAGCCTTCGAGGTCCACCGTTACGCCGACGAGGCCGCCGCCCGGCAGGCCGTCGAGGACCGGGTCGTATACGGCGCGGTGGTGGCCACCCCGGAGGGGACGCGGCTGCTGACGGCCACGGCGGCGGGGCCCATGGTGGCCCAGTTCCTCACCCAGGCGGTGACCGCGCAGGCCTCGGCCGGCGCGGAGATACCGGTGACCGATGTCGTGCCCACGCCGGCCGGGGACACCCGGGGCAGTGTGCTGGGCGCGAGCGTCCTGCCGCTGTCGATGGCCGGGATCGCGACCGGCGCGGTGGTGACCCTCCTGGGACTGCGCGGCGCGCGGGCGGCCGTCACCCTCGTCGGCGCGGCGGCACTCGTCGGGATCGCCGCCACCGCGGTGGCGGGCAGCTGGCTGGAGGCGATCACCGGTGACTGGTGGACGGAGGCCGGGGCGATCGGGCTGACCGTTCTGGCCATGAGCGCGGGGGCCGCCGGGCTCGCCGCACTGCTCGGACAGGCGGGGCTCGGCCTCGGGGGTCTGCTGATGGTGTTCCTGGGCAACTCGTTCTCAGGGGTGACGAGCGCGCCCGAGATGCTGCCGGAGCCCATCGGGCTGATCGGCCAGTTGCTGCCGCCGGGCGCCGGAGGCTCGCTGATCCGTTCGGTCGCGTTCTTCGACGGCGCCGGCGCCGGGGCGTCGCTGCTGACGCTCTCGGTATGGGTGGTGCTCGGTCTCTCGGCGGTGCTGGTGGGCGCGCGCGCCCGGAGGCCGGCCCCCGCCGCCGTGGAGACCCGCGCGGCGGAACCGGCCCTGGTCGGCTGAGCCCCGGCCGAAGGAGTCCTGTCCGGCCGGAGGCCGACGAATCCAGGCCAGCCTCCAGACGAGGCCGCGCGCCCCCGTTCCAGCGGACGGGGGCGCGCGGTCTTTCCGTACGCCCTCGCCCGCCTCGCCCCGCCCGCCGGAGCCGTCCGCGCTTCCCGGCGCTTCCCGGATCTACTCGCGCTCGGGGCCGCGGTGTTCCGAACGGTGCCCGGGGCGGGCGTCGGACCGGGTCTCGGACCGGAGCTCGGTGCCGTGCTCGGCCGCGATGCCGAAACGCCGCCGTTCGCCCGGAGCGGACGGCGCGGAACGGATCGCGGAGACCGCGCTGATCACCCGTTCCTCGGCCGCCTCCTGCTCGCGTTCGAGTCGTTCCAGGTCAGCGGCGGAGACCAGGGCGACGAGCGGCTTTCCGTGCCGGGTCACGACCACTCGCTCACCGCCGTACACGACACGGTTGATCAGATCGGCTAGCTCTGCTCGGGCTTGCGTCACCGGAATCTCGTAGGCCATGGTTCCATCATAACTGTCTGTACGTCCTGTACATTTTTTACAGGGCCGTGCATGAGGAGAGGTACGCCATGAACCATCCTTCGGCCCGCTATGTCCTGCCCGAGTTCACCGAGCGGACGGCCGGCGGGACCCGCACCCTCGATCCGTACTCCAAGCTCCTGGAGGAGCGGATCATCTTCCTCGGCACCGCCGTCGACGACACCGCGGCCAACGATGTGATCGCGCAGTTCCTCCATCTCGAGTACGCCGCGCCCGACCGGGACATCTGCCTCTACATCAACTCCCCCGGCGGCTCGATCAGCGCCATGTCCGCGATCTACGACACGATGCAGCTCGTCACCTGCGACGTGGAGACGACCTGTCTCGGGCAGGCCGCCTCGACCGCCGCGGTACTGCTGGCGGCCGGCACCCCCGGAAAGCGGATGGCACTGCCCGGCGCCCGTGTCGTCGTCCAGCAGCCCGCCATCGAGGAGCCCGTCCGGGGCCAGCCGTCCGATCTGATGATCCACGCGGAGGAGATTCTGCGGCTGCGCGCCGTGCTCGCGTCGCTGCTCGTACGGCACACCGGCCAGAGCGAGCCGCGAATCGCCGAGGACATCGAACGGGACAGGATCTTCACCGCCGCCGACGCGAAGGCGTACGGTCTGATCGATCACGTGGTCCAGAACCGCAAGACGTCCCTCGGCGCGACCCACCCCTTCGGATCCCCCGGCGGGCGGTGACACGCCGATGCTGCCACCGGAACTGCCCCCGCTGCCCGCACTGACCCGCGCCGAGGGAGATCTCGTCGACAGCTTTCTCCATGTCCTCGATCTGCTGGGCCGGATCAACCCGGCGCGCGGCTCGGACACCTACAGCGCACTGCGCGCGGCCCAGGCGCTGCCCGCGCAAGCGGTCGCGCTGCGGGACGCCCTGACGGCGATGCACATGCGCGGTGAGACAGAACTGCACGCGGCGACGCTCGCCCGTGCGCTGCGCGTGCTCGACGGTGAGCGACGCGCCGGGCGCGTCACGATGCCCCCCGAAGACACGACTTGAGCCCGTTTCCGTTCCCGTATGGACGCGTCCGTACGGGAGCGGCTCGGCCTTTCGGGGGACGGATCTTCCGGACACTCCGGGGGACCCAAGTTGCGCGAAGCGGCCGGACGCGGGAAGCACCTCCCAACCGCCGCGCAGGTATGGGCCTCATCAGGGTCCGGGCCCCCGGTACGACACACCGCTTCGCCACCCGTACGGATCAGACGTGACGAACTTCACATAACGTCGTTGCGTCTCGGAAATCATCTGATTACGCGTCAAGATCCCTGGGACGACAAGCCCCCGCCACCCCCGGCGGGGCGGTCCGGGCGGACGCCGAGTCCTGCCGCCGTTCCGGATGTCTGGTCGACAGGAGTGGATCGGCAGGAGTGGAGGACCCGAGCAGTACGGGACGACCACGTATGCGTACATGGGCCGTCCCTTGGGGTGAAGCCGCTCACGCGGCCGGGCATCTTCGCCTGTCCGAACCCGACAGGTCATCCTTCACAGGCGGCTGACGAAGGGTTGCGCATGAATGCGCAGACATATGTCCCGTCTCTGCTGTCCCGGGCCGGTGCCGTATCGGTCCTCACCCTCGCTACGGTCGGGGGAACGATACTGGCACCCGGCGCCACGCCCGAGGCCCATGCCGCCGCACGCGCCGTCAAGGCGCTCCGGGTGGCCGCCTCCAAGGAAGGTTCGCCGTACCAGTGGGGGGCCACCGGACCCCATCGCTTCGACTGCTCGGGCCTGACGCTCTACTCGTTCAAGAAGGCCGGCAAGAAGCTCCCGCGCACCGCTCATCAGCAGTACAACGGGACCCGCCATATCTCGGCGTCCCACCGGCGCAAGGGCGACCTGGTGTTCTTCCACGCGGGTGGCTACGTCTACCACGTCGGTATCTACGCGGGCCGCGGGAAGATCTGGCACTCGCCCAAGACCGGTGCCCTGGTAAGGCTCGAACGGATCTGGTCCCGGAGCGTCATGTACGGCCGGGTGAACTGAGCGTGGCACGTTCCGCACCGGCCGGTGCGCGCCCGGCCGGTCCGGAACGGCCCCCCGAGAAACATGTCCGGTCCCCCCCTGGACCGGCGCACGGCACCCGCCCGGTCCTGACCGGGCGGCCCACCACCCCGCCGGTGACCACCGGCGTACGGAACACACGCGGCCGGTCCCAGGCCGTCGTGGAACAGCACGCGTTCCGTCCCCCCGCCGGCACGGGGACGGAACGCCCGGATCCCCGGCCGCACCAGGCCGGTACAAGGAACACACGCGGCCCGTCCCAGGCCGCCGCGGAACGCCCCGTGTCCCGTCCCTGGCCAGGACGGGACACGGGCCCGCGCCGACAGCACAGCGCCGGACACGGACCGTGCGCCGGCCCGTCCCCCGCCCTCTCCCCACCGGGAGGCGGGACATGGGACACCGGACGTGCGGCACGGGACACGCACGCGGATGTCCGCCGCCGTGGGCCGGTCAGCTCTGGACCGGGACCGTCCAGGGCAGCGCGATCCAGACCGTCTTGCCGCCCTCCGAGGTCGGTGTGACGGACACTTCCCCGCCGCTCTCCGCCGCCAGCGAGCGGACGATCACCATGCCCCGGCCGTTGTCCTGCTGCACGGCCGCCGGCAGCCGCTGCGGCCAGCGCGGATGGCTGTCGGTGACTCCGACACGGAGTCGTTCGTCCCGGTCGAGCACGATCTCCACGGTGAACGTGGGCGACTGGCCGAAGGTGTGCTGCACGGCGTTGGTCGCGAGCTCAGAGACGATGAGCCGCACCGTGTCGGCCGTCTCCGCCCGGCCCGGCAGACCCCACTCCGTCAGCAGGTCCGCGACATATCTTCGCGCCGCCGGTACCGACGCGGGATCGCTCGGAAGCGTGATGGATGCTTCCTGATGGTCTGCCATGGCGACGCCGTCCCTTTCCCGCCGGACCTGACTCCGCCGCAGTGCGGATGACTGCGCGGACGGCCTCGGACTGTGCTCAGCGTGCCACTCATCCTGCCGTTCACACGGCCGATCCACCGAGATCTGCATATATCTGTCGCTCGAAGTGGTGAACTCTGCTACGCGAGACCGTATTTGGGCGGCGAAAAGATAACTTCTCCGCCGCGGCGCACTCGGCGCCCACGGACGCTTACCGGAGCGGGTCGGCGAAGGGATCTATTCATGCGGCATATTCCGGCGGTACGCCGGCGCAGGCTCGGGGAGGAATTGCGCAGACTGCGCCAGCGGGCGGGGCTGACGAGCGGCGAGACGGCGCGGCTGCTGGGCTGGCACCAGTCGAAGGTGAGCCGGATCGAGACGGGCGTCAGCGGGGTCAAGGACGAGGACCTGGAGGGGCTGCTCGACGCCCTGGGTCTCACCGATCCCCAACTGCGGGCGCTGCTCGGCGCCTTGGCGGGAATCGCGGGCGGCGGCCCCGGGTGGTGGAAGGCGTACGGAGGGGTGATCCCGCCCCGCTACCGGGACTTCATCAGCCTGGAGTCACAGGCCTCCACGGCCCGTACGCTGGAGACTTCGGTGATGCCGGGGCTGCTCCAGACGCCCGACTACGCGCGTGCGGTGACCAGGGCGGCGCTGGACGGTCTGCCCGCCACGACGGTCGACTCCCTGGTCGAGGTACGGCTCGCCCGCCAGGAGTTGCTGCACTCCGCGACCCCGCTCGAACTCCACGCCGTACTCGACGAGGCGGTGCTCCGGCGCGAGGTGGGCGGTCCCGGGGTGATGCGGGGTCAGCTACGGCGTCTGTCCGAGCTGGCCCGGCTTCCGCAGGTCTGTCTCCAGGTCCTTCCGTTCACTTCGGGCGGCTATGTGGGACTCACCGGTCCTTTCGTTATCTTCTCATTCCCGGGCATTACTGATCTGGATTTGGTCGTTCTCGACCATTTGACGAATAGCCTCTATCTGGAACGGAAAGAAGACCTTGAGGCGTACTGCGCCGCGTTCCGTACGATGCAGGCGCATGCCCTCTCGCCCGAAGAATCATTGGATCTCATCGCCGGGATCGGTGACGGCGCGTAGGGAGCATCATGACCGCTTACCTCGCACAGCCCCCTGTCCAGACTCCATCCTCCGCCCCCCTCACACCCCCCGCCCCTACAACGACTTCCCCGGTGGCCCCCCTGGCCACGGCCGCCACGGCCGCCCGCTGGCGGCGCAGCAGCTACAGCACCGGGGCGAACAACTGCGTCGAGTCCGCGCGCGTCGGCGCGGACGCACTGGCTGTACGGGACTCGAAGAACGTGACCCGGCCTCACCTCTCCTTCTCGGCCGCCGCGTGGACGTCCTTCGTCACCGCGCTGCGCGAGGAGGACATCGCGTACTGACCGACCTGCCCGACCGGCCCGACCGGGCAGGACCAGGTCAGACGGCGGTCGCGTCCGCGGGCGCGACCGCCGTGATCGTCCGTACCGCCGTATCGATCTGATCCTCCGTCAGATCAGCGCGCGCGGTGAGCCTGAGCCGGGAGATGCCGTCCGGCACCGACGGCGGGCGGAAGCACCCCACGGCCAGCCCTCCGCCCCGGCAGTCGGCGGCCCAGCGCACGGCCGCCTCCGGTGACGGCGCCTGTACGGAGACGACGGCGGCGTCCGGTGGCGCGGCGGTCAGCCCCGCCGCTGTCAGCCGTCGGTGCAGCGTACGGGCGACCTCACGGGCACGGTCCGCCCTGCCGGGCTCCCGGCGCAGCAGCCGCAGACTCTCCAGCGCGCCGCCCACGGCCGCCGGCGCGAGTCCCGTGTCGAAGATGAACGTCCGCGCGGCGTTGACGAGATGCTCGATGACCCGGGCCGGGCCGAGTACCGCACCGCCCTGGCTGCCCAGGGACTTGGAGAGGGTGAGGGTGGCGACCACGCCGGCCGCGCCCGCGATGCCCGCGGCGTGCGCCGTACCCCGGCCGCCCTCGCCGAGCACGCCCAGACCGTGCGCGTCGTCGACGACCAGCGCGGCTCCCCGGGCCCGGCAGACCCCGGCCAGTTCCGCCAGCGGCGCGGCGTCACCGTCCACCGAGAACACCGCGTCGCTCACCACCAGCGACCGCCGCCCCGGATGCGCTTCGAGTGTCTTGCGCACGGCGTCGGGGTCCGCGTGCGGTACTACCACGGTCTCGGCACGAGAGAGCCGGCAGCCGTCCACGATCGAGGCGTGGTTGCCCGCGTCGGAGAGGAGCAGCGAGCCACGGGCCGTCAGCGCGGTGAGGGCGGCGAGATTGGCGGCGTAGCCGGAGGAGAGGACGAGCGCGGCCTCGAAGCCGCAGAACTCGGCCAGTTCACGCTCCAGTTCGGCATGGAGGGCGGTGCTGCCGGTGACCAGCCGGGAGCCCGTGGCGCCCGCGCCCCAGCGGCGGGCGGCGTCCGCCGCCGCACCGGTCACCGCGGGATGGCGGGCGAGGCCCAGATAGTCGTTGCTCGCCAGATCCAGCAGGGCGGAGTCGGCCGGGCGCGGGCGGAGCGTACGGACGAGCCCCGCCGTCCTGCGGCGGCGCGCCTCGTCGTCGGTCCAGTCGAAGGGATCCGCCCGGTCGGAGGAATCGGTCCGGTCGGAGGAATCGGTCCGGTCGAGGGGATCCTGCGCCATGGTGCGGTCCTTTTGTAGGGTGCGCACAGACTTTAACCGTGGCCGGACCGGGTCAGGATGTGGCCATGCACACACTTCGTTCTGGTGGTGTTGTCAGGTTCCTCCCTGGCTTCGAGGTGCCCGGTTAGGCCAGGATCGGCACCATGGACCTGCTGAACACACTGGTGGAGAAGGGCCTGCGGCGCGAGCTGCCGACCCGCGAAGAAGCGCTCGCCGTACTGGCGACCTCCGACGACGATCTGCTCGAAGTGGTGGCCGCGGCCGGGAAGGTGCGCCGCCAGTGGTTCGGGCGGCGGGTGAAGCTCAACTATCTGGTCAATCTGAAGTCCGGGCTCTGCCCCGAGGACTGCTCGTACTGCTCGCAGCGGCTCGGATCCACGGCGGAGATCCTCAAGTACACCTGGCTGAAGCCCGAAGAGGCGTCGAAGGCGGCGGCGGCCGGTGTGGCGGGCGGGGCGAAGCGGGTCTGTCTGGTGGCGAGCGGACGCGGTCCGACGGACCGTGATGTCGACCGGGTCTCGCGGACGATCGAGGCGATCAAGGAGCAGAACGAGGACGTCGAGGTGTGCGCCTGTCTCGGGCTGCTCTCGAACGGGCAGGCGGAGCGGCTGCGGGCCGCGGGGGCCGACGCGTACAACCACAACCTCAACACGTCCGAGGGCACGTACGGGGACATCACCACCACCCACACCTACGCCGACCGGGTGGACACGGTGCGCCAGGCGCAGTCGGCCGGTCTCTCCGCCTGCTCGGGTCTGATCGCCGGCATGGGGGAGAGCGACGCGGATCTGGTCGATGTCGTCTTCTCGCTCCGTGCGCTCGACCCGGACTCGGTGCCGGTCAACTTCCTGATCCCGTTCGAGGGCACACCGCTCGCCAAGGAGTGGAACCTCACCCCGCAGCGCTGTCTGCGCATTCTGGCGATGACCCGGTTCGTCTGCCCGGATGTGGAGGTCCGGCTCGCGGGCGGACGTGAGGTGCATCTGCGCTCGATGCAGCCGCTCGCGCTCCATCTCGTCAACTCGATCTTCCTCGGCGACTACCTCACCAGTGAGGGCCAGGAGGGCAAGGCGGATCTGGAGATGATCGCGGACGCGGGCTTCGAGGTGGAGGGCGCGGGCACCACGACGCTGCCCGAGCACCGGGCGGGCGGCTGCGGGCCGTGCGGGGACGGTGAGGCGGGGGCCGGGGCCTGCGCGGATCTGTCGGACCGTACGCCCGCGGCAGCCGCGGCGACCGCGGCGGGCGGCGAGGAGCCGCCGGCCGGAAACGATCCTGCGGCCCGCCGGGATCTGGTCGCCGTACGCCGCCGTGGCGCCGGCACGGATCTGGCGCCCAATGCCTGAGCTGTCCCCCGGCGAACTGCTGGACCTGGACCGGGCCCATGTCTGGCATCCGTACGGGCCCATGCCGGGCCGCGTCGCGCCGCTGGTCGTGGAGTCCGCGTCCGGGGTACGGCTGCGCCTGGCCCAACCCGCGCACGGACAGCGCGAGTTGGTCGACGGCATGGCGTCCTGGTGGTCGGCGGTCCATGGCTACAACCACCCGGAGCTCAACGCGGCGGCGCGCGGTCAGCTCGACCGGATGAGCCATGTGATGTTCGGCGGGCTCACCCATGAGCCCGCCGTACGGCTCGCCTCCCTGCTGGTGGAGATCACGCCCGAGCCGCTGCGCCATGTCTTCCTCTCCGACTCGGGCTCGGTGGCGGTCGAGGTCGCGGCGAAGATGTGCCTCCAGTACTGGCGGTCACTGGGACGTCCCGAGAAGCGGCGGCTGCTGACCTGGCGCGGCGGCTACCACGGCGACACCTGGACGCCGATGTCGGTGTGCGATCCGGACGGCGGTATGCACGAACTGTGGTCGGGGCTGCTGCCCCGGCAGATCTTCGCGCGGACGCCGCCGGCCGGGTACGAGGAGACCTACGCGGAGGAGCTGCGCACACTGATCGCCCGGCACGCGGAGGAGCTGGCGGCGGTCGTCGTCGAGCCGGTGGTACAGGGAGCGGGCGGCATGCGCTTCCACTCCCCCGAATATCTGCGGGTGCTCCGGGAAGCGTGCGACACGCACGGTGTGCTGCTGATCTTCGACGAGATCGCGACCGGGTTCGGGCGTACGGGCACGCTCTTCGCCGCCGATCAGGCCGGTGTGTCGCCCGATGTGATGTGTCTGGGCAAGGCGCTGACCGGGGGCTATCTCTCCATGGCGGCGACGCTGTGCACCGCGCGGGTGGCCGACGGCATCTCGCGCGGGGAGGTGCCCGTACTGGCCCATGGACCGACCTTCATGGGCAATCCGCTGGCCTCGGCCGTCGCCCGCGCCTCGATCGAGCTGCTGCTCGGCCAGGACTGGGAGGGGGAGGTCAAGCGGATCGGCACGGGCCTGCGCGACGGGCTCGCCGAGGCCGCCTCCCTGCCGGGGGTACGGGATGTCCGTGTGCTCGGCGCGATCGGTGTCGTCCAGCTCGACCACGAGGTGGACATGGCGGCGGCGACCGAGGCGGCGGTGCGCGAGGGTGTCTGGCTGCGGCCGTTCCGCGATCTCGTCTACACGATGCCGCCGTATGTGACGGGTGACGACGATGTCGCACGGATCTGCCGCGCGGTGACCGCGGCGGCGCGGAAGGGCTGAGCCATGCCCGTGTTGATCGTGACAGGAACCGGGACGGAGATCGGCAAGACCGTGGTCACGGCGGCGGTCGCTGCGGCGGCGCTGGCGCGCGGACGGACGGTCGCGGTCCTCAAGCCCGCGCAGACCGGGATCGGTCCGGGCGAGCGGGGCGACGTGGCGGAGGCCGTCCGGCTGGCGGGCCCGCTGACGGCGGCCGAACTGGCCCGGTTCCCCGAGCCGTTGGCCCCGGCGACGGCGGCACGCCGGGCCGGGGCGGCGCCCGTGCGCCCCGACGAGGTGGCCGTGGCGGCCGAGAAGCTGGCCGCCGAGCACGATCTGGTGCTGGTCGAGGGCGCGGGCGGACTGCTCGTACGCTTCGACGAGCGGGGCGGGACGCTCGCGGACGCGGCCCGGCTGCTGGACGCTCCGGTGCTGGTGGTGGCCCCCGCCGGGCTCGGCACCCTCAATATGACCGCGCTCACCGCCGAGGCGCTGCGGACGAGATCGCTGACGCTCGCGGGGGTGGTGATCGGGAGCTGGCCGGCCGTGCCCGGTCTCGCGGAGCGCTGCAATCTGGCGGATCTGCCGGAGGCGGCGGGGGCTCCGCTGCTGGGCGCCGTACCGGAGGGCGCGGGCTCGCTGGATCCCGTCGAGTTCCGGGCGCGCGCACCGAGATGGCTGGCGCCCCGGCTGGAGGGCCACTGGGACGCGGCACGGTTCGAAGCCGAGGCGGGGGCCGGGGCGCGCTCCGGGACCAGATCCGGGCCGGGGCGGAAGTAGCCCGTACGACGGGGTACCGGACATCCGCCGGTACCCCGTCACCCGTCACCCGTCCCCCGTCACCCGTCCGTCCGCTGTCCGCTGTCCGCGGACGACCGTACGGGAAACGCCTGACAGCCTGGGGGCAATCGTGCGGTGACGCCTCCCCTCCTCCCTACCGAAGATCCGTTCGCGCCGTCACGCTGAGACGGGTGTGCCGTATGGCGAATGTGTGACGGCTGAGCGGGGGGACTGTGGTGGGGGTACTGGCGCGGGCGCGACTGGTCCTTGTTCTCATGTCGGCGCTGATGCTGCTGACCGGTCTGCTGTCCGACGCGACGTTCGCCGCCGCTCCACGGGAGGCCGCCCGCGCGGAGTCGGAGCCGCTGCCACCGGGCCGGGTGAAGGGGCCCGGCCGGCCGGACATCGACCGCGTCACCCAGCCTCCGGCGGCGCCGGGTACACCTCGGGACCGGGCGGCCGACAAGCTGCGTACCGCGGACGGTGACCGCCGCACGGCCTCGGACCCGGGTCCGTCCGTACTGCCCCGTCCGCTGCGCGAGGCCGCCGCCAGGGAGAAGATCCTCAGGGCCTCGGGCGTCGGGCCCGTCGCGGTGCTGCCCGGCGAGCCCGAGCACGACCGTGAGATCGAGCGGCGCGGGCGGAAGCCCGGCAAGGAACCGTCACTGGCCGCTCTGGCCGCCCCGCCGGGCGACCGGCCGGGCGACCGGGCGGGTGCGGGCGCGGTCGCCGCGGCCACGTACGGGGCCTCGTACCCCACCATCTCGGGCTGGGATCCCGCCCCGTCCTACGCGCAGTTCGGCCGGATCAGGGTGACGGTGTGCAACGAGTCCAGCTTCACCTGGACGACGTCGAACCACGCACTCGGCTATCACCTGTACAACGCGAACGGTGACGTCTACAACTTCACCGGCGGCTGGACGGCGTTCGCGAGCAATGTCGGGAGCGGCAGCTGCGCCGCCGTGTGGCTGTGGACGGAGGAGCTCCCGACCGGCTCCTTCAAGATCGTTTTTGATATGTACGAGTACTCCACGCACTCGTGGTTCAGCGAGCAGGGCGTGCCCGCGTCCCGGGCCGTGGCGTTCACGGTGCCGCACTACGCGCCGAGCGCGTCTCTGGAGTACCCCGCGAACCTGTCCACCACCGAGACCCTGAACCATCAGTTCATCGCGCTGGTGGAGCACGACGCGAGCCGTGCCGTCGACGTCTACTACGAGATGTGCGGCACCATCGAGCGCGTCCGTCAGTGCTGGAACTCCAACTGGCTTCCGGTCGACGTCTATCCGAGCTCCTACGACTCGCTCACCACCTGGAAACCGCCGGCCGCGGCGATGCGCTGGAACATCACCTACGAGTGGCGGGTCAGGGTGCGCGACAACTCCGCCACCACCCCGTTCAGCTCCTGGGCGTACTTCACGCCCGTCGTCACGCCCCCGACGGCCGGTCAGTTCGGCGCCGACCCCTCGTCCATCGACGCGGCGGGCGTCAATATCTGGCTCGGCGGTTTCACCCGGGTCGAGAAGGACCTCACCCTGCCCGGCATCGGGCTGCCCCTGGAGATCACCCGTACCTACAACAGCACCAACACCGCCGTCGGGCTGTTCGGCACCGGGTGGAGTTCCTTCCTCGACATGCGCTCGGTCCAGGAGACCGGCGGCTTCATCAGAATCGTCTACCCGGACGGCAAACAGATCCGTTACGGGCGCAATCCCGACGGCGGCTACGTTCCGCACTACGGGCAGGGCGCCGGAGCCACCGTGCTCGACGCGCAGAATGTGACGCTGCCCGGCGGCACCCGGTATGTCTTCAACACCAACGGAACCATCGCCCGGATCACCGCGCCGAACGGCGACGCCCTGGAGATCGGCTATTCCGGCGGTGTACCGGTCAAGGTGACCAGCACCCGGTCCGGCCGGGCGATCCATCTCACCGTGGTGGACGGCCACATCACCCGGGTGTCCACCCATCCGGCGGGCACCACCGGCGCGGACGTGATGACCTGGACGTACACGTACTCCTTCGACCTCCTGACGCGCACCTGCGACCCGCGGATCGAGACACGGTGCTGGACCCGGTACAGCTACAGCGGAGCGCAGGGGCAGCTGTCGGACATCGCCCTGGCCTCCAACCGGCATCCGGTCCGGATCACCTACGACGGTTCCCGCGTCTCGCACGTCGACCTCCTCGACACCTCCGACACGGAAGTGGACGGGGGCTGGAGTTATGTGCGTGAGGACCCGGACACCGACGCCGGTACACAGGTCGTGCGGGTCCTGGATCCGCGCGGCAACACCATGTCGTACGAGTTCGGTCCCGACGGCGAGCTCTGGCAGCGCTGGTACAACAGCCTCTCGCCGCTGGAGGGCAACACCCGGATCTGGCTGTACCACGGTGACGGCCGGCTCTGGGGAATGATCGACGAGAACGGCAACTCCACCGAGTACTTCTGGGATTCGCTGACCGGCCAGCTCGCCGATGTGAACCGCTGGCGCGACGACGTCACGATGACCAACACCCACACGGACCACCTGTGGTTCGCGGCGGGCGATCCGCGCAACGGGCTGCCGGAACTCGTGAAGGACGCCAACGGCAACGAGTCCCGGTTCACCTACGACACCAACGGGCGTCTGCTGACGCGTTCCGAGCCCGCCGCCCCTCCGGGTACCGGAGCACTCACCCGCTACACCTACACCTGTCAGGGCGGTGCCGCCGCGCCTCCCGTGGTCAACGCGCCCGACGCCCCTCCAGGAGCGCTCCAGCCCTGCGGACTGCTCGCGAGCGTCACCGACCAGGAGAACAGGGTCACCCGGTACGCGTACAACTCCCACGGCGACCGCACGCGCGTGGTCACCCCCACGGGGCTGACCACGGACACCACGTACCACGGCCTGCTGGGCCGTGTGACCTCCGTGATGACGGACGACCTCGACGGCTCCGCGATGATCACGGCCCATACCTACGATGAACTCGGCCGCCCGTATCAGACGACGGAATCCCCCGTGGTCAACCCCGTCAGCGGGGTCGCGCACCGCAAACAGACCACCACCAGATACGACCTGTACGGCAATCTCAGCGAGGTCACCACAGCGGACCTGACCCCGGCGGCCGAGGGCGGCGACCCCGCGCGCACGGTCGCCTACGCGTACGACGCCCGCAACCGGCTGACCCAGGTGACCGAGAACGGCACCATCACCCAGCGTATGCGGTACGACGGACTCGGCAATGTCATCGAGAGCTGGAGCCCGGAAGGCGCGCGCTACACCTTCTTCTACGACACGGCCAATCTGCTCTCCAGCGTATGGCTGAACGACTTCACCGACGACCCCGCCGGGGGCGGCACACCGCGTGACGTCCCTCTGGCCTGGTACGGCTACGACTTCGCGGGACGCGCGTCCTCGGTGACCGACGAGATGGGCGCGACCGTCCTCTACGACTACACGGCGGACGATCTGATGCTCCGTCAGAGCGTGCTGGGCGAGGGCCCCGGCGGTACGGACCTCCTGCTGCACGCCTACGCGTACGACGCCGCCGGGAACGTGGTGCAGGACACCACCGGAGCCGGCCAGGACGCCCGTACGGCCCGGATGGCGTATCTGGCGAACGGCCGGCTGTCGAGCACGACGGTCGCGCCCGGTGTGGACCAGCGAGTCACCACGTACTCCTTGACGGCCGCGGGCAATATCTCCAGGACCCTCTTGCAGGGCCAGGACTCGGTGCGCGAAGCCACCATCAACAGGTTCGGCCTGGCCGGCGTGCTCCAGTCCGCGGTTCTCACCGGCGAGAATCCCATCACTCTTCAGGCGACGCGGTTCACCCGCGACGCGGCCGGCCGGGTGACCTCCACCACCGACCCGCGTGGAGTCACCTTCCCCGAGTCCGGTACCGACGCGTCCTCGGCCCTGGGCACCACCGACCCGGCCTACACCACCACGTACACCTACGACCTGACGGGACGGCTCAGCAGCACGGTCCTCCCGCCCGTGCGCGCGGAGGACGGCGGCGAGCCGGTGACGGTCTCCCCGACGACCGTCAACGGCTACAACACCTTCGGTGAACTCACCCATGTCCGCGACGAGGCGGGGAAGGTGACGGTCCACGAGTTCGACGTCCGGGGCCGACGGACCAGCACCACACACCCCGCCTACACCCCGCCCGGCGCGAGCCAGGCGATCGTTCCCAAGGAGACGTGGAGCTACGACGTCTCCGGCAACACGAAGACGTACACCGACCGGCTCGGGCGCACCACCGACTACACGTACGACGTCCGCAACCGTCTCGTCAGGATCACCCGGCCCGCCGCCGAGGAAGGCGCCGAACGCGGTGTGATCCGGATGGTCCACGACGACGGCGGACGCCTGCTGTCGACCGTCGACGCGACCGGCGCCCAGGAACTGCGCGGTTACGACGGGCTCGGTCAGGTGACCAGCGTCACCCGCGTCGTACGCGACGGGGCGGCCACGCCCAAGAGGTACACGACCACCTATGCGTACAACCAGTTCGGCCAGGTCACCCAGGTCAGCCCGGCGCCCGGGGACTTCACCACCTACTCCTACGACCATCACGGCGACCTGTGGCAGATCCGCGACAACAACACCACCTACCTCTACCGCGACATCGCGGGACGGCTCACCAGCGCCGTCTCGGGGGACCGGGCCAGACACTGGGACCGGGACAGGACGGGGCGCGTCACCGCCGTATGGGACGACAACGGGGTCGGCCAACCGCTGGCGAGGACGGAGTACCGCCGTGACGGAGCCGGCAACGCCACCGAGGTGACCGACCCCAACGGCGGTGTGTGGAAGGCCGCGTACGACGCTCTCGGCCGGCTCACCAGTCTGACGGACCCGCCCACCACGGCGGCGGACGGTACCGTCCGGGCGGGCGCCCGGACCCAGCTCGGCTATGACGTCATGGGCAACAACACCCGGGTCACGGACGCCGGGAACCATGTCCGCGCCACGACGTTCAACACGCTCGGCCTGCCCGAGCGGGTGACGGAGCCCAGTACCGAGGCACATCCCGATCCCGCCCAGCGGACCTGGACGACTTCCTACGACGCGGCCGGCAACACGACCAGGACCGAGGCACCCGGCGGTGTCGTGCGCACGGCACGGTACGACCGTCTCTCGCGGCCCGTCTCCGTCACCGCGACCGGCGGGGACCGGAGCGGAGAGCGCCTCTTCGGCTACGACCTGGCCGACCGCCTGACCTCGGCGGGACTCGCCGGACAGCAGGCGCAGACCTTCGCCTACGACGACCGGGGGCTGCTGACGAGCAGCGGCGGCCCCGCCGGCGCGTCGTCGTTCGCCTACGACGCCCTGGACCGGGTCACCCGGCAGACCGACGCGGCGGGCACCGTGGACTACACCTACGCCCAGGGAATGGCACGGCTCGGTCCGAGCACCCGGACCGACTCGGTGACGGGCACGACCACCACGTACGGCTACGACCATTCGTACGGGCTGCTCATGAACGAGGAGACCAGGTCCGCGGCCGGCACGGTGGTCCAGAAGCGCGCCTACACCTATGACAACCAGCATCGCCTGCTCACGGACACGGCGACCGGACAGGAGAACGTCACCCAGAAGTACGGCTGGGACAAGGCCGGCAATCTCGTCTCCGCCACGTCCGGGGGCACCGTCGCCTCACCACGGACCGAGGAGTACGACTACGACGAGGCCGGGCGGCTGATCCGGGCGTCCGACACGACCCATGGCACCGGAAGCGACTACTTCTGGGACGCCGTCGGCAACCGCACCCGTACGGTCGACTGGACCGAGGACGCCCAGGGAGACCGCACCGACACCGGCACGGTCACGGCCGAGTACGACGCCCGGGACCGGATCCTGTCGGCCACCGGCTCCGACGGGACGGCCACCGCCTACGAGTACACCGCGCGCGGCACCCTCGACCGCACCACCGTGACGACGGAGGACGGCTCCACCACGACCGGCACGTCGTTCGACGCCTTCGACCAGCTCATCGCCGACGGCACCGCCCGCTACGGCTATGACGCCCTGGGGCGCCTCGGCGGCGCCGCGCAGGAGGGAACGGCCCCCGCCGGCTTCACCTACGCGGGCATGTCGAAGGAGGCGTCCACCGACGGAACCTTCGCCTATGTACGCGGACCGGACAGCGGACCGGTCGCGGCGAAGCCGCTGGCGGGCGGCGCCCCCTCGATGCTGCTGTCCAATCTCCACGGGGATGTGATCGCCCAGCGCGATCCGGCCACCGGGAAGATCACCGGATCGCGGGAGTACGACCCCTTCGGCGCGGTGGACGCCACCCTGGGGGATTCCGCGAACACCGGGTTCCAGGGGTCCTGGACCGATCCCGCCACCGGCCGGGTCAACGCCCAGGCCCGCTGGTACTCCCCGGACACCGGGACCTTCGCGTCGGCCGACAGCGCCGCCGTGCCCCTCACCGACGCGACATCGGCGAACGCGTACACCTACGGCAATGCCAACCCGGCCACCCTCAGCGACCCCTCGGGATACTTCTCCATCGGCGGATACGACGTCGGCATCGACATCGGAAAGTACGGCGGCCGGCTCCTCGGCGCGGCCGAGGACGCGGCGGGCAAGGTCGGCTGGCGCGGCGCCGTACGTGCCGGAGCACGCGTGGGCTCACGGTTCGTACCCGTCGTCGGATGGGTCATGCTCGCCGCGGACGTGGCCGGTGTCGTCGCGTACATCGTCAACGCGGACGGGTCGATGACCCGGACCAAGGACGCGTACGACCCGGAGATGGATCCCTGCTACATCACGCCCGACGACTGCCGCAGACCCACGGAGGCCGCCCCGCGGAAGATCCCCGTCCCCAAGGTCGAACCGAAGAAGGTCACCCCGCCCCCGGTCCATGTCACCGGGACGCGCACCACCAGCAGCACCAAGGCGTGGGACACCTCGAAGACCTGGTGGGACAACACCTATCTGTACAACCGCACCGACAACTACACCTACACCACGCAGTACTTGTGGACGTACTTCTCCAACGGCGACTGGAACAAGAAGGTCTCCGGCACCTCCTGGACCCACTTCTACGAGATCACCAGACGCCTGCTGATCGATCTGTCGGACCCGCTCGTCCTGGACACCCCGACCGTGGGCGCGCCGGTCGCGCCGGAGTCCCCCGACAGTGCCACGCCCACCGGCTCCTGCACAGGCGGCGGCAGCATGCTCGACTGCGCGGGACTGCAACGCGCCGGCACGCTCCCACCGGGCGCGCTCACCGGCGGCAGCGGCTGCTCCGGCGGAATGCTCGGATACCAGTGCACCGCGAGCGGCAACCTGCTCGACCCGGAGACCGGCACCACGTACTGCAACCCCGGCGGCGCCGCGACCGGTTCGGTCTGTACACCCTCGTCGCCGGGGGCGGGGCCCGGTCCGTCCGGCGGAGGAAGCTGCGAACGCAACAGCTTCACCCCGGACACCCCCGTCCTGATGGCCGACGGTACGACGAAGCCGATCAAGGACGTCGAGACCGGCGACCGGGTTCTCGCGACCGACCCGGAAACCGGGATCTCCGAGGCGAAGACCGTCACGGCGACGATCACGGGCGAAGGCGCCAAGCGCCTCGTCGAGGTCACGATCGACACCGACGGTGACTCCGGCACCGCCACGGCCTCGGTGACGGCCACGGCCGGTCACCCCTTCTGGGTGCCGCGACTGAACGAATGGATCACGGCGGACCGCCTCGAACCGGGCGCGTGGCTCCGCACGAACACCGGCACCTGGGTCCAGATCACCGCGGTCGACCGCCACGGGGAACAGGCCACGGTTCACAACCTGACGGTCGAGGACCTGCATACGTACTATGTGCTGGCGGGCGGCGTCCCGATCTTGGTCCACAACGCGGATTGTGGAGCGAACACCGATGGGTATCTCTATCGTGGTCTGGCCAAGGGGCACCATGCTTACGGTGACGCTGTCAACGGTCGCGCGACACCTCTCGGGAAACACACAGACATCGCGGATCATGTGGGCGCCAATAACACGGATTCCATTTTCACGTCGTGGACCGATGAAATTGAAACCGCCATTGACAGCGCCGAGCATCTGGATGACACGTGGGTCGGGGAAGGCGTCATGTTGCGTATCAAGGTGGCAGATATAGACCCCCTCATTGGGCCATCGAGAAATATCCAGATCCACGGCGGCAAGCATGACCAGCTCGAATACGAGCATCTCCTTGTCGGGGGAATTATGGCCAGTGATATCAGTTTCGACTTCGGGGTAACGTGGAGAAGCGTCACGGGAGAATGAGGTGAACCAGGTGTCCGCCAGCGACTTGATCTCCGCGTTCGGAATCGAATCCGAGGCCAGGGGGCGGGTGGAGGATGCGCTGAACTCCGGAGCGAACTTCCATGTCGGGCTCACACCGATTCCGGCATCGAGACTCCGGGGTATCTGTCAGGGGAGGGTGAGAGCCGCGCAAAGGCATGGCAAGCCGACGATCGGGGCTGCGGAATGCCTTGCGGGCCTCGCCGGAATGGGCGAGCGAGGCCTTCACGTGGTCCACGTGGACGATCGCAGGCGAGCGGGGTATTTCTTCAATCTCTACCTCGACCCGCACCCGCTCAAAGTCATCGGATGCTATGGAGTCAACATCTCCCCCGAAGACCCCGCCACCGCCCCGCTCTGAGCGGCGGAGGAACGGTTCACCGTCCGATGGTGCCCGCCCCCCGATGAGGACGCGCCCCCATGCCTGGCGCGCGGCGGGGTACGCACCTCAGCAGCGGCGGACGCGCCGAGTGAAGCCACCGACCGGCCGAGCCCCCGGACTCCACCGGGGCCGACGCCGCGCGGTCCTCCTGCCGCTGACCGAATATGGGACGGAGGTGAACCGATGACCGAAGTGCTGCTGCTCCTGGTGGCGATCCTGCTGTCGCTCGCCTGCGGGGCCTTCGTCGCGGCGGAGTTCTCCCTGACCACCGTCGAACGCGGTGAGCTGGAGCGGGCCGCCGAGCGCGGGGAGCGGGGCGCGGCGGGCGCGCTGAGAGCCGTACGGAGTCTCACCTTCCAGCTCTCCGGCGCGCAGCTCGGTATCACCGTGACCAATCTCGTCGTCGGCATGCTCGCCGAGTCGTCGATCGCGAAGCTCATCCGCGGTCCGGTGGAGGCCGTGGGGCTGTCCCCCTCGGTGGCCTCCTCGGTGGCGCTGGTCATCGGTACGGCCCTGTCGACGCTCTTCCTGATGGTCGTCGGCGAACTGGTGCCGAAGAACTGGGCGATCTCGTCACCGCTGGCCGTCGTCAAGGTGGTCGGCACCCCGCAGCGCTGCTTCTCGTCGGCCTTCCGCCCGTTCATCCGCCATCTCAACAACATGGCGAACCGGATCGTACGGGGGTTCGGACTGGAGCCCACCGAGGAGCTGGCCTCCACGCGCAGCCCCCAGGAACTGGTCGCGCTGGCCCGCCACTCGGCGAAGGAGGGCGCGCTGGAGCAGGACACCGCCGAGCTGTTCGTACGGACCATGAGCCTGGCCGGACTGACCGCGGAGAATGTGATGACCCCGCGGGTGCGCGTGATGGCCCTCGACGAACGCGCCACGGCGGAGGATGTCGCCAACGCCACCCGCGCCAGCGGTCTGTCGCGCTTCCCCGTCTACCGGGACAGCCTCGACACGGTGGTCGGGATCGCGCACATCAAGGACGTTCTGGCGGTTCCCGCCGCGAGCCGGCCCCGGCGCACGGTGGCCGAACTGCTGCGCGAACCGCTGCTGGTGCCCGAGACACTGACGGTCGACCGGCTGCTGGACCGGCTGTCGGGCGGCGCCACCATGGCCGTCGTCATCGACGAGTACGGCGGGACGGCGGGGGTCGTGACATTGGAGGACATCGTGGAGGAGGTCGTCGGCGAGGTACGCGACGAGCACGATCCGCAGGAGACCGCCGATCTGGCCCCGGTGGGCGAGGACGCGGAGGGCAGGGCGCTCTGGTCGGCGGACGGCGCGGCGCGCGCCGACCAGTTGCGGACCGTCGGCCTGCGGATGCCCGAGGGACCTTACGAGACGCTCGCCGGGCTCGTCGCCACCGAGCTGGGCCGTATCCCGGCCGAGGGCGACCGGCTGTCCCTGGACGGCTGGCTGCTGGAGGTCGTGGACGCCACGGGCCGGCGCGCGGCCCGGCTGCTGCTCCACGCGCCCGTCCGGGCGGCCGAGGAGGAGAAGGAGACCACATGATCACCGCGATCCAGCTCTTCGTCGGTCTGCTGACCCTGGTCGTCAACGCGTTCTTCGTCGCGTCCGAGTTCGCGCTGGTCTCCGTACGGCGCAGTCAGATCGAGCCGGAGGCCGAGGCGGGCAACCGGCGGGCACTGCGGGTCGTCTGGGGTCTTGAGCATGTGTCGGCGCTGCTGGCGGCGGCCCAGCTCGGCATCACACTCTGCACGCTGGTGCTGGGTATCGTCGCCGAGCCCGCCATCGCGCATCTCCTGGAGCCCTTCTTCGACGCCGTCGGGGTGCCGCACGGTCTGGTGCATCCGTTCTCGTTCGTGATCGCGCTCGTCCTCGCGACCTATCTGCACATGCTGCTGGGCGAGATGGTCCCGAAGAACGTCGCCCTCGCGGGACCGGCACGGGCCGCGCTGCTGCTCGGTCCGCCGCTGGTGGCGCTGGCGCGGGCGCTGCGGCCGGTGATCTTCACCGTCAACGCCTTCGCCAACGCTCTGCTCGGACTGCTGCGGGTGGAGACCAGGGACGAGGTGACCGCGGCTTTCTCCGACGACGAGCTGTCGCGTCTGGTCACGGACGCGGGCGACGCCGGACTGCTCGACGACCGTGCCACCGAGCGGCTGCACGACGCGCTGGAGCTGGGACGGCGGCCGGTGAGCGATGTGGTGATGCCGCTGGAGCAGGTGGTCTCCGTACGGCTCGGGGTCACGCCCGAGGAGCTGGAGAGCCTCTCCGCGCGGTCCGGTTTCTCGCGCTTCCCCGTGGTGGACACCACCCGGCGGATCCTCGGCTATCTGCATGTGAAGGACGCCCTGGACGCGGCGCCGCGCGACGATCCGTTCCCGTTCTCCGCGATGCGCGCCGTCGCGCGGGTACGGGCGGAGACCCCGATGGACGACGTGCTGACCGCGATGCGCCGCAGCCGGACCCATCTCGCCGCCGTGCTGGACGAGGACGGGAGGCTGGAGGGCCTGGTGACGATGGAGGACGTCCTGCGCCAACTGGTGGGCAGACACGCGTGAGCCGGGCGCGCCCGGGGGCCGTTCAAGTGCGCTCCCCGGGGGCCGTTCGGCTGCGCCCGGGGCCGGGGTACGGCCGTACGTACCGCGCGGTACGATCGCTCCGCCATGGAGATGAATGCCAACTACACCAGCCTGGTCGCGGTCGGTGACTCCTTCACCGAGGGCATGTCCGACCTCCTCCCCGACGGTTCGTACCGCGGCTGGGCGGATCTGCTCGCCGGACGTCTCGCCGCCCGCGCCACCGGCTTCCGCTACGCCAATCTCGCCGTACGCGGCAAGCTCATCGGCCAGATCCTCGACGAGCAGGTGGACATCGCCGCGGCGATGTCGGCCGACGTGGTGACGCTGGTCGGCGGACTCAACGACACCCTGCGGCCCTCGTGCGACATGGGACGGGTCCGGGGACTGCTCACCGAGGCCGTGGAGCGGCTGGCGCCGTCCTGCGGACAGCTCGTACTGATGCGCAGCCCCGGCCGCGACGGCCCGGTGATGGAGCGTTTCCGGCCGCGCATGGAGGAGCTGTTCACCTGTATCGACGAGCTGGCGGCCCGGCACGGCGCGCTGGTCGTCGATCTGTACGGGACCCCGGCGCTCGGCGATCAGCGGCTGTGGGACGTGGACCGGCTCCATCTCACCGCGGAGGGGCACCGCCGGGTCGCCGAGGCGGTGTGGCAGACGCTGGGGCTGCCGGCCGAGGACGACTGGCGCGTGCCGCTGCCCCCGGCCGAGACCGTACGGTGGCTGACGCGAAGGACCGAGGACGCGCGCTTCGCGCGGCAGCATCTCGGACCGTGGATCGTCCGCCGGGTGACCGGCCGCTCCTCCGGCGACGGCAGACCCGCCAAGCGCCCGGAGCTGCTCCCGTACGGAACGCCGGAGCTGGACGGCGCGCCCTCGCCGCTCTCGTGAACCCGCTCACCGGGGTGTGGCGGCCCGCTCCCCCCGGGGGCGGCGCCGACCTGCGCGAACCGCCAGTAGACTCAGCTCACGTGACTGCCGTGTCTGCGAAGCCTCGCATCCCCAATGTCCTTGCCGGCCGCTACGCCTCGGCGGAGCTGGCCGTGCTGTGGTCCCCCGAGCAGAAGGTCCGTCTGGAGCGTCAGCTCTGGCTGGCGGTGCTCCGGGCGCAGAAGGACCTCGGGATCGAGGTGCCCGACACGGCGCTCGCCGACTACGAGCGGGTGCTCGACCAGGTCGACCTGGCCTCGATCGCCGAGCGCGAGAAGGTCACCCGGCACGATGTGAAGGCACGGATCGAGGAGTTCAACGCCCTCGCCGGCCATGAGCAGGTGCACAAGGGCATGACCTCCCGCGATCTGACCGAGAATGTCGAGCAGCTCCAGATCCGGCTGTCGCTGGAGCTGACACGGGACCGTACGGTCGCGGTGCTGGCCCGGCTCGGGAAGCTGGCCGGCGAGTACGGCGAGCTGGTCATGGCGGGCCGCTCGCACAATGTCGCCGCGCAGGCCACCACCCTCGGCAAGCGCTTCGCGACGGCCGCCGACGAGCTGCTCGTGGCGTACGGACGGCTGGAGGACCTGCTCGGCCGCTATCCGCTGCGCGGGATCAAGGGACCGGTCGGCACCGCGCAGGACATGCTCGACCTCCTCGGCGGCGACACCTCGAAGCTGGCGGAGCTGGAGCGGCGGATCGCGGGCCATCTCGGCTTCGCGCAGGCCTTCACCTCGGTCGGCCAGGTGTATCCGCGCTCGCTCGACTACGAGGTGGTGACCGCGCTGGTGCAGCTCGCCGCCGCGCCGTCCTCGGTCGCGAGGACGATCCGGCTGATGGCCGGGCACGAGCTGGTCACCGAGGGCTTCAAGCCGGGCCAGGTCGGCTCCTCCGCCATGCCGCACAAGATGAACACACGCTCCTGCGAGCGGGTCAACGGGCTGATGGTGATCCTGCGCGGTTACGCGTCGATGACGGGCGAGCTGGCGGGCGACCAGTGGAACGAGGGCGACGTCTCCTGCTCGGTGGTCCGCCGGGTGGCGCTGCCGGACGCGTTCTTCGCGTTCGACGGACTGCTGGAGACGTTTCTGACGGTGCTGGACGAGTTCGGCGCGTTCCCCGCGGTCGTGGCGCGTGAGCTGGACCGCTATCTGCCGTTCCTCGCCACGACGAAGGTCCTGATGGCCGCCGTACGGGCCGGGGTGGGGCGTGAGGCCGCGCACGAGGTCATCAAGGAGCACGCGGTGGCATCGGCGCTGGCGATGCGCGAGCGCGGCGCGGAGCGCAACGAGCTGCTCGACCGGCTGGCGGCGGACGAGCGGATCCCGCTCGACCGCGCGGCGCTGGACGCGCTGATGGCGGACAAGCTGTCCTTCACGGGCGCGGCGGAGGACCAGATCGCGACGGTGGTGTCCCGGATCGAGGAGATCGCCAAGCAGCACCCGGAGGCGGCGGCGTACGCGCCGGGCTCCATCCTGTGACGCGGTGACGGCTCCGTCCTGTGCCGCGGTGACGCCAGTGCCGCGGCGCGTCCCTTCGAGAGGCTGGACGACGTACCGATGACTCCTCTTCCCCCGCTCCACGGCACGGTGGCCCGATGAGCGGGACCGACACGATCGTCGCCGCCGACGTCGTCATCACCAGCCCCGGCCGTAACTTCGTCACGCTCAAGATCACCACGGCCGAGGGGCTGGTCGGCTGGGGCGACGCCACGCTCAACGGCCGTGAACTCGCCGTCGCCTCCTACCTCCGTGACCATGTGGCGCCACTGCTCGTCGGCCGCGACCCGGCGAGGATCGAGGACACCTGGCAGTACCTCTACCGGGGCGCCTACTGGCGGCGCGGTCCGGTGACCATGACCTCCGTCGGCGCGGTCGACCTCGCCCTGTGGGACATCAAGGGCAAGGCCACCGGACAGCCCGTCTACCAGCTGCTCGGCGGCGCGGTCCGCGACCGGATCCTCGCCTATACGCACGCCAGTGGCTGGGACGTGCCACGGCTCCTCGACGCCGTCGACGCCCGGCGCGAGCACGGCTTCCTCGCGGTACGGGCGCAGAGCGGGGTGCCGGGGCTGGGCACGGTGTACGGGGTGAGCGAGGCCGCCGCCGGACACGAGCGGCCGGACAGGCACGGCACGGGGCCGGACGAGGAGATCTGGGACACCGACTCGTATCTCCGGCACGCCCCCGAGATGCTCACGGCGGTCCGCGAGCATGCCGGACCCGGGCTGAAGCTGCTGCACGACACGCACCACCGGCTCACTCCCGGCGAGGCGGCCCGGCTCGGCAAGGCGCTGGAGCCGGTGAATCTCTTCTGGCTGGAGGATGTGACCCCGGCGGAGAACCAGGAAGTGCTGCGCCATGTCCGGCGGCACACCACCGTGCCGCTGGCGATCGGCGAGGTGTTCAACACCGTCTGGGAGTGCCAGACCCTGATCACCGAACAGCTCATCGACTTCGTACGGACCTGTGTCACGCACGCGGGCGGGATCAGCCATCTCCGGCGGATCGCGGCCCTGGCCGAGATCTGGCAGGTACGGCTCGGCCCGCACGGTCCCTCGGACATCTCACCGGTGGCGCTGGGCGCGTCGCTCCATGTCGGTCTGTCGACACCGAACTTCGCGATCCAGGAGTACATGGGGTACGAGCCGGTCGTCCACGAGGTGTTCCGCCACGCGTGGAGCTACGAGGACGGCCATCTGCACCCGGGGGACGAACCCGGTCTCGGGATCGAGGTCGACGAGGCGCTCGCCGCCCGCTTCCCGTACGAGCCCGGCTATCTGCCCGTCGCCCGGCGGCGCGACGGCTCGGTGACGGACTGGTGACGACCGCTCCGGCGGGCGGTCCGCCGGCCACGCGGGAGCGGACGGCCCGCGGCCGACGCCCCGCCCAAGGCCCCCGGTCCGCCTCGACGGCAAAACCCGGGGGCCATGGTTCAGCGCCTCAGTCCGCCACGCGCGTCAGCCGTACGACCGGGATGTCCCGGTCGGTCTTCTTCTGGTACTCCTCGTACGGAGGGAACAGTTCCACCAGTCCCGGCCACACCCGGGCCTTCTCCTGCGCCGACAGGGTCTCCGCCCGCGCGGCGAAGCGCTCGGCGCCCACCCGGAGCCGTACATCCGGGTTCGCCTCCAGATTGAGGTACCACAGCGGGTGCTCGTCGGCGCCGCCCTTGGACGCCACGAGCAGATAGTCGTCGCCGTCACGCCCGTAGATCAGTACGGTGCGCCGCAGCTGTCCGGTGCGCCGGCCGCGGTAGTCCAGCAGCAGACACCGCACTCCCTGGATCGTCGTGCCGCGGGCGCCGTCGGACTCCTCGTACGTCCTCGCCTGCTCAGCCACCCAGCCCGTGGGGCTGATCACCACATCTTCGTCCTGCGCCATCCCGGCTCCTCGGCCTCGTCCGTCGCCAACGTGTCCCACCCTAATCAGCCCCGGGCACCCGCTCATCGGCCCTGGGGCCTCGTGACTCGCCGCGCGGTCAACCACCGAGTAGCATCCGCCGAACACGCGCGAACTGGGAGGACATACCGTGGGGCGGCTGACCGGCGGAGACCCTTCTCTCCTGCGGCGGATCAACTCGGCCGTGGTGCTGCACGCCCTGCGGGGCGCCGGTCCTCTCACCCTCACCGATCTCACCCGGATCACGGATCTGTCCCGGCCGACCGTCGAGGGTGTGGTGGAGGGGCTGATCGAGACGGGCCTGGTCGTGGAGTGCGCCCCGGAGGAGGGCGAGACCCGTAAACAGGGCCGCCCCGCACGGCGGTTCCGGTTCCGCGCCGAGGCGGGCCATCTGCTGGGGATCGAGATCGGATCGCACCGGATCGCCGCGCTGCTCTCCGGACTGGACGGCAGGATCATCGGCGCCGGGACGCGCGAGGTCTCGGAGAAGGCCGACGCGGACGAACGCCTGGAGCGGGTACGGCTGGTCGTCGCCGATCTCCTGCGGCGCACCGGTGTGCCGCGTGGCTCCCTGCGGGCGGTGGGTGTCGGCAGCCCCGGCATCGTGGAGGCCGACGGAACCGTACGGCTGGGCACCGCGCTCCCCCAGTGGACCGGGCTGGCGCTCGGTGAGCGGCTGCGCCGCTCGTTCCGATGTCCCGTCCTGGTGGAGAACGACGCCAACGCGGCGGCGGTGGCCGAGCAGTGGAAGGGCGCCGCCACCGACTCCGACGACATCGTCTTCGTACTGGCCGGACTCAGTCCCGGGGCCGGCGCCATGATCGGCGGCCGGCTGCACCGGGGGTTCGGCGGGGCGGCGGGCGAGATCGGCGCGCTGCATCTGCTGGGCCGCGATGTGACGCCCGAGAAGCTTCTGTCGACGACGGACGAGCCGCTGCATCCGCTCGACGAGCAGGCGGTGGCGAAGGTCTTCGCCCATGCCAAGGAGGGCGACATACGGGCCCAGGAGGCCGTCGAGCGGTTCATCCAGCGGCTGGTGCACGATGTGGCGGCGCTGGTGCTGGCGCTCGACCCGGAGCTGGTCGTGATCGGCGGCTGGGCGGCCGGGCTCGACGGCGTACTGGACCCGCTGCGCGGTGAACTCTCCCGCTACTGTCTGCGCCCGCCCCGGGTGACGCTCTCGCTGCTCGGTGAGGCGGCGGTGGCGACGGGCGCGCTGCGGCTGGCCCTCGATCACGTCGAGGAGCAGCTCTTCGCGGTGGAGAGCACGGTGACGTCCCGCCGGGACCGGTGAGGTCGGCCGGGGCCGGTGAGGTCCGGCCTGGGCCGGTGAGGTCCGGCCTGGGCCGGTGAGGTCGGCCGGGGCCGGTGAGGTCGGCCGGGGCCGGTCGGATCGGCCGCGACCGGCGGTCAGGTCGGCCGGGACCGGCCCATGGACTGACCCCGCGGCTCCATGAACTCCCGCGCGGGTGCCCGGTTTCAGGGCTTCAGGACGCCCTGCGCTCCTGCGGGTGATCGCCGGCGTGGTCGCTGATCTCCAGGTCGCCGGAGGCGCCGAAGGTCAGCCGGCAGGTGTCGGCGCGGTAGGTCGCCACCGAGACCGCGGCCGTACGCCCGTCCACCACATAGCGCGTCGTGACCACGAGCACCGGAGCGCCGGGCAGCCGGTCCAGCGCCTTGGCGTCGTCCGCGCGCGCGGAGCCCAGCTCCACCGCGCGGTCCTGCCCGTCGAGGCAGAGCCGCTGGAGCTCACGCAGCACGCTACGGGCGCGGGCGGGGCCGGACGGCGAGTCGATCGCCGACAGCTCGGGCACGGACGAGGACGGTACGTAGAGCAGCTCGGCCGCGACGGACTGGCCGTGCGTGACCCGGATCCTGCGGACCGTGTGGACCTCTTCGCCGGTCTCCGTCTCCAGCAGCCGGGCCACTCCGGCGCCGACGGGCGCGAGGGAGCAGTCGATCGGCTGCCAGGCGTCCTGGGCGGCGCCCGGCCATTCGTGCTGGGCGGTCGAGACGTCCACGCCCACCCGGGGCGGCGCGACGGTGGTGCCGACGCCGCGGCGGCGCTGGAGCCGGCCCTCCAGCTCCAGCTGTTCGAGCGCCTGCCTCAGCGTGGCGCGCGCGACCCCGAAACGAGCGGCCAGTTCACGCTCGTTGGGCAGGATCTCACCCACCGCGAAGTCGGAGTCGAGTGCTTCACCGAGAACGGTCTTGAGGTGCCAGTACTTAGGCTCCGGCACTGTTTCAAGCTGCGTGGTCCCCACCCTGATCCTCCGCAATCGCCGTGTCCCCGGCGGGTTTTCCGTGCAATGTTTATTAAAGGTTCCTGCACTAACTAGCGACGATAGGACCGCCCATCCAGTTGGTCAAGACCAATCCTGCTTCGGTCACCGAGAGAAGTCACTCCCCGACTCAGGGTGTTCACAGTACGTTCGTACGCCGGTGAGAGGCGGGGAACACGGAGACCCGCGGCCGGAATGGACGCGGGGTCCCGTAACGCGTGGAGCGGCGAGCAGGGCTTACAGGGCCGGGCGCTCCGATGTGACGCCACTGAGCTTGTCCGGATTCCGCACGATGTGGACGGCGCGCACCTTGCCGTCGGCGATCTCCAGCTGAAGGACAAGATCCGGCTTTCCCTCGCGGAGGAACAGCAGCGCCACGGCGCCGTTGATCTCCACGGTCCGGCTCTCGTAGAGGGCCGCGTCGCCCGCGACGCCGGTGAAGAACCGCGCCACCTTGTCGGCGCCTTCGACGACCCGCAGCGGCGCCTTGGCCTTGCCGCCGCTGTCGCCGACGAGCCGGACGTCCGGCGCCAGCAGACCGATGAGGGCCTCCATGTCGCCGCCGCCCGCCGCCGCGAGGAACCGCTCGGTGAGATCGCGGCGTTCGGCGGGGTCCACGTCGTAACGGGGCCGACGCTCCTCGACATGGCGGCGGGCCCGGCCCGCGAGCTGACGGACCGCCGTCTCGCTCCGGTCCAGTACGGCGGCGATCTCGCCGAAGGGGAAGCCGAAGGCCTCACGCAGGACGAACACCGCGCGCTCCAGGGGCGAGAGTGACTCCAGGACGATCAGTACGGCGAGCGAGACCGAATCGGCCAGTACGGCACGCTCGGCCGTGTCCGGCGCGGCCGGACCGTAGTCGGTGACGACCGGCTCCGGCAGCCAGGGGCCCACATAGGCCTCGCGCCGCGACTGGGCCTGGCGCAGCCGGTCGATGGCGAGACGGGTGGTGATCCGTACGAGATAGGCGCGCGGCTCGCGGACGTCCGTGCGCTCCTGCCCGCTCCAGCGCAGCCATGCCTCCTGCACCACGTCCTCGGCGTCGGCGAACCGGCCCAGCATGCGGTAGGCCACCCCGGTCAGTACGCTCCGGTGCCTCTCGAACTCGTCGGTGCTCGTCGTCTCAGTCGCCACCGTCCCATCCCAGCCCACGGTCTGTCGGCTGTCCAGGTGACGCGCGCGTGGCCGTACGTCTTCGAGACGCGGGGCGACGGGTTGTTCATACGGGGTTCGCGCGGTGGCCGCCACCGGGGACTAGGCATGGCACGACACCCCGGCGTCCACCTGCCCAGGAGGCTCATCGATGTCCAACAGCCCCGGAAACAACGCCTCTCCGTCCCCGGCCGCGGACGCCGCCGGCGCCGCCGGCGCCGCGGACTCCCCCGCCCGCCGCAGTGTGCTGCGCGGGTCGCTCGCCGCCTCGGCCGCGCTGGCCCTCCCCGGTGCCGCGCTCGCCACCGCCGCCCCGGCCCAGGCCAGGTCGGGACGGCCGGGTGCCGCCTGGGGCGTACAGACCGGTGACATCACCACCTCGACCGGGCTGGTGTGGGTACGGTCCGACAGGGCCGCCCGGATGACCGTGGAGACCTCGGCCACCGAGTCGTTCCGCCATGCCCGGACCTGGCACGGCCCCCTGCTCGGCCCCGGCAGCGACTTCACCGGCACGGTCCCGCTGAGCGGACTGCCCGCCGGTGAGCAGGTGCACTACCGGGTGACTCTCGCCGACCCGCACGACCCCCGCCGTACCGGCGAGCCGGTGTACGGCACCTTCCGTACCGCGCCCGCGAAGCGCCGGCAGGGTGTGCGCTTCCTCTGGTCCGGCGACATCGCGGGCCAGGGCTGGGGCATCAACCCGGACATCGGCGGCTTCCGGGTGTACGAGGAGATGCGCCGGCTCGACCCGGACTTCTTCCTGTGCAGCGGGGACACGATCTACGCGGACGGCGTGATCGAGCCGAGCGTGACGCTGCCCGACGGCCGGGTCTACCGCAACGTCACCACCGAGGAGAAGTCCAAGGTGGCGGAGACCCTCGACGAGTACCGGGGCAACTTCCGCTACAACCTGCTCGACGCGAACGTCCGCCGGTTCAACGCGCAGGTGCCGTCCATCGTCCAGTGGGACGACCACGAGGTGCGCAACAACTGGTACCCCGGCCAGATTCTCGACGACGTGCGCTACACCGAGAAGAACGTGGACGTGCTCGCCGCACGCTCCACACAGGCGTTCCACGAGTACTTCCCCATCTCCGGCGGGGGCGCGCGCGGGACGGACCGGCGTGTCCACCGAGTGGTGAACCACGGGCCGCTGCTGGATGTGTTCGTCCTCGACATGCGGACGTACCGCAACGCCAACTCGCCCGGCCGGCAGTCCGACGACACGACCGGCATCCTGGGCGCGGAGCAGCTCCACTGGCTCAAGCGCGAACTGTCGCGGTCCCGGGCGGTGTGGAAGGTGATCGCCGCCGATATGCCGATCGGTCTGGTCGTACCGGACGGTACGGCGAACATCGAGGCGATCGCCCAGGGCGATCCCGGCGCCCCGCTCGGCCGGGAACTCCAGATCGCGGAACTGCTGCGGTACATCAAGCACCGGCGGATCACCGGCACGGTGTGGCTGACGGCGGATGTGCACCACACCTCGGCGCAGCACTACGAGCCGGAGCGGGCCGCGTTCAAGGACTTCGCGCCGTTCTGGGAGTTCGTCTCGGGACCGCTCGCCGCGGGCCAGTTCCAGGCCAGTGCCCTGGACGGCACGTTCGGCCCTGACCGGGTGTATGTGAAGGCTCCTGACCGGGCGAACGTCTCGCCGATGGAGGCGCCGCAGCTCTTCGGCGAGGTCGACATCGACGGCGGCAGCGGTGAGCTGACGGTGCGTCTGCGGGCCGAGGGCGGCTCCGTGCTGTTCACCAAGGTGCTCCAGCCGGGCCGGGTCGGGCAGTAGCCGGGGCAGTCGGCCGGACAGTAGTCGCGGTAGTCGGTCGGGCAGCAGTCGCGGTGGTCAACGGGGGCCGGGGCACGGGCGGTTGGCGTCCACCGCCGCCCGTGCCCGGCCGTGCCGTGCCCGGCCGTGCCGTGCCCGGCGAGGGCGTTCGAGCGCCCGCGCTCCCTCGTCCGAGGCCGATTGTCAGTGCCGGGATCTAACGTCTTTTCCATGACGCGATCCACGCAGGCCATCGCCTACTCCCGTCCGTCCGCCCTGGAGAGCGCCCCGGGCGGGCGGCTCCTCGGGCTGGAGACCTCCGGCGGGCTGACCCCCGCCGGCGCCGAGGCGCACCCACGGTTCTTCTCGGGCTTCCTGGCCTCGCCCAGGGCCGCCGCCCGGGGGCTGCTGGCGGTCGCGGATGTCGCCGGCGCGCGCTACTACCAGCGGATACCGGGCAGTTCGCTGGACCCGGTGGTGACGGGGAACGGCGACCGGCTGCGCTTCGAGTCGTTCTCCGGCTGCTGCGGGGTGTACGCGCGTCTCGATGTGGAGCCGGACGGGCTCGACGGCGCGCGGACGGGGCACGGCACGACCAATGTGGATGTGAACAGCCCGCTGCGCGAGGCCCTGTCCCGGATGACCGGTGACGATCCGCTCCATCTGCGGGTGGGTCCGGACTCGCTGGCGGTCACCACGGTCCGGGGGCCGGTCGTGGAGAAGAAGGTTCCGCTGCCGGACCGCTGGCTGCGGGGCTTCGCCGAGGCCCAGGTCGTCTCCGCGGGGTTCGATCTGCGGGCCGAGCTGTCCGCCGGGGAGGCCGTCCGTTTTCTGCGCTCGCTGCCGCGCGGCTCGGGCACGGCCTCGCGCGGTGCGCGCTGGGTCGTACCGGCGGGGAGGACTCTGCGGCCGACCACCCGGCCGGTGCCGGGAGCCGTCTGTCTGCCGGGTCCCGAACGGCTGGCCGCCTTGCAGCGCGTGCTGCGGGACGCCACGGCGCTGCGGGTGTACGGGCCGGTGACGGACGGGGCGCCGACGGCGAGTGCCTGGGAGGCGGTGCTCCCGGGGATGCGGCTGACGCTCACCCTGTCACCGAGCGCGGCGCGCGGGTTCTCGGGCGAGGGCGGGGTGCTGGAGTCGCTGGCCACCGGAGAGGCGGCGGAGGACGCCGAGCTGGTGTCCGTACTGCTGGCGTGGGAGCCGCGGATCGACCCGGCGGAGCTGGCCGGGCAGGCGGGGCTGACGGCCGGGCGGGTTCGGGCGGCGCTGACCCGGCTCGGTACGGCCGGCCGGGTGGGCTACGACCTCGCGGACGCGTCGTACTTCCACCGTGAGCTGCCGTACGACGCCGATCGCGCCGAGCGGCACAATCCACGGCTGGTCTCGGCCCGCGCCCTGCTCTCCTCGGGGGCGGTGACACTCGACGGTGAACTGGCCGCCGTGGCCTCGGGCGAGCGGCGCTACCAGGTGCGGGAGGCCGACGGAGTGCTGAGCTGCACCTGCCGGTGGTGGGCGGAGTACCGGGGCCGACGCGGTCCGTGCGCCCACGCGCTGGCCGTCCGGATGGCGCGGCGCGAGTCCGTCGTGATGAGCGGGGCCGCGCGATGAGCGGGCTTCTCGACGCCGTACGGGCCGGCCGGGTCCAGGACGTTCCCGCACTGGTCGCCCCGCTGAGCGCGGCGGACAGGAAGACGGAGCTGGCCGCGCTGAAGGCGTTCCGTACGGAGATGCGCGGCTGGCCCTGGGGGCGGTGGCGCGAGCGCACCAAGGCGGGGTACGCGCTGCTGGTGGCCGGGGCCGGCTGTCATACGGGGGCCGCGGCGACGGCCGCCTGGATCGGTGCCCGCGATCTGCGCGAGGGGCGCGGGGTGCCCCATCGTGAGCTGCTCGGTCTGCTCGCGGAGCGCGATCCCGGCTGGCTCGGGGATGTGGCACACCGGCTCGCGGGCCGGGCGTCGACCGCGCAGCTCGACTATCCGCTGATCGCGGGCCTGGTGCGGCTCGCGGGATGTCCGGTGCCGGCCACCGACGCGTTCGTGCACGGCTGGGCGGAGGCCACACCTTCGCACGGCAGGCTCCTGCCCGCCCTCCGGGCGGATCCTCTGGTGCGGACCATGGTGCCCCGGCTCTTCGGGACAGCGGAACTCTCCTCGCCTCTCGGCTGGTACGGCGATGCCGAGGAACCGCACCACTGGCCGACGGCACTGACCGTTCTCGCCGAGGAGGGCGTGGTGGAGCGCGGTCTGCTCGTCGACTCCGCCATCGCGCGTCTGCTGCGCGGCGGCACACCAGGTGATCTGGGCTTCTTCCTGAATCTGCTGCGCCGGCTCGCGCTGACCGCGGACGAGGAGCGGGAGCATCTGACGGACTGGATCGGTATGGCGGCGGACGGGTCCTCGACCGTCGCGGGGTACGCGCAGGGCGTGCTCGGCAGGCTGGCGCTCGCCGGTGATCTGCCGGTGCGGAGCCTCGCGGACATGTCCCGGTCGGTGCTGTTCCGGCCGGAGAAGAAGCTCGTCAGGGCCCAACT
This sequence comes from Streptomyces sp. NBC_00872, assembly GCF_045161915.1. Taxonomy (NCBI): domain Bacteria; kingdom Bacillati; phylum Actinomycetota; class Actinomycetes; order Kitasatosporales; family Streptomycetaceae; genus Streptomyces; species Streptomyces sp. NBC_00872. Next base: position 7,702,720 of record NZ_CP108806.1, on the reverse strand, counting down.
GGTGCTGCTGGGCAAGGTCCTGCGCGCGGACGGCGGCTCCGCCGGTGAGCTGCTGCCCGCCGTCGCCGACGTCTTCGGACACGAGGACACCACCGTCCAGGAGCGCGCGCTGAAGCTGATGGCGCGTCATCTCCCCGCCGCCGGTGCCGAGATGCGGGCCGAACTGGCCCTGGCGGCGGCCTCGTTGAGCCCGGTCCACCGGGCGCGGGCCACCGAGGTGTTCGGTGAACCGGCGCCGGAGCCGGATCCGGTCCCGTACGAGGAGATCCTGCCGCCGGTGCCGGTCCCGGCTCGGCTCGCTCCCGCCCCGGCGGGCCTCGCCGAGCTGGTCGAGGAGGTGGTGGCACTGGTCGTCTCGAGCGAGCGCGAGGAGGTGACCTCGTTCGAACGGACGCTGGACGGGCTCGTACGCCATGCCTACCGGGACCGGGCGGCGCTCGCCGACGCGCTCAGGCACGCGCTGGCCGACCGCTGGTGGCTCGAAGGCGATTCGGAGCAGGACCGCGACCGGCGGTTCTCCAGGATCCCCCATGGAATCGAGGTGGTGGCCGCCTCCATATGCGAGCGGGTCTCCGTCACGGCGCTGTGGAACACCAGGGCTCGGGCGGCGGTACGGCAGTCCTGCGCGCACACCGTGCTGAACGGAGTCACCGAGGCGCGGCTGTGGGAGGCCGCCCATCTGCTGCGCACCCGACCGCTGCCCTTCCTGCTGGCCACGCCGACCTGGCGGACGGGTGCGCTGGATCCCGATGTCCTGGTCGAGCGGCTCAGCGAGTACCAGCGGCTCTGTGCCACCCCGGCTCCGGTGGACCTCGCCCAGGCCCTCCTGCGGGTACGGCGCGAGACCGACCCGGAGGCGGCGCGCGCGGCGGCGGCGCTCGGCTCCCCCGAGGGCGGCCGGATGGCCGCCTGGCTCAGCGGGGACGGAACGGCACTGCCCGCGCTCGAACCCGCCGGGGAGCCCCGGCAGCCGGAGGCGGACGAGTCCGCCGGGGAGGGCCGCCGCCGGCTGGGGTCGGTGACGGGCCGGATGGGCGCGGTCAGGGAGCGGCTGGCGATCCACCGGGAGTTCCCGCCGGCCTTCCGCTGGCTGGGCAGTCCCGTGCGGCCCGCCGGATCGGGGTGCCGTCACTGGATCGGTGGCGAGAACGCCAACTGGCCCGCCGTACTGCCCGAGGACCGGGAGACACTCGCCGGGTGGCTGCTGCCCACGGTGGCGGCCTGCGCGGAGCACGACCAGCGGGGCGGCTCCTGGTGGCTGCCGGTGCTCGCCGAGAGCGGAGGTCCCGCCGGCACCGGCCTGCACCGGGGGCTTGCATACGGTCTGGGCGCCCGGCATCCGGACGACCGGCTGTCGGCCGTGGACGCGCTGCTGGTGCTGGCCGCCCGCGATGACCTGGACGGACCGCTGCTGGGGCGGGAACTGGCCACCCTGGTGACCTCCGGGGCGGTCAAGGTCAGCCGGCTGGCCGACGCCGCTCGCACGGCCGCGGAGACCGGTGCGTATGCCACGGTCTGGTCGGTGCTCGGCGCCGCGCTGCCCGGTCTGCTGGCCGCCGGGGCCGCGCGACCGGGGGCCGGGGCGGGGGCAGCGGGGGTCGGTACGGCCCTGGCCGCGAGGACCAGGACCGGGAAGGCCGCCGCGGCGACACGTCCGGGCCTCGGGGAGCTGCTGTCCGTGGCCGCCGAATGTGTGGAGCGCTGCGGCGCGCGGGACGGGATACCCGGTCTGGCCGAATCGGCGGGCCGCGGGGGCTCGTCACGTCTCGCCTCCCAGGCGGCCCGGCTGCTGGCCGCATTGCGTCAGGGAGACGATCACTACAGGCCAGAATTGGCCAAAGATCGCCCAAATGGGAACAGATCCATCCTTAACCCATCAGTCACAAACCGTTCGTGATCACGCAACACCATTCCGTCAAAGTGAGGTCATGACCAATGTGACGTCCGCGAAGAGTGTCCGCCGCCCCCACCACTGGCGACGGGACCTTGTCGAACTGGCCGCCCTGTTCATCGCGGTGGCGGTCGCCGACTCCGTGGCGAACATGATCGCGCATGGACCCGACGGTACGTTTCTGCTGTTCGCCTCCGCCCTGACCCTGATCGCCACCGCCGCCTTCCACACCTGGTGGGCGCGGAGACACGGTCATACCCCACCGGCCTCCGCCCTCTCCGATCCCGGTCCGACCGTGGCCGGCGGGACCGTGACCGGCGGGGCGGGCGTCGGCGCCCTGCCCGTTCCGGCCCTTCCGGACCCCCGCCGGGGAGCGGTACCGGCCGAGACGGTGGAGACGGTGCTCTGGCGGATGCGGACCACCGTGCGGGACGAGCCGGGCAGTCTGGCCGCGCTGTGCACGGCGTTCGCCGCACTCCATGTGGACATCCTCACCCTCCAGACCCATCCGCTGGCCGAGGGCACGGTGGACGAGTTCCTGCTGCGCGCCCCGGCCGCGCTCCAGGCGAAGGACCTCATCGGCGGGGTCTCGGCGGCGGGCGGCAGCGGCACCTGGATCGAGCGGGCCGACGCGCACGACCTGGTGGACACCCCGACCCGGGTGCTCGGTCTGGCCACCCGTACGGCGCTGGACGGCGCCGAGCTGCCCCTCGCGCTGCGCCAGTTGCTGGGCCGCTGCACGATCCACTCACGGCCCGGTGTCCCGGTCACCGGACGTGGCGCCGGTGAGAGCGCGCCGGTCGAGGGCGTGCTGGACGGGACGGAGATGCGGCTGCACGACCCGAACGGCGGAAGCATCACCGTCGAGCGCCCGTATCTCGCCTTCACGCCCACCGAATTCGCCCGAGCCCGCGCCCTGGTCGAGCTGGACGCCCGGCTCGGCCCTCGTATCCCGCGCAGCCAGGACGTGCTGACGCTCCCGGAAGGCGAGGAGATCACCGTACGGCGCGCCGACCGCGACGACCTCGACGCGGCGCTCGCCATGCACGGCCGCTGCTCCGAGCGCACTCTGAGCCAGCGCTACCACGGCCCGGTGGGCGACGCGGACCGCTATCTCCAGCATCTGCTCAGCCCGCGCTTCGGGCGTACGCTCGCGGTCGAGTCGGCCTCCGGACGGCTGGTCGCCCTCGGGCATCTGCTCTGGGACGGCGACGAGACCGAGGTCGCGCTGATCGTCGAGGACTCCTGGCAGCGGCGCGGTATCGGCTCCGAGCTGCTCGGCCGGCTGGTCGCGCTCGCCGTGGAGGCGCACTGCACCAGCGTGTACGCGGTCACCCAGGCGTCCAACACCGCCATGGTCGCGACCATGCGTGACCTGGGTCTGCCGCTGGACTACCAGATCGAGGAGGGCACGCTCGTCATCACGGCCCGGCTGGACCCGACGTCCCTGTCGATGCTGCCGCCGTACGGGGACTCCGGTCTCTTCGACCACGAGCAGGCCGACCGCTGAGCGACCGAACCCGCCCTGTCCGAACCCGCCCTGCCCGAACGAACCCCCGCCCCATCCGAACCCGCCATATCCGAACGCTCGCCCCGTAGGGACCGGACGCCCGCGCACCGCCCCGGCGCGGCCGACCGCGCCGCCGTCCACCGCCCGCTCCAGCGGGCCGAACGTCTCGATCCGGCCAAACTCGAAGGGAGGCCGGAGTCCGCTCCGGTCCCCGGCCTGCCTGTCTCCAAGCGGAACGAATCCGGCTCTTGGCCCGAAGTCGCCCCCGCCACCTCCCGGGCTCCTGCCTGGCGCTTCTCAAGTGGCCTTACTGCGGGGGGATCAGGAGCCGCTCAAGCCTCCGTCGTCGGCCAATCCGCCCATGCCACGGAATCCATGATGTGACGGAGGCGTCTCTCTTGGAGAGGATGGCCCGCATGTCAGACACAGCCGGCAGCGCGCTGCCCCGCCAGGTCGCCGACGCCTACGTCGACGCACTCATCGAACTCGATCCCATCACCGGCACCTTTCTGGGCGTCGCGGAGAGTTCCCGTCGCCTTCCCGATTTCTCCCCGGCCGGTCAGCAGGCGCTCGCCGATCTCGCCCGGGAGACCCTCGCCCGGCTCGACCGGGCCGAGACGCTGCCGGGCGCGGACGCAGATGCCGAGCGGTGCTGCGGCCGGCTGCTCCGTGAGCGTCTGACGGCGGAACTCGCCGTCCATGACACCGATGAGGGGCTGCGCAAGGTCAGCAATATCCACTCGCCGGCGCATCACATCCGCGATGTGTTCACCGTGACACCGGCCGAGACGGACGAGGACTGGGCGGCGATCGCCGAACGGCTCCGGGCCGTGCCCGCGGCGCTGGAAGGTTTCCGCGCCTCGCTCGCCCTCGGGCTCGAACGCAAGCTGTACGCCGGGCCGCGCCCCACCGCGACCTTCGTCGGCCAGCTCACGGAGTGGGCCGGCGAGGAGCGCGGCTGGTTCGAGGACTTCGCCTCGGCGGGCCCGGACCCGCTCCGTACCGAGCTGGACGACGCCGCGCGCCGGGCCACCGCCGCCGTCGTCGAGCTGCGCGACTGGATCCGCGATGTGTACGCGCCCGCCGTCGAGGACGCGCCGGACACCGTGGGCCGGGAACGCTACGCCCGCTGGTCGCGCTACTTCAACGGCACCGATCTGGATCTGGACGAGGCGTACGCGTACGGCTGGTCCGAGTACCACCGGCTGCTGGCCGAGATGAGGACCGAGGCCGAGAAGATCCTGCCCGGCGCGGGTCCCTGGGAGGCGCTCGCGCATCTTGAGGAGCACGGCGAGCACATCGAGGGGGTCGACGAGGTCAGGGAGTGGCTCCAGAACCTGATGGACGAGGCCATCGAGGCGCTGGACGGCACGCACTTCGAACTCGCCGAGAAGGTACGGAAGGTGGAGTCCCGGATCGCCCCGCCCGGCGGGCCCGCCGCGCCGTACTACAGCAGTCCGTCCGAGGACTTCTCGCGGCCCGGCCGCACCTGGCTCCCGACCATGGGCGCCACCCGCTTCCCCGTCTACGACCTGGTGTCCACCTGGTACCACGAGGGGGTGCCCGGCCACCACCTCCAGCTCGCCCAGTGGACACTGGTCGCCGATCAGCTCTCCCGCTACCAGGCGACCGTCGGCATGGTCAGCGCCAACGCGGAGGGCTGGGCGCTCTACGCGGAGCGGCTCATGGACGAGCTGGGCTTCCTGCCGGACGCGGAGCGCAGGATCGGATATCTGGACGCGCAGATGATGCGTGCCTGCCGGGTGATCGTGGACATCGGTATGCATCTGGAGATGGAGATCCCGGCGGATTCGCCCTTCCACCCGGGCGAGCGCTGGACACCGGAGCTGGCGCAGGAGTTCTTCGGGAACCACAGCGGGCGTCCCGCGGACTTCGTGGAGAGCGAGCTGACCCGTTATCTCTCGATGCCGGGCCAGGCGATCGGCTACAAGCTGGGCGAGCGCGCCTGGCTGCTCGGGCGGGAGAACGCCCGTAAGGCACATGGCGACGCGTTCGACGCGAAGGCGTGGCACATGGCGGCGCTGTCACAGGGCTCCCTGGGTCTGGACGATCTGGTGGAGGAGCTGTCCAAGCTCTGAGCGACGATCGACGGTGGCGGTGGCCGTGGCCGTAGCGGTGCTGGTGGCGGTGGCGGTGGCGGTGGCGGTGGCGGTGGCGGTGGCGGTGGCGGTGATTGATACGGCACGCCGACGCGCGGCTGCCGGGCCCGGCCGAGAGGCACGGGCCCGGCGGCGTCCGGCCGGCTCAGCGGCGGAAGCCGCCCTCCGAGTCGATGACCTGACCGGTGATCCACTCCGCCTCGTCGGTGGCGAGCCAGGCGATCAGCCGGGCCGGTTCGTCGGGCATGCCCCAGCGTCCGGCCGGGAATCGCGCGGCGACCGCCTCGTACGCGGATCCCGTCAGATAGCCGGTGTCGACGGGACCGGGGTTGACGGTGTTGACCGTCACCGCGAGATCCGCGAGCGAGGTGGCCAGGGACCGTGTCGCCGAGGCGAGGGCTCCCTTGGCCAGCCCGTACGCGATCTCCTCCGGCATACCGCCCCCGAGATCCTGACCGGACGTCATCATGACGACCCGGCCACCGGGTGTACGGGCGGGGAGCTTCGCGCGCAGCCGTGCGTACGCCTGGACGAGCAGGATCACCGACCGGGTGTCGGTCGCCCAGTGCGCGTCGAGCATCGCCGCGTCGACGGTGTCGAGCGTGCCGTCGAAACCGCTGAGCGCGTGGTTGGCGACAAGGATGTCGAGCCGTCCGCCGAGCGCCTCGGCGGCGGTGCCGATCAGTTCGGCGGGTGCCCCGAGTCCGGACAGATCCCCGGGCCCGTGCGTCACCCAGGCCGCCGGATCCGCCCGTGCCTCCCGTACATGGGCGGCGACTCCCTCCGGCCCCTCGGGATCGGCGCCCCAGGGCCGGTCGGCGTCGTGCGGGACGTGGTGATGGAGATGGACGCTCGCGCCGTACGCGACCAGCCGCCGCGCGACCGCGCAGCCGATACCGCCACGGCGGCTGGCCCCGGTCACCAGCGCGGTCCGGCCGCGCAGCGGCAGCGGATCACGGCGAAGGGACAGGGGGGCGGGGGAATCGGCGGGGGAATCAAGTGCGGACATGGGCGCCCATGTTCGTCGGTACGGCGGTGGATGTCATCCGGGTTTCCCGGCCCCGGGCACACCCCGTGCCGTACAGCACGGGGTGTGCGCCGTACGACACGGGAAGCACGCCGTACAGCACGGGAAGCGTGTCGTACGGCCGGTCAGCAACCGCAGTCCGCCGCGCCGACGGGTGCGGTCAGCGGATCGGCGTCGCGCCGTTCGGGTCCCTCGGCGGTCTCGGTCTCGAAGCCCTCCCGGATCCAGTACTCGATGCCCCCGAGCATCTCCTTCACCCGGTAGCCGAGACCGGCGAGGGCGAGCGCGGCGCGCGTTCCGCCGTCGCAGCCGGGGCCCCAGCAGTACGTGACGACCGGCACCGCCTTGTCGAGAAGCCGCTCGGCCCGCCCGGCGATCAGCGCGGTCGGCAGATGAACGGCTCCCGGAACATGTCCCTGGTCCCAGGACTCGGTGGAGCGGGAGTCGAGCACGACAAAGCCGGGGTCACCGCCGGCGGCCAGCGCGGCGGCGACATCGGAGACATCCGTGTGGAAGGCGAGGCGCGCGCCGAAGTAGGCGACGGCCTCCCCGGGCGAGGCGGGCGGCACCCGCAGCACGGGACCGCCGGCGGCCGACGGAGCGGAGGCGGAAGCGTGCGCATGAGTGCGGGCGGAAGCCTGGGAAGAAGTGCGGGAATGTGTGGTCATGACCAGAAATCTACGGTCGTCGTCCCGTCCTCTGAAGAGCGATTCCCCGGTCATCGCCTTGATGGACGGGTGCTTTCCCTGCTATTTCTCGTTGATGACCGAGTTTTCGCCGGACGCCACCGACTGGCACCTGCTGGATGTGCTGCAACGGGACGGCCGGATCAGCTTCGCCGAACTGGCCAGAGCCGTCTCCATGTCCGCGAGCGCCGTGACCGAGCGGGTGCGCCGGCTGGAGGAGTCGGGGGTGATCTCCGGCTATACCGCGGTGGTCGACCGTGAGCGGCTCGGCCGGCCCATCCTCGCCTTTGTGCGGCTGCGCTATCCGAACGGCAACTACAAGCCGTTCCACGATCTGCTGGAGGCGACCTCCGAGATTCTGGAGGCCCACCATGTGACGGGCGACGACTGCTTCGTACTGAAGGTCGCCGCCCGTTCGATGAGCCATCTCGAAGAGATCTCCGGCCGGATCGGCGCCCTGGGCTCGGTCACCACCAGCGTGGTCTACTCCTCGCCGCTGCCCCGCCGCTCCCTCAGCCGCTGAGACCCCGCCGCCGCCGTGGGAATCCACCCCGCGCCGCTCCGTCGGTCAGTCGCCGAGCGCCCCCGCCACGCGCGGGCGTACCGCCGAGCCGTGCCGTTCCTTGACGATCTCCAGCTGGGCGGGGATGCGGCGGCGCAGGTCGGCGACATGGCTGACGATGCCGACGCTGCGGTCGCGCTCCCGCAGCGCGTCCAGGACGTCGAGGACCTCGTCCAGCGTCTGGTCGTCCAGGCTGCCGAACCCCTCGTCGATGAAGAGGGTGTCCAGCCGTACGCCACCGGCCTCGTCGGTGACGACATCCGCGAGACCGAGCGCCAGGGCGAGGGACACGAAGAAGGTCTCGCCGCCCGAGAGCGTCGCCGTGTCGCGCGCGCTGCCGGTCCAGGCGTCGATGACCTGGAGCCCCAGCCCCGACCGGCGGAGGCCGCCCGCTCTCGCGTCGGAGTGGACGAGGGCGTACCGCCCGGAGGACATGCGCTGGAGCCGTACGGTGGCCGCGGCGGCGACCTGTTCCAGCCGGGCCGCCAGGACGTAGGACTCCAGGCGCATCCTGCGTTCGTTGTCGGCGGAGGTGCCCGCGGTGAGCCCGGCGAGGCGTGCCACCCGGTCGTACTCCTCGCGCACCGGGCCGAGCGCGCGTACCTCCGTCTCGGCCAGCCGGGAGAGTCTGCCCAGTTCGGCGCGGCGGTCCCGGGCGGTGGAGGCGGCGGCCGACGCGTCTCTCAGGGCTCGTTCGGCCCGGTCGTGGGCGGTCCGCGCGGCGTCGGTGGCGGCGGGCGGACGCGCGGCGGCGTTCCTGGCGTCCGGTTCGGCGAGCCGGTCCGCGAGCGCGGCGGACTCGGCCTGGAACGCGTCGAGCCGGTGCTGGAGTTCGCGCCGGCCGGTATCGGTGAGCAGGGCCGCCGCCGCGGCCTGCGGGGTGTCGAAACCGGCCCGGAAGGCGGCGGTCGCGAGCCTGCCGTCGGCCTCCTTCAGCCGTAGCGCCGTGGTGTCGACCTCGCGCACGGCCTCGGCGGCCTCGGCCAGCCACCCGGCCCGGCGTTCGAGCTGTCCGGCGCGCTCCGCGACGGTCTCGGCGTCTCCCCTGGCGCGGATCAACTCGGCGCGCAGAACGCTCTGTTCGCGGTCGAGGGCTTCGCGCCGTGAGGTACGGGCGGCGACCCGGCGTTCGGCGTGCTGCCGCGCGGCGAGTCGCTTCTCGTGTTCGCGCTCGGCGCGGTCGAGGGCCTCGCGGGCCGCGTGCGTACCGGCCGCGAGCCGGTGGGCCTCGGTGTACTCCCGTTCCAACTCCTCGGTGAGCGAGGTGAGTTCGGCGACACCGGCACCCTGGCCCGAGTCCCCGCCGACACCCCCGCCCACGTCCTCGCCCGCACCCCCGGCCGTCTCGCCCGCGCCCCCGGCGGCCTCGCGGGCCGCCGCGTACCGCTCCATGAGCGCGACATGCTCGCGCTCGACCGTGTCACGGGCCTTCGCCGCCCCCTGATGGGCCGTCAACGCCGCTTCCTCGGCGGCCGGTTCGACCTGTCCTTCGGTGGCGCGGGCGGGCCCGGGGTGGGCCTCGGAGCCGCAGACCGCGCACGGTTCGCCGTCCACGAGCCGGGCGGACAGCTCGGCCGCCATGCCCCGCAGCCGCCGTTCCCGCAGTTCGAGCCAGGTCTCATGGGCGGTGTTGGCATGCTCCCTGGCCTGCCGCAGCCGTCGCTCGGCGTCGTCGGCCGCCGCTTCGAGACGGTCGCGCCGGACGGCGGCTTCGAGCCGCCGCCGGGCGGGTTCGAGCCGCCCCGCGAGCTGTTCGGCGCGTGTCGCCGCGTCCTGGGCGGCCTCGATACGGTCCCGCAGCGCCTGGCGCTCGGACTCCCAGTCCGCCAGCCAGCCCGCCGCGTCCTGGAGGATCTCCTCGTCGGCGCGCGCCTGCCGGTCCAGTCCGGCGCGTTCCCCGCTGATCTCGGCGCTGCGCGACTCCGCGCGCCGGGCCGCGTCGAGAGCGCCCAGCTCCTCCCGCATGGTCCGTTCCAGCGAGGCCAGTTGCTCGGCGCCCGCCTCGGCGAGATCGGGCGGCAGGAGCGCCCGGGTGCGGTCGTACTCGTCACAGGCCTCCCGGTGCGCCTCCTCGGCGTCGTCGCGCAGGGCGAGCGCCGGGGCCACCAGCTCGGCCTTGTGCGCCCGTTCCAGCAGCGCCTGGCCGCGGTCGCGCTCGGGGCGGCGCGCTTCGAGCGCCTCGGCGCGCAGCCGGGTGTCGGCGAACCGCTCTTGCAGCCTGGCCAGTTCGTTCGCGGCGTCCAGCTCGCTCCGGGCGGCGGCCCGTCGGCTCTCGGCCGCCGCCAGCGCCGACTCGGCGATATCGGTCCGCTCCTGGGCGGTGGAGCGGGCGACCGCGGCCCACTCCAGGACGGCCTGGGCGAGCCCCGCCTCACCCGGCCGGCTTTCCGGGAACGAACTGCCGTCCGCGGCCTGGGCGATGCGCTGTGCGACACCGAGCAGCCGGTCGTCACCCGCGCGTACCCGGTGTTCGGCGGCACGGCGCAGTTCCGCGAGCCGTTCCTCCACCGCGGCGAACCTGCGGGTGTCGAAGAGGGTACCGAGGAGCTTGCCGCGCGCCTCGGCGTCGGCGCGCAGGAAACGGGCGAAGTCGCCCTGGGGCAACAGCACCACCTGGCAGAACTGCTCACGGCTCATCCCGAGCAGTTGGCCGATCTCCTCGCCTATCTCCTGGTGGGAGCGGCTCAGTGCCCGCCAGTCGGCGCGCTCGGTGTCGTGCTCGCGCAGCAGGCTCTGTGCCTTCTCCGTGGTGAAGCCCTTGGCGCGCTTCTTCGGACGCTGCTGGGCGGGCCGCCGGGTGATCTCGAACCGCCGTCCGCCCACGGTCAGTTCGAGTGTCACCTCGGTGGCGGTCCCGGGGGCCGCGTGGTCGCTGCGCAGGGAGGCGCCGGGGCTCTGCCGGGCCCCGGGGACCGCTCCGTAGAGCGCGTAGCAGACCGCGTCGAGCACGGAGGTCTTCCCCGCGCCGGTCGGGCCGTGCAGCAGGAAGAGCCCGGCGGTGGAGAGCGCGTCGAAGTCGACGGTCTGGGTGGTGGCGAAGGGGCCGAAGGCGGTGATCGTCAGCCGGTGCAGTCTCACCGGCTCACCTCGCGCTTCGCGGCGTCGACCCGTACCTCGTCGAAGGCGTCGCGCAGCACGGCGCGTTCGCGGTCGTCGGGCCCGGCCCCGCCCCGTACATGCGCCACGAAGTCCTCCGCGATCTGCTGGTCGGTACGGCCCGCGAGCCGCTGGGCGTAGGAGGCGAGCGGGTCGTCCTCACCGCGTTCGGGGGCGAAGACCAGGCTGAGGGTGTACGGGAAACGCTCGGTGAGCCGTGCCATGGGTTCGGCCGGGCGCACCGGATCGGTGAGGGTCGCCTCGACCCAGGAGTCCTCGTGCCGGGCGAGCCCGGGATCGTCGAGCAGCGCGTCGAGCGGGCCGCGGATCCTGGCCAGGGGGCGCGGCACCGGGCAGTCGACGCGCTCGGCGTCGATCCCGCCGTCCGGTCCCAGCTCCACCAGCCACATGGTCTTGCGGTGAGCGGTCTCCGAGAAGGAGTACGCGAGCGGGGAGCCCGCGTAGCGGACGCGCTCGGTGAGGGTCTGGCAGCCGTGGAGATGGCCGAGTGCGGCATAGTCCGCGCCGTCGAAGATCCCCACGGGTACGGAGGCCACTCCCCCGACGGTGATGTCGCGCTCGCTGTCGCTGGGCGCCCCGCCGACGACGAAGGCATGGGCGAGGACCACACAGCGGGTGCCGGGGGCGCGTCGCGCGAGGTCGGCCCGTACCCGTTCCATCGCGGCGCCGAGCACCGCCTCGTGTGCGGCCTTCGCCGCCTTGAACTCGGCACACACCAGGGCGGGTTCGAGATACGGCAGTCCGTAGAAGGCCACCTCGCCATGGGCGTCGGAGAGGAGTACGGGGGTGTCGCAGCCGGCCGGGTCGGTCCGCAGATGGATCCCGGCGTGCTCCATCAGTCCGGCGCCGACGCCGAGTCTGCGCGCCGAGTCGTGGTTGCCGGAGATCATGACGGTCGGTACGCCGGCCTCGGCGAGGCGGTGCAGCGCGCGGTCGAAGAGTTCCACGGCGGCGAGCGGCGGTACGGCACGGTCGTAGACGTCGCCCGCGACCAGGACCGCGTCCACGTCACGGTCCCGGACGGTCGCGACGAGATGGTCGAGGAAGGCGGCCTGGGCGTCGAGCAGGCTCACGCGGTGGAACGACCGGCCGAGATGCCAGTCGGATGTGTGCAGAATCCTCAAATGAAGGCCTCGCCGCCCAGTTCCAGTACGGCCGCCCCGGCCGTGGTGTCGGCGAGCCAGGCGCGGAAGGACGCCAGGTCCGCGTCCGGCAGGCCGATGTCGATGGTGACCGTCTCGCCGTACCGCACCTCGCGCACCGTACGGCCCGTGGCGCGCAGATCGTTCTCCAGCCTGCCCGCGCGCTGGTGGTCGACGGTGACGGTGGCGAGCCGGAAGCGCTGCCGTGTCACCGTCCCCAGGGCGTCGAGGGTCTCACCGACCACTCCGCCGTACGCGCGGATGAGTCCGCCCGCGCCGAGCTTGACCCCGCCGTAGTAGCGGGTGACGACCGCCGCGGTGTAGCGCACCTCGCGCCGTATCAGCATCTGGAGCATCGGCACCCCGGCCGTCCCGCCGGGCTCTCCGTCGTCACTCGCCTTCTGTACGGAGGCGTCGGCGCCGATCACATACGCGTAGCAGTTGTGGGTGGCCGTCGGATGCTCCTTGCGGACGCGCGCGACGAACTGCTGCGCCTCCCGCTCGCTCGCGGCGGGTGCCAGCGCGCAGAGAAAACGAGACCGGTTGATCTCGGTCTCGTGCGTACCCGCGCGGGCGACGGTCCGGTACTGCTCCTGCATCTCCCCACCCTATGCGGCGGGGCCGGACGGTGCTGGCCGGGGCGTACGGTCCGTCCCGCGGGGGTGCGCACCGCGCGCGTACCGGTCGGCAGGCCGTGGAGTTCCCGGCCCGTCTTCAGGCATTTTGGTCACACGGTCATCAACCGCGCTGCTAAGAAAGCTGGATGGGATCGGCGGGGCGGGGTCTCACAACAGGAAGACCGGCCCGGTGTCTTGGGCGTTGGGGGAGAGTCTTGACGGAGGTACGGGGCGTACTGCGGGTCGTGGGCGGTGCGGCGTTGACGGTCACGGTCGGCGTGGCGGTGAACCAGATCCTTTCCGACGGGAAATTCAGCTGGACATGGCTGTACGCCTCGCTGGGGGTGGCCGTGCTGGCCTTGCTGTTCACGGAGGTGGCCGCCGCTCCCTCGGGCGGGGTGCGGGACACGGCGCGTGGCAGCCGACAGGTGTATCTGCGGCAGTTACGGGCGAGTGTCCGGGACATGGAGACCGTGGGCGTCGCCACACACGGCGAGTTCGTTCTGCGGATGAACCAGGTGTACGTGGATGTCAGCCTGGCTCCGCAGGCGTTGCACGCCGCCGCGGGCGAGCCGTATCTGGGGACGGTGCCCGGCGGTGCTCCGGCGGCGGGTCCGGGCGAGCGGCGGAGTCTGGAGTCGGTGCTGCGGGACGCCGAGCAGAACAGGGCGGCACGGGTTCTGGCGGTGATCGGCGGACCGGGCTCGGGCAAGACCACGCTGGCCCGTAACACGGCCCTGGGACTGTGCAGGAGCCGATGGCGGGGGCGGCTGCCGGTGCTGCTCTTCCTGCGCGACCACGCCGGGGCGCTGCTGGCCGACGAGGCACCGGGGCTGGGGGAGGTCGCCGTCTCGGCGGGCTGGCTGGAGGGGAAGGTGTCAGCCGGCTGGCTCGAACGCAGGCTCGACGCCGGTGGGTGTGTGGTGCTGCTGGACGGGCTGGACGAGGTCGCCGACCCGGCGGAGCGCGGCAGGGTGGTGTCCTGGATCGTCAGACAGACCCAGCGCCACCCCCGCAACATCTATGTGGTGACCTCGCGTCCGCATGGTTACCAGTCGAATCCGCTGCCCAGGGCCGAGGTGCTCCAGGTGCGCAGATTCACCAGGGAGCAGATCTCCCTGTTCCTGCATCAGTGGTCCTTCGCGACCGAGAGCCGGGCGCGGGCCGGCACGGGGCGCGAGGTGCGGGCGGTCGCCGACAGGAACGCGGAGGATCTGCTGGCCCGGCTGCGGGCCCGGCCTGCGCTGTACGACCTGGCCGCCAATCCGCTGCTGCTGACCATGACCTCGAACGTCCACCGCTACCGCGGTCAGCTGCCGGGCAGCCGTGCGGAGCTGTACGCGGAGATGTGCGACGTGCTGCTGCACCGCCGCTCGGAGGCCCGCGGGCTGTCCGACGCCACCAGCCTGGGCGGTCCGCACAAACAGCACATCGTCCAGCATCTGGCGCTCGCCATGATGAAGGCGAAGGTCCGGGACTGGCCGCTGCGCGACGCGGTCAGGGCGATCCGCCGTCCGCTGCGGCAGGTCCCCGGCGATGTGGACCCCGAGGTGTTCCTCGAAGAGGCGCGGAAGAGCGGACTCCTGGTCGAACGGGAGCACGGCGTCTACGGCTTCGCGCATCTGACCTTGCAGGAATATCTGGCGGCCGCGCAGCTCGGCACCCCGCGCGCCGACACCGGTCTGCTGAGCGGGAACGTCAACGATCCATGGTGGCGCGAGACGATCCTGCTGTGGGCCGCCGGCAATGACGCCACTCCTGTCATCACCGCCTGCCTGGAGTCCGGTACCGTCTCCGCCCTGGCCCTGGCCTTCGACTGCGCCGACCAGGCACAGATCGTCGACCCGGCCACGCGTGACCGCCTCGACGCCCTGCTGGAGCCTCCCGCCCCCGGTGAGACCCAGGACCCCGCCCGCCGGCGGCTGCTCGCCGGTGTCCAGGCCACCCGCACCCTGCGTGAAACCGTCGAACTCAGCGACACCGCCGACCTGTGCGCACGCCCGGTGCCCCAAGCCCTGTACGAGCTTTTCGTCCGCGAGGAAGAAGCGGAAGGACGCCATCACCCCTCCGTCGCGAGTCCCGCCGACGATCACGCGGACGGCGACACCGCGGTCGGGATGGAGGCGGGCGACGCCGAACGCTTCGTCGACTGGCTCAACACCGTCACCGGCGACACCGTCCACCGGCTGCCGACACCCGAGGAGCTCCGCGACCCGGCCGCCGGGATGGTCGCCGACCTGACCCGCCACACCGTCTGGGCCCACGACGGCACCCGTACCCTCCTCCACCAGCCACCAGGGGTGTCCTGGCCCTACGCCGACCCCGGCCTCCACCACTACCGCCTCGTCCCCGCCCCCGTCACCGACCGCCGGCAGAACGCCGATGCCGGCCTACCCCACTTCTCCCTCGTCTCCTCCCCCGTCATCGACCGCCGGCGGATCGCCCCCTACCTGCGGCTCCTCCTCGCCCCACCCGAGAACCGCACGCGGATCGAGGCCTGGAGCAGAGTCCTCACCAACGCCCTCACCCGCGCTCCGGAACTCCGCGGCACACCTCACCTCGCACCATTGGAACTCGCGCTCGTTCTCTCCCTCGACCGCGACCTCGCCCACATCCGTGCCCGCACCCTCGCCCACACCATCAACGGCGCCCGCTCCATCAACGCCACCCACGCCATCAACCTGGCCCACGCCCGTGCCCGCACCGTCGCCCGCGCACTCGGCCTCGGCTCCGACCTCGACCTCGACCGCACTCGCGACATCTCCGTCCTCCGCACCCTCGCCCGCGCCCGCGGCCGCAGCCGCGAGCTCGCCCGCGCCATCGACGGCGACCTCGCCACGGGCATCGGCATCGACAACGCCATCGATCTCGCCCTGGTCATCGACCGCCTCCTCGTCATCAACCGCCCTCACGACGGCGTCGACCGCACCATCGATCTCGCCCGCACCATCGATCACGCCCTCGCCCTCGATCACGCCCTGGCCATGCTGCTCGACCTCGCCATCGACCTCGCGCTCGACCGCGCCCCTGGCCTCGCTCCCGACCGTGACCTCGCCATCAACCGCGACCGCGAGAGGGACCGGGATCTCGCCATCGCTCTCGACCGGGACCTCGCCGTCGACCTCGACCGCGACCTCGCCCTCACCCTCGGCCGCGCCTACGACCTCGGCACAGCCGTCGCCCTCGGCATCGACCGCGACCTCGCCATCGACCGGGACCTCGCCATCGACCGCGCCGTCAACCGCGCTCTCAACCCCGGCCGGGCCCTCAGCTCCGACCGTGCCATCGACCCCGCTCTCGCCCTCGCCATCGACCGCGACCTCTCCCTCACACTCGACCGCGCCTACGACCTCGACACAGCCCTCGATCTGGCCTTCGACGCACACGCCGGAGAGCTGGGACTCGCTCTCTCCGCTTTC
Source organism: Streptomyces sp. NBC_00872 (assembly GCF_045161915.1). Lineage (NCBI taxonomy): Bacteria > Bacillati > Actinomycetota > Actinomycetes > Kitasatosporales > Streptomycetaceae > Streptomyces > Streptomyces sp. NBC_00872. Next base: position 7,686,629 of record NZ_CP108806.1, on the reverse strand, counting down.
CGTGTCCTCTTCACCACGTGGACATCGCTCACCGACACCGCCCCGGCCTCGGCACTCACGAGTTTCGACGACTTCTTGACACGTACGTCAACGGAGGGCGTTGCCCTGGAGCAGCAGCCCCCGGAAGACCCGGCCGGCACCTTGCGCCAGGCCCACGACCTCCTCCGGGCGGATCATCCCCTGTATGAACAGACCCGGCTGCTGACAGGCGGCGCCCTGGAACTCCTGATCGCGATCCGTGACCGACGGCATCCCCTCGGTACCCGGGCACCGGCCTGTATCCGCACCGCACTGCTCGCCGCCGCGGCGGCCCTGCGGAAGACGGGCGACCATCACGAAGCGGACGAGCTGCGCCGGGTCTGGCAGAGTCTGATCGCACACAGCACCCCCGCGCCGACCGGCAACCAGATCCTCCTGCTGATCCGCACCCGCCAGTAGGCACGTTTCCGGAGTCCGCCGGGAATGGCGCGCGGCCGGTGGTCGTTGCCCTGTGTGACGAACATACGACCCGTGGAGGTACGACGTGCACAGCGATCCGGACACGGTCCGCAAGATCCTTGAACAGCTCGGCGACACATGGGCGATCGTCGGTCTCTCCTCGAACGAGCGGCGCCCCGCCTACGGTGTCGCGAAGGTCCTCCAGCGCTACGGCAAGCGGATCGTTCCCGTGCACCCGAAGGCCGAGACGGTACACGGTGAACAGGGCTATCCGTCGCTCGACGCCATTCCGTTCGACGTCGACGTGGTGGACGTCTTCGTGAACAGCGACCTGGCGGGCGCGGTCGCGGACGAGGCGGTGACGATCGGTGCGAAGGCCGTCTGGTTCCAGCTCGACGTGATCGACGAGGCGGCGTACGACCGCACTCGCGCGGCAGGCCTCGACATGGTCATGGACCGCTGCCCGGCCATCGAGCTTAACTCCTGATGTAGCATTCCTGCCCGCGCGAAAACCCCGGCCATCCCCCTGGGGGAGAGCAGCCGGGGCTGTGGACGGAGGAAGCAGGGTTGCCGACCTCATGCCCCCTCCGTCCCCTTCCCTCGCGCCATCCGTGACGTGCTGCGCGCGGGGGCTGGATAATCCGGTTCCCAGGACCGGAGCGTGTTCCCTCACTGCCTGGGCAGCACCCCAGTCAAGGAGCGGACCGGGGCTGGAGCCGACTCGTCACTCGGCTCACCACTTGTCCGATCGGAGGCTTGGTGCTCCGTCCACGCGTTACCGGGGCGGGGACGTGGACGGAGCCGTCATAGGGGTTACTCGTCGGCGGGTGTGTCGTCGACGGGCTGTGCGCTCAAGTCCTCATCGGGTGTGTGCGCCCGGAGATATCGGTCCATCAACGCGTCCTGAGTGGTCTGCGACGTCTTCTTGCGGTCCTTCGTCTCACGCGTTGCGGTCCTTCGTCTCACGCGCGATTTCCCCACGCGCGACCCTGACGGTGCTCCCGCCCTTGCCCACGGACTACTCCTCGTCTGCCGGCAGATCCGCGACGTCGCCGTCCGTCGGGAACACCCGCCAGACGGTATGGCTCGACGCGGCGTACTGGCGGTGCGACGGGTTCGCCCCCGTGTGCGTCAGCGTCCAGACCTCCGGGCCCACGCGGCTGCCATGTGCGACATCCGACGTCGCCCCACACGTCAGGCATTCGACGTCGTAGACGATCCGATCAACGCCGCCCTGCTCGGGGTCCGGCCGCACGGTCCATCTGACGGAGCGCATGATGCTCTTCAGGCTCACCGGGCGCTGCTCCTCGCGTGAGGATGACGCCCGATCTCCACAGCCAGGTCGATCGCGTGCGACGGGTCGTGCGCCGGACTGTCCGCCTCCATCGCCTGACGCCACTGCTGCTTCAGGACCGCACAGATGTCACAACCGGGGTGAGGTTTGGGGGGCTGGACTACCGCAGGCTCCATCAGATGTACCGCGCGGGGCTGCTTCGTGATCCTCTGTATGCCTGCGTACTGATGGTCCGGGGTCGCCATCTCGTCACACCTCCGCCGTGTCGATGACGACAGCTTTGCGACACGGGGAGATGATCTACAGGGATGCTGCGCCCTACTTTTCCGATGCTAATCGGCTACGCCGACAAATTCCGCCAGGGACCGGATACCCGTCGGCTTGCTCGGCAACTCCCACAGGTCCCGGATGATGGACACAGCAAGCGTGTGGTGGCGCATCCATGCCGGCGCCACCCGGCGGAGAGATTCAAGGGCCTTGACGGCTCCTTCGGCGTCCCCCAGGTCTGTGTGTGCCCGAGCGACGTCCAGAAGCAACCACGTGCGCCACGAGGGCGGCGTGTCTTTCGACAGGCGCATTCCCTTGGCCAGCTTCAGGGCGTCTTCGGGGTGACCGTGCTGGACGGCGAGACGGACGCGTTCGATACGGACGGACGAGTTACTGAAGACCGACACCATGCGGTTGTCCTCGGACGCCGGGAGCGTACTGACGCGTTCCGCCTCCTTCTCCGCGGCGCGCATCATCCGGTCGGCTTGCTCGTAATCGCCGCTTCGGGCGTAGCTGGTAGCAGCGGACATCATCAGCCCGCCCCACACTTTGACGCTTTCGGCCGTCGCCAGCCCCCCGGACTTCACTCTGTCGGCTGCGTACCGCGCAACGGAGATTGCGTCGGTGAGTCGATTCTGGCGCTGATACGCCCACGCCACCGAGTTGCAGACCATCGGCGTCAGAAGGGGGTCCGACGACATCTCCGCCTCTGCTATCGCGCGCTCCAGACTGATGATGGCAAGGTCCGTCTTCCCCAGCCGGACGGCAAGGTGCCCACCAAGCTGGAGCGACTTCCCGAGGGCGGCGTGCGCTCCGTCTCCGCCTGCGGCCACGAGACGTCGCGCGTCGGAGATGATGTCCGGAAGCGACTTCATGAGGCTGTCGAACTCCGCAGCATGGTACTCCGACCATGCATCGGCGATGCGGTCACGGACGGCGGCTACTGACAGCCCCTCTGCCTCCGCGGGATCCGGTCCGGGGGCGAATGGCGCTGGGGTGATTGCCCGCCTGACGGCAACGAGGGCCGGTGAGTCCCCGTCGCCCTCCGACCGGGCTCCCGGAGGATCCCCCAGCAGCGTCGTCAGCTCGACACCAAGACCTTGGGCCAGGGCGTGCAAGGTTGGCAGGCGGGCGGAGGACGTCCGCTTCTGCTCCAGCTTTCTGATGACGTCAACGGACACTTCAGAGGCTTCGGACAGCTCTTCTTGAGTCAGTCCGGACAGCTTACGGAGGCGACGCAGTGTGTCACCCAGATGCTCGCTCACCCTGAAACGGTACGTCGGCAGGGCACTGCGGGGGAACCGACGCAAAAGCCCCCTGCCTCGTGTGCCTGGGTTCCAGTGGTCGTCGCAACACCCCAGCCAAAGGGGCGCGATGGACATCCAGACCCGAGACAACCGGGCGGTCGCGCAGGGGCGCAAGAAGCTGATCCACGAGCGGGACCAATACTTCCGGCTCGTGGATCAGGGCTACAGCAACCACAAGGCATCCCGGCTGGTCGGCGTCAATGAGCGGACAGGCCGTGAGTGGCACAACGGCCGGGATGCCCCTGACAGGTTCAGGCCGGCCGCCCGGTCGTCAGGGCGGACGCCTGTCCCCGTCTCATCGGGCCGGTATCTCAGCCAGGGTGAGCACCTCCATACCGCCGACCGGCTACGGACAGAGCGTCTCTCCCCGTGATCGCCGCGGAGCTGGGCAGAGAACTGGTTGCGGCCCTGCGCATGGGGCGGACCCGGCGCAGGCCCCACCGCCAGTGCGACAAGCGTCGGCCGCGCTTCACCGCACCGATGGTGATGATCAGCGACCGGCCCGCCGAAGCGGAAGACCAGGCCGTCCCAGGACACTGGGAAGGCGATTGCATTGTCGGCACCGGCCACCGCTCCGCGATCGGCACACTCGTCGAACGCTCCACCCGCTTCCTGAGAATCTGCCCCGCCGCCGACGCCCCGGCTCAGACGCCGAGACCCTCCAGGACGACCGCGCCGGGCAGGTCCGCGAGGGACTTGCCCGGGACGATCAGTTTGCCGCGGCGGCGGCCGCTGCCGATGAGGATCCACTCCGTGTCGAGCACCGCGGAGTCGATCAGCAGCGGCCAGCTCGTGGGCAGTCCGATCGGGGTGATACCGCCGTATTCCATGCCCGTCGCGCCGACCGCGGTGTCCATCGGGGCGAACGAGGCCTTTCGCGCGCCGAGTTGGCGGCGGACCGCGCCGTTGACGTCGACGCGGGTGCGGGAGAGGACGACACAGGCCGCGAGCGTGGTCTCGCCGCCGCGCTTGCCCGCCACGACCACGCAGTTGGCCGACCGGTCGAGCAGTTCGGGGCCGTAGTGCTCCGCGAAGACCGCCGTGTCCGCGATCGCCGGGTCCGTGTCCACGTACACCAACTGCTCGGCCGGCACATCGCCCCGCCATGCGCGTACGGCGTCCGCCACGGGCGGGGTCAGCAGGTCGAGGCAGTCGGGGGCGGGGACGGCGTTGTCGAAATGTCCGAGAGGAGCGCGCATGGATCTCACGCTAACAGCCGCCCCGGAACGGACCGGCCCGGCGTCTCACGACCGGCCCGGCACCTCACGACCGGCTCTCCCACCACCGGTCGCCGCACGACCAGCCGCCTCAGCGCACCAGCCGCCTCGGCGCCCCGGTTACCTCGGCGCGCCGGTCGTCTCAGCGCACCGGCGGGATGGAGATGGCCATGACCAGCTCGCAGATGTCCGCGCCGTCGTTGCGGTAGGTGTGCGGGACGTTCGCCTCGAAGGTCGCGGACGCGCCGGCCGGTACGGGGTGCGGCTCGCCGTCCACGACGAGGGTCAGCTCGCCCGCGGTCACATGGATCAGTTCGGTCGTGCCCGGCGGATGCGGGTCGGAGGAGCTGCCGTCACCGGGCATCAGCGCCCACGACCACATTTCGAGCGGCCCGCGCGCCTCGGCACCGATCAGCAGGGTCGTCCGGCTGCCCGCAGGCGTGGACCACATCCGTACGGCCTGGCTCTCGGGCACCACCCTGACCTGGGGACCCTGCTCGTAATCGAGGAGGGTGGTGATGGAGACACCGAGCGCGTCGGCGAGCTTGACCGTGGTGCCGACGCTCGGGTTCGTCCGTGCCTGCTCGATCTGGATGATCATTCCGCGGCTGACCCCGGCGCGGGCGGCCAGGGCGTCGAGGGTGAAGCCCCGTTCACCTCGCCAGCGTTTGAGATTGCGTGCCAGCGACTGTGTGAGCTGATCGAGGTCAGACACATTCCGTCCAATATGCGATGAGGCGGTTCAACGGGCCGCACTACGGTGTGGTGCACCCAGTCGTACATCGCACTGTACTGCGAGGCCCTTCCCGACCGCGCTGTCCGCCCTGGTCACCGGCGCGCGCCCCAACGGAACCGGCGCCGGTCGCGTACGTCAGGACGGGCGCTCCAACTCCCCCAGCGCCAGAAGCTGTTCCGGTGTGATCCCCTCCGGGATCGGCACCGGCGCGGGGGTGCGCAGCGGCGGATCCCAGCCGCGCTCGGGGTCCCAGCTCCGTACGACCCGCGCGGGCGCCCCGGCCACCACCGCGTGGTCGGCCACCTCTCCCCGTACGACGGCGCCCGCCGCGACCACCACATTCCGGCCGAGCCGCGCGCCGGGCAGGATCACCGCGCCGGTGCCGAGCCAGCAGCCGGGCCCTATCTCCACCGGTTCCATCCGGGGCCACTGCTTGCCGACGGGCGTCTTCGGATCGTCGTAGCTGTGATTGGTCGACGTGATGTAGACATACGGCCCGCAGTAGGTGTCCGCGCCGATGGTCACCGTGGTGTCCGCGATCACATGGCTGCCCCGGCCGAGGACCACCCCGTCGCCGAGCGTCAGCACCGTCCCGGGGCCGAGGTCGAGTCCGGGCATCATCCCCGCGGTCAGGGTGACGTGTTCGCCTATGACGCAGTGTTCGCCCAGCTCGATCCATGGCTCGCCGAAGACCGTGCCCTGCGGGAAGGCGAGCCGGGTGCCGGTGCCGATCCGGCGGAAGCGCAGCCGTCCCGGGCGCTCGGCGCTGACCGCGCCCGTCTCCTGGATCCAGCGCCAGCCGTCCTGGACGGCCCGGGAGAGAAGACGGCGCCGCCAGGAGGTCAGCGATGAGAACGTGTTTCTCTTCTTCGGCACCCACCTCACCGTAGTCGGCGGGGAACCGGCCGGACCGGGCCCTTCCCTGTGACGTTCACCCCACGACGCCCCACGACGCCCCTCATGACACCCGCCGCGCACGGCGTCGTACCCCCCTTACGGCGGCCCTGGTTGGCCGAAATCCGTTGACCACTGGGCGCGTTGAGTCCGCGCGACGCCATCCCGGACGGCTTCCCGGGAGCCGAACGGGCAGCATGTGCCCCAGATCGGGCAGGGCAGGCCCGCACGACAGGCCCCATAACGGGCATCGCCATTTATCACGCCACCGCCGTCCGGTAGGTGACTTCGGGACGAACTCCCCCGTTGTGTGGGCTCCGGCCTTTCCACGGCCTTCCGTGCCACTCCGCGTGGTTAGCATGAGCGCCACATGTGGTGCGGAAGATCGCCGTCCCCATCGGTGTCCGATCCCGCCCGTGCGGCCGAACCGCGCTGGTCGGCCGGTCTGTTCCCCCCGCACTCAAGTACCGAGGGACCGCGGAATGTCAGTGCCTGTCGCCCCCAGCCCGCGCCGCATACGCACCACACGGTCGTCACTCGCCGTACCCCTGACGGTGGTGGTGGTGACCGGCGCGGTCGCGGGCGCGGTGGCCGCGTCGGCCCCCGCCGCCGCCCGTGCCTGGGTGGCCGCCACCGTCGCGGTCGCCTGGGCGTGTGTGGCGGTCGCCGTCGTCACGGCCGCGCTGCTGGTCCGCCGCGGCCGGCGCGGTACGGCCACGGCGGAGGGCGAGATCAGGACGGCGCAGACGCGGCTGGCCCAGTCCGGCGCGGAGGCCGCGCATCTCCTGAACGTCACGCTGCCCGCCGTGATCAAGAGACTCCGCGACGGCGCGAGCGCCCCGGAGACGCTCGCCGCCACCCCCGCGCCGTCCGATCCCCAACTCCGCCGTGTCCTGGAGATGTTCACCGCCGAGCTGGCGGACTCCGAGGGGCGCGCGGCCAAGGCCGCCGCCGACAGCGCGACCGCCCTGAGCCGGCTGGCGCAGGCCGCCGACGATCTGGATCTGCTCACCACGAGGACGCTCCCCGCCGCGCTCGGCGGGCTGCGCTCGGGCGGCTCCGCCGACACGGTGCTCGGCAGGATCGATCCGCCTGCCGATCCGCGGCTGCGGGTCCTGGTGGACACGGTGGTACGGCAGTTCGCCACCAGCGAGCGGCGCGCCGCCGCCGCGCAGGCGGCCAGCGCCAAAGCACTGAGCCGGGTGCAGGCGAAGGCGGTGAGCATGCTGGCCGATCTGCGGGAGATGCAGGACCGGCACGGCGAGGAGGTCTTCGGGGATCTCCTCAAGCTCGACCACAACACCTCGCAGCTCGGACTGCTCACCGACCGGCTGGCCCTGCTGATGGGCGGACGCGCGAGCCGCGCCTGGAACAAGCCGATCGGCATGGAGAGCATCCTGCGCGGCGCGGTGGGCCGGATCGCGGCGTACCAGCGGGTGCGGCTGCACTGCTCCAGCACCGCCGCGATCGCCGGGTTCGCCGCCGAGCCGGTGATGCATCTCCTCGCCGAACTCATGGACAACGCGGCGAACTTCTCCCCGCCCATCGACGAGGTGCATGTCTATGTCGAGGAGCGCACCGCCGGGCTCGTGGTCACCATCGAGGACAGCGGGCTGAAGATGGCGGACGCCGCGATGCGGCGCGCCGAGGAGTCCGTGTCGGGGCGGGTCACCGACCTGGCGATGCTCCAGGGCACCCGGCTCGGTCTGGCCGTGGTCGGCAGGCTGGCCGCCAAGTACCACATCAGTGTCAACTACCGGCCCTCCTCGCGCGGCGGCACGGGTGTCGTGGTGCTGTTCCCGCCGCAGGTCATCGCCCAGCAGCGGGTGCTGACCAACGAGCAGTCGCTGCGGCGCCCGGCGCCGGAGACGACGCTGCCCGCCCCCGCCGGACCGGCGGCCGCCTCCACGCCGCCCTCACCGTCCTCCCCTTCGTACCCGTCCTCACCGTCCCACTCGTCCCCCACGGCCGACCCCACCCCGACCGGCCGCGTCCCCGCCACCCCGTCCGTCCCCGGGGACGGACCCAAGGTGGCCACGCCCAACGGACTGCCGGTGCGTCCGCCGGGACGCACCATGGCCGCGGCCGACCGCGGCAGGCCGCAGCCGGACAGCGAGTCCGGTGAGGTACGCCCCAGCCGTGACGCGGGCTCCCAGTTCGGGGCCTTCCACCGCTCGCGCCGCGCCGCCGACAGCCTCTCGGGGGCCGGGGACGCGTCCGCGACGGGAACCTCCGCGGCCGGCGGCCCGTCCGAGTCCGCGGACCCCTCCGAAGGCGACGTCCCCGGCACTCCGGCCGGCTAGGGCCCGTGCTCTCCCCGTACGGCGCCCGGGGAATCGGCGCCCACCCCCACCCGAACGCGAGATTGGAGGCACGGGCTGGTGACCGGTTCACCGGTGAGAAACACCCGCCCCACGCACACCATGCAGCAGACCACTGACAACAGCCTGACCTGGCTCCTTGAGAACCTCCTGGAACGCACCCCCGGTACGCGGCATGCCCTGGTGCTCTCTCGTGACGGGCTGAAGCTCTGCTGGAGCCGCCATCTCACCCTCGACCAGGCCGATCAGCTCGCCGCCATCTGCTCCGGTATCCAGGCACTCGCCCAGGGCGCCTCGGTGGAGTTCGGCAACGGCACCGGCGGCGTACGGCACTCGATGACCGAGTTCCACGGCGGTCTGCTCTTCATCGTCGAGGCCGGCGACGGAGCCCATCTCGCGGTGGTGGCCGAGGACGGCGCGGACCCGGGTGTGGTGGGCCATCAGATGACCGAACTGGTCGAGCAGATCGGTGAACATCTGCGGGCCGAGCCGCGTACTCCCCTCCAGGAGAGTTCACCGTCATGATCCGCCGGCCCGTCGACATCGGGGATCCGGACCGGCTGTACACCGTCACCGGTGGCCGCAGCCGGGCCGACGACGACTCGTTCGACCTGGTCACCCTGATCGTCAGCGAGTGCGAACCGACGGCGGGGATGCAGTCGGAACACGTCAAGATCCTCGGACTGTGCCGCCATCCCACCGCGGTCGTCGAGATCTCCGCCGAGCTGAAGCTGCCCATCACGGTGGTACGGATCCTGCTCGGCGATCTCCTCGCGACGGGCCGGATCACCGCACGGCACCCGCGCGCCGCGCGCACCGCCGAACTCCCCGACTCCGCCCTCTTGAAGGAGGTGCTCCTTGGACTCCGCAACCTCTGAACTCCCGGCCCGTACTCCACTGGCCGATGCCGCCGAGACCGGGCTGAAGATTGTCGTCGTGGGCGGATTCGGGGTCGGAAAGACCACCCTCGTCCGCTCGGTCAGCGAGATCCGTCCGCTCAACACCGAAGAGGTGATGACACAGGCCGGGATCGGTGTCGACGAGACGGCCGGGCCGACCAACAAGACCACCACGACCGTGGCCTTCGACTTCGGCCGGATCACTCTCAACGAGCTGATGGTGCTCTATCTGTTCGGAGCGCCGGGGCAGGAACGGTTCTGGTTCCTCTGGGACCGGCTGTTCTCCGGCACGCTGGGCGCGGTCGTCCTGGTGGACACCCGGCGGATGAGCGATTCCTGGTACGCCATCGACCGGCTCGAACACCACCGGACCCCGTTCGTGGTCGCCGTCAACCGGTTCGACGACGACATCTCCGCGTTCTCCCTGGACGAGATCCGGCAGGCGCTCTCGCTGCCGGACCATGTCCCGCTCATCGACTGTGACGCCCGGGTGCGCTCGTCCGGCAAGAACGTCCTGATCACCCTTGTGGACCACCTCTACGAACTGGCCATGGCCCGGGAGATGACACCATGACCGACCCCACGGGCTCCGGACCCGACCAGACCCCGCCGCCTGAATGCCCCGCGCACGCGGGGGCCGTGCCGCTCAGCGGTCTGGAGTACCAGCAGACCCCGTCCCAGCTCTACCGCACCCTGCGCAGGGAGCACGGCGCGATCGCGCCCGTCACGCTCGACGGCGGGATTCCCGCCTGGCTGGTGCTCGGCTACTCCGAGGTCTCCTATGTGACGAGCCACGACGAACTGTTCGCCCGTGACTCGCGGCGCTGGAACCAGTGGGAGTCCATCCCCGCCGACTGGCCGCTCATGCCGTTCGTCGGCTACCAGCCGTCGGTGATGTTCGCGGAGGGTCCCGAACACCAGCGGCGGGCCGGGGTGATCACCGACGCGCTGGAGGCCATCGACCAGTTCGAACTGGCCCATATCTGCCGGGAGATCGCCGAAGGGCTCATCGACGCCTTCGCCGGCAGCGGTCAGGCCGAGCTGATGGCCGCGTACGCGCACGCCCTGCCGATGCGGGCCGTGGTCCAGCTCTGCGGAATGCCCGCCGACGGTGTGGACACCGACGATCTGGTGCGCGATCTGCGGATCTCGCTGGACGCCGACGAGGGGGACGACCCGGTCGCCGCCTATGTGCGGGTCATGGAGCGGATGCAGCGACTGGTCAAGGACAAGCGGGACAATCCCGGCTCCGACCTCACGTCGCGGATGCTGGGCAATCCGGCCGGGCTGACGGACGAGGAGATGGTGGTCGATCTGATCACCGTCATCGCCGCCGCCCAGCAGCCGACGGCCAACTGGATCTGCAACACCCTGCGTCTGCTGCTGACCGACGACCGGTTCGCGCTGAATGTGTCCGGCGGACGGCTCAGCGTCGGGCAGGCGCTGAACGAGGTGCTGTGGCTGGACACCCCGACCCAGAACTTCATCGGCCGCTGGGCGGTGCGCGACACCCAGCTCGGCGGCCGGCACATCAAGGCGGGCGACTGTCTGGTGCTGGGGCTGGCGGCGGCCAACACGGATCCGCAGATCTGGCCCGAGGGCCATATCGGCGCGGAGAACTCCGCGCATCTCTCGTTCAGCAACGGGGAGCACCGCTGTCCCTATCCGGCTCCGCTGCTGGCCGATGTCATCGCCCGTACCGCGATCGAGACGCTGCTGGAGCGGCTGCCCGACGTGGTGCTGTCGGTGGAGCCGTACGAGCTGACCTGGCGGCCCTCCATCTGGATGCGGGGGCTGACCGCGCTGCCCGTGAGCTTCACACCCGTCGTGCAGTAGCGGCCGGGGCCCCGGGCCCGGCCGCCGGGCCCGGGGCATGCCCTCGGGCCCGGCGGATGCCTTCATGCCGTGACGGGCGTGAACTCCACCGGCAGTGTCTGCGGTCCACGGGTGAACACGCCCCGCTCGACCGGGTCGAACCCGTCGGCGAGCCGGACGTCCGGCATCGCGTCCAGAAGCTGGTCGACCCCGGTCTGGACCTCCGCCTTGGCCAGCAGCGCGCCGACACAGAAGTGCCGGCCCAGTGCGAAGGCGAGATGGTCGGCGGCGGCGGAGAAGGCCGTCGTCGTGGTCAGATCCTCCCGGAAGATGTCGAAGCGGTCCGGCTCCTGGAAGCGGGACCCGTCGCGGTTGGCTGAGCCGATGAGACAGGTGACCGTGGCGCCGGCCGGTACGGTACCGCCGCTCAGCTCGACGTCCCGTGCGGTCTGGCGCATGATCATCTGTACCGGCGGGGTGTACCGGAGCGTCTCCGCGAAGGCCCGGTCGATCAGGGTGCGGTCCTCCCGTACGGCCGCGAGCTGGTCGGGGTGGAGCAGCAGATTCGCGAAGATGCTGGCGATGGCCTTGTCGGTGGTCTCGCCGCCCGCGGCCAGGAGCAGGCTGCAGAATGCCTTGATGTCCTCGTCGCTCATCCGGACGCCGTCGACCTCCGCGGCACAGAGCGTGGAGAGCAGATCGTCGCCCAGGTTCTCCCGCCGGTCGCGGATGACCGGGAACATGTACTCGGCGAACTCGATCCTGGTGCGCTCGCCCGCCGCCGTGACCTCCGCGTCGCCGGACAGATTGCCGAGGAAGGCGATGACCGCCGTGTACCAGCCGTGGAACCGGTCGTGGTCGGCCTTGTCGAGCCCCAGCATGTCGGCGATGACATTGACGGGGAAGCGGGTCGCGTAGGCCCCCACCAGGTCCACGGAGCCGGTGTGCCGGAACCCGTCGATCAGCTCGCGGGAGTTGCGCTCGATGACCGGCAGAAACTTCTGCTGGAGATCGCTGCCGCGGAAGGCCGGGGCGACCAGCGCCCGGCGCACGGAGTGCTCACGCCCACTGAGTTGAAGGATCGTTTTGCCATGGACGGGCTCGATCTGCCAGTCGTAGTTGTCGGTGGTGAAGACCGACTCCTTGTCCTTGAAGGCGCGCTCGACATCCTCGTACCGCGAGATGATGTAACTCTGCGTGGCCTCGTGCCAGATGAGCGGGGCGCTGTCCCGCATCACACGGTAGGCCGGATAGGGGTTCTCGGCGAACTCGGGCGACAGGATGTCGGGGACCTGCTGTGCGGTGGCCATGAAGCTCCTTGTTCGGTACCGGCCCGATCGGTAACGGGCAACGCGCTTAAGGTTATTGATCATCTGTCACCAGAAATAGCCAACTCCTGGCCGACCTGGTGGACGCGAGCGGACCCGGTCATGACCGGTCGGCACCGAGGAGAGACGGTATGACGGAACAGGCACTGATCAGGGGCGTGGGCGGCAAGGAGCCCGCCGTCGACCCCTCGGCGTTCACAGCGCCTACCTCGGTCGTACTGGGCGAGGTCAGTGTGGGCGCGGGGGCGAGCGTCTGGTACCACGCCGTGCTCCGGGCCGATCACGCGCCGATCACCCTGGGTGCCGGAAGCAATGTCCAGGACAACTGCACCCTCCACGCCGACCCGGGCTTCCCGCTCACCGTCGGCGAGCGCGTCTCGATCGGTCACAACGCCGTGCTGCACGGCTGCACGGTCGAGGACGAGGTGCTGATCGGGATGGGCGCCACGGTCCTCAACGGCGCGCACATCGGCGCGGGCTCGCTCGTCGCGGCGCAGTCGCTCGTACCGCAGGGTCTGCGCGTACCCCCGGGTTCCCTGGTCGCGGGCGTGCCCGCCAGGGTCAAGCGTGAGCTGACGGAGGAGGAGCGCGCCGGGATCAGGCGCAACGCGGCGGGGTACGCCGAGACGGCGAAGATCCACCGCGAGGCCTACGAGAGCTGAGAGACGCCGGGGATACGGCGGTGGCCGGGCGGGCGCGCGGGCCGGGCGGCCGGTCGCCAGGCGCGATTTCCGGTCAGTCGGCGGCGGGTACGGCGTCGGGCTCCCCGGTCGGCGTGGTCACGCTCTGTGCTGTCGGCGCCGTCTCCGGTTCGGCCGGCGGCTGCCCGGCGGCCTTCTTGGCGCGGTTCCGTACGACGAGCATGGAGCCGATCCCGAACAGCACGGCGAGCACCAGACCGAGCCAGGAGAAGCGCTTGAGCCAGGCCTCGGCGACGACGCCCACCGAGTAGATGACGGCGGTCGTCCCGCCCGCCCAGACGATTCCGCCGAGCACATTGGCGATCAGGAACTTCCAGTACGGCATCCGCAGCACGCCCGCGAGCGGTCCCGCGAAGATACGGAGCAGGGCGATGAAACGGCCGAAGAAGACCGCCCACATCCCCCACTTCTCGAACGAACGCTCCGCCATGGCGACCTGTGGCTCACCGCAGTGTCTGGGGAACCGTACGGCGAGCCAGGCGAGCAGCGGCCGGCCGCCCTTGCGGCCGATGGCATAGCCGATCGAGTCCCCGATGATCGCACCGGCCGTGGCGCAGGCGGCGAGGATGTACGGATCGATGTCGCCGTGCTGGGAGGCGAGGAGCGCCGAGCTGACGAGAACGATCTCGCCGGGCAGCGGGATACCGAGGCTTTCGAGGCCGATCACCACCCCGACCAGGAGATAGATACTGACCGGGGGGATGGTCTCGAGCCACTCCTGGACGTGCAACGCCGGTTCCTTCCGTACTTCCGTGACCGGATTCCTCCGACCGTCCACGGGCGGCTGCCCGGCGCGCGCGGGCGCACGCCGGGCAGCCTACCCGGTGGCCGGGGTCGGTCAGGAGTGCGGGCGGAGGGTCCAGAGGACCGTCATCTCACCTGTCACCGCGCCGTCCGCTCGCGTCAGGGAGACGGTCACGGGGAATTCAGGACGCTCCCCCGCGTCCAGTTCGGCGACGACCTCGGCCACGGGGCGGCCCAGGGCCGCGGTGGCGGTGACGGCCCCCATGGCGAGTTTCCTGTAGCCGATTTCCGCCTTGACAGCGAGCGGAACCGCTCTGTCGAGCTGGTCTCCGAAGGCGGCGAGCACGATCGCGCCACTGGCGGACTCGCCCAGGGTGAACATCGCGCCGGCGTGTGGTCCGCCGACATGGTTGTGATACGCGGGCCGGTCGGGCAGCCGGACGACGGCACGCTCCGCGGTGGTCTCCAGGAATTCCAGTCCCAGGGTCCCGGCCATGGGGACCGTGGCGGCGAGCATCTCGCCGACGGACATCTGATCAGCGCTCATGGAACGCGATGTTACCCACGGGTAGAAGAGCTTGGCCATCCCCTGCCGGGGCGGACGTGGCAGCGGTGGGACGACCCCTCTATGGTTACTCGCCATGTGGCCAGGACAGCAGCCGCCCGGGGGCGAGCAGAACCCGCAGGACCAGCAGCCCAATCCGTACCAGCAGCCCGGATACCAGCAGCCGAATCCCTATCAGCAGCCCGGGTACCAACAGCCGAACCCCTACCAGCAGCCGGGACAGCAGCAGCCCGGACAGCCGCCGCAGGGGTATCCGCAGCAGGGGTACCAGCAGCCCGACCCGTACCAGCGGCCGACCACCCCGCAGTACGTCGTGTCCGGGCAGCAGGGACAGCCAGGACCGCCCGGACCGCCCGGACCCTCGCCGGACAGGAGGAGCACGACGGTCATCGCCGTGGTCGCCGCCGCGGTCGTGGTGGTCGCCGCCGCGGGCACCGCGTTCTTCGTGATGAACAAGGACGACGGAACGGCCGACAAGGCCGGCGACGATCCCAAGGCCTCGGCGTCCGCCTCCGGGCCCGCGGAGCCGAGCGCGGACGCGCCCAGCGACAACCCCCGGGCCGGCGAGGAGAGCAAGCCGCAGATCGAGGGCTGGAAGGTCGTCACCAACCCGAAGCACGGAACACGGTTCGACGTCCCCGCCGACTGGGAGGTCGCGGGCACCGGCGTCATATCCGGCTTCGAGGACCACAAGAAGAACGACGGCATGCCCGTCATCTCCTTCTCCGCACCCGCCTTCTACAAGTCCAAGTGGTGCTCGCAGGACACCGACAAGGACGGGAAGCCGGAGGACAGCGGCCTCGGCGGCACCGGTACCAAGGGCGGCGCGGGTGCCAAGGACACGGCGACGGCCGCGAAGAACGAGGCGGGAAGCTGGGCCTGGGCCGCGTACGCCCAGCAGGAGCCGGAGGACAAGGTCAAGGAGAAGGTGAAGGTCACCGACGCCCAGCCGTACACCACCACGTCCGGGCTCAAGGGGCACTACGCGACGGCCGCCACCTCGGGTGTGACCAAGACGAACAAGTGCGACACCGACGGCAAGTCGATCGCCTTCACCTTCACCAACGCCAAGGGCGACTACGCGACCTGGGTGCTCTACGCCAACAAGGGCGTGCCGGACGAGATCCCGGACGCGACGATCAAGCAGATCATGAGCACCGTACGGCTGACGGGCTCCTCGTCGTGACCGGCCGGCGTCCGGGCGCGGAGCCGCGGACAGGCCCCAGGTGAACTCTCCCGCCGACGGGGACCCCCGTTCCGCCCGCCGTGCCTTCCGGCGCCCTGCCCGGCGTCCCGGCCGCCGTCCCGCGTGGGCGGGGCGCAACTACACACTGCTGACGGCCGCGGCGGTCGTCACCAATGTGGGCAGCCAGGGCGCGCTGGTGGCCTCGGCGTTCGCGGTGCTGGAGTCGGGCGGTGACGCGGGCGATGTCGGCCTGGTGGCCGCGGCGCGTACGGTTCCGCTCGTCCTCTTCCTGCTCATCGGAGGCGCGCTCGCCGACCGGCTGCCCCGGCACCGGGTGATGGTCGCGGCCAACGCGCTCAACTGTGTCTCACAGGCGTCCTTCGCGGCGCTCGTACTCGTCGGTGAGCCACGGCTGTGGCAGATGATGGTGCTGGCCGGTCTGGGCGGTACCGGCCATGCCTTCTTCGGCCCGGCCTCCGAGGGCATGCTGATGTCCAGCGTCAGCGGTGAGCACGCGGGCCGTGCCTTCGCCCTCTACCGGATGGCGATGCACGGCGCGGGAATCGGCGGCGCGGCCCTCGGCGGCGCGCTGATCGCGGCGTTCGGGCCCGGCTGGGTCCTGGCCATCGACGCCGCCGCGTTTCTGGTGGCGGGATCGCTGCGTGCCTTCATCGATGTCAGCCATGTCCCGGCGCGTGAGCCCGGCGGCGGGATGCTCGCCGATCTGCGCGACGGCTGGCGGGAGTTCAGCGGAAGACCCTGGCTCTGGAGCATCGTCGTGCAGTTCGCCGTGGTCAACGCGGTCGTCGTCGCGGCCGAGGCGGTGTACGGGCCGCTGGTCGCCAGGGACGAGCTGGGCGGCCCCGGTCCCTGGGGCCTCGCGCTCGCCGCCTTCGGCGCGGGCACCGTCGGCGGCGCGCTGCTGATGATGCGCTGGCGACCGCGCAGACTGCTGCTCGCGGGCACGCTCTGCGTCTTTCCGCTCGCCCTTCCGTCGGCCGGGCTCGCGGTGCCGCTGTCCGCCGCGGGACTGGCGGCGGTGATGTTCCTGACGGGGGTCTCCGTCGAGGTCTTCGGTGTGTCGTGGATGACGGCTCTGCATCAGGAGATTCCCGAGGAGAAGCTCTCCCGGGTCTCGGCCTACGACTGGCTGGGGTCGATCGGTATGGTCCCGCTGGCCACCGCGCTCGCGGGACCGGCGGAGAGTGTCTTCGGGCGGAGCGCGGCGCTCTGGGGCTGCTCGGCACTGATCGTCCTGCTGACGGCCGCGGTCCTGACCGTCCCCGACGTACGCCGGCTGACCCGCCGCACCACGAAGGTCGCCGCCGATCCGTCCTCGGTCACCGGAGCGGCCGATTCGGCCCGCAGTCCGGGCTGACCCGCACCCGCCGGGCCGGACCGCCCAAGTGCCGTGCCCCGCAAGGCGGTCGTCCGCCGGCTCCGGGCGTGCCGGATACTGGGCGGCATGGTCCACGACGACGAACCGGTACTGCTCGGCCGGGCGGGTCGCACCGCCCACATCACACTCAACCGCCCCCGCGCCCTCAACGCCCTCACCCACCCCATGGTCCTGCGGATCTCCGAGGCCCTCGCGGAGTGGGAGGACGACGAAAGCGTCACGGCGGTCCTGCTCTCGGGCGCGGGCGAGCGCGGGCTGTGCGCCGGTGGCGACATCCGCGCGGTCCATGAGGACGTGCGCGCGGGAGGCTCCGCCTCGCCCGCCTTCTGGCGCGACGAGTACCGGCTCAACGCCCGTATCGCCCGCTTCCCCAAGCCCTATGTCGCGCTGATGGACGGCATCGTGATGGGCGGCGGTGTCGGTGTCTCGGCGCACGGCGGTCCGCGGATCGTCACCGAACGGTCCTCGGTCGCCATGCCCGAGACCGCGATCGGTCTGGTCCCCGATGTGGGCGGCACCTATCTGCTCTCCCGCGCGCCGGGTGAGCTCGGCACGCATCTCGCCCTGACCGGCGGGGCGGTGGGCGCGGCGGACGCGCTGCTCTGCGGGCTCGCGGACCACTTCGTACCCTCGGAGCGGCTCGCCGCTCTGCGCGCCGCACTGGCCGGACCCGCGGTACGCGAGGCGGCGGACGTCATCCGGACGGTACGTGAGTACGGGACGGCCGCGCCCGAGGGCCGGCTCGCCGCGGACCGCGAGTGGATCGACACCTGTTACGCGGCCGGCACGGTGGAGGAGATCGTCGAGCGGCTGCTCGCCGCCGGCCTGCCCGCGGCGAAGGAGGCCGCCGAGACGATCCTGACCCGGTCGCCCACCGCGCTCAAGGCGACCCTCGAAGCGATGCGCAGGGCACGCCGGCTGCCGACGCTGGAGCGGGTGCTCGACCAGGAGTACCGGACCTCCTGCGCCGCGCTGGCCACCCCCGATCTGCTGGAGGGCATCCGCGCGCAGGTCGTCGACAAGGACCGCAGACCGCGGTGGTCACCGAGGGAACTGGCGGAGGTCACCGAGGCGGATGTGGCGCGGTTCTTCACCCCGCCGCCGGGCGGCGACCTCGGACTCGGCGACGAAGCGCCCGGGGACTACGGACTCGGTGGCGACGGGTCCGGTGGCGGGGCCCCGGCTTCGGTCTCGTAGGGGCAGATCCGTACGGACACGGCGCGGGGGCGCGGGGGCTCGGGACTCGGGTCAGCGGCGGAGGTGGTGGCGCTTGCGCCAGGCGACCACCGCCGCGACCAGACCGGAGATCACGATGAAGCCCATGGCGATCAGGAACACCGGTGACGTCGGCGAGGCGGCCCGGCTCCCCGCCACCACATAGGCCGCGTTGTTGGGGATCGAGCCGATGAGCGTCGCCAGCAGGAACGGTGTCCACCGCATATGGGAGACGGCCGCGCAATAGTTGCTCGGGGCGAACGGCACCCCGGGGAAGAGCCGGATCGCCAGCATCGACCGGAAGCCGTGGGCGCTGAGCAGCCGGTCGGCGGCCTTCAGCCAGCGGCCCCGCAGCAGCGGGCGCAGCGCCTCCTGCCCGAGGAAGCGGCCGAGTCCGAAGGAGAGCGCGGCGCTCAGCACCGTCCCCGCGAGCGCGGCGGCCAGCCCGAGATAGGAGCCGAGAAGCGCGCCGGAGGCGATGTTGAGCAGCGGGCGCGGTACGAACGCCGTCGCGCACAGCCCGTACGCCACGGTGAACAGCACCACGGCGATACCGCCGCTGACATGCGGCGGCCAGCCGTCGGCGAGCAGCTTCTGCGGCTCGTACAGCAGCACCATGACGGCCGACGCGCCCAGCAGGGCCACGAGTACGGAGAATCGCGCCCAGGGCGAGAGAAGCGCCCGGTAGCAACGGAGCGCGAGGCTTGGCGAGGACCGGGGTACGGGGGCGAGCACCCGGCGAGCGTAACCGACGAAGATGACCGGTCGCCGGGCGCGAGATGGCGGTCACCCCCCAGCGGGCGCAACAGGGCGGACGGCTCCGGGGGGAACGTCCGGAGAACGCGCAGGTCCCGGCGCAGGTCCCGGCACAGATGTCCGAGGGGGCCCGTAGGGTGCCCGTATGACGTCAGTGGTCACGCGGAAGCCGGCCGTACCGGACAGCGCGCTGTCCGACACCGTGCTGGAGAGGCTCACCGCCGTGTACCCCACGGCGGCCGATCCGGTGCGCGCCGAGAAGTCCTTCGCGTACATGAAGGGGATCGGGCCGTTCCTCGGCATTCCCGCGCCGCGCTGCCGGGCACTGGCCCGTACGGTCCTGGAGGGCACCGCGCGCCCCGACGAGACGGACTGCGCGGCGATCGCCCTGCGCTGCTGGGAGCTGCCCGAGCGGGAGTACCAGTACTTCGCCGTGGACTATCTGCGCCGGTACAGCGGGCGCTGCTCGTCCGGGTTCCTGCCCGTCGTACGGCATCTCGTCAGCACCGTCCCCTGGTGGGACACGATCGATCCGCTCGCCGCGCATGTCGCGGGCGCGCTGGTGACGGCCGATCCCGCGCTGAAGGCCGACATGGACCGGTGGATCGACGACGAGAACCTCTGGGTCGCGCGTACGGCCCTGCTGCACCAGCTCGGTTACAAAGGCGGCACCGACGCGGAGCGGCTCTTCGACTACTGCCTGCGCCGCGCCGGCCATCCCGACTTCTTCATCCGCAAGGCGATCGGCTGGTGTCTGCGGGAGTACGCGAAGACGGACCCAGCGGCGGTGCGGCAGTTCGTCGAGGGGGCGAGGGACCGGCTGTCCCCGCTGTCGGTACGCGAGGCCCTGAAGCACCTCTGACGGCAGCACTTCTGACGGCCACCCGTCAACCGGCCACGGATGGAAAACCATTCGACGCGGCGGCCGCCATGGGCGAGGATCGGCGACATGTTCCGGTACGCCTTCCTCGCAGCGCCGTCCGCAGTCGCGGACGCGCCGAAGGCTGCCGCGTTCCCCTTCCTCTTCCCCTTCCTCGCGGCGTGCGTGGCCGCACCGGCCGTCGAAACCGCCCTGGCGGCCGCGATCGCAGCGGCAGCGGTCGCGGCGGCGGTCGCACTCGCCGCGGCGCCCGTCGACGGCGCCCGAAGCTGACCCTTCCCGGATCGTCCGGCGGACCCCGCAGGGGGAGGGTCGGCAAGGCCCGGGGGTCCCTCTCACGCTTCGAGTTCCTGGAAGGAACCATGCCCAAGACGGCATACGTGCGCACCAAGCCGCATCTGAACATCGGCACCATGGGCCACGTCGACCACGGCAAGACCACACTGACCGCGGCCATCACCAAGGTCCTCAGCGACCGCGGGACCGGCACCTTCGTACCGTTCGACCGGATCGACCGGGCGCCGGAGGAGGCCGCCCGGGGGATCACCATCAACATCTCGCACGTCGAGTACGAGACGGACACCCGGCACTACGCCCATGTGGACATGCCGGGCCACGCCGACTACATCAAGAACATGGTGACCGGCGCCGCCCAGCTCGACGGGGCGATCCTCGTCGTCTCCGCGCTCGACGGGATCATGCCGCAGACCGCCGAGCATGTGCTGCTCGCCCGCCAGGTCGGTGTCAACCACATCGTCGTCGCCCTCAACAAGGCCGACGCGGGTGACGACGAGCTGAGCGACCTGGTCGAGCTGGAGGTGCGCGAACTGCTCACCGAGCACGGCTACGGCGGCGACGCGGCGCCCGTCATCCGGGTGTCGGGGCTGCGCGCCCTTGAGGGGGACCCGCGCTGGACCGCGGCCGTGGAGGCGCTGCTCGACGCCGTCGACACCTATGTGCCGATGCCGGTCCGGTACACGGACGCGCCGTTCCTGCTCCCGGTGGAGAACGTGCTCACCATCACCGGGCGCGGCACGGTGGTCACCGGCGCCGTCGAGCGCGGCACGGTGCGCGTGGGTGACCGGGTGGAGGTGCTGGGCGCCGGTGTGGAGACGGTGGTCACCGGTCTGGAGACCTTCGGCAAGCCGATGGAGTCCGCCGAGGCCGGGGACAATGTCGCGCTGCTGCTGCGGGGGATGCCGCGTGACGCGGTGCGCCGCGGCCATGTGGTGGCGGCGCCGGGCAGTCTCGTACCGAGCAGGCGCTTCACCGCGCAGGTGTATGTGCTCTCGGCGCGCGAGGGTGGCCGCACCACCGCGGTCGGCAGCGGGTACCGGCCGCAGTTCTACATCCGTACGGCGGACGTGGTCGGCGACATCGACCTCGGCGAGAGGGGGGTCGCGCGCCCCGGGGACACGGTCACCCTGACCGTGGAGCTGGGCCGGGACGTACCGCTGGAGCCGGGGCTCGGCTTCGCGATCCGTGAGGGCGGCCGTACGGTCGGCGCCGGTACGGTCACCTCGCTGCTCTGACGGGTCCGGCGGACCTCCGGGTCCATGGGTCCCGGGTCCGTCCCCCCTCCCGGGTCCGTCCCCCTCCCGTGTCCGTCTCCCCGCTCCGGGGAGGCGGGCGCGGGACCGTACGCGCGCACGGCGCACAATGGGACGGTGAACGAGCCGATCCCCGTCATACGCGCCGTGGACCGCGGCACCGCGAAGCTGCTGCCCGATGTGGACCGGGAGCGGGCCTGGCTGCTGACGGTCGACGGAGCGCCGCAGTCGTATGTCGATCTGGACGACCCGGCGCATCTGGAGTTCGAGTACGTACGGCGTCTCGCCCATGTCGTCGACTGCGCCGCCGCGGACGGTGAGCCGCTCACGGTGCTCCATCTCGGCGGCGGTGGCTGCACACTGCCCCGCTATGTGGCCGCGACCAGGCCGGGCTCGGCGCAGTGTGTGGTGGAGGCCGACGCGGGGCTGCTGGCGCTGGTCGCGGAGCGGCTGCCCCTACCGGACGGCAGCGGGATCACCGTACGGGGCGCGGACGCCCGTCACTGGCTCGAAGCCGCGCCCGCGCGCTCGGCGGATGTACTGATCGCGGATGTGTTCGGCGGTTCCCGGGTGCCCGCGCACATCACCTCCGTCGAGTACGCGCGGGAAGCCGCGCGGGTGCTCAGGGCGGACGGGGTCTATGCCGCCAATCTCGCGGACGGCGCGCCCTTCGGCTTCCTCCGCTCCCAACTGGCCACCTTCGCGGCGGTCTTCGCGGAGCTGGCCCTGATCGCGGAGCCGGGCGTGCTCCGTGGCCGGCGTTTCGGCAATGCCGTACTGGTCGCCTCGCAGGAGCCCATCGACACGGCCGCGCTGGCCCGCCGTACCGCGTCCGACGCCTTTCCCGCCCGGGTCGAACACGGCGCGTCGCTACGGCGGTTCACCGGGGCCGCGACGGTGGTACGGGACAGCGGGGCGGTGCCCTCGCCCCGGCCGCCGGAGGGAGCTTTCAGCATCGGCTGAGGCCTGGCGTCGACAGGAGCGGCCGGAGCACCGGCCCCGGCGGGACACCCGGGGCCCATGACACCGGTATCACTCCTCGATGGCTCCGCCCACGGCCCGCAGATGGTCGCGGAAGGTCAGGGAAGGCGTCCGCCGACGGGCGGCGAGATAGGCGTCGAACCGTACCTGGCCGCGCAGGGACTCACCGGAACGGATGCGCTCGGCCTGGCGCCGCTCGGTGTCACGGATGGTCTCCGCGAGCGTCAGAAGGTCCTCGGCGCGGTCGGCCGGTACGAAGAGCACACCGTCGTCGTCGCCCAGGACCAGATCCTCGCGCCCCACCGTCCACTCCCCCACGGTGGCGGACTCCACCGCGCCGTCGGGACGGGCGTCGAGGCGCTGAGGGCCGGTCGGGGTCGCTCCCGTGCTGAAGACCGGCAGCCCGATCTCACGGATGTCGGCGGTGTCGCGGTGCAGCCCCCAGATCACCACGCCCGCCAGCCCCGCGGCCCCGGCCTCCAGCACCACGAGATCGCCGACACACGCCTCGTCGGTCCGTCCGCCGTTGTCGACCACCAGCACATCACCGGGCGAGGCCTCTTCGAACGCCTCCAGAAAGATGTCGACACTGCCGGCGTGACGGGCGGGACACACCCGGCCCGCCACCCGGCCGCCCGGCACGACAGCCCGTACGGACGGCGGCGCACAGCGCACCGGGACCTGTGCGCGGATACAGGCGTCCGCGACATGGGCGGTGGTCAGGGTCGCGAACCGCCGGCCGAGCTCCTGGTGATCCATACGGTGTCCCCTCTCGCATACGCACACGTCCGAGGCCCTCGGACGTCGTGTCCGAGGCCCTCGGACACGACATCCAGCCTTTCACGGCGCGACCTGGCCGGAGAGCGGCGGATCCCGCCCTGGTATGCGGCCCCGTCCTGGAATGCGGCAGGAGCCGCCGGGACGGAGACTGGAGTGACCGGTACACGCCCATGAGCGGCGCCTACGGGCGCGCAGAACGGCCGGCGAACCGCCGGCCCGCGCATGGACATCCCCAGACGTCATGGGAGCCAGCGATGACCAGCACCAAGACCCGTACCTACCGCGCCATGCAGGTCGACCGGCCCGGTGCGGCTCCGCACCTCGTCGAGAAGGAGTTCCGCGAGCCCGGCCCCGGCCATGTGCGGGTGGCCGTCGAGGCCTGCGGCGTCTGCCACACCGATTCCATGATGATCGACGGCGGGTTCCCCGAGGCGTCGTTCCCCCTGGTCCCGGGCCATGAGATCGCCGGACGGATCGACGCCGTCGGTGACGGTGTCGAGGAGTTCGAGCCGGGGCAGCGCGTCGCCGTCGGCTGGTTCGGCGGCAACTGCGGGCACTGTGTGGCGTGTCGTGACGGTGACGCCATCAACTGCGCCACCCTTCAGACCCCGGGTCTGTCCTATCCCGGCGGCTACGCCGACACGGTCGTGGTGCCGGCCTCGGCCCTGGCCCGTATCCCGGACGGCTTCAGCTTCGTCGACAGCGCGCCGATGGGCTGCGCCGGTGTCACCGTGTGCAACGCGCTCAGCCGCAGTGCCGCGCGCCCCGGTGATGTCGTCGCCATCCTCGGTGTCGGCGGACTCGGTCATCTCGGCGTGCAGTTCGCGGACAAGATGGGATTCGAGACCGTCGCCATCGCACGCGGAGAGGACAAGGAACCGCTCGCGCGTGAACTGGGGGCGCGTCACTACATCGACAACCGGTCCCAGGACGTCGCGGCGGAGCTGCGGGCCCTCGGCGGGGCCAAGGTGGTCCTCACCACCGCGACCAACAGCGAGGCGGCGACCGACACCCTGGCCGGGCTGGACCACCGGGGCGAACTGATCGTCATCGCGCTTCAGCAGGAGCCGCTCCGGATCGGCACGAACCAGCTGGTCACCGGGACCCGCAAGGTGTACGGACATGCCTCCGGCACCTCGCGCGAGGTCGAGGAGACCCTGCGCTTCGCCGCCCTCACCGGCGTCCGGCCCATGACCGAGGAAGTACCGCTCACCGAGGCCGGCCGGGCGCTGGACAAGATGCTCGCGGGCAAGGCCCGCTTCCGTATGGTCCTGACCTCCGGCCCCGGTCACTGAGATACCGGCCGCCGACGTCCCGGACACTGAGGTCCCGGACACTGAGCGCTCGCTGAGCGCTCATACGGGGGCGGCCGCCGGGGCGCGCCGCTGGTCCGGGGCGCGCGAGGTGATCCGGTACTGGCCGGGAGCCTGGGAGCGGGCGCGCCGGAAGGCACGGCTGAAGGCGTACACCGAGGTGTAGCCGACGGAGCGGGCGATGGCTTCCAGCGGTTCGTCGCTGTCCCTGAGCCGCACCGCGGCCAGATCCATACGCCATCGCGTGAGATAACCGCCGGGTGTCTCGCCGGCCACGCTGAGGAACCGCCGCGAGAGGGTGGTGCGTGACACGGCCAGCTCCGCCGCGAGGCTGTCCACGGTCCAGGCGCGGGCGGGGTCGTGATGGAGTTTCGTCATGGCGACGCTGACGAGCGGATCGCCGAGCACTCCCAGCCATGTCCCGCGCAGTTCGTCCGCCTGTCTGGTGAGCAGGACCCGCAGGAGCTGTACGAGGAGGACGTCCACGAGACGGTTGAGGACGACGGCGGTCGCGACCTGGGTGTGGACGAGTTCCCGGGCGAGCAGCCGGACGGTGTCGTCCAGGCCGCTGCCGCTGTTGTCCGCGCGGAGGTGGACGACCTCCGGGAGCAGCGTCAGGATCTGGATGGAGACCGCCGGGTCGTACTCGTAGGAAGCCCCCAGGATATGGGTCTGGACGTCCCCGGAGCCGAAGCGCAGCACTCCCGCCTCGGCCTTGGCCTGGGCCGCCGCCTCGCAGTCACATGCCCGGATCTCGGTGTCCGGACCGCTGCTGAGTGTGTGCTCGGCTCCGTTCGGCAGGAGCACGACGTCTCCCGGCATGAGCTGGAACGGCGGCCGGCCGGGCAGCCCGAGCCAGGCGGTGCCCGCGGTGATGGCGTAGAAGGCCGCGCCGCGGATGCCGCTCCACCGGACGCCCCACGCGTCGGCGGCCTCGATCCTGGCTCCCAGAGTGCCGCGGACACCGGTCACCGCCAGTACGTCGGAGAGGAGGTCCATGAGGGTGACCGTAGACCGCTCCGTGTGCCACGTCCATCTTCCGTGGTGCCCATTGGTGTCGGCGATTCGGTGAGCGTGCTACAGACGGATATGTTCGCGCCCCTTTCAGGTATCGCCCGTGCTCCTCCGCTCCCCGTACGTTCGATGGCGTACCGGCCCGTCGGGGCCGGTGATCGGATGGAGGAACAGGGCATGCGAATTTCCGGCTCGACCGCGCTGGTGACCGGCGCGAACCGTGGCATCGGCCGTCATCTCGCCGAGGAGCTGCTGAAGCGGGGCGCGAAGGTCTACGCGACGGCGCGACGTCCCGAGAGCGTCGGCATTCCGGGCGTGGAGGTGCTCAAGCTCGACATCACCGACCCCGTGTCCGTCAAGGCGGCGGCCGCGGCCGCCCAGGACGTCGATCTGCTGATCAACAACGCGGGCATCGCCACCGGCACGAACCTTGTCACCGGCGATGTCGACACCATCCGCCGGGAGCTGGACACGCACTTCTGGGGCACTCTCGACATGGTGCGCGCCTTCGCCCCCGTGCTGGCCGCCAACGGCGGGGGAGCGATCGTGAACGTGCTGTCCGCCGCGTCGTGGTTCTCGTACGACGGGAACAACGCCTACAGCGTCGCGAAGTCGGCCGAGTGGAGCCTGACCAATGGCGTCCGCCTCGAACTCGCCGGTCAGAACACCCTGGTGACCGGTGTGATCCTGGGCGCGGCGGACACCGACATCATGTCGGGCGTCGACTACGACGGGCCCCTGCTCGACCCCGCCGATGTCGCCCGCGCGGCTCTGGACGGTGTGGAGGCGCGCGAGGTCGAGGTCGTCGTCGGCGACTGGAGCGCCCACGTCAAGGCGTCGCTGGCCGCGGACCCGAGCGAGTTCTACGGGCGGCTCCCCGCGGCCTCCTGATCCGCGCCGGTCGCGGCCCGATGGCCGCCGGGTGACGGTCAGACAGCGTCAGGAGAGACATCCGGCAGGGCGAGCCAGTCCTGCCAGGAGAGATCGCGGCCGATGTGGCGCGGCCGTTCGAAGGGCCAGGTCTCGGCGATCCAGCGCGGCACGAGTTCGTCCAGGTCGGCTTCCAGCCGGGTGCCGACCCGGGCGTCCACGACCCACCACGAGATCTCGGCGTCGGCACCGGTCTTCTCCGGCGGGTCGATGTACACACAGCCGAGGAGAGCGGTGCCAGCGTCGTCGAACAGCGCGTAGTTGAAGGACTTGTGCGCCGCGATCTCGACCTCGTGGCGCACCAGGTCGGCCCGGTCCTCCTCGTATGTCATGGTCGCCGGCGGCCAGCCCCACGCCTTTCCGAAGATCGACCAGAGACGTTCGCGCGAACCCATCACGGCCGGGTAGTCGAGGTCGGTGTCCGCGCCCGATATCGGACGCAGATGGTAGCCGCCGGGAAGCGCGACACGGACGGGATGGACGAAATCAGCGGGCAGCCAGCTCATGCCCCGGAGGCTAATCGCCGGCTCCCCACCGCGCATCCGGTTAAACCCCACGCCCGCGCCGCAGGCGCACACCGCCCCGCACCAGGCCCCCGCACCAAGCCCCGGCCAGGAGACGCTACGCCGGGAGGCGCAGCGCCTCGATGATCCGTTCCGCCGCCAGCGTCGCCGTCAGCGTCCCTTCCCGTACGCCCTGTTCCAGCGCCGGTGTGATCTCCCGTACCCCCGGATGCTCCCGCAGCCGGTCCAGGAGGTGGTCCCGGACCATCGACCAGGTCCAGTCGACCTGCTGATCGCTCCGCTTCCTGGCCAGCCGACCGTCCGCGCCGAGGACCGCGCGGTGCTGTTCCAGCCGCTCCCACACCGCGTCCAGGCCCGTGCCCTCCCGCGCGCTGCAACTGAGCACGGGGGGCGTCCATGCCGCGTCGGCCGGGTGCATCAGCCGCAGCGCGCCGGCGAGTTCACGCGCGGCGGAGCGCGCGTCGCGTTCGTGCGGGCCGTCGGCCTTGTTGACGGCGATGACGTCCGCCAGTTCCAGCACGCCCTTCTTGATGCCCTGGAGCTGGTCGCCGGTACGCGCGAGGCTGAGCAGCAGGAAGGAGTCGACCATATTGGCCACCGTCGTCTCCGACTGGCCGACGCCCACGGTCTCCACCAGGACCACGTCGTACCCCGCGGCCTCCATCACGACGATGGTCTCCCGGGTCGCCTTGGCGACGCCCCCCAGGGTGCCCGCCGTGGGCGACGGGCGTACGAACGCCGCCGGGTCCACCGCCAGCCGCTCCATCCGGGTCTTGTCGCCCAGGATGGACCCGCCCGTCCTGGTGGAGGACGGGTCGACGGCGAGCACCGCGACCCGGTGGCCGAGGCCCGTGAGCAGCGTCCCGAGCGCGTCGATGAAGGTGGACTTCCCGACGCCGGGCACCCCGCTGATCCCGATCCTGCGCGCCTTCCCCGAGTGCGGCAGCAGCTCGGTCAGCAGCTTCTGGGCCAGCCCTCGGTGATCGGGTCTGGTGGACTCGACCAGGGTGACGGCACGGGCGATGTACGAACGGGAGCCGTCCAGCACACCCTTGGCGTAGGTGTCGATGTCGATCCGTGGTGCCACGCGCTCACCGCTCAGGGCCGGAGCCGGAGACGGCGGACCCGTCATCCGCTCCCCCGGAGATGGCGTCATGCCCCAGCGCCGTCCCCAGCGCGCTCAGCAGATCCCGCGCCGCGTCCGGGATCACCGTGCCCGGCGGGAAGACCGCCGCGGCGCCCGCCCGGCGCAGTTCCTCGATGTCCTGCGGCGGGATCACCCCGCCCACGACGATCATGATGTCCTCCCGGCCCTCGGCCGCGAGCTGCTCGCGCAGCGCCGGTACGAGCGTGAGATGCCCGGCCGCCAGCGAGGAGACACCGACGATATGGACGTCCGCCTCGACCGCCTGCCGCGCGACCTCGGCCGGCGTCTGGAACAGCGGGCCGACATCGACGTCGAAGCCCAGGTCCGCGAAGGCCGTCGCGATCACCTTCTGGCCGCGGTCATGCCCGTCCTGCCCCATCTTGGCCACCAGGATGCGCGGGCGGCGCCCCTCGGCCCGTTCGAAGTCCTCGACCACGGCACGGGTCTGCTCCACGGCCGGGGAGGTGCCTGCCTCGTTCCTGTACACACCGGAGATCGTACGGATCTGGCCCGAGTGGCGCCCGTACACCTTCTCCAGGGCGTCCGAGATCTCGCCGACGGTGGCCATCGCACGGGCCGCGTTCACCGCGAGTGCCAGCAGATTCCCGTCCAGGCCGTCGCCGGCGCCGCCTCCCGTGCCCGTGCCTCCCCCGCCGCCACCCGCCTCCGCCGCCGCGCTGAGCGCGCGCAGCGCGTCCTGGCAGGCGTTCTCGTCGCGCTCGGCGCGCAGCCGGCGCAGCTTCTCGATCTGCTGGGTCCGTACCGATGAGTTGTCGACCTTGAGGACGTCGATCTTCTCGTCCGTCTCCACCCGGTACTTGTTGACGCCGATGACGGGCTGACGCCCCGAGTCGATCCGCGCCTGGGTACGGGCGGCGGCCTCCTCCACGCGGAGTTTGGGGATTCCGGCGTCGATGGCCTGGGCCATGCCGCCCGCCGCCTCGACCTCCTCGATGTGCCGCCAGGCACGCCGCGCCAGGTCGTACGTCAGTTTCTCGACATACGCGCTGCCGCCCCAGGGGTCGGTCACCCGGCATGTGCCCGACTCCTGCTGGAGCAGCAACTGGGTGTTGCGGGCGATACGGGCCGAGAAGTCGGTGGGCAGGGCCAGCGCCTCGTCCAGCGCGTTCGTGTGCAGCGACTGGGTGTGCCCCTGGGTGGCGGCCATCGCCTCGACACAGGTGCGGGTGACGTTGTTGAAGACGTCCTGCGCGGTGAGCGACCAGCCGGAGGTCTGCGAATGGGTGCGCAGGGAGAGCGACTTGGCGTTCTGCGGGTCGAACTTCTTGACCAGCTTGGCCCACAGCAGCCGGGCCGCCCGCAGTTTGGCGATCTCCATGAAGAAGTTCATGCCGATGGCCCAGAAGAAGGAGAGCCGCGGCGCGAACGCGTCCACGTCGAGCCCCGCCCCGATTCCGGCGCGCAGATACTCCACCCCGTCCGCGAGGGTGTACGCCAGCTCCAGATCGGCCGTCGCGCCGGCTTCCTGGATGTGATAGCCGGAGATGGAGATGGAGTTGTAGCGCGGCATCTTCCGCGAGGTGTACGCGAAGATGTCGGAGATGATCCGCATCGACGGCTTCGGCGGATAGATATAGGTGTTGCGGACCATGAACTCCTTGAGGATGTCGTTCTGGATGGTCCCGGCCAGCTTCTCGGGCGGTACGCCCTGTTCCTCGGCGGCCACGATGTAGAGGGCCAGTACGGGCAGCACGGCGCCGTTCATCGTCATCGACACGCTCATCCGGTCCAGCGGGATGCCGTCGAAGAGCTGCCGCATGTCGTAGATGGAGTCGATGGCCACGCCCGCCATACCGACATCGCCGGTCACCCGTGGATGGTCGCTGTCGTAGCCGCGGTGGGTCGGCAGATCGAAGGCGACGGACAGGCCCTTCTGCCCGGCGGCGAGATTGCGCCGGTAGAAGGCGTTGGACTCCTCGGCGGTGGAGAACCCCGCGTACTGCCGGATCGTCCAGGGCTGGTTGACGTACATCGTGGGGTACGGGCCGCGCAGATACGGCGCGATGCCCGGGTAGGTGCCGAGGAAGTCCAGGCCCGCCGTGTCCTGCGCGGTGTAGAGCGGTTTGACGGCGATGCCCTCGGGGGTCTCCCAGACGAGTTCGCCGTCGGCGCGGCCGGTCCGCTCCTTGACGGCCGTACGCCACTGGTCCTCGGTCACGCCGGCACCGTCACCGGGGACCGGTCCGCTGTCGGTGAGGCCGATGCCGGCGAAGTCGGGGATCCCCATCACGCCACTCCCATCCGGTCGAGGACGGAGGTCAGGACGGCGACCGCGTCGCCGCCCGCGACGACGAACTCGTCGACCCCGGCCTCCAGATATGTCTCACGGTGCTCGCCGGGCCGGCCGGCGAGGAAGACCCGCGGCGCGCCGGCGGACTTGAGCGCCGCGGCGACGGGCGCGGCCAGTTCGGTGTAGAGCGCGTCGCTGGAGCAGAGGCAGGCGACGGACGCTCCGCTGCGGGTGAAGGCGTCGGCGGCGGTGTCCGCGTCGACCGACACCGGATCATGGACCGGTTCGATCCCGCCGGCCTGGAAGAGGCTGGCGGCGAAAGTGGCCCGTGCCGTGTGCGCGGCGGCCGGTCCGAGAGCCGCCAGAAAGATCCGGGGCCGGGCGCCGGTGGCGGCGAGATACGCGTCGGAGCGGGCGCGGAGCGCCTCGTACGCCTCGTCGCGGCGGACGACGGGCAGTCCGCCACCGGGGGGTTCGGGCGCCGGGTCCCGCTCCACCGGAGGCTGCGAGAGCTGCGGGAACTCGCTGACCCCGGTGATGGGTTCACGCCGCCGTGCGAGCCTGCCGGAGCGCTCCCGCCAGGTGCCGGAGAGCCGCTCCTCGATCAATCCGCCGCGCAGGGCGGCGCGTTGGCCACCGGCGCGCTCGATCTCCTGGAACCACGCCCAGGCCGCGTGGGCGAGATCGTCGGTGAGCCGTTCCACGTACCAGGAACCGCCCGCCGGATCGATGACCCGTCCGAGATGCGACTCCTCCAGCAGGATCGTCGAGGTGTTGCGCGCGATCCTGCGGGAGAAGGCGTCGGAGAGCCCGAGGGAATGGTCGAACGGCAGTACGGTCACGGCGTCGGCGCCGCCCATCCCGGCCGCCAGCGAGGCGACGGTGGTACGCAGCATGTTCACCCAGGGGTCGCGCCGGGTCATCATCACCGGGGAGGTCACGGCGTGCTGACGCTGTGCCCCGGCGGCGGGGGCGCCGCAGACCTCGGCCACCCGGGCCCAGAGCCTGCGCGCGGCGCGGAGTTTGGAAATCGTGAGGAACTGGTCGGCGGTGGCCGCGTAACGGAATTCGAGCTGCCCGCACGCGGCTTCGACGGAGAGTCCGGCCGCGGTGAGCTCACGCAGCCAGCCGACCCCGGTGGCGAGCGAACAGCCCAGTTCCTGGGCGTCCGAGGCACCGGCCTCGTGGTACGGCAGCCCGTCGACGGAGATGGCGCGCAGACCGGGGTACTCACGGTCGCAGAGCGCGGCGAGTGCCACGGCCTCCTCGGTGTGGCCGTCCGTCTCCCGTCCGGTACGGGCGAGCAGCGCGACGGGGTCGGCGCCGAGGGTGCCGCGCGCCTGATGACGCGCCACCCCGCGCTCGTCGTAGAGCCGGAGCAACTCCCGTGCGGCGGGCCCGAATTCGTCGCCCGCGTCGAGGGCGACGGGAGCCAGGTCGAGATAGACGCCCGCGAGGGCGGTGGCCAGAGCGCTCACCGGGACTCCGGCGGCGCCGACCCCCAGCCACAGGGAGGTGACGCCGTTCTCCAGGTCGGCGAGCACGGCTTCATTGGCCTGCGCGGGATCGGGACGCGTATGACGCTGCCGTACGTCCCAGCCGGAGACGGCACCGCCCTCGGGCCGGCCACCCCGGGTGAACGGCGCGAAACCCGGATA
The DNA here is from genome assembly GCF_045161915.1 of Streptomyces sp. NBC_00872. Taxonomy (NCBI): domain Bacteria; kingdom Bacillati; phylum Actinomycetota; class Actinomycetes; order Kitasatosporales; family Streptomycetaceae; genus Streptomyces; species Streptomyces sp. NBC_00872. The sequence goes on along the minus strand of NZ_CP108806.1, from coordinate 7,654,519 downwards.
GCCGGCGGCCCCGGGAGAGCCGAAGGAACCCGAGGAGCTCACGGAACCTGACGAGCCGTCGCCGGGCGCGTCCTCGGCGGTGTAGAGCGGACGGGTGATGAGCCCGTCCTGAAGCGTTGTGGCAAGTGCCTCCTCGGCGGCCGGCCCCGAGACATCACGACCCGATTTACGCAGAACGCCTGCCACCAGGCTCTGCCAGTGCTCGCGGGTCGCGTCGGGAAACTCGGCGGCCAGGGAAAGCCCGTCGTCAGGCAGGACCGTCATGCCCAGATATTAGGACAGCACGCCGAACGAGCAGCAGAGCGCGCGCCTGTGAGCTATCCCTCCCCCTAATAAGCCATGTGTAGGGCTTTCACCGCATGGAAATGCCCTATGTGAGCACGTCTGACAAGGAGCGCGGCCGACCGCCGGTGACAGGGGACCCGGCCCGTCGATGACGGGGTCGCCGCCCGCCGATGGCAGGGGGCCGACAGCCGTGTCGTCATCTTCAGACGCTACGCTGCCCCAACCCGGTATGTGATCGCTGATCGATGGTCGCTGATCGCCATGCCATCGGCCTCAACGACGCCACGCCCGTAGTGACGAGCAGGCGCGAGACGTAGGACCACGTGAGTAGGACAACCTGCCCATCCATATGATCTAACCGCGCATCGACCGTCAGCTCTCAGTCCGCCACTGTGCCCGCGGCTCCGCCGGCCAGTGCATGATCCTCTCTTGGATGGCGTAGTACCCCATGTCTTGGTTCGAATCTTTCGTCCTCGGGCTCGTCCAGGGACTGACCGAGTTCCTGCCCATCTCCTCCAGCGCGCATCTGCGGCTGACGGCGGCGTTCGCGGGCTGGCACGACCCGGGCGCGGCATTCACCGCGATCACGCAGATCGGTACCGAGGCCGCCGTCCTGATCTACTTCCGCAAGGACATCGCCCGTATCGTTTCCGCATGGTTCCGCTCGCTGACGAACAAGGCGATGCGCGGCGACCACGACGCCCAGATGGGGTGGCTGGTCATCGTCGGCTCGATCCCGATCGGGGTGCTCGGAGTCACCTTCAAGGACCAGATCGAGGGCCCGTTCCGTGATCTGCGGCTGATCGCCGTCACACTGATCGTGATGGGCATCGTCCTCGGTGTCGCGGACCGGCTGGCGGCGCGTGACGAGACCGGCGGCAAGCACCGGGCCATCAAGGAGCGCAAGTCCCTCCAGGAGCTGGGGGTGCGGGACGGTCTGATCTTCGGTATCTGCCAGGCGATGGCACTTGTCCCGGGCGTCTCCCGCTCGGGCGCGACGATCAGCGGCGGTCTGCTGATGGGGTACACCCGCGAGGCGGCGGCGCGTTACTCGTTCCTGCTCGCGATCCCCGCGGTCCTCGCCTCCGGCGCCTTCGAACTGAAGGACGCGAGCAACGGCCATGTGTCCTGGGGCCCCACGATCTTCGCCACGATCATCGCGTTCGTGGTGGGATATGCCGTTATCGCCTGGTTTATGAAGTTCATTACGACCAAGAGCTTCATGCCGTTCGTGATCTACCGGATACTGCTCGGCATCGCCCTGTTCGTACTGATCGGAACGGACACCCTGAGCCCCCACGCGGGCGAATCGGCGGGCTGACGCCACGATTTCCGACGGGGGCGGCAGCGAGGACGGGGGCCTGTGCCGGCAGGCGGTCGGCTACGGTGATGTCCACAACCGTCACCAGGGGGCGACGTGATCAGGTTCTGGACCATCCTCGCCGTCCTCTTCGCCGCTCTCACCGTTGGCGCCCTCGCGACGGCGAACCGGACCAGAGGCATCGACGACCTCGCGATCGCCGCGATCCTCGCCTGTCTGGCCTGGGGAAGCTGGAAAGCCCGGCGGTAGTTACGCGATCGCCCTTCTGCTGTCGCGGGGTGAGGTGGGGCGGTGGGGTGTGAGCGAGTGTGAGCAAGGACGCGCTCCGAACGGCGTCCCGGCATCCGTCCTGCCTCTACGCTTGTCATATGTCCTCCACTCGTGCCACCGCATCCTCGGCCCGTGACGCCGTCGCGGCCAATGAGCGGATCCGCGCGCTTGTCGACGCGGCCGACGCCTCCGACGGCACGTGGCCCTCGGAGGCGTACGAAGTGCTTCTGCGGGAGTGGGCCGCCGCCCTGCACAAGGGCGTCGGTCATGTCGACGAGGCCGCGTAACCGCTTCCCTCACGCGTGACCGGCTCGCGCGTGACCGGGAGAAGCAGTTCGGGGCGGTCCCACATCACGGCGGGCGGATTCGCGGCCTCCGTGCCGGTCCGACGGGCGCCCACGCTGCGGTAGAAGCCCTCGGCGGGCGGGTGCGAGACGATACGGACACGATCGAGCCCCGCCTCGCGCGCCCCCGCCTTCATATGCTCGATCAGCCGACGGCCGATACCGAGACCCTGCGCGTCGTCGGCCACGAACATCAGGTCGAGTTCCGCCGTGGCGGGAGTGGCTGTGACGGGAGCGGGAGTGGCAGGAGTGAGCAGGATGAGGGCGTAGAAGCCGAGGATCCGGTCACCCGGGCCGATGGCCACGAAGACCTCATGGGCCTCGATGTAGTCGGGGCCGACCCGGTACCCGGCGATCATCGGCGCGTACGGGCCCTCGTAGGCACGGGAGCGGCGTACGAGGGTGGTGAGCCTTTTGGCGTCGCGGGCGACCGCTCGTCTGATCCGTACGGCTTCGCCCCCGAACGTCTCGCCGCGCACGTCCCCGGTCTTCCCCGTAATCTTCGCGCCCATGAAGTGAGTATTACCTACCCATGGGACACGGGAGTCAGGAGGGTCTCCGGACGCCACCCGGGTCTCATCCCGGCACGGTGGCCGCCTCCGCCTCTCCTGCCGCCTCTCCTGTCGCCGCCCGCAGTGCCAGCGCCGCGAGTGCCTCCGGCGCACCCGACTGTCCCCTGACACCGGGAAAGGCGTTGATGTCGACGATCAGCGGGGCACCGCCGCCCGCGTCGATCAGATCCACGCCGTAGACGTCGAGCGCGAAGACGGAGCCGACCCGGCGGACCAGGTCGAGCCATCCGCCGGGCAGATCGGCGAGGGCCAGCGGGAGGGTCGGACCACGGCTCCCGGAGCCAGGGCCGGGGTCGGGGCCTGGGTTGTGGTCGGCAGCGGTCACGGCTCCCGCTCCGGTCATATCTTGTGAGTCGGGCACGGACCGGGAATCGGGCTCGGACCGGGAATCGGGCTCGGACCGGGAATCGGGCTCGGACCGGGAATCGGCCAGCTCCGAGCGGCGCAGCGCCGCGAAGACCTGGCCGGCGATCACCCACAGCTTGTGGTCCCAGCCGCTGTTCGCGGTGAACGGCTGGACCACCACCGGCTCGTCGGGCCACTCCGCGCACAGTCGGCGCATCCGTACGGCGTCGTCGACGCGGGCGACCAGATCGTGCCGTCGGCTGTACCGGCTCTTGACCACAAGCGGATACGGTAGGGCCGGTTCCGCCGCGAGTTGGCGCAGGGCCGCCACCGTCCGGGTGCTCGCGAACGGCAGCCCCGCGGACCCGGCCAGCTCGGCCATCGCCGTACGGTCCTGGCAGAGCCCGGTCGCGGCGGCCGAGTTGACCACGGGAGCGCCGCGCTCCTCGAAGGACCGGGCCAGGGCCAGCGCGCGCGGTGTCCGTGCCTTGAGGAGATAGACATCGGCGAGCGCGCCCCCGGACACCGACGGCCGGGACGCGTCGTGCCCCGCCTCCGGATCGATCGAGTCCACCTCGTGCCGCGGTGTCAGCAGCGCGGTGGTGGCGGCCAGCAGCGGATGGCCGGGCCTGGATGTGATCAGACAGACCCTCATCTGCCGTCACCGGCCGCGGTGGCGCGGAACCGCACGGAAGCGCGTGCCGGTTCGGGGAGGGGGATGATCTCCGCCGTGCCCGGCTCCGTCCCGTCGGCGCTTGCCCCGGTTTCGTCGGCGCTCGCTCCGCTCCCGTCGGCGCTCGCTCCGCTCCCGTCGGCGCTTGCTCCGGTCCCGTCGGCGCTTGTCCCCGTCCGGTCAGTACTCGCCCCGGTCCCGTCGGCACTCGCTGCCGTCCGGTCGGTGCGCGGTCCTGTTCCATCAGTACGCGAACCGGCCTCGTCCATATCCGGTCCGGTCCTGCCCTCACCGGTCAGGGCCCCCGCCCCGCCCGTACCCGATACGGCCCCGCCCTCACGCGCCAGTACCAGTACGGCCCTTGCCACCCGTTCCGCCGCGTCGGGCACGAGCCGGAAGCTCGGGAAGTCGTTGACGTCGACGATCACCGGGCCGTCGGGGCCCAGCAGTACGTCCACGCCGTACAGATCGAGCCCGTACACGACCCCGACCTCCGCCGCCAACCTCGCGACCTCGGCGGACAGCGGTACCCGCCGCTCGTGCGCGGGCCGGTCGGGGTGGAGCGGTGAGCAGCGCTCGGTCGCGTACAACTCACCGCCGACGCAGTACACCTTGAGGTCGATCCCCGAGTTGCGCACATACGGCTGGGCGATCAGCATCCCCTCGCCGGACAGTTCGCCCGCCAACTCGGCCAGCCGGTCCGGCGAGGGCACCAGCCGTACCGCACGCCCCGAGCTTCCGTCGGCGGGCTTGACCACCAGCGGGAACTCCGTCTCCGGCAGCTCCCCCAAGGCCTCCGGCCGCGCCGCCGCGTACGTCACCGGCATCGGCAGCCCCCGGCTCCGTCCGATCACCGCCGCCAGTACCTTGTCCCGCACACCACGGATCGACCGCGCGTCATTGACCGTTGTCAGCCCGACCGCCGCCGCCGCTTCGAGCAGCGAAAGCCCCGGTCCCCCCGACACCGTCTTGAGCACCCAGGCGTCATGGCTGCCCGTCCGCACCGCATCCGACAGCCGCACCAGCGAACTGCCGGGCCGCAGCACATCCACCCGGTGTCCCCAGGCGGTGAGTTGGCGGATCACCTCCACGGGCATCCCGTCGTACCGGTACTGCTCCTCCACCAGAAAGCAGAGTCTCATCGATCTTCCTCGTAACCCCGGACGTCCGAGCGTCCTGTCCGGCACTCTGTGGAACCCTCACCGGCCATGATCCGCCCTTTCCCGGCCATCGCCCCCACCAGGGCCGCCCGACACCCCCGCCGGGCGGCCCGACACACCCACGGGATGTTCGGACATCTCCGTCAGGTGCGCCCGGCATCGCCGGTGCCGCCGGGGCGTCCGTGTTGCCCCAAGAGGCAGGGCGGAGTGCCCCCGGGCCGTGGAGACCGGGGCTGGACGGTCCGCCGCGCGCGCCGCGAGGGTGGGACGGTGGAGGTATCGGACAGACCGGCAGGCTGAGCGGAGAGGTCCGGGGAGACCGCTATGCGCGCACACGACCAGGAGTACGAGCAAGGCCACGAGCACGACGAGTCCTTCCGGTCCGCGAGGACCACGGGCACGGCGGACATGGTGGACGGAGCGGGCGGGGCGGACGCTCGGGAGTCCGCCGGCGCCGCGCGTCTCTTCGAGGCCGCCGCGACGGGACGGTCCGATGTGGTCGGACCCGCCGGTATGGCGGGCCTCCAACGGGCCGTCGGCAACAGCGCCGTGGGATCGATGCTCGCCATGAGCCGCGCGTCCACCGGAGCCGGGGAAGCGGAGGCCGAGGAACCCCAGGCGGAGACGCGGACCGAGGAGGGACGCTCCTCTGTGCACGACGTCGTCTCCTCCGGTGGCGGACAGCCCCTCGACACCGACACCCGCACCGACATGGAGACGCGGATGGGCGCCGACTTCTCCGACGTACGCGTGCACACCGACTCGGCGGCGCACGAGTCCGCGAAGGATGTCGGGGCGCACGCCTACACCGTGGGCAACCATGTGGTCTTCCAGCGGGACAGTTACGATCCGTCGTCGCCCGGCGGACGCACCACCCTGGCACATGAGTTGACGCATGTGGTGCAGCAGCGGAACGGGCCCGTCGAGGGTATGGAGGCGCCCGGCGGTATCCGGGTGAGTGATCCGTCCGACCGGTTCGAGCAGGAGGCCGTCGCCAACGCCGACCGGGTGCTGTCCGAGCCGAGCCCGGCGCCAGCTCCTGCTCCTGCTCCTGCTCCTGCTCCTGCTCCTGCCGCGGACGTGCAGTCCGTGCGATCCGTGCAGTCCCTGCCTGCCGCGCCTTCGGTGCCGTCCGTACAACGCCAGGACGCGGAGGGCGAGGACGAGGAACCGGCCGATGTACAGGGCTCCTTCGTCCAGCGGGCGGAGGAGGGGGCCGAGGAGGAGGAAGAGGCTCCGCCCGCCTGACCGCGCCCTCTCCGTCCTCCCGGCCGTCTCCGCCCTCTCCGCCCTCCCGGCTCTCCCGGCCGTCCCGGCCGTCTCTTCGGCTCTCCGTCGGCCGTCTCCCTCCGCGCGCGCCGCGTCACGCGCCCCCGACCCGCCGGTCCGCTACTGCGCCGCGCCTGTCCGGAGCGTGCCGCCCAGCAGCAGCGACTCCGCGCACCTCGACGGCGTCGGCGCCTGCACGGGCCTGCCCACCTGCCGGCAGTCGACGGTCATGGCGATCTCGCCACCCGCCGGCACCAGGATCGGTGTGACGAAGTGGTAGTCGGTGTCACGGAAGTTCTCCAGGGCCAGCCGCAGAACGGGAGCGTCCTGGCTGGAGACGACCAGTGTGCCGGCGTCACCCTGCGGGTTCTGCACCACGATGTCGGTGAGTTCGAACGTACTGCCCGCGGGCACCTGATACGCCGATCCCCTGCTCGTTCCGCCGCCGACCGCGTCCCTGACCTCGACCCGTGCGCTGGTGGGGGCGCCCGCGCCCTGCGCGCTGCCGGCCCCTGATCCGGCATTCGCCCCGGCCCCGGCCCCCGCTCCCGAGCTGCTCTGCTGTCCCTCTCCCGACGCTCCTCCGTCGGCTCCGGCCGTCGAGCCGCCGTTCGCCGCGCCGGTGCCCCCGTCCGCGGCCCCGGCGTCCGGTGAAGGAGTGCGCTGCGCGGCGGACGCGACCACCTCCGGGGTCACCGCCTCCCTGGCCGTCGACTTCACCGCCGGCCGGAGCAGCCCGTACCAGAGACCCACCAGCGCGAGGATCACCACCGCGGCGAGGATCAGCGCGCGAGGCAGCCAGCGCGGCAGGATGGCCTGCTGCTCGTACGAGCCGTCCAGGACAAGCGGCTCGAATTGCGGCCGGGTCTCCTGCCGGACGTCCCGCTGACCGTCCGGCCGACCGTCCGGCCGACCGTCTTGCCCACCATCCTGCCGACCGTCCGTCACCCGCGGTGCCACGAACGCCTGGAACGGATGCGTCACCGGCGTTCCGCGCCAGATCCGCTTGGCCGGCCGTACCCGTAACTTCCCGAAGTCCGCGTGTCCCGCCGGGATCACCAGCTCCGTGGCGGCGAAGTCGACCCGCGCGCGTTCGGAGCCGGTGCGGGCGCTCAGCTGTACGGTCACCGGAGCGTTCCCCCGGTTGTCCACGGCGAGCTGATGCCGCCCGCGACGGGCGCCGGCCGAGCCGCGCGGCACGAGTTCCGCCGTCACCTCGGTGAACGGCGCCACGGTCACCCGGCCTTCGGGCACCACCGCCTCGCCCGGCTCGCTCGTCGGCAGCACACGTACACCGAAAGGGGTCTCCCCCGCGGGCACCGACGGGTCGCGCGGCGGGCTCAGCCGCAGCGCGACGGTACCGGAGGCTCCCGGATAGAGGGACAGGGTCGGGGGTTCCACCGTCGACCAGGCCGCGCAGGCCCCGACCACCTCGAAGCGGTACTCCTCGACGGTGCTGCCGGAATTCAGGATCTGTAGGGGTACGTCCGTCGCCCCGCCCGGCTCGGCGGTGACAGTCGCTGCGTCGAGGCTCGCCGTAACACTCATGGCCCGCACGGTAGGACCGCTCACAGTCGCGAACAGCGGCCGGACAGGAACACTTTCGGGCAGATGTGATGCCCATCCAGTGGAGCTGATTTCGTCTCAGCCGTTGATGGGAAAGGAGTCACTACCGATGCGTATGGCGACTGAGACCGAAGCCGCACAGGTCCGATTCCGCCCACGATGACGCCATCGGTTCGCATATGCGGAGGGGGAAATTCATGACAGAACGCACCATTGTCGGTTTATGCGCGCAGGATCCGATCTCCCAGGCCGGGGTGGCGAGCCAATTGCGGACCAGACCGGAGGTGAAGCTGGCCGGCGGCGACGAGGGAGAGGTCGCTCCGGAGGTGGTCGTGGTGGTGGTGGACGTGATCGACGACGAAGCGTTGCGGATGCTGCGCAACATCCAGCGCAGCGGTACCTCCCGCGGCGTGCTGGTCGCCACCGAGATCGATGAACAGAAGCTGGTCAGCGCCGCGGAGTGCGGTGTGGCGGGCGTGGTACGGCGCTCCGAGGCGACATCCGAGCATCTCGTACGGGTCATTGTCGCGGTGGCGAACGGGGAGGGGCATGTGCCCGCCGACCTCCTCGGCAAGCTGCTCGAACAGGTGGGGAAATTGCAGGGGCAGGTGCTCGGGCCCCGTGGTCTGCACTTCACGGGCCTGTCGTCGCGGGAGATCGACGTACTGCGGCTGGTCGCCGAGGGGTATGACACCGCCGACATCGCGATGAAGCTCGCCTACTCGGAACGCACGATAAAGAACGTGCTCCACGCGGTGATGACCCGGCTGCAATTGCGTAATCGTTCCCATGCGGTGGCGTACGCGCTGCGTCAGGGTCTGATCTGAGCTGATCGGGACACGGACGCGGTACGGCACCGGGCAGCGCCGGAAGGGACCGACCCGCGGGTGGCGGTTGCTCTTACCGTTCGCGAAACGCCCGCCGCGACGCTCGTCGAACGGCACACGGTACAGCTCGTCGAACGGCACAACGAACGGCACGTGGTACAGCTCGTCGAACGGCAATCGAACGGCACATCGAACGGTTCAACTCGGAACCACTGCCCGAAAGTGCAGAGTCGGGTTCCCGCAGGACTGACTCGCGCCCCTCTGCCCGCGGGGGCGCGAGCAGGGGATGGTGAGGGTCGGCGTGCCGATCTGGGGAGGGTTCCGTGCGGCGGTCTCAGCGATCCGGGGGGTCGGCGCGGACGCGGCTCCGGCAACCGGCACGGATACGGACACGGACACGGCGGACGCGGTGGCCGGCACGGACGCCACAGACGCGGTGGCCCGTACGCACACGGCAGACACACCGACCGCGCGTCGGGGCCGCTCTGCGCGTGCTCCCCTTCGTACTGCTCCTGCTGGCGGTCGGGAGCCTGCCCAGCACCGCCGCCGCGCCGGTCGCGGCCGTTCCCGAACCGCCCGTCACACCGGCCGTGGTGGAGGAGAGCCTGGACCCGGGTGGCATCCTCGCCGTCGACAAGCGGGTCCGCACGCCCGCCATCCCTCCGAAGCCCGACATCGTGCTGCTGGTGGACGGCACGCGCAGTATGGAGGGCGACCCCCTGGAGAGCGTGCGGACCAATCTCAACCTGATCACCAGCAGGGTGCTCGGCGAGCAGCCCGAGTCCAGGTTCGCCGTCGCCTCCTTCGGTGACCAGGAAGGCGACGGCGAGAACGTCTACACCGTGCACCAGCCGCTGACGGCGGACCTCACCGAGGTGCAGGAGGGCGTGGACGACCTCCCCACCGACCGTGGCCGACTGAGCCGGGGCCCCTCGGAGGACTGGGGAAACGCGCTGTGGGAGATCGCGCACGGCAGCGACGGCCGGACCGTGTTCCGCGAGGACGCGAGCCCGGTGGTCGTTCTGGTGGGTGACGCCTCCACCCACGATCCGAGCATGGAGCACTCCCTCACCGATACGATCTCCGCCCTCCAAAGCCAGAACGTCCGGGTACTGGCCGTGGACGTGGCGACCGACATCGGTGACGGGCTGAACGGCAACGGCGACGCGGGCGACCCCGACTACATCGAGGACCCGCTGCACGAGCCGGGCCAGGCCACCCGGGTCGTGGAGGCGACCAATGGCAGGCTCCTCGAAGGCATCGAGGAACAGGCCGTGGCCGAGGCCATCGCCGAAGGCCTCGCCAATCTGCCCACCTCGGTCGCCTACCAGCTCGACGACTGCGACCCCGCCCTCACCGTCACCCTCGAACCGCCCGTCCGGAACCTCGTCAGCGGCGGGACCGCGGCCTTCGACGAGACCGTGGAGGTCGCCGAGGACGCTCCGCAGGGGGCGACGCTGACCTGTACGGTCCAGTTCCTGCTGGGCGCCGACATGGCCGGTACGGGAGGCGCGGGCCCGACCGCCGTACCGGATCCCGCGCTGACGCAGACGATCAGTATCGGCGTCAATGACGTCGAGGCGCCGGTGGTCACCGTGGACGACCGTACGGTGCGGACCAGGAACCCGGACGGCGCCCGCGTCTCGTTCACCGTCACCGCCGAGGACGCCCACGACGGCCCGCTGCCCGCCCGGTGCGCGCCCGCCTCCGGCTCGCTCTTCCCGGTCGGCCGTACGACGGTCACCTGCTCGGCCACCGACTCGAACGGCAACACCGGTACCGATACGGCGGCGGTGGAGGTGCTGGAGGAGCCCGTTCCGCCGCTGCCGCCCCTTCCGCCGACGGCCGATGTCGCCGTGGACGTACGGATCGAGCCGCAGCGTACGTACACCGGGCGCGACGCCCGCGCCCGTTTCGTCCTCACCAACGCGGGACCGGACACGGCGACCGGTGTCATCCTCACCACCGCCTGGCCCAGGACACCCGACCCCGGCAGGCGCACCCTGGCGGGACTGCCCCGCTGCACGCCGACCGCGCCGTGCACCATCCGGCCGGGTGGCCGTATCGAGGTCACGCAGACGGCCACGTACCGGACGGCGATCAGCGCGGACGTGCACGGGAGCGTCGTCGCCACGCTCCCCGACCGGCGGGCGGCCGACAACAGGGACCAGGCGCGGCTGCGTGTCCTCCAGCCGAGGCTGACGGTCACTCCGGCGGTCGCCACACCGGGACAGGTCGTCCTGGCGCGCGGCACGGACTTCCCGCCGGGGGCGCGCGTACGGCTGAGCTGGAGCGCGGGCATCACGGCCGCGGGAGCACCGGTGACGGTCGGCGGCGACGGTACCTTCGACGCGCAGATGTTGGTGCTGCGCAAGGACCGGCTCGGGCAGCGGCGGCTCCGCGCGGATGTCACGGATCTCGACCGGCTGGAGAAACCGGTGCTGGTGGTCCAACGCAAGCTCCAGCCACCGGATTTCGCGGGGCGCGGATGACGGGGGTCCGCAGGGTCTCGATGACGGGGGTCCGCAGGGCCCGGACGGCACTTCGCCGGGGACGGGCGACGGGGGTCCGGTCGTGATCCATGAGGTGGACGACGCGCTGCGCGCACTGCTCAGGGCCGAGGTGCTCGAAGGCGCCCAGATCGCGGTGGTGTTCGACGCGCCGACCCGCGACTGGGCCGCCAAGGTCAACGCGCCGACGGTCAATCTGTATCTGTACGACATCCGCGAGGACATGCGGCGGCGCGAGCGCGGACTGTACAACGAGTACGACGAACACGGCACCGTCGTCGCACGCCGCAGACCGCCGCGTTTCTTCAAGCTCTCGTATCTGATCACGGCCTGGACCAAGCGCCCCGAGGACGAACACCGGCTGCTCTCCTCGCTCCTGGGCTGTCTGCTGCGGTACGAGGCGCTGCCGCCCGCGCGGTTGACGGGTGCCCTCGGGGAGATCGGAGTCGCCGTACCGATGACCATCGCGCTGCCCCCGCCGGAGGACCGCTCCTTCGCGGATGTGTGGAGCGCGCTCGGCGGGGAGTTGAAGCCGTCGCTGGATCTGGTGGTGAGTGTGCCGGTGACGGAGTCGCCGACGTATCCGGCGGGTCCGCCCGTGGGCGACGAGGGACTGCACGCGCGCTTCGGGGACCACGCGCCGGAGGGGCGAGAGCGTACGGATACGAGGCGGGCGGGTGCGACACGGGCGGGTGCGACGCCGCCGACGCGGCCGATGCCGGGGCGCGGGGCGATCCCGGTGTACGGGCGCGGGGCGGGAGACAGGGGCGGGGTGGGAGACGGGCGCGAGTCGGACGCTCCGGCCGGTTCGGATCCCGCAGCCGGTACCGCGCACCCGGGCCTGTCACTCCGCATCACGGAGACCAGAGGCGATGTCTGACGAGCCTCAGCGGTACGAGGACCCGAACCTGAGGCACCTGCTGGCCCGTGCCGTCGTCGTGGAACAACGCATTCGCCGTGCGGTGGAGGCGCGTCAGCTCACCGATCCCCACCCGGACGACGCGTTCCGCGGCCTGTACCTCACCGAGGAGACGATCACACGGCTGCTGGACGAGGGCCGTACGTTCCCGGTGCCGGACGGGGCCGAGGCCTCGGTACCGACATCGACACTGGCGCCGACTGGCGAGCCTCCGTCCCGGCTGACGTCCCTGGCAAGGGAGTTCGGTCTGTCGCCCCTCGATGTGGAGATCCTGCTCATCGCGCTCGTACCGGATCTGGACGACCGCTTCGAGGCGTTCTACGGCTACCTCAACGACGATGTGACCCGCCGCCGTCCGAGCATCGGTCTCGCCCTCGGACTCTGCGGCCTACCGCCGGCCGACGCGAGCGCCCGCGCCCGACTGGGCCCGCACGCGCCACTGCGTTCCGGCGGGCTGCTGCTGGTGGAGGAGGCGGAACGGCCCTTTCTGGGGCGGGCGTTACGGGTTCCCGACCGGGTCACCATGCATCTGCTCGGCGACGACACGCCCGATCCACGGCTGGCGGATCTGCTGGCGCCCTGGCACGCGGTCGAGGGGGTCGGCGATCCGGGGCCGCTGGCTCGTACGCTCGGTTCGGGCGTCCATCTCGCGTATCTCCGCGAGGACCAGGGCGGCGCGGGTACGGCGGTGGCCGCGTCCGCGCTGAGCCTCGCGGGGCGGGGCGTACTGGGCCTCGACCTGTCCCGGCTGGCGGAGGACCCGACGCCGGTCGAAGCGGTACGGGCGCTGGTGCGCGAGGCGCGGCTGACGGGAGCGGGGCTGATCTGCGCGCCGCTGGACGCGCTGGCCCGTGACCGGCCGGAACTGCTGCGTCTGCTGACCGGTACTCCACTGCCCACCGTGCTCGTCGGCCGGGTTCCATGGGACGCGGCCTGGTCGGCCCGTCCGCCGCTGCTCCTGCACGCGCCGCGAGTGGAACCGTCCGTACGGGCCGCGCTGTGGCAGGACGTGTACACCTCCCCCGTACCGCCCGGCCTCGACATCTCCGTACTGCTCTCCCCGTTCCTCCTCACCCCGGACCAGATCGAGGGCGCGGCACACGGCGCGGCTCAGACGGCCCGGCTGGACGGCGGGATGCTCACCCCCGACCACGTACGGCAGGGCGCCCGCGCCCAGAACGCCGCGGGCCTGGACCGGCTGGCCCGCCGTATCGAGCCCGCCGTGACCTGGTCCGATCTGGTCCTTCCCCCCGACACCCACGCCCAGCTCCGCGAACTGACCGCCCGCGCCCGCTACCGCGACCAGGTCCTCGGCGCATGGGGCATGCGGCCCGGCGGCGGACGCGGCCGGGGAGTATCGGCGCTCTTCGCCGGTGACTCGGGCACCGGCAAGACGATGTCGGCCGAGGTGATCGCGGCCGATCTGGGCCTGGACCTCTACACGGTCGACCTCGCCACGGTGATCGACAAGTACGTCGGCGAGACCGAGAAGAACCTGGAACGCATCTTCTCCGAAGCGGCCGGCGTGAACGGCGTCCTGCTCTTCGACGAGGCGGACGCGATCTTCGGCAAACGCTCCGAGGTCAAGGACGCCCATGACCGCTACGCCAACGTCGAGAGCGCGTATCTCCTGCAACGCATGGAGTCCTTCGACGGACTGGCCATCCTGGCCACCAATCTCCGCGCCAACCTCGACGACGCCTTCACCCGCCGTCTGGACCTGGTCATCGACTTCCCCATCCCGGACCCGGCCCAGCGCCGCCTCCTCTGGGACCGCTCCCTGGGCCCCACCCTCCCCCGCGCCCCCGACCTGGACCTGGACTTCTGCGCGGAATCCTTCGAACTGGCAGGCGGCAACATCCGCTCCGTAGCGGTCACCGCGGCCTACCTCGCAGCCGAATCGGCCACCCCGGTCTCCATGCCCACCCTGATCCACGCGATCCAACGCGAATACCAAAAACTGGGCCGCCTGACCCTGGCCTCGGAGTTCGGCCCGTACGTACACCTACTGACGTGAGCCATCACAACATCAGACAGCGACGAGGGTGACCCGTCCTCCGCAGAGCTTGGCCATGTCGTCCACATCCGAGGTGAGCATCACCACCGGCCCGGTCTGATGCATCGCCGTGACGGCGACCATCGCGTCGATGGCGTACTTGTGGCCGTGCAGTCCGGTCTCCTGGAGCAACTGCGCGGCTTCCTTGGACCACCCCACGCTCAGCGGCTCCACACGCACCTGCGAGAGGACATAGTTCCAGTGAGCGCGCTTGATCCGACCGTGCTGGGCTTCGATGAGAGTGGCGCCGCTGACCACGCGATCAGCCCCACGGTCCAGCGCCGACCGGACCAGGTTCAACACCGCCCGGTCCTGCTCCAGGTAGAGCGACAGCCCCTGACTGTCCAGAACGAGGCTTCCCCCGCCCGTCAGCCGGCCTCGCGCCACTGCCCCTCCCGCTCCTCGGCCCGCGCCCAGACGTCTGCGGCTTCCCGCTTCTCCTCGCCGGTGAAGGCACCATGCTCCTGCTCGTACTCCGCGAGGTACTCATGCGTGGCCTGATTACGCAGATGCTCCTCGACAGCCGCAGCCACTATGGCCGACACACCACGCCCACCGGCACTGTCCCTGAGGGCCCGAACAGTGCCCTCAGGAAGCGACACACTGATCGCCTTCGCCGGCCCCTCACCAATCCCTGGTCCCGCCTGCTCATCCGCCATGAGACAAGTTTAGCAATCGATTTCACAAACAGCAGACCCGGCGGTACGCACAACGGCTCGGGTGCCGTTGAAGTCCGCGAGGATCTCCAAGCTGCCACCGAGCGCCGCGACCTGAGCAGTGATCGTTCAGACCTCGGTTGCCGACACCGGCTCCAGTCCCACCAGCACACAAGCGCCCACTTCGCCCCTGCGCGGCCCGAGCTGCCTGCACACTTCGGCAACCTTGTACGAACGGACCGGGGGTCACCATGCGCCGAGCCCCAGCCGTAATCTCACCGAAGTCTAGGGATCAAAAACCCGGCATCTTACACTGTCGCGTTCCAAGAGTGCCGCAGGCAACGCAGTCACGTCGTTTTGCTTCATCGGTAGGGTTCAGGCAGGAACGCCCACTGATCAACCGGCCGACCATGCGGAAGGAATGCAAGCTGCGGCATCATCTCAAGCAAGTAGGCAGCAACCCTGGATGAGACCAATGGCATGCCCTGGCCGTACACAGTGCTCCAAGACCATTGGCGTGGCTTGCAGTCGAAGCTCAGATCAAAGGCGTAATTCGGTCGCACGAACCGCAACTTTCCGTCGACCCACCGGGAGGCACGACCACAGACCTCGCAGGGTTCAGGTCCGAAGGGATAAGCGGGACCGCCAAGTGAAGCCTCCGACCAGATGAGAAGGGCATCACCCTGAGGGTCCAAGGGATGGGTGACCAACCCATCACTCAATCCTTCGGCCCGCAGGCCGGCAACCAGATCCGGCCGCGCTGCCACGCAACTGGTGCTGAGGTAGCAGAGAGGAATCTGCTCAAGTTTGCCCATCAGGAGAGAAACACTATCGGCATCGACATCTACCGACGGCCGCACCGAGATAATGGGCAAGTTGCACCCGTGGCAAGGTTGTGATCGCGTGAGATCCCCCTTCCCACCCCGCCAGGACAGCCACCCTGGCATCTCCGAGCACCAGTACGGCTCTCTACGAGGAGGCAGCGGCTCATCCCAGACGGTAATTCCACGCTCCCCGATATCATCGATGCCATGGTCGTGCAGCCACCGACGCAGGATGGGCACATCGGAGAACTCAGCTTCGGGTACGTCCCACTCCACTTGGACCAACCGTCGACTTTCCGGCCGTGGCGCAGTACCAGCAGCGTCAACTAAGACTGGATCAGCACTAATACGATAGATGCGTACGGTCATGCGACCTCCGCCATCTTGAGTAGGTGTTTTTCCGCTTCGTCAGTGAACGCTTTCAGCGCCTGCTGACCGACCTCACCAAACGGTTCAAAAATCTTCTTGTACGCCTCTATTATCAAAGGGTTTAGTCTATCCACGGCATCCGGGGAAACTCTAGTCTCCGCGTCCCAAGCCTCCCTCTTATTGATACTGACACCTGGGAAGTTCGCCCGGATGAGTCGATTGAGTTCCTGATGGAAACCGCCGGGGAAGTTCTCGTCATCAGTAGAAATACCGTCGAAGTTGTGCAATATTCGAGGCAGGTAGATAACAGTCTGATTAAATTCCCCACCGAGCCATTGAGGCCACGCATGGTGCCACTCAGGCTGCAGGATATTATTACGCCACCATTCTAGAGACTTCCCCACTGCCGGATCAGTGGCCTTTGCGGCCTCGCCTTGAAGATAGTCTGTAATCCTCTTTGCCGAGGCCGGCTCCAACTGAATGCGAACGGCATCGGTCCCCTGAGGAATGGCGAGCTTCGCCTGTGCAAGCAACCGTAAAACGTGCGCACGGATTTCCTTTGACAGTTCCGGCGGAGGCGGCGAACCGACTCCCATCTCGATCCGCTTTATCATGGTCTCTCGGATCCGATTGGCTGCGCTTGGTTCGACCAAGCCAAGCCAGATCATCTCCTGAACTCTCTCGACCGGGGGTGGGCTGGCATCGAACGGTTTATCCTTCTGGTGTATCTGCGTCTTGTAGTTGATCAGATACCTTTCCGCCCCAGCGCGGTCAATCCCGCCGTTTGGGTTTACAGATTTCAGTGTGGCTTTGATCCTTTCACGTACAGGGGACGCCGCAGTCACGCACGACACCTCTGCAGCAATTAGCGCACTGCGGGTTTCTTCCACTGCCCAGGAATGAGTGAAAGACTTACCGAAGCCGTGCGACTGATTTAACGGAACCGAATGCATATCAGCTAGGGTACCGTCACGCCCCTTCATCATATCTTGAGCGGAATCCCACCGTTGCGGCAGTTCAGAGGCGAGCCCCTTCAACGCACTCTCAATCGCCGGACGCGCCGCTTTATGGGTACGCGCCAGTTCGGACGAAAATCTTTTCAACGGATCCGAGTCGATCGTGCTCTTAGGTGAACCCTTCTTCATTTTTGGCGGCGACGCAGTATAAACATAGTCCCATGTATGGCCGCCGTCTACGACCGTGAGCGACTTGAAGACAGAATGATCGCGCTTCACGCCAGTCGCAACGTCCATGGCGTCCTCTTGCGAGATTTCGCCGTTCTTCAACCGAGACCGTTGTTCCCTATCAATCTGCGTTAATCCTTTCCTTATCCTAGCCCTCTTGTCTCCTTCTTCCCGTTTATTATCGTGCTTGAGTTTCTCCTTACCGAGAGGGCGCTTTGGCTCGTTCCGAAACTTCTTAGCCGCTCTGGCTATTTTGTCGACCAGTTTGTCTATGGCTCGGTTTACCGGGCGGGAGACCTTTTGGAAGGCCTGGCGGACCTTGTTGGCCAGGCCGCCTATGCCCAGTAGGGAGGCCAGGAGGCCGATCAGGAGGGGGATGCTGGTGGCGAGGGCTGTTTCTATGGCTTTGGGGACGCCTGCCTGGGCGCCGTTGGCTATGGCTATGACCGCGTCGAGGACCGCGTTCACGAAGGCGGCTATCTGCGCGCCCTGGGTCACGATGAAGGTGACGATGTCGATGATTGCCTTGACGGCGCGGATGAAGGCGGAGGCGGGGTTGAGGAGGGAGAGGATCCAGGTGATGCCCGCGATGAGGACCGTGGGGATGAGGTAGGACTTGAGGTCGTCGAGGATCGTGGTTTTGAGGTCGCCCGTCTCGGCGGTTATTTCCTGGGCGGCGCCGGCCGGGCCCTCGCGGGCCAGGGCGCCGGCGACCGGGACGGATTGTTCGACCTTGGCCATCGCCTGTTCGGGGACGCCCTTGCGGGTGATGCGGGCGCGGATGTTGTCCCAGGTCAGACCTAGGAGCGAGGCGATGAGCTGGATGATGCCCTTCAGGTCGAAGCGCGAAGGGATCGCCAGGCCGGTGCTGACCGCCGTGCCCAGGAGCCAGGAGACCAGACCGGTCTTGAGGTGATCGGCGATGTTCCCGATGAACAGGTTCAGGCCCGCGCCGACGGAGGAGACCAGATTCCTGAGGAAGCCGATCGGGTCCTTGATGATCTTTGTAATGGCGCTCGCGGCCTTGGCGAGAATGCCCATCAGGAGGTTCTTGAGCTCCATGATCGTCTGAATGACGCCGACCACGGCGTCCACGACCATCGCGATCAGGCCCTTGTTCTCCTCTTCGAGCTTCTTGATCTCCTCGTCGACCGAGTTGAGGGCCTCGGTGTATTTCTGGGCCAGGGTCTGCACCAGTTCCTGGGACTTGTCGTTGACCTGCGACTCCAGGTCGTCGAACTTCCCCGCGAAATCGGCCGCCGCCTCCTCGCCGAACTGCCGCAGATCCGCCGGGAGCCGGTCGACCTCCGCCTTCAGTTCATCGCGGCCCGTGGCGATACGGATCTTGGCCCGGCCCAGTTCGGTGCCGATCGTGTCGGCGATCGTCGAGATGACCGCCTGCATCTTCGTCACATACAGCTCACGTGACTTCTTGAAGATGTCCAGGCCCTCCTGGGGCAGGCCCTTCAGCTTGTCCCTGCCCCAGCGGAACGGGCCCCGCCAGCCCGAATAGCGCCTGTCCTTGTACTCCTTCATCCGCCGTTTGTGATCGGCGGTGAAATCGTCGCGGGCCCTCTTCTCGCCCTCCGTGAACTGCCGGTCGACCTTCCCGTCCAGATCGCCGAGGATCTTCTCGACATCCTTCTGCGTGGCGTCGAAGACTTTCTGAAGTCTGGCGGTGACCTGCTCGCGCTTCTTCTCGTCCGCCGACTTCGTCTCGCCCTTTCCGCTGTCCACCGCGCGGCCCGCGGCGCCGCGGTCCGCGGTCATGGCGTTCATCGCCTGCGCGCCCGACGCCGCCGCGCCCGCCTTCGCCGCCGCGAGCTGCTCGGCCTCGGCGGCCCGGCCCTTGGCAGGAACGGCGGCGGTCTGCTGCTCGCCCTTCTTCTTCTCCGCCAGCGCGCGGTCGAACTGCGGCTCGTTGCCCCGGGCCAGCTGCTCCTCGGTCACCTCGGCATCGGCCATCTGCTGATCGACCTGCCGCGGGCCCTCGGAGAAGTCCAGAACCTCGTCCGGCTGCCGGGCCGGCACCGCGTCCGCCGCACTGGGCGCGCCAGGATTGCCCGGAGGCTGGTCCGGGCTCATCGGCGTGACCTGCTTCTCCTTGGCCCGCGAGGTGTCCGGAGCGGCCGTGGTGGCGGTCTCGATCTCCTCGGCGGAGGACTCCTTGCCGTCCTTGACCTTGCCGTCCACCGAATCCTTGATGGAGTCGGCCCGGCCAGAGTCCGCGAAACCGTCGGCCTCTTCGAGGTTCTTCGGCGCCTGCGCCGCGATCGCCTCGTTCACCGCCCCGATGAACGCGCCCTTGTCGAACTCGCCCGGCTTCGCGTCGTTCATCTTCTCGGCGTTGGCCGCCTTGCCCTGCGCCTGCCTGTCGTCCGGCGGGGCCAGCGCCGCGTCCTGCGCCGACCTCGACTCCAACGCCGCCGGCCGATGCCGCTTGAGCTTCGTCTGCTTCGCCGCGACGTCCGAACGCACCCTGCGGAAGCCCGGCGCCTGCGACGGCGGCGGCTTGACCACCTCGGCATACCGCTGCGCCACCAGCCGCGCCACCGCCGCGTTCCCGGCGCCCGCCTGAAGCCGCCGCACACTCCGCACATCCAGACCCGGGCCGGTGGGGGATACCGCTGGGGTGGTGGTGCCCGTGTCGGACAAGGAGCCCGGCACATCCGCGAGCGGCACATCCGCGCGCGACACATCCGCGCGCGCGACGTCCGTCTGCCGCGTCGCGGCGGTGCGCGCCGCCACGGCGGAGCTCTTGTCCGGAGTCGCCTTCACCGTCGCTCCGGGCCGCGGATCGCCGACATGTCAGCCAGGGTGCGGGGCCGGACCGTACCCGGAGCAGCACGCGCGGGACAGCACCGAGGGCAGTGTTCACTGCCCGATCAGATGGCCCGACGGCTCTGCCTCTTCGGGCAGTCGGTTCGGTACGGCGAGGCGGCCGTACGCCCGTTCCCGGTGATCGCCCCCACGGCGAGAATCACCCCCGTCCCCTGGTCAAGACGCCCTCGTTCCCGGTCAAGGAGAGTCGCATGCCGTCGTATCTGTCCCCGGGCGTCTATGTGGAAGAGATCCAGTCGGGCTCCCGGCCGATCGAGGGCGTGGGTACGTCCGTCGCCGCCTTTGTCGGCTTCGCCCAGCGCGGTCCTTTCAACGAACCGACGCTGATCACCAACTGGACCCAATTCGTCAGCCTCTTCGGAGAGTTCGTCGAAGGGGCCTATCTCGCCTCCTCCGTCTACGGCTTCTTCGCCAATGGCGGTGGCATCTGCTATGTCATCCGCGTCGGCGGCGGTGGCGGTACGGGCGGGGGCGACGGCGAGGGATCCGGGGCCGGGACAGCCGGGAAGCTGCCAGCCGGTTCGGAAAGTACGGACGGTACAGGCGGTACGGACGGTACAGAGGCGCGGCTCGGGCCGTACACCGTACGGGCGCTGCCCGGTGTGACCGGCGAGATCACCGTCTCGGTGGCCGATCCCGAGGGCGAGGACCCGCCCCAGGACGTGTTCACCCTGGTGGTGGCGCGCGACGGCAAGGTCGTGGAGACCTATCCAGCCGTCTCGTCCAAGCGCAGCAAGGACAATGTCGCCTCGCAGGTGAGGGCTCGGTCGCAACTGATCGAGATCCGCGAGCCTGGGCGCGGGCCCGCGCCCACCAGGCCCGAGGCCCAGAGCGTGACGCTCCGCCCCGCGGACGACGCCGGCGGCGCGTCCGGTCCGCTGTCGGCGGAGGAGTACGTCGGTGACCCCGACCGGCGCACGGGTCTGGGCGCGCTGGAGGCGATCGACGAGGTCACCATGGTCGCCGTACCGGATCTGATGAGCGCCTACGAACGCGGCGATCTGGATCTGGAGTCCGTGGTCTCGGTGCAGCGAAGCCTGATCGACCACTGCGAGCTGATGGGGGACCGGATCGCGATCCTCGACCCGCCGCCCGGTCTCAGCCCCCAGCAGATCAAGGGCTGGCGGACGGAGACGACCGGCTTCGACTCAAGGTTCGCGACGCTCTACTACCCGTGGATCAAGGTCTTCGACCCGGCGGTCGGCCGTAACGCCTTTGTGCCGCCGAGCGGTCATGTCGCCGGGGTATGGGCCCGTAACGACGCCTCCCGTGGAGTCCACAAGGCCCCCGCGAACGAAGTCCTACGCGGAGCGGTCTCCCTCCAGACCCAACTGACCAAGAACGAGCACGATCTGCTCAACCCGATCGGTCTCAACTGCATCCGTGCCTTTCCGGGGCGCGGTATCCGGGTCTGGGGCGCGCGCACCCTGGCCGCGGACCCCGCCTGGCGCTATCTGAATGTACGACGGCTCTTCAACTATCTGGAGGAGTCGATCCTGGCCGGTACCCAGTGGGTCGTCTTCGAGCCGAACGACGACGCGCTGTGGGCACGTATCCGGCGTACGGTCTCGGCCTTCCTGGTGAACGAGTGGCGCAGGGGCGCGCTGTTCGGGCTGACGCCGGACGAGGCGTTCTACGTCAAGTGCGACCGCGAGACGAACCCGCCCGAGAGCATCGACGCCGGACAGGTCATCTGCGAGATCGGCGTGGCACCGGTGAAGCCGGCCGAGTTCGTGGTGTTCCGGCTCTCCCAACTGACCGGCGGAACCGGCGCGGTCGATGAGTGAGACGGGCGAGACGGGCGAGACGCGCGAGACGAGATGGCCAAGACGCGCGAGGACGGTCCGGATGCCCGGCAGCGGATGACCAGTAGCGCCAACAGCGAGTGCTTAGGAGGCTGGTAGTGCCACTTCCCGATCTCGACAGTTCCGTCGGACACTCCTTCGGTCTGGAATTCGACAGCGTCCTCATCAAGCAGATTACCGAGGTGAGTGGTCTGAAGATGGAACAGGACGTCATCGAGCTGAAGCAGAACACCGCCGACGGAAAGTACGCCATCAAGAAGCTGCCGGGGCGCCCCAAGGCGGGTGAGGTCACCGTCAGCCGCGGACTGACCGAGGACAACAGCTTCGAGCAGTGGATCAAGGACTCCCGGTTCGGCCGGATGACGGACGCCCGGCGCAACGGAGCGATCATCGTCTACGACTACGAGGGCATCGCGATCAAGCGCTACAAGCTGATCAACGCCTGGCCCAAGTCCCTGGAGATCGGCACGCTGAAGGCGGGCGACACCTCCGTTCTCACGGAGAAGCTGGCCATCACCTACGAGAGCATGGAAGTCGACTGATGCGGCGCGTGCTGTCCCCCGCCGCACGGCCGGACGACGACACCGCACCGGGCAGGCCGGGTAGGTCGGGCAGGTCGGGCAGGTCGGGCAGGTCGGGCAGGTCGGACGATCAGGAGCGGGAACGGGAACGGGAACGGAGTCAGGACCGGGAACACCGTGACGGCCACGGGGCTCGCGAGACTCTGCGTACCGAGTTCCCGTTCGAGCTGCCACGGGGATACGTGGACGGGTCCGGCACCGTGCATCGCTCGGGGGTGATGCGACTGGCCACCGCCCGCGACGAGCTGATCCCGCTCAGGGACGACCGGGTACGGGAGAACGCCGCGTATCTGTCGGTCGTACTGATCGCCCGCGTGGTCAGCAGGATCGGCACCGTCGAGGACATCCATCCGGGCGTCATCGAGGACCTGTTCGCCTCCGATCTCGCCTTCTTGCAGGACTTCTACCGTCGGATCAACGCCGAGGGGCACACCCGGGCCGCCGTCACCTGCCCGTCCTGCCAGGAGAGCTTCGCCGTGGATCTCGCCGGAGGTGGTCGCCCGGGGGAATCGTGACGTACGCGGCCGACCTGCTCTACGAGGAGGTCGCGTACCTCGCCTACCACTTCCACTGGCCGCTCGACCAGTTGCTCGACCTGGAGCACGGCGAACGGCTGAAGTACGTCGCACAGATCGCCCGGCTCACCGGGCAGTAGGGCAGAGCGGGGCGAGAGGGGGGACGAGGCACTATGGGACTGCTTTCCTGGCTGCGCGGCGACCGGGCCGAGCTGTCGGACTCACCGAACGCTACGAACTCATCGGACTCATCGGGCGCGACGCACACGGTGGACGCGACGCACGCGGTCGACGCGGTGGACGCCACCGACACGGCCCGCGGCGCGGCGCGCGACGCGTCCGCGCCCGAACGCCCGGTGGCCGGCTGGCGCGAACTCCCCCCGGTGCAGCGCGCTGTGACCGCTCCCGGGCTGGTGACGGACCCCGACGGCTTCCGCAGCTCACTCAGCAGTTGGCAGGACACGACGCTCACAACTCCCCTCGGGCATCTGGTCAGCCCGCAGGCGCCCTCCGGACTGATGCACGGGCTTGTCGCGTCCAGCGGTCCGACGACGGTGAGCCGCGATGCCGATGGCCGAGGTGAGAGTGTTGTCGTCGCCTCCTGGCCCACGGCTGCGGGACGGATACAGGCGCAGGGACGGATACAGGCGCAAGGGCGGATACAGGCGCGGGCACAGCCCGCAGCCGTGCCCCTGCAACGGAGCGCAGCCCTCGACTCGTTGGTCTCGGCCGGGGCTTCGCCCGCTGAACTGCCCGTACGCCAACTGGTGGGTGAACGCCGTGTCGAGCCTTCGCTGCCCCAACCGTCCGAGCGGTCCGGGGCGTCCAGGCCGTCTGGAACGTACGGGCCGTCCGGAACACCTGAACCTTCCGCGACTCCCCCCATACCCGCGATGCCCTCAGCGACCGCGCTGTCCGGATCCGCCACCCCGCCCGTACGGGACAGCTCCCGTACGCCGGGACTCGGCGCGCCGCTGACCGGGCTGCCGCCCACCGCACAACGGCAGATCGCCGCCCGTGCCCCCGGGCCGACCGCCGAACCGAACGAACCGACCGGCCCCGGCTCCGACCCCGGCCCCGGCTCTTCACCGGACGCGGAAACTCCGGCACGGCCGCTCCTGGGCAATGCGCCATCCCTCGTACAACGGCAGACACAACACGTACCCCGGCACACCGCACCGCCGTCGCCCGACCGCGCGCCCGTACCGATCCAACGCCTCGACGGCCCGGACACACTTCGCCACCGCACGGGTCATCCCACCGAAACAGCGTCCGGGCCGGTGGCGCCGCTCGTCGCACAACGAGCGGTACCCCTCTTCGCCACCGGGCCGGACGCGCCCACGTCATCCCTCATGGCTTCGGTCTCCGGGGGTACGGAACCCGAACCGTCCGTCGTACCGGTCCGCTGGTCCGCCCCACACCCGGAGACGGCACTCCAGCGCTCGTACGGCGCGGGCGACCGAGCGGCCCGTACGGCGATGGCGCCCACATCGACACACGCACCGCGCGCAGTGCAGCGACAGCAACAGAAACCAAGGCAAGGACAGGGGCAAGGACAAGACCAGAAGCAGGGGCAGGGACAGCGACAGCCGCAGACCTTCGGAGGCCCTCCGCCGCCCCGGTCGGTGTCCGGCTCCCTCCCTGGCCCCGCCCCGGCGTTCTCCGACGCCGGTTCCGTCGCCGTCGCCGCCGGGGTGGCCCAGCGAATGGCCGACGGCAGCGTGGTCTTCGGCGGACCGGCAACGGCCCGCACAGCCGAAGCAGCCCAGGTCCTCCAAGCCGCCCAGGCCGCCCGATCGGTCCAGCGCCAAGCCATGACCGCCGATACACCACCGGAACCGATCCCCGAACCCACGCCCATCCCCGAGGGATCCGAGGAATCCGAGGGAACCGGGGAACCCGCCTCCGATCCCGACCCCGCGTTCCCCGACGGTGTCAGCGCCGTACCGCCCGGAACCATGGGGTCCGCCGCGGCAGGCTCTTCGGCCAACGGCAGCCCGCCCGTCACCGACGAGCTCGTACGAGCCCTGTACGCGCCCCTCAGCCGACTGCTCAAGGCAGACCTGCGGCTGGAACGCGAACGCGCCGGATTCCTGATCAACACCAGACACTGAACCGACATCAGGCACTGAGAGGTCCGCCAAGTGACAGCTCCCATGACAACGACCGACAACGACGATCCGGCCGTCAGCGTCTGTTTCGTCGTCACGATCGACGACATCGAACTCGGCTCGTTCAACACCTGTGACGGTCTCGGCTGTGAAGTGGTGCTCGAAGCGCGCGAGGAGGGCGGCAACAACGGCCATGTCTGGCAGCTCCCCACCCGTCTCAAGTACTCGAACGTGAAGCTCTCCCGGCCGCTGACCCGCGAGACCGAGAAGGTCGCCAAATGGTTCGCCAGCATGACCACCGGCTTCAGCCGTAAGACCGCGCATATCGAGGCCCGCACGGGCGACGGCCGCAAGGTCGCCCAGTGGGGACTGCTGGAGGTCGTACCGGTGCGCTGGACCGGCCCGTCGTTCACGCCGGAGTCGCCCAAGGTGGCGATCGAGACGATCGAGATCGCCCACCACGGCTATGTGATGGAGGGCTGAGAGCGGTGAGCGGGCCCATCGCGTTCAGTGCCGCCGGCACCTCCGGTACGTCGTCCTCCGCCCGTGCGGCGGGATCGGCGCGGCCCAAGCTGGAGCACGCGTATCTGGAGCTGCGTACCCCGCCGGCCGGCGGCGGTCTCACACCCGGCGGGCCCTACGGCCGTATCGACTTCCAGTTCAACCCGAAGGAACTGAGCCTGACCAAGGCGGCGGCCTGGAAACGTACGCCCGCCAAGGGGGCGAAGAGTTCCGGGCCGCCGGAGTACCAGGGCCCGCAGCCCAGCAAGCTCACCGTGGAGATGTTCTTCGACGCGAGCGACACCCAGGACAGCAGTGTCGTGACCTCGGTCGAGAAGCTCTTCGCCTGCTGTGTGCCGACCAACGAGACCCGGCAGCAGCAGCGGTCCTCGCCGCCCTGGGTGGTCTTCCACTGGGGCGGACTCACCGGCTTTCCCGGCTATGTCAGCCAAGTGCAGGCGAAATACACCCTCTTCACCACCTCCGGCGTGCCGATCCGGGCGCTGTGCCAGGTGACGATGGAGGAGATCAGCGGTGAGACTCCCGGCCAGAACCCGACGTCGGGAGCGCTGGCGGCACGGCGGGTGCACCGCGTGGGCGCCGGGGACTCGCTCCCCGGACTGGCCCATCGCGAGTACGGGGATCCGGCCGCCTGGCGGGTCATCGCCGAGGCGAACGGGATCGACGATCCGATGCGGCTGACCAACGGCCAGGAGCTGCTGCTGCCCGCCCTCGACGAGCTGGGGCGGCTCCAGGACCGCAATTCCGGACGCGAACGCCCGAGGTAGGCGACCGGCACACCAGGCGAACAGAGTTGAACCGATTTGCGCCGAGCTGAACCGAGTCGAACCGAGGCAAGAGGTACGAGGCACGAGGCAAGTGGCACGAGGTGCCCGGTACGAGGTAAGGGGTGGTGAGCGCGGATGGCCCAGCAGAGTGTCGCCAAGACGCTGGTGGTCGAGTTCGAGGGCAGCCCGCTGCCGCCCGCGCTCGCCGGCACCCTCGTCGAGGGGTACGTGGACGACAGCCGCACGCTGCCGGATCTCTTCGTCCTGCGCTTCCGCGATCCCGACCGGGTACTGCTGGAACGGACCGGGCTCAAGATCGGCGGTGAGGTCCGGCTGCTGGCCCATGCCGGCGCCGGTCCCTCCCCCACCCCGCTGCTGACGGGGGTGGTGACCGCGCTGGAGCTGGAGATCGACGACACCGGCACCTTCACGGTGGTACGCGGGCTCGACGAGTCGCACCGGCTCTTCCGGGGCCGCCGGGTCGCCGGCTACCAGAACATGACGCTCGCCGATATCTGCGCGCGGGTGGCGCAGCGGGCGGGGCTGCGTCCGGGCACGGTGGATGTGGCGGGGCCCGTGCTCGAACATGTCGCCCAGCCCAACATCAGCGACTGGGAGTTCGTCCGGGGACTGGCCGAGGAGGCCGGCGCGCAGGCGTATGTCCTGGACGGCGAGCTGCACATCACCAGGCCCGCCGAGGCGTCCGGCGCGCCGGACGGTTCCGCGCGCGCCGAGCAGAATCCGCTGGTCCTGGAGATGGGGAGCAATCTGATCCGCTGCCGGGCCGGGGTGTCGTCGGCCGAGCAGGTCTCCGAGGTGGAGGTACGCGGCTGGGACGTGGCCGCCAAGCAGCCGCTCGTGGGCCGGGCACCGGCGGGCAGTACGTCGACACTCGACCTGGGGGTGACGGCCGCCGAGGTGTCCGCGCCCTTCGGCGAGGCGAGCTTCGTCGTCACGGACGCGTCGTACGGGACACAGGCCCAGGTGGACCAGGCGGCGAAGGCACTGGCGGAGCGGATCGCGGGGTCCTTCGCCGAGCTGGAGGCGGTGATCCGGGGCAACCCGGAGGTACGGGCGGGCAGCGCGGTGGCGCTCAACGCCGTGGGGGCGCCCTTCGAGGGGCGTTATACGGTCACGTCCTCGCGGCATGTCTTCGACTCCGTACGCGGCTACGAGACCTGGATCACCGTCTCGGGGCAGCAGGAGCGTTCCCTCTTCGGTCTGACGGGCGGCGGCGCGGGTCCGGCCGGCGGGGGCGGCGGTCCGGCGGCGGGCGGACGCTGCGCGGGACTGGTCAACGGGACGGTGACGGACACCCAGGATCCGGAGGGGCTGGGGCGGGTGAAGGTCCGGTTCCCCTGGCTGTCGGACGAGTACGCGAGCGACTGGGCGCGTACGGCGCAGTCCGGCGGTACGAGCGGCGGTGAGGCGTTCATCCCCGAGGTGGGGGACGAAGTGCTGGTCGGTTTCGAGCAGGGGCATCTCGACCGGCCGTATGTCCTGGCGGGTCTCTACAACGGTCAGGACAGACCGGCCCAGGGCGGCGGCGCAGGCGGCGCGAGCGGCTCAGGAAACCCCGGTGCAGCAGGCAGCACAGGCGGCCCCGGCGCAACAGGCGGCACGGGCAGCTCAAGCGGAACAGGCGCAGGCGGAGGCGCAGGCACATCCGCAGGCACATCCGCAGGCGCCGAGCTGGTCGATCCGACGACCGGCGCCGTCAACCGCCGTGCCTTCGCCTCCAGGAGCGGCAATCAACTGGAGCTGCTGGACGCGGCGAACGGCCCGCAGGGCGTACGACTCCTCACGGGCGACGGCAAGTTGAAGATCGACCTCGACCGCAGAGGTACCACCATCGTCGTCAACAGCGACGGCAGCGTGGAGATCGAGGCACGCCAACAGGTGTCGATCAAGGCGGGCAGCGGCGTGGCGATGGACGCGGGACAGGGTGTGCTCGAACTCAGCGGCGACTCCGTGAAGCTGACGGCGCGTACGGGAGTCCAGGTGGACGGCGGGACCGGCCGGCTCCAGCTGGCGACCGGTGGCACGCTCGATGTGCAGGGCGGCCAGGTCGCGGTCAACGGCACCTCACGCACCGAGATCAAGGGCGGCAGCACCTGCTCCATCAGCGCACCACTCGTCAAGATCAACTGAAGCAGGACACAGAGAGCACGCAGGACACAGAGGGCACGCACCGCACGACAGAGGGCACACACCGCACGGAGGGCACGCACAGCTCGTACGACACGCACCGCACGCGGAACACACGAGAGGAGCACCCGGACATGTCGGCAGCCGCACGCGTCGGCGACCCCACCGGCCACCCGGGCACGGTCGGCCCGCCCGGTGTGCCGTCGGTACTGATCGGCGGCAGACCGGCCGCCACGGTCGGCACCCCTCACCACTGCTCCGTACCGCCACCGGCCGTCCATCCGCCGTCCGCGATCGCGGGACCGGGCAGCTCGACCGTACTGATCGGTGGCAGCCCGGCCGCCCGCGTCGGCGACCTGTCGGCCTGCGGCTCACCCGTCGTGTCCGGCTGTCCGAGCGTCGACATAGGGGGCTGAACGCCGGCATGGGAGAACAGTTCATCGGCGCGGGCTGGGCCTTCCCGCCCCGTACGGACGCCACCGGCAGCATCGCCCTGGTGGGCGGGGAGCGCGCGCTGGAGGAGTCGATCCGGCTGATCCTGGCGACCTCACCGGGCGAGCGGCCGATGCGTCCCGAGTTCGGCTGCGCCGTCAACGACTACGTGTTCGCACCGGCCGACGCGGGTACGGCGGGCCAGCTCGCCTACGAGGTACGGCTCGCGCTGGAGCGGTGGGAGCCCCGTATCGAGGTGGCCGAGGTGACCGTCCGCTTCGACGAGGCGGACAGGGGGGTGCTGTACATCGACATCGGCTACACGGTGCGCGGCTCCAACGACCCCCGGAATCTGGTGTTCCCGTTCTATGTGATCCCGCAGCACGAGGAGGACGGACCGTGACGCTGCCCAGCCCCGATCTGGACGACCGTCGCTTCCAGAGCCTGGTGGACGAGGCCAAGCGCCTGGTGCAGCAGCGCTGTCCGGAATGGACGGACCACAATGTCTCCGACCCGGGCGTGACCCTGATCGAGGCCTTCGCCACCATGGTCGACCAGCTCGTCTACCGGCTCAACCGCGTGCCGGAGAAGAACTATCTGACCTTTCTCGATCTGATCGGCGTACGGCTGTACCCGCCGACGGCGGCCCGTACCGAGGTCACCTTCCGGCTCTCCGCGCCCCGGCCGGAGCCGATACGGGTCAGGGAGGGCACCGAGGTCGCCACGGTCCGTACGGAGACCGAGGAGGCGGTGGTCTTCACCACGAGCCGGGAACTGTCCATCGTGCCCTGCCGGTTCGAGCATCTCGCGACCCGTTCCGCGGACGGCCGGGCCGTCGACCGTACCGAGGAGCTGGCGCTCGGCCGGGACGTGCCCTGTTTCGGCGGCACGCCCACCCCTGGGGACACGCTCTATGTGGGGCTCTCCGACGCGGTGCCCGCGGGGGTCGTGGTCCTCCGTCTCGACTGCCGGGTCGAGGGCGTGGGTGTCGACCCGCGGCGCCCGCCGCTGCGCTGGGAGGCCTGGGACGGCACGGAGTGGCGGGCCTGCGAGATCGAGAAGGACGACTCGGGCGGCTTCAACAGGTCCGGCGAACTGATCCTCCATCTTCCGCGCACGCACACCGCGTCGGCCGTCGTACGGCGCACCGGCGGCTGGCTGCGCTGCCGGCTGCTGGAGCCCGAGCCCGGTCAGCCCACCTATGTGGCGCCGCCGACCGTCCGGCGGATCACGGCCTTCACGATCGGCGGTACGGTCGAGGCCGCGCACGCGGAGACGGTGCGGGACGAGATCCTGGGCCCGGCCGAGGGCGTTCCGGGGCAGAGCTTCCTGCTGGCGAGGCCGCCCGTGGTGCCCGGCGACTTCGTGGTCGAGGTGGCGGACCCGGACGAGGGTTCCGGCTGGGCCGACTGGACGCGTGTCGACGACTTCGCCCACTCGGGACCGGACGACCGGCACATCACCCTGGACCCCAACTCGGGCCGGGTGGACTTCGGTCCCGCCGTACGGGAGCAGGACGGCGGTCTGCGCCATTACGGGGCGGTGCCGCGCAAGGGCAGCCCGGTGCGGGTGCGCGGCTACCGTACGGGCGGCGGCCGGCGGGGCAATGTGGCCAGGGGCGCGCTGCGGGTGCTGCGCGGCTCACTGCCGTATGTGGCCCGGGTGGAGAACCGCCGTCCCGCGCTCGGCGGTGTCGACGGCGAGAGTGTGGAGAGCGCCCGGGTGCGCGGGCCGATGACCCTGCGCACCCTGCACCGCGCGGTCGTTCCGCGCGACTACGAGCTGCTCGCCCGTGAGGTGGCGCCGGACGCGGCGCGGGTGTACTGCGTACGAACGGGTCCCGACCCGGCGGCGGGCGGGGTACGGCTGCTGGTCGTCCCGTCGGGGAGCGGTGACGAGCAGGGCCGGATCGGCTTCAACGAGCTGATCCCGCCGCCGGACACCCTGGAGCAGATCAGCAGCCATCTCGAAGAGCGGCGGCCGATCGGCGCCCGGCTGATGGTGGAGCCGCCGTTCTACCAGGGGGTGACGGTCGTCGCCTCGGTGCAGGCACGCCGGGGCGCGGTGCCCGAGCGGCTGCGCGAGGCCGCGCTGGCCGCGCTGTACGGCTACTTCAACCCGCTGACCGGCGGTCCCGAAGGCCAGGGCTGGCCGTTCGGGCGGCCGATCCAGTCGGGCGAGGCGTTCGCGGTGCTCCAGCGGGTGCCGGAGGTGGATCTGGTGGAGGAGGTACGGCTGTTCCCAGCGGACCCGGTGACCGGGCAGCGCGGCGAGGCGACGACCAGGATCACGCTCGACCGGCACGCGCTGGCGTTCTCGTACGAGCACCAGCTGCGGATACGGGAGGTCTGAGCGATGCGCGGAACCGTGGCGGGACTGCCCTCACCGCATCCGCTGGTCGAGCTGCTGCCCGCGCTCTATCTGGAACAGGACTTCCTGCGGCGCTTCCTCTCCGCGCTGGACGATGTCCTCGCCCCGATCCTGCTGACGCTCGACAATCTGCCCGCGCATCTCGATCCGCGCAGCGCGCCGGAGGATCTGCTCGACTGGGTTGCCCAGTGGGTGGCCGCGGAACCGCACCGGGACGAACCGGTCGAGCGGCGGCGGACAGCGGTGACGGGGGCGGTGGACCGGCACAGCCGCCGGGGTACGCGCGGCGGGCTGGCGGAGGCGGTCCGCCGGCAGACCGGGGTCGAACCGGAGATCGCGGAGAGCGGCGGCTCGGACTGGTCGGCCACACCGAACACGGAACTGCCGGGCGAGGAACGGCCCTGGGTGACCGTACGGCTGAGGGTGGCGGAGCCGGAGGCGGTGGACCGGGTCGGGGTGGAGGAGCTGATCGAGGGGGAGATCCCGGCGCACATCGGCTACGAGCTGGAGATCCTGCCCCTCGCGGCGGAAGCGCCGGGCCCGGCCGGGGAGCGGCCGGCCACGGAGCCGCCGTCCGGGGAGCGGCCATGAGATGCCCCGAGTGCGGGCACCTCAACGCCCCGGGCACGGCCTTCTGCGCGTCCTGCGAAACGTTCCTGGAGTGGGGCGATCCGGAGCCGTCGGGGACCGGGACGGGAGCCGGGTCCGGGACGGGAGCCGGGTCCGGATCCGGGCCTGGGGCCGATGGTACGAGCGGCCCCGACCACCCGGCGCCCCCACCCGCACCCGTAACAACGCCCCGCACAGCCACACAGCCCACGCCACCACCGGCAGCACCACCACCGGCACCACCGGAAGCACCACCGACGCCGACACCGGCAGCGGCGGACACGGGAGCGCCCCTACAGGAACCGCCGTCCGCCCCGCCCCCGCGAACCCCACCGCCCCCACCATCCCTGTCATCCCCGTCATCCCCGTCATCCCCGTCACCCCTGCCGGTCCCGCCCGTCGCCGCCGGTCCGCGCAGGCCCGGCGACCGGCTGGACACGCCCGTACCCGGCCCTGGGGAAGAGCCCGCCGGGCCCGAGCCCGCGCCCCGGTCGGCACCCGCCCCTCGGGGCGCTCCCGTCCGCTGCCCCAACTGCCGTACGGAGAACGCCCCGGAGCGTGTCCTCTGTCTGCGCTGCGGTCTGCTCCTCGACCCCGGCCCGCCGCCCGACGTACCGCCCCCGTGGTGGCGGCGGATCCTCGCCCGCAGACGCCGTGCCCTGCCGACCGCCGGGACCCGTCCCAAGCGCCGTCTGTGGCGGCGCCCCGGTCTCGCCGTCCCGCTCACCCTGGTGATCCTGGCCGCGGCGGTCTGGTTCGCGCACCCGTATCTCTCCGACGCTCTGGACTTCACCCGGGACCGCACCGGCACCCCCGAGGAGTTGCGTCCCAGCCTGGTCCGCGCGTCCAGCGCGCAGCCGGACCATCCGGCGGACGCCGCGTTCGACACGTACTCCAACCGGTTCTGGGCACCCGCCGAGGCGGGCCCTGGACAGGGCGAGTTCCTGGAGGCCGACTTCGAGCAGCCGGTGCGGATCCTGAAACTGGTCGTCTTCTCCGGCCGTTCGGCCCAGGAGGACGCGTTCCTCTCCCAGTCCCGGCCGGCGGCGCTGACCGTCACCCTGCGGGCCTCGGACGGCACGCCCACCGAGCGGCGTATCAGGCTCAGGGACGAGCCGGGCCAGCAGACCTTCGACGTCCGGGGTAGCGATGTCGTCCGGATACGGCTGGCGATCGACGGTGTCCACGGCGGCGGGCAGGGCCGCCGTCCCGCCGTCGCCGAGATCGAGTTCTTCGGCCGCCGATGAGACATCGCCGCCCGGAGCAAGGGAGCCACCCGACGGGTGACCGGTGTGCGCGGCACTTGGCCCGGGGCTCTTCCTGCCGGAGACTGAGCCGATGACACAGCGCGTGGATCTCGCGACCGTGATGGGCCGTCTCGCCATCGATGAAGTGATCACCAATTACGCGGTGGCCGTGGACGACGCCGACTGGCCCGGGTACCGGGCCCTGTTCACCACGGACGGCCGCGTCGACTACACGGCGGCGGGCGGTATCGAGGGTTCGGCCGCCGAGGTCGCCGACTGGCTGGCCGGCACCCTGCGCCCGTACAGCGTGCACCAGTTGCTGATCGTCAACCGCCGGCTGCGTATACAGGGTCCCGACGGATATCCGGGCGACCGCGCCGAGCTGAGCGCGGACTATCTCAGCCCGCGGCGGCACGAGTCGGGCGAGGAGCTGATGAGCGGCGGACGGTACTCGTTCGGGCTGCTGCGGGGCGACACGGGCTGGCTGGTGCGGACGGTGTCCGTCCACGAGAAGTGGCGGCGCGTCTCGGCCGCCACGGACACCGGCCGACCCGGCATCGGCTGACCGGCATCGGCCGACCCGGGCAGGCATTGGCCGGCCCGGGTGGGACTGACACAGCATCGACCGACGCGAAGGGCCCGCCTCTTTCTCCCGCTCTCCTCCCGCTTCAGTGCGGTTTCCCGGGGGAAGAGAACAGCGGGGGCGGGGCGGCAGGGCAAGGAGGCGCTTGGGATGCGGACCCCGGTCGGCCGGAGCCTGGCGTCGCCGTGGTGGCGCGGCGCCGCCGCGATGGTGGCGGGCTCACTGCCCGCCCTCGCGTTTCCCGAGCCGTCCCTGTGGTGGCTCGCGTATGTCGCGCTGGTGCCCTGGATGCTGCTCGTACGGTCCGCTCCGACGGGCGGTCGCGCCGCCCTGGACGGCTGGCTGGGCGGCATCGGCTTCATGATCGCCGTGCATCACTGGCTGGCGCCGAGCCTGCATGTGTTCCTCGTCGTGCTCGCCGCGCTGCTCGGGCTGCTGTGGGCGCCCTGGGGGTGGCTGGTGCGGTCCATGCTCGGCGGGACACCGTCCCCAGGCCGCGCCGCGGCGGCCGTCGCGGTGGTGCCCTCGGGGTGGCTGGCGGTCGAACTGATCAGGTCCTGGCAGGGACTCGGCGGCCCCTGGGGACTGCTCGGCGCCAGCCAGTGGGAGGTCGCTCCCGCCCTGCGGCTCGCCTCGGTGGGCGGTGTCTGGCTGGTGAGTCTGCTGGTGGCCGCCGTGAACACCGCGCTCACCGCGCTGCTCCCGCTCCCCCGGACAGGACCGCGCCCAGGCCCTGTCCGGTCGAATTCCGTGGGCCCGGGACGCCTGGCACGGCATCTCGCCGCTGCCCTGTCCCTCCCGCTGTGCGCGCTCACCGTGATCTCGGTGTGGATCTGGGCGCCGGAGCCCGAGCGCTCCGGCACGGCACGGATCGCGGTCGTCCAGCCGGGCGTCGTCGAGGGCGCCGATGCCCGCGAGCGCCGGTTCGCGCGGGGCGAGACCCTGACCCGCGCCCTGGCCGGGCAGGATCTCGATCTGGTGGTCTGGGGGGAGAGCAGCGTCTCCGCGGATCTGGCGACCAGACCCGATCTGGCGGCGCGGCTCGCCGTGCTCTCCCGTGCTGTCGGCGCGGAGATACTCGTCAATGTCGACGCGCGCAGCACGGACGCGGCGGGGACGGCGGGGATATTCAAGCGCGCCGTCCTGGTCGGTCCGAACGGCCTGACCGGGGATACGTACGACAAGATGCGGCTGGTGCCCTTCGGCGAGTACATACCGGCCCGTGCCGCCCTGGGCTGGGCCACCTCGGTGGGCAGGGCGGCGGGTGAGGACCGCGTGCGCGGCACCCGCCAGGTGGTGATGGTCCTGCCGGGCGAGGGCAGGGGCGGGCTGCGGTTCGGGCCGCTGGTCTGCTTCGAGTCGGCGTTCCCCGACATGAGCAGACGGCTGGTCCGGGACGGCGCGCAGCTCCTGGTCGCGCAGTCCTCGACGTCCACGTTCCAGGGGAGCTGGGCACCGGAGCAGCATGCCTCGCTGGCGGCGCTGCGGGCCGCGGAGACCGGCCGGCCGATGGCGCATGCCACGCTGACGGGCACCAGCGCGGTGTTCGGGCCGGACGGCGAGCGGGTGGGCGCCGGGATCGGTACGGACCGGAGCGCCACCGGCGTGTTCGACGTTCCGCTGGCCCGGGGCACGACTCCGTATGTCGAGTACGGCGACTGGGCGGTCTACGCGGCCCTCGCCGTGCTGGCGGCGCTCTGCGCCACGGACGGCGCGCGCTCGTTCAGGAAGCGGCCTGGTCCAGTACCGCTCGTACCACCCGCTCGCACAGCTCATGAGTCCGCAGCGCATCCTGTGCGCTGACGAGCTGTCCGGCCCGTACGGCGTCGAGGAAGTTCAGTACGCACTGCTCGATCCCGCGCTGGCGCGCCACCGGCACCCAGTCGCCGCGCCGCCGCACGCTGGGCTGTCCCTTGTGGTCGACGACCGTCGCGAGATCGTGGACGGCCCGCTTGGTGTCCTGCCCGGACACTTCGAGGATCTCCTCGGTGGAGCCGCTGAGCCGGTTCATCACACCGATGGCGGTGAAGCCGTCGCCGGAGAGCTGGAGTACGACATGGTGCAGCAGCCCGTCCCGTACCCGTGCCCGTACGTCGGTGTGCTCGACGGGTCCCGGGAGCAGGAAGCGCAGGGTGTCGACGACATGGATGAAGTCGTCCAGGACGAAGGTGCGGGGGTCCTCGGGCAGACCGACGCGGTTCTTCTGTAGCAGGATCAGCTCGCGCGGGTGCTCGACGCACTGGGCGTAGCCGGGTGCGAAACGGCGGTTGAAGCCGACGGCGAGGCTGACGCCGCGCTCCTCGGCGAGGGCCACCACGCGCTCCGAGTCGGCGAGTTCGTACGCGATCGGTTTGTCGACATAGGTCGGTACGCCCGCCTCCAGCAGCCGGGTCACGATCTCGGCGTGCACGGCGGTCGGCGCGTGGACGAACGCGGCGTCGAGTCCCTGGGCGAGGAGCGCGTCGAGACCGGAGTGGCAGTGCGCTGCCGGGACACGGTAGGTCTCGGCGGTCCTCGCCAGGGTGGCCGGGGTGCGGGTGTGAAGATGCGGCTCGACCCCGGGCAGGGTGGTGAGTACCGGCAGATACGCCTTCTGCGCGATGTCGCCGAGCCCGATGACGCCGACCTTCACGGGAGCCTCCCTCTTCCTGTCCACGCCGGTGCGTTCCGGTCTTCGCCCGACGTGGTGCCCCGGAAGCATACGTGCGCTGTCGGGCGAAGAGGAGTGCTCGGCGGGCGCGCGGGTGCTCGGTCGGCGCGCGGCAGGTACGCGGCGGGTGCGCGGCGGGTGCGCGGCGAATAAGGCTTCGCGACGACACCGGTCCGTACGTGAGGATGACCGCCATGACGACAACCGAACGCACCGAACCCTCCACCCTCGCGGACGAACGCGAGATGCTGGAGGGCTGGCTGGACTACCACCGCGAGACACTGGCGCTGAAATGCGCGGGGCTGGACGAGGCACAGCTCCGGGAGGCCTCCGTACCGCCCTCGGGACTCAGCCTGCTGGGTCTCGTACGGCACATGGCCGAGGTGGAGCGGACATGGTTCCGCAGAATACTGGCCGACGAGCAGGCCGGGCCGATCTACTGCACGGACGCCGATCCGGACGGGGACTTCCATCCCGGCGAGGACGACACCTGGGACGAGGCGCACACCACCTGGCGGGCCGAGATCGCCCGCGCCCGTGAGCTGGCCGCTCCGCACTCCCTCGCCCACCTGGGCGCCGGCCGGCGGAACCGGGACACGGGCGAGCCGTTCAGCCTCCGCTGGATCTACACCCACATGATCGAGGAGTACGCACGGCACAACGGCCACGCGGACCTCATCCGGGAGCGGATCGACGGCGTGACGGGCGACTGACCCGCGCCCACGGGCCCACGGCCTCGGCGCGGTGTCACCCGTCCGGGCCAATCCGCGCCCTTACGCTCCCCAACGGCCGTCCCGACCAGCAGAGTTGCGCGAGTGCACCGAACGAGAAGCGCAGCGATGGTCCTGATGGGAATGGTGGTCACGGCCGTCTCCGGATGTGTGTCCGTGGAGGGGCGGCCGACGCCCGTATCCGTACCCCGGCCGGGGGCGAGCAGCGGGGCTCCCGGGGCCGGCGGCGCGCGACCGCAGATCGTCCAGGCACCGGCCAGGGAGGCGCTGGAAGCGATCTTCCCCACCCGGAGCCCGGAACCCGCCCCGCTGTCCTCCCCCGAACCTCGCCGGTCCGCCTCCGAGCGGACCGTCTCCCCCGGCCGGACGTCCGGCCCCGAGCGGTCCCGGGGCGGGCACACGTCCGTACCGCCGCGGAAGGAACGCCCCCGCGAGCGGCCCGAGCGGCAGCGCGCCCCCGAGCCCGTCGAGGCACCGGCCACCTTCGCCGATCTCTGCGCCCTCGGCGAGACCTACGGCCGCTGGTCCGCGGACAGTCCCGAGGCCCGTATCTGCGCCCGGACCTACCGGAATTGACCGCCGTCCCGGGCGTCACCGCTCCGGAGCCCACCGCCCCACGGCTCACCGCTTCCGGAGCCGCCGCTCCAGGCGGTCGATCCCCGCCCGTACGGCATGGCCGTATCCGTCCTCCCCCAGCGCGTCCGCCGCGTCGCGTGCCCGGTCCAGATGGAGCCGGGCCGCGTCAGGCCGCTGGAGCTTCATATAGTCGGCGGCGAGATTGAGATGGAGCGCCGGATAGAAGGCGCGCACGGCCGGCCCGCTCCCGGCCCGCGCCGGCCGTCCCCCGCCGGCACCCCGTGCCCCGCCCCCGCCGGCATCCCCCGCCCCACCCCCGTCCGCTCCCCCGTCGGTGCCCGCATCGCCGTCGGCGCCCGCCGCCGTCTCCCCGTCCCCCTCCGCTCCCCCGTCCCCGTGCAGTCCCTCCATCCCGTCCGCGGCGGTCAGCGCCCTGAGATCCCAGGCCAGTTCATCACCCGGGTCGTCCTGTGTGTCCGCCATGTAGTGCGCGAGCGTGCAGCGATGGAGCGGGTCCCCCGCCTCCCCGATCTCCGTCCAGAGCGCACCGAACCGGTTCCGTGCCTCCTCGCGGTCGCCGCCGTGGAAGAGCATGACCGCCTGCCCGATCCTGGTCATGACAGCGTCCTCCGACGCCTCCTGCCGCTCCCTCACAACCGCCTCCGCATGCCTGTCCGATAAATCCGACAAACATGACGCTAGCTCCCGTGGTGAACAATCCCCTTCAGGCTCGGGCGGCGGACCCGAGCCTGTCGGCCGCCTGTCGGCCCCACGCCGTAACCGGGCGTCGTCGGCCGAGGTCCGGCGTGGTCAGCCGAGGTCCGGGCGTGGTCAGCCCAGGTCGGGGATGCGCCAGTCGATGGGCTCGTGGCCCTGCGCCGCCACCGCCTCGTTGATCTGGGTGAACGGACGCGACCCGAAGAACTTCTTCGCCGACAGCGGGGAGGGGTGCGCCCCCTTCACCACCACATGGCGCTCCTGGTCGATCAGCGGAAGCTTCTTCTGCGCGTAGGCACCCCAGAGGACGAACACCGCCGGGTCGGGCCGCTCGGCGACCGCGCGGATCACCGCGTCCGTCACCTTCTCCCAGCCCTTGCCCTTGTGGGAGTTGGCCTCGCCCTCGCGGACCGTCAGCACCGCGTTGAGCAGCAGGACCCCCTGCTCGGCCCACGGCATCAAATAGCCGTTGTCCGGGACCGGGTGGCCCAGCTCCTCCTTCATCTCCTTGTAGATGTTCCGCAGGGAGGGAGGCGTCCTGACACCCGGCCGGACGGAGAAGCACAGCCCGTGCCCCTGCCCCGCGCCGTGATAGGGGTCCTGGCCCAGGATCAGCACCTTCACCTTGTCGTACGGCGTGGCGGCGAGGGCGGCGAAGACCTCCTCGCGCGGCGGATAGACCGGCCCCTTCGCCCGCTCCTCCTCGACGAAGTCGGCCAGCTCCTTGAAGTAGGGCTTGTCCAGCTCTTCGCCGAGGACGCCACGCCAGGACTCGGGCAGCATGTCGGTGTCGGTCACGTCAACAACCTCCGGTAAGCGATCACTTGTGCACCACTGAACCTACCGGTGGGCACTGACAACGGCCCCCGCCCCCGACCCGGAGGCCGGCCAGGGCGCCGGGGCGCCGGAGCGCCGCCCAGGCCCTGTCCGCCCGCCCTCCCGCCGGCCCGCCCGCCCGTCGGCGGCTCGCTACCAGCTCGCCTTGCGGTACAGCTCCCACATCTGCATCACCGTCTGCGGATCGAGCGCGCGCTCGCCGCCCGCGATGTCGTCCCTGGAGGCGACATACAGCTTGCCCTGCCAGAGCGGCAGCAGCCGTACGTCCCCGACGAAGATCTCCTGGGCCCGCGCGAAATGCCTGTTGACCGCCGCGCGGTCGCTCACCTTGCGCGACTGGGGCAGCAGGGTCTGGGTGATCTCGGGGCTCTCGTACGGCGTGCTCAGCGCGTTGTGCTTGCCCACGAAGGGGGCGATGAAGTTGTCCGGATCCGGGAAGTCGGGGAACCAGCCGCGGCCGAAGACGGGGTACTGCCCCTTCTGGTAGCCGGCCTGGAACTCCTTCCACGGCTTGCCGCGCAGTGTGATCCTGAACAGCCCCGACGCTTCGAGCTGGCGCTTCAGCTCGCCGAACTCCGCCGCCGTGCCCGATCCGTACCGGTCCGTCGTGTACCAGAACGTGAGGGGTACGGGGGTCTCGATGCCCTGCTCCGCGAGAATGGCGCTCGCCTTGTCCACATCGGGGTCGCCGTACTGGTCGAAGAAGCTGGTGGCGTGGCTCGCGATGCCCTTGGGAACCATCGAGTAGAGCGGCTCCGCCGTGCCCTGGTAGACCTTGGCGACCAGCGCGTCACGGTCCACGATCTGGGCGACCGCCTGCCGTACGGCGAGCTGCCCGGCGGCCGGGTCCGCGGGGTTGAACACCAGATAGCGGATGTCGGCGCCGACCGTCTCCACCAGTTGGAGCGCCTCGTTCTCCCGCTTCTTCTCCTCCAGTTCGACGACCTGCTCCGAGGTGAGACCGCGGTAGATGGCGTCGATCTCCTCCTTCTTCAGCGCGTCGAAGAGGGTGCCGGAGTCCTTGAAGTACTTGATCGTGACGCCGTTGTTCCTGCGGTCGGCGAACCCCGCGTACCGCTCGTTCCTGGTCAGTTCCGCCTGGTCGCCCGTGGCGTAAGAGGCGAGTTCGTACGGTCCCGAACCGCTGACCTTGCCGTCCTGTCTCAGCTTGCCCAGCGGGTACTCCGCCGGGTTCACGATGGACATGGCGGGTGTGGCCAGGATGAAGGGGAAGGTCGCGTCCGGCTTCTTCAGCCGGAAGACGACGGTGTCGTCGCCGCGTGTCTCCACCCGCTCCAGGGACTCCAGCAGACCGGCGGGACCACCCTGTACATTGATCTTCAGGATCCGGTCGAAGGAGTGCTTGACCGCCGCCGCGTCGAGCTTGTCGCCGTCCGAAAACGTCAGCCCCTCGCGCAGTGTGCAGCGGAAGACCTGGTTCGACACATCGGCGAACTCACAGTGCCGGGCGGCGTCCGGCTGGGGATACGAACTGCCCGTGGGAAAGGCGACTAATGTCTGGAAGACGTTGCGGAACATCTCCCAGCCGTTGTCCCAGGACGCCGCGGGATCGAGCGTAGGCGGCTCACTGGTCGTACCGACGGTTATCTTCTGCGCCGCCTCCTCCTCGTCGTCCGAGAATAAGCCGCATCCCGCGAGAAGGGACATGGACGCGAGGGCCGCGGCGGCCTGCCGACTGGTCCGGTTGAACACTTCACACTCCTTGTTCAGCCATGGATCGGCAGACCATACCGCAGCGTTGGCCGAATCAATACGGTGATCCGGTGGGGCTTTTGGAGAGGTCGTCCACGCCCCTGTTCACCGGCGCGGGCGGGTGTCCGCTCCCGCGCTCACCCCACCCCGGCGTTGAGGAAGATCCCGCCGTCGACCACCAGGGTCTGACCGGTGATCCAGTCCGACTGGTCCGAGGTGAGGAACGCCGCGGCGCCCCCGATGTCCTCGGGCACCCCGAGCCGCCCCAGCGGATAGGCGGCGGCCACCTCGCTCTCCCTGCCCTCGTAGAGCGCCTGCGCGAACCGTGTCTTGACCACGGCGGGCGCGATCGCGTTGACGCGCACGGCCGGTGCGAACTCGTGCGCGAGCTGGAGGGTCAGATTGACCATCGCGGCCTTGCTCATGCCGTACGCGCCGATGAACGGGGACGCCGAGATCCCGGCGACCGACGCGATGTTCACGATCGCGCCGCCGTTCTCCCGCTGCCAGGCCCGCCAGGTGAGCTGGGCGAAGCCGAGCGCCGAGACGACATTCGTCTCGAACACCTTGCGGGCCACATTGAGGTCCAGCTCGGCCATCGGGCCGAAGACCGGGTTCGTACCGGCGTTGTTGACCAGATAGTCGACCCGGCCGAACGCCTCCATGGCGCGCTCCACGGCGACCGCCTGGTGCGCTTCGTCATGCGCCTTGCCCGCCACCCCGATCGCCCGGTCGGAACCGAGCCGTTCCACCGCCTCCTTGAGCGCCTCCTCGCCACGGCCGGTGATGCACACCCGGTCGCCACGGGCGACGAACGCCTCGGCGACGCCGTATCCGATGCCCCGGCTCGCGCCCGTGATCAGCGCGACCTTGCCGCTGTCGGGCGCCCGCCGGCCCCGCTCCGTCCCGTCGGTCATATCCCTGCCTCCCTGCCCTGTCCCCATGTCCCTGTCCCCATGTCCCCGCTTGCCCGCCTCAGTTGAGGAGTCCGCCGACTCAGTTGAGGGGTCCGCCGGCCACATACATGACCTGGCCGGAGACAAAGCCCGCGTCGTCGCCCGCGAAGAAGGCGATGGCGTTCGCCACGTCCTCCGGCCTGCCCACGCGCTGGACGGGGATCTGGCTCGCGGCGGCGGCCTGGAAGTCCTCGAAGCCCATACCGACACGGGCGGCGGTCCGGGCCGTCATCTCGGTGACGATGAAGCCCGGGGCCACGGCGTTGGCGGTGACACCGAACTTGCCCAGTTCCTTGGCGAGGGTCTTGGTGAAGCCCTGGAGACCGGCCTTGACGGCGGCGTAGTTGGCCTGGCCCCGGTTGCCCAGCGCGGAGCTGGAGGAGAGGCTGACGATACGGCCGAACCCGGCGTCCACCATGTACTTCTGACAGGCGCGGGCCATCAGGAACGCGCCCTTGAGATGGACGTTCACCACGGTGTCCCAGTCGGACTCGCTCATCTTGAAGAGCAGATTGTCG
Source organism: Streptomyces sp. NBC_00872 (assembly GCF_045161915.1). Taxonomy (NCBI): domain Bacteria; kingdom Bacillati; phylum Actinomycetota; class Actinomycetes; order Kitasatosporales; family Streptomycetaceae; genus Streptomyces; species Streptomyces sp. NBC_00872. The sequence continues at coordinate 7,612,140 of NZ_CP108806.1, read as the reverse complement.
CGGAGCACCCCCGCGTTGTTGACAAGGACCGTCGGCGGCCCCAGTTCGGCGGCGACCCGCGCGACGGCGGCCTCCACCTGCGCGCTGTCGGAGACGTCACAGCCCACGGCGAGCGCGGTACCGCCCGCCGTGGTGATCTTCCCGACGGTCTCCTTGCAGGCCGCCTCGTCCAGGTCGAGTACGGCGACGGCGCGGCCCTCCGCCGCCAGTCGCAGCGCGGTGGCGGCGCCGATGCCACGTGCCGCCCCGGTCACGATGGCTACGCGCTGCTCGGTGGTGGACATCCTCTGTTCTCCTCGCCTCAGGGATCCGCGACTCTCAAGCCTGAGCGACCGCTTAGTCGCTTCAGCATTCGAGACGCTAGAAGGCACGGCACCCGGTGTCAACGTCCCATGGGACCGACAGGGGGACGAGAAGCCGAAGTCACACGGCCGCCGTGCCCGTCGGCGCGGGCCGCTCGGCGTCAGCGCCGCTCGGTGTCAGGGCCGTTCGGCGTCAGGGCCGTTCGGCGTCAGCGCACCAGCAGCTCCAGCAGCCGTTCCGCCTCGGCCCTCGGGTCCGCCGTCAATCCGGTGTGTACGGGACCGGGCTGTACGACCGTCGAGCGCGGCGCGATCAGCCAGCGGAACCGCCGGCCCGCGTCGTCCCCCGCCGCCTGCCCCGCCAGCTCACCGCCGCGGCAGACGCTCTCGACCGCGTGCAGGGCGGCCCGTACCCCCACCACATCGGCCCGCGGATCGAGGGCCGTCAGCTTGGCCTCGTCCAGATGGGTCCTGGCCGCGACATAGGACTGGGCACGGCAGTAGACGAGTACCCCCGCGTTGAAGCACTCACCGCGCTCGACGCGTGGCACCACGCGCAGCAGCGCGTACTCGTAGACGTCCTTGTCGCTCACTGGGCGCCGTCCTTCTCGTTCTTCGACTGCTCGTCCGGCGTCCGCCGCGTCCGGGAGTGCGTGGTGCGCGCCGTGGGGTCCAGCCGGCCGGCCAGCCAGCCGGGCGCCCGCGAAGGACCGTCCGGCCTGGTGGGCGCGTCGAGAACGATCCGTTCATGGACCGTGGCGGCGCGCGCGAGCAGCGGCTCCACATAGGCACGGCGCAGCGCGTCGGTCGAGTCGAAGCCCGGCTCGTCGACCAGCCACTCGTCGGGTACGTCGGCGGCGATCCCGGTCAGCAGTTCCTCGGTGACCAGCGGCGCCAACTCGGCGGAGGCGGAGGCGAGATCGGGTGCGAAGGGTGCGAGCGCGTGGTCGGAGGCGTTGTACGGCTTCGCCGCCGAGGCCTCGGCACCGGGCCAGTTGTGGTGCCAGATCATGGTGGCGCCGTGGTCGATCAGCCACAAGTCACCGTGCCAGACCAGCATGTTGGGGTTGCGCCAGGAGCGGTCGACGTTGTTGATGACGGCGTCGAACCAGAGGACCCGTCCGGCCTCCTCGGGACCCACCTGGTAAGCTAGCGGGTCGAAGCCGAGCGATCCCGGCAGATAGTCCATACCGAGATTCAGCCCACCGCTCGCCTTCAGCAGCTCCTGTACTTCCTGGTCCGGCTCCGAGAGTCCGATGACCGGGTCGAGCTGCATCCGCACCAGCGTGGGGACGCGCAGGCCGAGCCTGCGGCCGAGTTCCCCGCAGATCACCTCCGCGACCAGGGTCTTCCTGCCCTGTCCCGCGCCGGTGAATTTCATGACGTATGTACCGAGATCGTCGGCCTCGACGATCCCCGGAAGCGACCCGCCCTCACGCAACGGCGTGACATAGCGGGTCGCGGTGACTTCGGTGAGCATTGCGCCAGGTTACTGCGGGGGTGACGGCCGCTCGATCCCATGTCCGACGGCACCGTACGGTGCCGTGTTTTCCCGCCCCGCCCCTACAGAACCCGGAGATCACACCGATCATGCTGCCCGCACCGTCCACGCGGACCGTGGAAGACAACGCGTTCCCCCGTCAGTTCGCCCGTACCCGGCGCTTCACGCTCGGTGTCCCCCGCCGGTTCACGGTCTCCCCGGACGGCGAGCGCGTGCTGTTCGTACGGTCCGTCTCCGGCGTCGATCCGCGCACACCTCTGTGGCTGTACGAGAACGGCGAGGAACGGATGCTCGCCGACCCGGCAACGCTCAGCGGGTACGGGGATGGTGGCGGGTACGGGGACGAGGACGGACCCGAGCCGCTGTCCGAGGAGGAGCGGACCCGGCGCGAACGGGCGCGCGAGACCGCCACGGGGGTGGTGGCGTACGCCACCGACCGTGAGGCGCGCGTGGTGGCGTTCGCGCTGGGAGGCGCGCTCTGGGTGGTACGGACGGACGGTGGCACGCCCCGGCGTATCCCCACCGCCGGACCGGTGACCGACCCGCGCCCCTCCCCGGACGGAACCCTGGTCGCCTATGTGACCGGGGGCACCCTCCGTCTCGTACGGACCGACGGCGGTCAGGACCGGCCGCTCGCCGAGCCCGAGGCGCCCGAGGTGACCTACGGTCTGGCCGACCACACCGCCGCGGAGTCCATCGGCAGATCGCGCGGCTACTGGTGGTCACCCTCGGGCGACGCACTCCTCGTGGCCCGGGTCGACACCTCGACGGTGGCGCGCTGGTACATCGGTGATCCGTCCGACCCCGCCCGGCCGCCCCGCTCGATCCCCTATCCGGTGGCGGGCACGGCCAACGCGCGGACAACGCTGTGTGTTGTCACGGTCGAGGGCGGCCAGACACCGGTCCTGCTCCCCGAACGGGCACCCGAGGAGGAGGCGCCGAAGGGGCTCTGGCAGGACCTCGCCTTCGAGTACGTGGTGAGCGCGGAGTGGGAAAGCGTCGGCCCGGTGATCAGCCTCCAGACCCGGGACCAGCGCACGGTGTGGATCCTGCGCGCGGATCCGGCGACCGGAGCCGTCGAACCGCTGTCCCGCCACACCGACACCCACTGGGTGGAGTTCCCGGCGGGAGCGCCGCTGCACACCGCGTCCGGCGTGCCGGTCCTGCCGTACGTACACGGCGACGCCCGCTCGATCCGGATCGGCGGGGTCCCCGCCCCGGCCGGGCTCCATGTCCGTGAGGTGCTCGGCGCGGCCGGCGAACGGGTCTGGTTCACCGCGAGCGAGGAGCCGACCGAGGTCCATGTGTGGTCGTACGGACCGGAGCGCGGCTTCATCAGGGTGACCGACGAGCCCGGTGTGCACCGGGCCGCCGCCGGGGGTGACACGCTCGTCCTCGACAGCGGAACTCCGGACGGCCGGCGGGTGACGGTGCTGCGTGGCGGCGAGCCCGCCGGCCGGATCGCGGTCCTCGCCGAAAAACCCCTGGTCACCCCCCGGCCGGTCCATCTCGTGCTGGGCGAGCGGGAATTGCGCACCCGGCTCCATCTGCCGTCCTGGTACGAGAGGGGCTCGGGCGGACTGCCGGTGCTGCTCAGCCCGTACTCCGGACCCGGTATGCAGGTCGTCACGCGGGCGAGCGCCTGGTACACCGCCGTGTGCCAGTGGTTCGCCGAGCAGGGCTTCGCGGTGCTGGCCACCGACGGGCGCGGCACTCCGGGGCGCGGGGTGGAGTGGCAGCGCGCCATCTCCGGTGACCGGCTGACGCCTGTCCTGACGGACCAGATCGACGCGCTGCACGCGGCGGCCGAGCGGTACGACGCCCTGGATCTGGCGCGGGTCGGTATCCGTGGCTGGTCGTTCAGCGGCTATCTGGCGGCGGGCGCCGTGCTGCACCGCCCCGATGTGTTCCACGCCGCCGTCGCGGGCGCGCCCTCGGCCGACCGGCGGCTGTACGACACGTACTGGGAGGAGCGCTACCTCGGCCATCCGGATCTCCAGCCCGACGCGTACGAGCGCAGCTCACTGCCCCCGTACGCCGAACGGCTGACCCGTCCGCTGCTGCTCGTCCATGGACTCGCCGACGACAATGTGGTCCCGGCACATACGCTCCGTCTCTCGGCGGCCCTGCTCGCGGCGGGCCGGCCGCACTCCGTACTGCCGCTGCCCGGTACGGGCCATCTCGTGGCCGAGGAGGGTGTGGCGGACCGGCTGCTCCTGCGGGAGCTCGACTTCTTCAGAAAGTCTCTGGGTGCTTGAACATCACAGTATTCGTGTGCGTATCTTCCGGTGAACCGGCCGACCGAGAGCCGGCCGTCGGAACGGAGCTGGGTATGACCGCATGGCAGGGGTCCGCACGGATCGTGACGCGGAGGACCGTGGTCGCCGCGGCCGGAGCTGCGGGGCTGGGCGCGGCGCTCGTCGCGTGCGGCGGTTCGGACAGCACGTCTTCGGACAGCGCGCCGGGGTCGGACCCGGCCGCCGACTCGCCCGCGGCCGGGGATCCGGCGGCGGGCGGGGACAGCGCGGACGGCGCCGGCGGGGGTGATGTCCTCGCGAAGACCACCGACATCCCGGAGGGCGGCGGAATGGTCTTCGCCGACAAGGGGGTGGTGGTCACCCAGCCCGCGGCGGGCGAGTTCAAGGCCTTCTCGTCCAAGTGCACACACCAGGGCTGTGCCGTGAAGGACATCTCCGACGGACTCATCCACTGCCCGTGCCACGGCAGCCAGTTCAGTGTGACCGACGGCAGTGTGAAGTCCGGGCCCGCGACGCAGCCGCTGCCGGCCGCGTCGATCACGGTCACCGGCGACTCGATCACACTCGCCTGACGGCGGGCAACAAGACCGGCGGCTGACGGGCCCCACTCTTCGTCGGCAGGGAGTGGGGCCCGTCGGCCGCCCCCGTCCCCGCCTCGCCCCGCCGTTGCGCACATCAGCCGCCCATCAGCGGTCCTGGGACCGTCAGCCGCCGTCCACCATCCGCGCCGCTTCGCACAGGGCCTCGACGGCCGCCCTGATCGAAGGACGGCGATCCGCGTCGATCCGCCACACGGCGTGGATATGGCGGCGCATCTTCTGCCGTACGGGAACGACCGCGACCCCCTCGGGGACGGCCCCGCGCCCCAGTCTCGGCGCGACACACACTCCCAGTCCGGCCGCGATCAGGGCGAGCTGGGTGTGGTACTCCCCCGCGAGATGCGCGATCCGCGGCTCGAACCCCTTCGAGCGGAGTGTGAACATCAGCCAGTCGTGGCAGAACTCGCCCTCCGGCCAGGACACCCAGTCGTCGTCCGCGAACTCCTCCAGATCCACTTCCTGGCGCCCCGCGAGCGGATGGTCCACGGGCATGGCCACATCGGCGGCGTCGTCGAGGAGGTGGGCCGTGGCCAGACCACCCGGCACGGGCAGCCGTTTGTTGCTCCAGTCCAGCACCACACCGAGATCGAGATCGCCCCTGATCACTCCCCGGATCCCGGCCTCGGGCTCCAGTTCGCGCGAGCGGACCCGCAGTTCGGGATGGCCCTCGTGCAGGGCGCGGATCGCCGCCGGGAAGAGCCCCCGGGCCGCTGTCGGGAAGGCCGAGATCCGCACCTCCCCCACCACCCGGCCGCGCTGGGCCTCGATGTCCGACTGCGCCACCTCGACCTGGGAGAGGATGCGCGCCGCGTGATCGGCGAGCAGCCTTCCCGCGTCGGTGAGCCGCACACCGCGCCCATTTCTGGCCAGGAGCTGCTGGCCCACCTCACGCTCCAGTTTGGCCATCTGCTGGGAGACGGCCGAGGTCGTGACATGCAGCCCCTCGGCGGCGCCGCTCACCGAGCCATGGCGGGCCAGGGCATCCAGGGTCCGTAGCCGCTCCAGATTCAACATGTAAGCGATACTAACCAGAAGGGTGGACATAATCTCGCTTGTTCTACGAGATGGACCACGACATCGTGTGCGCTATGAGCACCGCCACCCCGCCACGCCCCGGCCCGTCCTCCGCCACGGTCACCCCGTCCACACCTTCTTCGCCGTCCGCGCCTCTCTCCCCGTCCGCGCCTTCCTCCCCGTCCGCGCCCTCGACGCCCTCGACGCCGGCCCGGCCCCGTACCCGCCTCGCCTTCGACTGGCGTGTCCGGTTCGCGGCGCTCGCGGTCATCTGGGGCTTCAGCTTTCTGCTGATCAAGGTCGGCACCCATGGCTTCGCGCCGTTCCAGGTCACCTTCGGCCGACTGCTCTTCGGTACGGCGGTGCTGGCCGTCGCGATGGGCGTCAAGCGCGAACGGCTCCCCCGGGGCCGGCGCACCTGGGTCCATCTCACCGTCGCGGCCTTCCTCCTCAACGCCCTGCCGTTCTCGCTGTTCGCCTACGCCGAGCTGACGATCCCCTCGACACTCGCGGGCATCTGCAACGCCACCTCGCCGCTGTGGGGCATGGCGCTCTCCCTGGTCGCCCTCTCCGAGGACCGCCCCACCCGCCGCCGGGTCGCCGGCCTCGGCCTGGGTTTCCTCGGCGTGCTGACCGTACTGGGCGCCTGGCAGGGCTTCTCCGGACTCGACCTCACAGGTACGGCGATGGCCCTGCTCGCCTCGCTGAGCTATCCGGTCGGCTGGATCTACGTACGCCGTACCCTGGCGGGCAGCAGCAGTTCCCATCTCTCCCTGACCGGTGCGCAGCTCCTGATCGCCACAGCGCAACTGGCCCTCGTCACACCGCTGTTCACCACACTGCCGACCTCGTTCCCGGCGCTCCCGCTGCTCTCCGTGTTCGTGCTCGGCGCGCTGGGCACCGGTCTGGCGATCCTGCTCCAGTACGGGGTGGTCGCCGAGGTCGGACCCACGACCGGCACGATGGTCACCTACTTCATCCCGGTCATCGCCACCGCGGCCGGAGTCACGCTCCTCGATGAGGAACTGACCTGGAACACCCCCGTCGGCGCTCTGATCATCCTCGCCGGGGCCGCGCTCACCCAGAGCCGGGCCAGGAAGCCCGCGGGCGGTCGGCCGAAGTCCACGGGCGGTCGGCCATAGGTGTGCGGGTGATCAGCCGCAGCTGCGCGCCGGCTCAGCCGTGACCGCGCGGTCAGCATCCGCGCGGTCAGCCGTAGCTGCGCGCGGGCGCGGGTCCCGCCGCCGCGGCCAGCGCGTCGGCGACAGGGCCGATGTCCTCGTCCGTCAGGGACGACACCGTCAGCCGTACGCCCGGCGGCGCCGCCATCCGGAAGCGCGCCCCGGGCGCGACCGCCCAGCCCGTGTGCAGCAGCCGCGCCACCGCGCCGGTCTCGTCGGCCACCGGCACCCAGACATTCATCCCGCTGCGGCCGTGCGCCTCGACTCCCCGCTCCGCCAGGGCCGTGACGAGCGCGTCCCGGCGCAGCCCGTACGACCTGGCCACCACCCGCGCGTCCACGGCTCCCGAGGTCCACAGATGGACGACGGCCCGCTGGAGGAGCCGGCTCACCCAGCCGGGGCCGAGCCGCTGCCGACCCAGGACCCGGTCCACGGTCTCCGTGTCGCCGGTCAGCACCGCGAGCCGCAGATCGGGCCCGTACGCCTTGGCGGTGGACCGTACGAGCACCCAGCTCTCCGTGGCCCCGGCGAGCGGGTGCAGGGGCACATCCACGATGCGGTGGCCGTGATCGTCCTCGATGAGCAGCACCTCGGGACGGGTCGCGAGCAGGGCGCGCAGTTCCTCCGCGCGGGCCGCGCCCACCACGGCCCCCGTGGGATTCTGCGCGCGGTCGGTGATCACGACCGCCCGGACCCCGGCCCGCAGCGCGCGGTCCAGATCGGCGGGGAGCGGTCCGTCGTCGTCCAGCCCCACCGGTACGGGCCGCAGTCCGAGCGCCGGTACGAGATCCAGCAGACTGCCCCAGCCCGGATCCTCGACGGCGACCGCGTCACCCGGCCGCAGCCGGGCGGCCAGTACCCGCTCGATCGCGTCCAGCGACCCCGAGGTGACGGCGACGGGCCCGGCGGGCACCCCGTCGGCGTCGAGATCCGCGCGGGCCAGCCGCGCGAACTCCGCGTCCACGGGCGGCTGTCCGTACAGCCCCGGCTCCCGCGCGTCATGGCGCGCGGCGGCGGCGAGAGCGTCGTGCAGGGGCGGCAGCAGGGCCGGATCGGGATTGCCCTCCGAGACATCCCGTACGCCCGGAGGCGCGTCGACCCTGATCGATCCACGGGCCGTACTGGCCGGGCGCGGTCGCACCCGGCTGCCCCGGCGCCCCGCGGTCTCGATCACCCCGCGCTCACGCAAGGTGCGGTAGGCCGCCGCGACGGTGTTCGGGTTGACCCCGAGCCGTGTCGCCAACTCCCGCAGCGGGGGCAGCAGCTGACCTGGAGTCAGCTCACCCGCGCCGACCGCGCGCTCCACGCTCGCGGAAATCTCCGCCGCGCCCCGACCCGCAATCCGATACTCTCCTAGCACAAAGCATACTATGCACTAGTGCAATGGAGGACGCAATGCCGGAGACCGCGCCACCGAGCGCCCCCGCCGCCTACCGGCCCACCGCACGGACCGTCCCGACCCGGGCCAGGGAGCGGGCGGCGTACGACCATGAGCTGGTGCACGCCATCCTCGACGAGGCGTATATCTGCCATCTCGGTTTTGTCCGCGACGGAGCACCGGTCGTCCTTCCGACGCTCTACGGCCGGGTGGGCGAGCGGCTGTACGTCCATGGCTCGACCGGGTCGCGTCCGCTGCGTATGGCGGGCGGTACGGACTCGGGACGTACGGAGGCTCCTGGGCTGGCGGTCTGTCTGACCGTCACCCATGTCGACGGTCTGGTCCTGGCCCGATCCGCCTTCCACCACTCGATCAACTACCGCTCCGTCGTGGTCCATGGCATCGCCCGCCAGGTGACCGACGCCGAGGAGCGGCGCGCCGCCCTCGACGCGATCGTCGACCATGTCGTGCCCGGCCGCTCGTACGACTCGCGCCGCGCCAACGACCGTGAGCTGGCCGCGACCGCCGTGATCCGCCTCGATCTCGACGAGGTCTCCGCCAAGGTCCGTACCGGCGGCCCCAATGACGACCCCGAGGATGCCGGACTGCCGCACTGGGCCGGGGTGGTGCCCCTGGCGCGCGGCTACGGCGCTCCGGTGCCGGCCGACGATCTCGACCCGGCCGTCGCCCTTCCCGACTATCTCTCCGTGCTCTGAGGTATCCCTCCGTGCGCTGAGGCCATGCGCTGAGGCCGCTCCGTACGGCGTGCTCAGAGGGCCCCTCCGTACCGCGAGTCGTTCTCCGGCGCGGAGGCGCCCTCCCGCACGGTGGGGACGCGGGTGACGGACATGAGATCCGCGCGCAGGGCGAAGACGCGGATCATGGACATCAGCTCCGCGCGCACGGCGGGGACGCGGATCACGGACATCGGATCCGCGCCCCCGCCGTCGTCCTACGTCAGACCAGCGCCGCCGCGGCCCTGCGCCGGACTGCCGCGGTCCTGGCCTCCGCCAGTGCGAGCCCCGCCACCGCCGCGAGCAGCAGCAGCGTGCCGGCCACGGTGGCGACGGTCAGCCGCTCATCGAGCAGGACGACCGCGATCACCGCCGCGCTCACCGGCTCCAGCAGCATGATCACGGAGACGGTCGCGGCACGCACCACCGCGGCCCCCGCGAAGTAGAGGGCGTAGGCGAGCGCCGTGGGCACGGCCGCGATGTACACCAGCAGCCAGATCACCCGCACCGGTTCCGCGGTGTGCGGCATCAGACCCTCGCCCACGGCGAGTGGCAGCAGCAGGACCGAGCCGATGGCGAAGGCCCAGGCGGTGGTGGTCATGGCGTCGGCTCCGCCACCGTCCCGCCCGAGCCGCCGGGTGAGAAGGGTGATCCCCGCGTATCCGGCCGCCGACAGGATCGCCAGCGCCACCCCGGCGGGGCGTACGGTGCCGCTCTCCCCGCCCAGTACGAGCACTCCGAGACCGGCCAGCGCGCCGGTCACCGCGATCAGACCGCCACCGCCGAGCCGCTCCCCCATCGTGAGGCGCGCGCCGAGCGCGATGAGCACGGGACCCGCGCCGAGGGTGACCACCGTGCCGACCGCGAGACCGGTCGCCTCGACGGCGGCGAAATAGGCGCTCTGGAAGACGGTCAGACCGACGCCGGTCGCGACGGTACGGAGCAGCCGCCGGCGCGGTGACTCCGCGGACAGCGCCGGCTCCGCGGACAGCAGTGGCTCCGCGGGTACGGGCGCACGGCGCCGCCGCAGCGCGAGCGCGCCGAGCAGCAGGACGAGCCCGCCGGCGGAGCGCCAGAAGGAGAGCGCGAGTGGGCCGAGATCGCTGATCCGGTAGACCAGTGAGCCGGCGGCTCCCGCGGTCCCCCAGGCGATCCCGGCGATGATCAGAAAGAACAGGCCCCGCCCGACGGGCAAGCCGGGCCCGGACACGCCGGATCCGGCGGGCATGCCGGAAGCGGGCGCGGAAGAAGGATTCGACACGTGACGTCTCCGTGTGAAGAACGGGTGGATGGTCGCTCAGCTCCGTCACGCGGGCAGCGACGAACCGTACGGGAACCAGTGGCTGTCCGGCGGACAGCCCTGCCCCGGCCCGGTCTTCGTCAGCGGATGGCCGCCCGCGCTAAGCGGCGGGAGGCGGCAGTACGGTCGAATGCATGATCGGCACCCTATGGCGTGGTGCGCTCGGCGGACAACCGTGTCTCGCCCATGGACGTCTTCGCCGTCCGCTCCCCGCCGGGTCCGCCCGCCACCGGTCCCGACGGCGTACTCGGCGCCACCGGTGTCGTCGACTGCGCGATGAAGGCACCGACGAGCACGACGGCGCCGCCGACGATCTGCGGCGCCGAGAGATGCTCCCGCAGCAGCACCCACGCCAGTACGGTCGCGACGACCGCCTCCAGACAGGCGACCACGCCCGCCACCTGCGGGGAGAGTCTGCGCACCGAGACGACACCGGTCACATAGGCGAGCACGGTCGCGATCAGCACGATCCAGCCCAGCAGCAGACCGGCGGACACCTCGGAGCCGCCCATGTCGGCACTCCCGCCGAGCACGGACCAGTCCATGTCCCAGGGGCGGGCGAGGACGGTCAGTACGACGGCGCCGACGAGGAGCCCGTACGCGATCACACCCAGCGGGTCCGGCGCGTCCTCACCACCGCTGCCCTGGTCGGCCAGGATGAAGTAGAACGCCTGGCAGCCGGCGGCGCCGAGCCCGAGCAGCAACCCGATCGGGTCGACACTCAGCCCGGCCCAGACCTCGACCACGCAGGCGAGTCCGCCCACCGCGAGCACCACGCCCACGGCGGCGGCGCGGGTGACATGCCGGCGCTGGACGAAACGCACCCAGAGCAGGACGATCACCGGCCCGAGGTACTCGATCAGCAGCGCGACCCCGACGGGCAGACGGGAGATCGAGGCGAAGTAGAAGGCCTGTACGCCGGCCACCGCGAAGAGACCGAAGCCGGCGAGCAGCGCGGGCCTGCGCAGCAGCAGGGCACGGTGGCGCCAGGCGAGCGGCAGCATGACCATCGCGGCGCCGGTCACCCGTAGCCAGACCACATGGAGCGGGTCGAGCCCCGCTTCGATGAGCGGCTTGGCCGCGACACCCGAACCGCCGAACGCGAACGCCGACGCCAGGGCGATGCCCAGGCCGACGCTCCTCCCCTGAGACGCATGCATGGCGTCATCATGACAGGTGGCGTCAGGAGCGACATCCTTGTCACACCTGTCGGTTACACCTGTCGAGCGCCCTCCCCCCGCTCCCGGGACAGCCGTCCGGCAAGCGACTCCGCGTCCACCCCCGCCCGTACGAGCACATCGACCGCCCGGCACTCCCGGTCCGAGACGAGCGCGGCGAGCAGATCGAGCCCGCGGGCGCGCGGTTCGCCGTGGCGCGCGGCATGTTCCAGCGCGCGCCGCATGGCGGTGACGGCCTGTGGCGACCAGCCGCTCATGGCCCGCTCCCGCACCACGGGTACGGCGCCCGAGTCCTCCACCGTCCGCTGCCAGCGCAGTCCGTAGCCGATGCTGCGCTGGACGAGATAACCGAGCACCCTGACCACCTGGTCATTGCTGTCGAACGCCGCCTGTACCTCGGGGTCCGCCTCCAGCAGCGAGTGCAGCAGATGAGCCGTGTCGATCTGCGCGTCACCGTCGCGCAGCGCCCTGCGGCGCGATCCCGCGAGGGCGGCGGCCAGTTCCGCCGTGAGCCGGGCCTCGGCCGCGGCGCGTCTCCGCTCGGCGCCGGCACGCGCCGGCGCGCTGTGGGCTCGGGTCGGTGCGGTCTGGTCCGGCACCCGCGGAAGAGGGCTTTGCACCCTCCCACCCCATCAGACCCCCTCCGCGCGTGACATCCCCGGTGGGGAGCATTTCCGGGTCCCACCGGAGTTGGGTGCGTGCGGTCGGGTTCTCCTCCTTACGTAGGAGATCGCGGCCTCTCTCCCCCAGGGGACTCGCGCCGCCTTGCCTTCCCGACGCGCTTTCCCGACCCTGCCGCCCTTCACCGCAGCCCTTCACCGCAGTACTTCACCGCTGTCCTTCACCCGCCCTCCCCCGTCTCCCCCCGCCTTCCCCCCTGTCCATGCGCAACCGTCATGGAGCGCCCTCGCGTCCGACACGTACGGACGCGCCATCACCGCGGCGGCCAGGAGGAGAGTCTCGTTGTACTGGATGGTCGCCCTGCTCGCCGTGGACGGGCGACAGTACGTCTACCGCGTGTACGCACCGCCCGACGCGCTGCGCGGGGACATCTTCTGGGCGGCGTTCCACTGCCATGACGAGGGGCCGTATCCACGGGCCTCCGACTGGTTCGACTCGGCGGTGTTCTGGCGGCTCGGCTCGACCGACCGGGTCTGACGGCCGGACACGGGCACGCGCATGGGCCCCTGGAATTCGCCCGGAGCCGCGGGGCCCATGTCCGTACGTACCGCGCGCGCCGGACGAACCGGCGGGCGGAACATCGGTCCTCGTCGGTGCTGGTCAGTCCTCGTCGGCGAGGATCAGATACAGCTTCTTCCGGGACTCGTTGATGATCCCGAGTGCCTTCTGGCGCTGCTCGGGCGTACCGGTCTTCCAGACCTGCCCGAACGCCTCCATCAGCCCGAACCCGGCCTGACGGATCTCGTTCACGGTGTCCCAGTCGAAGGTGCGTCCCGCTTCCTCCCATGGGGCGTCGGGCCCCGATTCGGCCTCGGCGCGCCCGGTCTCGGTGAGCGTGAACAGATTCTTGCCGCCCTCGCTCCGGCTGGCGATCAGACCCTCGTCCTCCAGCAGTTGGAGTGTCGGATACACCGATCCGGGGCTGGGCCGCCAGGCCCCGCCACTGCGCTCGCCGATCTCCTGGATCATCTCGTACCCGTGCATCGGCCGGTCCTTCAGCAGCGCCAGGATCGAGGCGCGCACATCGCCGCGGCGCGCCCGGCCCCGGCCACCGCCGCGACCACGTCCGCCACCACCGAACGGACCACCGAAGGGCGGACCGAACGGCCCGAAGGCCCCGCGCCGCCCCTCGAAGTCGCCGCGGCCCTGGTGACCGGGCCCGCAGTGACCGGATCCCGGCCCGTGATGACCATGCTCATGTCCATGTGAACGCATCGCTACGCTCCTCTCATGTTGATCTGTCGCGATGCGTCAACGATATATCGGAACACATCGAACGGCAAGCATTCCCTTCACATCGACGGTTGTCCTGTCTCAGCGAAGATTCACCGGTCTCACCGAACATTGACGACCGCCTGCTTCGTCTCATCGAAGGTTGACCAGGCAGGCAGGCCACTGCCGCGGGTGATCTGGTGCCGCTCTCGATGCTCTAGTCCGTCTTGGCCAGGCGACGGGGGGCGCCTGCGGCGCGCCATACTGCACGTCGTGAATCGCGCAGACCTGGCCACTGCCCTCGAACGACATGCGACCGATGCCGCCAATGCGGCTGCCCTAGCCTTGCGGGCCGGGGCAGCCTTCAAAGTGTGGGAGAAGCTGCAGTCGGCTCACCGATACCTCGACATCTACGTATGGCGGGAGGAATGCATGGCGCTGGACGCCGTCTCCACCTGCAAGGACTTCGAACAGGGGTTGCCGAATCTTCGGCGTGCGGGAGATGACCCCGTCGCCTTGGGACAAGTCGATACTGCGGAAGGCACCCACCTGGTCTTCCTGGCCGCTGATCTGAAGTCATGCGTTGCCGTGCTGTAGGAGCAGCACTCCCAAGCAGGGCGACGGGCAGCCGAGGCTGGGCAGCGAAAACCCCTTTGCGATCATGTCCGTATGGACATTCAGCTCGTCCCGCCCAGAGGTGTCGGCCCTCTGGTGCTCGGCATGCCGCGCCAGGAGCAGACGCAGCACTGCTGTCACTGCGTGACCCGTCAGTGATGTCCGACTCGGACCGGCCTGGGCAACACGTCTTCCGGCGTGACCTCCCCAGCCAACCAACCAACATGTCCGGACCGTCTGGCTCTCCGGGCCCACTCCCTGTTGGCCAGAAGTCCGGTAAGAGCGACGATCTGGGGGTGGAAGAGGATCCCGAGGGTCGTGGACGGCGGAGCCGGCTGGCCACCAACGTCACGTAGGTGGAACTGCGCCTCGGCGATGCCCCCGAAGGGATCGGCGGAGCGATCTTCGGGGCACGGGTGAGGGAGGCTGATGCCGGGTGTGGCAGGTTGTCGATGAGGCCGAGCGGGCGCGGTGGGACTTCACCCCATTCGTGAGCGTGGGACCGTTGCGCTTCGGCATGAGCCACCAGCAGTCGGTCGCGGCGATGGAAGCCCAGGGGTTCACCAGCCCCCTGCTGCAGACCGAAACACGCCATGGCGCCCTGACCCGGCGTGCCGACTTCCGGGCGGCGGCCGCGCCCGGATGGTCGACCGCTGTCACGCTCTACTACCGGGACTCCGACGTCTTGGCCTGCGCAGCCGTCGACGCTCTATGGGGTCCCCAGGTATGGCTGGACACCCTCCGGCTGGTCGGGCAGAAGCCGTCCGAGCTCACTGAGCGGGTCTTCGACTACGTGACCGAGCAGGGCATGAGTCCCGCGATGTCCGTCGAGGGCGACGCGGTATCGGACGAGTTCGGCTTCATGGTGCGCGCTCAGCGGGCAGGAGACGTCCTTCTGACTCGCATGTTCCTCGTTGCGAGGTTCGACGACTGGGCCGGCACGATGCACGACTGCGTTCCGACCAGCGAGTGGGATGTCCGCTAACGCTCCGCTTCGTGACTCGGCTCCGGCTTCCAGCTGATCTGAACACGGTCGAAGACTTCCAACCCGGGGGCCACGGTCAGTTGTGTGTCTTCGGTTTCTCGGGCCAACCTCGGGAGAGCCGGTAGCAGGTGAGCGAGCACCAGCGCCGAGCCCCGCCGTCCCTTGGGCGGTCGAATTCACCGAGATGAGTCAGACGGTCCGCCACCGCACCCGTCCCGCCCGCCCCCACCCGTGTCGGCACGGGTGCCCATGCCGCTCCCCGCGCGTACGCCTCCAGGAGCGGACAGGGCCTAGGCTCGGAAGATGCGGATTCGAATCGTCGACGCCTTCACCGACCGCCCCTTCGCGGGCAACCCCGCCGGAGTCGTGCTCCTGGACTCGGACGGCTTCCCCGACGACGGGTGGCTCCAGCGGGTGGCGGCCGAGGTGAACCTCTCGGAGACGGCCTACGCCCACCCCCTGCCGCCCGGTGGCGACGCCGACTGGGCGCTGCGCTGGTTCACACCGGCCGTCGAGGTGGACATGTGCGGCCATGCCACGCTGGCCACCGCCCATGTGCTGCGCTCCACCGGACGTGTGAAGAACTCCGTACGCTTCGCCACCCGCTCCGGTGTGCTCGGTGCCACGGCGGACGAGGACGGCACCTTCACCCTCGACTTCCCGACGTCGTCACTGACTCCCGTGGAGATCCCGGAGAAGGTCGCGGACGCGCTCGGCGCCTGGCCGGTCTCGGTGCACGACACCTCCGAGCAGGTCGGCGATCTGCTGGTCGAGCTGGCCGACGAGCGGACCGTGCGCTCCCTCGTCCCCGACTTCGCCGCCCTCGTCGGTTCCTCCCGGCGCGGCATCATCGCCACGGCCGCCGCCGAGGATCCGGGCAGCGGCTACGACTTCGTCTCCCGGTGCTTCTTCCCCGGGGTCGGGATCGACGAGGACCCGGTGACCGGCAGCGCGCACACGGCGCTCGCTCCGTTCTGGTCCGCGCGGCTGGGCCGTACGGAACTGACCGGCCTCCAGGCATCCGCCCGTACCGGACTCGTCCGTACCTCGTCGCGCGGCGGACGGACACTGCTCACCGGCCGGGCGGTGACCGTCATCGACGGCGAACTGCTCGCCTCCCCCTGACCAGAGGCCCTGATCCGAAGCGCGGGAACGCACACCCGCCACGGAGGACGGCCACAGCACTGAGGGGCGTACGGAGTCTCCCGTACGCCCCTCAGCTACGTCCGCCGGCGCCGCTTCCGTGGCCGCTACACCGTCGGCAGCCAGTCCACCTTCCCCGCCAGCAGCGCGTACCCGACGAACGCCCCGATGTCGAGCAGCGCGTGCGCCGCCACCAGCGGACCGACCCGCCCCCACCGCCGGTAGAGCAGCACGAACACCACGCCCATCACCATGTTGCCCACGAAGCCGCCGATCCCCTGGTACAGGTGGTACGAGCCGCGCAGCACCGAGCTGGCCGCCAGCGCCGCCATCGGAGTCCACCCGAGCTGTCCGAGTCTGCGCAGCAGATATCCGACGACGATGACCTCCTCCAGTACGGAGTTCTGCACCGCCGAGAGAATCAGGACCGGGAACTTCCACCACACGTCCGGCAGTGACTCCGGCACCACCGTGAGATTGAATCCGACGGCCTGCACCACCAGGTAGAACGCCAGTCCGGCGCTGCCGATACCGGCCGCCACCAGCGCTCCCCGGCCCAGATCCGACCAGGGCCGCCGGGCATCGAAGCCGATGGCGCGCAGTCCGCTGCGCTCCCTGATCAGAAGATGCGCGACGAGCGCGACCGGCACCAGGGCGGTGGTGATCCCGAAGAGCTGCCAGGCGAGATCGAGCCAGGGCCGCCCGGGGGCCGCCGACGAGTTGAGCGTGGCCGCCTGGTCACTGAGCGCCCCCGGCCTCGTCAGCGAGCCGATGAAACTGATGAGCGCGGACACCCCGCTCGCGCCCAGCGACAGGGCCAGCACGAGCACCGTCTCGGTCCGCAGAGTCCTCCGTGAGATGGCCTCCTCGGGAAAAGACCCGGCCACCCGTCCCGCCTCCGCCTGCACGCCCGCCTCCAAGTGAGTATCCCGTCCCACGCCATTCCCGCCCCATGCCGTGCGCGGTGCCGCTAGGGTCTCGAATGCAGGTACGAAGATCGCGTACGACAGGCCGGGGACCATGGGACGTCACAGCTTGCCCCACCAGCCCGTGAGGAGAGCGGGCAGGGCCGGTTCGCCGCGCCGCCGCCGCCGCGTCGCCATCGCCGTCTCGCTCGTCCTCGCCGTGACGGCGGGGGCCGGGATCGCGGTGGGCAGCGGACTGCTCTCCTTCGCCGGCCCCTGCGAGCGCGCTCCGGTCCGGGTGGATCTGGTGGCCTCGCCCGATATCGCCCCGGCCCTGCGCGCCGTCGCGGACCGCGCCCGCCGGGACCAGGTGACCTCCGACGGCCGCTGTCTCGACGTACGGGTCGAAGCCCGCGAGAACTACAAGGTGGCGGACCTGCTCGCGGCCGGCACCGCCGTCCCCGACTTCCAGATATGGGTGCCCGACTCCGATGTCTGGGTGGACCGCGCCACGACCGCGAGCGGCGGCGTCGCGCTGACCCCGGCCGGCAATGTGGCCGGCTCACCGGTGACCCTGGCCGCGGTGCCGGCGTCGGCGCGAGCGCTGGGCTGGCCCCGGAAGACCTATACCTGGGCCGGTCTCGCCGCGATGGCGACCGAGACGGACCGGCTGCTCCTCGGGTCGGCGGATCCGGCGCGCAGCGCCACCGGTCTGCTCGCGCTCAGCAGCATCTCCGAGTCCTCCCGGCAGGAGGCGCCGAAGAGTGACACCCGGACCGCCGCCACCGCCAAACTCCTGACCCGGCGCGTCTCCGACACCGACGCCCAGGTGCTCCAAACGCTCGCGGCCGACGACTCGGCGGGCGACGACTCGGCCGGGAACGGCTCGGGCGGTGGGAAGGGCGCTCCACGGCCCAACGAGGCGGTACTGCTCTCGGAACAGGCGGCCTACGCCCACAACTCGGCCGGCGACGGCTCGCCGAATCTCAGTCTCTTCTATCCCACCGACGGCGCGCCCGCGCTCGACTATCCGTACAACCTGGTCGATGTGACCAAGCTGACCACCGACCAGAGCCGCGCCGCCATGCGGTTCATGCTGCTGCTGGGCGAGAAGTCCTCGTACCGGACGCTGGAGCGGCACGGCTTCCGGGTGGCGGACGCGGCGGAGTCGCGGGTGCCGGCCGCGCTGGTCCGTACGGCGGGCGGGCGCTCCCCGCAGCCGTTCGCGGCGGGCGACACCGCCCCGCCGTCGTCCGAGGCGGTCCAGCAGGCCCTGGGTCTGTGGACGGTGACGGTGCAGAGCGCCCGGCTGACGACGGTCGTGGACGCCTCGGCCTCGATGACGGCGCCCGTGCCGGGACGGAAGGGGCAGAGCAGGATGGAGGTCACCAAGGCCTCGCTGCTCGAAGCCCTCGCCACGTTCACACACGAGGACGAGATCGGCCTGTGGGAGTTCAGTACGCGGCTGGACGGCTCCAAGGACTACCGCAAGCTGACGGAGACGGTCCGGCTCGGCGCCCCGGTGAAGGGCCGCACCCACCGCGAACGGCTGTCGGACGCCATCACCGCGCTCAAGCCCATCCCGGACGGTGACACCGGTCTGTACGACACGGCCCTGGCCGCCTACAAGGAGGCCCAGGCGGGCTACGTACAGGGCAAGTTCAACGCGGTCGTCCTGCTCACCGACGGCTCGAACCAGGACGACGACGGCATCTCCCGCGGCGAACTGATCGAGCGGCTCAGGGACCTCGTGGACCCCGGACGCCCGGTGCCGCTGATCGCGATCGCCGTGGGACCCGACGCGGACCGGCGTGAGGTCGACCAGATCGCCGGGGCCGCGGAGGGGGCGGGGTACGAGGTGAGCGACCCCGCCGACATCCGGGCCGTGATCCTGCGGGCGATCATGGCGGTCGGCCACCTCCACGAGTCCTGAGCCCGGCCTGCCGGGCCGGACCCGCCGCCGTCCGTCCCACGCACCCCGCCGCCGCCCGCCCCACGCACCCGACCGCCGCCCGCCCCACGCACCCGACCGCCGCCCGTCCCACGCGCCCAACCGCCACCCGCCCCGTAGCGCCCCGTACCGCCCCTCCTCGTACCTCTCCGCCTTATCCCGGCCTCCCGGCGGCCGGGGCTGGCAGCCCCACCGGCCAGGTGTGCACCGGCTCCCCTCGGTGCATGAGCTCGGCGTAACGGCGGGTGGTGGCCGCGAGCGCGGCGTCCCGCTCCAGACCGGACTCCAGCGCCTGGTGGAAGGTCTCCACCTGCCACGAGGCCCCGTTCATCCGCCGGTTGCACCGTCCCTCGATGACCCCGAGATAGAAGTCCCGGTCCGCGGGCTCGATCTGCCACGCGTCGAGCCCGGCCGCGGCGAGCGGCAGCAGCTCGTCGCGTACGAGCTTGACCACCGGCACGGTGGTGATCCCGGCGGCCCGCCCCGGGCGCGGCCAGCGCAGCTCGGCGTCGATGCCATGACGGCACGCGGTGTCGAAGTTCGCGGCGGCCTCGGCGAAGGGCAGTCTGGTCCACACCGGCCGCGCGTCCTCGGCGAGCGCGCGCACCAGTCCGTAGTAGAAGGCCGCGTTGGCGATCACATCGGTCACGGTGGGACCGGCCGGCAGCACCCGGTTCTCCACCCGCAGATGCGGTGCGCCGTCGGCGACCTCGTACACCGGACGGTTCCAGCGGTAGACCGTGCCGTTGTGCAGTGTCAGTTCCTGAAGCTCCGGCATGCCTCCTTCGTCGAGCACCCGCAGCGGATCCACGTCGTCGCAGATCGGCAGCAGGGGCGGGAAGTAGCGCAGATTCTCCTCGAACAGGTCGTACGCGGACTCGATCCAGCGCTCCCCGAACCAGGTCCTGGGGCGCACCCCCTGCGCCTTCAGCTCCGGCGGCCGGGTGTCGGTGGCCTGCTCGAACAGCGGCGGCCTGGACTCCCGCCACAGCTCACGGCCGAACAGGAACGGCGCGTTGGCACCCAGTGCCACCTGCACGGATGCCATCGCCTGCGCCGCGTTCCACACATCGGCGAACCGGTCGGGCGTGACCTGGAGGTGCAACTGCACGGAGGTGCAGGCGGCTTCGGGAGCGATGGAGGACGAGGTGCATGTGAGCCGCTCGACGCCCTCGATGTCCAGGGTGAAATCCTCGCCCCTGGCCGCCACCATCTGATCGTTGAGCAGGGTGTAGCGGTGGACGTCCGACAGATTCGCGGAGACCACGTCATGCCGGCCTAGCGTCGGAAGAATTCCGATCATCACGATGCCCGCATCGACTTCGCTCGCTTTCCGGTGGGCATATCCAAGACCGGCGCGCAGTTCTTCCGCAAGCTGATCGAAAACTCTTCCTGAGAGCCGGTGCGGCGCTACGTTTACTTCCATGTTGAACATTCCGAGTTCGGTCTGGAAATCACCGCTGGCAATACGTGCGAGCACCTCCCCATTCATCATCCGGGGCATCCCGTCGGAGCCCGCCAGATTCAGCTCGATCTCAAGACCCATGAGATTCTTGGGCCGGTCGAACCTCTCCTCCGCCAGGAGCCGCCCCAGCACCGCCAGGCACTGCTGGAGCTTCCTGCGGTATTTCCGCCGATCGGACAGGTCGGAACCGTCCGGGTCGACCTTCTCCCCCATCGAAGCGTCCCTCCTCGAGTGGGCAGCCGCGGCGTCCGCCGCTCGCGTCACGATCGATAATGCCCAGACTGGGTGATCCGTAACGCCCCACGCGCACCCGGCGACCGGTAGAGTGCCTACAGGAGTCGCGCGGCACATTCCTATGGCATGGCGGTCAGGTTCCGTTTGCGCCGCCCGATGGGCCGCGGAAAACGGCGGCGAGTTTCGGCCGACCCCACCGGGTGAATAATCCCAGGCCAGGCGCCTGCCTTCACTGTTTATCAACAGGAAGTCCGCAGGAAGATGGACCGGAATATGTCTTGCCCGCAATATCTGTGAGAGCTAGCAGAAACATGCCGTGAACACGTGTCGTATAAACTTCGCTCACGAGGCAGAGAGCCGGTGTCCGGTCACGTCCCGACCTTGAGCCGACCTCTGACCTTGGTTGCTGACAGTGACGTCCGCACCGCCCACGCTCCACCTCACGCATCACCCTGTCTCCAGAAGTGAGAGGCAACCCACCATGCCGCTGCATGTCCCCCCGGCTCCCGCGCCCGCGCTGCGCAGCGTTCTCGCGGCACTCGGTTCCCCTACCGCCGTGCGCGATGCCCGCACCCCCGCTCTCCAGTCCGTCCAGGGACCGTTGAGCGCCGAACTGCCGCTTCCCGTCCATGTGCTCAGTCATGTCACCCCGGCAAGCCACAAGGGCACCGCCGAGGGCCGCACACCGCAGACCAGACTGGCGGGCTGGCGGTTCCTGATCCACAGCGGCGACCGCGCCGTGGCCGCCGCCGACACCATGCTCACCGCGGACGGCTGGGCCTTCTCGCGCTTCTTCGAAGGCCCGTACATCGCCGCCACGGAGCGTGCGCTCCGCCAGGCGGAGACCCTGGGGACCGCCTACCAGCCGAGGCTGCTGTCGGTCCCCGAGCTGTACATGCTCACGCTCTGGCTGCACGGCGACACGGAGGCGGACGCCTCCACCGGCGCACCCGCGCCGACCGACATCCTGGTTCCCCTCGCCCCGGCCCCGCCGGGCTTCGCCGCCCACCGTCCGCACCGGGTGACGGAGTTGCTGCCGATGATCGGACTGAGACTCGCTCCGGCTCCATTGCTGCGTACTCCGGCCTGAAGCGCTTCGGCGTTTCTTCCGTACGTTCTCGGCGTCCTGCTTATGTGCCCCGCGGCCCCTTCGGTCGCGGGGCACTCTTTTGCCCATGCGGAGTAGTCATCTCAGGTCACCCTGAACCACCCGAAAGGACAGTCCAGTTGAACTGAACCGTCCGGCTGGGTGACACGTCCTTAAGCAGAAGGAAGAGCTGCCGCGAAATCCCTGCGGATTGCCATCTGTAGGGCAACACTAGGACTGGACCAAACAGATACGGGGGGCGGCCATGACCACATCGAGCCGCAGGACACTCACCACGACACAGCGAAAGAACTCGCCCATGTGCCAGCATCAACCAGCCTGCCCGACAGCCGACTCCGCCGCCCGCGACGCCGCACGACTGATGGCACACCACCCGGAGCAGGGCTGGAGTCTGCTGTGCAACGGCGTCCTGCTCTTCGAGGACACCGGTGAACTGCTGCCGGACGGGAAGATCATCGCCCCGCACCGGCCGCTGCGGACCGAACAGGTCGTGACGGCGGCCTGATGCCGCCGGGCGGCCTCCGGGCCGCCAAGAGATGAGTGGGGCCGGCCCGGAGATCCTCCTCCGCACCGGCCCCGACGTGTGACACGGACGTACGACGCACCCGCGCCGTCCTCATCCGCCCGCGCCGCAGGCGTCAGTGTGCGTGGTCGTAGGCGTCCACCGGCGGGCAGGAGCAGACCAGATTACGGTCGCCGTACGCACCGTCGATCCGGCGGACCGGCGGCCAGTACTTGTCCGCCGCGGAGACCCCGGCCGGGAAAACCGCCTCGTCACGGCCGTACGGGTGCTCCCACGCACCACCCAGCGCCGCCGCCGTGTGCGGGGCGTTGCGCAGCGGGTTGTCGTCCCCGGGCCACTCGCCCGACGCGACCTTCTCGATCTCCCGGCGAATGGCGATCATCGCCTCGCAGAAGCGGTCGATCTCGGTCAGGTCCTCGCTCTCGGTGGGCTCGATCATCAGCGTGCCCGCCACTGGGAAGGACATCGTCGGCGCGTGGAAGCCGTAGTCGATCAGCCGCTTCGCGATGTCGTCGACGCTGACACCGGTGGCCTTGGAGAGCGGACGCAGATCGATGATGCACTCATGGGCCACCAGCCCGTTGGGACCGGTGTAGAGCACCGGGTAGTGGGGCTCCAGCCGCTTGGCGATGTAGTTGGCGGCCAGCACGGCGACCTGGGTCGCGCGCTTGAGTCCCTCGCCGCCCATCAGCCGTACGTACGCCCAGGAGATCGGCAGAATGCCGGCCGAGCCCCAGGGGGCCGCGGAGATGGGGCCGACACCCGTCGCGGGGCCCGCCGCGGGCTGGAGCGGGTGGTTGGGCAGATACGGCGCGAGATGCGCCCGTACCCCCACGGGACCGACCCCGGGGCCGCCGCCGCCGTGCGGGATGCAGAACGTCTTGTGCAGATTGAGATGCGAGACGTCGGAGCCGAACCTGCCGGGCTTGGCGAGACCCACCAGCGCGTTGAGGTTCGCGCCGTCCACGTACACCTGGCCGCCCGCGTCGTGCACGGCCGCGCAGATGTCACGGATGTGCTCCTCGAACACCCCGTGCGTGGACGGGTAGGTGACCATCAGAACGGCCAGTTCGGGTCCGTGCTGGGCGATCTTGGCGTGCAGATCCTCCACATCGACGTCGCCATCCTCACGGGTCTTGACGACGACGACCTTCATCCCGGCCATCACCGCGCTCGCGGCGTTGGTGCCGTGCGCGGAGGACGGGATGAGACAGACGGTGCGCTGTGTGTCGCCGTTGGCCCGGTGGTAGGCCCGTACGGCCAGCAGCCCCGCCAGCTCGCCCTGCGAACCGGCGTTGGGCTGGAGGGACACCGCGTCATAGCCGGTGACCTCGGCGAGCCGCTCCTCCAGCTCCCTGATCAGCGTCAGATACCCCTGGGCCTGCTCGGCCGGCGCGAAGGGGTGCAGCGCCCCGAACTCGGGCCAGGTGACCGGCTCCATCTCGGTGGTCGCGTTCAGCTTCATCGTGCAGGAGCCGAGCGGGATCATGCCGCGGTCCAGCGCGTAGTCGCGGTCGGCGAGCTTGCGCAGATAGCGCAGCATCGCCGTCTCCGAGCGGTACTGGTGGAAGACGGGGTGCGTCAGATAGTCGTCGGTGCGCAGCAGCGCCGCGGGCAGGGCGTCGTCCGTCGTCGCGTCCAGCGCGTCGAGATCACCGTCGACACCGAAGGCGGTCCACACGGCGGTCAGTTGGGCGCGGCCGGTGGTCTCGTCACAGGCGAGGGAGATGTGGTCGGCGTCGACGAGATGGAGATTGACACCGTCCTCGCGGGCGGCGGCGACCACCTCGGCGGCCCGGCCGGGGACCCGGGCGGTGAGGGTGTCGAAGTACGCGTCGTGCACGATCTCGACCCCGCCCGCGCGCAGGCCCTCGGCGAGGAGCGTCGCGTACCGGTGGGTGCGCCGGGCGATGCCCCGCAGCCCCTCCGGGCCGTGGTAGACCGCGTACATGCCCGCCATGACGGCGAGCAGCACCTGCGCGGTGCAGATATTGCTGGTGGCCTTCTCGCGGCGGATGTGCTGCTCGCGGGTCTGGAGCGCCAGCCGGTACGCCTTGTTCCCGTCGGCGTCCACCGAGACCCCGACGAGCCGGCCCGGCAGGCTGCGCGCGAACTTCTCCCGGACGGCCATGAATCCGGCGTGCGGTCCGCCGAAGCCCATCGGCACACCGAAGCGCTGGGTGGTGCCGACCGCGATGTCCGCGCCCAGTTCGCCGGGCGAGGTGAGCAGGGTCAGCGCGAGCAGATCGGCGGCGACGGTGACGATCGCGCCGAGGCCGTGCGCCTCCTCCACGACGGACCTGATGTCCCGTACGGCACCGGAGGCGCCCGGGTACTGGATCAGCACACCGAAGACACCCCGCTCGGCGGCCTCGGCCGGGATGCCCTCGCTCAGATCGGCGACCACGACCTCGACACCGGTCGGCTCGGCGCGGGTCCTGATCACGGCGACGGTCTGCGGCAGGGCGTCGGCGTCCACCAGGAAGACACCGCCCTTGACCTTGCCGACGCGGCGGGCGAGCGCCATCGCCTCGGCCGCCGCCGTGCCCTCGTCCAGCAGGGAGGCGCCCGAGGTCGGCAGACCGGTCAGCTCGGCGACGACGGTCTGGAAGTTCAGCAGCGCCTCCAGGCGCCCCTGCGAGATCTCCGGCTGATACGGCGTGTACGCGGTGTACCAGGCCGGGTTCTCCATCACATTGCGCAGGATCACCGGCGGCGTGAACGTGCCGTAGTAGCCGAGCCCGATCATCGGCGCCACCACGGCGTTGCGCGAGGCGAGCGTGCGCA
The DNA here is from genome assembly GCF_045161915.1 of Streptomyces sp. NBC_00872. Taxonomy (NCBI): domain Bacteria; kingdom Bacillati; phylum Actinomycetota; class Actinomycetes; order Kitasatosporales; family Streptomycetaceae; genus Streptomyces; species Streptomyces sp. NBC_00872. The sequence goes on along the minus strand of NZ_CP108806.1, from coordinate 7,587,086 downwards.
GTTCGGCGAGGACCCCGGCCTCGGTGCGCGCGCCGGGGAGATTCAGCGCCTCCGCGCTCTTGATCGCGTCGGGCACCGCGGCGGTGGTCAGCTCGTCGAGCGAGCCGTAGCCGACCTGCGCCAGCATCTTCGCCTGCGCCCCGGCGTCGGGCCCTATGTGGCGCTGTTCGAAGGGGATTCCTCGCTCAAGCTGCGCGAGCGGAATGCGGTGGGCGGTCATCGGGAGGCCTCCTGGTCCGACACGACCTACGAGGGGCACCAGGACGCGGGTGCCCGGACGGCCTCCCCCTCTGTCATCTCAACCTGAGAGCTTCACCGGTCCGCCCCGCGGCGGGCCGGCTTTCACCGTCGGTGAGAGCGGATGCCGTCCGACGCCCGCCCTGCTTTCCAGAGTGACCTCGTCCGCGCGGTACGGGGGCCTGAGAGATTCCGGGGAGGATTTGCTCCTTCGGCGCCTCCGGTCGGTTCACCGGAGGACTCTCCCGCACGGGGTCAGCAGCCATCGCCAGACTACCAGCGAGGACTTCCGTACGACTGTCGAGTGGCCGACGCCCCGGTTGTGCACTTTTGTAGTGTTACGAGCATGTGCGACCAGTTGGAGGGACCGTGGAGACCGATATCGATCCGCGCAGTCTGATAGGCCGCAAGGCGTTCGACCGCGATGGCCACAGGCTCGGCACGGTGGACGAGGTGTATCTGGACGACGCCACCGGGGTACCGGAGTGGGCGGCGGTCCGTACCGGGCTCTTCAGCCGTGACGCCTTCGTCCCCCTCGCACCCAGCACGCTGGTGAACGACGCGCTCCAGGTGCCCTTCGAGCGCGCGCTGATCAAGGACGCCCCCGACTTCGGCGTCGGCCGCCATCTCTCCCCGGAGCAGGAGCTCCAGCTCTACCACCACTACGGTCTCGCGCTGCCCGAGCCGGAGCCGGAACCACCGGAGCGGCCCGCGTCGCTGTCCGAACGGGACTCCGAACGCGACTTCGGACGGCTGGCCGGCCAGGACGACTGAGACAGGGACGACCGGGGCGAGGACGACCGTCCGGACTCCGGCTGTCCGGGCCGGACCGATCCCGGCGGCTCCGGCACCAGGGGCAGCGGCTCGGAGAGCGCGAGCTCGGGATCGTCGACCCAGAACGTCTTCACCCGCCCTGGCGCGGATCCCGGCTCCTCGAACCGTACGGTCACGCGCCGCAGCCCACTGCCCTGCACCCAGCCCGCGCCGTACACGGCGTGCAGCACATCGTGTCCGGCCGGGAAGCGCCGCTCGGCCGGTGCCTCCGGCTCCTGGGCCGGGGCGCTCCCGTCCCCCTCCGGCGGTGATCCCACGGGCTCCACCGGCTCGTCCTGGGCGGCGGGAGTGGAGACGGCGGGCCGCTCGGCCGCGGCGGCCTGGGCGAAGAGATCCTCCTGCGTGAAGTCCGCGAGGCCCGTCACGCCCACCCCCAGCAGCCGTACCCCGCCGGTCGTGTCCACCGACTCCAGCAGCCGCCCCGCGGCCTCACGCACCACCCCGGGGTCGTCCGTGGGCCCGCGCAGCGTCTCCGAACGGGTCAGCGTCGAGAAGTCGTACCGCCGGACCTTGAGCACGACCGTCCGTCCCGAGTGCCCGGCCGCCCGCAGCCGCTGCACACACCGGTCCGCGAGCCGCTCCACCTCCACGCGCACCCGCACCCGGTCGTGCAGATCGACGTCGAAGGTGTCCTCGACCGACACGGACTTGGTCTCGCGCTCCGACACCACCGGCCGGTCGTCGTGCCCGAGCGCCATCCGGTACAGCGAGGCGCCGTGCGCCTTGCCCAGCAGCCGTACGAGTTCGTCCTCGCCCGCCTCGGCGAGCTCGGCGACCGTGGTCATCCCGGCCCGGCGCAGATGCTCACCCGTCGCGGGCCCCACCCCGGGCAGCGTCCGCACCGGCATCGGCCCCAGCAACTCGCGCTCCGTACCGGGCTCGATGAGAACGAGTCCATCGGGCTTGGCCTGCTCCGAGCCGATCTTCGCCAGCATCTTGGACCCGGCGAGCCCCACCGAGCCGGTCAGCCCGGTGACCGCCCTGATGTCCCCCCGCAGCCGCTCACCGGCCGCCAGCGCCGAGGCCGTGTCATGGGCCGATCCGCCGGCCTCCAGATCCACGAAGGCCTCGTCCAGACTCAGCGGCTCCACCAGCGGCGAGAGTCTCCCGAGCAGTTCCATGACCTGCTCGCTGATCGTGCGGTAGAGCGAGAACCGCGGCACCAGATACGCCGCGTTCGGCGCGAGCCGTCTCGCCTGGGCCATCGGCATCGCCGAATGCACCCCGAACCGCCGTGCCTCGTACGAGGCGGTCGAGACCACCCCGCGCGGGCCCAGACCGCCCACCACCACCGGTTTTCCGCGCAGACTCGGCTTCGCCGCCTGCTCGGCGGCGGCGAAGAAGGCATCCATGTCCAGATGCAGGATCGTCGGCGTGGATCTCACACCACCGATGCTGCCTCACACCACTGACAATCGGCCGGGAATTCCGGCCCCGGACAGTCTCCCGGCGGAAGTCGAAGCCCGGCGTCCCGCGCTCAGACGGCCCTGTCCCGGCGCCGCCGCGCCAGCTCGTCCGCGGGATTGTGACCGATCAGCGTCTCGCCGGTGTCGACGCGCTCCCCGTGGAGCTGCGACAGCGCGGCCTGGACATCCCGCCACACCACGCCCACGGCGATCCCGAAGACGCCCTGGCCGCCCTGGAGCAGCCTCACGACCTCGTCGGGCGAGGAGCACTCATGGACGGTCGCACCGTCGCTCATGAGCGTCATACGGTCCAGATCCTGGAAACCCCGGTCCCGCAGATGCTGGACGGCCGCCCTGATGTTCTGGAGCGCGACCCCGGTGTCCAGGAACCGCTTCACGATCTTGAGGACGACCACATCGCGGAAGCTGTACAGCCGCTGCGTACCCGATCCGTATGCCGGACGCACGCTGGGCTCGACCAGTCCCGTACGGGCCCAGTAGTCCAACTGGCGGTAGGTGATGCCGGCCGCCGCGCACGCGGTCGGGCCGCGGTATCCGACCGTCTCCGCACCGGGGTCGGCCGCACTGCCGTGAAGCGGATACGGACCGCCCGCCGCCGTACTGTCGCCGCTGCTTCTCACGCCGACCCCTCCGTCCTAGACCTGCCTTGTCGAAGGTAGGCAGTCACCCGGGGTGCGTCAACGATCGCCACACTCGCCACGCCGAGTGATAATCACCCTGAGAGTGGTTTCCCGTGCCCCTTTTCGGGGAAGGGCTGACCGAATGTGCTGACGGAGCCCGGCTCGGGACTCACCGGCGGCCACTACTGACTGTTGGTTCCGAAGTCCTCCGGCGAGATCTGGTCGAGGAACTCGCGGAACTTCTCCACCTCGTCCTCCTGCTCGTCCGGGATGGCGATACCGGCGTCGTCCAGCACCCCGTCACTGCCGTAGATCGGCGTACCCGTGCGCAGTGCCAGCGCTATGGCGTCGGACGGCCTGGCGCTCACCTCGACACCGCTGGCGAAGACCAGCTCCGCGTAGAAGACCCCTTCACGCAGGTCTGTGATCCTGACCTCGGTCAGCTCCTGACCCACCGCCTCAAGGACATCCTTGAAGAGATCGTGGGTCAGCGGCCGCGCCGGGGCCATGCCCTGCTGGGCGAAGGCAATGGCGGTCGCCTCCCCAGGTCCGATCCAAATGGGGAGGTACCGGTCGCCTCCCACTTCACGCAGGAGCACGATCGGTTGGTTGGAGGGCATTTCCACCCGGACACCCACAACGTCGAGCTCGTTCACACAGTAACCCTAGGACGTGCCCGGCAGGTTTGGGTAGTCGGGCTCCCCCGTGATCAGTGCTGCCGGACCCCGAGAGCCGTCCGGACAAGGGCCGCGTGGAGCCGTACCGAGAGCGCCGCCAGCTCCTTCGTGGTGGCCTCGGCATGGGCTCTGGTCTGCGGATTACGGTGCAGACGCAGCGGCGCCACCACCTGTTCGACCAGTCCCGCCTCACGCTCCGCGGCCGCCTTCATGGCCCGAAGATGCCTCGGTTCCAGGCCGAATCTCCCCAGATCCGAGACAAGTCTCGCGACCGTGACCGACTCGGCGTCGTACGCGCCGTCCGGCATCGGAGTGATGAGGCCGTAGGCCTCCCACTCGTCGAGTCTGCTCTCGCCCACCTCCACGGCGGCCAGCAGCTCCTCACGCCCGATCCTGGCCGCCGTCGGCCACTCGGGCTCCGGCTCGCCGAAGGTGTCCGCCGACGGCTGCCGCTGCGGCCCCGGAGGGCACGGCCGCGCGCCGCGGCCACGGGCGTCCAGATGCTCCCGGATGACCTTCAGCGGAAGATAGTGGTCCCGCTGCATCCGCAGGACCTGAGCCAGCCGCTCGACGTCCTCAGAACTGAACTTCCGGTAGCCGGAGGGAGTTCTGCGCGGCTCGACCAGTCCCTCCGCCTCCAGGAAACGGATCTTGGAGATGGAGACCTCGGGGAATTCCTCCCGGAGACGGCTGAGCACCACGCCGATACTCACCAGCGGGTGCCCCGTGGGGGCGGTGCCGTGTCCGGCACCGCCCGTCGGTGTTCGCAGCATGGACCTTCCCTGAGGGTCACACGCCCCGCTGGCTCGCGTAGAAGACCAGTCGGTACTTGCCGATCTGGACTTCGTCGCCGTTCGCCAGCAGGACCGAATCGATCCGCTCACGATTGACGTACGTACCGTTCAGGCTGCCCACGTCCGAGACGGTGAAGTGGCCGTCAGCACCCCTGCGGAACTCCACATGGCGGCGCGACACGGTCACGTCGTCAAGGAAGATGTCGCTCTGCGGATGACGGCCGGCCGTCGTCAGCTCACTGTCCAGCAGGAAGCGGCTGCCCGAATTCGGACCGCGACGCACCACCAGGAGCGCCGAACCCAGCGGCAGCGCGTCGACGGCCGCCTGCGCCTCCGGCGTGAGCGACGGCAGCGAGGTCTGGCCGGTGACTTCCGAGTCGTACGCCTCAAGACCCGAGATGGAGATCGTGGACGTCGTCTCCGAGGCGCGCTCGGCGGGCACCCCGCCCCGCAGCGGCGCACCGCAGTTGGAGCAGAACCGGCTCGATTCCGCGTTCTGGTGTCCGCACCTCGTACAGACCGGCAAGCCCGCCATCGTGGGATCCTCCTGCCGCGACCGCCCCGCCGGGGCAGATGATTGCCCGAAACCTATGCGGCCGGGACCTGCGGGGTCAACAGACGACGCGCCGGTGGACTCACCGCCCACCTGGTCGCGGAAGAGCGGGCGCTCACCGCTCTGCTCCTCGCTCTGACCCTGGCGCGACGCGCGATGGCGGGCCGAACCGCCGCCGTCCTCGCGTGCGCTCTTGCCGAACAACTTCCCAAACAACTTCACGGGCGATTCCCCTTGACCGAAACAGACCCGCCCGTGGGGCAGGACGAACCCTGAATGAACACACCTGCCGACCCGGACATCTTGACAACGTCCGTATCCACCGGACAGTTTCCACCACACACCACGCTGATCGTGCGCCGACCCCCCGCAAGCTCATGCCCGCGTCCGACAGCCGCCATGCACCACCGGGTCACCCCGACGACGACCGAGCGTAGTCAGGCCGCTTCGCCGGTCGCAAGGCGTCCACAACGATCTTCTCAGCCCGCGTCACCGTGGCCGTGGCCTGCTCCTTCTCCAGGGTCTGGACCACCCCGCCGGGAATGTTGAGGGCGGGCTCCAGATCCTGCGGCTTGCCGATGACCTCGAACTCGTACGGGGCCGTCACCGGCCTGCCGTCCACCTGGACGTCACCACCCGTACCCGAGAAGTATGTATCCGCGACCACGCGCACCCCGTCGACCTGGATGGCCTCCGCGCCCGCCGCCCGCAGCTCCTGGATCGCGTCGAGCAGCATGTCCGGCGCGACCGTGCCGCTCGGATCGCTGATCGTCAGCGTGATCCCGGGCCCCTGGGCCGCGGCCGTGCCGGCCAGGATGCCGAGCTGCTGCTCCTTCTCCAGCGTCTGCTTACGGGCCTCCTCGGCCTGGTCCGAGCTGTTCTCCAGCTCGGTGCGCTGGTCGTCCAGCCGCTGCTTCTCGTCCTCCAGCCGCTGGGTACGGTCGTCCAGCTCGTCCAGGATGCGCACCAGGTCCTCCTGGCGGGCGCCCCGCAGCGCGCTGTCGTCGTTGTTCGACCTGACCTGGATGGCGAGTCCGAGTCCGAGGACGAACAGCAGTACGGCGACGATGAGTTGGGCCCGGGTGACCCGCGGCGGCCACAGTCCCGCCGCCAACCGCTGCCGGCCGGTGAGCTGTTGGGGCCCGCCCTCCGGCGGGAGCCCCGTACCGGCCGTACCGGCGGCGCCGTCTTCGTTCCTGGGTGTCTCCACGCTGCTCATCGGCCTCACGCCCGGAAGACATGCCGGCGGATCGCGGCAGCGTTGGAGAAGATCCGGATACCGAACACGACCACCACGCCCGTGGACAACTGCGCACCCACGCCCAGCTTGTCGCCGAGGAAGACGATGAGCGCGGCCACCACCACGTTCGACAGGAAGGAGACCACGAACACCTTGTCCACGAAGATCCCGTCGAGCATGGCCCGCAGACCGCCGAAGACGGCGTCCAGGGCCGCGACGACGGCGATCGGCAGATAGGGCTCGACCACCGCCGGTACCTCGGGCCGGACCAACAGTCCGACCACGACTCCCACGACGAGGCCCAGTACGGCGATCACGATGTGCCCTTCCCGGTATCTGCCGTGCCCTGCCCGTCGCCCTTCCCGGCGTCGGTGGTCCCCGGCTCTGCTGTACGTACGATCAGGCTCGGCGCGGCAGGAAGACGCACCTCCTCCTGATCGGAGATGCTGGTGCGGATGTCGAAGTTCTGCTGCAACGAACGCAGATACCGCCCATCGGCACTGTCCTGGAACGCGGTGCTCAGCTTCTTCCCGTCCCCCACCGCGAGCACCGTGTACGGCGGGACCAGCGGCCTGTTGTCGACCAGTACGGCGTCACCGGCGGCCCGGATCGCGGACAGCGCCGTGAGCCGCTGGTCGTTGATGGCGATCGCTTCCGCGCCCGATTCCCACAGGCCGTTGACGACTCGCTGCATGTCCCGGTCGCGCACCCGGCCCGTGTCGGAGAAGCCGCTGCTCCCGCGCGGTCCGCCGCCGTCCGAACCCGACTCCTCGGCGTCGTCGACCACGAGCTTCACCCCGGGACCGCGCACCGGCGTCGCACCCGCCAGCAGGCCGGCCGTCCCTCCGGTGTCGCCTCCGTGCGCGCGCAGGGCGGCTCGCTGGCGCGCCCCCACCTCGGTACGGAGCTTCTCGACCGACTTCTCCAGCTCGTCGGCCGCCGCGGTCTCCGCGTCGATACGGTCGATCAGCTCTTCGCGCTCCTTGGCCACCACCGGCGCCGAGATCCGCGCCTGGGCCGCGCCCACCGTGACCACCAAAGCCGCCAGCACCAGACCCGCGGCGAGCCAGAGCTTCGCCCGGACCGTGCTCCGCGGACCGCCCTCCTCGGCGGCCCGGCGCGCCGTCGCCTCCGCGTACCCCTCGTCGAGGCTGTGGTCCATCACATTGTTCAGCAGCGACATCGACGCATCGGGGCGGGGTGGCGGAGAAGTGGTGCTCCGAATGGGGGGCGGCTGCGGCATGCCGCACATCGTCGCACGTCGCAGCCGCTACCGCCGAATGGCCCCACCGGTGTGCCGGACCGTCCCGTGGGAAAGGTCCGGCACACCGGTCTCATCCGGCAATTCGTCCCCGGAGAGATACCGAACTCCCGCGATACGCCCTAGTGACCGGCTCCGTCGACCACGGCCGACCACTCGTCGAGCAGCGCCTGGGCCGAGGCGTCGTCAGGACCCTCCGCCCACAGATGGGTGATGGCCTCGGCGGGGTCGGGCAGGACCATCACCCAGCGGCCGTCGGCCTCCACCACCCGTACACCGTCGGTCGTGTCCACCTGCCGGTCCCCGGCCGCCTCCACGACACTGCGCATCACCAGTCCCTTGACCGCCCACGGTGTGGCCAGATCACGGCGCAGCACATGGGCACGGGGGATACGGGCGTCGATCTGGCTGAGGGTGAGCTGGGTACGCGCCACCAGACCGATCAGCCGCACAAAGGCCGCCGTACCGTCGAGGACACTGCTGAACTCCGGCACGATGAAGGCACCACGTCCGTCACCGCCGAAGATCGTCGACTCCTCGCGGCCCACCCGGGTCAGATCGTCCGGCGAGGTGGTCGTCCACGCCACCTGGGTGCCGTGGTACGCGGCGACCTGCTCGGCGATGCGTGTCGTCGTCACCGGTAGCGCCACCCGCCCGCTGCGCCGCTCGGCGGCGACCAGATCGAGCAGCACCAGCAGGGCGCGGTCGTCCTCGATGATCCGCCCCCGCTCGTCGACCAGCGACAGCCGCTCGCCCACGGGGTCGAACCGCACCCCGAACGCGGCGCGCGCCGAAGCGACGATCTCACCGAGTCTGACCAGTCCGGACCGTCGGGATTCGGCCGTCTCCGTCGGCCTGGACTCGTCGAGACCCGGGTTGATGGTCAGCGCGTCGACACCGAGCCGGCCCAGCAGGCTGGGCAGAACGAGCCCCGCGCTGCCGTTGGACGCGTCGACGACGACCTTGAGGGCCGCCTCGGAGATCCCCGTCGTATCGACATTGCGCAGCAGCGAGCCCGTGTACGAGTCGAAGACGCTGGCCGGGAAGTGCAGATCGCCGATCTCACCGGGGAACGCGCGGCGGTACTCCTGGCGCGCGTACACCCGGTCCAGCTTGCGCTGGCCCGCCTGGGAGAGATCCGCGCCCCGCTCGTCGAAGAACATGATGTCCACGGAGTCCGGCACACCCGGTGAGGTACGGATCATGATGCCGCCGGCGCTGCCGCGGGCCGTCTGCTGACGGGCGACGGGCAGCGGTACGTTCTCCAGGTCCCGTACGTCGATGGCGCTGGACTGGAGCGAGGAGATCACGGCCCGCTTCAGCGCACGGGCACCACGCGAGTGGTCACGCGCCGTGGTGACGGTGGAGCCCTTCTTGAGGGTGGTGGCGTACGCGCCCGCCAGCCGCACCACGACTTCCGGTGTGATCTCGACGTTCAGGATGCCGGAGACACCGCGGGCGCCGAAGAGATGCGCCTGTCCCCGGGACTCCCAGATCACCGAGGTGTTGACAAAGGCACCGGCCTCGATGGTCTTGAACGGATAGACCCGCACATTGCCCTGGATGATCGATTCCTCGCCGACCAGGCACTCGTCACCGATGACCGCCCCGTCCTCGACCCGGGCCGCCCGCATGATGTCGGTGTTCCTGCCGACCACACAGCCGCGCAGATTGCTGTGCTGACCGATGTAGACGTTGTCGTGGACGACGGCTCTGTGCAGGAACGCACCGGTCTTGACCACCACGTTGGATCCGACGACGGTGTGCTCACGGATCTCCGCGTCGGCCTCGACCTTGGCGTAGTCACCGATGTAGAGCGGCCCTCGCAGAACGGCGTCGGGGTGGACCTCGGCGCCCTCGGCGACCCAGACGCCGGGCGAGATCTCGAAACCGTCGATGTCGACGTCGACCTTGCCTTCCAGTACATCGGCCTGGGCCTTCACATAGCTCTCATGTGTGCCGACGTCCTCCCAGTAGCCCTCGGCGATATAGCCGTAGACCTTCTTGCCCTCCTTCATGAGCTGAGGGAAGACATCTCCGGACCAGTCGACGGAGACATCGGCCTCGACGTAGTCGAAGACCTCGGGCTCCATCACATAGATACCGGTATTGACGGTGTCCGAGAAGACCTGGCCCCAGGTGGGCTTCTCCAGGAAGCGCTCGACCTTTCCTTCTTCGTCCACGATCGTGATGCCGAATTCCAGAGGATTCGGCACCCGGGTCAGACACACCGTCACCAGTGCGCCCTTCTCCTTGTGGAAGGCGATGAGGTCGGTCAGATCGAAGTCGGTGAGCGCGTCGCCGGAAATGACGAGGAAGGCATCGTCCTTCAGCGCTTCCTCGGCGTTCTTGACGCTCCCCGCGGTGCCGAGCGGCTTCTCCTCGTTGGCGTAGGTGAGCTCCATGCCGAGCTCTTCACCGTCGCCGAAATAATTCTTGACGAGGGAGGCAAGGAATTGCACGGTTACGACGGTCTCGCTGAGCCCATGGCGCTTGAGCAACCGCAGTACGTGCTCCATGATCGGCCGATTCACCACCGGCAGGAGCGGTTTGGGCATACTCGAGGTCATAGGGCGAAGGCGAGTTCCTTCGCCACCAGCCATCACGACGGCCTTCATGTCGGAAGCGTCCTCCTTGAAGAGACGGTCTCGCCGACTTCACCCGTCCGGACAGCGGCCCCAAAACGTCAGGCGTGGGCCGGCGACACTGCACGGCTCACATCGACGAGCTAATCGGCCGCGGTGTCCGCCTTGACGAGCCGGCGGACCTGGACCACATACAGGATGCCTGCCCACCAATAGAGGGTCGTACCCCATCCGGCGAACGCCCATCCGAAAACTTCGGCGAGTGACGCAAGCCAACCACTTCCGTCACTGAGGAGCAGGAGCGGGAAGGCGTACATCAAGTTGAAGGTAGCCGCCTTCCCCAGGAAGTTCACCTGGGGCGGCGGATAGCCGTGCCTGCGAAGGATGCCCACCATCACCAGCAGCATCAGCTCGCGGGCCACAAGAGCCGCGGTGAGCCACAGTGGGAGGATCTCCCGCCAGGTGAGACCGACCAGGGTGGAAAGGATGTATAGCCGGTCCGCGGCGGGGTCCAGAAGCCGGCCGAGACTGCTGATCTGGTTCCAGCGACGGGCGAGCTTGCCGTCGAGATAGTCGCTGACACCGCTCAGCATCAGCACCAGCAACGCCCAGCCGTCGCTGTTCGGTCCCCCGAACTCGGGGCGGAGAATCAGCCACAGGAAGAGGGGGACGCCGACGAGACGGGCCATGCTGAGGATGTTGGGGATGGTGAGCACCCGGTCCGTCTGAACGCGAGTCTCCTGGACCTCCACCCGGGGGCCTCCTGTGTGGAACGTGCCAATGATGCCTCCTGACCCTACCCTCAGCGCCGGCGGCCCAGCGCAAGGGGGTAGCAACCGGACATCGGAGGCACGGACACAACGGGTGCGACGGGCACGCGAACACGGTCCCGGAAAGTCCTGGAACGCAGAAGTGCCCCGTACCGGATAACCGGCACAGGGCACTTCACACAATAATTGTTCGGCGGCGTCCTACTCTCCCACAGGGTCCCCCCTGCAGTACCATCGGCGCTGTGAGGCTTAGCTTCCGGGTTCGGAATGTAACCGGGCGTTTCCCTCACGCCATGACCACCGAAACACTGTAAAACAACAACCAACCGGATAACACACAGCTGTTCATTGTCTCAGAACTAACACAGTGGACGCGAGCAACTGAGGACAAGCCCTCGGCCTATTAGTACCGGTCAACTCCACCAGTCACCTGGCTTCCATATCCGGCCTATCAACCCAGTCGTCTACTGGGAGCCTTAACCCCTCAAAGGGGGTGGGAGTCCTCATCTCGAAGCAGGCTTCCCGCTTAGATGCTTTCAGCGGTTATCCCTCCCGAACGTAGCCAACCAGCCATGCCCTTGGCAGAACAACTGGCACACCAGAGGTTCGTCCGTCCCGGTCCTCTCGTACTAGGGACAGCCCTTCTCAAGACTCCTACGCGCACAGCGGATAGGGACCGAACTGTCTCACGACGTTCTAAACCCAGCTCGCGTACCGCTTTAATGGGCGAACAGCCCAACCCTTGGGACCGACTCCAGCCCCAGGATGCGACGAGCCGACATCGAGGTGCCAAACCATCCCGTCGATATGGACTCTTGGGGAAGATCAGCCTGTTATCCCCGGGGTACCTTTTATCCGTTGAGCGACGGCGCTTCCACAAGCCACCGCCGGATCACTAGTCCCGACTTTCGTCCCTGCTCGACCCGTCGGTCTCACAGTCAAGCTCCCTTGTGCACTTACACTCAACACCTGATTACCAACCAGGCTGAGGGAACCTTTGGGCGCCTCCGTTACCCTTTAGGAGGCAACCGCCCCAGTTAAACTACCCATCAGACACTGTCCCTGATCCGGATCACGGACCCAGGTTAGACATCCAGCACGACCAGAGTGGTATTTCAACGACGACTCCACCCATACTGGCGTATGAGCTTCAAAGTCTCCCACCTATCCTACACAAGCCGAACCGAACACCAATATCAAACTGTAGTAAAGGTCCCGGGGTCTTTCCGTCCTGCTGCGCGAAACGAGCATCTTTACTCGTAATGCAATTTCACCGGGCCTATGGTTGAGACAGTCGAGAAGTCGTTACGCCATTCGTGCAGGTCGGAACTTACCCGACAAGGAATTTCGCTACCTTAGGATGGTTATAGTTACCACCGCCGTTTACTGGCGCTTAAGTTCTCAGCCTCGCCAACCCGAAGATTGACTAACCGGTCCCCTTAACGTTCCAGCACCGGGCAGGCGTCAGTCCGTATACATCGCCTTACGGCTTCGCACGGACCTGTGTTTTTAGTAAACAGTCGCTTCTCGCTGGTCTCTGCGGCCACCCCAAGCTCAAGGAGTAAATCCCATCACCCAGTGTGGCCCCCCTTCTCCCGAAGTTACGGGGGCATTTTGCCGAGTTCCTTAACCATAGTTCACCCGAACGCCTCGGTATTCTCTACCAGACCACCTGAGTCGGTTTAGGGTACGGGCCGCCATGAAACTCGCTAGAGGCTTTTCTCGACAGCATAGGATCATCCACTTCACCACAATCGGCTCGGCATCAGGTCTCAGACACATGTTGCACGGATTTACCTGCACAACGCCCTACACCCTTACCCCGGGACAACCACCGCCCGGGATGGACTACCTTCCTGCGTCACCCCATCGCTTACCTACTACCACCTCGGTTCAGCGGCTCCACCACTCCCCTCAACTCCGAAGAGATCAGGGCGGCTTCACGGCCTTAGCATTAATGGATTCGATACTGGGCGTTTCAAAGCGGGTACCGGAATATCAACCGGTTGTCCATCGACTACGCCTGTCGGCCTCGCCTTAGGTCCCGACTTACCCTGGGCAGATCAGCTTGACCCAGGAACCCTTAGTCAATCGGCGCACACGTTTCCCACGTGTGTATCGCTACTCATGCCTGCATTCTCACTCGTGAACCGTCCACCACTCGCTTACGCGGCGGCTTCACCCGGCACACGACGCTCCCCTACCCATCACAACAGGCGTTAGCCCTATATGCTGCAATGACACGACTTCGGCGGTACGCTTGAGCCCCGCTACATTGTCGGCGCGGAATCACTTGACCAGTGAGCTATTACGCACTCTTTCAAGGATGGCTGCTTCTAAGCCAACCTCCTGGTTGTCTCTGCGACTCCACATCCTTTCCCACTTAGCGTACGCTTAGGGGCCTTAGTCGATGCTCTGGGCTGTTTCCCTCTCGACCATGGAGCTTATCCCCCACAGTCTCACTGCCGCGCTCTCACTTACCGGCATTCGGAGTTTGGCTAAGGTCAGTAACCCGGTAGGGCCCATCGCCTATCCAGTGCTCTACCTCCGGCAAGAAACACACGACGCTGCACCTAAATGCATTTCGGGGAGAACCAGCTATCACGGAGTTTGATTGGCCTTTCACCCCTAACCACAGGTCATCCCCCAGGTTTTCAACCCTGGTGGGTTCGGTCCTCCACGACCTCTTACAGCCGCTTCAACCTGCCCATGGCTAGATCACTCCGCTTCGGGTCTTGAGCGCGCTACTATATCGCCCTATTCGGACTCGCTTTCGCTACGGCTACCCCACACGGGTTAACCTCGCAACACACCGCAAACTCGCAGGCTCATTCTTCAAAAGGCACGCAGTCACGACCGTATGTGCAAGCACACACGGCGACGCTCCCACGGCTTGTAGGCACACGGTTTCAGGTACTATTTCACTCCGCTCCCGCGGTACTTTTCACCATTCCCTCACGGTACTATCCGCTATCGGTCACCAGGGAATATTTAGGCTTAGCGGGTGGTCCCGCCAGATTCACACGGGATTTCTCGGGCCCCGTGCTACTTGGGTGTCGCACAAACGAGCCGTACAGATTTCAGCTACGGGGGTCTTACCCTCTACGCCGGACCTTTCGCATGTCCTTCGCCTACCCATACGGTTTCTGACTCGCCCAACAGCCGGCAGACTGCTGAAGTACGATCCCACAACCCCTGAAACGCAACCCCTGCCGGGTATCACACGTCACAGGTTTGGCCTCATCCGGTTTCGCTCGCCACTACTCCCGGAATCACGGTTGTTTTCTCTTCCTGAGGGTACTGAGATGTTTCACTTCCCCTCGTTCCCTCCACACTGCCTATGTGTTCAGCAGCGGGTGACAGCCCATGACGACTGCCGGGTTTCCCCATTCGGACACCCCCGGATCAAAGCTCGGTTGACAGCTCCCCGGGGCCTATCGCGGCCTCCCACGTCCTTCATCGGTTCCTGGTACCAAGGCATCCACCGTGCGCCCTTAAAAACTTGGCCACAGATGCTCGCGTCCACTGTGCAGTTCTCAAACAACGACCAGCCACCCGCCACCCCACTCTCACGAGCGAGTACACCGGGACCGGCACATGAAGGGCGAGCAACGCTCGCACCCTCAGACACCCAACAGCGCGCCCCACACAGTCCACCAGCAAGAATCACGTTCCACGCCGAAGCAGTACTAGCAACCCTCACCAACAGACTGTGCCGAATAGTCAACGTTCCACCCATGAGCTGACCACCGTCGGACATGCGCCGACGAAGTGGCTCTCGACCCCGAAGGGTCTAGATGCTCCTTAGAAAGGAGGTGATCCAGCCGCACCTTCCGGTACGGCTACCTTGTTACGACTTCGTCCCAATCGCCAGTCCCACCTTCGACAGCTCCCTCCCCACAAGGGGGTTGGGCCACCGGCTTCGGGTGTTACCGACTTTCGTGACGTGACGGGCGGTGTGTACAAGGCCCGGGAACGTATTCACCGCAGCAATGCTGATCTGCGATTACTAGCAACTCCGACTTCATGGGGTCGAGTTGCAGACCCCAATCCGAACTGAGACCGGCTTTTTGAGATTCGCTCCGCCTCACGGCATCGCAGCTCATTGTACCGGCCATTGTAGCACGTGTGCAGCCCAAGACATAAGGGGCATGATGACTTGACGTCGTCCCCACCTTCCTCCGAGTTGACCCTGGCAGTCTCCTGTGAGTCCCCATCACCCCGAAAGGCATGCTGGCAACACAGAACAAGGGTTGCGCTCGTTGCGGGACTTAACCCAACATCTCACGACACGAGCTGACGACAGCCATGCACCACCTGTACACCGACCACAAGGGGGCGACCATCTCTGGCCGTTTCCGGTGTATGTCAAGCCTTGGTAAGGTTCTTCGCGTTGCGTCGAATTAAGCCACATGCTCCGCTGCTTGTGCGGGCCCCCGTCAATTCCTTTGAGTTTTAGCCTTGCGGCCGTACTCCCCAGGCGGGGAACTTAATGCGTTAGCTGCGGCACCGACGACGTGGAATGTCGCCAACACCTAGTTCCCAACGTTTACGGCGTGGACTACCAGGGTATCTAATCCTGTTCGCTCCCCACGCTTTCGCTCCTCAGCGTCAGTAATGGCCCAGAGATCCGCCTTCGCCACCGGTGTTCCTCCTGATATCTGCGCATTTCACCGCTACACCAGGAATTCCGATCTCCCCTACCACACTCTAGCCTGCCCGTATCGAATGCAGACCCGGGGTTAAGCCCCGGGCTTTCACATCCGACGCGACAAGCCGCCTACGAGCTCTTTACGCCCAATAATTCCGGACAACGCTTGCGCCCTACGTATTACCGCGGCTGCTGGCACGTAGTTAGCCGGCGCTTCTTCTGCAGGTACCGTCACTCACGCTTCTTCCCTGCTGAAAGAGGTTTACAACCCGAAGGCCGTCATCCCTCACGCGGCGTCGCTGCATCAGGCTTCCGCCCATTGTGCAATATTCCCCACTGCTGCCTCCCGTAGGAGTCTGGGCCGTGTCTCAGTCCCAGTGTGGCCGGTCGCCCTCTCAGGCCGGCTACCCGTCGTCGCCTTGGTAGGCCATCACCCCACCAACAAGCTGATAGGCCGCGGGCTCATCCTTCACCGCCGGAGCTTTCAACCCTCTCCCATGCAGGAGAAAGTATTATCCGGTATTAGACCCCGTTTCCAGGGCTTGTCCCAGAGTGAAGGGCAGATTGCCCACGTGTTACTCACCCGTTCGCCACTAATCCACCCCGAAAGGCTTCATCGTTCGACTTGCATGTGTTAAGCACGCCGCCAGCGTTCGTCCTGAGCCAGGATCAAACTCTCCGTGAATGATTACCCGTAATCGGGTCAGCACCACGAGAGCGGAACCACCAGCCGGAATAAGACCAGTGATTCACAGCGTCCTCGCTGTGTTACTTCAAAGGAACCCGAACCCACCGGAACACAAGTCCCGGAAGGACGGGGTATCAACATATCTGGCGTTGACTTTTGGCACGCTGTTGAGTTCTCAAGGAACGGACGCTTCCTTTGTACTCACCCTCACGGGCTTTCCTCCGGGCTTTCCCTTCGGTCCTGCTGTCTTGCGTCTCCGACTCTATCAGTCCTTTTCCCTCTCCCTGACCACCGATTCACAGGCATACGATTCGTAGGCATGCAAATGCGATGTTCGGAGAACGATCGAGAATTGATAGCTGCCACCGGCCCCCGACTCAAAGTCTCACTGGGGCCAGGCAGGAGTACGACCCTACATGCCGTCCACCGGCACAAGCAAATCGTTTCCGGTCTCCTCCGAGGTCCGCCAACCGGCTGGTCTCCCACGGAACCGGCACTTCCTATGACTTACCCTTTCTGAACAGCACGTCGTCCCATCACAGGCGGTGACGGCGGCCCGATCCCCCACCCCCTGGGAGGCCCCCATGACCATCGTGACCGCCCCGCTGCCCGGCCGCGCCATCGGACTCGGCGCCGTACCCGATCCGGTCTTCGCCGGCGCGATGGTGGGACCCGGGATGGCCATCGATCCGGTCCGGGAACCCGGTGAGGCCGTCTCTCCCGTCGACGGTGTCGTGGTCTCGCTGCATCCGCACGCCTTTGTCGTCGTGGACTCGGACGGGCGTGGAGTACTGACGCATCTCGGGATCGACACCGTCCAGCTCAACGGTGAGGGATTCGAGCTGCTCGTCAACAAGGGGGACAACGTCACACGCGGTCAGGGGGTCGTGCGCTGGAACCCCGTCGCCGTCGAAGAGGCCGGCAAGTCGCCGGTCTGCCCCGTCGTCGCGCTCGAAGCCACGGCCGACTCGCTCTCCGACGTCCGGGAGGACGGCGAGGTGAAGACCGGCGACACACTCTTCGGCTGGCAGTGACGCCGGTGCCGTATGTCAGGGATGAGCGCGGCGCGCTTGTCGTACTTCCCTCGCGGCGACCGGCTCGCCGCATAACCGGAGACGGGTGAGATGGAGACAAGGCTGCGAGGCGTCGGGGTCAGCCACGGAGTGGCGATCGGCGAGGTCAGGCACATGGGGACCGCGGTGCTGGAGCCGCCGGCCAAGCGGATTCCGGCGGAGGAGGCGGAGCGTGAGCAGGGGCGGGCCCGCCAGGCCGTCGACGCGGTGGCGGCCGATCTGATCGCCCGCGGGAATCTGGCCGGCGGAGAGGCCCAGGGGGTCCTCGAAGCTCAGGCGATGATGGCGCAGGACCCTGAGCTGATGGCCGATGTGGACCGGCGGATCGCGGTCGGGAGCACCGCCGAGCGGGGTGTGTACGACGCGTTCGCCTCGTACCGCGCGCTGCTCGCCAATGCCGGGGAGTATCTGGCCGGGCGGGTCGCGGACCTGGACGATGTGCGGAATCGTATCGTCGCCCGGCTGCTGGGCGTTCCGATGCCGGGGGTGCCGGACAGTGACGAGCCCTATGTACTGATCGCCCGCGATCTGGCCCCCGCGGACACCGCGTTGCTCGACCCCGCTCTGGTGCTGGGTTTTGTGACCGAGGAGGGCGGGCCGACGAGTCACAGCGCGATTCTGGCGCGCGCGCTCGGGGTGCCCGCGGTGGTCGCGCTGCCGGGTGCGCAGGAGCTGGCCGAGGGCACGGTGATCGCGGTCGACGGCAGCACCGGTGACATCTTCGTCGAGCCGGGTCCGAAGAAGCGGGCCGAGCTCGAACAGGCCGCCCTCGCACGGAAGGCCACGCTGTCCTCGTCCATCGGGCCCGGTGCGACATCGGACGGTCATACGGTGCCCCTGCTGGCGAACATCGGCGGTCCCGCGGATGTGCCGGCCGCCGTCGCGGCGGGTGCCGAGGGTGTCGGGCTCTTCCGTACCGAGTTCCTGTTCCTGGACGACAGCGGGCGAGCGCCGTCGGAGGAGAAGCAGATCGAGGCGTACCGCACGGTGCTCGAAGCCTTTCCCGAGGGGCGGGTGGTCGTACGGGTGCTGGACGCCGGCGCGGACAAGCCACTGGCCTTCCTCACCCCGGCCGACGAGCCGAACCCGGCGCTGGGGGTACGCGGTCTGCGGAGTCTGCTGGACCATCCCGATGTGCTGCGGACGCAGTTGACCGCGCTGGCGAAGGCCGCCCAGGGGCTTCCCGTGCATCTGGAGGTCATGGCGCCGATGGTGGCGGACCGCACGGACGCGAAGGCGTTCGCGGACGCCTGCCGTGAGGCCGGGCTGAGCGCGAAGTTCGGTGCCATGGTGGAGATTCCGTCCGCGGCTCTGCGGTCGCGCTCCATTCTCCAGGAGGTGGAGTTCCTTTCTCTGGGGACCAATGATCTGGCGCAGTACACCTTCGCCGCCGACCGGCAGGTGGGTGCCGTGTCGCGGTTGCAGGATCCCTGGCAGCCCGCGCTGCTGGATCTGGTGGCGCTGTCGGCCGAGGGTGCCAGGGCCGAGGGCAAGAGCTGCGGGGTGTGTGGTGAGGCGGCCTCCGATCCGCTGCTCGCCTGCGTACTCACCGGACTCGGTGTGACCTCGCTGTCGATGGGCGCGGCCTCGATTCCGTACGTACGGTCGGCGCTCGCGCAGCACACGCTGGCCCAGTGTGAGCGTGCCGCCGCCGCCGCGCGGGCCGCGGACACCGCCGACGAGGCCAGGACGGCCGCGCGGGCGGTGCTGTCCGGCGAGTGATCCGGAAGGAGGGGCTTTCCCGCCGTGGTGTGCGGTGGGGAAGCCCCTTCCGTGTTCAGTGGTGGGTGCCGGTGTCGTCGAGGCGGAGGCCGAATCCCGCGCGGTACTCCACGCCGGGCTCCGGGGAGAGCGGCTCTCCGGTGTCCGCGTCCATGCAGTATGCGTTGAAGACCTCGGCCTCGGTGAGCGGGACGGGTTCGCCGCGGTCCAGTCGCCAGCCGTGCAGCCGGTCGGGGGTGCCGGTGCCCGGCCCTGTCGTACGCAGGACGATCCCGCCCGGACTCTCCAGGGCGATACCCAGGGCCAGCACGCTGACGAACTCGGCTCCTTCTGAGGAGCCGAGCAGGGCGGGCGCCCCTTCGGGACTGTCGATGTGGAGGACGGCGAGAAGCTGTTCGCCGGCGGCGGGGACGCTGGAGACGAGATGGTGTGTGCCGGGGCCCGCCGCTTCGAGAAGCCTCTCCAGGATGTGGGAGGCGCGGTCGAAGGCCGCGCGTCCGATGTCCTGGCCGCAGTCGGCGCACTCCCCGAGGCCGGCGAGGACCGTTGTCGCGTACTCCCATGTCGCTCTGCGGACAGCGGTGCTGACCAGTAGGGGCACAAGACGGTCGATGGGCCGGCCCTCATAGGCGACGGCCGCTCCGCTCCCGGGGAGCGTGGCCGTGAAGCGGCTGCGGCTGACGGCGGAGTCCGGATCGAGTCCCCTCTCCGCGCAGTACTCCGCGAACTCCTCGGGGTCGAAGAGTCCCACGGTGATGTGCACACCCCGGGACGCCAGGGATGTGAGCAGTCCGTCGATCTGCCGCAGATAGGCGGCGTGGTCTTCGAAGGTGAAGGTGCGGTAGCGGCGCATCGCCGTGAAGTCCTGTTCGTCGGCGAGCAGGCCGACGGTGCTGGGGACTTCGCGGCGCAGTGCGCGCCGTGTGCTCCTGGCCGTCCGCCGGTGTCCCGGCCGGGCGGGTCCGGGCCTCTCCGTGTCGCCGGTGCGCCGCCGCTGTCCGGTCCGGTGCTGGTCCCGCTCGGTGTGCGCCATGTCTCCCCCTGAGTGCTGTCGGTCACTGCTCACTCACCGTAACCGGAGGGTCGGACAATGGTGCTCTTCCGTGGTCCCGCGGCCGTCAGTGGCGGGTGCGGGCGAGGTCCTCGTAGAAGCGCAGCAGATCGAGATTGTCGACGGAGCCCGCGTTGACGGCCTTGTCCAGCGCCGTGCCCTGGAGGAGTCGTTTGACGGGGACCTCGATGCGCTTGCCGGTCAAGGTGTGCGGAATGCCGGGGACTTCGATGATCTCGTCAGGGACATGGCGGGGGGAGAGCCGCTCGCGGATCGTCTCCTTGACCCGTGCGCGCAGTGTGTCGTCGAGGACGGCGTCCGGCGCGAGATGGACGAAGAGCGGCATCCAGTACCCGCCGTCCGGTTCCTCCAGGCCGATGACCAGGGATTCACGGATCTCGGGGAGGCGTTCGACGGCTTCATAGATGTCGGCGGAGCCCATCCGGACCCCCTGGCGGTTCAGGGTGGAGTCGGAGCGGCCGTGGATGACGACCGAACCGCGGTCGGTAAGGGTGATCCAGTCGCCGTGCCGCCAGACGCCGGGGAACATCTCGAAGTAGCTGTCGTGGTAGCGGCTGCCGTCGGGGTCGTTCCAGAAGCGCACCGGCATGGACGGCAGCGGGTTGGTGACGACCAGTTCGCCGACCTCGTCGACGACCGGTCTGCCCTGGGGGTCCCAGGCCTGGAGGTCCGTGCCCAGGCAGGGCGCCTGGAGTTCACCGATCTGGACGGGGAGGGTGGGTACGGCTCCGGCGAAACAGCTGCATACGTCGGTGCCGCCGCTGACGGAGGCGATCCACAGGTCCTCGGCCACATCGTCGTGGAGCCAGCGGAAGCCGTCGGGAGGCAGCGGTGAGCCGGTGGTGGCGACGCATTTCAGTCGGGAGAGGTCATGGTCGCGGCCGGGGTGCGCCTCCGCCTTGCGGCAGGCCATGACATACGCGGCGGAGGTGCCGAAGACCGTGGTGCCGGTCCGCTCGGCCACGCCCCACTGGGCGTCGACGGCGGGAAAGCCGGGGCTGCCGTCGTACAGCACGATCGTGGTGCCGGTGAGCAGACCGGAGACGAGGAAGTTCCACATCATCCAGCCCGTCGAGGTGTACCAGAAGAAGCGGTCCTCGGGGCCGAGGTCGAAGTGGAGGCCGATCTGTTTGAAGTGCTCCAGCAGAATGCCGCCCTGGGACTGGACGATCGCCTTGGGCAGGCCGGTGGTGCCGGAGGAGTACAGGACCCACAGCGGGTGGTCGAAGGGGACCTGTTCGAAGACGTCTCCCTCTTCTCCCTCTTCTGACTCTTCTGCCCCGTCGGACGGCCCTGCCTCGTCGGACGGGGCGGTGCCCGCGGTGAGGGCCGCCCATTCGAGGGCGCCCTCGGGGGCCGGCGTGCCCAGGAGCGGGACATGGATGACGGCGCGCAGGGTGGGCAGCTCCCGGCGGAGTTCGGCGACCGTACCGGTACGGTCGTGTTCCTTGCCGCCGTAGCGGTAGCCGTCGACGGTGATCAGCACGACGGGCTCGACCTGCTGGAAGCGGTCCAGGACACTGCGGGCGCCGAAGTCGGGGGCGCAGGAGGTCCAGACTCCGCCGACGGCGGCGGTGGCGAGCAGCGCCACGGCCGCCTGCGGAATGTTGGGGAGATAGCCGCTCACCCGGTCGCCGGGGCGCACACCGAGGGCGCGGAGCCGCCGGGCGAGGGAGACGACCTGGCGCCGTAGCTCGAACCAGCTCAGCGAGATCTGTTCATGTGTCTCGTCCATATACAGGATGGCCGGGTCATGGGCGCGGGCCGGGTCCTCGGCCGTACGCAGGGCGTGCTCGGCGTAGTTGAGGGTGGAGCCGGGGAACCACCGGGCGCCCGGCATGGTGCGATCCCCCAGGACCTGGGTGTACGGGGTGGAGAAGCGCACCTCGAACCAGTCGGCGACGGCTTTCCAGAAAGTGTCGAGCTCCTCGACGGACCACCGGTGCAGCGCCGCGTAACCGCCCTCGGCCGGGGCTCCGTAGCGCTCGGCCGCCCAGGCCTGGAAGCGGGTGACACGCGCCGCGGCGATACGGCCGGAATCCGGCCGCCAGAGGGGGGCAGGGCTTGCTGCTGCGGTCATGGGGCGGCTCCCGGCGGGCTCGGCACCGTGTACGGCGCTGGTGTACTCGTCGCTTCGTGCTCGACGCTGGTGTGCGTCGGTCGCGCGCACGGGCGGGGTGTGCGCGTGACACGACTGACACGGACGATGCCATGTGATCGTCCTCCGCACCAGGTCTCATCACCCATGGTCGACAGCGCGGATATGTGCTCTGACCACGGGTGAACGGGAGTTGAACGATGCCCCACGCACCTGTACCGGATGGCAGGCTGAGCGGCATGGACGGTCGTGAACTGGTGCGTTCGATGAAAGTGGTCGGTTCGGTGCAGGGGCTGCGCGCCATACGCTCGGCGTGGCGCGGGCGGCGTACGGATGCCAGGGAGCTGGCACCGCGCGGCGCGGAGCGGGCCCGGGTGCCGGGGCCGGTCAGCGGCGCGGAGCCGCTGCCGGGCGGCGGGATCGTACGGTTCGCGCGTGCGCGACTGCATGTGTGTGTCTCGGTGGGCGGCGCCGTGTTCTGGGGCTGGGACGGCGCCGAGGCGCTGCCCTCGTACGCGCTCGCCGACACCCCGCCGGAGCCGGACACCCGGGCCGGACTGGAGCCGGACACGGAGGGCGGCTGGCGGGTGGTGTCGGAGCGGGTGACGGTGGCGGTCTCGCGCCACGGCGGTGTGGAGGTCCGTACACCGGGGGGTGTGGTGCTGCGCCGGGAGCTGCCGCCGCGCTGGTGGGAGCCGGTCGGGGGCGGTCCCGCACGCTGGGTGCAGCGCAGCGAGGTGGCGGCGGACGCGCGGTTCTTCGGGCTGGGCGGGCGGGCGTCGGGGCCGCGGCTGCGGGACGGTACGTACCGGCTGTGGAACACCGATCCCGGCGGTGGCTTCGGTCCCGAGGACGACCCGCTGTATGTGACGATGCCGGTTCAGCTCGTGGTGGCCGACGGCGGGACGCATCTCGCCTTCCACGACAATTCCTGGGACGGCCGGGTCACTCTCCGGGAGGGCGAGGAGGGCGCGGGCTCGGGGCACGACCGGCCCGGCACGAGCGAGCTGCGGATGGACGGCGGGCCGCTGCGCTGCTGGGTGGTGACCGGTACGCCCGCGCGGGTGCTGCACGGCTGGACGGCGCTGACCGGGGCGCCCACTCCCCCGCCGTCCTGGGCGCTCGGTCCGCAGCACGCGCGCTGGGGTTTCGGCAGCGAGCGGGAGGTACGGCGGATCGTCGCCGGCTACCGGAAGCACGAGCTGCCGCTCTCCGCGCTCCATCTCGACATCGATCACTACGACGCACATCAGGTCTTCACCGTCGACCGGGAGCGCTTCCCGGATCTGCCGGGGCTGGCGGAGGAGCTGCGCGCGGACGGGGTGCGGCTGGTGTCGATCGTCGATCCCGCCGTGAAGGCGGAGCGCGGCAACGCGGTGTACGACAGCGGTTCCGCGGCCGGGGCGTTCGTACGGGACGCGCGGGGGCGTGATGTCCAGGGGGTCGTATGGCCGGGCGAGTGCGTCTATCCGGACTTCACGGATCCGGCGGTGCGCGACTGGTGGGGCGGTCTCTACGAGGAGCGGCTGGCGCAGGGCTTCGCCGGGGTCTGGCACGACATGAACGAGCCGGTGTCCTTCGCTCCGTTCGGTGACACGACGCTGCCGCGTTCGGCCAGGCACCGGCTGGAGGGCAGGGGCGGGGACCACCGTGAGGCCCACAACGTCTACGGACTCGCCATGGCGCGGGCCGGCTTCGAGGGGCTGCGGCGGCTCCGGCCCGATGAGCGTCCCTTCCTCTTCTCGCGTTCCGGCTGGGCGGGTATGCAGCGGTACGGGGGCACCTGGTCCGGCGATGTGTCGACGGGCTGGCCGGGGCTGCGGGCCTCGCTCTCGCTGGTGCTGGGGCTGGGGCTCTGCGGGGTGCCGTACTCGGGCCCCGACGTGGGCGGTTTCGACGGCAGTCCGTCGCCCGAGCTGTATCTGCGCTGGTTCCAGCTCGGGGCGTATCTGCCGCTGTTCCGTACGCACGCGGCGATCGACGCGGGGCGCAGGGAGCCGTGGGAGTTCGGGCCGGAGGTGCTGGAACACGCGCGTGCCGCGCTCGTCGGGCGGGAACGGCTGCGGCCGTACTTCGTGACGCTCGCCCAGCTCGCCCGGCTCACCGGGGCGCCGTACGCGCGTCCGCTGTGGTGGGGCGCTCCGGAGGACCGGGCGCTGCGTGACTGCGAGGACGCGTTCCTGCTCGGGGACGCGCTGCTGGTCGCGCCGGTGCTGGAGCGCGGTACGGACCGGCGGGCGGTACGTCTGCCGCGCGGGCGGTGGTACGACACGGCGACGGAGCGGGCGTACGAAGGGCCCGGCCAGGTGCTGCTGGACGCGCCCCGTTCCCGTATCCCGGTACTGGCGCGGGCGGGTGCGGTGATTCCCGTACGGGGCGCGGACGGCGGCACGGAGCTGGAGGCATGGGCTCCGGCGGCGGGGCGCGCGGGCGGCGGTCTGGTGGTGCGGGACCCGGGCGACGGCTGGCGGAAGGCGGAGGTGGAGCGGTACGCCTCGCGCATGGTGAACGGCGAGGTCCGGGTGTCACGGGTGACGGAGAACGGACCGGTGGAGCCTGAGTGGCCGGTACGGGTCAGGGGGCGGTGAGGGGTGTGAGGGTCCGTGAGGGGGCGGGCGTGGCGCTGAGGCGCGAAGGAGGGTGAGAGGCGGGGCGGGGTGAGACGGCGGGGCCTGCCGGTGAGAGGGTGCCGGTGAGAGCGGCGGCCTGGCGCCGGTCAGACGCCTCGCCCGGTGCCGTAGCGGCCGGCGAACCAGGACCGTACGGCCTCGGTGTGCAGCGGGAACGCCAGCCGTGCAGGGGCGCGCAGGACATGCCAGCCCGATGTCTCCTCCGTGGGCGCCGAAGGCGGCAGCTCACCGGCCCGCCGCTCCGGGAGCAGACCGAACAGCAGCAGATGTCCACCGGGTGAGCTGAGCGCGTCGGCCAGCCGTACGTCCGCGCTGTCCGCCTCGATCCCGGTCTCCTCGCGCAGCTCCCGTACGACCGCGTGCCGCCAGTCCTCGGCGTGGTCGATGAAGCCGCCGGGAAGGGCGATACCGCCGTACTCGGGCTCGATGGTGCGGGGGATGACGACCAGTCCGCCGCCCTGATCGTCCGTCACCGGCACCAGGGCGATGGCGACGGGCAGCGGATTGCGGTAGGCGGTGGCTCCGCAGGCGGCGCAGGTACGGGGCCAGCCGGCCGTCGCCGGATACGCCGTACCGCAGCTTCCGCAGTGCGAGTTCGGCACGGGCCTCTTCTTCGGTGCTGACACGTTCGGTTCTGACGCGCTCGGTTCTGACGCGCTCGGTTCTGACACGTTCTCGGGCTCGGACACGCGCGGACTGTATCCGATCACCCTTTCCCTCCGTCCCTGGAACTGATAGACGAAGATGCCCATGACAAGACTTCAGTCCGTGCTCCGTGTTCTGGCCGCCTCGGCCACCGCCGCGCTGTTCGCCGTCACCGCCCCCGCGCCCGCCGCCCAGGCCGCACCGGAGCCGTCCGCACCCGAGGAGTTCGTGGCCCTGCGCTCGGTCGCGCCGACGATCATCGAGGAGATGCGCTACCTCACGCCGCACAACTTCCTGGGCGAGCCGGTGGACGGCTACCGGCAGCCGGTCTGTATCGTCACCCGCTCCACCGCCGAGGCGCTGCGACAGGCGCAGTCCCTGCTGCGGAGGCAGGGCTACTCCCTGAAGGTGTACGACTGTTACCGGCCGCAGCGGGCCGTCGATCACTTCGTACGGTGGGCGAAGGATCTCCAGGACGAGCGGATGAAGGCGGAGTTCTATCCGCGTGTCGACAAGTCGCGGCTGTTCGAGGACGGTTACATCGCGGAGAAGTCGGGACACAGCCGGGGCAGCACGGTGGATCTCACGCTGGTGAAGCTGCCGGCCCTGCCGACGCGGCCGTACGTACCGGGCGAGAAGCCGGCTCCCTGCTACGGCCCGAAGGCCGAGCGCTTCCCCGACAACTCGGTGGACATGGGGACCGGCTTCGACTGTTTCGACACGCTCAGCCACACCGACGATCCCCGGGTCCAGGGTGAGCAGCGGGCGAACCGCCAGCTTCTGAAGGCGACGCTGACCGGGGTCGGATTCACCAATCTGGCCGAGGAGTGGTGGCACTTCACGCACAAGCCGGAGACCTTCCCGGACACCTACTTCGACTTCCCGGTGGCCTGGCGCTCGGTCGTACGGAACTGACGGCAGTACGGAAAGGCGGCGGAGAGCAGGGCGACGGACGGCCGGGACCACCCCCGTGAGCCCCGGTCGCCCGTCTCCGGGACAGACGCGGGAGAACCCGTATCCGGTTCTCCCGGGAGCGGTTACGGTGCCTCCATGGCGCAGCAGGAATTTGATTCGTACGAGGAATTCTGGCCCTACTACGTCGCCATGCACTCCAAGGCGGCGACCCGCTGGGTCCATCTCACCGGCACGCTCACCGGACTCGCGATCAGTGCCTATGGCCTGGCGCGCGGGCGGAAGCGGTATGCGGCGGCCCTGCCGCTGATCGGTTACGGGACGGCCTGGCCCGCGCACTTCCTCATCGAGAAGAACAATCCCGCCACCTTCGGGCATCCGGCCTGGTCGCTCCGCGGCGATGCGCAGATGATCCGGATGATGCTGGCGGGACGTGACCACGAGCTGGCCGAGATCGCGGAGAAGTGGCTCGCCGAGCACCGCTGACCCGCCCGCCCGACCCACGGCCGGGCAGCACGCCGGGCAGCACGCCGGGCACCCCGCCGAGTACCCCGTCGGGCATCGCTCCGGTCGTCGCTCCGGTCGTCGGAACTGCGCGTTCCGTACGTCCGTGTCAAGACCGTCCCTGAACTGCGCGTGCTGTCAATGACCTTGACGCTCCCTGACGAGCCGGTGAACACTTCCTCTTCGCCGTCAGCGCCGCGGGTAGGCGCGCTCAGCACGCTCGTCATGGAGATCCGGGGCGGACGACCCCGGGCCAGGTCTAGGAGCCGCCTTGAGCAATGGGGACATATTCGTCGGTGAGTTCATCGGAACGGCCATACTCATCCTCTTCGGCGCGGGAGTCTGTGCCGCGGTCACGCTGCATCACTCCAAGGCGAAGGCCGCCGGCTGGGTGGTGATCGCCTTCGGCTGGGGCTTCGGCGTACTGGCGGGCGCGTACACCTCCGCGCCGCTGTCGGGAGGCCATCTCAACCCCGCCGTGACCGTCGGTATCGCGGTCGACACGGGCGAGTGGGACAAGGTCCCGCTCTATCTGCTCGGGCAGATGACGGGCGCGATCCTGGGCGCGGTGCTGTGCTGGCTGACGTACTACGCGCAGTTCCGGGCCAACGCCGACGCCGCGCTGGCGCAGCCGACGCTCGGTATCTTCGCGACCGCGCCGGAGCTCCGCAGCCCGGTGGCAAACGTTGTCACCGAGGTGATCGCCACGACCGCGCTGGTCCTGCCGGTCCTGGCCTTCGGGAAGAACGCGGGCATCGGTATCGGCGAACTCCCCGGCGACGCCGGGGTGTACGGGTCCGGGATCTCCGTCCTGCTGGTATCGCTGCTGGTCGTCGGGATCGGACTGTCGCTCGGCGGGCCCACGGGCTACGCCATCAATCCGGCCCGCGATCTGGGCCCCCGTATCGCGCACTCCCTGCTGCCGATACCCAACAAGGGCAGTTCCGACTGGGGTTACGCGTGGGTCCCGGTGGCCGGGCCGCTCATCGGCGGGCTGCTCGCCGGAGTCGTCTTCAACACGGCGTTCTGAGCGCGGCCCACGGAGCCGCTCCAGGAACGCAGCTCCACGGACGACGCCGCACGCACGCCACACGCACGCCGCCGCACGCACGCCGCTTTCCGACCGACCGACCGATCAAGGGGACGTCATGACGGAGAAGTTCGTCGCCGCCATCGATCAGGGCACCACATCGAGCCGCTGCATCATCTTCGACCACGACGGCGCGATCGTCGCCGTCGACCAGCGTGAGCACCGGCAGATCTTTCCCAAACCCGGCTGGGTGGAGCACGACGCCACCGAGATCTGGTCCAAGGTCCAGGCCGTGGTGGCGGGGGCGCTGGACAGGGCGGGGCTGCGAGCCGATCAGCTCAGCGCGCTGGGGATCACCAATCAGCGCGAGACCACCGTGCTGTGGGACCGCGCGACCGGCGAACCCGTGCACAACGCGATCGTCTGGCAGGACACCCGTACCTCCGCGCTCTGCCGTGAACTCGGCGGCGAGGACGGTCAGGACCGGTTCCGTGACACCACCGGGCTCCCGCTGGCCAGCTACTTCTCCGGTCCCAAGGCGGCCTGGCTGCTGGACGAGGTGCCGGGGCTGCGGCGGCGCGCGGAGCGCGGCGAGATCGCCTTCGGGACGATCGACTCCTGGCTGATCTGGAATCTGACGGGCGGCACGGACGGCGGGGTGCATGTCACGGATGTGACGAACGCGTCCCGCACGATGCTGATGGATCTGGAGACCCTCCAGTGGGATCCGTCGATCCTCTCGGCGCTGCGTGTACCCGAGGCCGTCCTGCCGGAGATCAGGTCCTCTGCCGAGGTGTACGGGACGGCCGTCGGACGGCTGGCGGGGGTGCCGGTGGCGTCCGCGCTCGGCGACCAGCAGGCGGCGGTCTTCGGCCAGGCCTGTTACGACACGGGCACCGCGAAGAACACCTATGGGACGGGCAGCTTTCTGCTGCTCAACACCGGTCGGCGGCCCGTACCGTCGAAGAGCGGGCTCATCACGACGCTCGGCTACAAGATCGGTTCGGAGGCGCCCGTCTACTGTCTGGAGGGGTCGATCGCGATCACCGGGGCCCTGGTGCAGTGGTTCCGTGACCAGCTCGGTCTCATCCGCAGTGCCGACGAGATCGAGTCGCTCGCCGCGAGTGTGGACGACAACGGCGGGGCGTATGTCGTACCGGCCTTCTCGGGGCTGTTCGCGCCGTACTGGCGCTCCGACGCGCGCGGGGTGATCACCGGTCTGACGGGCTATGTCACCAAGGCGCATCTGGCCCGAGCGGTGCTGGAGGCGACGAGCTGGCAGACACGTGAGGTGGTCGACGCGATGTACCAGGACTCGGGCGTACCGATCACCACGCTGAAGGTGGACGGCGGGATGACCGCCAACCATCTGCTGATGCAGCATCAGGCGGATGTGCTGGGGGTACCGGTGATCCGGCCGAAGGTCTCGGAGACGACCTGTCTGGGCGCGGCGTACGCGGCGGGCCTCGCGACGGGTGTCTGGTCGGATCTGGACGAGCTGAAGGCGCACTGGAAGCGTGATGCCGAGTGGTCGCCGCGGATGGAGGCGGAGGTGCGCGAGCGCGAGTACGGCAACTGGCGCAAGGCGGTGGAGCGCAGCTTCGGCTGGCACGAGGAGGAGACCCGGTAGGGGAACCGCGGCGGAGGAGCCGCGCGCCGGTGGACCGTCCGGGCCCGTACGGAGGCGTTCCGTACGGACCCGGGCGTCGGCCGGCGGGCGCGGGGCCCGGCCCGCTCAGGTGGTGGCGGCGTGTTCGCGTTGGAGCGCCGCGCGGGTCATGGCGTGCTCGACGACCGTCACCAGTACTTCCTTGACGGACTCGCGCTCGCGCGCGTCGCACATCACCAGCGGGACCTCGGGGTCCAGATCGAGTGCGGCCCGTACGGTCTCGGCCGGGAACCGGCCCGCGCCCTCGAAGCAGTTGACGGCGACGGTGAACGGGATGGCGCGCCGCTCGAAGTAGTCGACCGCCGCGAACGAGTCCGCCAGACGCCGGGTGTCGGCCAGTACGACCGCGCCCAGGGCGCCTTGGGCCAGTTCGTCCCAGAGGAACCAGAAGCGGTCCTGGCCCGGGGTGCCGAAGACGTACAGCACCAGATCCTCGCGGAGGGTGATCCGGCCGAAGTCCATGGCGACCGTGGTGGTCGTCTTGCCCTCGACGCCGTCGACATCGTCGACGGGCCGGCCCGCCTCGCTCAGCATCTCCTCGGTACGGAGCGGTCTGATCTCGCTGACCGCGCCCACCAGGGTGGTCTTGCCCACGCCGAAGCCGCCCGCGACCAGAATCTTCAGCGTCACGGGCTCGACCGGACGCTGCCGCTGGCTAGAGCGCCCGTAGACCATTGATCACCTCGCGGAGAATGTTCACGTCCGGCAGCTCGGCCGGCGGAACGGGACGGGTTACGTGCACGATCTCGCTCTCGACGAGATCGCCGACCAGTACCCTGACCACCCCGACGGGGAGGTCGAGGCTCGCCGCCAGCTCGGCGATCGACTGGGGGCTGGCGAGACAGCGTTCCACGATCTCCACATGTTCCGGGGAGAGCGTCTGGTCCCGGGCGGGATCGTCGGCCGCGGGTTCGGGGACGACGATCGCGATCAGGTCGAGCCGGTGGCGCGTCGCGCTGCTGGTGCGGCCACGCGTCATCGCGTACGGGCGTACTACCGGTCCGGCCTCGCCGTCGAACCAGTGCTGCGGATCCTGACCTGCGTCACTCATCCCAGCCCACTCACCCTCCGGCGGGCAGACCGGTCCGGGGTGATGTGCCGAGATGGACACCGACCCGCTTGACCATCAGTGTCATCTCGTAGGCGACCTGACCCACGTCGGAGTCCGCGTCGGAGAGGACGGCCAGACAGCTCCCGTCGCCCGCGGCGGTGACGAAGAGGAACGCGTCGTCCAGTTCCACGACGGTCTGCCGGACACTGCCCGCCTCGAAGTGTCTGCCCACGCCCTTGGCGAGACTGTGGAATCCGGAGGCGACGGCCGCGAGATGCTCGCCGTCCTCGCGGGTGAGGTCCTTGGACGTGCCGGTGGCGAGGCCGTCGCCGGAGAGGACCACGGCTTTGCGGATGCTGGCGACCCGCTCGACGAGTTCGTCGAGGAGCCAGTTCAGCTCTCCCGAGCCGTTGGGGTCGGTGGAGTTGCGTACTGCTGCGTTCGGTGCGGTCATCGACCGTCCCCCTCCGATGTGGTTCCTTGTGTATCGCCGGGGCCGGTGGAGTCCTCGGCATCGTTCTGCCGACGACCGCGCTGCCAGCCCCGTTGGAGCGAAGCCATACGGCTGCGTACTTCGTCCGCGTCCCGTTCGGTGTCGTGGAGCGCGGCCGACGCCCGGTCCGAGGAGCGGTCCGGGGTGATGTCCCGCAACTGGGGGGCGAGGCTGGCCTGCCGGACCCGGCGGGGCAGTCCGTCGAGCAGGGACGGGTCCTCTTCGGCGGGTCGCGGGGCACCGGAAGCGGACGGCTGTGCCGGTACGCCGGACCAACCGCGGCCCGTTCCGCCGACGGTCTGTTCCCGCTGGTCCCGCTGCTCCCGCGCGGAGGACGGGGCACGGCCCGGCTCGTCCAGGCGCCTGCCGCGGTCCACGACCAGCGTCGGGGGCTTGCGGCGGGGCAGGCTCACCGGCTCGGCGGAGCGCTGGGGCCCGGAGTCGGCGGCCTGCTGGTGCTGTTCGCGGAGTCCGCGCGGCTCCTGGGCGGCGCGGCCGTCACGCCGGTCGCGGAAGTCACGGCCGCCGTCACGTACATCGCGCATGTCCCGTGCCTCACGTCCGTCGCGCATGTCCCGGGCGTCACGCGGGTCGCGCGGGTCGCCGCCGGAGTCACGGAGATGCTCACGGGCGCGGAACAGCCCTCCGCGCTCGCTCCCGGTCTCGTCGAGTTCGCCGATACCGTCGCCTCCGCCGAGCATGCCGTCGCCGCCGAGCACCGGTCCGTTCCCGATGCCCAGGGAGCCGACCGGCGCTTCCAGTTCGACAGGACCGTCGAGGACGGACGGGCCGCCGCCGCGCCCGGTGGGGACCTGCGCCAGCGCGGTGAGCCGGCCGCCCCCGCCGTCGGCGCGGTGGCGTCCGCCGCCCGCGGCCCTCTTACGGTCGAGGCGGAAGCCGGTGCCCTCGGTCTCGGGCGCGTCGGTCAGCAACGCGACGGGCAGGAAGACGATCGCGGTGGTGCCGCCGTACGGGGAGGGCTGGAGCGAGACGCGCACGTTCTGCCGCTGGGCGAGCCGGCTGACCACGAAGAGGCCGAGCCGGTCGGTGTCGGACAGTTCGAACTCGGGGGTCTCCGCGAGCCGCAGATTCGCGTCGAGCAGCACTTCGGGCGCCATACCGAGACCGCGGTCGTGGATCTCCAGGGTGAAGCCGTTGGCGACCCGCTCGCCGTGCACCTGGACCGCGGTGTGCGGCGGCGAGAACACCGTGGCGTTCTCCAGGAGTTCGGCGATGAGATGGGTGAGGTCGGCGACCGCGGGGCCGCCGACACCGATCCGGGGGAGCCTGCGGACCTCGATGCGCTCGTAGTCCTCGACCTCGGCCACGGCGGCCCGTACCACGTCCATGAGCTGGACGGGCTTGCGCCACTGCCGTGAGGGCGCGGCTCCGGAGAGGATCACCAGGCCTTCGGCGTGCCGGCGCATACGGGTGGTGAGGTGGTCGAGCCGGAAGAGGTCGGCGAGTTCCTCGGTGTCCTCCGTACGGCGCTCCATGGTGTCCAGGAGCGTGAGCTGACGGTGGAGCAGGACCTGGTTGCGACGGGCGAGGTTGACGAACACCTCGGAGACACCGCGCCGCAGGTCGGCCTGTTTGACGGCGGCCTCGACCGCGGCGCGCTGGAGGGTGTTGAGCGCCTGGCCGACCTGGCCGACCTCGTCCCGCTCGTAGTCGAGCCGCGGCGCCTCGGTCTCCACGTCGACCTGTTCGCCTGCGGCGAGCCTGCGCATGACGCTGGGGAGCCTGACACCGGAGACCTCGTGGGCCTCCTTGCGGAGCTGGGTCAGGTCACGGATCAGATCGCGGCCGACGCGTACGGATACGAACACGGAGACGAGGAGCGCGACGAAGCCCACGGTGCCGGCCAGGATGAGCCGGATGAAGACCTCCTGGCGCACGGGGTCGATATGAGCGCGGTAGAGGGCGTCGGCCTGGGCGCTCTCGCTGGTCAGGTCCTCCAGCACGGGGGCGGTCATCTTCTGCCAGAGCGCGATGTCGACGCCCTTCGGGTCACTGGTGGGCCCGGCTTCGATGAGGTCGTCCTCGGTCTGGCGCAGCGCGAGCGTGGCGGGGGTGCGCCAGTACTGTTCGAGCGTCACCCGGTCCGTGAGCGGCAGGTCGGAGAGATTGGTCTGGTAGAGGACGGTGCGGCCGGCGACCAGATCGGAGACCGAGCGGATGTCCGCGGCGGTGAGCCGGCGCGCGATCAGCGCGGAGGCGACCACCGCGTCCTCACGGGAGAGCATCTCCTTGGCGCGGCCGAGACCGACCAGCGCGCGGCCCCAGTTGTCCCCGTCCACGTCCTCGTGGCCGTACAGGGACGCGAGGAAGGTGTGGCCGGGGTCCACGAGCTGGTTGTAGAAGTCGAGCGCCCGTTCACGGGTGACGGTGCTCTCGTCCACGGAGCGGCGCATCAGGTCGAGGCCGTCCAGGGCGCCCATGAGCACGTCGAACCGCTCGTGCGTGGTGGTGTCCATCCGGTCGCGGACCCCGAGGGTGGCGTTCTTCCTGACGAGGGCCACGGCCGTGTCGGTGTCGGCCCGGCGGGTGCGGAGTTCGTTCGTCGCGTTCGCGCCGCGCGGGTCGGAGAGATAGATGAGTGTCTGCCGGCGCTCGCTCTGGAGGACGAGGATCGCGTCCTCGACGGGGTGGCCGATCTTCTTGATGACATGACCGATGTCGAGGAGCTGATTGGCCTGGCCGCCGGTGAGGACGGAGATGAAGGCCCACATGACGCTGAGCGCGACGAGCGGCACGAGCAGCAGCGCCACGATCTTCCGGCGGATGGATTTCCCGCGAAAGCGCATGGCCTCCCCCAGCTCGATCCCCGCCCGGTGCGGGAGATACTCCGTCAGCAAACGGCGCGAGCCTACTACTGTCACACCGGCAACTCGAAGACACATCCGGATGATTTTCGGCCGCTCCATGGCACCTTGATCACGAGTTGTCCCGTTTTTCGGCGAGTTGCCTTGCACCTCGGGGAGACCGGGGGCGGAGCCGGACGGCGCGTACAGGTCTGGTCAGTTGGCCTGAATCATTCGGTCGGTCCTTCGCCGGGAATCTTCACGCGCCGCCATTCGTCCTTGTGTACGGGGATCAGGGGGAAGCGGAAAGCGCTGCGGGCGGTTCGCGTATCACATTCGGTTCCATGGCCGGCGTGAATCGCGACGAGACGGGCAGTCACCCTTGAGTCGGACAGTGGACAGCGGTTGGGGAGTGACGTCCATGGAGACGGATGAGCGGCGTGGCGCGGCGCCGGCGGGTGGGATCGCGGAGGTGTCCCGGGGGCTCTGGATCGAGGAGCCCGCGGCGCGGTATCGCATGCCGGATCCGGTGAGAACGGCGGCGGTCCGGGCGGTGATCATAGCGGCGGTGACACTGATTCAGGCCATGGTGGCCTTCCTCAGTACGCTCGCGGGCTCCTGGCTGGCGTTCCCGATGGTGCTGAGCAGTGTGGCCTCCACGGTGGTGGCGACCTGGGGCGTACTGGACGTATGGGTCACGCGCCAGGTGTGGAACCAGCGCCATGGTGTGATCTCCGCGCCCAGCAGCACGGCCCGGCGGCTCCGCAGGGAGCGGCGCAGGGCCAGGCGCGCGGCGAAGAGCGCGGCGCGCGAGGCCGCGCGAATACGGCGGCGGAGCCGGCGGCATCGGAACAGCCTGAGCGAAGCCTGAACGCGCCGTCGTGTCACCGGTTGACGCGCCTCGGTACCGGTTGACGCGCTCCGGTCACCCCACGGCGGCCCCGGTCACTCGGTCACGGGCTCCGGGGTCCGGCGGAACATCCGGGTCGCGGTGATCTCGCCGTGCACGGGCTCACCGTCCGGGTCGGGCTGGGGCAGTCCTGGGCGCAAGTGTTCCTCGACGCTGATGTATTTGAGTCCCGCGCGCAGATCGGCGTCATTGCGCAGCCGGATGACCAGGGGGAACTCCGCGAGCGCCGTCGTGTCGAAGAGACCCGTGGTGTAGAGGAGCTGTACGCCCAGGGCGTCCGAGACCGCGCGCTGGAGCTCCAGCAGATAGGTGGCGTTGGCGCGGCCGATCGGATTGTCGAGGAAGAGCGTGCCCGCGTGACGGTGTTTGTCGCGGCCCCGGTCGTTGCTGCGCAGGGCGGCCATCGTGCAGTACAGCGCGATCGCGGCGGTCAGAAGCTGACCGCCGGAGAAGACATCGCCCATCTGTCCGACCGGGACCCGCTCCGCGCGCAGTACGGCGTCGGGCTTGAGGATCTCGACGACGACCCCCTTGGGCTGGAGCGCCGCCTGAACACCGCGCAGCAGCAGGGACATTCCGTCCCTGCGGAGGTCTGAGTTCTTCTTGAGCGCGGCGCGGGTCGCCTCGTCGACGACCTCGCCGAGCCGCTCGATGAGCGCCGCCCTGTCCGGCTCCTCGAAGCGGATCCGCAGGAACTCCTGGCCCGACCACTCCCCGAGGCCCTCGGGGAGCCGGGAGAGCCGCTGTGCCGAGCGGAGCGTCGTCAGCGCGGACTCGACCAGCCCGCGCAGCCGGTCGACGATGGAGTCACGGTTGCGTTCGAGCTGTGCCAGTTCGTCCGTCAGCACACGCAGCCGGGGGGCGAATGCCTGGGCCCAGGACGCGGCGTGCTCGGGCAGCGCGGACGCGGGCAGTTCGCGGATCTGCTGGCGCGCGGGTGTGCGCACCTGTTCGTAGCGGGTCGCGTTGGCGTGCCGTACGAGCACATCACACGCTTCCCGTACGCCGGTGTCGGCGGCGGAGAGGTCGGCGGCACAGGCGCGCAGGGAGCGACGGGCCTCCGCCATGGCGAGCCGTGCCTCCGACGGGCCGCCGGGATAGGGCTCGGGCGGCTGGGACGTCTCCTCGTCCCTGTCGTCCTCGGCCACGGCGCCCCGGAGCAGATCGCGCAGAAGAGCGGCGGTCTCGTCGAAGCCGCCCGCCGCGTCCTCGGCGGCGCGATGGGCGTGGAGCAGTTCGGCGTGGGCGTCGCGCGCGGTCTCCAGCGCGTCGGTCCTGACGGCCAGTTCGGTGGTGGCGGTGCGCAGGAGGCTCTGCGCCTTCTCCGCGTCGGCGGGCACCAGTTCCTCGGGCAGCTCGGTGTGCGCTTCGCCGTCGGCCGGGGCGAGCCGCTCGGCCTCGCCCCGGAACCGGCCGAGTTGCTCGCTGGCGGCCGAGGCGCGCGACTCCAGCATCTGTACGAGCGATTCGGCGCGGGCCGCCGCCGCCTGCCGGGACGGGCCGTCGGCGCCGTCCGTCGATTCGAGCAGCTGGGCGGCCCGGTTGCGCACCTTGTTGGTGAGCCGGTCCAGCTCGGCGAGCGCGGCGCTCTCGTCGCTCTCGGCGCGGGCCTGTTCGGCCCGCAGATCGGCGCCGACGCCCACCTTCTCGTAGAGCTGGGAGGCGGCGCGATAGGCCTCGCGCAGGGCGGGCAGCGCGGTGCGGGGTGCGTCCGGCCCCCGCTCGGGTACGGTCTCGGGCGCGCCCGCGATCTCGGCGCGCTCGGCGCGCAGGGCGCGGGCGGTACGGCGGGCGTCGTCCGCGGCGCGCTGGGCGGCCCTGCGGTCCTCGTCGGCGGCGCGGGCCCGCTCCAGACACACGGCCGCCCGTGCCTCGGACTCGGCTGCCTCGTCGGCCAGTTCGCGTAGTTTCGCCTGCCAGCCGGACCGCTCACGGAGCCGGAACGCGAGCCCGGCCAGGGCGTCCGCGGCGCGGCGGGCGCGCTGGGCGGCCTCCTGCCGCTCGTCACGGACCCGCGCGGTGTCGGCGGCGGACTCGTCCGCCTCTGCCCGTACCGTACGGGCCTCGGTGAGGGCTGCCGCAGCCGTCTCCGCCGCGGCCCTGGCCACCCCGGCTGCCCCGGCCAGCTCCGTGAGCATGCCGGGCGGGCAGTCCGCGCGCCAGGAGCCGAGCCGTGCGGCGAGGGCGCGGTCACCGGCGAGCCGGGCCGTGAGCGTCCTGATCTCCTCGTCACGGGCGGACGCGCGGGTGCGCAGCGCCTGCCGCTCCTCGTCGGCGGCGTGCTCGTCGTGCATGGCGGGGTTCGGCGGTACGAGGAAGACCCCGCTGTCGCCCGTACCTTCCGCGCCGGGGCCCGGGACGGGCGCCAGCAGCGCGGCGGCGGTGCCCACGGCGACGGCGGACCTCGGCAGCAGCGCGGCGCCCGCGAGGGTTTCCCGGGCGCGGGCGTGCGAGGCCGGGTCGGTGATCACGACACCGTCGACCAGCTCGGGCCGTGCGGCGAGCACGGCGGCGTGGTCGGCCGGGTCGACGGCCTGGGCGAGATAGCGCCACCCGGGGAGGGCGGGGATGCCGTGCTCGCCCAGATACTCGACGGTGGCGAGGACATCGGGGCCGGGTGGCAGCAGCCCGCCGTCACCCAGCGCGCCCAGGATGCGGGAGTCGTCGGCGGCGGCCGTGCGCAGCTCGAAGAGCTGCCGCTCGGCGGCGGTGACGCCCTGGTCGAGCAGTTCACGCAGCTCGTCGGCGTACCGGTCCAGCTCCTCGGCGCTCAGCGGCCCGTCCGTGGAGTCCGGCCGGGCGGGCGCCGGGCGCCGGCTCCCCGACGGACCGCGCCGGCCGGTGTCATCGGCCGGCGCCGAGCCGTCACGCGGGCCGGGCACTCCGGCCCGGGTGCCGGCCGCCGGGGGCAGGCTCAGCAGCGCGGCGAGACGCTCGTCCGCGGCGATCGATTCCGCGGCACGGTGCTCCGCGTCGTACGCGTGCTCGGCGGCCAGGGCCGCGTCGGCGGCGCGTGCGGCGGCCAGTTCGGCGCGGGACTCCGTGCCGGCCGCCTCCCTGGCCAGGTCGGCGGCCGTACGCGCGGCCTCGCGCGCCATGTCCCAGCTCGCGACGGCGGACTTCTCCGCGTCGCTCGCGGCGAGCGCGGCACGGGCCGGGTCGGCGTCGGGCGCGGTGTCGTCGAGCCAGCCCGCCCGTACCGCCTCGGCCGTCTCCTGCTCGACCTCGGCGAGACGCTGGCGCAGATGCCCGGCCTCGCTGCGGGCGCGCTGCGCCTCGGTGGCGGCGGAGGTCGCGTCACGGTGGGCGGCCTCGCCCGTCTCCTGGAGGACGGCGGAGCGTTCCTCCTCCTCGTTCGCCAGCCGCTCGCCGTCCTCGGCCGCCGCGTGCAGGGCCCGTACGAGATCGGCCGCGGCGGTCGCCCGCGCGGCCAGCGCGGGCGCGGCGTCACGCTCGGCCTCACGGATCGCGACGGCGACCCGCGCGGAGCGGTCGGCGGCGGCGCGATGGCGCAGCACCGCCTCGGCGGCCTGCCAGGCGGAGTGCAGCGTACGGGCGTCGCTCAGCTCGCGGCGCTGAGCGGCGGCGCGCTTCTCGGCGGCGGTGAGGGCCAGCGACGCGTGCCGGTAGGCGAGTTCGGCGGCGATCAGCGACCCGCGCCCGCGGGACTGCTCGGCCGTGGTCACGGTGTGCGCGGCGGCGGTGACCCGGTGGGCGAGATCGGCGGCGCGTCCGCGCTCCTCGGCGGCGCGCGCCTGGAGCCGCCGTACGAGCGTACGGGCCCGGCGCTCGGCGCCCGCGTGGATGTCACGGGCCCGTGCCCGGGTCTCGGCGGCCTCGACGATCCGGCCGAGCAGATCGGCCGAACCGGCGGTGAAGTCCCGCTCGGCGGTCAGTTCGGCGCGGCGGCCCAGCTTGTTCCCGAACCCGCCGACGAGGTCGGCCAGTCCGTCCGTGTCCCGGGTGTCGGTGACGGCGCGCAGCAGCAGATCGGTGAAGTCGGAGTCCTTCTTGACCGCGAAGAGGCCCGCGGCCTCGCCCTCGTCGGCGTTCATCTCGCGCTGGTAGCGGAAGAGTTCGGGGTCGAGACCCAGTTCGCCGAGGTGTTCGTTCCAGCGGTCGTGGATCTCCTCCCAGTGGATGTCGAGATGCGGATAGAACTTGCCGGCCTCGGTGAGGGCGTCCCGGAAGCCCTTCATGGTGCGGCGTCTGCCCCGCGCGCCCGAGGCGCCCTCGACGGGCGGCCGTACGGCGGTGGACTCGGCGACCGGCAGGGAGTCCAGGCTCAGCCCGGGGCCCGGCCGGAAGGAGTACCAGCCCTCGGCGAACTTCCTGGGGTCGTTGGAGACCTGCCGGCCGCGCCACTCACTGGCCTTGCCGACCACGACGAGTTCACCGGTGAGCGTGTGCTGCCACTCCAGGGCGACATGGCCGCAGTCGTCGGCCAGCAGGAACTTGCGCAGCACTCCTGAGCTGGCGCCGCCGAGTGTGTTGCGGTGTCCCGGCAGCATCACCGAGAAGATCAGCTTGAGCAGTACGGACTTGCCGCCGCCGTTCTCCAGGAAGAGCACGCCCGCCGGGGCCGGGCGGCGCGGCGGTCCCACCGGCTCCTCCTCGAAGAACTCCGCCTGGGCGGGCGCGGGATGCGGTACGGGGGCGCCCACTCCGCGCAGATCGAGCACGGTGTCGGCGTAGCGCGCACCGGCGGGGCCGATGGAGTAGAGGCGGACCCGGGACAGCTCGTACATGGCGGCGGACTCTCGTTGTGGTGAACAGCGGTGGGGGGTGCGGTCGGGAGATGCGGTCGGTCGGGAGATGCGGTCAGGGGTTGTGGTCAGGGGCGGGGCGGTCAGGGGGTGCGGTCAGGCGTGGAAGGGCAGGCCCGCGTCGGCGGCCAGCTCCAGATCGTCGCCCTCGGGCGGCGGCAGCAGGGTCGCGGAGCCGTCGCTGACGGGCACGACGCCCAGTTCGAGCAGTTCGGCCATGGCCGCGTGGCCCGCCATGTCACGCACCTGGAGCTGATAGCGGGCCGTGGTGCGGTACGCGCCTCCCGCGTCGTCACCGGTGCGCTGGAGAAAGCCGGAGTCGGTGAGGAACGCGACCGCCTTGCCGACGATGCCGGTGGTCGATCCCGCGAGTCTGCGGGCGTCCTTGGTGGCGCCGGTGGCGCTGCGCCGTGCGTAGATCCGCCAGGCGGCCTCAAGACCGGGGGCGTCGGTCGACGGGTCGGTGTTCTCCCCCTCCGCCTCGGCGCGCTCCTCCAGCCGGCGGCAGGCCTGCCGTACGAACGCGTCGACGCCGTTGACCGTGATCCGGCCGATGTAACCGTCGTCGGCGAGATCCTCGGGGCGGGGGAACGCCATGGCCGCGACGGCGAGATGGGCGAGACCGTGCAGAAAGCGGTCGGCGGAGTCGGTGGAGGCACGGCGGGCGTAGTCGCCCATGCGCACCGCGAAGACCGAGTCCTCGCCCGCGGTCACGGCCATACCGGCGCGGGCGGAGACCTCCAGCACGACCAGGCCGAAGCCGGTGGCGACGGCGTCGGTGACGCGCGCGAAGGCGGGGTCCTCGCGGTAGCGGCGCAGGAGTTCGGTGTACTCGATGTCCCGCGCGGGCAGCAGCTTGGGCTGGAGCCCGAAGGAGACGAGACGGGCGGCGTCGGCGGCGTCCGCGGGGGTGACGGCGCTCGGGGCGGCCGGGGCGGGGTCCGCGCCGCCGCTGCTCTCGGCGGGGTGGTCACTCACGGGGTACGGCTCCTTGCGGGTGCGGTGCGCGCCTGTCGGCGCGGGGTGTGGGGTGCGACGCGGGGTGGGGTGGGGTGGGCGCGGGCGCGGGTGCCGGGACACCGCGGCGGTACGGGTCCGGACGGCGTGATGTACGCCGGGTGCGGGAGGGTGCGACCGGACCTGGCCCCGGACCCGGCCCCGGACCTGGCCTAGGCCTCGGCCTCGGCGCTGGCATCGACGCCGGCCCCAACCCGCCCCGGACCTGGCCCCAACCCGCCCCCGGACCACGGTCCCTCGCTGATAGGCCCACGCCTAGGTCCTGTCCGCGGGGAGGCGCACCGTGCCCACTATCAGGTCCGCGCCGCCGAATTCCGGGTCGTCCAGGGGCGTGCCGTCGTCGACGGCGAACAGCAGGCGCTCCTCGCCCTGGCGGTACGCCGTGCCCACCGGCGGGCTCGCCGCGTGGATGGCCAGCAGCGCGACCAGATACGGCAGTTCCGGATCGCTGCGGCGGGCCTGCGCCAGCAGACCCGACAGCCGGCGCGGGGCGTCGTACTCCAGGTCGAGCAGCTCCTTCGCGTTCGCGAGCTGCTCCTCACTGAAGCGGCTGTCGTCCGGGGTCGCGATCAGATCGGGCTCGGGCATCTCCGCGCCCAGATGCTCACGCTCCACCGGGGGTGTCAGCAGCAGGTCGATCAGATCCCCGACCCGGACGGACGCGGGTGTCCGCAGACCTGTGCCCCGGGCGAAGAACGCGTCCGTCACGCGCGTCGCCCGCTCGACCGGCAGTGGCAGCAGCGGGACGACGAGCTGTCCGTAGAGATCCAGGCCCGTATGGGCCGTGGGCCGGGCGAAGGCCTGTCTGTCCTGCTCGGCGCGGAACAGCGGGCCCGCCTCCAGCAGCCGGGACTGGAGCTGGGTGTGCCGGCGGATGCAGTCCTTGACGATGTCGACCAGCTCGGCGGCGCGCCGCTTGTGCTCCGCCGTCCTGGGGTCGGCGCCGGTCTCGGCCTCGTCGCGCGCCTTGCGGATATTGGTCAGGATCGCGTTCTCGTGGCGGTAGCGGTCGGCCACGTGGTCGAGCGCCTCATCGATCATGTCGGGAACGGAGTTGAGCCAGTCGACGGCCCGTACATCGCGGCGGGTCGCCTCCAGCGTCCTGCGCAGCGTCTCCGCGTACTGCACGGTGCGGTAGCGGGCCTGTTCGGCGGCGAGCTGGGCGTCGGCGAGCCTGCCTCGGTTGATCAGCACCTCCAGCTTGACCTCGGCGGCGATCTGCGCGCTGGTGACATCCGTGTCGAGCGCGCCGACCAGGACATTGACCGCTTCGTCCGTCGTACGGAGATAGACGCTGCCGCCGTGTCCCGGGACCTCCTCGATGAGCTTGAAGTCGTAATCCCTGCGGGTGTAGACCCCGTCGGTGCCGAAAGTGCCGTAGACCGCGCGGAAGCCCCGGTCCACGCTGCCGACATTGATCAGATTCTCCAGCACCCAGCGGGCGACCCGCTCGTGCTCGGCGGCCGGGCGGCCCGGTGCCTGGGCGGCGACGCGCGGAAGCAGCCGGCCCACTATCTGCTCATGGTCTGCGCCGGTGTCGAAGTCCATGTTGAGTGTGACCAGATCGATGGCGGCGAGCGCGACCTCCGCCATTCCGTAGACGGCGTACTCCCCCGCGAGATTGGCCTTGCGGATGTCCAGGTCGTGCAGCGGCGCGGTGCACGCGAGCGCGCGCAGCCGGCGCGCCAGCCCTTCGTCGGCGGCCGGGCCCTGCGCGGGCCGCGGCCCCGCGCTGAGCTGGGGCGGAACGGAGTCCGTCGAGGCAGGCGAAGTCACGGTGCACAGATTAGGTCCTCGCACCGACATCGGTCGAAACGGTGCGGAAGCGACCGGCGCGGAACCGGCCGGGAAACGGCCGGGAAAACCGCCGCGAAGGCTCTACCGGGGCGGCGCCTCGTCCTCCGCCACGGCTCCCGCGTACACCTCGACGAGCCGCTCGCGGGAGTCGTCCAGATACTCCGCGAGCATCCGCTCCGTCCCGTCCCTGTCCCCCGACTTGAGCGACTCCAGCAGTTGGCGGTTCCGTACGAGATACGGCTCGTGCAGCCCGCGCGGATCGTCCACCACATGGAAGGCGAGGCGCAGTTCGGCCAGGACTCCGCGCATCAGTTCATCGGTGCGGGCGCTGCCGGCCAGCGCGACCAGTTCCCGGTGGAAGTGGATGTTCGCCGTCGAGACGCCCTTCCAGATTCCCTCCTCGGCGGCGCGTTCGCCCCGCGAGACCGCCTTCTCCAGTCCGTCCACCGGGAACGGCGGCCCGTCGAGCCCTCTGACGACGGCGCATTCGATCAGCCGGCGGGTGCGGTAGATGTCCTCGACGTCCTCGACCGCGA
Organism: Streptomyces sp. NBC_00872; assembly: GCF_045161915.1. Taxonomy (NCBI): domain Bacteria; kingdom Bacillati; phylum Actinomycetota; class Actinomycetes; order Kitasatosporales; family Streptomycetaceae; genus Streptomyces; species Streptomyces sp. NBC_00872. The sequence continues at coordinate 7,544,020 of NZ_CP108806.1, read as the reverse complement.
GCACCCGTACGAACACCCCGCGGTTGAGCTCATGGACGAGCAGCCGCTCGTGCGTGAGCAGCCGGAACGCCTCGCGCAGCGTATTGCGCGAGACGGCGAGCGCCTTGCCGATGGTGTCCTCCGAGAGCCGCTCGCCCGGCTGGAAGTACCCCTCCGCGATACGGGTGCGCAGGATGTCCGCCACCCGCTCCGCCGTGCTGGTGCGGCCCAGCAGCGGCCGGTCGTCCGCCAGTTCGCCGAGTTCGGCCCCGTTCGTGCCCACAGCAGCCTCTCCCTGATGTCCGTTCGTCTGCACGACTCATCGTAGAAGCAAGAACGAAACAACATGACTCTTGTCGGATCGTTGAACAATCCCCTACGGTGATATCGGCTCACGGTCCCAGCACACTCACCCCTCCTGCGAGGTGCAGATGAGCACGACCCAAGCACGTCTGACCAAGGACGGACTCCCCGAGGACACCGGCGCGTTGGCATGGCTGCGGGCCCTGGGGCCGCAGGGGCGCCGCGCGTTCGCGGGCGCGTTCGGCGGCTACGGCCTGGACTCCTACGACTTCTTCACCCTGCCGCTGAGCATGGTGGCGATCGCCGCCTACTTCGGTCTCGACAGCGGCCAGACCGGACTTCTCACCACCGTCACCCTGGTCGTCTCCGCCGTGGGCGGGGCGATTGCGGGGGTACTCGCCGACCGTATCGGCCGGGTGAGGGCACTGATGATCACCGTCATCACCTACGCGGTCTTCACGGTGCTCTGCGGATTCGCGCCCAACTACGAGACCCTGCTGGTCTTCCGCGCCCTTCAGGGCCTGGGCTTCGGCGGTGAGTGGGCCGTCGGCGCGATCCTGGTCGCGGAGTACGCCTCCGGCAAGCACCGCGGCCGTACGCTCGGCGCCGTACAGAGCGCGTGGGCGGCCGGCTGGGCGCTCGCCGTCATCGTCTACACACTGGTCTTCCAGTTCCTCGACGCGGACACCGCCTGGCGCGTGATGTTCTGGACGGGCGCGCTGCCCGCCCTGCTGATCGTGTACGTACGACGGAACGTCAGCGACGCGCCGGCGGCGGCCGAACAGCGCAGGACCAGCGCGGAGAAGGGTTCGTTCACCGCCATCTTCCGCGGGGACCTGCTCCGTACGACGTTCTTCGCGACGCTGCTGTCCACGGGCGTCCAGGGCGGTTACTACACGCTGGCCACCTGGGTCCCGACCTATCTGAAGTCCGACCGGGGCCTGACCGTCGTCGGTACCGGCGGCTATCTCACCTTTCTGATCTCGGGCGCCTTCATCGGCTATCTGACCGGCGGTCATCTCACCGACCGGCTCGGCAGGAAGAAGAATGTCGCGATCTTCGCGGTGCTCTCCGCGTTCGCGATCCTCGCCTATGTCAATATCCCGGACACGGCCGACTGGCTGCTGCTCCTCCTCGGATTCCCGCTCGGCTTCTGCATGTCGGCCATTTTCAGCGGCTTCGGCTCGTTCCTCAGTGAGCTGTATCCGACGGCGGTACGCGGTACGGGACAGGGGTTCACGTACAACACCGGCCGTGCCGTCGGCGCGGTCTTCCCCACCCTGGTGGGTTTTCTGGCCACGAGCTGGGGGGTCGGGGGCGCGCTGGTCTTCGGCGCCGTCGGCTACGGTCTCGCGGTACTCGCGCTGCTCGGGCTGCCCGAGACCCGCGGCCGCGAACTGATCTGACCCGATCCGATCGGAAGGTGACTCCATGACCTGGGCGTCCATCGATCTCAACGCCGACCTTGGCGAAGGCTTCGGCCGCTGGCGGCTGACGGAGGACGAGCAGTTGCTCTCCGTCGTCACCAGCGCCAATGTGGCCTGCGGGTTCCACGCCGGGGACGCGGCCACCATGCGGCGGGTCTGCGCGTGGGCCGCCGAGCGCGGGGTACGGATCGGCGCCCAGGTCTCGTACCGCGATCTGGCGGGGTTCGGCCGGCGCTCCATGGATGTGCCGCCGGACGAACTGGCCGCCGAGATCGCCTACCAGATCGGCGCGCTGGAGGTGTTCGCCAAGGCGGCGGGCGCCCGGGTCGCCTATGTCAAACCGCATGGCGCGCTCTACAACCGGGTGGTCCGCGACGAGGAGCAGGCGGAGGCCGTCGTGGAGGGCGTCCTGCTGACCGGCGAGCGGCTGCCGCTGCTCGGGCTGCCGGGCTCCCGGCTGCACCAGCACGCGGAGAAGGCCGGACTGCCCGTCATCACCGAGGCGTTCGCGGACCGCGCGTACACCCCGGAGGGCACGCTGGTGCCGCGCGGCGAGGACGGCGCGGTGATCACGGACCCCGCGACCGTGGTGGAACGGTCCGTCTCCATGGCCCGGTTCGGTGTGCTGACCTCCCGGTGCGGACAGTCCGTCGCCGTCCGCGCGCGCTCGCTCTGTGTGCACGGCGACACCCCGGGCGCCGTCGGTCTCGCCCGTCGCGTCCGCGACCGGCTCGAAGCCGCCGGCGTGCGGGTGGAGGCCTTCGTATGAGAACGCTGCCGGTCGGCGACCGGGCACTGCTGGTCGAACTGGCCGACGGCGAGGAGACGGCGGCGCTCCACGCCGAGCTGCTGCGCCGCCGCGCCGAGGGTGCCCTGCCGCCGGTCGGGGAGATCGTGCCCGCGGCGCGGACCATACTGCTGGACGGGCTGGACGATCCGGCCGGTTTCGCCGCGGGGCTGGCCGGCTGGAAGATCCCCGCGGCGCGCGCCCGGGTGACGGACACCGTCGAGCTGCCGGTCCGCTACGACGGACCCGATCTGGCCGATGTGGCGGCGCTGTGGGGGGTGCCTGAGGAGGAGGCCGTACGGATCCACTCCACGGCCGAGTTCCGGGTCGCCTTCTGCGGGTTCGCGCCCGGTTTCGGTTATCTGACCGGGCTCGGGGAGCGGTACGCCGTACCGCGCAGAGCCACTCCGCGTACGGCGGTGCCCGCGGGGGCCGTCGCGCTCGCCGGCCCGTACACCGGCGTGTATCCGCGCTCCTCCCCCGGTGGCTGGCAGCTCATCGGAACGACGGACGCCGTCCTGTGGGACCCGGCGCGCGCCCCCGCCGCGCTGCTCACGCCGGGCGCACGCGTACGGTTCAGGGCGGTCGACGGGAACGCCGGAGGCGATGAGCACACCAAGAGCGACGAAGGCGCGGTTTGATGACGGACCGGGCTTTCGCGGTCGTCCGCGCGGGCGCGCTGACCACGGTGCAGGACCTGGGCCGGTACGGGCACGCCCATCTGGGGGTGCCGCGCTCCGGGGCCCTCGATCCGCCCGCGCTGCGGCTGGTCAACCGGCTGGTGGGGAATCCGGCGGGCGCGGCGGCGCTGGAGACGACGCTGGGCGGCTGCGCGGTACGGCCACGCTGCCCGGTCGTCGTGGCGGTGACGGGAGCGCCGTGCGCCGTGTCCGTCGACGGACGGCCCGTGGCCTGGGGCGCGGCGGTACGGGTCCCGGCGGGCGCGGTCCTCGACATCGGCCCCGCGGTCCGCGGGGTCCGCGCCTATGTGGGGTTCGGCGGCGGGATCGCGGTGGAGCCGGTGCTCGGCAGCCGGTCCACCGATCTGCTCTCGGGCCTCGGCCCGGCCCCGCTGCGCGACGGCGAGGTCGTGCCGCTGGGTCCCCCGGCGGGTCGGCCCGCGCCGGTGGACTGGACTCCCGCCCCGGCCCCGCCGGCCGAACTGGTGCTGCGGATACGGCTCGGCCCGCGCGACGACTGGTTCACCCCCGCCGCGCTCCGCACCCTGGTCACCCGCGTCTACCGGGTGTCGTCCGCGAGCAACCGCATCGGGCTGCGTACGGAGGGCCCGCCCCTGGAGCGTGCCGTACGGGACGAACTGCCCAGCGAGGGCGTGGTGACGGGAGCGGTGCAGGTGCCCCCTGACGGCCGTCCCGTGGTGTTCCTCTCCGACCATCCGACCACCGGTGGCTATCCGGTGGCCGCGGTGGTCATGGAGCGGGATCTCCCGGCGGCGGCGCAGTCGGCGCCGGGCACCCCCGTACGGTTCGTGCCGGTACGGCACCAGGGCACGCGAGCCCAGCAAGATCCAAACGAGAGACCCTTGCCGCTCACCCGGTCAACCACCGTAAAATGAGCGGCCATTGTCGTGCCCTCCGCTAGACTTGACAGCACCGCCCCGCTGATGCCGGTCGGGTGGCTGAGGCTCGGGGGGGCTGACGGCATGAGTACGAGCATGAGTCTGAGGGGCCGTAACGGAATCATCTCCCTCGTCGACGAGTGCCTGAGAGAGCCTCCCACCGCGGAACGCCCTGTGACGATGCTCCTCGGCCCGCGCGGCAGCGGCGCGAGCGAGGCCCACAGCGCGCTGATGGAACGGTTCGGCCCCGAGCATCCCTTCGCCTATGTCGACCTCGGTGTCGAACAAGCGCTGCTGCCGCGCTACGGGCTGGCCCTTCTCGCCCGCCAGCTCGAACGCACACTGCCGAGATACCGCCGCTCCCACTTCCCCCGTCTCACCCTCGGGCTGCTCGCCTCCGACCACGATCTGCGGATGACCACCCTGGCCGAGGGGCGGCGCACCATCCGCCGGGAGCTGGACGCCTTCCAGGAACGGGCCGAGGCCCGTCACGGCGACTATCTGGCCGCCTTCCTGGAGGCCGTGGGCGGGACCCTGGGTGCACCCGACGGGGCGTCGACCGCCGCGGTCGCACTGCTGCGGGACGCCTCACGGCGCGGCCGTCGCCGGCTGCCCGGCCGCAAGTTCACCGGCAGCGCCGCGTGGTACGGCGGCCACCGGCTCATCCAGAGCCAGGACCCGTGGGACGCGCTGGTCGAGCTGAACGTCTGGCGGCACGACGGCGGCACGGAGGAGGGCGAGAAACTGGACCAGGTGCTGTTCTCGGCGTTCCTGGCGGACCTCCGGGACAATGTGACCCACTCGTTCATGCCCCGCTCGTATCTGCTCCTGCTCGACAACGCGCACTCGGAGTACGGCCGCCGCTTTCTCGATCTGCTGATACAGGCACGGCACAAGGACACCGTGGTGGCGGGCGCCGCCTGCGACCCGCTGACCATCGTCGCCAGCTCCAACCGCTGGCTGCCCCGCTGGGGCCCGGCCACCGGCGACCAGTGGCCCTGGCTGCTGCGCGGCCCGGACCGGGCCTCCCTCGGGGACTGGCGCGAGCACCGGCCGCCCCGGGACAGCGACGACACCTGGTGGTACCCGCTGCGGCTGCGCGACCTCAACCTCGACGAGGTGCGCATCCGGATCGAACTGGAGGTGCGCAGCCACCCCGGTCTCGCGCCCTTCACCCGCCTCGCCCCGTTCGTGTACCGGCTGACCCGGGGCCTGCCCAGGGCGGTGCACCAGGTACTCGACGTCCTGCGGCACTCCGGCGTACCGGCGCAGGACGGTCCGGCGCAGGACCGCTGGCTGCGCACGCTGCCCGACCGGACGCTGCGCGACGGCGCGGAGACACTCGTGGACGCCGCGCTCGGCCATCTCTTCAAGGACCTCGACGAGCCGGTGGTCGATGTGCTCGCCGAGTGCGCCGCCGCACGCGATCTGTCCGTCGGGACCCGGGTGCTCAGCGCGGGGGACGCGCTGTTCGGTGAGATCCGCGAACGCTGGCTGCTGGTCGGTCCCGAGTCGCTGACACCGGCCCTGCACCCCTGGCCCAGACGTCTGCTGCTGTGGCGTCTCGCCCGGCGGCCGGACGACTGGGACACCGTGCACGAACTGCTCGCCGAGCACTTCGGCGCCGGGGGCCGTCCCGTCCAGGAGATGTACCACCGGCTGGCGCGGGGCCAGATCGACGAGGTGACCGGGCATCTGGCCGCGCGCTTCCCCGTGGTGCCCGCGGCGCAGTGGATCAGCGAGTTCAACGCGATCACGGCCGCGCCCAACCGGCTCGGGTCCGCGGGCGGACCGCTCGACCTGCTCGCCGGACTCGGCCCCGGCGAGCCCGGCGAGGCCGTCACCACCACATCGGTGATCCGGGAACTGCTCACCGCACGCTGGGTGTGGAGCGATCCGCTCGCGGATCCCGGGATGCGGCTGAACGACTTGATCGCCGACGGGTTCGGCCAGCTCTCACGACTGCGCGGGAACGATGTCGTGGTCCTGTTCAACGAGGCGGAACGCTACCGCCACTGGCGCCATCCACTGACGTCCACGAGCGAGGGGTGAGCAGGATGCGCAGACTCGAATGGCCGCTGCACGTCGTGCGGCGGGTGGTCGTCGCGGTGGTCGTCGTCGCCGTCCTGGCGGTCGCCGTCCCGCTGACTCTGAACTGGATCGGCGATGTCCGGGAGCGCTGCGCCGACGGCGTCGTGAAACGGGGCGCCGGTGAGTGTGTGGGGGTCACCGACGGCTCCTGGGTCTTCTCCGGCCATCTCGCCGAGGTCGAGAAGAAGATCAAGGAGGAGAACGAGCTGGTCCTCAAGGACGCCGCGAAGGAGCCGTATGTCAGCGTCGCGTACATGACGTCGTTCACCCTCACCAACGACGACAGCAACTCGGAGGACTCGGTCCGGCACGAGCTGGAGGGCGCCTATCTCGCGCAGTTCCGGCACAACCGCGGCGATCTCTCCGCCTCGCCCAAGATCCGTCTGCTGATCGCCAACACCGGCAGCAGTTCGGCGCACTGGGAACACACCGTGGACGAACTGATCGACCGGAAGGACTCCGAGGAGAAGCTGGTGGCCGTCACCGGTCTCGGCCCCAGCACCGCCCGGAATCTGGACGCGCTCAGAAAGCTCTCCGCGAACGGCCTCGCCACGGTCGCGAGCACCATGACGGCCACGAACATCCATGACATACCCGGTTTCGTACGGGTGTCCCCTACCAACATCGACGAGGCGTACGCGGGCGCCGCCTATCTGAAGCGGTCCAGGAAGTCACTCACGGCGATGGTCGTCCAGGACGCCGCCAAGAGCAATCTGTACGCCGCCACCCTGGGCAACGCCTTCACCGAGGCGTTCCCCGACAAGGCGGGCGACTACACGCTGGTCGCGGAACGGATGACGTACAACTCCTCGGTGCCCGGCGCCTGGAAGAACTCGCTGCGCTACATCACCGTGCAGCTCTGCGACACAAAGCCGCAGGTCATCTATTTCGCGGGCCGGGGGCAGCACCTCACCAACTTCCTCGACTACCTGGCGAGCCGCACCTGTACGGACCACACGTTCACGGTCCTCGCCGGCGACGACACCTCGAACCTGGACCGGGAACAGATCACCCGCGCCGTCGAGAACGACGTGGAGGTGCTCTTCACGGGGCTGGCCCACCGCGACATGCTGCGGGCCGATCCCGGCAAGGTGTCCAAGGTCTCGGCCGGCTACTTCCAGGAGGACGGCCGGCTCAACGAGTGGTTCCCGAACGACGACCGCTACGACGGGCAGGACATCATGGCCCATGACGCCGTGCTGGCCGCCGCCCACGGCATCGAACTGGCGGCGGGCAACTCGGGCCCGGTGACCGGGGCCACGGTGGGGGAGATGTTCCGCCAGATGCACGGACGGCAGCGGCTGGCGGGGGCGAGCGGATTCATCTCCTTCCAGAACAACGGCAATCCGGACAACAAGGCCGTCCCGATCCTCAGACTCAACTCCGAGGGCCGGACGGAACTCGTGGAGGTCTCGGCCGCCCACGGGAAGCCGCCGGAGGGCCAGTGACCTACCGCGAGGGTGGGGGCGAGGACGAGGACGAGGGCGCCGTCCCGTAGCCGCCGCCCCCCGGCGTCCGCATGACCAGCACGTCGCCGGGGCCCATCTCCACCGAGTCGACGCCCCGCAGCGGCGTGACCGTACCGTCCGCGCGCTCCACCTCGTTGCGGCCGAGCGCGCCCGGCAGGCCGCCCGCCATGCCGTACGGCGGGACCCTGCGGTGCCCGGTGAGCAGGGTCACCGTCATCGGCTCCAGGAAGCGGAGGCGCCGGACCACACCGTCGCCGCCGTGCCAGCGCCCCGCGCCGCCGCTGCCGTCCCGTACGGCGAAGGCGTCGACCCGGACGGGAAAGCGCCACTCCAGCACCTCGGGGTCGGTGAGCCGGGAGTTGGTCATATGGGTCTGGACGGCGTCGGCGCCGTCGAAGCCGTCACCGGCGCCGGAGCCGCTGGCCACCGTCTCGTAGTACTGCACCCGGTCATTGCCGAAGGTGAGGTTGTTCATGGTGCCCGAACCCTCGGCCTGGACGCGGAGCGCCGCGTAGAGCGCGCCGGTGACCGCCTGCGAGGTCTCCACATTGCCCGCGACGGTGGCCGCGGGATGGACGGGGGCGAGCATCGAGCCTTCCGGTACCCGGATCTCCAGCGGTTCCAGACAGCCGCTGTTGAGCGGGATGTCGTCGGCCACGAGCGTGCGGAAGACGTAGAGCACGGCGGCCGTCACCACCGATCTGGGCGCGTTGAAATTGCCCGGGAGCTGGGGCGAGCTGCCGCTGAAGTCCAGCACCGCGCCGCGCGCCGCCCGGTCCACCCGCAGCGCCACCTCGATCACCGCGCCGCCGTCGGTCTCGTAGCGGTACGAGCCGTCGTGCAGCCCGGCGACGATCCGGCGCACGGACTCCTCGGCGTTCCGCCGCACATGCCCCATATAGGCCTGTACGACATCGAGGGAGAACTCGTCGACCATACGGGCGAGTTCGGCGATGCCCTTCTCGTTCGCCGCGATCTGGGCCCGCAGATCGGCGAGATTGGTGCCGGGGTCGCGGGAGGGATGGCGCGCGGTGGTGAGCAGTTCCCTGGTCTCCGCCTCGCGGAACCGGCCGTCCCTGACGAGCAGCCAGTTGTCGAAGAGCACGCCCTCGTCGTGCACGGTCCTGCTGAAGGCGGGCATGGAGCCCGGGGTGATGCCGCCGATCTCGGCGTGGTGGCCGCGCGAGGCCACCAGGAACCGCACCCGCCCGCGCGCGACGCCCGACTCATCCGACTCGCCCACCCCGTTCGCCTCATGCGCCCCGTCCGCCCCGTCCGCCCTGTCCGCCCCGTCCGCCTCGTCGAAGACGGGGGTCACCACGGTCACATCGGGCAGATGGGTGCCGCCGTGGTAGGGATCGTTGATGGCGTACACATCGCCGGGCCGCAGGCTGCCCTTGTTGCGCCGCAGCACCTCCTTGATGGATTCGCCCATCGATCCGAGATGGACGGGGATGTGCGGCGCGTTGGCGATCAGATTGCCCTCGGCGTCGAAGAGCGCGCAGGAGAAGTCGAGCCGCTCCTTGATGTTGACGGAGTGGGCCGTGTTCTCCAGCCGCACCCCCATCTGCTCAGCGATCGCCATGAAGAGGTTGTTGAACACCTCAAGCAGCACGGGATCGACTTCCGTACCGACCGCGACCCGCGAGGGGCGTGGCCGCACGCGCGTGAGCAGCAGATGCCCCAGCTCGGCCGCGCCCGCCCGCCAGCCCGGTTCGACCACGGTCGTGGCGTCGGCCTCGGCGATCACGGCGGGCCCGGTCACGGTCTCGCCGGGAGACAGCTCCTCGCGGCGGTACAGCGGGGTGTCATGGAGGCTGCCTTCGCTGAACATCCTTACGGAGGCGTACGGTTCCGCCCCGCCGGGCCGGCTCTCCGAGGGCCGGGGCGCGTACGGGGTGTGCTCGCCGGAGGCGCCCACGGCCTCGACCGAGACCGCCTCCACCACCAAGGGCTTGTCCATGGTGAAGGCGTAGCGCGAACGGTGCTCGCCCTCGAAGGCCGCCGTCATGGCCGCGACACCGTCCAGGGCGACCGGCAGACCGGCGTCCGTACCGGCGTACCGGAGCAGCACACGCGCGCGCGTGCTGATCGCGGAGTCCGGTACGGAGTCGGCGCGCAGCTCGGCGCGGGTGCGCCCGGCGAGGGAGTCGCACAGCTCACGCACCCGCCCCAGGGTCCGCTCGGTCAGCTCGGCCTCGACGGACTGCTCGCGCATGGCGGTGGCGTCGGCGAGTCCGATGCCGTACGCGGACAGGACCCCGGCGAGCGGCGGCACGATCACGGTGTCGACCCCGAGGGCGTCGGCGACCGCGCAGGCGTGCTGTCCGCCGGCCCCGCCGAAGCTGGTGAGCGCGTAGCGGGTGATGTCGTGTCCGCGCTGTACGGAGATCTTCTTGACGGCGTTCGCCATATTGAGCACGGCGATCTCCAGATAGCCGGCCGCGACCTCCTCGGGGGTGCGGCTGACGCCGGTGGCCTTCCGTACCTCCTCGGCGCGTTCCTCGAAGCGCCGCCGTACCACCTCGGCGTCCAGCGGCTGATCACCGTCCGGGCCGAACACCGCGGGGAAATGGGCGGGCTGGACGCGGCCGAGCATCACATTGGCGTCGGTCACGGTGAGCGGGCCGCCACGCCGATAGCAGGCGGGGCCCGGCACGGCGCCCGCCGAGTCGGGGCCCACCCGGTAGCGCTGACCGTCGAAGTGGAGGACGGAGCCGCCGCCCGCAGCGACGGTGTGGATGTTCATCATGGGCGCGCGCATCCGGACCCCGGCCACCTGGGTGCCGAGTTCCCGCTCGAACTCGCCCGCGTAGTGGGAGACATCGGTGGAGGTGCCGCCCATGTCGAAGCCGACGACCCGGTCGAAGCCGGCCTGCCGCGCCGTACGGGCCATGCCGACGACTCCCCCGGCCGGTCCCGAGAGCACGGCGTCCTTGCCGCGGAAGTGGGCCGCCTCCCGCAGCCCGCCGTTGGACTGCATGAACATCAGCCGGATACCGCGCAGTTCCCGGGCGACCTCGTCGACATAGCGGCGCAGGATCGGGGAGAGATAGGCGTCCACGACGGTGGTGTCGCCGCGCGGCACCAGCTTGATCAGCGGACTGACCTCGTGCGAGCAGCTCACCTGGGTGAACCCCGCCTCGCGTGCGGCGCCGGCGACGGCGCTCTCGTGCGCGCTGTGGCGGTATCCGTGCATGAGGACGACGGCGGCGCTGCGGAAGCCGTCGCGGTGGGCCGCGCGCAGCCGCCCGGTGACGGTGTCCAGATCGAGCGGCCGTACGGTCACGCCGTGTGCGTCGACCCGCTCGGGGACCTCGATGACACGTTCGTACACCGCCTCGGGGAGCACGATCCCGCGGTCGAAGAGCCGGGGCCGGTTCTGGTACGCGATCCGCAGGGCGTCCCGGAAACCCTCGGTGATGAGGAGGACGGTCGGCTCACCACGTCTCTCAAGGAGCGCGTTCGTGGCGACGGTCGTCCCCATCTTCACGACGGCGATCCGGTCGGCCGGGACCGGATCGTGCGGACCGAGCCCGAGCAGCAGCCGGATTCCGGCGACCGCCGCGTCCCGGTACCGCTCGGGGTGGTGCGAGAGCAGCTTCCTGGTGACCAGCTCTCCGTCGGGGCGCCTGCCCACCACATCGGTGAAGGTGCCGCCCCGGTCGATCCAGAATTCCCAGCGCCCGGTCATTCCCCCATTCTCGCGCGGGGAGCGCCCGGGGAGAGGGTGGCGAGCGCGCGGGAGAGGGCCTGATCGGCGTGGACGTCGAGACGGCCGCTGGTGCCACGGGCCCAGTGCCGTACCTCGTCCCCCGCGAGGCGCAGCAGCTCGGGCAGCAGGTCCCGGCAGCGGCGGGCCACCCAGGCCGCCCCCTTGGTCGCGAGCCACCCCAGCACGGCGGCGCGGGTGGGCGGGAGCTGATCGACCTCCAGGGAGGGCGGCGGTCCGATGGCCAGCCCCCGGGCGGCGAGCGGCGCGTGGAAGCGCGCGGCGATCATCCGGTGGCCCCGCTCCCCGGGGTGCAGCCGGTCGGCGCTCCACAGGGACCGGTCGTTGACCCAGGCGGCTTCGGCCATATGGAGATGGACGGTGTCGTACCGCGCGGCCAGGGCGTGTACGACGGCGTTCAGCGCACGCTGCCTGCGTGCGAGCGGCCTGGCGAGCGGCAGGGGCAGCCCGAGCATGGTCCCCGGGTCGGGCAGACAGGTGGTCAGCAGGACGGCCCCGCGCGCGGCGAGAACGGCACAGACGCGGTCGAGTCGCTGGGCGATGTCCTGGATGTCGAAGGCGCAGCGGAGCGTGTCATTGACGCCGACGACGACGGACGCGATGTCCGGCCCGAAGTCGAGGACGTCCGGGACCTGCTGCTCCTCTACGTCCCGGGTCAGCGCGCCGCTGACGGCGAAGTTGTGGAACCGTACGCCGCTCTCGCCTTCGGCACCGGCCGGGCGTGCGGGCCCGAGGGCCCCGCCGAGCAGGGCGGCCCAGCCGCGCCACCCGCCGTCCACGGGGTCACCGATCCCGGCGGTCAGCGAGTCCCCGAGCGCGGCGAACCGCAACGCCCGCACGGACGGAACGACGCCCTCCTTACGGAGGCCGACGGGAACGGGAGCGCCTGCCGGCCCGGCGCCGGACGATCCGGACCCGGACGGCCCGGACCCGGACGTGGCCGGGGCCGCTGCCCCGTCGGCCCCGTCGGCGCCGACGGCCCCGATGCCGCGGACGGTGCCGACGGAACCGTCCCGTGATTCCGTCGAGGTCACCTCGGCCGCCGGACCGGCGGAGCCGTCGGCAGGCCGGGAGTCCTGTACGACGTGCGGGAGCGGCCGGCCGGCTGCCGGCGCGGCGGCTGTCCCGGACTCCGCGGGCGTCCGGCCGGCGGGCGCCGGTCCCAGGGACGCCTGCCCGGAGAGCGTCCGGCCCACGGACGCCTCACCGGCGGGCGCCTGCCCCGGGGCCGTCCGCCCCGCGTGCGCGTCCGTCTCCACCGGGGCCACGGGCTGTTCCCCTCCTCGTACGACGATGCGCGGCGCCGCGTCCGAGCCGTCGCCGGTGCGTTCTCCGCCCGGCGCCGACTCCGCGATCTCCGCGCCCGTGGTCATCTCTGCGCTCCGTCCGGGCGGCGGATCTGCGACGGCACCTTGTTGAGCAGCGGGGCGTCGTGTGCGGCCAGGAACCCGGCCACCGCGTTGTCCCAGCTGAAGAGTTCCGCGCGGGCACGGGCCGCGGCGCGGCGGTCGTCCTCCGGGCGCGTCAGCAGCTCCTGGATCGCGTCGGCGAAGGACACGGCGCTGTCCACGGCGGCCACCCCCGCGTCCCCGATGACCTCGGGCAGCGCCGACGACGCGCTCGGGACGACCGGGGTACCGCAGGCGAGCGCCTCCAGGGCCGACAGCCCGAAGGTCTCGGCCGGTCCCGGCGCCAGACAGATGTCCGCGGCGGCCTGGAGATCGGCCATCTCCTCGCGGTCGGCCACATGTCCGAGGAAGAGCGCGGGCAGCCGCTGGGCACGGGCCCTGCGGACCAGTCCGGCCCGCAGCGGACCCTCGCCCGCGACGACCAGCACGGCCCGTACACCCCGGTCCCGCAGTTCGGCGAGCGCGTCCAGCGCGGCGCCCGGCCGCTTCTCCACCGAGAGCCGGGATCCGAGCACCAGCAGTACGTCCGCACCGCGCGCGTACCGGGCGCGCAGGGCCTCGCTGCGCCGCTGCGGCCTGCACCGGGTCAGATCGACCCCGAGCGGCGCGCGCACCACGTTGCGGGCGCCGATACGGAGGAACTCGCGCTCCGCCCACTCGGTGGTGCACACGATCCGCGAGTACGCCCACGCGCTGCGCGTGTTGAGCCGGTCCGCGGTCCGTCCCGCGGCGACCCCGGGTACGCCCCAGGTGCGCAGCACCCCGTCCGCCGTCTCGTGGGAGACCATCACCGAGGGGACCCGGTGGCGCCGTGCCCACTCCCCCGTCCACCGCAGCGTGGTCCGGTCGGAGACTTCGAGCCGGTCGGGCCCGAGCGATTCGAGCACCTCCCGCAGCCGCCGCCGGGCGGTCAGCACCCGGTAGCCGCCGGTGCCGGGGATGACGGGACCCGGCAGGGTGATCACCCGCCCCTGCACGGTGTCCTCGTCGGTCTCCCGCTCGCCGGGCACGATGAGCACCGGCTCGTGCCCGGCCGCGAGATAGCCGCTGCCGAGCTCCTGGAGCGCGGTACGCAGCCCGCCCGAGGCGGGGGTCACGAAGTTCGCCAGCCGTACGATCCGCAAGCCGCTCACGCGACCACCGCCGTGCGCGCGCCGAGGACCTCGTCGTAGTGGCCGAGAAGCTGGTCGCCGACGACGGCCCAGGTCCTGCCCTCCACGGTGGTGCGTGCCGCCCGCCCGTACGCCTCACGGAGCGCCGGGGCGTTGGCGAGGTCCCGCACCGCCTCGGTGACGGCGTCGGCGTCGTGCGGTGTCACCAGCGTGCCGGTGTACCCGTGGGCGACGAGATCGAGCGGTCCGCCCGCGGCGGGCGCGATCACCGGTACCCCGCTGGCCATGGCCTCCTGCACGGTCTGGCAGAAGGTCTCGTACGGTCCGGTGTGCGCGAACACGTCGAACGAGGCGAACGTACGCGCGAGCGCGTCGCCGGTCGTACGGCCCAGGAAGACCGCGCCGGGCAGCGCGCCCCGCAGCGTGGTCTCGCTGGGACCGTCCCCGACGATCACGACCCGGACGCCCGGCAGCTCGCAGACACCCGCGAGGAGTTCGACATGCTTCTCGGGCGCCAGCCGGCCGACGTATCCGACGATCAGCTCCCCGTTGGGCGCGAGCCGCCGGCGCAGCTCCTCGTCCCGCAGCTCGGGCCGGAACCGTACGGTGTCCACCCCTCGCGGCCAGAGCCGCACCCGCGGAATGCCGTGCTCGGCGAGGTCGCGTACGGCCGCGCTGGACGGTGCCAGAGTGCGGTCGGCCGCGGTGTGCACGGTACGGATCCGGCGCCAGGCAGCCGCCTCGCCCGCGCCCACATAGGTGCGGGCGTAGCCGGCGAGATCGGTCTGGTACACGGCGACGGCGGGGACCCCGAGCCGTGAGGCGGCCGTCATGCCGCGCACCCCGAGCACGAACGGGCCCGCCAGATGGACCAGTTCGGCGCGGTGCGCGGCGATGGTCGCCGCGACCCGCCGGCTGGGCAGCGCCACCCGTACCTGGGGATAGCCGGGCAGCGGCACGGAGGGCACGCGCACCACGGGGCACGGTGCGTCGATCTCGGCATCACCGGCGACGGCCGGGGCGATGACGAGCGGGTCATGACCGCGCGCGGCGAGGTGCCGGGCGGTCTGGAGGGCGCAGTGGGCTACGCCGTTGACATCCGGTGGGAAGGACTCGGTAACTATGACGACACGCATGTTCGTGTTGTCGTCCTACCGAGCGTGTCCCTGCCAACGTGGATCTTTCCGCGTGGGGAACGTCCCGTGAGCATTGGACGCGGGTCGCCTGCGGCGGGCGGGGGTGGTGGACGGAGGGTGCCGATGCGGTCACGGCGCGTGCGCCTGGCGGCGGGGGCGGTTCGCGCCTGGCGGCGCGGGGGCGGTGCGTGGGTGGTGCGGGTGCCGGGGCCTCCGGAGGTACATGTCCGGACGGCATGATTTACGCCGCGTGCGGACCGGTTCGGTAGGTGCGGGTCTCGTATGCGGCACAAATCACGCTTTAGTGTCCGGACACGCACCTCCTCCGACCACGACCCCCTCCCGCCGGGGTCCGGCTGCGGGCCCACACCAAGCCCGTCCGGCGATTGAGGACGAACCGGTCGGCCGGAACCGAGCGCTCAAAAAGACAGCGGCCCGATTCTGCTGCGTACCGCCGTTTGTACCTCGGCCTCCTCCGCCGGGTCCGCGGCCAGTCGACGTAGCCGCTCCGCCACCCGTACATCGCCGGTCTCGGCGTGCAGCGCGGCGACCTCTCGGGTGCTCTCCTCGCAGTCCCACAGGCATTCGACGGCGAATCCGGTGGCGTAGGAGGGATCGGTGGCGGCGAGCGCGCGTGCCGTGCGGCCGCGCAGGTGCGAGGAGGTGGTCTCGCGGTAGACATGGCGCAGGACGGGGGCCGCGCAGACGATGCCGAGGCGTCCGGCGCCGTCGACGAGGGTCCACAGTCCCGGTGCGTCGGGTCCGTCGGCCCGTACGGTCTCGCGCAGCGCGCCCAGCACCAGTTGGGTGTCGCGGGTGCCGCCACGACTGGCGAGTACACCGGCGGCGGAGGCTCCGAGGGCGTCGGGCCTGTGCACCCAGCCGCGGGCCCGGTCGACGGCCGCCTCGCCGCACATCCGCTCGAAGGCGGAGACCGCGGCGTCGGCGACGGTACGGTCCGCGCCGACGGCCGCTTCGATCAGATCGAGGACGACGGGGTCGGCCGCCTCGGCGAGATAGTGGAGTGCCGCGCACCTGGCCCCGTCGGGTCCGCCGCGGGCGGCCTCGATGATCATCGCCCGGTCCTCGGGCCCGGCGACCGCGCTCAGACAGCGCGCGGCGGGCACATGGAGCACGGAGCCGCGCTCCAGGGCCTGCTGAGCCCAGTCGAAGACGGCCTGTACGCTCCAGCCGGGCCGGGGACCGCTGGGCCGGAGCTGGCGCTGCCAGCGGTCGAACGAGCCCTGTTCACCGGCGGCCCTGATCCGGGCGCCGATCTCCTGCCGGGGATCGTCGGCCCAGAGCCGCCAGGGCCGGGGCTCGAAGGCGTCGCGTACGGCGGTCGCCAGTTCGGTGTCGCCCTCGGGCGTGGCCGGGAATCTGGCGAGGACGGGCAGCGCCAGCGAGCGCAGACCGGTGTCGTCGTCGCGCAGCGCCAGCTCGTCCAGGGCCCAGGCCCAGTTGGAGCCGGCCGCCGCGTAGCGCCGGAGCAGTTCCAGTGCGTCGCGCCTGCCGTACGAGGCGAGATGGCCCAGCACGGCGAGCGCGAGCCCGGTCCGTGACTCCTCGGTGTCGAAGTGGTCCTCGGCGAGGAAGAGGTGGTGCTCGATGGCGTCGAGACCGCCGTGGAGATCCAGATACAGGCGCGCGTAGTACAGCGACCGGTTCTCGACCTGCCAGTCGTGCCGGGGGTCGTTCAGTACGCAGTGGTTGAGGGCGGCGAGCGCCTCCGCGCGGGGCGCCGCGAGCGCGTGCAGCGTGCCGTCGCCGCGGCCCCTCTGCAACAGGCCGAGCAGAGTGCCGCTCGGCGCTATGACTGGATCGAACATCGGAAAAGCCTCACATCAAGCTGTTGACGCAACCGGGGTGTGATGCGGCACCGGGACCGGTGCCGACCCTTCTGGGTCTAGGGCTTGTCTGACACATAGCGCCGTCCGCCCCTTGGGCGGGGCTCGCGGCGTCTGGTGCGTGCGATCGCAAGGCGGAGGATCGCCCGTGTACTGGACGTACTCGGGCGACTCCGACAACGCGGCGAGCGTGCGTGCCAGGCGTCGCGAACCAGGCGGGATGTGTCAGACAGGCCCTAGGCCGTGCGACAACATGTTCGGCCGCCCGTCGTCTCCCGCTCAACGCAGACCATCTTCCCTGCCTCTCGTCGGTGGCCCCCTGCGGGCCCGACGTCATGATGACCCAGCCATTTCGCCACCGCGACCACATTTACGACGTCTCTCACCTGGCTCCGAACAGCTCCAGGAGGTCCGTCTTCCCAAACATCCGCGCGGTATCCACGGCGGAGGGACTCCCCTGCGCCGGATCCGCGCCGCCGGCGAGCAGTGTCCTGATGACCTCGTCCTCGCCCTTGAAGACCGCGCCGGCGAGCGGTGTCTGGCCGCGGTCGTTGGGCCGGCTCCCGTCGGCGCCGCGCTCCAGCAGGGCCGCCACCGCCGAGGCGTGGCCGTGGTAGGCGGCGAGCATCAGCAGGGAGTCACCCCTGTCGTTGGTGAGATTCGCGGGCACACCGGCGTCGATGTACGCGGCGAGCGCCTCGGTCTCTCCGCGCCGTGCCAGATCGAAGATCCTCGTAGCCAGCTCCACCACCTCGGGATCCGGGGTTTCGCTCATCGGTGGACCGCCTTTCACGCCGTTGACCTGGTACGTACGGCACATTGACGCCGTACGAGTGAACCGACAGGGTACTGCGCGCGGCGCTTGCCCAGGACGGGACGTGCGACGTCCCGGCCGCGCGGCGGCATGTCATGGACCAGTGCAGTGAAATACCCGATATTTCACTCACTTGCACCTTTTGTCGCATAGATACTTGCGGTGATTCTGGAAGAACTCATGGTGACTGTCCCCTCTACCAGGAGAACCCTCATGATTCTTTCCATGTCGGGCGTGGTGCTGCTCGGAATCATCGTCTTCCTTTTCTTCCGGAAGGACGGACTCAAGGCCTCGCACGCGATGGTGTGCTCGCTGTTCGGTTTCTATCTCGCGGGCACCGCCATCGCCCCGAGCATCACAGCCGGCGGCGCCAGCCTCGCCGGCCTTCTGGGCGGGATCAAATTCTGACCCCCGTCCATCCCCTTTCCGCATCCAACAGGAGACTGACGTGGCCCGGCGACCACTCCCCCGCATTCTGAGCAGCGGCAGCGACCGGATCGCGCGCGGGCGCGATCTGGCCCGTACGGCCGCCGACAGCGCCACCGACGTTCTCCACCCGCTGATCACGATCACCCGTGGTCTGCGGCTGCTGGCCGCCGCAGGGCGCCAGAAGTGGGCCGGTACGCCCAAGGACCGGCGCGGTCCCGCGCTGTTCCTGGTCGCGGCCTGCGTCCTGGTGACCGCGCTCATCCCGTACGGGCCGATGCTGGCCCTGATCACGGTGATGGCCGTGGCCGCCTGGAAGGGACGCGACCGAACGCCGCCGGCGCGGACCGGGCCCGACGAAGCGGAGGTGAAACGACTCCAGTCCCTCTACGAGGCGCTGGTGCCGTATCTCTCCGTTCCCGAGGACCCGAGTCCGCTCTTCGCCCACGGCGGCGAGTGGAGCAAGGCCTTCGAGGAGCACGCGTTCGACGGCGAGGGGCGGCTCATCCGGCTCCAGCTCAGCTATCCCCCGTACTTCACCGACGGCGAGCCCGACGCGCGGGCCCGGATCGAGCAACTGCTGTACGCCAAGTCCGGACGCGGCCGGGAATATCACTTCGACTGGCAGGAAGAGGCCAACCAACTGGTGATGACCGTCCTGCCCGCCCTCTCCACCGCCATCGCCGCCCAGCGTTTCATCACCGCCCCGGGCGAGACGGTCCTCGGCTTCACCGACGACGGAGCGGTGCCGCGCACCGTGCCGGTCGTCACGGGCGGCGGAAGCCGGCACGCGCCCCCGGTGCTCTGGCGGACCGGACCGCGCTCGACTGAGCCCCATCTGCTGGTCGCGGGGACCCCGGGCAGCGGCACCACGACCCTGCTGCGCTCCATCGCCCTCCAGGCCCTCGCGGACGGGGACGTACTGATCGTGGAGGGCAGCGGCACCGGCGAGTTCGGCTGTCTGACCGGACGCACCGGTGTGCTCGCCGTGGAGTGCGGCCTGGCCGGCGCGCTCTCCACCCTCGAATGGGCGGCGAACGAGACCGAGCGGCGGCTCATCGCCGCCAACAACGCCCGCCAGTCGGGCCGGCCCGTGCCCGAGGACGCCAGAAGGCCGCTGTGGATCCTGGTGGACCGGCCGAGCGTCTTCGGGCATCTCGCGGCGGCCGACGGACGCACCGATCCGCGGGAACTGCTCCATGTACCGCTGCGCCACGGCAGGGCCGCCCACATCACCGTGGTGGTGGCCGATCACCTCGACGGCCTGGACACGCTCGACGAGACCGTACGGGCCCACACCCACGCCCGGGTGATCCTCGGACCGGTCGCGGCACCGCAGGTGGAAGCGGTGCTCGGGGCGCCGCCGCACACCACGCCCACGCCGGACGTCCCACCCGGCAGGGGCTACGCGCGGCTCGGGGCGGGCCCGGTGCTCAGACTCCAGGTCCCGGCGACGCCCGACCCGTACGACGACGGGGCGAGCGACGCCCACCGTCGTGCCGTCCTGGAGATCCTGCCGGAACCCCTCGGTCGCGAGCGGGTGCCCGAGCAGGAGCAGACGCCGCACCGTACGGTCGAGCCGCCCCAGCCGTCGGGCCCGATCCGCCGTCAGATGGCGGCCGAGGGCTGAGGACCGGACGGCGGTCGAGGAGCATCCGCTCTCCCCGGCGTCAGGCGACAAAGGTGCGTGGCGCGTCCGTTCCGGTGCTCGCGCCCGTCTCCACCAGCCGGGCCGCCGCCGCCAGCCGGGCCGCCGCCTCGACGGCGACCGGGCCGCCCACGGTGAACGGAAGCCGTACGTATCCCTCGAACGCGCCGTCGACCCCGAAGCGGGGCCCCGACGGCACCCGTACACCGACCCGTTCGCCCACCTCGGCCAGCCGGGAACCGGAGAGTCCGCCCGTACGCACCCAAAGGGTCAGCCCGCCGCGCGGCACCTCGAACTCCCAGCGCGGCAGCCGTTCGCGCACCGCCGCCACCAGCGCGTCGCGGTTCTCGCGCGCCTGGGCCCGGCGCAGGGCGACCGCGTCCTCCCAGCCGCCCGTGCGCATCAGCCAGTTGATGGCGAGCTGCTCCAGCACCGGGGTGCCGAGATCCGCGTACGCGCGTGCCGCGACCAGGGACCGGATCACATCCGGCGCCGCGCGCACCCAGCCGATCCGCATCCCCGCCCAGAAGGCCTTGCTGGCCGAGCCGACCGTGAGAACCGTGCTGCCCGCCGGGTCGAAGGCACAGACCCGCCTCGGCATGTCGACATCCGCGTCGAGATACAGCTCGGACATGGTCTCGTCGACGACCAGCACCGTGCCCGCCGACCGGGCCGCGTCGACGAGCCGGCGCCGCTGGTCCTCGTCGGCCAGCGCGCCGGTCGGATTGTGGAAGTCGGCCACCACATAGGCGAGCCGGGGCGCGGCCTCCCGCAGCACCTGGCGCCAGCGCCCCAGGTCCCAGCCGGTCAGCCCCTCCGCCATGGCGACCGGCACCAGGCGGGCGCCCGCCTCCCGCATGAGCTGGAGGATGTTCGCGTACGAGGGCGACTCCACCGCGATCCGCTCGCCCCGGCCCGCGAAGAGATGGCAGATCGCGTCGATCGCGCCCATCGCGCCCGTGGTGACCATGATCTGCTCGGGCATGGTCGGGATGCCGCGCTCGGTGTACCGGTCGGCGAGCATCCGCCGCAGCGCGGGCAGCCCGGCCGGATAGTCGCCGTGGGTGTGCGCGTACGGCGGCAGTTCCTCCAGCGCGCCCCGCACGGCCCGGGTGAGCCAGGGCTCGGGGGCGGGCAGGGCCGCGGTGCCGAGATCGATCATCGAGCCCAGCGACTCCGGCGGCAGCGGTTCGAGTCCGCGCGCGGGCAGCGGATTGCCCGCCGGCACGGCGGTCCAGCTCCCGGCGCCTCTGCGGGATTCCAGGAAGCCCTCGGCGCGCAGCGCCTCGTACGCGGCGGCCACGGTCGTACGGCTCACGGAGAGGGAGAGCGCGAGTTCGCGCTCCGCGGGCAGCCGGGCGGCGACGGGGACCCGGCCTTCGAGGACGAGCAGCCGGATGCCGTCGGCGAGGGCCCGGTAGGCCGGCGGTCTGCGGGTACCGGGGCCCGTGGCCGTGGGCTGCTGGGTGGTGAGCTGCCGGGCGAGCTGAGCCGCGCCGACTGCCGAGGTCCACTCCGCCATGGAAATCAGTCCACCTTCCGTGAATTGGCCATGGATGGCGTCTACCGGCCAGCCACAGAGTGACACGCACCAGTCCACCATCGCACCAAGGGGCCGCTTCGTGTCCGATCTCCCTCGTCCCGCCAGGCCTCCCGCCCGCCGCCTCACCCGCAGGGTGACGCAGCTCTCCGTCGGTCTCGCGCTGTACGGGGCGAGCGCGGCGCTGCTGGTGCGCGGCGGGCTCGGGCTGGAGCCCTGGGGTGTACTGCACCAGGGGCTCGCCGAGCTGACCGGGCTGACCATGGGGGTCGTCTCGATCGCCGTGGGCGCGGTCGTGCTGCTGCTCTGGATCCCGATCCGGCAGCGCCCGGGACCGGGCACGGTCGCCAATGTCTTCGCGGTCGGTATCGCGATGGACGCCACCCTGGCGCTCGTTCCCGACGGTCACGGTCCGGCCGCCCGTATCGCGCTGCTGATCGCCGGCATCGTCCTCAACGGGGTGGCCACCGGGCTCTACATAGCGGCCCGGTTCGGTCCGGGGCCGCGCGACGGTCTGATGACGGGGCTGCACCGGCTGACCGGCCGCTCGGTGCGGCTGGTCCGTACGGCGATCGAGGTCGCCGTCGTCGCCACCGGTTTCGCGCTCGGCGGCTCGGTGGGGATCGGCACGGTCGCCTATGCCCTGGCCATCGGACCGCTCGCCCAGCTCTTCCTGCGCGTCTTCGCCATCCCCGCGGCGGGCACCGGCAGTACGGCCGTCGCCGCCGGGACACCGGCACGGGCCATACTGCGGCGGTGACTCGCGTACCCCACCCCTATCTCGACCGGCCGACACCGATCCCGTTCGCCCATCGCGGCGGCGCGGCGGACGGTCTGGAGAACACCGCGGCCGCCTTCCGGCGCGCGGCCGGACTCGGCTACCGCCACTTCGAGACCGATGTGCACGCCACGGCGGACGGCCGGCTCGTCGCCTTCCACGACGCGACCCTGGACCGGGTGACCGACAGCCACGGCCGGATCGTGGATCTGCCGTGGGCGGAGGTGCGCCGGGCGCGGGTGGCGGGCAGCGAGCCGCTGCCGCTCTTCGAGGAACTGCTCGAAGAGTTTCCCGAGGCGTGCTGGAACGTGGACATCAAGGCCGCCCCCGCACTCGTCCCGCTGGTCGAGCTGCTCGGCAGGACCAAGAGCTGGGACCGGGTGTGCGTCGGCTCGTTCTCCGAGGCCAGGGTGGCCCGCGCGGCCCGGCTCGCGGGCCCCCGGCTGGCCACGTCATACGGGGTACGGGGCGTGCTGGGCCTGCGGCTGCGCTCGTACGGGATCCCCGCCCCCGTCCGCCCCGGCGCCGTGTGCGCGCAGGTCCCCGAGACACAGAGCGGCATCCGGGTGGTGGACGAGCGCTTCGTACGCACGGCGCACGCGCGCGGCCTTCAGGTCCATGTCTGGACGGTCAATGAACCGGATCGGATGGAGGCGCTGCTCGATCTCGGCGTGGATGGCATCATGACGGATCAACTGGAAGCGCTGCGAACGGTGTTGACCGCGCGAGGAGCCTGGCATTGACCGGGCGGGGCGTCGGCACGGAAGGAACGAGGACACCCGGGGTGACCGCTGAGACCGCCGTGGACCTGGCCGACGGGGCGGCGGACCGCAGACGCGAGCAACGCGGCTGGTATTTCTACGACTTCGCGTGCTCCGTCTACTCGACGAGTGTGCTGACGGTCTTCCTCGGCCCCTATCTCACCTCGGTGGCGAAGGCGGCGGCCGACGCCGACGGCTTCGTCCGGCCACTGGGCATACCCGTGCGCGCGGGATCGGTCTTCGCGTACGCGGTCTCCGTCTCGGTGGTGGTGGCGGTGCTGGTGATGCCGCTGGTGGGCGCGGTGGCCGACCGTACGGGGCGCAAGAAGCCGCTGCTGGCCGCCGCCGCGTATCTGGGAGCGACCGCCACGGCGTGCATGTTCTTCCTGGACGGCGACCGCTATCTGCTGGGCGCGCTGCTGCTGATCGTGGCGAACGCCTCGATCTCGGTCTCGATGGTGCTCTACAACGCCTATCTGCCGCAGATCGCCGGACCCGAGGAGCGCGACGCGGTCTCCTCGCGCGGCTGGGCCTTCGGCTACACCTCGGGCGCGCTGGTCCTCGTACTCAATCTGGTGCTCTACACCGGCCATGACTCCTTCGGTGTCTCCGAGTCGACGGCGGTACGGATCTGTCTGGCCTCGGCCGGGGTCTGGTGGGGCGCCTTCACGATCGTGCCGCTGCGCCGGCTGCGCGACCGCGCGGTGGCGCGGGACGGCGGGGACGCCGTCGGTGAGGGCGCGGTGGGAGCGGGCTGGCGTCAACTGAGGGCGACGCTGCGGGACATGCGGCGCCATCCGCTGACGCTCTCGTTCCTGCTCGCCTATCTCGTCTACAACGACGGTATCCAGACGGTGATCTCCCAGGCCTCGATCTACGGCTCGGAGGAACTGGGCCTGGACCAGACGACACTGATCGTCGCCGTGCTGCTGGTGCAGATCCTGGCGGTCGGCGGTGCGCTCGGCATGGGCCGGATGGCCAGGGCCTACGGCGCCAAACGCACGATCCTGGGCTCGCTGGCCGTCTGGACGCTGATCCTCGCGGCCGGTTACTTCCTGCCCGCCGGGGCACCGGTCGCGTTCTACGCGCTGGCCTCGGCGATCGGTCTGGTGCTGGGCGGCAGCCAGGCACTGTCCCGGTCGCTCTTCTCCCATCTCGTACCGCACGGCAAGGAGGCCGAGTACTTCTCCGCGTACGAGATGAGCGACCGGGGGCTGAGCTGGCTGGGGCCACTGGTGTTCGGGCTCGCGTATCAGCTCACGGGCAGCTACCGGGATGCGATCATCTCGCTGGTGGTCTTCTTCGTGCTCGGATTCGGCCTGCTGGCGAGGGTTCCGGTCGGCCGGGCGATCACGGCCGCGGGAAACCCCGTACCGGAACGGATTTAGACGTTGAAGTGAAAGGGCGGTAGTGTACGCGTTTGGCCTGCGAGGCGGACCGTTACTGCGTATGCGGGAATCGGAATCGCTGGGTGACATCTCCTGTTAGATGTGACAAACCGGGCGCCGGTGGGTACAACAAGGGCGGCACGACGGGCGACGCATGACTCGGAACGGGGAATCTTTACCGCCGACCGGACGTTGACCGGATGACGACGACAGCGACACCTGTCCTGTGGGCGACAAGCCCGGGAGGCACGATTCATGAGTGAGCGAGCTCTCCGCGGCACGCGACTCGTGGTTACCAGCTACGAGACGGACCGCGGCATCGATCTGGCCCCGCGCCAGGCGGTGGAGTACGCATGCCAGAACGGCCATCGATTTGAGATGCCGTTCTCGGTAGAGGCGGAAATTCCGCCGGAGTGGGAGTGCAAGGCGTGTGGCGCCCAGGCACTCCTGGTGGACGGGGATGGCCCCGAAGAGAAGAAGGGCAAGCCTGCGCGTACGCACTGGGACATGCTCATGGAGCGGCGCACACGCGAGGAGCTCGAGGAGGTGCTGGCCGAGAGGCTGGCCGTCCTGCGCTCCGGCGCCATGAACATCGCCGTGCACCCGCGGGACAGCCGGAAGTCCGCCTGACCGCGTAACCACCACCGCATACGACAAGCGAGACAACAGCACAGAGCCGCGGGCCGCGTCACATGCATATGTGCCGCGGCCTGCGGCTTTTTCCGTACGGCTTTTCTCGTACGGTGTCAGGGCGCTCGTACGGTGTCAGGGTGTCAGCGGCGGACGCGGGCCCTTCCCGCTGTCGTCGCCGGAGCCCGGGTTCCGCTCGTCGTGCTTGATGACCTCGCCCTGGACGACCTTGCCGTCCGGCCTACGCATACGGGCCTGCTGGAAGGCGTCACCGAGACTGCCCGGCGGGGAGGCCTCGGCCATCCGCCGCTCCAGCGACCGCTCCGCGTACCGGCTGAGCCTCGTCCGCAGCGGCGGCACGAGCAGCAGCAGTCCCGCCGCGTCGGTGATCAGTCCCGGCAGCATGATCAGCAGGCCGCCGAGCATCAGAAACCCGTTGCCGCCACCGCCGTTGGCGGGCTCCGGTACGAGAGGTTCGCCGGGGTGCTCCGCCTGCTGCCTCTGGGCCCGCTGCACGGTCTCGGTCAGATTGCGGAAGGCACGGCGGCCGGCGCGCTTGATGACCACGGCGCCGAGCAGGAGCGCGCCCAGCAGGAGCAACAGCACGGTCAGGCCGCCCGCCGCGTCGGCCACGACGATCAGCAGCCAGATCTCCAGCACCAGCCAGGCGGCGATGCCCAGCGGAAGGAAAGTGCGGGCTCTGGAGCGCTTGGGAACGGTCCGGGGCGAGTGCGCGGTCGTCATACCACCAGTGTGCCTGGGCGCGGCCCGTGACGGCGTACGGGGGCGGATCAGGAAGGCCGGTTCTGTACGTCGGGAGCACGGCCGAGCAGACGGCTGGCACGCGCCCCGACCCCCCACGCGGTGACCCGCCAGAGCGCCTCGATCACGATGTCGCGGCTCATCTTGGAGTCGCCCAGTTCACGCTCGACGAAGGTGATGGGCACCTCCACCACATGACAGCCCGCCTCGACCGCGCGCCGGGCCAGATCGACCTGGAAGCAGTAGCCCTGCGAGGCGACGGCGTCGAGGCCGATCCGCTCCAGGGTCTCCCG
Organism: Streptomyces sp. NBC_00872; assembly: GCF_045161915.1. NCBI lineage: Bacteria > Bacillati > Actinomycetota > Actinomycetes > Kitasatosporales > Streptomycetaceae > Streptomyces > Streptomyces sp. NBC_00872. The sequence continues at coordinate 7,518,108 of NZ_CP108806.1, read as the reverse complement.
GCGGAACGCCCGGTAGCCACCGGTGACATCGCGGATCGGGACCCCCAGCAGGACCCGTGAGTAGGTACTGCCGCCGCGCGAGAGCACCTTCCGGGTCGTGGGCCAGTTGACGACGCGTCCGCCCGGCACCCAGCGCGACCCGAGGACGAGATCGGCGCTCTTGAGGGCGGTCAGCAGCCGGGGCAGTTCTTCGGGCTGATGGGAGCCGTCGGCGTCCATCTCCACGAGAACGCCGTAGCCGCGCTCCATCCCCCACCGGAAGCCGGCCAGATAGGCGGCACCGAGACCTTCCTTGCCCCTGCGGTGCAGGATCTTGACCTGGCCGTCCTCGGCGGCCAGATCATCGGCGATCTTGCCGGTGCCGTCGGGGCTGTTGTCGTCGGCGACGAGGATGTCGGCCTCCGGCACCGCGGCGCGGACCCGGGAGACGATCGACCTGATGTTCTCCGCCTCGTTGAAGGTCGGGATGATCACCAAGGCCGTGCCGAGCGGGCCGTACCGCCTCTGACCGCCGTCGTTCACTACTGCCCCTTAATTGCCGTACGCAGGGGCACCACCATAGCGAGCGGGTGGGCGGCCCCCGTCACACCCTCTTTTTTTGAGGGCTCGGTTCGCCTCCGGGGCGCTTTTTGTCGGCGCCGACAGTCGATCGTGCTCGGCCGCTCGTTCCTCACGGCCTGCGCGCGTTCTCCTTTTCGGCACCGACGCGCCCCTTCGGCTCACTCGCCGGCGGGCGACAGCGGCCGGAACATGTCCGCACCCCGAAACGGCCGAGGTGACCGGGACCCGGGTCGGCCAGCCCCGGCCGCCCCTGGGGTGCGGAGACGTTCCGGCCCCGCACGGCCGCCGGCGAGTGAGCCGAAGGGCGCGCCGCTGTCGAAAGGGAGAGCGCGCGCAGGTCCGTGAGGAACGAGCGGACCGAGCACGGTCGACCGTCGACAGTGGCAGAAAGCGCCCGGAGGCGAACCGAGCCCCAAAAAGACAAGACAAGACAAGAAGGGGGCGCCCCGGCGTCCTTCGGGCCGACCTGGAACCCGCTGGCTGCGGGTCGACCGAAAGCCGTTGTCTACTGAACGCCGGGGCCCCACCCTGTCGCACCCGCCGGCCGGCCGAAACCCTCCCTGGCCCCCGAGACGCGGGTGCTGGACCTGGCTCCCAGTGGCGGTGCACCGGTGCGGCACACCGCCCCATGACCCAGCGGCGTTCGACGACTGCGCGGAGATTGCCGGACGGACGTCCTGTGGTGGACTCGGCCGAACCTACCCGCCGGTGGATGCTTACTGTCAACAGCCGTTTGACCTGCGACGTTGGCCGAAATCACCAGGTCAGTAGGGAAGATCCGCAGGTCGCGACCGAGAGCGGGAAGCACTGGTCGGCGGTACGAAATGTCCCCATGTCACTCGTTCGGTCGCACAAACACGGTTTGTCCGGCGACAACGGTCCGCAGACATACGGGCAGCGAGCGGCCCGGGGTCAGATCCGGCAGGCCCGGCGTCCCCGAACGCGGGTCGGTGGACCAGCGGGCCACCCGGTCGTCGGGGGCCTGGACGACCAGTTCCTCGGTGCGCCAGACGGCGTAGTCGGCCGGGGCGCCCGGCACGAGCGTACCCGCGTCGTCGCGGCCGACGGCGCGCCAGCCGCCGCGGGTATGGGCGGTGAACCCCGCCCGTACGGAGATGCGGTGCTCGGGGGTCTGATGGAAGGCGGCGGCCCTCACGGTGCCCCAGGGGTCCAGCGGGGTGACCGGACTGTCGGAGCCGAAGGCCAGCGGGACACCGGCGCGCAGCAGCGCGGCGTACGGATTGAGCGTACGGGCGCGCCCGACGCCGAGGCGCCGTGCGTACATACCGCCGTCGCCGCCCCAGGCCTCGTCGAAGGCGGGCTGGACGGAGGCGGTGAGTCCCAGCTCCGCGAAGGCGGCGATGGTCTCGGGGGTCAGCATCTCGGCGTGTTCGACACGATGCCTGGCGGCCCGGACCCGGGCGAGGCCCAGCCGCTCGGCGGCGGCCCGTACCCCGTCGACGACCGTGCCGACCGCGGCGTCGCCGATGGCGTGGAACCCGGCCTGGAGTCCGGCCTCGGTGCAGACGGTGACATGGGCGGCGACCGCGGCGGCGTCGAGATGGGCGGTACCGGTGTGCGGGGCGTCGTCGTACGGGTCGCGCAGCGCGGCGGTGTGCGAGCCGAGGGAGCCGTCGACGAAGAGATCACCGGCGGCGCCCGCCGCGCCCAGTTCGCGGATGCGCCGGGCGCCCTTCTCGTCGGTGACCGGCTCGGCCCAGTAGCCGTGGATCCGGGGGCCGGGCTCCTCGTCCGCCAGTCTCAGCAGCGCGACGAAGTCCTCCTCGTCGGAGATGTCGGGTCCCGCGCACTCGTGCAGGGTGCCGATACCGAGCGAAGCGGCACGATGGCGGGCCGCGCGCTGCGCCTCCGTGCGCTGGCGCGCGCTGACGGCCCCGTGCGCGGCGGCGCGTACGGCGTGGTGCGCGGCGCCGGTCAGCGGCGCGTCCGGGTGGTAGCCCACGAGGTCGGTGACGCCGGGGACGAGATCGAGCAGCGCGGTGGTCACGACGGCCGAGTGCACATCGACACGCGGCAGATAGAGCGGCCGGCCGCCCGCGGCCTCGTCGAGTTCGGCGCGGGACGGGGGGCGCTGCTCGGGCCAGCGCGCGGAGTCCCAGCCGTGGCCGAGCAGAACGCGGCTGTCGGGGTGCGCGGTGCGGTGCGCCCGTACGAGCGCGAGCGCCTCGGTGAGGGTGCGCGCGGAGGACAGATCGAGTCCGCTGAGGGCGAGTCCGGTGGCGGTGGTGTGGACGTGCGCGTCGGTGAACGCGGGGGTGACGAGCGCGCCTTCGAGGTCGACGACCTCGTCCACGCCGGGGGCGAAGGCGTCGGCGGCGCCTTCGGAGCCGACCCAGGCGACATGGCCGCGTTCTACGACCATGGCGGTGGCGAAGGGGTCGGCGGGGCTGTGGACTTCTCCACCACGGAGGAGAAGGGTGCGGTGGGGGTCGGTGCGCTTGGTCATGCGACCAGTGTCGCGCGGAGCGGTGCGCGTCCGGGCGGGGGGTCGGGGGCGGTGCGCCTGACGGCGCGGGGTGCGGTGCGCGCCTGGCGGCGCGGGTGCCGGTGGGTGGTGCGGGTGCCGGGGCCTCCGGAGGTACATGTCCGGACGGCATGATTTACGCCGCGTGCGGGCCGGTTCGGTAGGTGCGGGTCTCGTATGCGGCACAAATCACGCTTCAGTGTCCGAACACGCACCTCCTGCGACCCCGACCCCCTCCCGCCGGGGTCCGGCTGCGGGCCCGCATCAAGCCCGTCCGGCGATTGAGGACGAACCGGCCAGCCGGACGGGACCCGGCTGCGGAGACGTTCCGGCCCCGCACGGCCGCCGGCGAGTGAGCCGAAGGGCGCGCCGCTGTCGAAAGGGAGAGCGCGCGCAGGTCCGTGAGGAACGAGCGGACCGAGCACGGTCGACCGTCGACAGTGGCAGAAAGCGCCCGGAGGCGAACCGAGCCCCTAAAAAGAAGGCGGTCTGGATTCGTAGGGCGTTGACAGGACCACCGTGGTGCGCGTCGAGACTCCCGCCAAGGAGCGGATACGGGTGAGGAGGTGTTCCAGTTCCAGTGGGGTCGGCACCCGGACCTTGAGGATGTAGTTCTCGTCCCCCGCCACGCTGTGGCACGCCTCGATCTCGGGGATCCCCGCGAGCCGTTCCGCGATGTCGTCGGGGGCGCTCGGGTCGAACGGCTTCACCGAGATGAACGCGGTGAGCGGCAGGCCGACCGCCTCCGGGTCGACGACCGCGGCATAGCCGCGGATGACTCCGCGCTGCTCCAGCCTGCGTACGCGCTGATGCACGGCCGAGGTGGACAGGCCGGTGGCCTTGCCCAGGTCTGTGTAGCTCATCCGGCCGTCGTTGACGAGCAACTCCACGATCTGACGATCCAGCTCCTCCATACGGATCAACCTATTGCCCCAGGTCACTTCAGGCACAGTCGGCAAATGAGCCGAAGGGGCACCTGCGGGCGGCATGTGACGAAGACCACAGGTCTCTGACGCGGTCCTTCGAGACCTCGCGGTTACCTGGCTCGCGCGACGGGAATTGCTTGCTGTGGTCGAGACCACAAGTGCCTGGTCGGCCCACCCGAGGGGGAATGTCTCCATGCAGAGCCTGAAGCGCGCCGGACGTACCGAACCGGAGCCCGTTGATCTCGTCGACGCCGACGACATCGACTTCGACGACACCTTCGAGATGTACCGGGTCGTCTGCCCGGACTGTGCGCAGCCGATCGCGCTGCTGGCGGACGAGGACGTCCTGCCGGAGCACGCTCTGTGCCCCACTCCGTGGAACCCGTTCGTGCTCTCCGTCTGTGCCGGTACGGGCCGTTCGGCGTCGGACGCCCGTCCCGCCGACGAGACGTCCGAGGTCCAGGAGCAGGACACCGCGCTGCTTCTGACGCTTCCTCAGGGGCTCAACTGGCGTACACAGCCGTTCTCGCATGTCGGCGGACCGGGCTCGCGCCCGTTCAAGGTGCCGGCCGTTCAGCGGCACGCCGCCTGAGAGGACCCCCGGCGCGACCGCCGACCGTATGTCGGAGAGCGCGCCGGGGAACCGGATCAGCGTGTTTCCGGGCCCGCGAGATGACGGGCGATCACCATGCGCTGGATCTGGTTGGTGCCTTCGACGATCTGGAGCACCTTCGCCTCGCGCATGAAGCGCTCCACCGGGAAGTCCACGGTGTAGCCGTAGCCGCCGAGGACCTGTACGGCGTCGACGGTGACCTGCATCGCGGCGTCCGTGCAGAACAGCTTGGCCATGGCGGCCTGTTGGGAGAACGGCCGGCCCGCGTCGCGGAGCCGGGCGGCGGCGAGATAGAGCGAGCGTCCCGCCTCGATCCGTGTGGCCATGTCGGCGAGCAGGAAGCGCAGTCCCTGGAAGTCCGCGATGGGCCTGCCGAACTGCCGTCGCCCGGTGGCGTATTCGACGGCTTCGTCCAGGGCCGCCTGGGCGAGTCCGACGGCGCAGGCGGCGATGCCGAGACGGCCGGAGTCGAGCGCCGACAGGGCGATCGCGAAGCCCTGTCCCTCCTCCCCGATACGGCGACTGTCCGCCACCCGTACGCCGTCGAAGTGGAGTTGGGCGGTGGGCGAGCCCTTCATGCCCATCTTCTTCTCGGGAGGGGCCGCGTTCAGACCGGGGGCGTCGCCCGGTACGAGCAACGCCGTGATGCCCCGGGCGCCCTCCTCACCGGTGCGGGCGAGCACGGTGTAGAAGTCCGCGATTCCGCCGTGGGTGATCCAGGCCTTGGTGCCGGTGATCACCCAGTCGTCGCCGTCCCGTACCGCCTTCGTACGGAGCGAGGCGGCGTCCGAGCCGGAGGCGGGCTCGGAGAGGCAGTAGGCCCCCAGGAGGCCGCCGCCGAGCATGGCGGGGAGGTATTCGGTCTGCTGGTCCTTGGTGCCGTAGCCGGCGAGGGCGTGGCAGGCCAGGGAGTGCACGCTGACGCCGAGGCCGACGGTGAGCCGGGCCGCGGCCAGTTCTTCGAGTACCTGGAGGTAGACCTCGTACGGCTGGTCCCCGCCGCCGTGGGCGGAGTCGTAGGGGAGGCCGAGCAGGCCGGAGCCGGAGAGCAGGGTGAAGAGTTCGCGCGGGAAGTGTCCCGCTTCCTCCTCCTCGGCCGCCCAGGGGGTGATCTCCCGCTCGATGATGTCGCGTACGAGGGCGACGAGGTCCTTGGACTCCTCGGTGGGCAGTTGCCTGTCCACCTGTCGCGGGGCGCGGTCGGGCATGGCGGCGCTCTCCTCCCTGTCGGGCGCTACGGCGGTCGCACGCGCAGGGTGTGGCGGCGGCGCCGGCTGGGGTCCGGGGGTGCCCCCGGACGGCAGTTCTGCCGAACCGATGCTGCCCTCCCGGATCGCGGAAGCTGCTGACCAGCGGTTGCGGCGCGTCGAGTATGCCCGATCAGCGGCGTCCCGTCACCGGTCGGCGGAACCCTCGCCGGTACGGGCCGAACCTGGTCCGAACCATTGACCCACTGGTCTAGTCCTTCTAACGTTCCCTCTCAACGCGTTCATGTCACACTCCCCCCACTCGCTTCTTCCTCCCCCACGAGGAGACTCCATGCTCAGGCTCCACCGCTCCCGGTTTCGGGCGCTGATCACCGCCGCCTGTACCGCCGCGCTCGGCGTGACCCTGCTCTCCGGGGCCGGCAGCGCCTCGGCCGGTGAGACCACCGTTTCCGCCGCCCCCACAGCGGCAGGCGACAAGGTCGTCGGTTACTTCACCAACTGGGGCGTCTACGACCGCAATTACCACGTCAAGAACATCGAGACCTCCGGCTCGGCCGGGAAGCTCACCCACATCAACTACGCCTTCGGCAATGTGACCGGCGGAAAGTGCGTGATCGGCGACTCGTACGCCGACTACGAGAAGGCGTACACCGCCGACCAGAGCGTCGACGGTGTCGCGGACACCTGGGACCAGCCGCTGCGCGGCAACTTCAACCAGCTCCGCAAGCTCAAGGCGCTCCACCCCGGTCTCAAGGTCATCTGGTCGTTCGGCGGCTGGTCCTGGTCCGGTGGCTTCGGCCAGGCGGCGCAGAACCCGGCCGCCTTCGCGCAGTCCTGCCACGATCTGGTCGAGGACCCGCGCTGGGCCGATGTCTTCGACGGTATCGACATCGACTGGGAGTACCCCAACGCCTGCGGTCTGACCTGCGACACCAGTGGCCGTGACGCGTTCGGGAACCTCGCGTCCGCGCTGCGGACCGAGTTCGGGTCCGACGCCCTGGTGACGGCGGCCATCACGGCCGACGGCTCCGACGGCGGGAAGATCGACGCCGCCGACTACGCGGGCGCCGCGCCGTACCTCGACTGGTACAACCCGATGACCTACGACTTCTTCGGTGCCTTCGCGGCGCAGGGCCCCACCGCGCCGCACTCGCCGCTGACGTCCTACCCGGGGATTCCGACCGAGGGCTTCACCTCCGACGCGGCGGTCAGCAAGCTCAAGGGGCTCGGTATCCCGTCGGAGAAGCTGCTGCTCGGTATCGGCTTCTACGGACGCGGCTGGTCCGGGGTGACACAGAAGGAGCCGGGCGGTACGGCGACGGGCGCGGCCCCGGGCACCTACGAGGCCGGTATCGAGGACTACAAGGTCCTCAAGAACTCCTGCCCGGCCAACGGAACGGTCGCGGGCACGGCGTACGCCTTCTGCGGCAACCAGTGGTGGAGCTACGACACGCCCTCGACCATCGCCGGAAAGATGGCGTACAAGAACGAACAGGGCCTGGGCGGCACCTTCTTCTGGGAGCTGAGCGGCGACACCACCGACGGTGAACTGATCAAGTCGATCGACTAGGGTCTTTCGTTTGGATCTGGCTGGATCAGGGAGCGGGGTCTGGCGCCGTGGATCGCAAGGCGGAGGAGGGAGCCCACGCGGAGCGTAGGCGACCGACGACAACGCGGCGAGGCGCGGTGCCAGGGCACGCGAGCCCAGCAAGATCCAAACGAGAGGCCCTAGGCCCTGTCTCAGCAGGGGCGCATGACTCGCCGGGGGCGGGGTGGCTGCCGGCCCCCGTCCCCGGCGTCATATCCCCGGCGGGTCCGGCCGTTCCTCGCGGCCGGTGAACGGGCGCCAGGTGAGGTCCGGCGGCGGCGCGGGGCACTCCGGTGCGAACTCCTCGATCGTGTTGAGGGTGTGGCGCAGCATCCGGACCAGCAGATCGCGCGGGATCTCCAGCGTCAGTTCCTGGTGGCCCAGCCACTCCAGCGTCAGCCACTCGACACTGCTGAGCCAGCCGAGCAGCGCGAGCCGGGCGATCGGCGGGAGGTCGCGGCTGCCGTAGGCGCCTTCGGCGAGTGTGGCGACCAGGCCCGTGCGTACGGCGTCGCGGATGGCCTGCACCTGGGTGTCGAAGCCGACGCCGCCGGTGATGATGGTGCGGTACGCGGCCTCGTTCTGCTGGGCGAAGCGTAGGTAGGCCTCGACCGTGCGCTGGATCCGTTCCGTACGCGGCACTTCGGCGCTGCCCGCGGCGGCGAGGGTGACCAGTTCGGCGACCGAGTCCTCGACGATGGCGAGGTAGTAGCCGCGCTTGTTCTTGAAGTAGTAGTAGATCAGGCCCTTGGCGACCCCGGCGTGCTGGGCGATGTCGTCCATCGACAGCGCGTCGTACGAGGTGTTGGCGAAGAGCTTCCGACCGGTCGCGATGAGTTCGGAGCGCCGCACCTGCGATCGCGCGGAGGTGCCACGCTGTTGACTACGGTTCACATTCGCGTCCTGGTCTCCGGCTGCCACGGGATTCCCGCAAGATGTCCCGCAGTATCGCAGAGAGAGCACACTGGCTCACGAAGCGACCGCGGTGGCCCGGTGCCGGGGTCCGGGGGCGAGGCGGAATGTCCCCGCCCCCGGTCGCGGCCGTCCAAGAGCCCTGATCAGAGCAGGCCGACCGCCCGCAGGGCACGCCGCTGGACCGTGGACGGCGCGGCGGGCCAGTAGACGTAACAGACACCGCCGGTGCCGGAGGCCACAGCGCCGGAGGCGTTGTACCGCTTGGTCCGCTGCCAGATCGTCTCCCATTCCGCACGGCGGTAGATCCGGCGTACGGCGGGGTTGTCCGGCGAGGCGGGGTCGTTGGCGATCACATCGCCGTCGGCCGTGAAGCCGATCACGGTCATGAGATGGCCCGAGGTGCCGTAGCCGGCTCCCGTCAGCTCCTCCTTGAGGAAGGACTGGGAGGTGATCACGGGAATGCCCGCGCGGATCAGGGTCTCCACCTCGGTCAGCGAGCCCAGCCGGGTGACGGCCGAACTCATGTCCTGGTAGGTGGCCGCGTAGGCGGCGTTGAAGGGCCAGTTGCCGCAGCCCTCGTACTGGTAGTCGTAGGTGAACCGGGCCGCGTGGCAGACCTGCGGGTCGGCGTACTCCGGGTTCACCCAGGCGAGATCCTCGGGGGCGGGCTCGCGCCCCCAGTACTCGATGATCATCTGCGAGGAGGTGGGGCTGCACCAGGCCTCGCCGCCGTTGTCGTACTCGGGGTACTGCCCGGAGTGGATGTTCTGCGAGTAGCGCGGCACGGGCAGCTCACGGGCGATCCCCGGTACGGAGACCGGGACGGTGAAGCGGTCCGGGATGTCCGAGGCCATCGCCCCGGCCCGGTGGACGGCGGGGGTGAGCCGGCTCCCGGGGACGCGGTAGAGCGTGAGCCGCAGCCGGTACGAGTCCAGCCGCAGCCCGCTCGCCGCGTCGTCCACCGAGAAGGTGTCGGTCCAGATGGTGCTGCGCCCGTCGGTCTGGTCGTCGACGGAGGTGCGCCGGATGTCGTCCGCACCGTCCCCGGCGGTCCAGCGGCCCATGACGTACCAGGGGGTGTCGGTGCCGTCGGAGTACCGGCCGCGCAGTTCGATCTGGAGCCAGGTGCCGGCGGGGGTCGTGGCGTTCCAGGAGGCGATCACCTCGGTGGCGGGAACCTTCGAGCGGTGTACGGGCGAGGTCCAGGTCGCGTACTCCCAGGCGGTGGTCCGCCCGGTGTGCGGATCGGCATAGTCGGTACGGCCGGCCGGGGCGCCGATCACCAGCGCGGGCCGGCCGCCGGACACGGCCCGGGTGCCCTGGTGCCGACCGGAGCGCCAGTCGGCGTACGAGGCCCAGAAGGCGTTGTCCACGAGAGGCCTGGCGCGGTCGGGGGCGGCCGGGGCCGGGGAGCCCGCGGCCGCCGCCGGGACGGCGGAGACCGCCCCGGCACCGGCGGCGGCGAGAGCGGCGGCGAGCACGGATCGGCGCGAGGTGGAGCTGGTCACAGGACCTCCGGTCGACGGCGGAGAGAGCGGAGAGATACGGAGATATGAGGAACGATACGAAGGGCCGGGGAGAGCCGGCGGCTGCCCGGCATCGCCACTATCCCGGTTCGTGACGGCCTTCTGCCAGCGATTCACCTCGCGTCGCCTGATCAATATTGGTCTCGACCAGTGGCGTGACCTGGGACCTCGTAGGGTGGGCGGATGACCGACCTGACCGGGGCCGCCGCCGGCCTGCGCGCCCTGCCGCCCTCCTGCGGGCCCGTCCGGCTGATCGCCGTCGACGGCCACGCGGGCTCCGGCAAGAGCACCTTCGCGGGGCGCCTCGCGGCGGCGCTCGACGGCGCGCCCGTGCTGCGTCTGGACGATCTGGCCTCGCACGAGGAACTGTTCGCGTGGACGGAGCGGCTGATGCAGCGGATCATCGAGCCGCTCGCGCGGGGCGCGACGGCGCACTACGAGGCGTACGACTGGACGCTGCGGCGCTTCACCGAGCCGCGCGAGCTGCCCGCCGCTCCCGTCGTACTGATCGAGGGCGTGGGAGCCGGGCGCCGGGCGCTGCGGCCGTATCTCGCCCGGCTGCACTGGATGGACCGGGGCGCCGAGGAGTCCTGGGAGCGGGGCCGGCGGCGGGACGGTCCCGGTCTGTCCACTTTCTGGGACGGCTGGACAACGGCGGAGACTCGCCATTTCTCCGCGGACCCGTCCCGGCCCTTCGCCGATGCGCTGGTGAGGGAGTTGCTGGAGGGGTACGTGATGCTCCCGGGGCCCGTTTCGACCGCGATGCACGACCAGACCATCACCCACGGTGATCAGTTTCGGCCGCCATACTGAGCAGTCGGAAATCGACCCCGGACGAGTACCCAACTCCGCTTGACCGAGGGGCCGGACAGGTCTTACGTTCTCAATGTGCGGCTTTTCGGAGCCGCCGCAGACGCGAAGCCCCCGGTTGTTCCCCCGTGATCGGGGGCTTCGTTCTGCCCTCTTCGCCGGTTTCCGGCTGTCGCGCGCCTCCGCCCGCTCACCCTCGGTCACTGCCGTGGCCTCTGAGTGGTGCCCTTAGCCGCACACCCTCTGCGCAGGTACGATGCCATTCGGTAGGGTCAATTCCCGTCCGCCAGAGGGTGGTTCAGCACACTGCCGACGGGCGCCCGCCCGGCGGGACAATCCGGGGGCACGGTTTGTTGTGGGGGGCCTGATGGACATCGGCACGCAGGGCGGCACCGCCGCCCCAGCCGACCTCGCCTGGGCGCGAGGTGTGGACGCGTACACGATGGGGGCCTACCCCCAGGCGGAGGAGGAGTTCAGGACCGCCGTACGGCTCGATCCCGGAATGGCCGACGGCTGGCTCGGGCTGCACGCGCTGCGCGTCGACACCACCACCGCGCTGCTGCACATGTACCGCCACCGCGACCGCTTCGGCGAACAGCGCGCCCGCCACCGCCGTACCCTCAACTCCTGGTACTGGCTGGGCTGGTGGGTGCAGCCGGTGCTGGAGAACGGGCGCGATCTGCTGCTCGCCCACGCCTCGCACTGGCTGGACGGCCGGCACGTGCCGGAGCTGGACCGGGCGCTGGCGGGGCTGCCGCCCGTGGACGCCGATCCGCAGGTGCGGTTCCTGCACGCCTGCCGCGCCTATCTGGTCAAGGACTGGGACCAGCTGGTGCGCCACACCGAGCCGCTCGTCAACGATCCGCTGCTGGGCATCGAGGCGGGCCTCTTCGGCGGGATGGCCCGGGTCCGGCTGGAGATGTACGGGCAGGCCCTGCCGCTGCTGTCCACCGCGCTGATGCGCTGCCGCAGCGAACAGCCCCAGCGCAAGGAGCTGCGGTACTGGCTGGCGCGCGCCCATGAGGGCACCGGGCGCAGCGCCGCCGCCTTACCCCTCTACCGGGCCGTGCACCGGCTCGACCCCGCGTTCATGGACACGGCGGCCCGGCTGGCCGCGATCACCGACTTCGACGGCTACGAGGGGCCGGATGATCCGGTGGGGCTGGCCTCGGTGGCGCTGACCGGCTTCGGCCAGGACACGGCGGACGCGCAGGGCGAGAGCGAGGAGCCCACCGGCTCCGACGTACTGCTCGGGCGTGAGACCCCGCCCCCGATGGGCGGCGCGGTCCCGGCACCGGCGCGCGACGACGTACGGGAGAAGGTGCCGCCGCCCACGCAGCCGGCCCAGCCCAGATTCCCGGAGGGCCCGACCGATCCGGCGCTGCTCGCGGAGGCGCTGGCCGAGCTGGAGCGGATGGTCGGTCTCGATCCGGTGAAACGCCAGGTCAAGGCGATCTCCGCGCAGCTCAACATGGCCCGCCTCCGGGCCGGTCAGGGACTGCCCGTCCAGCCGCCGAAACGTCACTTTGTCTTCTCCGGCCCCTCCGGTACCGGCAAGACCACCGTGGCGCGCATCCTCGGACGGATCTTCTACGCCCTCGGACTGCTCGGCGGCGACCACCTGGTCGAGGCCCAGCGGGCGGATCTGGTGGGCGAGTTCCTGGGGCAGACCGCGGTCAAGGCGAACGAGCTGATCGACTCCGCGATCGGCGGGGTGCTCTTCGTCGACGAGGCGTACAGCCTCTCCAACTCCGGATACACCAAGGGCGACGCGTACGGCGACGAGGCCCTCCAGGTGCTGCTGAAGCGCGCGGAGGACAACCGCGACCATCTCGTGGTCATCCTCGCCGGCTACCCGGAGGGCATGGACCGGCTGCTCGCCACCAACCCAGGCCTCTCCTCCCGCTTCACCAGCCGGGTCGACTTCCCCAGCTACCGCCCGCTGGAGCTGACCGCCATCGGCCGTGTGCTGGCCGCGGAGAACGGCGACCTCTGGGACGAGGAGTCCGTGGACGAGCTGCTGTCGATCAGCGGGCATGTGGTGGACCAGGGGTGGATCGACGAGCTGGGCAACGGGCGCTTCGTCCGCACGCTGTACGAGAAGAGCTGCGCGTACCGCGACCTGCGGCTCTCCGGCTACAGCGGCACGCCCACCCGCGACGACCTGGCGACACTGCGCCTGCCGGACCTGATGCAGGCGTACGGCGAGGTGCTCTCAGGCCGAGGCACGCCCCCGCCTCCTCCCGGCTAGGGGCCGTGGTGCGGGTCCGTCCTCAATCGCCGGACGGGCTTGAATTGCGGCCCGCAGCCGGACCACCGGCGGGAGGGGGGCGGGGTCGCAGGAGGTGCGTGTCCGGACACTGAAGCGTGATTTGTGCCGCACACCGGGCCGCACCCGACAGCGAGACCCGCACGCGGCGTAAATCATGCCGTCCGGACATGCACCTCCGGAGTGCCCCGACACCCGCACCACCCACCCACCCGCCCCCGCGCCGCCAGGCGCGAATGGCGATCAGTGCGCCAAAACCTGCGCCGCCTTGTCCGCGCGCTGGCCGCCGACCACCGCTCCCTTCGGTACGCGTTCGCGGTGCGACGGGTCCCGGACCTCGCCGACCAGTTTCTCCAGGACATCCTCCAGCGCCACCAGCCCCAGCACCCGCCCCGACGCGTCCGCCACCTGGGCGAGATGGGTGGCCGCGCGGCGCATCACGGTGAGCGCGTCGTCCAGGGGCAGCTCCGCCCGCAGCGTCGCCATCGGCCGCCACACATGCTGCGGCACGGCCCGCTCCCCCGCCTCCAGATCGAGGACGTCCTTCACATGCAGATAGCCCATGAAGACGCCGCCGCTCTCCGCGCAGACCGGGAAGCGCGAGTAGCCGGTGCGTACGGTCAGCTCCTCGATCTGGCGCGGGGTGACCGCGGGGGGCACCGTCACCAGTGAGGCGTGCGGGAGCAGCACATCGGTGACCGGGCGGCTGCCCAGTTCCAGCGCGTCCTCCAGCCGCTCCTGCGCCTCGGGTTCCAGCAGTCCCGCCTGGCCCGAGTCCTCGACCAGCCGGTTGAGCTGCTCGCTGGTGAAGACGGCCTCCACCTCGTCCTTGGGCTCGACGTGGAAGGCCCGCAGCACCAGCCGGGCGCACGCGCCGAGACCGGCGGTCACCGGACGGCAGAGCCGGGCGAAGCCGACCAGGCCGGGGCTGAACCAGAGCGCGGCCTTCTCCGGGGCGGCCATGGCGAGGTTCTTCGGGACCATCTCGCCGATGACGAGATGCAGCGAGACGACAAGCGCCAGGGCGATCACATAGCCCAGCGGATGGATCAGGCCCTCGGGCACATGGACCGTGTGGAAGACGGGTTCCAGCAGACGTGCCACGGTCGGTTCCGCGACCGCGCCGAGGGTCAGGGAGCAGACGGTGATGCCGAACTGCGCGGCGGCCATCATCTGCGGCAGGTTCTCCAGACCGTGCAGCACCTGTCTGGCGCGTGCGGAGCCGCGCGCGGCGTGCGGTTCGATCTGGCTGCGGCGTACGGAGACGAGGGCGAACTCCGCGCCGACGAAGAAGCCGTTCGCCAGGACCAGTACCACGGCGAAGACGAGTTGCAGGGCGCTCATCGGGCGCCCTCCGCCATCGCGGGGGCGCCGGCCGGTATGTCGGCGGCGGTCACGGGCGGACCGTCCGCCGCGGCCGCGGTCGCGGGCAGGACGTCCGCGGCGGTCATGGGCGGGGCCTCCGCCGCGGTGCCCGGCGGGGCGTCGGCGGTGCGTACCAGCCGGACCCGCTCGGCGCGGTAGCGGTCCACCTGGCGCACGGACAGCCGCCAGCCGGGCAGCTCCGCCTTGTCGCCGGGGGCCGGGATCCGTCCCAGCAGATCGGCGACCAGACCGGCCAGGGTCTCGTAGGGGCCGTCCGGTACGTCGAGCCCGATCCGCCGCAGGGTGGGGACCCGGGCGCTGCCGTCCGCGTCCCAGGCCGGGCGGCCGTCCTCGGAGGCGACAGGGGCCAGTTCCGGCCGTCCGTCGCCCTCGGCGTCGTGCTCGTCGCGCACCTCGCCGACCAGCTCCTCGATGATGTCCTCCAGGGTGACGACCCCGGCCGTACCGCCGTACTCGTCGACCACGACGGCTATCGGCTGCTCGTTGCGCAGCCGCTCCAGGAGCTGCTGTACGGGCAGGGTCTCGGGCACCAGCAGGGCCGGTACGGCGATCTCCCCGGCCGGGGTGCGCAGCCGGTCCGCCACGGGCACGGCGAGGGCGTCCTTGAGATGCACCATGCCGACGATCTCGTCGATGCGCTCCCGGTAGACGGGGAACCGGGAGAGACCGGTGGCACGGGTGAGATTGAGGACGTCCGCCGCGGTGGCGTCGCTCTGGAGGGCGCTCACCTTCACCCGGGGGGTCATCACGTGCTGCGCGGTGAGCCGCCCCAGCGAGAGCGTCCGTACGAACAGATCCGCGGTGTCCTGTTCGAGGGTGCCCGCGCGGGCGGAGTGACGGGCCAGGGAGACGAGTTCGCCGGGGGTGCGGGCCGAGGCGAGTTCCTCGGTCGGCTCCACGCCCAGCACCCGCACCAGCCGGTTGGCGACGGTGTTGAGCAGGGAGATCACCGGCCTGAACACGGTGGCGAAGAGATACTGCGGGCCCGCCACGAACCGGGCGACCTGGAGCGGCCTGGAGACCGCCCAGTTCTTCGGTACGAGTTCGCCGATCACCATCTGGACGGCGGAGGCGAGCAGCATCCCGATCACCACCGCGACACCGGAGACGGCCCCTTCGGGCAGTCCGGTCGCGGAGAGCGGCCCGTCGAGCAGCCCGGCGAGCGCGGGCTCGGCGAGCATGCCGACGACCAGCGAGGTGATGGTGATACCGAGCTGGGTGCCGGAGAGCTGGAAGGACAGCTCCCGCAGGGATCGGACGACGGCGCGGGCGCGGCGGTCGCCGCCGGCGGCGGCGCGCTCGGCGTCCGGGCGGTCCACCGTGACCAGGCCGAACTCGGCGGCCACGAAGAAGCCGTTGGCGAGAATCAGAAGGAACGCTGCGGCGAGCAGCAGAAGGGGGATGGTCATGCCGCCGCCTCGTCGAAGGGGGCGGCGCAGGTACTACCGGACGATCCGTCCATTGCTGGAGGGAGTCACTCCTCGGGTCGCAGGTGCCCCGCGGGCCGTCACGGCCGTCTGATGCGGGGCGGGGGCGCACTCGGCGCCTCCGCCACCAGAGTAATCAAGAGAGGGCGTGAGAGGGCAGTGGCGTACGCCCCTGTGGCGCGGCCGTGGACGGCCGGGCTCCGCTCCGCGGGGTCAGTTCTTCTCCGTACCGGTGCCGTGCGTTTCGGCCAGCGCGCGCAGGGCGCGCGCGTCACGGATAGCGTGCGCCTTGGCCACACCGGGCTGAATACCCAGCACGGGCAGGCTGCTGCCGTCGCTCAGATCGAGGAAGACCCAGGGATCTCCGGACCGCAGATTGACCCGGAGGATCTCGGCCCACTCCAGTCGGCGCGTACGGGTGAGATTGACCACGGTGACCCCGGTGGCGTCCGCGACGACCTTGGGGCGGCTGAGCAGCGTCAGTATGCCGAGGAAGACCAGGGCCGTGAGGATGAAGCTCGCCCGCTCCCCCGCGCCCAGGTTCTCCAGCAGCAGGGCGACGGCCGTGATGACGGTGAACATGAACGCCCCCACGGTCAGCAGGACGATCCGGGTCCTGGTCGGCCGGAAGGTGACCGGAAGCACGGGCTCCACGGCTTCGGACGGACCGGGCCGCGGCGGACCGGACTGCGGGCGAATCGATTCCGGCGTATCGGATGAATCCGACGGGTCGGACTGGGGCGCGGGAGCGGACATCGGTTCCTGGTCTTCCCGGGGTGGCATCGGAGTGGCGTAGGGCAGGCTCGCGTCAGAGACGGCAGGCGTGGATCGCCGTGGTCAGAATGGCACGGGCGCCCAGTTCGTACAGATCGTCCATGATCCGCTGCGCCTCCTTGGCCGGGACCATCGCGCGGACGGCGACCCAGCCCTCGTTGTGCAGCGGGGAGATGGTCGGCGACTCCAGGCCCGGGGTGAGGGCGACGGCCCGCTCCAGGTGCTCGGCGCGGCAGTCGTAGTCCATCATCACGTACGTACGGGCCACCAGGACGCCCTGGAGCCTGCGCAGGAACTGCTGGACCTTGGGCTCGTTCGCACTCCCGCCGGTGCGCCGGATGACGACGGCCTCGGAGGTCATGATCGGCTCGCCGACCACTTCGAGACCCGCGTTCCGCAGCGAGGTGCCGGTCTCCACCACATCGGCGATGACCTGGGCGACACCCAGCTCGATGGCGGTCTCGACCGCGCCGTCGAGGTGGACGACGGAGGCGTCGACGCCGTTGTCCGCGAGGTGCTTGGCGACGATGCCCTCGTAGGAGGTGGCGACGGTCATACCGCCGAACTCCTCGACACCGCCGGCGGTGCCCGGCTTGGTGGCGTACCGGAAGGTGGAACGCGCGAAGCCGAGCGGAAGGATCTCCTCCGCGTTGGCGCCGGAGTCCAGCAGCAGATCACGGCCGGTGATACCGATGTCGAGCCGGCCGGAGCTCACATAGATCGCGATGTCCCGGGGACGGAGGTAGAAGAACTCCACCTCGTTGTCCGGGTCGACCAGGACGAGTTCCTTGGACTCCTTGCGCTGCTGGTATCCGGCCTCATGGAGCATCGCCGACGCAGGTCCGGACAGTGAACCCTTGTTGGGGACGGCGATGCGCAGCATGGGGCGGATTCCTTTGTGCGAAGGGGTGGTTGTACGGAGACCTGGCCGGTACGGAACCGGCCGGGCCGGTGCCCGCGGGCACCGGCCCGGAGCCGGTCAGAGATGGGCGTACACGTCGTCGAGGGAGATTCCGCGCGCGACCATCATCACCTGGACGTGGTAGAGGAGCTGCGAGATCTCCTCCGCGGCGGCTTCCTTGCCCTCGTACTCGGCGGCCATCCACACCTCGGCCGCCTCCTCGACGACCTTCTTGCCGATGGCATGAACGCCCTTGTCCACGAGCTCGGCGGTACGGGAGGTCGCGGGGTCGCCGTTGGCGGCCTTCTGCTGAAGCTCGGCGAAGAGCTCCTCGAACGTCTTCTTGGACATGGTGGAAGTCACTTTACGCGGCCCGTGGAGGGGGTCAGCGCCAGGGTTCCGCGACGGTGCGCAGGGTGGCCGCGGTGGCGACGGCCGCGGTGACCGCCTCATGGCCCTTGTCCTCGTGCGAGCCCTCCAGCCCGGCCCTGTCGAGAGCCTGTTCCTCGGTGTCGCAGGTCAGTACGCCGAAGCCGACGGGCACCCCGGTGTCGACGGAGACCTGGGTGAGGCCCTGGGTGACGCCCTGGCACACGTACTCGAAGTGGGGGGTGCCGCCCCGGATGACGACACCGAGGGCGACGACCGCGTCGTAGCCGCGCCCGGCGAGCACCTTGGCCACGACGGGCAGTTCGAAGCTGCCCGGGACACGCAGCAGGGTCGGCTCGTCGATACCGAGTTCCGTGAGGGCGCGCAGGGCGCCGTCGACGAGGCCGTCCATGATCTTCTCGTGCCACAGTGCCGCGATCACGGCGACCCGGAGGTCTCCGCAGTTCTTCACACTCAGTTCGGGTGCGCCCTTGCCGCTCACGTCTCTCCTTGTAGCTGTGCTGTTCGCAGAAGTTGTTCTTGCCGGAGCCGTTGGATCGGAGCCGTCGGTGCCGGAGCCGTCGCCGCCGAGCGGTGCTCGCGCGTGCTCCGGGCCCTACTGGTTGCCGCAGGCGGACGCGCCGACGGCGGCGTCGAGCCAGGGCAGGTCGTGCCCCATCCGGTCGCGCTTGGTGCGCAGATAGCGGAGGTTGTGCTCGCCCGCCTGGACGGGCATCGGCTCACGTCCGGTGATCCGGAGCCCGTACCGCACCAGCGCGGCGGTCTTGTCGGGGTTGTTGGTCATCAGCCGCAGACTGCGCACACCGAGGTCGTCGAGGATCCGCGCGCCCGCCGCGTAGTCACGGGCGTCGGCGGGCAGGCCGAGCTCCAGATTGGCGTCGAGGGTGTCGCGGCCGCGCTCCTGGAGTTCGTACGCGCGCAGCTTGGAGAGCAGCCCGATGCCCCGGCCCTCGTGACCGCGCAGATAGACGACGATGCCGCGCCCCGCCTCGGTGACACGCTCCATCGAGGCCTGGAGCTGGGGGCCGCAGTCGCAGCGCAGCGAGGCGAAGATATCGCCGGTGAGGCACTCGGAGTGGACGCGTACGAGCACGTCCTCGCCGTCACCGATGTCCCCGTGGACGAGGGCGACATGCTCGACGCCGTCGACGGTGGAGCGGTAGCCGTACGCCGTGAAGTCGCCGAAGGCGGTGGGCAGCCGGACCTCGGCGGCGCGCTGGACGGACGGCTCCGAGGTGCGGCGGTAGGCGATCAGATCCTCGATGGAGATGATCGTCAGACCGTGCTTGCGCGCGAACGGGATCAGTTCGGGCAGCCGCAGCATCACCCCGTCCTCACCGGCGATCTCCACGATCGCGCCGGCCGGACGCAGCCCCGCGAGCCGGGCCAGATCGACGGCCGCCTCCGTGTGCCCGTTCCGTACGAGCACACCGCCGGGCTTGGCGCGGAGCGGGAAGACATGGCCGGGCCTGACGAAGTCGCCGGGCTCGGCGTCGCCCGCGGCGAGCAGCCGGAGCGTGGTGGCCCGGTCGGCGGCGGAGATCCCGGTGGTGACGCCGTGGACGGGCGCCGCGTCCACGGAGACCGTGAAGGCGGTGCGCATCGACTCCGTGTTGTGGTCGACCATCTGCGGGAGTTCGAGCCGGTCCAGCTCCGGGCCCTCCATCGGGGCGCAGATCAGTCCGCGGCACTCGCTCATCATGAAGGCGACGATCTCGGGGGTGGCCTTCTCGGCGGCGATGACGAGGTCGCCCTCGTTCTCGCGGTCCTCGTCGTCCACGACGACGACCGGCCGGCCGGCCGCGATGTCGCGGATGGCCTGCTCCACCGGGTCGAGGGAGAGATCCTCGGCGTTGTCCGTGGAGTACCAGGTGACGGGCGGCGGGACGGTGTGCGGTGCCTCGTCGAGGGCGGTGACGGCTGACGGGCGGGCTGTCGCTGACGGGCGGGATGTCATGCTGCTGCTCCTTCCAGGGACGGGGCGCCGGCGCGGGAGCGCAGCCACCAGTCACGCATTCCCCACAGAACGAGGACGAGGTAGATCACATAGACGAAGCCGGAGAAGGCGAGTCCGCTGCTGAACGCGAGCGGTACGCCGACGATGTCGACGAGCAGCCAGGCGAACCAGAACTCGACGAGCCCGCGTGCCTGGGCGACCATCGCGGCGAGCGTGCCGACGAAGATGTACGCGTCGGGCCAGGGGTTCCAGGACAGTTCGGGGACGGCGACGAACAGGCCGCCGACGGCGAGGGTGCCCAGCGCCGTGCCGCCGAGGAGCACACCGCGCTCGCGCCAGGTCGCGAACCGGACGGCGATGGAGCCGTCCTGGGCCTGCCGCGTACCGCGCTGCCACTGGCGCCAGCCCCACAGCGCGACCCCGATGACCAGAAGCTGCTTGCCGACGCCACCGCTGAGCTGGGCCGAGGCATAGGCGCCGACGAGGATGACCCCGGAGAGCAGCTGGGCGGGCCAGGTCCAGATCGAGCGCCGCCAGCCGAGCGCGAGCGCGGCCAGTCCGATGGTGTTGCCGATCATGTCGGACCACAGGATGTGCTGGTCGAAGGCCGTGAAGGCCTCACCGTTCAGCCAGGAAAGGGCGCTCACCGGACGGACTCCCCGCCCGCGGCGCGGACGGACTCCACGGCCGCGGCGCCGATGCCCGCTCCGGCGCCGAGCAGCCGCTCGACGTACTTCGCGATGACGTCGACTTCGAGGTTGACCGGGTCGCCGGGTGCCTTGATGCCGAGGGTGGTCAGCGCGAGGGTGGTGGGGATGAGGCTGATGGTGAAGTAGTCCGGCCCGGCGTCCACGACCGTGAGACTGACACCGTCGACGGTGATCGAGCCCTTCTCGACGACATAGCGCGTCAGCGCGGCGGGCAGCGAGATCTTGACGATCTCCCAGTGCTCGGACGGCTTGCGCTCGACGATGGTGCCGGTGCCGTCCACATGTCCCTGGACGATATGGCCGCCGAGCCGGCCGCCGAGCGCCATGGGGCGCTCCAGATTGACCCGGGAGCCGGTCTCCAGGGCTCCGAGACTGGAACGGTCGAGGGTCTCGGCCATCACATCCGCGGTGAACTCGCCGTCGCCGAAGTCCACGACCGTGAGACAGACTCCGTTGACGGCGATCGAGTCGCCGTGCTTGGCGTTCTCGGTGACGACGGGGCCGCGGAGGCGGAAGCGTGAGGAGTCGCCGAGGTTCTCGACGGCAGTGACCTCACCCAGTTCTTCGACGATTCCGGTGAACACTCAACGCTCCTTCGTGGTGGTGGTGCCCGGGACAGCGGGTGCGGTTGTCACGGCGGTCACAGCGGCGGGCCCGCGCGCGGCCACGGCGGGCGCGGCCGGTCCCGCGGGTTCCGGGATCGCGGTGATCCGCAGATCGGGGCCGATCCGTACGCTCTCCGTCATCCGGAGTCGCAACGCCTCGGCGATGGTGGTGATTCCGGCGTCGGCGAGGGCGGCGGGACCCGCGCCGAGCAGGACGGGGGCGAGATAGCCGATGACCTTGTCGACCGCTCCGGCGGCGACGAAGGAACCGGCGAGGGCCGGACCGCCTTCGAGCAGTACGGAGCGCACGCCGCGTTCGTACAGGGCCCTGAGCAGGGCGGGGATGTCCAGACCGCGGGCACCGCGCGGCAGCCGTACGACATCGGGGAGATGGGCGGAGTCCGTGGGAGCGGCGTCCTCGGCGACGGCGATCAGGGTGGGCGCGGCACCGTCCAGGATCCGGGCGCCGGGCCGTACGGCGGTGGCCTCCGTGTCGACCACGACGCGCAGCGGCTGTACGGCGCCCTCGATCCCCCGTACCGCGAGATGCGGATCGTCGGTGCGTGCGGTGCCCGAGCCGACCACGACCGCGTCGGCCTCGGCGCGCAGCCGGTGCACATCGGCGCGGGCCTCGGCGGAGGTGATCCAGCGGCTGGTGGAGTCGGCGGCGGCGATCCGGCCGTCGAGGGTGGCCGCGTACTTCCAGGTGACATGGGGGCGGCCGAGCCGTACGGAGGTGAGCCAGGCGATATTGCCCGCCTCGGCCTCCTCGGCGAGCAGCCCCTGCTCGACGGTGATCCCGGCCGCGCGCAGGGTCTCTCCCCCGCCGGTCGCCCGGGGATTCGGATCGGCCACCGCGTAACTGACCCGGGCGACACCGGCCTCGACGAGCGCCTGTGAGCAGGGGCCGGTGCGGCCGGTGTGATCGCAGGGTTCGAGCGTGACGTACGCCGTGCCGCCGCGGGCCCGTTCACCGGCCGCGCGCAGGGCGTGGATCTCGGCGTGCGGCCCGCCCGCGCGCCGGTGGAAGCCCTCGCCGACGGGACGTCCCGAGGCATCGAGGATCAGGCATCCGACGACGGGATTGGGGCTGGTGGAACCGAGCCCGCTCGCGGCCAGCGCGATGGCCCGACGCATGGCGTCGGCGTCTGTCACGGCCTCGGCTTCGGTGGCCACCGGGTCCTCCTGCCTCTTCGGGCACGGACTCCGGGGCCTGTCGATGACGACAGAGAAGCGGGAACGCACACGGGGACGCCGAGGCCGGCGATCCGGATCGTCCGAGGACGACCCGCCGACGGCGGCGTACCGATGACGGCCCGCCGCGCACTGCCTCCCATCCGGACTTTCACCGTCGGTCCAGGAATCTCACCTGGTCAACCGGCCGCTGGCTGCGGACGGGTCGCGGACTGTAACCGCCGGTTCGGAATTGCACCGACCCCGGAGTGCGCTGCTTCTGGTACGCGACCAGTGTGCCACGCCCGCTCGTCGGCCATCCGGGGGATATCTGTGGGCTGTCTCACAGGAGCGGGAGCTGTCTCATATTCCGGTATCCCGGGGCGTTTCCGGCCAACTGTCGCGGAATCCCGGGTGTGTCCGGGCGACCTGGGTGGCCCGCGCGAGGGCTGACCGGCGCGGGGGTGGCCCGCGCGGAGGGGGCGCGGGGTGGGCGCGCCGGACCGGACTGCTCGGTTCGGCCGGTCAGTTCGGGTCCGGGGCGAACAGGTCGTCCTGGGCCGCGTCGCGTGCCGTCAGCAGGGCGCCCCGCAGGACGGCCGTGCCGCCCAGGGTCCCGGCTCTGACCTCCGTGCGCAGCGGGGACATCGCGGCCAGCCGGGCCTCCACCCGGGCGGCCAGTGCCGCGCCGCCCGCGTGGCCGACCTCGCCCGCCAGGACGATCCGGCCCGGGTCGAGCACCGCGCTGACCGCCGCCGCGCCGATGGCCAGCCGGTCGGCGAGCACCCCGAGGAACGCGTCGACGGCCTTGTCCTTCGGCGTGGGCGCGGCCTTCTCCCCCGCCGTGCCCCCCGCCGTGCCCCCCGCCGCACCCCTCGCCGCGCTCTCCGCCTCGACGGCCGCGCGTACGAGGGCCGCGGCGGGCGGTTCCTGTGCCGCGGCCACCGCCGAGATGCCGTACTCCTCGGCGAGTTCGCCGATGCCGGCCGAGCTCACCAGGGTGTGGAAGCCGCCGTCGCAGCCCAGCGCGGACGGCAGCCGCGAGGTGCCGGGCACGGGCAGGAAGCCGATCTCGCCCGCACCGCCCGAGGCGCCCCGGCGCAGCTTGCCGTCGAGCACGACAGCCGCGCCCACGCCGTGCCCCAGCCAGAGCAGTACGAAGGTGTCCTGGCCCCGGGCCGCGCCGAGACGCTGTTCCGCGAGCGCGGCGAGGTTGGTCTCGTTCTCCACCAGGACGGTCGCCGGCAGCCGCTCGTGGAGCGCGGCGACAAGCCTCCGGTGCCAGGCGGGCAGTCCGGTGGTGTCACGGAGCTCGCCGGTGCCCGGGGCGACAAGGCCGGGCGCGCCGATGCCCACGCTGTGCAGCCGTACCGCACCGGCCTCCTCGGCCGTGCGTTCCAGCAGCGCCGCCGCCCGTTCGACGGCGGCCTCCGTGGCCGTGTCGCTGCCGATGGGCAGGACGGCCTCGGCGAGGGTCGCACCGAGCAGATCCGCGACGACGACGGAGACGCTGTGCGTCCGTACGTCGAGGGCCGCGAGATGGGCCAGATCGGCGACGATCCCGTACAGCCGCGCGTTGGGGCCGCGGCGCCGGTCGCCGGTCTCTCCGACGACCCGGACCAGCCCCGAGTCCTGGAGCCGTTCCACCAGGTCGGCGACGGTGGGACGGGAGAGTCCGGTCAGCGTCTTGAGCTGTCCTGCCGTCAACGGGCCTTCCTGCTGGAGCAGTCGCAGGGCGAGCCGGTCGTTGATGGCCCGTGCGGTGCTCGGGGATGCGGCCATGCCGGAATCCTTCCAGATCGCGGAGACCCTAAATTCTCTATTTATCAGGCAGGGTTCCTGATAGTTTACTGCGGCACCACGCACGGGTGCGTCCGCGGTGCGTCGGAGGACGGCACCTCGCAGGAGAGGGCAGGACAGGATGTCGGCTGAAGTGGTCTACGACAAACGGAGTTTGCGGCGCGCGCGGTTCGCCGTCGCCGCCGTCTTCTGTGTGCACGGGGCGGTCACCGGCAGCTTCGCCACCCGTATCCCCTGGATCCAGGATCACGCGGGGGTCAGCGCGGGGCAGCTCGGTCTCGCGCTCGCCTTTCCCGCGATCGGCGCCTCGGTCGCGATGCCCCTGGCCGGTACGGTCAGCCATCGCTTCGGGGCGCGCACCGCGCTGCGCGGACTGCTCGCGCTGTGGACCCTGGCGCTGACCCTGCCGGCGCTCGCGCCCAATCTGGTCACCCTGTGCGCCACGCTGTTCCTCTTCGGCGCGACGGCGGGCATGTCGGACGTGGCGATGAACGCGCTCGGGGTGGAGATCGAGAACCGTCTCGACAAGTCGATCATGTCCGGTCTGCACGGGATGTGGAGCGCGGGCGCCCTGATCGGCTCGGCCGCCGGCACCCTCGCCGCGCATCTCGGCACCGACGCGCGGCTCCACCATCTCCTCGCCGCGGGCGTGCTCACCGTACTGGGCCTGGTCTTCTGCCAGGGCGTACTGGATCTGCGCAGCGCACCCGACGACGAGCCGCCGCCGCGGTTCGCGCTGCCGCCGAAGTCCGCGGTGGTCATCGGGGCGGTGGGGTTCTGCGCGGTCTTCGCGGAGGGCGCGAGCATGGACTGGTCGGCGGTCTATCTGCGCGACGTACTGGACACCTCGCCCGGTCTCGCGGCGGCCTCGACCACGGCGTTCGCCCTGACCATGGCCATCGCGCGGCTCGCGGGCGACAAGGTGATCGACCGGTTCGGCGCCGTGCGGACGGTGCGGACGGGCGGGGTGCTGGCCGCGGCGGGCGGTCTGCTGGTCGTCGTCGCGCCCCATCCGGCGCTCGCCATGGGCGGCTTCGGGCTGCTCGGGCTGGGTGTGGCGGTGGTCGTACCGCTCGCCTTCGCGGCGGCGGGGCGTGCGGGGCCGAATCCGAGCCAGGCCATCGCGGGGGTCGCGACCATCACCTACACCTCGGGGCTGATCGCGCCCTCGGCGATCGGCGCGGTCGCCGACGCGACATCGCTGGTGGTGTCGTTCGGGCTGGTGACGCTGCTGGCGTGCGGGCTGATGGTGGGGGCGGGGGTGCTGCGTACGGGAGACCGGGTCGGAGCGGAGGCCACGGCGCGACCGGTGGCGCCTCCGGGATAGGCGCCTCCCGGCCGGGGGCGGAGGCCGGCTGCGGGCCGAAACCCAGCCCGTCCGGCGATCGAGGACACGAACCGCCCGGTGGTCAGCCGGCGATGGAGTCGAGTTGTTCCGCGGCCGGACGCAGGGCCCAGAGGTCGCCGCCCGGCGGGGTCTCAAGGCGCGGCACCGCCGCACGGGCCCTCGCGTCGCCCGCGTCCGCCGCCGCGTGGACGACATCGCTCGCCGCGTAACGGTAGAACTCCAGCTCGGGGTGGGGCCAGGGAGCCGCCCCGGTCGCCGCGGGCAGAAGGTAGTCCACGGCCTTGAACAGGCTCTGCCCCTGCGGCCCTTGGTACGCCCAGAGGTTCACCCCGACCTGTCGGCCGATGGCGGCGAGACGGGTGTAGGCGACCAGGTCGAAGGTCGAGTAGTGCCAGCTCCGGGTGCGGGCGAGTTCCTGGGGCTGGCTGCCGTCGGCCGCGATCTGGGGATCGACGCGCTTCGTACGGGAGTCGAGGACGAGCGTACGGGCGAGATCGCGGTCCCCGGTCGCGAGCGCGAGACCGGCGACCAGCATGTCCATGAAGGTGCCGTGGTTGTTCCGGGCCGCGGACTCCTCCTTGCCGAAGGGGGAGTCGACCAGCCAGTCGAGGAACTCCTCGTTCCACGCGCGCATTCCCTCGCGGTCGCTCCTGGTCCACCCCGGGGCGCCGGTGCCGAGGATCGCCAGCGCGTCCAGAACACTGGTGTACTGCTGGCTGAAATCAATAACGCCGATCGCCCTGCCGTCGTATTTACAGGGGATGAACTGACCGTGGTTCAGATTCGGGTTCATCCTGGTCGCGGGCGTCACGAACCAGGTGCGCAGAATCTCGGCGGCGTGCTCCGCGTACTTCTTCTCGCCGGTGTAGTACCAGGCCAGGCTGAGAGTGGTGGTGGAGTTGAAGACCTTGCCGATGTCGGGGCGGTCGGTCCCGGTGTCGACCTCGGGGTTGCGCTCGCCGTCACGCTGGACGTACGGGCAGCCCCAGGGGTTGTCGGCGGTCTTCGGCTGCGAGGGCCACCAGTACGGGGCCTGGCTCAGATAGTCGTGCGGGTCGCCGCTGGGCGCGGGCCTGGGTTTGTCGGTGACGGTCCAGGGGCCCTGCCCCAGCCAGGAATCCGCCCGCTGGGTCAGGGACTTGACCGCCGTACGGAGCGCGGGGTCGCCGCGGTCCAGACTGATCCGCGCCTGCCGCATCCGCTTGCCGTCGATCACCACGGTCGCGGGCGTCGCGGGGGTCGCGGGCGTCGCCCGGTCCCGGCCGTGAGAGGACACGGTCGGGACGAGCACGGCGGCGAGAGTGACCGCGGCGGCGATCAGCGCGCCCAGACGCCGTCGGGGGGTTCCGCTCATCGAGCGCTCCCATCAAGTATGTGAACATGATTCATGAACGAGACCGTGCGAGCGTATGGTCGGTCAGCAGTCCTGACAATGACCCGCACAGGATTCATGGATGAGAACCCTCCGCCCGTACGGCGATGAGGTCGCGCGGATACGGCCGCACACCGGATTCCAGCCGCTCGCGCCGTTTCAGCCGTTCCGTAGAATGGCCATATACGTACATTCTCCGCGCGTGGCGCGAATGTAGTACGCAGGGCGTCAAAGGTTGAGCCATCAACGAGCTTGTGCCATACGGTGGTTGGAACCTCACCGTCCGCACAAAGGAGTGCACCCATGCCGGTCAAACTCGGTCTCGGACTTCCGCAGATGAAGCAGTACGACCTGGGTCCCGATGTGGCCACCGTGGCACGCGCCGCGGAGCAGGCGGGATACGAGAGTCTGTGGGTCTTCGAGCGCATCCTCTTCCCCGAGCCCGCCACCCAGGGGCTGTACAACATCCCGGGGCTGCCCTGGCCCGACCAGTACCGAAGTGTCGCCGATCCGCTGGTGACGCTCACCCTGGCCGCCGCGGCCAGCGAGCGGGCCCGGCTCGGCACCAGTGTGCTGGTCGCACCGCTGCACATCCCGTTCCAGCTCGCCCGTTCGCTCGCCTCGCTGGACGCCGCGAGCGGCGGCCGGGTGGTCGCGGGCCTCGGCACGGGCTGGTCGCTCGACGAGTACGCCGCGGCCTCCGTCGCCCCGTTCGAGAAGCGCGGCGCGGTCCTGGACGAGCTGCTCGACGTGTGCGCGGCCGTCTGGGGTCCCGACCCCGTCTCGTACGAGGGCGAGCTGACCACCATCGCCCCGTCCGAGGTCGGCCCCAAGCCGGCCCGGCCCATCCCGGTCTACCTCCCCGCGAACAGCGGGCGTGCCACGCGGCGGCTCGTGGAGCGGGCGGACGGCTGGATACCCGTCGCGATGGGCGCGGAGCAGCTCGCCGATCAGTGGCGGAAGGTGCGGGACGCGGCGGCCGAGAGCGGTCGCGAACGCCCGATCGACGTCTGCGCGCGCGTCAACGCGCAGTACAGTCCGAAGCCGTACGAGGGCGACGACCGCCGCGCCTTCCAGGGCAGTGTGGCGCAGATCGTCGAGGACCTGGCGGCGCACGCGGAGACGGGTGTGCCGGAGTTCCTGCTGGATCTCCAGAGCACGACGCGGGACGCGGCGGAGCTGATGGATGTGGCGACCGAGGTGTACGAGGCGGCGCGCGCCGCGGGCATCTGACCGTTCGTACGGACGCCGCGGGCGTCTGACCGTTCGTACGGTGTCCCGGACAGGCTGCGTACGGTGTCCCGGACCGGGTGCCGCGCGCCGCCTGTCCCGTCAGTCCTCCGGCAGTTCGACCGGCGCGATGTCGTCGTACACATCGCCCGGCCCGGGATTGGTCGCGTCCGTCGCGCCCCCGAAGTGGTGCATCACTCCCCACACCGCGTTGAGCGCCGTCTGCACGGCGCCCTCGGCCCATCCCGCCGTCCATGAGATGTCGTCCCCCGCCAGGAAGACGCCCCGCTTGTCCTCGGGCAGCCGGTCCTGCATGAAGTGCGTGAACAGCCGTCGCTGATAGCGGTAGTGACCGGGCAGATTGGCCTTGAACGCGCCCATGAAGTACGGCTCGTTCTCCCAGGACACCGTCACCGGACTGCCGATGATGTGCCGGCGGATGTCGACCCCCGGATAGATCTCCCGCAGCGAGTTGAGCATGACCTCCATCCGCTCACCGGCGGAGAGCGGGAGCCATTTGAGGCTGTCGTCGCACCAGGTGTACGAGAGACAGATGACGGCGGGCCGGTCCGGGCCGTTGTCCAGCAGATAGGTGCCCCGGGTCATCCGGTCGGTGAGCGTCATCGACATGACGTCACGCCCCGTCCGCGCGTCCTTGTCCAGCCAGAACGGCCGGTCCACCGGCACGAACAGCTTGGACGACTCCATGTAGTGGGTGCGCTCCATCGCCGTCCAGTGGTCGATCGGGAACAGCGACTCGTCACAGGCGATCTTGGAGAGCAGCAGCCACGACTGGGCGGTGAAGATCGCGGCGCGGTACGTACGGATCCCGCCCGAGGCGTCCGTGACGGTGATCCGGTCGCCGGCCGTACGGTGCAGCCGTACCACCGCGGGCAGCGGCGCACCGCCGTGCAGCGAGGAGAGCGAGGTCCCGGCCCGCCAGTGCGTGATCTTCACCGGCTCGCGCTCCCAGAGCCGCAGCGGCAACTGCTGGCTGCCTCCCACGATCGAACGGTGGTGGTCGTCGGCCTCCGTGTAGACGACCCGGAGGATCTCCAGGATGGAGTTGGGGAAGTCGGTGTCCCAGCCGCCGGTCCCGAATCCGACCTGGCCGAAGATCTCCCGGTGGCGGAAGGACTTGAAGGCCGGGGAGTCGCAGAGGAAGCCGTAGAAGGTCTGGTTGTCGAGTTTCTCGACGAGCCGTGACCAGATCTCGCGGATGCGCGGGACGTCGCGCTCGCGCAGGGCGCGGTTCATACCGGAGAAGTCCGCGCCCTCCTCCAAGCAGGTGTTCCAGGCGTCCATCACCTCGCGGTACACCCCCGGCAGATCGTCGACGGTTCTCGCGTAGTGGGACTCGCCCTTGAGATCGACGACGGTCGACGGGGTCCCGGGGGCCAGCGGGTTGGGGAACGGGCGGGTCTCCAGACCCACCAGATCGATGTAGTGCTGGAGCGCGGTGGAGGAGGGCGGGAAGCGCATCGCGCCCATCTCAGCGGTCAGTCCGGGGTCGCATCCCTCGAAGCCGACCGTACGCAGCCGTCCGCCGATCCGGTCGGCCTCGTACACGACGGGCTTGAGGCCCATCTTCATCAGCTCGTACGCGGCGACGATGCCGGAGAGCCCGCCGCCGATGACGGCGACCTCGGTGCCGTGCTCGGCCGCGGGTATCTGGCCGAGTCCGGCGGGATGCGCCAGGAAGTCGTCGTACGCGTACGGGAAGTCCGGCCCGAACATGGTGATCGGCGGCCGCGCCTCGGCGTGCTGGACGGCGGTGGGCACCGTGGACGTCATGGGGTACGGGCTCCTTGCGGTACGTACGGCGGAACGGGACGGCGGCGGAACGGGACGGGCGTGAAGCCTGGGCCCGAGGGTCGGACTGGGGCCGGGAGTCAGGCTGGGCCCGGGGGTCGGACCGGGCCCGGGGGTCGGACCAGTGAGGCGTACAGACCGGGGCGGCGGTCGCGCAGATACGGATTGGCCTCGCGCGAGGCACTCAGAAGCTCCTGGTCGACCTCGCCGACGAGCAGTTCCTCACCCCGTCCGGCACGCGCCCGGGTCGCACCGTCGGGACCGGCGAGACAGCTCAGCCCGATGAACTCGAACTCGCCTTCCTCACCGGTCCTGTTCACATACGCGACAAACATCTGGTTCTCGAAGGCGCGGACCGGCACGAGGGATTCGGCGACGAACTGGAACGGGTGCATCACGGCGGTCGGTACCAGCAGCAGATCGGTGCCCGCGAGCGCGTGCGCCCGGACGTTCTCCGGGAACTCGACGTCGTAGCAGATCAGGACACCGAGCCGCAGTCCGGCCAACTCCGCCTGGACGACGGGTTGTTCTCCGGGCGTGAACCACTTCCGCTCGAAGTCACCGAAGAGATGGGTCTTGCGGTAGTTCGCGAGCCGCGCTCCGTCGGGGCCGATGAGCTGCGCGGCGTTGAAGATCCGCCCACTGTCCTCGGTCCCTTCCGGGGCCTCGTCCCGCTCGGGGTAGCCGTACAGCACCGCGAGCCCATGGCGCCCGGCGATCTCCGCGACGGCCAGGGCCCCCGGGCCGTCGGCGGGCTCGGCCAGCCGGGGCACCGCGTCACCGATCGCATAGCCGGTCAGAAACATCTCGGGACAGACCAGCAGCCCGGCACCGGCCTCCGCGGCACGGCCCGCGGCCTCGTCCAGCACCGCGAGATTCCCGGCGACGGAGCCCGGCCGGCCGGCGGTCTGGAGCAGGGCGGTACGCAGCGACGGCATGGGTGACCTCGGACGGTACGAAGGGGTTTCCCCGGATCGCGGGGGACGCAATGACCGTACGGTCCGGCCGTCGGCCCGGACAAGACACGACCGTTGCGCGCCGACCACCGATCCGTTGCGCGATCTCCCGCCCCTCCGGCGATTCGTTGCGCCGGGTTTCCGGGGCGCGACCCCGGCATGTTTTCGCGATGTCCGGCCAGGTCCCGGGGCGATGCCCGGCCGGCGGGAGCCGGGGCGGAGACTCTCAGGCCCCGGCCGGTCCGCTCCGGCCGGGTGCCGCTCCGGTCCGTGCGGGCGAGCCCGAGGAGTAGCGCCTCAGCAGCGGGGACAGCACGAGCACCGACTTCGTGCGCTCGACATACGGCTCACCCGCGATCCGTTCGAGCACCTGCTCGAAGTGGCGCATATCGGCCGCGAAGACCTGGGCGATCGCGTCCGCGTCACCGGTGACCGTGGACGCCGAGACCACCTCGGGCAGCCGCTCCAGACCCCGATGGATCGCGTCGGGCGAGGTGTTGCGCCGGCAGTAGATCTCGATGAAGCCCTCGGTCCGCCACCCCAGCGCCGCCGGGTCCACCCGTACCGTGAACCCGGTGATCGCTCCCCCGGCCCGCAGCCGGTCGACCCGGCGCTTCACGGCGGGGGCGGACAGACCGACGAGCGAGCCGATGTCGGCGTAGGAGCGGCGGGCGTCCTCCGCGAGGGCGTGGACGATGCGTTCGTCGAGATCATTGAGTCGCACGGCTGGTGGTTCACTTCTCTGCGATGACCGGTCGGGGAGGGCGGAGTCCGCCGGGGCGGAGCCGTACCGGAAGTAGAACACGGGCCCGGCCGTCCACGGACCGGATGTCATCGGGCCCGGTCCGGCTCGTACGGACGGCGGAGGGGGCGTACCGCGATCGCGGTACGCCCCCTCCGTGTTCCATCCCACTCCCCGCGGTCACCGGACCACCGGTCACCCCCGGCCGCCGGACGACCGGTCACCACGCCGGCCACGCCGTGCCACGGGCCGGTGCTCCTGGAGCCCCCGCGCGGATCACTCCACCGCCAGCAGCCCCGCCCTGAGCCGCCCCGTGATCCGCGACAGCAGACGGGACACATGCATCTGGGAGACGCCCAGCTCCGCGCCGATCTCCGACTGGGTCATCTCGTCGCCGAAGCGCATCTGGAGGATCCGCCGCTCCCGCTCGTCCAGCTCCGCCAGGAGCGGCTTGAGCGCCTGGACGTTCTCCGCCGTCTCCAGCCCGGTGTCGGGCGCGCCGAGCCGGTCGGAGAGCGGCACCGACGCCCCGCCCGCGTCGTCCGTCGGCATGTCGATCGAGCCCGCCGTGTAGCCGTTGCCGGCGACCACGCCCTCGATGACCTCTTCCTCGTCCAGACCGAGATGTCCGGCCAGTTCGGCCGTGGTCGGCGCGTGGTCGAGCCGCTGGGAGAGCTCGTCGGTCGCCTTGGCCAGGTCGATCCGCAGCTCCTGGAGCCGGCGCGGGACATGCACGGCCCAGCTCGTGTCCCGGAAGAAGCGCTTGATCTCGCCGACGATGTACGGGACGGCGAACGTCGCGAACTCCACCTCACGGCTCAGCTCGAACCGGTCGATCGCCTTGATCAGGCCGATGGTGCCGACCTGGACGATGTCCTCCATCTGGTCCGAGCGGTTCCGGAACCGGGTGGCCGCGTACCGTACCAGCGCGAGGTTCAGCTCGATCAGGGTGTTGCGCACGTACTGGTACTCGTGCGTGCCTTCCTCCACCTCGGTGAGCCGGGCGAAGAAGAGCCTTGAGATCTCCCGGGCGTCCTTGGGTGCGACGTCCGCCGGGCACTCCACGTAAGGAAGGTCCAGCTCCGCCGCGTCCGCGTGTTGCCGGTTCACATACTGCGTGCTGTCGGTCGGGACCGTGCTCGCCGTGGACACATCGTCCTCCCCTGCTCCGTGGTCAGTGCGTAGCGCGTGTACCCGGTGCCCACACACTCATGCGTACCGATGCGGAATAAACGCGATCGGATGTGAACCGCCACCGGCCGCCGGCCGGTTCACCCCGGCCCGCGCGGCCGGGGTCTCCCGCTCCGATCCCGCTCCGATCCCGCTCGGATCCCGCTGGGATCGCCTGGTCCGAGCCCTAATTCCAACTGGCGTGCAGCGGCTTGCCCTCGGCGTATCCGGCGGCGCTCTGGACGCCGACGATCGCCTTCTCCGCGAACTCCTCCAGGGAGTTGGCCCCGGCGTAGGTGCAGGACGAGCGGACCCCCGCGATGATCGAGTCGATCAGGTCCTCGACACCGGGCCGCGACGGGTCGAGGAACATCCGGGAGGTGGAGATGCCCTCCTCGAAGAGTCCCTTGCGGGCCCGGTCGTACGCCGACTCCTCGCTCGTACGGTTCCGTACGGCGCGGGCCGAGGCCATACCGAAGGACTCCTTGTACAGCCGTCCGTCGGCGGCCTGCTGGAGATCGCCGGGGGACTCGTACGTACCGGCGAACCAGGAGCCGATCATGACGTTGGAGGCGCCGGCGGCGAGCGCCATGGCGACATCGCGCGGGTGCCGGACCCCGCCGTCGGCCCATACGTGCCTGCCGGACTTCCTCGCCTCCGCCGCGCACTCCCTGACGGCCGAGAACTGTGGCCGGCCGACCCCGGTCATCATGCGCGTGGTGCACATCGCGCCGGGGCCCACACCGACCTTGACGATGTCCGCGCCGGCCTCGATCAGATCGCGTACGCCTTCGGCGGCGACGACGTTGCCCGCGACGACCGGCACCGCCGGACCGAGCGCGCGGACCGCCCTGACGGCCGCGATCATCGACTCCTGGTGCCCGTGCGCGGTGTCGACGACGAGGGTGTCCACACCCGCGTCGAGCAGCTGGGCCGCCTTGCCCGCGACATCCCCGTTGATACCGACGGCGGCGGCGATCCGCAGTCTGTCCCCGGCATCGGTGGCCGGCGTGTAGAGGGTCGCGCGGAGAGCGCCCTTGCGGGTCAGGATGCCGACCAGTCCGCCTTCGGCGTCGACGGCCGGGGCGAGCTTGCGATTGGCGTTGTCGAGCGTGGTGAACGCCTCGCGCGGATCCATGTCCGCGGAGATCAGCAGCAGATCCTTCGACATGGCCTCGGAGAGCTGGGTGAAACGGTCGACCCCGGTCAGATCGTGCTCGGTGACGATCCCGACGGGCCGGTGGTCACCGTCGACCACGACACCCGCGCCATGGGCCCGCTTGGGCAGCAGGGACAGCGCGTCGCCGACGGTCTGGGTGGGGGCCAGCACGATCGGGGTGTCGAGTACGAGATGGCGGGTCTTGACCCAGGAGATGACCTCGGTGACGACCTCGATCGGGATGTCCTGGGGAATGACGACCAGCCCGCCGCGCCGGGCGACGGTCTCGGCCATCCGACGGCCCGCGATGGCCGTCATATTGGCGACGACCAGCGGGATGGTGGTGCCCGTACCGTCCTGGGCGGAGAGGTCCACGTCCTGACGGGAGCCGACGGCCGAGCGGCTCGGCACCATGAAGACATCGTCGTAGGTCAGATCGTAGGGAACCGGAGCACTCTCCACATGGCGACCGGTACCCGGTTCGAGGAAACGCATAGCTCTCACATTTTCCGTGGAAGACGGCGCAGGTCGTCTCCACGAAGGCGCAGCAAAAGGCCCCCGCGTTCGTCTGCTCCTCCAGGAGGATTCCTCCGGGAGGATCCTTCGGGAAGGTACCGAAGAGGTACGGGGGCTCCGAGGCCAGGAAGTGGTACCTGCCTTACCCCAGGAGCTTACCGTGCGCCCCGCACCCGGCACGGCCCGGCCGGTCGCCGGGGGCCCGGGGCCCGTCGCCGGCCCGGGGAGTCGGCCCTACGCGGCCGGTCCGTACGCGGCCGGTCGCCACCGGTGCGCCGTCCGTGACGAGCCGTCCGCCGGTCACTCGTCCGGGTCGCACCGCTCCAGCGCGGGACGCGGCGCCGGTTCGAACTCGGTCAGCAGGAAGTCCGCCGCCGCGGTGTCGGTCACCAGGCTCGTGACCAGCCCGGATCTGAGAACCGCGCCGATCGCCTCGCCCTTGCGCAGCCCGCCCGCGATCGCCACGACCTCCGGGATACGGCGCAGCCGCTCGGCCTCGACCGTGATGCACCGCTCGCCCAGATCGCGGCCGACCCGGCGGCCCTCCGCGTCGAAGAGATGCGCGGACATCTCGGCGGCGACACCGAGCGAGGCGTAGTGGGAGCGCTCCTCGTCGGTGAGCATGTCGTGCACCGCGGAGATGCCCGGCTCCCACGAGCCGATGGAGACGGCGGCGACGGTGACCTTGTCGAAGTACTCGAAGGCGCGCGCGATACCGGTCTGGCTGCGCAGCGCGGCGGCGGTCGCCGGGTCGGGCAGCAGCATCGGGGCGTAGATGGGGTGGGCCTCGCCGCCGGACACCTGGGCCGCGCGCCGTACCGCCTCGACCGAGCCGCGCTCGGCGGTGCCCGCGTCGTACACCCCGGTGAGCTGGACGACCGTACAGGGCGGCAGCCGGTCGAGCGCCGCCGCCATATGGATGGTGGACCGGCCCCAGGCCAGCCCGAGCACATCGCCCTCGACCACCAGTTCGCCGAGCAGATCGGCCGCGACCTCGCCGAGGTTCTCCGGGTCGGGCGACTCGTCCCCGCCGTCCGCCGGCGACTCGACGACCACCGCGTGCCGCAGTCCGTACCGCGCGCGCAGCGCGTCGGAACGCTCCGCGTCCAGCTCGGCGGGGACGCGGATCTCGATCCTCACGAGATCGCGCTCCAGCGCCGTCTCCAGGACCCGGGCCACCTTGAAGCGGCTGACGCCGAACTCCTCGGCGATCTGGATCTTGGACTTTCCCTCGAGGTAGAAGCGACGGGCCATGGCCGCCGCCTGCACCAGCTCCGCGGGTCCCATCCGCAGGGCGGACCGACCCGCCGACATTGCAGACACCGCGATCTCCTCACTGCTGTGCGCACTCTGGACTCGCTGTTCATCCTGTCAGATCCAGCGATCCTTGATCGGCCCGAATGGGCCCCGTTCATTTTCCCGTGGCTCAGTGGTCGGCTGGGACGCCGGCCGTTGTCCCCGGCTCCGCGGCCGGCTCAGTGGCCGCACGCCCAGGAGGCCGCGGAGATGGTCTTGGCGGCCTGGTCGCGCAGGGCCCGTACCGCCGCGGCCGGGTCGTCGGCTCCGTACACGGCGGAACCCGCCACGAAGACATCGGCGCCGGCCTCGGCGCATCGCTCGATGGTGCTCGCCGAGACCCCGCCGTCGACCTGGAGCCAGAGCTCCAGTCCGTGCTTGGAGATCAGCTCCCGGGTACGGCGGATCTTGGGCAGCATGATGTCCAGGAAGGCCTGACCGCCGAAGCCCGGCTCCACGGTCATGATCAGCAGCATGTCCAGCTCGGGGAGCAGATCCTCGTACGGCTCGACGGGCGTCGCGGGCTTCAGCGCCATGGACGCCCGCGCCCCCTTGGCCCGGATCTCACGCGCCAGCCGTACGGGAGCCGCCGCGGCCTCCACATGGAAGGTCACGGAGCCCGCGCCCGCCTCGACGTACTGGGGTGCCCAGCGGTCGGGGTCCTCGATCATGAGATGGCAGTCCAGCGGGGTGTCCGTCGCCCGGCCGAGCGCTTCGACCACCGGTACACCCAGGGTCAGATTGGGCACGAAGTGGTTGTCCATGACATCGACATGGAGCCAGTCGGCGCCGTCGACCGCCGCCGCCTCCTCGGCGAGACGGGCGAAGTCGGCGGACAGGATGCTGGGGTTGATCTGGGCCATGTGCCAAGCCTGCCATGCTCCGGACCACTTCCTGACCGCCCGGCGTACCTCTGTGCGAATCAATGTCGAAGGGGAGCGACACAGTCCGCCCAAAGCGGCGGATTCGGTGCCGCTCAGCAGGCCGGAAGCGGAGGTCAGGAGACCGGTACGGGCGCTCAGGCCGTGCGGTACGGGTGCTCAGGCCGTGCGGCGCAGCAGGGCCAGATACATCGCGTCCGTCCCGTGCAGATGCGGCCAGAGCTGGACGTCGGGGCCGTCACCGAGCGCCGGTACGCCCGGCATCAGCGCTCTGGCGTCGATCCATTCGGCCCGCACCGCCGGACCGCCGCGCCCCCTGAGGACGTCCTCGACGACGGCCTTGGTCTCCGCGGGATGCGGGGAGCAGGTCACGTACCCGACGACTCCGCCGACCCGTACGGCGTCGAAGGCTCCCCGCAGCAGTCCGCGCTGGAGCGGCGCGAAGCCCTCCAGGTCCTCCGGACGACGGCGCCAGCGCGCCTCCGGCCTGCGCCGCAGCGCGCCGAGGCCCGAGCAGGGGACATCGACCAGGACCCGGTCGAAGGAGCCGGGGACCCAGGGCGGGCGGGTGCCGTCCGCGGTGACGACCTGGTACGGGCCGGGGTTCCCGGCGAGCGCGCGTCCCACGAGCCTGGCCCGGTGCGGCTGCTTCTCGGCGGCGACCAGAGTCGCGCCGCGTTCGGCTGCCAGCGCCGCCATCAGCGCCGCCTTGCCGCCGGGTCCCGCGCAGCCGTCGAGCCAGCGCGCGTCGGGGCCCTCCAGCGGTGCGTTGGCGACGGCGACCGCGACGAGCTGGCTGCCCTCGTCCTGGACACCGGCCCGGCCTTCCCGCACGGCGTCGAGCGCGCCCGGTTCGCCGCCCTCGCTGAGCCGTACGGCATACGGCGACCAGCGGCCGGGGAGCGCGCCGTCCTCGCCCAGCGCGGTCAGCAGTTCCTCGGTGGAGGCGCGGCCGGGCCGGGCGACCAGTGTGACCTCGGGCCGCTCGTTGTCGGCTTCGAGCAGGTCCTCGATCCCCGCGCGACCGCCGCCGAGCGCGTCCCAGAGCGCCGAGACCACCCAGCGGGGGTGCGAGTGGACGACCGCGAGATGGTCCTCCGCGTCCTCGTCGTACGGCGGGGCGACCCGCTCCAGCCAGGTGTCCAGATCGTCCTGCGCGATCTTCCGCAGCACCGCGTTGACGAACCGCGCGCGTCCGTCGCCGAGCACCACCCGGGCCAGTTCCACGCTCGCGGAGACCGCGGCGTGGGTCGGGATCCGCGTACCGAGAAGCTGGTGCGCGCCGAGCGCGAGCACATCGAGCACCGGTGGGTCGACCTCACGCAGCGGGCGGTCGACACAGGCCGAGATGATCGCGTCGTAAGTGCCCTGGCGGCGCAGAGTCCCGTACACCAGCTCGGTGGCGAGCGCGGCGTCCCGTGGCTCGAAGCCGCTGTTCTCGCGGGCCTTCTTCAGCAGCGGGGGCAGTACGAGATTGGCGTACGCGTCCCGTTCGTCGACGGCCCTGAGCGCCTCGAAGGCGAGGATCCGGACGGGATCCTTCTTGGGGCGGCGGTAGGGCTTGGCGGGACGGTGAGGGGCCTGCGCGTTCAAAGGTGCTCCGCGGTGAGAGATGGTGATCGCCACCAGCCTAAGCGCTGCCCGGTGGCCGGAAAGAACCGTATGCCCGCCGCTCGGCACACCCGGCAGCCCGGCGGGCCGTGACGAGGGGCGCGGCGACCGAGCGGGCACCCGTCAGGGGCCGCGACGAGGGCGCGACGCCCGAGAGGGACGCCCGAGAGGGACGCCCGCCGCCGGGCCGCACCTCACAGCGCCGCACCTGAGCGGGCCACGCGTCAGGGGCCCGCGCCTCAGCGGGCCGCACCCCATCGCGCCGCCCCTCAGCGGGCCGCACCCTCGTGCGCCGCCCCTCAGTGGCCCGCGCTTCACCGCCCTGCCCCTCAGTGGCCCGCGCCGAGCCGTTCGCCCGGGGCGATCCGTACCCCGCGTGCCCAGTCGGCCGCGCGCATCGGCTTCTTGCCCTGCGGCTGGACCCAGAGCAGCTCGACATCGTGCGAACCGGTGCCGACGTACACATTGTTCTTGCCTGCGGCGAGGGTCCCGGGCGCCAGTTCCGTACGGTCGGGCAGCAGCGCGAGCTGGATCAGCTTGAGCCGCTCCCCGCGGAAGACGGTCCAGGCGCCGGGCGCGGGGGTGCAGCCGCGGACGACACGGTCGACCCGGAGGGCGGGCGCGGTCCACTCCACCTGGGCGTCCTCGACGCTGATCTTGGGCGCGAGCGAGATGCCCTCGGCGGGCTGCGGTACGGGCTTGAGCGTGCCGTCCTCGATGCCGTCCATGGTCGCGACGAGCAGTCCCGCGCCGGCGAAGGCCAGTCTGGTCAGCAGATCGCCGCTGGTGTCGGTGGGCCGTACATGCTCGGTGAGCACGCCGTACACCGGTCCCGAGTCCAGACCCTCCTCGATCAGGAAGGTGGCCGCGCCGGTCATCTCGTCGCCCGCCATGACCGCGTGCTGCACGGGCGCGGCACCGCGCCAGGCGGGCAGCAGCGAGAAGTGCAGGTTCACCCAGCCGTGGGCGGGCACATCGAGGGCGACCCTCGGCAGCAGGGCGCCGTACGCGACGACGGGACAGCAGTCGGGACCGATCTCGCGCAGCCGCGCGAGGAAGTCCTCGTCCCGTGGCCTGGCGGGCCTGAGCACCTCGATGCCCGACTCCTCCGCGCGCTGGGCGACGGGGCTGGCGACCAGCCTGCGCCCGCGGCCCGCGGGCGCGTCGGGCCGGGTCACGACGGCGGCGACCTCATGCCGGTCGGAGGCGATGAGTGCGTCCAGGGCGGGTACGGCGACCTCGGGGGTGCCGGCGAAGACGAGCTTCATCGGTGGCTGACTGCCTCTCGGGCTGATACGTACGGTGACGAGCGACGCACCAGTCTATGGGGCCCGACGGCGGGGGGCCGCAGGGGGCGTACGTCGGTGTGCGCGCCCCGCGCATATGCGCACACGCCCCCGCAGCGTGACCACATCGCCGGGTGGCGCGTTGTCAAGAGAGATTGACCAACGCGGGCCGCACCGGTGCGGCCCGGATCCTTTTCAACGCCGGTTCGAGAGGCTTGTTCATGGCCGACCACGCAACCCACGACGCACAAGCCCGTGCAAGTCTCCACCTGTTGGTGCGGGACATCGAGCGGGTCCGGCGGCAGGTGGACGCGCTGCGCACCCTCACCGCCCAGTTGGGCAATGTCTACCGCCCGCGCCGTTCGGGCCCGTCCACGGGCTTCGTCGTCTACGGCAGGGCCCCCGCCCCGACCGTCCGTCTGGCACAGGAGCTGAGGGACAGCGTCGAGACGCTGGTGACCGCGGCCGTGGACTTCGACCGCTCGCTGGGGTTCTCGTGGGACGCGGTGGGCTCAGCGCTGGGGGTCACGAAGCAGGCGGTGCACCGCCGTTACGGCACGCGCCGGGCCGCACAGCAGCCGGGCGCGGGCGACGCGGACCGCGCGCAGGAGACGGCCACGGTGCCGAGCACCGTCCCGGCGGTCCCGGCCGCCCGCTCGATGCCACCGCAGCCCACGGCGACGACGCAGTCCCTCCGCGAGGATCCCCGTCCACCGGCTTTCCCGGGCCCCCGCGGCGGCTGATCCGCCGACAAGGACCCGGGGCCGGCCGACGGGGTATACACCGACGGGGTATCCAAGGCGGACGACCCGTGCCGTCCCTTCCGTCGCGGGACGGGTTCGGGACCGGATGCCGGGTGCCGGGTCCCGGGTGCTGGGAAGCGCCCGGCCGGGTCCGGGTCAGATCCGGGTCAGCCGATGTCCGGGGGGTCGATCCTTACGCGTACGGGATCGCCGCCGCCCCGGGCCAGACGGGCCGCCTGCGCCGACTTCAGGGCTCCTGCCAGGGCCGCGCCGCTGCCCGGTGGCACCCGTAGCAGCGCTCGCTCCCAGTGCTCCCCCGGCGGCGGATCGCCCTGCCTGCGCGGTCTGCCCGGGTCCGTGGGCGGCAGCGGTACGGGGCCGAGCACCTCGGCGTCGCGCGGCAGCCCGGCCGCGGCCAGGAACGTGCTCACCGCCTCCGCCCGGCCCGTCACCGCCGCCATCCGCGACACCGGCGGGAACCCCAGCTCGGCCCGCTCCGCCAGCTCACGCTGCGCGTGCCCCACCGGATCCCAGCGCACCAGCGCCTGCACCGGCCGCAGGGTGGGCTCGGCGACCACCACGACCGTGCCGCCCTCGCTCTGTCCGCGCACCAGGGCGGCGGCCTGTATCCAGCGGCGCAGGGCCTCCTCGCCCGCCCGCAGGTCCGGCCGTCCGAGCATCGCCCAGCCGTCGAGCAGCAGCGCCGCCGCGTAACCGCCCTCGGCCACCGGCTCGGCGCCCGGCGTGCTGACCACGAGCGCGGGGCGGCCCGGTACGGAGTCGAGGACATGGTCCCGGCCCGACGTACGGACGGGGACGGCGGGAAACGCCCGGCCCAGCTCCTCCGCCGTCCGCCGCGCCCCCACGATCTGCGCGCGCAGCCGCGTACTGCCGCACTCCGCGCAGTGCCAGCCCGGTTCGTCACGGCCGCACCAGGCGCACCGCAGCTCCCGCTCCCGGGGTGCCTCCAGCGGTCCGGCGCAGTGGCGGCACCGGGCGGGCGTACGGCAGCGCTCGCACGCCAGCCTGGGTACATAGCCGCGTCGGGGCACCTGCACCAGCACCGGGCCGCTCTTCAGCCCGTCCCTGACCGCCTGCCAGGCGAGGCTGGGCAACCGGGCCGCGCGGGCCGCCTCGTCCCGCGCCAGTTCGCCGTCGCCGACGGTACGGACGAGGGGCGCGGCGATACGTACCCGCTCCCGGGGGGCCGTCAGCGGCAGCGCCCAGCCCGTACCGACCAGCTGCGCCGCCTCGACGGTGCATCCCGTACCGCCCAGCAGGAAGCCGCACTTGTCGTGCGCGGCGCGCAGCAGCAGGACTTCGCGGGCGTGCGGCTGGGGCGCGTGCTGCTCGCTGTGACTGCCGTCACCGTCGTCCCAGATGGCCACCAGCCCGAGATCCCGGACCGGCGCGAACATCGCGGCACGGGTCCCGACGACCGCGCGCACGGCGCCGCGCCGTACCGCGAGCCACTCGCGGTAGCGCTTCTCGGGGCCCGCTTCGGCGGTGAGCAGCGCGTGCCGGCCGGTGCCCAGCAGTGCCGTGAGCGCGGCGTCGACCCGTGCGGCGACCCGCCCGTCCGGTACGACGACAAGCGCGCCCCGCCCGGAGGCGAGCGTCGCCGCCACCGCGCGTGCCAGTTCGTCCGCCCAGTACGGTCCGGGCAGCGCGGTCCATACGGCACGCGGCGCACCGCCGCCGGCGAGCGCGTCGAGGAACACCGCCCCGTTGTCGTACCGCTCCCACGTCCCCGGCTCGGGCGCGGCCGGCGGCGGCAGCGGCTCGGGGGACGGCTTCGACTCGGCCCGCGCGTTCCTCGGCGGGATCGCGAGCTGGAGGACATCCGCGAGACTTCCCGCGTACCGGTCCGCCACGGCCCGAGCGAGCCCGAGCAGCTCGGCGCTGAGCACCGGCTCGGGCGAGACCACATCGGCCAGCGCGGCCAGCGGCCCCGTGTAGTCGGTGTCGGCCCGCCGCTCGACGACGAACCCGTCGATCAGACGCCCGCCCTCGCGCCGCCCGCCCCGCACCTGATGCGCCCCGGCCCCGAACCGCACCCGCACCCGCACCCCCGGCCGCGCCACCTCGTCCAGCTCCTCCGGCACGGCGTAGTCGAAGAACTGGTCGAGATGCAGCACCCCCTTGTTCACCACCACCCGCGCCACCGGCAACTCACCGGCCAGCGCGGCCCCCCGCCACGTCCGCGGCTTGGCCCGTGGCACCTTCGCCTTCCGCACACTCTCCCGAATGAGCGCAAGCTGCTCAGGCCCACCACCGGCGGGATCCCGAGACCGCCTGTCATCGCTGCTCACAGCTCCATACCTACCAGACCCCACCGACAGCCCCACCTTCTGTGGCCGTCCCGCCCCACGCGCACGGAGCCGTGCCCCACGCGACGGAGCCGTGCCGCAGCGCACAGGGAACGGCCCCGGACCGTCCTGCGGTCCGGGGCCGTCGAAAGCCGGTGCGGGGCTCGGTGGGTCAGAGGCCCGCGGCCTCGCGGAGGGCGTCCACCCGGTCCGTGGTCTCCCAGGTGAACTCGGGGAGCTCGCGGCCGAAGTGGCCGTACGCCGCCGTCTGGGAGTAGATCGGGCGGAGCAGGTCGAGGTCGCGGATGATCGCGGCCGGGCGGAGGTCGAAGACCTGGCCGATGGCCTGCTCGATCTTCTCGGTCTCGACCGTGGCGGTGCCGAAGGTCTCGACGAAGAGACCGACCGGCTCGGCCTTGCCGATCGCGTAGGCGACCTGGACCTCGCAGCGTGAGGCCAGGCCCGCCGCCACGACGTTCTTCGCGACCCAGCGCATCGCGTACGCCGCGGAGCGGTCGACCTTCGACGGGTCCTTGCCGGAGAAGGCGCCGCCGCCGTGCCGGGCCATGCCGCCGTAGGTGTCGATGATGATCTTGCGGCCGGTCAGACCGGCGTCGCCCATCGGGCCGCCGATCTCGAAGCGTCCGGTCGGGTTGACCAGCAGGCGGTAGCCCTCGGTCTCCAGCTTGATGCCGTCGTCGACCAGCTCCTGGAGGACGTGCTCGACGACGAACTCACGCACGTCGGGCGCGAGCAGCGAGTCCAGGTCGATGTCGGAGGCGTGCTGCGAGGAGACGACGACGGTGTCGAGCCGGACGGCCTTGTCGCCGTCGTACTCGATGGTGACCTGGGTCTTGCCGTCGGGGCGCAGATACGGGATGGTCCCGTTCTTGCGGACCTCGGAGAGACGGCGCGAGAGCCGGTGCGCGAGGTGGATCGGGAGCGGCATCAGCTCGGGCGTCTCGTCGCAGGCGTAGCCGAACATCAGGCCCTGGTCGCCGGCGCCCTGCTTGTCCAGCTCGTCCTCGTCACCTTCGACACGCTTCTCGTACGCCGTGTCGACGCCCTGGGCGATGTCGGGCGACTGCGCGCCGATGGACACCGAGACACCGCAGGAGGCGCCGTCGAAGCCCTTCTTCGAGGAGTCGTAGCCGATCTCCAGGATCTTGTCCCGGACGAGCTGGGCGATCGGCGCGTAGGCCTTGGTCGTGACCTCGCCGGCCACATGGACCTGACCGGTGGTGATCAAGGTCTCCACGGCGACGCGGGAGGACGGGTCCTCCCGCAGGAGCGCGTCAAGAATGGTGTCGCTGATCTGGTCAGCGATCTTGTCGGGGTGACCTTCGGTCACGGACTCCGAGGTGAACAGACGGCGGGACACATCGCTCCCTGAGGTTGCAGCGGCTGCTGGCTGATCATTGGCGGACCGGCGGGGGGCTGCAGCCCCGCGACGGACCACGACCACTTTATCGGTCGTATGACACCACGGGGCGAAGTGTCTCGTTCTGTGGGAGTCCCG
Source organism: Streptomyces sp. NBC_00872 (assembly GCF_045161915.1). NCBI lineage: Bacteria > Bacillati > Actinomycetota > Actinomycetes > Kitasatosporales > Streptomycetaceae > Streptomyces > Streptomyces sp. NBC_00872. The sequence continues at coordinate 7,474,134 of NZ_CP108806.1, read as the reverse complement.
TCGCCCGCGGCACTGCATTATGCGATACGGCGATCGCCCCTGGCCAGGGCCCGCTGCGCCGGATTAGAGCGGTTCTCTAGTGCCGGGAACGGCTGCTCCGGAAGCGCTTCCGGAAAAGGGGCCGACCGAAGGACACGCAACACAGAATTCACGCGAGCCCCGGAATGTGTCACAACCGCACCCGTTCACTCCCCATTTCTCCCGTTCTCTGCACCGCCCGCTCGCCGCCGCCCGGTCATCCTCGCTACCGCGGTTCGCCCTCCGGCTCCCGATCCGGCCCCGGACCACCGGGACCGCGCCCCAGCCTGGGCACCACCAGATCCCAGACGACGTCCGCGAGGGCCTCCTTCGGCCCGTAGGGCACCGGGGTCTCCCCGCCGTCCGCGGCCAGCACGACCGCTTCGTTCTCCTCCGTGCCGAAGGTCTTCCGCTCCCCCACCTCATTGACGACCAGCAGGTCGCACCCCTTGCGCAGCAGCTTGCGCCGGCCGTTCGCGAGCACGTCGTCCGTCTCCGCGGCGAAACCGACGATCACCTGGTCCCCGTGCGCGCGCTCGGCCGAGATCTCGGCGAGGATGTCCGGGTTGCGCACCAGCGCGACCGGAGCGGGCTCCTCGCCGTCCTTCTTCTTGATCTTCCCCTCGGCGTACACGGCCGGTCGGAAGTCGGCGACGGCAGCCGCCATGACCACCGCGTCCGCCTCCGCCGCGGCCTTCAGCACCGCCTCCCTGAGCTGCACGGCCGTCCCGACATGGACCACATCGACACCCGCCGGGTCCGTCATCCCCGTATTGGCCTCGATCAGAGTGACCCTGGCTCCCCGGGCGGCCGCCGTACGGGCCAGCGCGAATCCCTGCTTGCCCGAGGAGCGGTTCCCCAGATAGCGCACGGGGTCGAGCGGCTCGCGCGTGCCGCCCGCGCTGACCACGACATGGCGGCCCGCCAGATCCGGTTCCGGGACTCCGCGCGCCAGGATCCGGCGGCAGAGCTCGAAGATCTCGCCCGGATCGGGCAGTCGGCCCTTGCCGGTGTCGACACCGGTGAGCCGGCCGACCGCGGGCTCGATGACCACGGCCCCGCGGCGGCGCAGCGTCGCGACATTCTCCTGGGTGGCGGGGTGCTCCCACATCTCCGTGTGCATGGCCGGGGCGAAGACGACCGGACAGCGGGCGGTGAGGAGCGTATTGGTGAGCAGATCGTCGGCGAGTCCGTGCGCCGCCTTGGCGAGCAGATCCGCGGTGGCCGGGGCGACGACCACCAGATCGGCGGACTGCCCGATCCGTACGTGCGGCACCTCATGGACATCGGCCCAGACCTCGGTGGAGACGGGATGGCCGGAGAGCGCCGACCAGGTCGCGGCCCCGACGAAACGCAACGCGGAAGCGGTCGGCACGACCCGTACGTCATGGCCGGACTCGGTGAGTCCGCGCAGCAGCTCGCATGCCTTGTACGCGGCGATCCCGCCCGCGACCCCCAGAACGACCTTCGGCTTCTCCACCGTGTCTCCCCTCGATCTCTCGTAAGGACATGACACACCACAGGCCCGGCAGCGCGCTGCCGGGCCTGTGGATAAACGAGAGAAAGTGCGAATGTATGAACTACTGAGCCGGGCCCTCGATGGCCTCGGAGGTCAGCAGACCCGCGTTGATCTCGCGCAGGGCGATGGAGAGCGGCTTCTCGTGGACGTGGGTGTCCACCAGCGGACCGACGTACTCGAGCAGGCCTTCGCCGAGCTGCGAGTAGTACGCGTTGATCTGGCGCGCGCGCTTCGCCGCGTAGATCACGAGGCTGTACTTCGAGTCCGTGGCCTCGAGCAGCTCATCGATCGGCGGGTTGATGATGCCCTCGGGCGTGGTGATGGAAGAGGACACTCTCTAGCCTTCCGAAGAAAATTCAGGGAGATATCGGCGGCCCGGACCGGCGCCGCCGACGGTGGGATTCCCGAATCGGGAAAAGCCCACAAAAGATCATGCAACTGCCATCAAGGCTAGCAGCTCACGCGCGACGTCCTCGACCGAGGTGTTGACCAGGGTCGTATCGAACTCCGACTCGGCGGCCAGTTCCACTTTGGCGGCCGCCAGTCGGCGCTCGATCACCTCGGGCGACTCGGTACCCCGGCCGGTGAGCCGGCGCACCAGCTCGTCCCAGCTCGGCGGGGCCAGAAAGATCAGCCGGGAATCGGACATCGATTCCTTGACCTGCCGGGCGCCCTGGAGATCGATCTCCAGGAGTACGGGCTCACCCGCGCCCAGCCGGTCGAGGACCGCCTGCCGCGGAGTGCCGTAGCGGTGGCCCGCGAACTCCGCCCATTCCAGCAATTCACCATTGGCGACCAGTTTGTCGAACTCCTCGTCGGTGACAAAGAAGTACTGGACGCCGTGGCGTTCGCCGGGGCGCGGCTTTCTGGTGGTGGCCGACACCGAGAGCCATACCTCGGGGTGGACCTTGCGCATATGGGCGACGACCGTGCTCTTACCGACCCCGGAGGGGCCGGAGAGCACGGTCAGCCGCGGTCGTGCCTCTGCTGCCATGCAGCGATTATCCAGGTTCCCGGGAGTCTCCGGGAACGTCAGGCGCCGCTGCCGCCGAACTCGCGCTCAAGGGAGGCGATCTGGTTGGAGCCGAGACCCCGGACACGCCGGCTCTCGGAGATGCCGAGCCGCTCCATGATCTGCTTGGCGCGGACCTTGCCCACGCCGGGCAGGGACTCGAGCAGTGCGGAGACCTTCATCTTCCCGATGACGTCATTCTCCTGGCCCTGCTTGATGACGTCATGGAGAGAGGCGCCGGAGTGCTTGAGTCGATTCTTGACCTCGGCCCGCTCCCGGCGAGCCGCGGCGGCCTTTTCGAGCGCGGCTGCGCGCTGTTCAGGGGTAAGGGGCGGAAGAGCCACGCCTACGTCACCTCGGATGTCGAACTGTCGGATACGGACCGGTGAGGAACCTGTTCGCCCCACACCAGGCGAGCAACGGGCAACGTACTGCACGTTGGCTCTCGACGGAGACTAGCGGCCAAGGCCGCTGGAGTCAGCGAGAACAGACGAAAAGTCCTGGTCAGCATCGATCGGGGGTGACATTTTGGTCATTTTGCCCAACTTTTTGGTCAGCGGACCTGACGAGAACCCCGCGATCGGCGTCCGCGTGTACGGGGCACGCTCCCGCCGGGCGGGTACGTCCCGCCTCCCGCCGTCCGCCCGCGGGGCGGGTTCCGCGGCGCCGGGCGCGTGCGGACGCGTGGCGGAGGGGCGTCCCGTACCGGTCACACTCGGATGATCCAGGCAAGGCGGCAGTCATAAGGACCGGGTGTCACGAAGCGGACACGGCGGTCCGCACCTCGTCCGCGAACCGCCGCGCGGCCTCCCGAAGGGCACTGATGTCCGGACCGTGGCGCAGCACGCCCCGGCTGACACTGGGCACCACATTGCCCACCTCGGCGCCGAACAGGCCGGGCAGATCGGCGGGGGTCGCGCCCTGCGCGCCGATGCCGGGGGCGAGCAGCGGACCGTTGACCGCGAGATCCACGCCCGCGCGCGCGAGGGTCGCCCCGACGACAGCGCCGACCGATCCGAGCGGCTCCACGCCCGCGTTCTCCGCGGCCATGTGGTCGAGCATGAGCTGCGCCACCGACCGCCCGTCGGAAGCGGTGGCGCGCTGCACCTCACCGCCCTCCGGGTTGGAGGTGAGCGCCAGCACGAACACTCCGGCGCCCGAGACGGCCGCCGCGTCCAGCGCCGGCCGCAGGGATCCGAAGCCCAGGTACGGCGAGACCGTGACCGCGTCCGAGAAGAGCGGCGAGTCCTTGTCCAGGTACGTCGCCGCGTACGCGGCCATCGTCGAGCCGATGTCACCGCGCTTGGCGTCCATCAGGACCAGCGCCCCGGCCGCCCGAGCCTCCTCGACGGCCTTCTCCAGTACGGCGATACCGCGCGACCCGAAGCGCTCGAAGAACGCCGACTGCGGTTTCAGTACGGCCACCCGGTCGGCCAGGGCCTCCACCGTCGTACGGGTGAAACGCTCCAGACCGGCGACATCGTCGCTCAGACCCCAGGCCGTGAGCAGCGAGCCGTGCGGGTCGATGCCGACGCAGAGCTGTCCCCTGGTGTCCATGGCCTGCCGCAGCCGGGCACCGAAGGGCGCCTGCCCGTCCTGCCCGTCCTGGTTGCCCTGTTCACCCCGGCCGTCCTGCTGGCCCTGCCGGCCCTGACGGTTCCCGTGCCCCTCCGGACCGGTGCCGGACAGTTCCTCGGTCATGCGGTCACCTTCCGGGTGTCTGCGCCGACGGCCTCGGCGAGCGTGCTGTACGGACTGACCCTGAGCCGGGCCGCGAGCCCCTTGTGGACGGAGCGGCTCCAGAACGGGCCCTCGTAGATGAAGGCGCTGTACCCCTGGACCAGCGTGGCACCGGCCAGGATGCGCTGCCAGGCGTCCTCGGCGTCCTCGATCCCGCCGACCCCGACCAGCGTGATCCGGTCGCCCACCCGCGCGTACAGCCGGCGCAGCACCTCCAGCGAGCGTGCCTTGAGGGGCGCGCCCGACAGTCCGCCGGTCTCCGCGATCAGCCCGGGGTCCGAGCGCAGCCCGAGCCCCTCGCGGGCGATGGTGGTGTTGGTGGCGATGATCCCGTCCAGACCGAGTTCGACGGCGAGGTCGGCCACGGCGTCGACGTCCTCGTCCGCGAGATCGGGCGCGATCTTGACCAGCAGCGGGACCCGGCGGCCTGTGACGGTACGGTCGGCGGCCTCCCGTACGGCGCTCAGCAGCGGCCGGAGCAGATCGACGGCCTGGAGGCTGCGCAGTCCGGGGGTGTTGGGCGAACTGACATTGACCACGAGATAGTCGGCGTGGCCCGCCAGCCGCTCCGTCGAGAGAACGTAGTCCGCGATCGCCTCACTCTCGGGGACGACCTTGGTCTTGCCGATGTTGACGCCGACCGTCGTCCTGAAGACCGCCCTGCGGGCCCCCAGCCGGGCCGCCACGGCGGCCGAGCCCTCGTTGTTGAAGCCCATCCGGTTGACCAGGGCGCGGTCGGCCACGAGCCGGAAGAGCCGCTTCCTGGGGTTGCCCGGCTGCGGCTCGCCCGTGACCGTACCGATCTCGATGTGGTCGAAGCCGAGCATGGACATGCCGTCGATGGCCAGGGCGTTCTTGTCGAAGCCCGCGGCGAGTCCGAAGGGGCCGTGCATCCGCAGTCCGAACGCCTCGGTACGCAGCTCCCCGAAGCGCGGCGCGAGGGCCGCCGCGACGAACGTACGCAGCACGGGAACACGGGCCACGAACCGGATCCAGCCGACGGCGAGATGGTGGGCACGCTCCGTGTCCATCCGCCGGAAGACCAGCCTGAAGAAAATTCTGTACATGAAGTGGCTCTTCCCCCGGGCCTAGTCCTCGCGCGCCGCGGTCAGCCGCTCCGCGTGCTCCTGGAGCGAGCGGACACCGACCTCGCCGTGGTTGAGGGCGTCGATGCCCTGGACGGCGGCGGCCAGCGCCTGGACCGTCGTCAGACAGGGCACGGACCGCGCCACGGCGGCCGTACGGATCTCGTAGCCGTCGAGGCGGCCCCCGGTCCCGTACGGGGTGTTGACGATGAGATCCACCTCGCCGTCGTGGATGAGCTGGACGATGGTCTTCTCGCCGTCCGGGCCCTCGCCCTCGCTCTGCTTGCGCACCACGACCGCGTGGATGCCGTTGCGCCTGAGGACCTCGGCGGTGCCGGAGGTGGCGAGCAGTTCGAAGCCGTGGGCGACCAGTTCACGCGCCGGGAAGATCATCGAGCGCTTGTCGCGGTTGGCGACGGAGATGAAGGCGCGGCCCTTGGTGGGCAGCGGGCCGTACGCCCCGGCCTGCGACTTGGCGTACGCCGTGCCGAAGGCCGAGTCGATGCCCATGACCTCGCCGGTGGAGCGCATCTCCGGGCCGAGGACGGTGTCCACCCCGCGCCCGTGGATGTCGCGGAAGCGCGACCACGGCATCACCGCCTCCTTGACCGAGATCGGCGCGTCGAGCGGCAGCGTGCCTCCGTCGCCATGGGCCGGCAGCAGGCCCTCAGCGCGCAGTTCGGCGACGGTGGCGCCCAGCGAGATCCGGGCGGCGGCCTTGGCGAGCGGTACGGCGGTCGCCTTGGACGTGAAGGGGACCGTACGGGAGGCGCGCGGGTTGGCCTCCAGGACGTACAGGATGTCCCCGGCCAGCGCGAACTGGATATTGATCAGTCCGCGGACCCCGACGCCCTTGGCGATGGCCTCCGTCGAGGCGCGCAGCCGCTTGATGTCGAAGCCGCCCAGGGTGATGGGCGGCAGGGCGCACGCCGAGTCGCCGGAGTGGATCCCGGCCTCCTCGATGTGCTCCATGACCCCGCCGAGATACAGCTCCGTGCCGTCGTAGAGCGCGTCCACGTCGATCTCGATGGCGTCATCGAGGAAGCGGTCCACGAGGACCGGCCGGGTGGGGCTGATCTCGGTGGACTCGGCGATGTACGAGGAGAGCCTGGTCTCGTCGTACACGATCTCCATGCCGCGTCCGCCGAGGACGTACGAGGGCCGCACCAGGACGGGGTAGCCGATCTCGTCGGCGATGGCCTTGGCCTCGGCGAAGGTGGTGGCGGTGCCGTGCTTGGGCGCGGGCAGTCCCGCCTCGGCGAGGACCCGGCCGAAGGCCCCGCGGTCCTCGGCGGCGTGGATCGCCTCGGGCGGCGTGCCGACGACCGGTACGCCGTTGTCCTTGAGCGCCTGGGCGAGACCGAGCGGGGTCTGGCCGCCGAGCTGGACGATGACACCCGCGATCGGGCCGGCCTGGGACTCGGCGTGCACGATCTCCAGGACGTCCTCCAGGGTGAGCGGCTCGAAGTAGAGCCGGTCGGAGGTGTCGTAGTCGGTGGAGACGGTCTCCGGGTTGCAGTTGACCATCACGGTCTCGTATCCGGCCTCGCTCAGCGCGAAGGAGGCGTGGACACAGGAGTAGTCGAACTCGATGCCCTGGCCGATCCGGTTGGGTCCCGAACCGAGGATGATCACGGCGGGCTTCTCGCGCGGGGCGACCTCGCTCTCCTCGTCGTACGAGGAGTAGAAGTACGGGGTCTTCGCGGCGAACTCGGCGGCGCAGGTGTCCACCGTCTTGTAGACCGGGCGCACCCCGAGGGCGTGCCTGACCTCGCGGACCACATCCTCGCGCAGACCGCGGATCCCGGCGATCTGCTGGTCGGAGAAACCGTGCCGCTTGGCCTCGGCGAGCAGTTCGGGCGAGAGCCGCTCGGCGCCGGCCAGCTCGTCGGCGTACTCCTTGATCAGGAAGAGCTGGTCGACGAACCACGGGTCGATCTTCGTCGCCTCGAAGACCTCTTCCTGGGTGGCGCCCGCACGGATGGCCCGCATGACGGTGTTGATCCGCCCGTCGGTGGGCACCTTGGCGGTCTCCAGGAGCGCGTCCTTGGCGCCCGGCCCCACGATGCCGGGGTCGTCGCCGAAGGAGAACTGGCTGCCCGCCTTCTCCAGCGAGCGCAGTGCCTTCTGGAGCGCCTCGGTGAAGTTGCGGCCGATGGCCATGGCCTCGCCGACCGACTTCATGGTGGTGGTGAGGCTGGCGTCGGCGGCCGGGAACTTCTCGAAGGCGAAGCGGGGCACCTTGACGACGACATAGTCGAGCGTCGGCTCGAAGGACGCCGGCGTCTTCTCGGTGATGTCGTTGGGGATCTCGTCCAGCGTGTAGCCGACGGCAAGCCGGGCGGCGATCTTCGCGATCGGGAATCCGGTGGCCTTGGAGGCGAGCGCGGAGGAACGGGAGACGCGCGGGTTCATCTCGATGACGATGACCCGGCCGTCCTCGGGGTTGACCGCGAACTGGATGTTGCAGCCGCCGGTGTCGACACCGACCTCGCGGATCACGGCGATGCCGATGTCCCGCAGGATCTGGTACTCGCGGTCGGTGAGCGTCATCGCGGGCGCGACGGTGATCGAGTCGCCCGTGTGCACACCCATCGGGTCGAAGTTCTCGATGGAGCAGACGACCACGACATTGTCGTTCTTGTCGCGCATCAGCTCCAGCTCGTACTCCTTCCAGCCGAGGATGGACTCCTCCAGGAGCACCTCGGTGGTCGGGGAGAGCATCAGGCCCTGTCCGGCGATCCGGCGCAGTTCCGCCTCGTCGTGCGCGAAGCCGGAGCCCGCGCCGCCCATGGTGAAGGAGGGGCGGACGACGACGGGATAGCCGCCGAGCGTCCCGACCCCGGCCAGGACCTCGTCCATGGAGTGGCAGATGACCGAGCGCGCGGACTCGCCGTGCCCGATCTTCGCGCGGACGGCCTCGACGACCTCCTTGAAGAGATCGCGGTCCTCGCCCTTGTTGATCGCCTCGACGTTGGCGCCGATCAGCTCGACGCCGTACTTGTCGAGGGTGCCCGCGTCATGGAGGGAGATCGCGGTGTTGAGCGCGGTCTGACCGCCCAGGGTGGGCAGCAGCGCGTCGGGGCGCTCCTTGGCGATGATCTTCTCGACGAAGTCCGGGGTGATCGGTTCGACATAGGTGGCGTCGGCGATCTCCGGGTCCGTCATGATCGTGGCGGGGTTGGAGTTGACCAGGATGACGCGCAGGCCCTCGGCCTTGAGGACGCGGCAGGCCTGGGTGCCGGAGTAGTCGAACTCGGCGGCCTGTCCGATGACGATCGGTCCTGAACCGATGACCAGGACGGACTGGATATCGGTGCGCTTAGGCACGCTGGTCCTCCATCAGGGATACGAAGCGGTCGAAGAGGTACGCGGCGTCGTGCGGGCCCGCGGCCGCCTCGGGGTGGTACTGGACGCTGAAGACCGGCCGGTCGAGCAGCCGGAGCCCCTCGACCACGTTGTCGTTGAGGCAGACGTGGGAGACCTCGGCACGGCCGTAGGGGGTCTCGGAGACCTGGTCGAGTGGGGCGTCCACGGCGAATCCGTGGTTGTGCGCGGTCACCTCGACCTTGCCCGTCGTCCGGTCCTGCACCGGCTGGTTGATGCCGCGGTGGCCGTACTTCAGCTTGTACGTGCCGAAGCCGAGCGCGCGGCCGAGGAGCTGGTTGCCGAAGCAGATGCCGAAGAGCGGGGTGCCGCGCTCCAGGACGCCCTTGACGACGGTGAGATCGGCGGTCGCCGGGTCGCCGGGGCCGTTGGAGAGGAAGACCCCGTCGGGGGCGGTCGCGTACACCTCGTCGAGCGTGGCGGTGGCGGGCAGGACATGCACCTCGATACCGCGCTCGGCCATCCGGTGCGGGGTCATGCCCTTGATGCCCAGGTCCAGCGCGGCGACGGTGAAGCGCTTCCGGCCTATGGCGGGCACGACGTAGGAACGCTCCGTGGCGACCTCGGCGGAGAGATCGGCGCCGGACATCTCCGGGACCGCCTGGACGCGCGCGAGCAGTGCGGCCTCGTCGGCGAGCGCCTCGCCGGAGAAGATCCCGACGCGCATCGCGCCGCGCTCGCGCAGATGGCGGGTGAGGGCGCGGGTGTCGATACCGCTGATGCCGACGACGCCCTGGGCGACGAGTTCGTCGTCGAGCGAGCGCCGTGAGCGCCAGTTGGACGGCGTGCGCGCGGGGTCGCGTACGACATAGCCGGCGACCCAGATCCGCCGGGACTCCGGGTCCTCGTCGTTGACACCGGTGTTGCCGACGTGCGGGGCGGTCATCACGACCACCTGGCGGTGGTACGACGGGTCGGTGAGGGTCTCCTGGTAGCCAGTCATCCCGGTGGAGAACACCGCCTCGCCGAAGGTCTCCCCCACGGCCCCGTAGGCACGGCCGCGGAAGCTGCGGCCGTCCTCCAGGACGAGTACGGCGGGAGACGCCTGGGCGCGGGCGGTTCCCCGGGTGGAGGTGGTCATCGTGCGGGGCCTTCCGTCGTGACGGGTGTGACTTTCATGGTGTCCGTGGCGTTCCCGGCCGCATGGGGCGCGGCATGGGGCAGGGAGTTGACGGCCTCGACCCAGGCGGTGTGCTCGGCGGAGCGGTCGGAGCGGAAGCCCGAGTCGATCAGCATGCCGCCGTGCTCCCAGGTGATGATCAGCAGTCCGCCCTCGGCGAGGACCTTGCCCGCGATGCCCTTGTCGAGCCGGGCCTCACGGAGCTGTGCGGCGGGGATGAAGAAGTCGTTCGCGCCGGGGCGTACGACCTCCACTCCCGCGTCGGTGAGCGTCAGCTCCACCCGGCTGCGGGCGCCCAGGCCATGGGCCACGATGCGGTCGAGCCACTGTCCCGCGGTGGTGGAGCCGTGGTAGCGGCCGGTCAGGGCCAGGGTGGCCGTACCCGCCGTACGGTCCGTACCCGCCGTGGCGGGCGCGGTGGGCAGCTCGGGCAGCCCGGACTGGAGACTGCCGCGCCACTTCCAGCCCTGGCGCATCAGCCAGTACACGAGCGCGATGAAGAGCAGCAGACCGACGACCCAGCCGGTCCGGGCGGCCCAGTCGGTCACCTCCGCCGACTTCTGCTCGGCGGCCAGGGGGACCGGAGGGAGATGAACCATCGCACTTGTCACGCCAGATTCCCGTCGACGACCGTGGCGCGGCCCCGGAGGAAGGTGTGGGTGACGCGTCCTGGCAGCTCACGGCCCTGGTAGGGGGTGTTGCGGCTGCGGGAGGCGAAGCCCGCCGGGTCCACGGGACCACGGTATGCCGGATCGACCAGGGTGAGGTTGGCGGGCTCGCCCACCGAGACGGGACGCCCGTGGCCCGTGAGACGGCCGATACGGGCCGGCCGGAACGACATCCGGTCGGCCACCCCCGCCCAGTCCAGCAGCCCGGTCTCCACCATGGTCTCCTGGACGACCGACAGCGCCGTCTCCAGACCGACCATGCCCATGGCGGCGGCGGCCCACTCGCAGTCCTTGTCCTCGTGCGGATGCGGGGCGTGGTCGGTGGCGACGCAGTCGATCGTGCCGTCCGCGAGCGCCGCGCGCAGCGCCTGTACGTCCGCCTCCGTCCGCAGCGGCGGGTTCACCTTGTAGACGGGGTCGTAGGAGCGGACCAGTTCGTCGGTGAGAAGGAGATGGTGCGGGGTGACCTCGGCCGTGACATTCCAGCCCTTGGACTTCGCCCAGCGCACCAGCTCCACGGATCCGGCCGTCGACAGATGGCAGATGTGCACCCGGGAGCCGACATGGGCGGCGAGCAGCACATCGCGGGCGATGACCGACTCCTCGGCGACGGCCGGCCAGCCGCCGAGCCCCAGCTCGGCGGAGACGACGCCCTCGTTCATCTGCGCGCCCTCGGTCAGCCGCGGCTCCTGGGCGTGCTGCGCGATCACCCCGTCGAACGCCTTCACGTACTCCAGCGCCCGCCGCATGATCACGGCGTCGTCCACGCACTTGCCGTCGTCCGAGAAGACCCGCACCTGGGCGGCGGAGTCGTGCATGGCGCCCAGTTCCGCGAGGTGCTTGCCCTCCAGCCCGACGGTCACCGCGCCGACCGGCTGGACGTCGCAGTAGCCGTACTCCCGGCCCAGCCGCCAGACCTGCTCCACCACACCGGCCGTATCGGCCACGGGGAAGGTGTTGGCCATGGCGTGGACGGCGGTGAAGCCTCCGACGGCGGCGGCGCGGGTGCCCGTCAGGACGGTCTCCGAGTCCTCACGGCCGGGCTCGCGCAGATGGGTGTGCAGATCGACCAGACCGGGCAGCAGAACGCGCCCTTCGGCCGCCACGACCGTGGCGTCGCCGGCGTCCAGTCCCGTGCCCGTCGCCGCGATGGTCTCACCGTCGATCAGTACGTCCCGCGGCTCGCCGCCGAGCACCCGCGCGCCCCTGATAAGGATCTTGCTCATGGTTACCTGTTCTCCTCGTTACGCGCGGGAATGAGTGACGGCGGACTCGTTGCCGCCCAGCAGCAGATAGAGCACGGCCATCCGGATCGAGACACCGTTGGCGACCTGCTCGACGGCCGTGCAGCGGTCGGAGTCGGCGACCTCGGCGGTGATCTCCATACCGCGGTTCATCGGACCCGGGTGCATCACGACGGAGTCCCCGGGCATCCGGCTCATCCGGTCGCCGTCCAGCCCGTAGCGGCGGGAGTACTCGCGCTCGGTCGGGAAGAACGCGGCGTTCATCCGCTCCCGCTGCACCCGCAGCATCATCACGGCGTCGGACGTGGGCAGCACCCGGTCCAGGTCGTACGAGACCTCGCACGGCCAGCCCTCGACGCCGATCGGTACGAGTGTGGGCGGGGCGACCACCGTGACCTGGGCGCCGAGCGTGTGCAGCAGCAGGATGTTCGAGCGGGCGACCCGGCTGTGCAGCACATCGCCGACGATGGTGACCCGCCGCCCGTCGAGACCGCGCCCCGTGCCCTGGTCGGCGCCGACCAGCCGGCGGCGCAGGGTGAAGGCGTCCAGCAGCGCCTGGGTGGGGTGTTCATGGGTGCCGTCGCCCGCGTTGACGACCGCGCCGTCGATCCAGCCGGAGGTGGCGAGCCGGTAGGGGGCACCGGACGCGGGGTGCCGGATGACGACGGCGTCGGCGCCCATCGCCTCCAGGGTCAGCGCGGTGTCCTTGAGCGACTCGCCCTTGGAGACGGACGAGCCCTTGGCGGAGAAGTTGATGACATCGGCCGACAGACGCTTGGCCGCGGCCTCGAAGGAGATCCGGGTGCGGGTGGAGTCCTCGAAGAAGAGATTCACGACCGTACGGCCGCGCAGGGTCGGCAGCTTCTTGATGGGCCGGTCGGCGACCCGGGCCATCTCCTCGGCGGTGTCGAGGATCAGCACGGCGTCGTCACGGCTGAGATCGCCCGCCGAGATGAGATGGCCGGGTGTGCGGGGGTTTGCCCCTGGGAGGCGCAGCATCGGGAGAGTGCTCCGGTGTCTGGGTGTGCGGGCATGCGGGCGCCCGGAGGCGTCCGTACGGGGATCGGGGCGTACGGAAGCGGCCCTACCGCTCGCCGGACGCGAGGGGCCGCTGGAGACCGAGCAGCACGGTGTCCCGGCCGTCCTCCTCGGCGAGCTGGACCCTGACCGTCTCCCGCAGCGAGGTGGGGATGTTCTTGCCGACGTAGTCGGCGCGGATCGGCAGCTCGCGGTGGCCGCGGTCGACGAGGACGGCGAGCTGGACGGCCCGGGGCCGGCCGATGTCGCCGAGGGCGTCGAGGGCGGCGCGGATGGTCCGGCCGGAGAAGAGCACATCGTCGACGAGGACCACGAGACGTCCGTCGACCCCGTCGGCGGGAATGTCGGTACGGGCCAGCGCACGGGCGGGACGCAGCCGCAGATCGTCGCGGTACATGGTGATGTCGAGGGAGCCGACCGGGATCGACGAGCGTCCCGTGATCTCCGCGAGCTTGTCGGCCAGCCGGCGGGCCAGAAAGACCCCGCGGGTCGGAATGCCGAGCAGCACCACGTCGTCGGCGCCCTTGGCGCGTTCGACGATCTCGTGGGCGATACGGGTCAGGACCCGTGCGATGTCGGGGGCCTCCAGCACGGGGCGCGCGGCGCCGGAGCTGTCGGCCGAGGAGTCAGGCGTGTCTGTGTCCATACGAAACGGACCTCCTTCTCCGCCTCACGGGACGGACTTTAAAGGACGTCGAAATTACGCCACCCAGGCTAGCAGGGCGTCCGTCGAACACCTGGTGGCACCCCCTCGGAAGGCAGTCAGGAAGCGGCGGGAGGCCCCTCGGGGAGCCGGTCGCGGATCCCTCGGCTTGACGCATCCAAGTAACGCTGCGTAACCTCACAGTGAGTTACCAGACTTCGTCCGGGGAGCTATATGTCCAGCGAATACGCAAAGCAGCTCGGGGCCAAACTCCGCGCCATCCGCACCCAGCAGGGCCTCTCGCTCCATGGCGTGGAGGAGAAGTCCCAGGGCCGCTGGAAGGCCGTGGTGGTCGGTTCGTACGAGCGTGGCGACCGTGCCGTGACGGTGCAGCGCCTCGCCGAGCTGGCGGATTTCTACGGGGTCCCCGTGCAGGAACTGCTTCCTGGCACGACGCCCGGCGGAGCCGCCGAGCCGCCGCCGAAGCTCGTCCTCGACCTGGAGCGGCTCGCCCATGTGCCGCAGGAGAAGGCGGGCCCGCTCCAGCGGTACGCGGCGACGATCCAGAGCCAGCGCGGCGACTACAACGGCAAGGTGCTGTCGATCCGCCAGGACGATCTGCGCACGCTGGCCGTGATCTATGACCAGTCGCCTTCGGTCCTGACCGAGCAGCTGATCAGCTGGGGCGTTCTCGACGCGGACGCCCGCCGCGCGGTGGCCCACGAAGAGGGCTGACCAACCCGCCATATATCAGCAGAAACGTCACCTCCGGGGGGACGGTCCCGCACTGCTCGCGGGGCCGTCCCCCGGCGCGTCCGGCCCGCCCGTACCCTCAAGCGCCGGACGGGCCGCTGAGCCCGTCCGGCGCTTGAGGAGACAGCACGGCACCCGTCCGGCGCCCGGGGACAGGCATCTCACCCGTCCGCCCCGTCCCGTGCCTCAAGCGCGGCGCAGACTCGGTTTGAGGTCCTTGAAGCGGCCGAGCAGACCGTTCACGAAGGACGGCGAGTCATCGGTGGAGAACTCCTTGGCGAGCTGGACCGCCTCGTCGATCACGACCGCGTCCGGGGTGCCGTCCACCCACACCAGCTCATAGGCGCCGAGCCGCACGATGTTCCGGTCGACGACCGGCATCCGGTCCAGCGTCCAGCCCACCGAGTAGGTGGAGATGAGGTCGTCGATACGGTCCGCGTGCTCCGCGTACCCCTCGACGAGCTCCATGGTGTACTCACCGACCGGCGGCTGGCGGTCGTCGGTCCGGGCATGCCGTATCCAGTCGGCGAGAACCGTCCGCACGGACGCCCCGCGCTGGTCGGCCTCGAAAAGGATCTGGAAGGCGCGCTTGCGGGCATTGCTCCGGGCAGCCACGGTTAGCTGTTCACCCGGCCGAGGTACTCGCCCGAGCGGGTGTCGACCTTGATCTTCTCACCCGTGGTGATGAAGAGCGGGACGCCGATCTCATAACCGGTCTCCAGCGTGGCCGGCTTGGTGCCGCCGGTGGAGCGGTCGCCCTGGACGCCCGGGTCGGTGTGCTGGATGGTCAGCTCGACGGCGGCGGGCAGCTCGACATAGAGCACCTCGCCCTCGTGCGTGGCGACGCTGGCGGTGAAGCCCTCCAGCAGGAAGTTGGCGGCGGCGCCGACGGCCTTGCGGTCGACCATGAGCTGGTCGTAGGTCTCCATGTCCATGAAGACGAAGTACTCGCCGTCCATGTACGAGAACTGCATGTCGCGGCGGTCAACGGTGGCCGTCTCGACCTTCACGCCGGCGTTGAAGGTCTTGTCGACGACCTTGCCGGAGAGCACGTTCTTCAGCTTGGTGCGCACAAAGGCCGGGCCCTTGCCGGGCTTGACGTGCTGGAACTCGACGACGGACCAGAGCTGGCCCCCGTCGAGCTTGAGCACCAGGCCGTTCTTGAGGTCGTTCGTGGAAGCCACGGTTGCGGAATCTCCTGGACTGAAGCTGGTGGACGACCGAGGGTGTGCGCGGTGCCTGGGCACTAGAGCGCGAGCAGTTCCTTGGTCGTGATGGTGAGTAGCTCGGGTCCGCCGTCCGCCTCGGGGCGGACGACGAGCGTGTCATCGATCCGGACACCGCCCCGGCCCGGGAGGTGGACCCCCGGTCCGACGGTGACCGGCACACAAGCGTCCAGTTTACCCATGGCAGCGGGGGCGAGCTGCGGGTCCTCGTCGATTTCGAGTCCGACGCCATGTCCCGTACGGGGTGCGAGCCGCTCGCCGTGCCCCGCGGCCTCCAGCGGCTGCCGGGTCGCGCGGTCCACATCGCGGTAGCCCGCGCTCGGCACGAGAGCCTCCCGACCTGCCCGTTGTGCCGAGAAGACCAGCTCGTACAGCTCGATCTGCCAGTCGGCGGGAGAAGTTCCGATGACAAACGTACGGCCGATCAGACACCGGTAGCCGCGGTAGTCGGCACCGAGACCGACGGAGAGGAAATCGCCCTCCTCGACCCTTCGGTCCGAGGGATGGTGGCCGCCGCGGCCGGAGTTGGGCCCGGTGGCCACGACGGTCGGGAACGCGGGGCCGTCGGCGCCGTGGTCGACGAGCCGCCGCTCCAGCTCCAGCGCGAGATGCCGTTCGGTACGGCCGACCAGGATCGATTCCAGCAGTTCGCCCAGCGCCTGGTCGGCGATCTCGGCCGCGATCCGCAGACAGGCGATCTCGGCCTCGTCCTTGACGATCCGCAACTGCTCGACGGCGCAGCCCAGATCCGCGAGACGCAGCCGGGGCGCGACGGAGCCGATGGCCCGGTGTCTGGCGACGGTGAGGTGGTGCTCCTCGACGGCGAGCGAGGTGACGGCGGACGGTGTGAGCACTCCCGCGGCGGCGACCACGGGGTCACCCGCGGTGGACAGGACGGTGAGCCCGAGCTGGTCGTCGAGCCGCGCCTCGACGTGCTCACCGGCGTGGGTACGGGCGCAGAGCAGCGTGTCCTCGTCGGGCCCGAGCAGCAGTACGGCGCCGGGCGGGGCGCCGCCCGCGAGATAGCGCACGTTCGCGGGGCGCGAGATCAGCGCGGCCGCGTTGCCCGCCGCGGAGCACCGGTCACGCAACCGATCGCGGCGGACCGCGAACACGTCTGACATGACCCGAGCGTATGAGCGGGGGCGTGACCCGGCCGGTTCAGCGCGTCCGACCGGGGGGCGCGGGCCAGGGGCGCGGGCGGGAGCGCGGGCGGGGGGCGTGTGCGGGGGCGCCCTGAGCGGCGGTCACGCGCTCGCCGCGCTCACCAGCTCGGCGGGCTCGCGAGGGCGCGGGCCAGGACGTCGTCGAGTATCCGGGCGGTGGTCTCCACGTCGTACTTGGAGTTGTCGATGATGGGCAGCCCCGAGCCGTACCAGCCGGCCATCCGGCCGTGGATGCCCGCCACCTCCTCGTCGGAGAGCCTGCGGTTGCCGGTGCGCTCGGCGTTGCGCTCCAGCACGATCTCCAGTCCCGGCAGCAGGACGACCGGCAGCAGTCCCGGACCTACATGGCGCTTCCAGCCGCCGAGCCCGACGACCGGGCGGTCGGGGAAGACCGCGTCGTCGAGGATGCAGGAGATGCCGTTGGCCAGGAAGTTGCGCGCGGCGAAGCCGCAGGTGCGGCGGGCCAGCCGGTACTGCGCCTCGGAGTGGTCGTTCCATCCGCTCTGCGGGTCGGCGAAGCCCGAGCAGACCCACTCACGGACATCGTCGAGGCTGATGTGCGCGGTGGGCACACGGCGGTTCATCGCCCAGTGCCGGGCGACGGTCGTCTTGCCCGCGCCCGCCGGGCCGATGAGCAGCACGGCGAGGGTGGCCGTGCCCGTACCGCCGCCGAGGGCGGGCGGCGGGGCGGGGACGGGCACCGGACCGCCGGGCGGCAGCCGGATGTGTCCGGTGGAGTCCGGGGGCGGCGGCGGACCTGCCGGGGGTACGGACGGCGGTACGGGCGCCTGCTGCTGGGGCGCACCGCGGGGACGCGGCACAGGAGGGGGTCCGGGAGCGTGCCCCGGACCCGGTGCCTGGTGCTGTCCCGGTGCCTGATGCTGTCCCGGCGGCTGGTGCTGTCCCGGCGTGTGCTGGGGTCCCGGCGTGTGCTGCGGTCCGGGGACCTGATGGGGTCCTGTCCAGCCCGGGACGGGCGGCTGCCCCTGCCGGGGCGGCCGCGGGGCCCCGGACCCCGTCGGCGGGCCGGGAGGAGGAGCCTGGTGCGCCCATCCGCCTGCGTGCTGCATCCGGTGCCACTCCGTCTCGTACGACTGACGCTCTGGGCGGCCCCGCGGGCCAACGCGTTACCGAACGGTACCGCCCCCGGCCGTCGCACGGGCAACGACCGGGGTCCGTATCCGGGGCCCGGCTACCGGAAACCGCCACCCGCCCGAATCCCGGCGAGGCGTTCGCCAGGGGTCGCGGGGATCCGTCAGCCGGTCAGTTCCTCCGCGAGCGCCCGCAGCGCGAGACGGTACGAGCCGATCCCGAAGCCCGCGACCGTACCGCTGGCGACGGCCGCGACCACCGAGGTGTGCCGGAACTCCTCGCGGCTGTACGGGTTGGAGATATGCACCTCGATCAGCGGGGCGGTGCGCTGCGCCGCCGCGTCCCGCATGCCGTACGAATAGTGCGTGAAGGCGCCCGGGTTGAGAACGACCGGGATCGAACCGTCCGCGGCCTCGTGCAGCCATCGGATCAGCTCGCCCTCGTCGTTCGTCTCCCGTACGTCGACGTCGAAGCCCAGCTCCTTGCCGAGCGTCCGGCAGACATCGACCAGTCCGGCGTACGAGGTCGCCCCGTACACGTCCGGCTCGCGCGAGCCGAGCCGGCCGAGGTTGGGCCCGTTGAGCACGAAGACCCGTCGGGTCACGCCGACACCTCCCCGTAGGCGGCGAGCAGCACCGCCGGGTCGGGGCTCTCCAGCACGGTGGGCTTGGCGAGTCCGTCCAGCACGATGAAGCGCAGCAGATCGCCGCGGGACTTCTTGTCGACCTTCATCGTCTCCAGCAGCTTGGGCCACTGGTCGCCCCGGTAGGTCAGCGGCAGCCCGACGGACTCCAGTACGGAGCGGTGCCGGTCGGCGGTCGCGTCGTCGAGGCGCCCGGCCAGCCGGCCCAGTTCCGCCGCGAAGACCATGCCGATCGAGACGGCCGCGCCGTGCCGCCACTTGTACCGCTCGTTCTTCTCGATGGCGTGCGCCAGGGTGTGGCCGTAGTTGAGGATCTCGCGCAGAGCGGACTCCTTGAGGTCGTTGGAGACGACCTCGGCCTTGACCCGGATCGAGCGCTCGATCAGCTCGGCGGTGTGCGCGCCGGACGGGGTGCGGGCGCCCTCGGGGTCGGCCTCGATCAGATCGAGGATGGCCGGGTCCGCGATGAAACCCGCCTTGATGATCTCGGCCAGCCCGCTGACGTAGTCGTTCACGCCCAGCGAGTCCAGCGCGGCGAGATCGCAGAGGACCCCCGCGGGCGGGTGGAAGGCGCCGACGAGGTTCTTGCCCTCGGCGGTGTTGATACCGGTCTTGCCGCCCACCGCGGCGTCGACCATGGCGAGCACCGTGGTCGGCACGGCGACCCAGCGCACCCCGCGCAGCCAGGACGCCGCCACGAACCCGGCCAGATCGGTGGTGGCTCCGCCGCCGACACCGACGATCACATCGGTCCGGGTGAAACCGGTCTGTCCGAGCGCCTTCCAGCAGTACGCCGCGACCTCGACGGTCTTGGCCTCCTCGGCGTTGGGCACCTGGATGGCCACGGCCTCGTACCCCTGGTCGGCGAGATCCTGGCGCAGCGCCTCCCCCGTCCCGGCGAGCGCCTCGGGATGTACGACCGCGACCCGCCGGGCCTTCTGGCCGATGAGCGTGGGCAGCTCCCCCAGCAGCTGCCGGCCGACCAGCACCTCGTACGGGTCGTGCCCCGCCGTGCCGCCGACCTGGATACGGGTGACCGTCTGGTCCGTCATACCTGCTTCTCCTTGCCGGGGGCCCGGGACTCTTCTCCGGGGTGCTGCTTCAGCCCGAGTGCGTCGAGGACCGCGTCCGCGACCTCCTCGGGGGTCCGGTCGTCGGTCGCGACCACCACGCGTGCCACATCCGTGTAGTGGTGGCGGCGGGCGTCCATCAGCTCTTTCCACTGCTTGCGGGGGTTGATCACCAGCAGCGGGCGCGCGGTGTTCAGTCCGACGCGCTTGACCGCCTCGCCGACCTCGACCGACAGGAAGACGACGGGCAGACCGCTGAGCAGCTCACGGGTGGAGGCGTCGAGGACCGCGCCACCGCCGAGCGCCAGGACGCCCCGGTGCTCGGCGACCGCCGTCCGCACCGCCGCCCGCTCCAGTTCCCGGAAGTGCTCCTCGCCGCCCTCGATGAAGATGTCCGAGATCGGCATGGCCTGGGCGGCGACGATATCGGCGTCGCTGTCGCGGAAGTCCGTACCGAGCCGTTCCGCGAGCAGCTCGCCCACGGTGGTCTTGCCGACGCCCATCGGGCCGACCAGGACGACGACCGGTCCTGGTTCACCCACCGGGTCCTGCGCGCTCATCGGATCTGGAGGTTGTCGAGGTACGAGCGGACATTGCGGCGCGTCTCGGGGACGCTGTCGCCGCCGAACTTCTCGGCGACCGCGTCCGCGAGGGTCAGCGCCACCATGGCCTCGGCGACGATGCCCGCGGCGGGCACGGCGCACACGTCGGAGCGCTGGTGATGGGCCTTCGCGGCCTCGCCCGTGACCACGTCGACGGTGGCGAGCGCCTTGGGCACGGTCGCGATGGGCTTCATCGCGGCCCGTACGCGCAGCAGTTCACCCGTCGTCAGACCGCCCTCGGTACCGCCGGAGCGGCCGGACGCGCGCCGGATACCGTCATCGGTCGCCACGATCTCGTCGTGGGCCTGCGATCCGGGGACCCGCGCCAGACCGAAGCCGTCTCCGATCTCGACGCCCTTGATGGCCTGGATGCCCATCAGCGCGGCGGCGAGCCGCGCGTCCAGCCTGCGGTCCCAGTGGACGTGCGAGCCCAGACCGACCGGCACGCCGTAGGCCAGGACCTCCACGACCCCGCCGAGGGTGTCGCCGTCCTTGTGGGCCTGGTCGATCTCGGCGACCATCGCCTTGCTCGCGTCCGCGTCCAGGCAGCGCACCGGGTCGGCGTCCAGCCTCTCCACATCGGCCGGGGTCGGGTAGACACCGTACGGAGCCCTGGCCGCCGCCAGCTCCACGACATGGGACACGACCTCGATCCCTGCGGTCTCCTTGAGATACGACCGGGCCACGGCACCGAGCGCGACCCGCGCCGCGGTCTCCCGGGCGCTGGCCCGCTCCAGGACCGGCCGTGCCTCGTCGAAGCCGTACTTCTGCATCCCCGCGAGATCGGCGTGACCGGGCCTGGGCCGGGTCAGCGGCTCGTTGCGGGCGAGCCCGGCGAGCACATCGGGGTCGACCGGATCGGCCGCCATGACCTGCTCCCACTTGGGCCACTCGGTGTTGCCCACCATGACCGCGACGGGCGATCCCATGGTCAGACCGTGGCGTACGCCGCCGAGGAAGGTGACCTCGTCGCGCTCGAACTTCATGCGCGCGCCACGTCCGTAGCCGAGGCGCCTGCGGGCGAGATGGTCCGCCACCATGTCCGTGGTGATCGGCACACCGGCGGGAAGACCCTCCAGCGTCGCCACGAGTGCGGGTCCGTGCGACTCCCCCGCGGTCAGCCAGCGCAACCTGCTCAACGGTGCTCCTCATGCTCGCGCACTCGACTGGTGGTGGCGCGGCCGGTGCGCGGCCCTGGCCCGCCACCTCCGATCCTCCCACGGCCCACGGGGCACACCGCCCTCACGTCCAGCGAGCGGACACAACCGGACGAGGATCCGGCCGCGATCCGGACAGAGCTTCCACCGGGGGCCCCTAGCGGCTCTCCAGGGCCTGTTCCCCCGCCTTGCGCATCAGGGCGAGCGGTGCGGGCGAGCGGCCCGTCATCTGCTCGACCTGGAGAACGGCCTGGTGGACGAGCAGATCGAGGCCGGAGACGACCGGGCCGCCGCGGGCCGACCAGGCGGCGGCGAGTGCGGTGGGCCATGGCTCGTAGAGCACGTCGAAGAGCGTGCCCGGCCGCTCGGGGACCAGAGGCGCCAGCGCGTCGGTGGTGCCCGCCGGGGTGGTCGCGATCACCAGGGGTGCCTCGAAGGCCTCGGCCGCGTCCGCCCACGCCGCCGTGCGGATCTCCACACCGGTCCGCTCGCCCCAGCCCCGCATCTCGGCCGCGCGGGCCTCGCTGCGTACATACGCCGTGACCGGCCCCGTACAGATCCGGGAGAGGGCGGCGAGGGCGGACGAGGCGGTGGCGCCCGCGCCCAGGACCGCCGCGGAGGCGACCGTACGGACACCCCGCTCGCCCAGCGCGGCGATCATGCCGGGGACATCGGTGTTGTCCCCCGTCCGCCGGCCGTCCTCACCGATGACGAGCGTGTTGACCGCCTCCACCGAGGCCGCCGTGGCCGTGATGCCGTCCAGCAGCGGGATGACGGCGCGTTTGAGCGGCATGGTCAGCGAGAACCCGGCCCACGAGCCGTCGCCGCGCAGCCCTTCGAGAAAGCCGGGCAGCCCGGCCTCGTCCACCTCGAACCGGTCGTAGGACCAGCCCGTGAGGCCGAGGCCGGCGTAGGCCGCCCGGTGCAGCACCGGCGAGAGCGAGTGTGCGATGGGCGACCCGAGAACCGCCGCCCGCCTGCGTGGACTCACCGCTTCGCGCTCTCCTTCTTGCTCTGCTTCTCGTACTCGGCGCGGTTGCGCTCGTGCTCCTCGTTGGTCTCGGCGAAGAGCGTCTTGTCCTCGGTGACCGAGACGAAGTAGTACCAAGGACCGGGCGTCGGGTCGAGCGCCGACTGAAGGGCTTCGGCTCCCGGGTTCCCGATGGGACCGGGCGGGAGACCCTTGATGTCGTACGTGTTGTACGGGTCCTTGAGCTTGCGCAGATTGTCGACCGCACCGAGGTCGAGCCTGCTCTGGGCCTTGATGTAGTTGACCGTGGAGTCGAATTCGAGGCGGCCGACGGTCTCGGTGTTGTCCGGTTCCAGACGGTTGTAGACGACGCGGGCGACCTTGTCGAAGTCGTGCTTGTACTTGCCCTCCGCCTGGACGAGGCTCGCGACGGTGATCACCTGGAGCGGCGACTTGAGACCCAGCTTGTCGGCCTCGGCCTCCAGATCCACCTTGCTGTACTCGGCGGCGGCGCGGGCGACCATCTTCTTGAGGATCGCCTCCGGCTTCATGCCCTTGGCGACCGGGTAGCTCGCCGGGAACAGGAAGCCCTCCAGCGGGTCCTTGATGTCCTTGGAGCCCTTCGCCCAGGCCGGCAGACCGAGATTGTTGGCCTGTGCCTTGGCGACCGCCGCGGTCGACCCCTTCTTGAGTTCGAGCCGCTTGTCCATCTGCTCGTAGACCCAGACATTGCGCTTGCCCTCGGGGATGATCAGCGCGTTGTGGCTGGTGGGGCTGAGCATCGTCTTCACGGCCTGGGCCGCGGACATGCCCTTGCTGAGTGTGTAGACGCCCGCCTGGATCGAGTTGCCCTTGGGGTTCTGCCGCTGCGCCGCGACGAACGCGCCCTGGCTCTTGACGACACCGCTCTTGACCAGGATCGAGGCGATCTCGTAGCCGCCGGCCCCCTGGGGGATCTCCACCTGGACCGAACCGGAACCCTCGCCCACGAAGTCGGGCGGGGCGCCGAACTTGGACTGCAGGAACTGGAAGCCGACATAGCCGACACCGCCGACACCGCCGACCAGCACCACGCTCATGAACAGACAGGCGAAGCCGTTGTGGCTCTTCTTCTTGGTCCTGCCACGGCGCTCGCGCCCGTTGCCGCCCCGGCGGTCGGAGCCCGGCTCGTCGCGCTCGCCTTCGGCGCCGTCGTCGTCGCCCGTGAAGAAGGGGTGGCTCTCGTCCTCCTGGCCTTCCTCCCACTCACTGCCGGGCTCGGGCTCGGCCTTCCGCTGCGCGGGGGGCTGCGGCGGGGGGTACGCGTCGGGGGTGCCGTAGTAGTCCTGGTTCGAGCCGTAGCCGACGTCCTGGCCGCCGTCGTAGGGCCCGGCGGGATTCCCGGCGTACGGCATGGTGGCCTGCTGGCCGGTGTCCCACGCGCCGTTGTACTGCGGGTCGTTGTACTGAGGCTGCTGATGTTGCTGCTGCTGTTGTTGTTGCTGGTGCTGCTGTTGCTGTTGCTGCTGCTGCTGAGGATGGGGATGGTGCTGCTGGGGATGCTGCGGCTGCTGGGGGTGGTGCGCCTGCGGGTGCTGCTGCGGACCGCCGTACTGCTGGGCGGCGTACTGGGGCTGCCCGGCCTGCTGCCCCAGGTGCGGCTGCTGCTGCGGCTGCCCACCCTGGTGCTGACCTACGTGCTGCTGGCCCACATGTGGCTGTCCACCCTGTTGCTGGCCCACGTGTGGCTGCGCGGCCTGCTGCTGGCCGTACTGCTGGGGGTGGTACTGCTGCTGGTACGGGTCCTGCCCGTCCCCGTACTGCGTCTGAGGCTGCACATGCTGCTGCGGATACTGCTGCTGCGGCTGCCCGCCGTAAGGAGCCTGGCCGTCACCGGCCTGCTGTGCTCCCCACCCCGGGTCCCCGTAAAGGGGGTCCTCGGGGTGCCACGGTTCGGAGCCGGGGCCCCGGCCATAGTCAGTCATCGATCCCCTAGAGCCGCGAGGCGGCGGTGGCTGAGCGGTGGCACGGCATCCGTTTCGCCTCTTTGTTGTGCGGTGGCTGTTCGAACACCATCGCATCGCGCGGAACGTTACCGTATCGCGATCAGATGACCACTTCGACGCCCTCACCCGGGGGCTCACCAGAGCCCCTTTCGGCCTCCAGCGCGCTCTGAAGGATGACAACCGCCGCCACTTGGTCGATAACGGACCGGCCCTTCTTGGACTTCACGCCCGAAGCGCGCAGTCCCTGGCCGGCCGTCACCGTACTCATCCGCTCGTCGACCAGTCGTACCGGCAGCGGCGCGACGCCTCTGGCCAGCTCCTGTGCGAACACACGTACCTTCGCGGCGGCCGGTCCTTCGCCCCCGCTGAGGGACCGGGGCAGCCCGATCACCACCTCGACCGGCTCGTACTCCTCGACGAGCTGCCGCAGCCGCCGGTGGGCGGCCGGGACATCACGTCCCGGCACGGTCTCCACCGGCGTGGCGAGGATCCCGTCGGGGTCGCACGAGGCGACCCCGATCCGGGCGTCCCCGACATCGATCGCGAGCCGGCGTCCCCGTCTCATCCGCGATCAGATCCCTTCCGGAGCGTGCGCCGCGTGTGTGCCGCTCACGAGGTCTCGGCGACGAGTCGCTCGACCGCGGCCACGGCGTCCCCGATGGCGTCGGGGTTCTGGCCGCCGCCCTGGGCCACGTCCGGCTTGCCGCCACCGCCACCGCCGAGGGTCTTGGCGGCGGTACGGACCAGATCACCGGCCTTGAGACCGCGCCGACGAGCGGCGTCGTTGGTGGCGATGACCGTCAGCGGACGCCCGTTGGCCGTGGTGAACAGGGCCACGACGGCCGGCCGGTCGGCGGCTCCCGACTGCTGGTCCAGCCGGCCGCGGACATCGAGGACCAGCTTGCGCAGATCGTCGGCCGAGGTGCCGTCCGGGACCTGTCCGGTGACCAGCGCCGTGCCCCGTACGTCGATGGCGCTCCCGGCGAGCCCGGCGGCGGCGGCGAGGACCTTCTCGGCGCGGAACTTCTCGATCTCCTTCTCGGCGTCCTTCAGCTTGGCGAGCATGCCGGCGATCTTCTCGGGCAGCTCCTCCGAGCGGCCCTTGACCAGCTCCTGGAGCTGGGCGACGACGGTGTGCTCCCTGGCCAGGAAGTTGTACGCGTCGACACCGACCAGGGCCTCGATACGCCGCACGCCCGAGCCGATCGAGGATTCGCCGAGCAGTTTCACCAGACCGAGCTGGGCCGTGTTGCGGACATGCGTACCGCCGCAGAGTTCCTTGGAGAAGTCGCCGATGGTGACCACCCGGACCCGCTCGCCGTACTTCTCGCCGAACTCGGCGATGGCGCCCTGCTTCCTGGCCTCGTCGATGCCCATCACCTCGGCGTGGACATCCAGCTCGCGGGTGAGGACCTCGTTGATCTTCTGCTCGACATCGAGGAGGACCGTGCCGGGTACGGCGGCGGGCGAGCCGAAGTCGAAGCGGAAACGGCCGGGCGAGTTCTCGGAACCGGCCTGGGCGGCCGTCGGGCCGAGGGCGTCGCGCAGCGCCTGGTGCGTGAGGTGGGTGGCGCTGTGGGCTCGGGCGATGGCGCGGCGGCGGCCGAGATCGATGGCGGCATAGGCGGAGGCACCCACCGTCACCTCGCCGACCTGCACGGACCCCTTGTGCACGGAGACACCAGGGACCGGCTGCTGGACATCGCGCACCTGCACGACCGCGCCGCTGTCGAGCCTGATCCGGCCCTGGTCGGCGAGCTGGCCGCCGCCCTCGGCGTAGAACGGGGTGCGGTCGAGCACGATCTCGACCTCGTCGCCCTCGGTGGCGGCGGGCGAGGGCACACCGTCGACGAGCAGTCCGACGATCGTGGACTCACCCTCGGTGGCGGTGTAGCCGGTGAACTCGGTCGTGCCGCTGTTGTCGGCGACCGAGCGGTAGGCGGAGAGATCGGCGTGGCCGGACTTCTTGGCCTTGGCGTCGGCCTTGGCCCGGTCGCGCTGCTCCTTCATCAGCCGGCGGAAGCCGTCCTCGTCCACGGACAGGCCCTGCTCGGCGGCCATCTCCAGGGTGAGGTCGATCGGGAAGCCCCAGGTGTCATGGAGCAGGAAGGCCTTGTCGCCGGAGAGGACCTGGCCACCGCCGGCCCTGGTCTCGGTCACGGCCGTGTCGAGGATGTTCGTACCGCCCTTGAGGGCCTTGAGGAAGGCGGCCTCCTCGGCGACGGCCACGGTCTCGATACGCCGGCGGTCGGTCTCCAGCTCCGGGTACTGCTGTCCCATCGTCTTGATCACGACATCGGCGAGATCGGCGACGACCGGTTCCGTGGCACCGAGCAGACGCATGTTGCGGATGGCGCGGCGCATGATGCGGCGCAGCACATAGCCGCGTCCCTCGTTGCCGGGGGTGACCCCGTCACCGATCAGCATCACGGAGGTACGGATATGGTCGGCCACCACACGCAGCGAGACATCGGTGGTGTGGTCGGCGCCGTACCGCACCCCGGTGAGCTCGGTGGCCTTGTCCATGACCACCCGCAGGGTGTCGGTCTCGTACATGTTCTGTACGTCCTGGAGGATCATGGCGAGACGTTCGAGGCCGAGACCGGTGTCGATGTTCTTCGACGGCAGGTCCCCGAGGATCTCGAAGTCCTCCTTCGAGGTGCCCTCGCCACGCTCGTACTGCATGAAGACCAGGTTCCAGATCTCCACGTACCGCTCGTCGTTGACGGCGGGACCGCCCTCGACGCCGAACTCGGGACCGCGGTCGTAGTTGATCTCGGAGCAGGGGCCGCAGGGTCCGGGGACGCCCATCGACCAGAAATTGTCCTTCTTGCCCAGCCGCTGGATGCGCTCGGCCGGTACGCCGATCTTCTCCCGCCAGATCCGCTCGGCCTCGTCGTCGTCGAGATAGACGGTGATCCACAGCCGCTCGGGGTCGAGCCCGAACCCGCCGTCGGCCAGGGAGCTGGTCAGCAGCTCCCAGGCGTAGGCGATGGCGCCTTCCTTGAAGTAGTCGCCGAAGGAGAAGTTGCCGCACATCTGGAAGAAGGTGCCGTGCCGGGTGGTCTTGCCGACCTCTTCGATGTCCGGCGTACGGACGCACTTCTGGACGCTGGTGGCGCGCGGGGCGGGCGGCTTGACCTCGCCGAGGAAATACGGCTTGAACGGCACCATGCCCGCCGGGACCAGCAGCAGAGTCGGGTCGTCCGCGATGAGCGACGCCGAAGGCACGACGGTGTGCCCGCGCTCCTCGAAGAAGCTCAGCCAGCGGCGGCGGATTTCAGCCGACTCCATCAGTGGTCCTCATTCCGGTTGTGCGGGTTGTAGGAGTACGTGGTTCCGGGACGTTCGGTGCGCTCGACGGCGGCCAGCCGCCGGGGCGCTGGGAGCGCGCGGTCGGCCGGTGCCTCCAGGCCCAGTGCCTCGCCCAGCTCCGCCTCGCGGCGCGCCATGCCCGCCCTTATGTCAACGGCGAATTCCCTCACCTTGTGCCCGGCGTCGATCGCCTTGTTCGCCGCCTGGGCGGCGAGGCTCTCCGGGGTGAGCTGCCGGAGCTTGCGGTGGACCTTGGTGGTGGCCCAGACGCCGGCGGCGGCGCCCGCGGTGAACCAGAACGTACGGCGGAGCATCGCTGCGTCAGCCCTTCTTGTTCCTGCGCCGGGCGGACGGGAGCGTACGGCCGACGACCACCCTGCGGCGGTTCGCCGGCTCCTCGGCCGCGTCCGGCGCGGCGGCCGTTCCTCTGCGTCCCATGGCCTGGCGTACGCCGTAGCCGAACGCCGCGACCTTGACGAGGGGTCCGCCGAAGGTCGAGGCGACCGTCGTGGAGAGCGCCGAGGCGTTGGAGGTGACTTCCTGGACGTCCGTCGCGATGGCGTCGACGCGGTCGAGCTGGGTCTGTGCCGAGCGGACCGTCGCGGAAGCGTCCGCCAGCAGCGGCACCGCCTGCTCGGTCACCTCGGCCACGAGCCGGGTGGTCGCCCTGAGCGTCTGGGCCAGCCGTACCAGCACCACGGCCAGGAAGGAGACCAGGATGGCCCAGAACACGGCCACCAGGATCCCGGCAACCTCTCCACCGGTCACGACGCACCGCTCCCTGATCGTCGACGGTCTTCTGGAAGGCGACTGGAAAGTCGTCATCCGACCCTATCGCGCCGGAGGTCGCGCCCCGTACCGCATTACGGGGTCACGGGACGGGAGTTGCGGCGGAGGATTGTACGGAGTGCTGCCGGGTGAGTACTCTGCGTGTCCCATGCGACGGCCCTTCCGCTCCGGTCCTGCCACCGACGCGCGGCCGAGTGGCTGGCGGCCCTGGAGGACACCGTACGGATGCGCCGCCGGCACCGTGACTGGTACATGGGGCTCGCGACCTGGTACGAGCTGGACTGGTTCGGCCCGCGCCAGGCCGAGGTCGCGGCCGGCGCGGAGAGCGCGCTGCCCAATCTGCGGGCCGCGCTGGAGCTCTGTCTGGAGACACCCGGCGAGGCGCGTCTCGGCCGGCATCTCGCGGGCACGCTCTGGTTCTACTGGGTGGGCTGCGGACGGCTCTCGGAGGGGCGGCACTGGCTGGGCCGGGCGCTCGCCGTGGACTCCCCGTACGACGAGTCACGGCTCAAGGCGCTGTGGGTACTGGGGTATGTGGCCGTCCTCCAGGGCGACAGCACGGCGGCGACGGGCGCTCTGCACGAGTGCCGGGAGGAGGCGGACCGTACGGGCAACGCGCTGGCGGGCGCGTACGCCGTGCACCGGCTGGGCTGTCAGGCGCTGCTGTCGGACGACATGCCACGGGCCGAGCGGCTGCTGCGCTCGGCGCTCGCCGCCTATCGGGAGCTGGGCGAGCTGAACAGCAATGTGCTGATGTGCCGGACCGAGCTGGCCATGTCACTGGTCTTCCAGGGGGATCTGGACGCGGCCGTCGCCCTGTGCGCGGAGGTCCGCGAGATCTGCGAGGACAGCGGCGAGCGCTGGTCCCGGGCGTACGCGCTGTATGTGCTGGCCTACGCGCACTGGACCCGGGGCGAGCACACCGAGGCACGCGCACTGGTCACGGAGTCCGTCACCGTCCACCATCTCTTCCACGATCTGGTGGGGCTGGTGCTCTCGGTCGAGCTGCTGGCCCTGGTGACGGCGAGCGAGGGCGATCCGGCGGAGGCGGCGGTGCTCCAGGGCGCCGCGTCCACGCTGTGGGGGTCGATCGGCCCGCCGCTGTTCGGATCGCGGTACTTCGGCGGGCCGCGGACGCTCTGCGAGCGGCGGGCGATCGAGTTGCTGGGGGCGGCACGGTACGCGGGGTACGAGAGCGAGGGGCGCGGGCTCCCGCTGGAGGCGGCCGTGCGCCGGGCGCTGGCCGGACGTCCCGGCCGGACGACGGTGCCGCGCCAGTCGCCGGGAACGCGCAGACCGTCCCGTCACACGCGAAAGCCCGCCGGCTCCCCCACCGGTAAGGGCGGGGAAGCGGCGGGCTGAGGCGCCGGCACACGAAGTGCGGCGGAACGCGAAGTGCCGTGGAGTCAGGCGCTGTCGAGCGACCGGATCCGCGTCAGCGGGCGTAGTACTCGACGACGAGCTGCTCGTCGCAGATGACCGGGATCTCCTTGCGCTGCGGGTCACGGTCCAGGCGGAACGCCAGGGCCTTCAGATTGACCTGGAGGTAGCGCGGGGTCTCGCCGTCGGTGTCGTAGCCACCCTCGCGCGCGACCTGGAAGGGGACCTTTTCGCGGCTGCGCTCGCGGACCATCACCACGTCGTCGGGACGGACGCGGAAGGACGGCTTGTCGACCTTGCCGCCGTTGACCTCGATGTGGCCGTGGACGACCATCTGGCGGGCCTGGTAGATGGTGCGGGCGATACCCGAACGCAGCACCAGCGCGTCGAGACGGCGCTCCAGCTCGACGACCAGGGCCTCGCCCGTCTTGCCCTCGGCCTTCTTGGCGCGGTCGTAGGCGCGGGCCATCTGGCGCTCGCTGATGTCGTACTGGGCACGCAGACGCTGCTTCTCCAGCAGACGGACCTTGTAGTCACTGTTCTGCTTGCGTCCACGACCGTGCTCACCCGGCGGGTAGGGACGGGCCTCGAAGTACTTGACGGCCTTCGGCGTCAGCGCGATACCGAGCGCACGGGACTTCTTGACCTTGGGACGCGACTGGTTAGGCACGTTCTCCAGACCTCCGTTGTAGGTTAGGTTAGGCTCACCTTACTTAAGGAGATCGCATGTCTCGCTCCGGGAACACCACGCGCATCACAGACAGCCTCGACGCGCAGGGCACCGATTCGACGGAGGTCCGATCAGCTCATGGTCAGCCGCGTCCCAGCGGGCTTGAAATCGATCGGATGCCGTCAGCAGCCGAACGCACACGAACTCTCGTACAGAGTACATGCTCGGCAGTGCTGCTCCTCCCGGGCCCGGACGGGGCGGAGCCCTGCCAGTTCATGCCCGAGAGCCGGACCGTCGGGCCGGACGGCGAGGTGCTGCTGGTCTTCCCCGCCGGCTCCCCCGCCGTACGGGCCGCCATCCGCGCGCCGGAGGACGGGCCGCACTCGGTGGTGGAGCTGACGGACGTCGCACCGGTCTCCGTACCCCACCGTATCCGGGGGCGGGCCTGGCTCTCCGGTCCGCTCACCGTGGAGGCGGGCCCGGCGGAAGCGGAGCGTACGACCCTGCGGCTGACGGTGGGCGAGGCGTATGTGGACGATCTCTGGGGCGCGGACGAGGTGGCACCCGAGGACTTCGCGGCGGCCGTGCCCGACCCGCTGGCGGAGCACGAGGCGGAGCTGCTCCAGCATCTCCACTCCGCGCACAGCGCCGAGGTACAGACGCTGCGCGGACTGATCGGCGAGCGTTCGGGGCCGTCTGCGGCGGGGACCGCGGCCGTACCGGTCGGGCTGGACCGCTTCGGACTGCGGGTGCGTTTCACCGGCGTCCAGTGCTTCGACGCGCGCTTCGACTTCCCCGAGCCGGTGCGGGACATCAGCGAGCTGCGCCGGGCCATGCACACACTCTTCGACGCGGCCTCACGCTGACACCGCCGCGCCGCCGGGCGGTGCGGCGGCCGGCGCGGCCCGGCCCGTTCAGCCGCCGTCGCCGCGCAGCCGTTCGCGGACCTTGTCCACCACATCCGCGTACCGCGCCTCCGCTCCGTACCGCGTGGGCTCGTAGTAACGCCTGCCGCGCACGCCGTCCGGGGCGTACTGCTGGGCGGCGATACCGCCGGGCACATCGTGCGGATAGACATAGCCCTGGGCATGGCCGAGCTGGGCCGCCCCCTTGTAGTGGCCGTCACGGAGATGGGACGGCACCGGTCCCGCGAGGCCCTTGCGCACATCCTCCAGCGCCGCCGAGATCGCGGTGGTGGCCGCGTTCGACTTCGGGGCGAGCGCCAGCGCGATGGTGGCGTGGCTGAGGGTGAGAGCGGCCTCGGGGAA
The DNA here is from genome assembly GCF_045161915.1 of Streptomyces sp. NBC_00872. Lineage (NCBI taxonomy): Bacteria > Bacillati > Actinomycetota > Actinomycetes > Kitasatosporales > Streptomycetaceae > Streptomyces > Streptomyces sp. NBC_00872. The sequence goes on along the minus strand of NZ_CP108806.1, from coordinate 7,442,574 downwards.
GCCGATCATGGCCACGGCCTGGGCGGCGGCGACCGCGACCGGCAGCGCGGTGGGATCGGCGAGACCGATGTCCTCGCTCGCCGAGATCATCAGCCGCCGGGCGATGAACCGGGGGTCCTCGCCCGCGTCGATCATCCGGGCCAGATAGTGCAGCGCCGCGTCCACGTCGGAGCCGCGGATCGACTTGATGAGCGCGCTCGCGACGTCGTAGTGCTGGTCGCCCTGGCGGTCGTAGTTCACCGCCGCGCGGTCGACGGTCTCCTCCACGGTCTTGAGGGCGATCTCCGCCTCGCCCTTGTCGAGCGCGGCACCGGCCGCCGCCTCCAGCGCGGTCAGCGCACGGCGGGCGTCACCGCCCGCGATCCGCAGCAGATGCGCCTCGGCGTCCCCGGGGAGGGTGAGCGCGCCGCCGAGACCGCGCTCCTCGGTGAGCGCCCGGCGGAGCAGAGCGCTCAGATCACCGTCCGTGAGCGGCTCCAGTGTGAGCAGCAGGGAGCGGGAGAGCAGCGGGGAGATCACCGAGAAGTAGGGATTCTCGGTGGTGGCGGCGATGAGCGTCACCCAGCGGTTCTCCACGGCGGGCAGCAGGGAGTCCTGCTGGGCCTTGCTGAAGCGGTGGATCTCGTCGAGGAAGAGGACGGTCTCCTTGCCGAAGCCGCCGGAGGCCCGGCGGGCCCCGTCGATGACGGCCCGTACCTCCTTGACGCCCGCGGTGATCGCGGACAGCTCCACGAAGCGTTTGTTCGTCGCCTTGGAGACGACATACGCGAGGGTCGTCTTACCGGTGCCCGGCGGACCCCAGAGAATCACGGACGAGGGTCCCGCGGGGCCGCCGCCGCCTTCCCCCACCAGCCGGCGCAGGGGCGATCCCGGCTTGAGCAGATGCGCCTGGCCGACGACTTCGTCGAGGACGCGCGGGCGCATCCGGACGGCCAGGGGGCTGCTGGACGGATCCTTCTCCTGGCGTTCTTCGGCCGCTGCGGTAAAGAGGTCGGGCTCCACGCGTCGAAGCCTATGCCAGGTCACTGACACCGCGGGTCCGCGCGGCCCGCCACCGTGGGGCCACGCGGTCCCGTCCGCTCAGCTCGTCCAGAAGTCCCACCACCGGGTCAGGATGAGCATCCCGATGATCCCGATGTGCAGCGCGGGCAGTACCCAGGTGAACTCGCCGAGGAAGCCGCGCAGCGCAGCGGGCGCGGGCAGTGTCCCGTTGCGGACGTTATGTGACGTCACGTACCAGAACATGACGATCGTGGCGACCCAGGCGAGACAGCACCACAGGCAGAGCGAGTTGATGTTGTAGAGCGACTGGTACTGGAGCCAGGTGCAGAAGCCGACGCCGAAGAGCGTGCCCGCGTTCAACCCGAGCCAGAACCAGCGCCGGTAGCGCGCCCCGGCCAGCAGCCCCACGCCGATGGCGATCACCACGGCGTAGGCCACCAGCCCCAGCATCGGATTCGGGAAGCCGAAGGCGGAGGCCTGCTCGCTCTTCATGATGTTGCCGCACGAGACCACCGGGTTCAGGCTGCACCCCGGCACGAAGTCGGGGTCTTCGAGCAGCTTGAACTTGTCGAGCGTGATCACCCACGCCGCCAGCAGCCCGGCGGCGCCGGTGATCACCAGCAGCAGCGCGAACGCCCGGCCCGCGCCGACCGTGCCGACGGCGCTCCCTTCCTCCCGCTCGGAGGAGATGTCGTCCACTGCCGCACTCGTCATATCGCCGTTCCATCACTCTGGGCCCAGGGGTGCCGCCGCTCGCCTCTCCGCGGCCACCGTTCGACCGTACCGGTACGTGTCCTCAGCCGAGCCGCCGCGTCAGCTCCGTCACCAGGGCGTCGAGCGCGACCGGCGCCTGCTCCCCGCTCTCCATGTCCTTGAGCTGGGCCACGCCCTCGGCGAGATCGCGCTCGCCCGCGACGATCGTGTAGCGGGCACCGGACCTGTTGGCGTTCTTCATGGCGCCCTTGAGGCCCTTGCCGCCGTACGCGAAGTCGGCGGCGATCCCGGCCCTGCGCAGCTCGGTGACCACGGCGAAGAGCCGCCGCCTCGCCTCCTCGCCCAGCGGGACCGCGAAGACACTGGTGGTGCCAGGAAGGTCGAGCCGGATGCCCTCGGCCTCCAGCGCCAGCACCGTACGGTCCACACCGAGTGCCCAGCCGACGGACGGCAGCGCGGGGCCGCCGATCATCTCGGAGAGACCGTCGTACCGGCCGCCGCCGCCCACCGCGGACTGCGCGCCCAGACCGTCGTGGACGAACTCGAAGGTCGTGCGGGTGTAGTAGTCGAGACCGCGTACGAGCCTCTCGTCGTCCTCGTACACCACTCCCGCGGAGGTCAGCAGCTCCCTGACCTCCTCGTGGTACGCCTTGCACGCGTCGCACAGATAGTCGCGGAACAGCGGCGCCCCGACGAGCTGCTTCTGTACGTCGGCGCGCTTGTCGTCGAGGACCCGCAGCGGGTTGATCTCGATCCGGCGGCGGGTGTCCTCGTCCAGGTCGAGACCGCGCAGAAAGGCCTGGAGTGCCTCTCGGTAGACGGGCCTGCACTCCTTGTCACCCAGCGAGTTGAGCAGGATGCGGAAGTTCCGCAGACCGAGCGAGCGGTATGCCTGGTCGGCCAGAATGATCAACTCCGCGTCCAGCGCGGGGTCCTCCGCGCCGATCGCCTCGGCGCCGACCTGCGAGAAGTGCCGGTAGCGGCCCTTCTGCGGGCGCTCGTAGCGGTAGTACGAGCCGGAGTACCAGAGTTTGACCGGCAGATTCCCGGCCTTGTGCAGATTGGCCTCCAGCGCGGCGCGCAGGACGGAGGCGGTGCCTTCGGGGCGCAGCGCCAGCTTGTCGCCGCCCTTGGTCTCGAAGGCGTACATCTCCTTGGAGACGATGTCGGTGGACTCGCCGACACCACGCGCGAACAGCTCGACGTTCTCGAAGCCGGGCGTCTCGACATAGCCGTAGCCGGAGTTCTTCAGCGGCGCGGAGATGGCCTCGCGCACCGCGAGGAAGACCGCGGAGCCGGGCGGGATCAGATCGTAGGTGCCCTTGGGGGCCTGGAAAGTACTCATGGGGATCCGGTGCGTCACATTCCTCGTCGCGGAGCGGCGCCGGGGCCGCTTCCGTAGCCGGCGGCCGCTTCCCTGAGATACGGGTTGGCGGCGCGCTCGCGGCCGATGGTCGTCTGGGGGCCGTGGCCGGACAGCACCACGGTCGAGTCGTCGAGCGGCAGGCACACGCGGGCCAGCGACTCGATCATCTCGGCGTGGTCGCCGCCGGGCAGATCGGTGCGTCCGATGGAGCCGGCGAAGAGCAGATCGCCCGAGAAGAGGACCGGGGGGACATCCGCCCCGCCGGCCGCCTCGGGCGTTCCGAACGTCACCGACCCCTTGGTATGGCCGGGCGCGTGCGCGACGGTGAACTCCAGCCCCGCCAGAGCCAGTCGCGCGCCGTCGGTCAGCTCCTGGACGTCGTCGGGCTCCCCCACGGTCAGCTCGCCCATCAGCGGCATGCCGATCGAGCGGCCGAGCGCCTTCTCCGGGTCGCTCATCATGTACCGGTCCGCGGGATGGATCCACGCCGGTACGTCATGGGCTCCGCACAGCGGGACGACCGAGGCGACATGATCGATGTGCCCGTGGGAGAGGATGACGGCGACGGGCTTGAGGCGGTGCTTCCTCACCGTGTCCTCGACGCCCTGGGTGGCCTGGTGGCCGGGGTCGATGATCACGCACTCCTCACCCGCGGCGGGGGCGACCAGATAGCAGTTGGTCCCCCAGGCCCCGGCGGGGAACCCGGCAATGAGCACGATCGTCCTTATATGTCGTCCGGCGGAGGAATGCAGCAGATCAGAGCCTACCGGCGCTGCTCATTCCACAGCCAACCCAGATACCGTACGGGGCCAGGCCCGTTCGGCCGGACCGACAGGATCACTTACACAACGAGGAGTAGACCCGGTGGTCAACAACGATCAGCGGCGGCGGCAGCTCGCCCGGGAGAAGTTCGAGCGGCAGCAGCAGCGCCGGGCGGAGGCCAGGAAGAAGGCGAAGCGCCGTAACACGGTCATCGCCGCCGTACTGGCCGTCGTGGTCGTCGGAGGTGCCGCCGCGTGGGCCTCCGGCGGGCTGACCGGCGGAGACAGCGCGGACAAGGCCTCCGCGCCGGAGGCGACAGCGTCCGCCGAGCCGACCCCGCCGCCGTCGCCGTCGGCGAGCGAGAGCAGTGTGCCCGCGCCGAAGGTGACGATCGACAAGTCGGCGAAGTACACGTTCTCCCTGAAGACGAACCAGGGCGACATCGGGATCACGATGGACGCCAAGAAGACACCGGAGACGGTGAACTCGTTCAAGGCCCTCGCGGACAAGGGCTACTTCGACAGCACGAAGTGCCACCGGCTGACCACCGAGGGCATCTTCGTCCTCCAGTGCGGCGATCCGAAGGGCGACGGGACCGGCGGCCCCGGCTACACGATCCCCGACGAGAATCTGACCGCCCTCGGCAAGCCGGCGGCGGACGGTGCCGTCACGTACCCCGCGGGGAGCGTGGCGATGGCCAATACCGGCCAGCCGCACACCGGCGGGAGCCAGTTCTTCCTGGTCTACAAGGACACCAAACTCCCGCCCAGCTACACGCCGTTCGGGACCATGGACGAGGCCGGGCTCAAGACCGTGAAAGCCGTGGCCGAGGCCGGTGTGGACGGCGGCGCCGGCGACGGCGCGCCCAAGAAGGCCGTCACCGTGGAGAAGGGCACGGTCGACAAGGCGTGACCCTCTGAATTTCGGCCGTGCTGAGTGCGGACAGCCGGGCGGCCGGTCGCCTAGATTGGCGTTGTGCAGGGCGGGCGCAGCCCGCCCCAGGAAACTGTGGATGATGCCGGGGGCATTGCCCTGGTGGCATCAGGTGGAGGAGGCGCTGTGAGCAGCGACCCGTGGGGCCGCGTCGACGAGACGGGCACCGTGTACGTGCGGACGGCCGAGGGCGAGCAGGTCGTCGGATCGTGGCAGGCAGGCTCTCCGGAGGAGGCTCTGGCCTATTTCGAGCGCAAGTACGAGGGCTTGGTCGTCGAGATCGACCTCCTCGAACGGCGGGTGAAGACCACCGATCTGTCCGCGAAGGACGCGGCGACGGCCATCGACCATCTGCGCGGACAGATCGATGAACACCACGCCGTGGGTGATCTCGACGCACTGCGCAAACGGCTCGACGGACTGGTCGCGACGGTCGACTCACGCCGTGAGGAGCGCAAGGCGCAGCGGGCGAAGCAGACCGACGAGGCGCGGCACGCCAAGGAAGCTCTGGTCACCGAGGCGGAACAGCTCGCCCAGAGCGACCAGTGGCGCTCGGCGGGTGAGCGGCTCAGGGCGCTGGTGGACACCTGGAAGGGCCTGCCGAGGCTGGACCGGAAGTCCGACGACGAGCTGTGGCACCGTTTCTCGCACGCGCGCTCGGCGTTCTCCAAGCGCCGCAAGGCTCATTTCGCGGCGCTCGACGCACAGCGCGAGGATGCCCGTAAGACCAAGGAGAAGCTGGTCGCGGAGGCGGAGTCGCTCTCCAGCTCCACCGACTGGGGCGCCACGGCGGCCCGTTACCGCGAGCTGATGACGGACTGGAAGGCGGCGGGCCGCGCCCAGCGCGAGTCCGAGGACGATCTGTGGAACCGCTTCCGCGGCGCCCAGGACGTCTTCTTCGCGGCGCGTGGCGAGGTCTTCGCCGAGCGTGACGCCGAGCAGACCGAGAATCTGAAGCTCAAGGAGGAGCTGGCGGTCGAGGCCGAGCGGCTGCTGCCGGTCACCGATCTCAAGGCGGCCAGGGCGGCCTTCCGGACCCTCAACGAGCGCTGGGAGGCGATCGGGCATGTGCCGCGCGACGCCAGGCCCAAGGTCGAGGGCCGGATGCAGACGGTGGAGCGGGCGCTTCAGGAGTCCGAGGAGAACGAGTGGCGCCGTACGAACCCGGAGGCACGCGCCCGTGCCGCGGGTCTGACGGGTCAGCTCCAGGCGGCCGTCGACAAGCTGCGTACGCAGATCGACGCGGCGCGCGCGACGGGCAACAACGCCAAGGCGGACAAGCTCGCCAAGGAGCTGGAGGGCCGCCAGGCCCTGCTGGACCAGGCGCTGAAGGGCCTCCAGGAGTTCGGCGGCTGAGACGGCGGCTGTGCCGACGGCCGGGAAGCCGCAGGCAGCGGTACCCGTGATATGTGGAAGGGCCCCGTACAGCGCGTGTACGGGGCCCTTCCACGTGTGTGAGCGGGGTGAGCGGGCGGGTGGAGCGGGCGGGCCGGCGTGTGCGGGCCGGCGTGTGCGGGCCGGTGTGTGCCTTGATCGCCTTGTGGCCGCCCTGGGTCCCGCGATCGGACAGGGCCTGGGACCGCCGTCCTACGGTCTGCGCGCCGAGGTGACCCGGTAGACGTCGTAGACGCCCTCCACGCCCCGCACCGCCTTCAGCACATGCCCCAGGTGCTTCGGATCGCCCATCTCGAAGGTGAACCGGGAGGTGGCCACCCGGTCGCGCGAGGTCTGCACGGCCGCCGACAGGATGTTCACATGCTGATCGGACAGCACACGGGTGACGTCCGACAGCAGCCGGGACCGGTCCAGCGCCTCGACCTGGATGGCGACCAGGAAGACGGAGGACTGGGTGGGTGCCCACTCGACCCCCTGGATCCGTTCGGGCTGCTGGGAGAGCGAGTCGACGTTGACGCAGTCGGCGCGGTGCACCGAGACACCGCTGCCCCGGGTGACGAAGCCGATGATCGGGTCACCGGGGACCGGCGTACAGCAGCGGGCGAGCTTCACCCAGACGTCGTCGACGCCCTTGACGACCACACCCGGATCGGCGTTGGAGCGGCGCTTGGTGCGCCCGCGCGAGGGCGGCGCGCTCTCGGCGATGTCCTCGTTGGCCGCCTCCTCGCCGCCGAGGGCCTGCACCAGCTTCTGTACGACCCCCTGCGCGGCCACATGGCCTTCGCCGATCGCCGCGTACAGCGACGAGATATCGGGGTAGCGCATCTCGTGCGCCAGCGTGACCAGCGAGTCTCCGGTCAGGATGCGCTGGATCGGCAGATTCTGCTTGCGCATCGCGCGCGCGATGGCGTCCTTGCCGTGCTCGATCGCCTCGTCGCGGCGCTCCTTGGAGAACCACGCGCGGATCTTGTTCCTGGCCCTCGGCGATTTGACGAAGCCCAGCCAGTCCCGTGAGGGTCCGGCTCCGGAGGCCTTGGATGTGAAGACCTCGACCAGATCGCCGTTGTCGAGGGTCGATTCGAGCGGTACGAGCCGCCCGTTGACCCGCGCTCCTATGGTGCGGTGGCCGACCTCCGTGTGCACGGCGTACGCGAAGTCGACGGGGGTGGCGCCGGCCGGCAGCGCTATGACATCGCCCTTGGGCGTGAAGACGAAGACCTCGTTGCGTGACAGGTCGAAGCGGAGCGACTCCAGGAACTCGCTGGGGTCCTCGGTCTCCTTCTGCCAGTCCAGCAGCTGGCGCAGCCACGCCATGTCGTTGACGGTGTCCTGGCCCGCGCCCTTGCCCGCGTTCCTCGGTACGTCCGTGCGGACCTTGGAGGCGCCGGCGACGGCCTCCTGCTTGTACTTCCAGTGCGCGGCGATGCCGTACTCGGCACGGCGGTGCATGTCGAACGTACGGATCTGGAGCTCGACCGGCTTGCCGTTGGGCCCGATGACCGTCGTGTGCAGCGACTGGTACATGTTGAACTTGGGCATCGCGATGTAGTCCTTGAACCGTCCGGGCACCGGATTCCACCGGGCGTGGACGGTGCCGAGCGCCGCGTAGCAGTCACGGACGGTGTCGACGAGGACCCGGATGCCCACCAGGTCGTAGATCTCCGCGAAGTCCCGGCCGCGGACGATCATCTTCTGGTAGACGCTGTAGTAGTGCTTCGGCCGGCCGGTGACGGTGGCCTTGATCCGGGCCGCGCGCAGATCGGACTGGACCTCGTCGGTCACTATGGCCAGGTACTCGTCACGCTTGGGGGCGCGCTCGGCGACCAGCCGGACGATCTCGTCGTACATCTTGGGGTAGAGGATCGCGAAGGCGAGGTCCTCCAGCTCCCACTTGATGGTGTTCATGCCCAGCCGGTGGGCCAGGGGCGCGTAGATCTCCAGCGTCTCGCGGGCCTTCTTCTCCTGCTTCTCCCGCTTGAGATAGCGCATGGTGCGCATGTTGTGCAGCCGGTCGGCGAGCTTGATGACCAGGACGCGCGGGTCCTTGGCCATGGCGACGACCATCTTCCGCACGGTCTCGGCCTGCGCGGCCTCGCCGAACTTGACCTTGTCCAGCTTGGTGACACCGTCGACGAGCAGCGCGACCTGGTCGCCGAAGTCACGGCGCAGGGTGTCCAGGCCGTACTCGGTGTCCTCCACGGTGTCGTGCAGCAGACCCGCCATCAGAGTGGCCGGGTCCATGCCCAGCTCGGCGAGGATCGTCGTCACCGCGAGGGGGTGGGTGATGTACGGATCGCCGCTCTTGCGCTTCTGACCGCGGTGCCAGCGCTCGGCGACCTGGTAGGCGCTCTCGATCTGGCGCAGTGTCGCGGTCTCGATCTTGGGGTCGTTGCCCCGCACGGTCCGCAGCAGCGGCTCCAGGACGGGGTTGTACGGCGAGGAGCGCTGCACCCCGAGACGGGCGAGCCGGGCCCGTACGCGGTTGGAGGAGCCACCGGAGCGGGGCGCGGCCGTGGCACCCGGCTTGGGGGCGCTGACGGGCATCGAGGGCCGTTCCGGGGCGGGCCTGGCGGCCGGGGCGGGATCCACGGGCTCGGTGGGCCGGGCGTGGGAGATCTCCGCGGGGTTCCGCGCGGCCTTCGCGTCGGCGGCGGTCGCGGCGTTGTCCCGTGGCACGGCTCGCGCCGCCGCGGTCTGCTCCGTGTGGTGATCGGGCGTCGCGGCGGCCAGTGGCTGGACCTCTTCTGGCAAGAGCGCTCCTCGTGGGATCCAGGTCCCCGGTCAGGCCCGGACTTCCATGGTATCGACCTCGGGCGTCCCTCTCGCCCCAGCGTCCGGGACTCCACCGAACGCGGGACGGGCACCCGGTTGTTCCCGGATGCCCGTCCTGTGGGTCGTCAATCCACTCAGCGCGTGGTCAGAGGCTGATCAGAGCGTCCAGCGGGACCCCTCGCAGCTCCTGCTCCAGCCGGGTCCTGCCGCCCAGGAATGACAGTTCCATCAGGACCGCGACGCCCACCACCTCGGCGCCGGCCCGTCGGACGAGCTGGACCGAGGCCCCGGCCGTGCCGCCGGTGGCGAGTACGTCGTCGATGACGATGACGCGGTCCGCCGCGTCCAGGTCCTCGGCGTGGATCTCCAGCTCGGCGGAGCCGTACTCCAGGTCGTACGCCTGGGCGAGGGTCGCGCCGGGGAGCTTGCCCGCCTTGCGTACGGGGATGAACCCGAGGCCCGCCCGGACCGCCACAGGGGCGGCCAGGATGAAGCCCCGTGCCTCCAGACCGACGACCTTCGTCGCGCCGTGCCGTGAGCACAGCTCGGCGAGCGCGTCGGTCAGCGCCGTGAAGGCCTTCGGGTCGGCCAGCAGCGGGGTGATGTCCTTGAACACCACCCCCGGCTTGGGATGGTCGGCGACATCACGGATACGGCTGAGCAGCAGTTCCCGTGTGGTGTCGTCCGTCATCTGCGTCTCCCGGACGGGCGGCCACGGCCGCCGCGCCCACCGCGCGGACCGGCGACCGCGGCGGCCGGTGCCACCTCGCCGTCAGCGGGTCCGGTGTCCTCCGGATCGTCCTCGGCGTCCGCGTCGGCCGGTCCCTCGGGCGTCTCGCCCTTGGCCGCGGCCGTGGCCCGCTTGTTGAGCACCCGCTTCTTCAGCGCCTTGATCTGCGAGTCGCGTTCCTTCAGGTCGGCGACGAGCGGGGTGGCGATGAAGATCGAGGAGTACGCACCGGCGGCGAGGCCGACGAAGAGCGAGAGCGAGATGTCGTTCAGCATGCCGGCGCCGAGGAAGCCGCCGCCGATGAAGAGCAGACCGGCCACCGGCAGCAGCGCGACCACGGTGGTGTTGATCGAACGCACCAGGGTGCCGTTGATCGACCGGTTGGCGACCTCGCTGTACGTCCAGCGGGTCTGCTTGGTGATGTCCTTCGACCCCTCCTTGAGGCTGTCGAAGACGACCACCGTGTCGTAGAGGGAGTAACCGAGGATGGTGAGCAGACCGATCACCGTACCCGGGGTGACCTCGAAGCCCACCAGCGCGTACACCCCGACGGTGATGGTGAGGTCATGGATCAGGGCGATCAGCGCCGCGACCGCCATTCTCCATTCGAAGGCGATCGCGAGATAGATCACCACCAGGATCATGAAGATCCCGAGACCCGTCCACGCCTTGTTGGCGATCGTCTCGCCCCAGCTCGGTCCGACCAGGTCGGCGTTGATCTTCGCCTCGTCGACGTTCAGATCCTTGGCGAGCTGGGTCTTCACCGCGTCGGCCTGCTTGGTGTCCAGTTCGGTGACCTGGATCCGCAGTCCGCCGTTGCCGAGCTTCTGGACGATCGCGTCGTGCCCGGAGGCCTCTTCGGTGTCCGACTGGGCCTGGGACACCGAGACGCTGGTGCTCGGGACGGTGAAGACGGCACCGCCCTTGAACTCGATACCCATGTTGAGGCCGCGCACGGCCAGTCCGACGATGGCCGTGATGGTGATCAGGATCGAGATCCCGTACCAGATCTTCCGCTTCCCGACGAAGTCGTAGCCGACCTCGCCGCGGTAGAGCCGGGCGCCGAGTGCGCCGAGTCGCGACATCTCACGCCTCCTTCGGTTGGGTGGGGGCGGCGGCACGGGAGCGGCGCAGCGGCGGCTTGGCGCCGAGCCTCTTCGGGTCCAGTCCGGACCAGGGGTGACCGCTGGCGAAGAACTTCTTGCGGGCGAGGAGCGTCATCACCGGCTTGGTGAAGAAGAACACCACGACCACGTCGAGGACGGTGGTCAGGCCGAGAGTGAACGCGAAGCCCTGGACCTTGCCCACGGTGACGAGGAAGAGCACCGCGGCGGCGAGGAACGACACGAAGTCGGAGACCAGGATCGTGCGCCGGGCGCGCGGCCAGGCACGCTCGACGGCCGGCCGGAGCGTACGGCCCTCGCGGATCTCGTCCCGGATCCGTTCGAAGTAGACGATGAACGAGTCCGCGGTGATACCGATGGCGACGATGGCGCCGCAGACCGCGGGCAGGTTCAGCGCGAAGCCGATACCCGGGCCGAGCAGGGCCATGATCGTGTACGTCATGATCGCCGAGGCCGCGAGGCTGAGGATGGCGATCAGCGACAGTCCCCGGTAGTAGGTCACCAGGTAGATGATCACCAGGGCGAGACCGATCGCACCGGCGATCAGACCGGCGTGGAGCTGCTCACCGCCGAGCGCCGCGGTGACCGTGGTGACGCTCTGCTCCTCGAAGGTCAGGGGCAGCGCGCCGTACGACAGGATGTTGGCCAGGTCCTGGGCGGACTGCTGGGTGAAGCTGCCGGAGATCTCGGCGCTGCCGCCGAGCGTCTGGCTCACCGAGGGCGCCGAGACGACATTGCCGTCGAGCACGATGGCGAACTGGTTCATCGGCGGCTGCTGCTGGGAGAGCTTGCCGGTGATGGACTGGAACTTCTTGGTGCCGCCACCGGTGAAGTCCATCGTGACGATCCACATGCCGCGCTGCGGGTCGAGCACGCCCTTGGCGTCGTCGACGTCCGTGCCCTCCAGCTCGGCGGGGCCGAGGACGTACTTCTCCCAGGCGTCCGCGGAGTTCTGGCCGCAGGCCACGATCGTGTCCTTGGGTGCCGCTCCCTGGTTGGCCTTGGTGCGCTGGGCCTCCTTGGTGCAGTCCAGGTCCGTGAACTTCTTCTCCAGCGCCGCGGTGGCCGGGTCGGCGGGCGGCGTGGCGGCGGGGTCAGGGGTCGCCGGGGGGGTGGGCTCGTCCGAGGCCGCGCCGCTCGCCGGAGCGCTCGGAGTGGGCGTCTCGTCCTTCGTCAGGGCTCCTGTGACGGCCCGGCCCTGGGTGGTGGCGCTCGACGAGGGGGCCGCCGGGGGAGAGGAGTCACCGGCCGTCGCCTCGTCGGGCGAAGCGCTCGACGAGGGGCTGGGAGAGCCGCTCGGGGAACCGCTGGGCGCGGGCGGCGGAGCGGTCTGCCCGCCGTCGGCGACGGTCAGCACCGGCCGGAAGTAGAGCTGGGCGGTCGTGCCGACCTGCTCCCTGGCCTGCTTCTCGTTCGTCCCCTTGGGGATGTTGACGATGATGTTCTCGTCGCCCTGGGTCTGGACCTCGGCCTCCGAGACACCAAGACCGTTGACACGCCGCTCGATGATGCTGACGGCGGTGTCCATGTTGGTCTTGTTGATCGCGTTCGGCTTGCCCGGTGTGTTCTTCGCCTGGAGCGTGATGCTCGTGCCGCCGGCGAGGTCGATCCCCAGACGTGGCGTGACATGACCGGACCAGAACATCCCGCCCGTGAGGGCGACCATGGCAATCAGGAACAGTGCCAGGGTGCGGCCCGGCCTGCCTGGGGACCCCGCTTGCCTTCGGCCCTTATTAGGTGCTGCCACCTTCTCGTTTCTCCCTGTCCAACCGCCCCACGCCGGGTGTGCGCCGGAGCGGCCACGAAGTGTTGTGGGGACCTGCCCCCGCAGAAATCAGCACGGACCGTGAGCCGCGACGGACCGCGGTACGGACCGCCGTGACGACATGACTACTTCGCGCCGGTCCCGCCGTCGGCCTTGCCGTCCTTGGACTCGGGTCCGTCCTTGGGCTCGGCTCCGTCGGCCTCGGTCTCCTTGACCAGGTCGACCTTGGCGTCGTCCGGGGCGGCGGTGGCGTCGGCCTCGATCAGCGAGGAGGCGTCGTCCGGCACGACCGTACCGTCGGTCGTGTCGTCGCCGTGCACGATGCGGTTGTACTCGTCGTCGTCCAGGACGGCGCCGATGGCGTTCTTGGCGTATACGGCGTGGACGCCGGGAGCGACCTCCAGGAGAACCGTGTCGTCGTGCACCTCCTTGACGGTGGCGTACATGCCCCCGATGGTGCGGACGCCGGTGCCTGGCTGCATGTCGTTGCGCATCTGCGCAGCGGCCTGCTGCTTCTTCTTGGCCGACCGGGTCATCAGGAACATGGCCCCGATGAGCACGATGAAGGGGAGGAGGGTCACGAGACTCACGGGAGGGAACTTCCTTCGCACGACCGCGCTGTCGAGCGGCCTGGTATACGGGGGTGGGTACGCCGACCTGTAGGGGCGGCATCGGCGGAGTCTAAGCGAGTCCACGTCGTTGGAACAACGCCCAGCGTCGCATGCGGGTTCCTGACCGGACCCGCGTCTTCGCCGTTACACCGCCGTCGCATCGCCGTCACGTCCCGAACAGACCCTGTTGTCCGCCCGCGCCGGGAGCCTGCGGGGGCGGTGCGAGTCCGAGGTGGGCCCAGGCGGCGGGGGTGGCGACCCGGCCGCGCGGGGTGCGCGCGAGTAGTCCCTCCCGTACGAGAAAGGGCTCCGCGACCTCCTCCACCGTCTCGCGCTCCTCCCCCACGGCCACCGCCAGGGTCGACAGGCCCACGGGTCCGCCGCCGAAGAGCTTGAGCAGGGCCTGGAGCACGGCCCGGTCGAGCCGGTCGAGACCGCGCGCGTCGACCTCGTACACCGCGAGGGCGACGGCGGCGACCTCGCGGTTGATATATCCGTCGGCCTTGACCTGGGCGTAGTCCCGTACGCGCCGCAGCAGCCGGTTGGCGATCCTGGGCGTGCCGCGGGAGCGGCCCGCGATCTCCGCGGCGCCCTCGGTGTCGATCTCCAGGTCGAGAAGCTGGGCCGAGCGGTGGATGACCCGCTCCAGTTCGGCGCTCTCGTAGAACTCCATATGACCGGTGAAACCGAACCGGTCGCGCAGCGGGGGCGGCAGCAGTCCGGCCCGGGTCGTGGCGCCGACCAGGGTGAAGGGCGGCAGCTCCAGCGGGATGGCGGTGGCGCCGGGGCCCTTGCCGACGATCACATCGACACGGAAGTCCTCCATCGCCATGTAGAGCATCTCCTCGGCGGGCCTGGACATCCGGTGGATCTCGTCCAGGAAGAGGACCTCGCCCTCCTGGAGGGACGAGAGGATCGCGGCGAGATCGCCCGCGTGCTGGATGGCGGGGCCCGAGGTGATACGGATCGGGGCGTTCATCTCCGCCGCGATGATCATGGAAAGGGTGGTCTTGCCCAGCCCCGGCGCGCCGGAGAGCAGCACATGGTCGGCGGTGGCACCGCGCGCCAGGGCCGCCTTCAGCACCAGGTCGAGCTGCTCGCGGACGCGCTCCTGGCCCACGAACTCGTCCAGCGACTTGGGGCGCAGCGCCGCCTCGACGGCCTGGTCCTCGCCGTCCGCGGACGCGCCGACGAGCCGCTCCGGCGCGTCGGCGGGCGTCTCACCGCTGGTGTCGTCCCAGTTCACTCTGTGTCTCACCTCGGGGATAGGGCCTCGGGCGGGCCTCGGTGTGTCGCGTGCTCCGGCCGGCCGGAGCTGTCGTGGCGCCCTGCCGGCGGGACTTTCGGAACACGTCCTAGCGCGTTCTGTTCAGACTCTGGAGCGCGGCGCGCAGAAGTCGCGGTACGGGAGGCTGGGCGCCCTGGGCCACGGCGGCCTCCGCCTGCGGTGTCACCAGGGCGACCGCCTCGTCCGCCTCGCGGGGGGCGTAGCCGAGGCCGATCAGCGCGGCATGGAGCTGATCGCTCCAGGAGGCGGGGGCGACGGCGATGCCCTGACGGCCGATGACCGCGCCGACCTGCTCGCCGAGCCGGTCCTTCAGCTCCAGCAGCAGCTTCTGGGCGCCCTTCTTGCCGATGCCCGGGACGGCGGTCAGCGCCTTCTCGTCCCCGGTGGAGACGGCGACGCGCAGCGCGTCGGGGCTGTGTACGGCGAGCATCGCCTGCGCCAGCCGGGGTCCGACCCCGCTGGCGGTCTGCAACAGCTCGAACACCTGGCGTTCGTCGTCGTCCGCGAAGCCGTAGAGGGTCAGTGAGTCCTCCCGTACGACC
The DNA here is from genome assembly GCF_045161915.1 of Streptomyces sp. NBC_00872. NCBI lineage: Bacteria > Bacillati > Actinomycetota > Actinomycetes > Kitasatosporales > Streptomycetaceae > Streptomyces > Streptomyces sp. NBC_00872. Next base: position 7,427,570 of record NZ_CP108806.1, on the reverse strand, counting down.
AGGGAGGTGGCGAGCTTCGTCTGCTGGCCGACGCGGAGAGCGGCGAGTGTGGCCGGGGTGCACTGGACGGCCATCCCGACACCGCCGACCTCGATCACGGCCGTGGTCGGGGCGAGGGCGGCGACCGGGCCGCTGACGAAGGCGATCATCGCGTGACCTTCCGTACGGATGTGGTGCTGGGGACACGGGAGGCGCGCGCCGCTGTCTGTGCCTGCTGGGCCGCCTGCGCCTGCTGAAGACGGTTCATGGCGGGGGCACGCCAGATATGGCAGATGGCGAGGGCGAGTGCGTCGGCGGCGTCGGCCGGCTTCGGCGGTGCGTCGAGCCGCAGCAGCCGGGTCACCATCGCGCCGACCTGGGCCTTGTCCGCCCGGCCGCTGCCGGTGACGGCGGCCTTGACCTCGCTGGGGGTGTGCAGCGCGACGGGGATGCCGCGGCGCGAGGCACAGAGCATGGCGACCGCGCTGGCCTGGGCGGTGCCCATGACCGTACGCACATTGTGCTGGGCGAACACCCGCTCCACCGCGACGAGTTCGGGCCGGTGCGCGTCGAGCCAGGACTCTATGCCCCGCTCGATGGCGACCAGTCGCTCGCCGGTCTCCGCGTCGGTGGGCGTACGGACCACACCCACACCGAGCATCGTCAACGGCCGGCCCGCGACGCCCTCGACGACTCCGACACCGCACCGGGTCAGTCCGGGGTCAATGCCCAGCACCCGCATCGCGCCCTCCCCCTCGCTCAGTTGTTCGCGCTGATCAGCACAGTATCGGTAGGCACCGACAACGCGACGGGCCGACGGAGGTGTGTCCCCCGTCGGCCCGTCGGCTGAAGTCCTGTCAGGTACCGGCCTCGTCGGACCCCGGCCCGTCAGGCGTCGACCTTCTCCATGACCTCGTCCGAGACATCGAAGTTGGCGAAGACGTTCTGCACGTCGTCGCTGTCCTCCAGCGCGTCGATCAGCTTGAAGATCTTGCGCGCGCCCTCCTCGTCCAGCTCGACCTGCATGGTCGGGACGAAGTTGGCCTCGGCGGAGTCGTAGTCGATCCCGGCCTCCTGGAGCGAGGTGCGGACGGCGACCAGGTCGGTGGCCTCGCTGAGCACCTCGAAGGACTCACCGATGTCGTTGACCTCCTCGGCGCCCGCGTCCAGCACGGCGCCCAGCACATCGTCCTCGCCCAGTTCGCCCTTGGGGACGATCACGACGCCCTTGCGGTTGAAGAGGTACGAGACGGAGCCGGGGTCGGCCATCGAACCGCCGTTGCGGGTCATGGCCACGCGCACGTCGGAGGCCGCGCGGTTGCGGTTGTCGGTGAGGCACTCGATCAGCACGGCGACACCGTTGGGACCGTAGCCCTCGTACATGATCGTCTCGTAGTCGGCGCCTCCGGCCTCAAGACCGGCGCCGCGCTTGACGGCCGAGTCGATGTTCTTGTTCGGCACGGAGCTCTTCTTGGCCTTCTGGATGGCGTCGAAGAGGGTCGGGTTGCCGTCGATGTCGGCGCCGCCGGTACGGGCCGCCACCTCGATGTTCTTGATCAGCTTCGCGAAGAGCTTGCCGCGCTTGGCGTCGATCACGGCCTTCTTGTGCTTCGTCGTAGCCCATTTAGAGTGGCCGGACATCTGCCTGTCTCCTTCGCGTAACCGGTTCTGCCTCTGCTCGGCAGAGATCCTACCGGGACGAGCGCGCCCGTCGTCCCTGCCACCGTCCCCCGGGGAACGCGGGCCGTCCCTCCCCGTCCCTCAGGGGGCGCCGGTCCGGGCGCCCCGGGAACCGTCCCGTACCAGCTCGGTGAAGAAGCGGTGGAGCCGGTGGTCACCCGTGAGTTCCGGGTGGAACGACGTCGCGAGCGCGTTGCCCTGCCGTACGGCGACGACATGGCCGCCGTACTCGGCGAGCACCTCGACCTCGGCGCCCACCGACTCGACCCAGGGCGCGCGGATGAAGACACCCTCGACGGGGCCGCCCTCGACTCCGGCGACCTCGACGGCCGCCTCGAAGGACTCGTTCTGGCGGCCGAAGGCGTTGCGGCGGACGATCATGTCGATACCGCCGATGGTCTCCTGGCCGGAGCGGGGGTCGAGGATCTTGTCGGCAAGCATGATCATTCCGGCGCAGGTGCCGTACACCGGCATTCCGGCCCGTACGCGCGCCCGCAGCGGCTCCAGCATCCCGAAGAGCGCGGCCAGCTTCGACATCGTGGTGGACTCGCCGCCCGGGATCACCAGCCCGTCGACCTCGGCGAGCTCCTCCGGGCGCCGGACGGTCCTGGGCACGGCGTCCGCCGCGGCCAGGGCACCGAGATGCTCCCGGACATCACCCTGGAGTGCGAGGACGCCGATCACCGGGGTGCCGCCGGTCACAGGGATGGTCATGGGGCGTTACCAGCCGCGCTTGGCGTAGTGCTCGGACTCGGGGAGGGTGTCGATATTGATACCGACCATGGCCTCGCCCAGGTTCCGGGACGCGTCCGCGATGATCTTCGGGTCGTCGTAGAAGGTGGTGGCCTTCACGATGGCGGCGGCGCGCTTGGCGGGGTCGCCGGACTTGAAGATGCCGGATCCGACGAAGACGCCCTCGGCACCGAGCTGGCGCATCAGCGCGGCGTCGGCGGGGGTGGCGACACCGCCGGCGGAGAAGAGCACCACGGGCAGCTTGCCGAGCGCGGCGACCTCCTTGACGATCTCGTACGGCGCGCGCAGTTCCTTGGCGGCGGCGTACAGCTCGTTGTTGTCGAAGCCGCGGAGCCTCGCGATCTCGTTCTTGATCTGACGGAGATGGCGCACCGCCTCGACGACATTGCCGGTGCCGGCCTCGCCCTTGGAGCGGATCATGGCCGCGCCCTCGGCGATCCGGCGCAGGGCCTCGCCCAGATTGGTGGCGCCGCAGACGAAGGGGGTGGTGAACGCCCACTTGTCGGAGTGGTTGACCTCGTCGGCGGGGGTCAGCACCTCGGACTCGTCGATGTAGTCCACCCCGAGGGACTGGAGCACCTGCGCCTCGACGAAGTGGCCGATCCGCGACTTGGCCATGACCGGGATCGAGACGGCTTCGATGATGCCCTCGATCATGTCCGGGTCGGACATCCGGGCGACGCCGCCGTCCTTACGGATGTCGGCGGGGACGCGCTCCAGCGCCATGACGGCGACCGCGCCGGCGTCCTCGGCGATCTTCGCCTGGTCCGGTGTGACGACATCCATGATCACGCCGCCCTTGAGCTGCTCGGCCATACCGCGCTTGACGCGCGCGGTGCCGGTCTCGGCGGACTGAGGGGTGGTGGGGAGCGTGGTGGACACGAATCGACCTCACTGGCTGGCTGACGGTGGCTGGCTGGCTGGCTGAAAACGATGGAGAAACCGCACGCACAGGTAACGCCCGGGGAGCAGTCCACAGCAAGGGCCAATGAACAGGCGGTGGATCGTTCTCGCGTTCTCGCGCGTCGCCGGGGGCCGGCCGGGGCCGGGCCTCAGGTCGAGGAACCCGGCCGGTCCGCCAGCGCGACGGGCGGCTCGTCGTCCATCTCGAAGGCGAGCGGGAACGGAGCGTGCCCGGCGAGCCTGAACCAGCGGACCTTACGGTGCCGGCGCAGCGCGCGGGCGGCGCGTACGGCGTCGTTGTGGAACCGCCGAGCCATGGGAACGCGCCGTACCGACGCGGCGAGTTCGCCGGCGGCCTCGTCACCGCCGGGAGCCGCCCGTACGGCCTCGACCTGCGCGGTCTCCCCGAACACCGCCCGCAGCGCCTGGCTCAGCTCGCTCTCCGCGACCTCCCGCTGCTCCTCCTCGGCCTGCCGGGCCGCGTGCGCGGCCTGGTAGAGCACGATGGACGCGGCGGGGTCGAGCACACCGGAGGTCGCCAGCTCCTGGGTGACCGAGGCACGCCGGAGCAACTGCGCGTCGAGGGCCGCGCGCGCGGCGTCGATACGGGTGTGCAGCCGGTCGAGCCGGCCGGCGGTCCAGCTCAGATAGAGCGCGCAGACGACGACGGCGACGACGATCCAGATGAGAGTTTCGGTCACGCGGGGCAGGCTATCGGGACGCACCCGGTAACCGGCCTGCCCGGCCCCTGCCCGGCCCCTCCCCGAAGCCCGGGGCAGAACCCGGCACCGCCTCCTCCTACGGAGGACGGCCTACGGAGGACGGCGCCGGACACGAGCCGGACGCCCGGTACGTCAGCCGGTCGCCGGTTCGGGGCGGATGTCCGGGGGCGTACGGGACCGGGACTGGGCCTCGATACCGCCACCCGGGGCGTCGCCGTCCGCGCGGCGGCGGAGGCGGGCGCGCAGACCTGTGCGTTCGTCCGCCGCCACCGACGCCGCGCCGTCCGTCACCGTCTCGTACACCGCGAGGATGTCCGCTCCGACCGTCGCCCAGTCGAACCGCCGCACATGCGCGCTCCCCCGCTCGCGCAGCGCCTCGCGCCGTTCCGCGTCGCCCAGCAGCCGTACCGCCGCGCCCGCCAGCGCGTCCGCGTCCTCGTTGGTGAAGAGCTCGCCCGCCGACCCCTGGTCCAGCACCTGCGCGAACGCGTCCAGGTCGCTCGCCAGCACCGCCGCGCCCGCCGACAGCGCCTCGACGAGGATGATGCCGAAGCTCTCGCCGCCCGTGTTGGGCGCGATGTACAGATCGATACTGCGCAGCAGCCGCGCCTTGTCCTCGTCGCTCACCATCCCGAGGAACTCGACCCGCGACCGCATCTCCTTGGGAAGCGACTCCACGGCCTCCTTCTCGTCCCCGCGCCCCGCCACCAGCAGCCGGGTCTCCGGATAGACGGCGAGGATCTTCGGCAGGGCCTTCATCAGCACCGGGAGCCCCTTGCGCGGCTCGTCGATCCGTCCGATGAAGCCGATCGTGCGGCCCTGCCAGGCCGGATTGATCTCGGCCTTGGCGAAGAAGTCGACATCGACACCGTTCGGGATCACCACCGCGTCACCGCCGAGATGCTCCACCAGCGTCCGGCGCGCGTACTCGCTCACGGCGATCCGCGCGCTGATCTTCTCCAGCGCGGGCTGGAGGATCGGATACGCCGCGATCATCGCCCGCGACCGCGGATTCGACGTGTGGAACGTGGCGACGATCGGCCCCTGCGCCGCCCAGCAGGCCAGCAGACCCAGCGACGGCGAGGTCGGCTCATGGATATGGATCACGTCGAACGTGCCGTCGTGCAGCCACCGCCGTACCCGCGCCGCCGACAGGAAACCGAAGTTCAGCCGGGCGACCGAGCCGTTGTACGGCACGGGAACGGCCCGTCCCGCCGAGACGACATACGGCGGCAGGGGCGTCTCGTCGTCCGCGGGCGCCAGTACGGACACCTCGTGACCCAGCCTGATCAGATGCTCGGCCAGGTCCCTGATGTGGAACTGGACGCCGCCGGGCACGTCCCACGAGTACGGACAGACGATGCCGATCCTCACCGGGGACTCCCCCCGGAACCGGTCTGCCCGGAGCCGGTCCGCCCGGGTTCGAGATCCGTGAGCCACAGCCGTTGCAGCATGTGCCAGTCCTCCGGGTGCTCGGCGATTCCGGTGGCGAAGACGTCGGCCACCGCCTGTGTCATCACAGACGTCTTCTCGGCGCGCGTACCTGTCTCCGGGACCTCGACCGCGGGATGCACCTGTCCCCGCATCACCGGTGAGTCGTCGTACCAGAGTGTCGCCGGCAGCAGCAGCGCCCCGGTCTGCTGGGCCAGCAGCGCGGGCCCCGCGGGCATCCGGGCCTTCTCCCCGAAGAAGTCGACCTCGACACCGGAGGACGACAGATCACGGTCGGCGACCAGACAGACCAGACCGCCGCTCCGCAGCCGCCGCGCGAGCGCGCCGAACGCGGAGCCGCCGGTGTGCGGCAGCACCTCCATGCCCAGGCTCTCGCGGTAGGCCACGAACCGGTCGAAGAGGGATTCCGGCTTGAGCCGCTCGGCGACCGTCGTGAACGGCACCCCCTGCCCCCGGGTGAGCCAGGCTCCCGCCAGGTCCCAGTTGGCGAGGTGCGGCAGCGCGAGCACCACGCCCCGCCCGGCCGCGAGCCCCTCCGTCAGACAGTGGATGTCCTTGATCTCGACGCCGCCGCTCACCCGCTCCTTGCTCCAGGCGGGCAGCCGGAAGGACTCCATCCAGTACCGCATGTACGAGCGCATCCCGGCCCGGGACAGCTCCGCGAGCCGTTCGGGACCCGCGTCCGGCACCACGCGCGCCAGATTGGACTCCAGCCGCAGCACGCTCGCGCCGCGCCGCTTCCACACGGTGTCCGCGACGGTCCTGCCAAGCGCGTCGGCCACGGGCTCGGGGAGCTTCTTGACGGTGCTCCAGCCGAGTCCGTACAGGGAGTCGGTCAGCCGCTCGCCCACGCCGCTCATGATGTGCTCCCGCTCCCCCGCGGGGTGCTCCCGGTGTTCCCCGGCCCGGCGCCGGCCGCCGCGGCGTCGGCCTCGGCTGATTCCCGCCGTACGGTCACGACCCGCTGGCCGAGCGTCACCACGCTGCCGGCCGCCACGATCCACAGCGCGATGGGCAGCAGGATGTCGATCCCCGGCACACCGAAGCCGTGCAGCCCCGCCAGACCGGCCGCGACCAGCGAGATGACCAGCCGCTCCGCCCGCTCGACCAGCCCGTTGACGGCCACGGGCAGCCCGATGGACTCGCCACGGGCCTTGGTGTACGAGACGACCTGGCCGCTCGCCAGACAGAAGATCGCGACGGCGCACAGGACGTTGTTGTCGCCCTCACCCGCGTACCAGAGCGCGAACCCGGCGAAGATCGCGCCGTCGGCGACCCGGTCGAGCGTCGAGTCGAGGAAGGCGCCCCAGCGACTGGAGATCCCCGCCTGCCTGGCCATGTTCCCGTCGACGAGATCGGAGAAGACGAAGACGGTGATGACGATCGTGCCCCAGAAGAACTCCCCCCGGGGGAAGAAGACCAGCGCACCCGCCATCACCCCGGCCGTACCGATCAGCGTGACCGCATCCGGACTCACTCCGCGCCGGAGCAGAAACGCGGCGAACGGTGTGAGGACACGCGTGAAGAATGCACGCGCGTACTTGTTCAGCATGGCCTTCCCGAGGTTCGGTGGGCCGAGCGGCCCCGACGGCCACCGGCTAGGCCCTGTCCGGCCGCTCTTCGCGGACTCGCGACGCCGCGGTGACATGAACCGCTGCCTCGGCGGACGGCACCTCGCCGCGTTGCCGGAGACGTCGGATTCGTCCAGTACCTTCCAGTACGTGCACGATCCTCCGCCTCGCGATGCCCCCGCAGCCTTACGGGCAACGGGAGGTACCCCCTCCACCAGGCGCCACGGCTGACCACGAGGACCGGCCGGACAGGACCGGGCCCATCGTAGCCACGACCCCCACACCGTACCGCCGGGCACCCGGACCGTGCCGTCGCGTACGACGTATGGACGCACCATGGCCGGAGTGCGAAGCTCGAAGGACCACCGCGGGCATCGCCGGAGCTGCCGCGGCGGCTCCCACGGCCCGTGCCTCTCTCCATCTCCTCACCGCGATCGACCGGGAGGCAGGAATCATGGGCGACAAGGCGCGTACACACCCCGGAGCCGCCGGCAGGGCAATGGCGGCCGACCGGCCCGCGTCCGTACGGAACGTGGTGCTGGTCGGCCACAGCGGATCGGGCAAGACCACACTCGTCGAGGCTCTCGCGCTCACCGCGGGGGCGGTGAACCGCGCGGGCAGAGTCGAGGACGGCGGCACGGTCTCCGACTACGACGAGATCGAGCACCGCCAGCAGCGCTCCGTACAGCTCTCCCTCGTCCCCCTGGAATGGGGCGGGTACAAGATCAATCTGCTGGACACCCCCGGCTACGCCGATTTCGTCGGGGAACTGAGGGCCGGTCTGCGGGCGGCGGACGCGGCCCTTTTCATTGTGTCGGCCGCCCAGGAGGCGGAGGCCATGGCCGGCGCCACCCGTACCGTCTGGGAGGAGTGCGCCGCGGTCGGTATGCCGCGCGCGATCGTCGTCACGCATCTCGACACGGCGCGCACCGGCTTCGACGAGATGACCCGGCTCTGCGGGCTGATGTTCGGCGGGGACGACCCCGACGCGGTGCTGCCGCTGTATCTGCCGGTGCACGGCCAGGAGGGGCCGGACGGACACGCGCCGGCCACCGGGCTCGTCGGACTGCTCTCGCGACGGATCTTCGACTACTCCTCCGGGGAGCGCCGGGAGAATCCGCCCGCCCCCGGCGAGCTCCCGCGGATCGAGGAGGCACGGAACCGGCTGATCGAGGGGATCATCGCCGAGAGCGAGGACGAGACGCTCATGGACCACTATCTGAGCGGCGGCGAGATCGACCTGAGGACACTGATCGGGGATCTGGAGAAGGCGGTGGCGCGCGGCATCTTCCACCCGGTGCTCGCGGCGGCCCCCGCTCCGCCGGGCGGCCGACAGGGTCTGGGCACCGTCGAGCTGCTCGATCTGATCGCCACCGGTTTCCCGAGCCCCCTGGAGCGCCCGGTCCCCGAGGTCACCACCCCGCGGGGCGCACCGCGTCCGGGAATCGGCTGTGATCCCCGGGGCCCGCTCGTCGCCGAGGTGGTGAAGACCGCCTCCGACCCCTACGTGGGCAGGATCTCTCTCGTACGGGTCTTCTCGGGCACGCTGCGGCCGGACGAGCTGGTGCATGTGTCGGGCCACGGTCTCACCGACCGCGGTCACGAGGACCACGACGTCGAGGAACGGACCGGGGCGCTCTCCTCCCCGTTCGGCAAACAGCAGCGTGTGACGGGCCACTGCGTCGCCGGAGACCTGGCCTGTGTCGGGAAACTCGCCGACGCGGAGACCGGGGACACCCTCTCCGCCCAGGACGATCCGCTGCTGATGGAGCCCTGGACCATGCCCGATCCGCTGCTGCCGCTGGCCGTCGAGGCCCACAGCAAGGCGGACGAGGACAAGCTGTCCCAAGGGCTCGCCCGGCTGGTGGCCGAGGATCCGACAATGCGTCTTGAGCAGAATCCGGAGACCCGTCAGGTGGTGCTCTGGTGCCTGGGCGAGGCCCATATGGATGTCGCGCTGGAGCGGTTGCGCACCCGGTACGGCGTCCGGGTCGACGCCGTGCCGTTCAGGGTCGCGCTCCGGGAGACCTTCGGCGGGAGCTCGGCGGGGCGCGGCCGGCATGTGAAACAGTCCGGTGGCCACGGCCAGTTCGCGATCTGCGAGATCGAGGTGGATCCCCTGCCGCCCGGCTCCGGGGTCGAGTTCGTCGACAAGGTGGTGGGCGGCGCGGTGCCCCGGCAGTTCATCCCGTCCGTCGAGAAGGGCATACGGACCCAGGCCGCGCACGGAGTCGCGGCGGGCCGTCCGCTCGTCGACATCCGGGTCACCCTGCTCGACGGGAAGGCCCACTCGGTGGACTCCTCCGACGCCGCGTTCCAGACGGCTGGCGCGCTGGCGCTGCGCGAGGCGGCCGTCGAGGCGTCGATCCATCTGCTGGAACCGGTCGCCGAGGTACGGGTCCTCGTCCCCGACGAGTACGTGGGACCGGTGATGAGCGATCTCTCGGGACGGCGCGGCCGGGTCGTCGGCACCGAACAGGCCGGTCCTGGAAGGACCTTGGTGATGGCCGAGGTGCCGGAGCTGGAAATCGGACGGTACGCGGTGGACCTGCGGTCGGTCACCCATGGCACCGGCCGCTTCAGCCGCTCGTACACTCGCCATGAGCCGATGCCCCCGGCGGTCGCGGACCGGCTTCGCGAACAGGAGGGCAGTCTCGTCTGAGCGGGTCTGCCCGGTGGGCCAACCGGGCCCGTACAGGCGGGCCTTGGAGTTCCCGGCGACGCCGGTGGGGCGCGGGTGGCCGGTACTGTGCGGCCGGTGGCCGATCCGATATACGCCGGTGGCTGAAGAGAGCCACTCCCCTGACGCGAACGCCCTCACCCGGTTACGCTGTGGTGCCCAGCTCAGCACGTGTGCGGGGCGCGCGGGCCGGGTAAAGGCCGCGACAGCGGATCTTGCGGCGAGGGGGCGGCAGTGGCGGACAACGGATTCGACTTCAGCCCGGGGGCACAGATCCCGCTCCAGGGGGGGGCCGGGCAGAACCCCGCGACGAACGCCCTCGCGTCGGCGTCCTATCGGGACACCCCGATGGAGGAGATCCTCAAGGCCGACAACGATGTGCACAAGTCCAGTGTGTCCAAGGGCAGGTTCTCGCTCTTCGAGCCCAATCTGGGCGAGGCGTTCGCGCGGGCCCTCCACCTCCGTACGCTCGGCGGCGGCCGGAAAGCGCTCATCCAGTCCTTCGGGATGGAGCCGCAGACGGTGGTGCTGCACGCCCTCGCCGCGAACCGCATCCGCAAGGACCGCGATATCAAACTCACCGCCGTGACCGCGCTGTTCGGGCTGGTCTTCCTGCCCGGACTGCTGGTCTGGCTGGGAGTCTTCCAGCTGCGGCGTACGCTCGCGGGCTCCAAGGACCGGCGCTCGGGCCTGATGGGGACGGCGCTGCTGCTGGGCGTGGGTCTGCTGGCCGTGATCCTGCTGCTGCGGCTGCCGTTCGACGGTGTCCTCGGCTGGTATGTGCGCGGCATGATCGTCGCCCCGGTCATCGGCTGGCTGCTGGCCAGGCGGATCTGTGAGTCCACCGCCAAGGATCTGCGCGCCCGCTGGTCCGATCTGCTCGCGGGCGGCGGCCTCGGCGCCAAGGTTCCCGAAGCCGTCCCCGGAAACCCCGGGGACGCGACACGGGAGGCGGTGCGCCAGGGCATAGAGAAGCTCACGGCCGAGCAGAATTCCAACGTCGTCTTCTACGCCGGTCCCAAGGGCATACTCGGCATGGGTACCCGCTGGGGGAGCTGGCAGCTCGCCGAGGCCCTGGTGCCCAAGGACCCGGCCAAGGAGATCCACCAGTTCCGCAGTTATGACGTGGTACGGGCCATCCACGACCAGCTCAAGCTGCTGGAGCGCGGGCCGATCAACTCCGGTGGATTCCCGCCGCCTTCGGTCAAGCACTGGATCGTCGCGCCCGTCGGTGAGGGCGCCGACTCGGTGTCCAGGCCCGACGGCCAGGACGTGGAGGCGTATCAGGTCAAGTCCCACGAGATACAGCGGATCTGCAACCACCAGCAGTTCGGCGCCGGCAGCCGCCACTATCTCGGGGTGCAGTTCGTCCTCTGGGACGGCCAGCTCGTGATCACCATGATGATCAATGTGACCGTGCTCCACGAGACCCTGCGGATCGAGGTCTCCGGTCATGCCCTGGGACCGATCCACGGGCTCTTCGGCTCGGGACCGTCCGCCAAGACCGTGAGCCGGCCCAAGACCGTCCGGTTCTGGGAGACCACCTCGCGGACGCTGCCCCTGGTCGAGCCGAAGGAAGCAGTCCGGCTGGCGGTGCGCGCCCCCTTCACCTGGTATCCGCCGATCCTGGACTTCCTCGGCGGCAAGCTCTCGCTGCCCGAGCCGTTCGGTCTGCGGCACGCCTGGGCCGATCAGCCGTGGAAGCACCGCTTCATGGCCGATGACGCGATGCGTGCCGCCACGCCCGTCCTGCGTGTGGCGCACAAGGCGGCGCTGCGTGTGCTGGACGAGCACGGGGTGGACACCTCGGGCTTCAGCAGCCGGGCGGCCTCGCTCTTCGGCGCGGTGCAGGACCCGTCACCGAAGCGCGTCGACGCTTACGACGCGTAGAAGGCCCGCGCGGCGGTGGTCCGCGCGGGCTCGCACACGGGCTACGGCTCTATGGGCGCGGGCGGTACGGGCCAGGCGTCCGCGAGCATCGCGCGCGTATCGGCGAGCAGCTGCGGAAGCACCCTCGTGTGTCCCACGATCGGCATGAAGTTGGTGTCACCGCCCCAGCGGGGCACCACATGCTGATGGAGATGCGCGGCGATACCCGCCCCGGCCGCGACGCCCTGGTTCATCCCGATGTTGAACCCGTGCGCCCCCGAGGCGGTACGGAGCGCGGTCATCGCGTGCTTGGTGAAGAGAGCGAGCTCGGCGGTCTCCGCGTCGTCCAGGTCGGTGTAGTCGGCCACATGACGGTAGGGGACGATCATGGAGTGGCCGCCGTTGTACGGGTAGAGGTTCAGCACCGCGTACACCCGCTCGCCGCGCGCCACGATCAGCCCGTCCTCGTCGGACTTGGACGGGATGGAGCAGAAGGGACAGCCGTCCTCGGCACCCGGCCCGGTGGGCTTGTTCTCGCCCTGGATATAGGCCATCCGATGGGGCGTCCACAGGCGCTGGAACGCGTCCTGGGTCCCCACTCCGATCTGCTGCTCCGGCTCACTCGTCATGCTGTGCAGCATAGAACTTCGCCCCTGTGAAACGTGCCGCCGGGCCCCGGCCCGACGGCCCCCGGGAGCCCGATGCCTCCCGGGGGCCGTCACCGTACCCGTGCCCGCACGCCGTACGCGGTACGGGCCTCAGACCTGGACGCGGCGCTCCACCACATCGACCAGCTTCGCCAGCGCCTGGTCACGCGGGACGCCGTTCTCCTGGGAACCGTCGCGGTAGCGGAAGGACACCGTGCCCGCGTGCATGTCCTCGTCACCGACGATGATCATGAAGGGCACCTTCTGCCGCTGCTGGTTCCTGATCTTCTTCTGCATACGGTCCGAGGACGCGTCCACCTCGACGCGCAGCCCCTTGCGCTTCGCCTCCGCCGCGAACTCCTGGAGATACGGCACATGCGCGTCGCCGACCGGGATGCCCACCGCCTGCACCGGCGCCAGCCAGGCCGGGAACGCGCCCGCGTAGTGCTCAAGCAGCACCGCGAAGAACCGCTCGATCGAGCCGAACAGCGCGCGGTGGATCATCACAGGGCGCTGCTTGGAGCCGTCCGGCGAGGTGTATTCGAGATCGAAGCGGTCCGGCAGATTGAAGTCGAGCTGGATGGTGGACATCTGCCAGGTTCGGCCGATGGCGTCCCGCGCCTGCACCGAGATCTTGGGGCCGTAGAACGCGGCACCGCCCGGGTCGGGGGTCAGCGGCAGGCCCTGCTTCTCGGCCACCTTGCGCAGTACCTCGGTGGCCTCGTCCCACGCCTCGTCCGAGCCGACGAACTTGGTCTCGTCCTTGGTCGACAGCTCCAGATAGAAGTCGGTCAGACCGTAGTCACGGAGCAGGTTCAGCACGAACGTCAGCGTCGAGTCCAGCTCGTCCGCCATCTGTTCGCGGGTGCAGTAGATGTGCGCGTCGTCCTGGGTGAAACCGCGCGCGCGGGTCAGACCGTGCACCACGCCCGACTTCTCGTAGCGGTACACCGTTCCGAACTCGAAGAGACGCAGGGGCAGTTCACGGTAGGACCGGCCCCGGGCGTCGAAGATCAGGTTGTGCATCGGGCAGTTCATGGGCTTGAGGTAGTAGTCCACGCCCTCGTCGAGCTGCATGGGCGGGTACATACCGTCGGCGTACCAGTCGAGATGCCCGGACTTCTCGAACAGGGCGCCCTTGGTGGCATGGGGGGTGTAGACGAACTCGTACCCCTCCTCCTCGTGCCGCCGCCGCGAGTAGTCCTCCATGGCCCGGCGGACGACACCGCCCTTGGGGTGGAAGACCGCGAGACCGGAGCCGATCTCCTCCGGGATGGAGAAGAGGTCCAGTTCGCTGCCGAGCTTGCGGTGGTCGCGCTTCTCGGCCTCGGCGAGGAACTCCAGATGCGCCTTCAGCTCCTCCTTCGACGGCCACGCGGTGCCGTAGATGCGCTGGAGCTGCTTGTTCTTCTCGCTGCCCCGCCAGTACGCCGACGCGTTCCGCATGAGCTTGAACGCCGGGATGCTGCGGGTGGTGGGCAGATGCGGGCCGCGGCACAGATCCCGCCAGCACAGCTCGCCGGTCTTGGCGTCCAGGTTGTCGTAGATGGTCAGCTCGCCGCCGCCCACCTCGACATCCGCGCCGTCCTCGGTCGAGGCGGACCCCTTGAGCCCGATCAGCTCCAGCTTGTACGGCTCGTCGGCGAGCTCCTCGCGGGCGGCCTCGTCGGTGACGACGCGCCGCGAGAACCGCTGGCCGCGCTTCTGGATCTCCTGCATCTTCTTCTCGATGGCCTTGAGGTCATCGGGGTGGAAGGGGGCCGCCACGTCGAAGTCGTAGTAGAAGCCGTCCCTGACCGGCGGGCCGATACCCAGCTTGGCCTCGGGGAACAGCTCCTGCACGGCCTGCGCCATGACATGCGCGGTGGAGTGGCGCAGGATGCCGAGGCCGTCCTCGGAGGAGATCTCGACGGGCTCGACGATCTCGCCCTCGCCCGGTACGTACGCGAGGTCCTTCAGCTCGCCGCCGACGCGCGCGGCGATCACGGTGCGCTCTCCGGGGAACAGCTCGGCCGCCGTAGTGCCCGTCGTCACCACGCGCTCTTCCCGCTCGGAATCGCGTTGGATGATCACACGGACGTCTGACACCGGTCTCTCCTGACTCTGGGGCGCGACAGCGGACACTGCGCGTCTGAATCGTACCGAGCCCGGGGGGCCGGTCGCGAAACGGTTTGCCGAGCGGTGACCGAGGGTGCGACCGCCACCACCGCGGGCTGTCCCTCCCCGCGGCGTCCGCGGCCCGCCGCCGGCCGCTCCGCCGTCAGCCGCGCCCGGCGCGGGTCCCCGCGGCCGTCGATCCGCCGGCGTCAGTCACCGCCGCCGCACGCCTCCTCGAAGTAGTCCAGGTTCTCCTGGAGCGACTTCATCAGCCGGTCCCGCTCGGCGTCGTCGACCTGGACGGGCACCACACCGCTGGCGTCGGTGAGCCTGCGGAACCCGCCACGGCTCTCCAGTCTGCCCACCACCCGGATCGGCAGACCGACGAGATGCGCGTGTCCCGCGACGCGGTACGACTCCTCGTCGAGCGCCACCCGTACATGCGGGATCGCCGCCCCGGCGAGGACACGCAGCCGTACGGACCCCTCGCCGCCGGTGCCGGCCCGGCGCATGCGGATCACCGCGCCGGTGATCCGCACCGGTACGGAGGGCTCGTCGCGCAGATAGCGTCTGCCCGCCTCGCGCAGCGCGGGCAGATCACCGGGCGAGAACTCCACCGGCTCGGGACGGGCGGCGCACCCCTCGGGCACCCCCGCGCCCGGCGCCCAGGCCAGGGCGACCCGGGCGCCTTCCGTCCCCCGTACGAGCGCCACCAGCGCCTCGGTCAGCTCCCGGCTCACCCCGGCCTCCACCGCGGAGTCGAACGCCTCCATGCCCCCGGTGGCCCGCTGGTAGTCGGCGGCCTCACGGGCCGCGGAGAGCGAGTGATGGAGCTGTACGGCGACGGACCGGCCGCTCGTCACCGGCAGGAAGGCGGTCAGTTCGCGTCCGCCCGGCGCCGGTCCGACCAGCACCCCTCCCAGCGAGTCCTGGGCCTGCCGGCGATGGCGCGCCCCGTAATACCCGGCCCTGCCCCGGACGGCGAGCGCCCCGGCGAGCAGAAGCTGTCTGGCCGCCGTGCGGAGCTGTTCCTGCACGGTCCACTCCGCGGCGCCGGAGGGGCCGGGCGGTACATCGCGCCACCAGCGGATCTCGTCGCTGGGCACGGCGAGACCGACGAGCACCTCACGCGCGGAGGGAGCCGCGCTGCGGGCGAGCGCCGTGAGGGCCTCGGCGAGCAGGTCCTCGCAGTCGGGGAAGGCACGGCTCTCGGGGACGAGCAGGCTCGTACCGCGCGCGCCCGGCCCCGGTGGTGTCCAGCGGGCATAGCGCCCGGGGGCGCCGCCGCGCCGCCGCCAGCCGTGCCGGGCGAGCAGGGCGCCGAGGACGGCGGGGTCGGTCCTGGTGGGGTCCGGGTCCGAAGCCGTTCCCCCGTTCCAGGAGTGGCCCCCGGCCAAGGACTCCGGCTCCGGCGTCCCGGTCGGCGACGAGTGGGAACGTACTGGCTCGTCGGACGGCCAACGCATCACGGTCTCCCTCCCGACCCGACACGGGTCATGATCTCGCAGAGCGCCCGGTCGTCGAAGATCCGCGCGGTGGGCACACGCACCGTGGTGCGGTACCGGCCGGTCACCGGGTGGCCGGCCAGATTGATCCAGTAGCAGCAGTGTCTGAGGTCGAGCCGGTCATGGCTGGCGCGCAGCCATTCGTCCTGGGTCCTGGGCACGAGCATCACGACCAGGATCTTGTGCACGGAGACCGGGGTGCGGGCGAGCTTCACGAGATGGGCGTTGTCGAGGGTGAAGGAGAAGGCGGGCCCCGCCGGGTGCGGGGCGATCTGGTAGGTGCACTTGAGCTGGACCTTGATGGTGACCTCGTCGTCGACGAGATGTCCTGGCGCGCTGTGGCTCACGTGCCAGTCGATGCCGTTGTCGGGAAAGGGCTGGCTGAGTGAGCAGCCCGCCGCGGCGGCGACCGCGTGGAGGTAGCCCACCTGGAGTGTCTCCATGCAGGCGGTGGTGGCGAGCGCTCCGCGCAGCGGTGCCATCCGCTCGGGCAGCAGCCCACCCGGTTCGGGCTTGGCGAGCGCCATGGCTCAGGGTGCCTTCCGGGCCGTACCGGTCAGTTGGAGCGACGGGACGTCAACTCACGTGCCCGACACCTGTGTTGTCACCGAACGGAGCCCCCCGTAAACGGCGCGTACCGAACGACCTGTCCGGGTATCACCGATTCGGGCAGTGGCTGGACGCCATCTGCCGCTCAGGCGCGAGGAGTTCGGGGATGACGCGTTGGTATGAGGGACCGTTGGCAGCGTTCGACACCGAGACGACGGGGGTCGATGTCGAGGAGGACCGTATCGTTTCGGCCGCTCTCGTCGTCCAGGACCTGGCGGGCGGCAGGCCGCGGGTGACCCGCTGGCTGATAGATCCGGGTGTGCCGGTGCCCCCGGCGGCCACCGCGGTGCACGGTCTGACGGACGACTTCCTGCACCGCAACGGCCGCTGGCCGGCGCCGGCGATCGAGGAGATGGGCAGGGCGCTGGCCGAGCAGTGCGCGGCGGGCCGTCCGCTGGTGGTGATGAACGCGCCGTTCGATCTGACCCTGCTGGACCGTGAGTTGAGGCGTCACCGGGCGTCGTCCCTGGCGCGCTGTCTGGAGAACGTCCCGCTCTGTGTGCTGGATCCACGTGTCCTGGACAAACATCTGGACCGTTACCGCAAGGGCCGGCGCACCCTGACCGATCTCTGTGCCCACTACGAGGTGGAGCTGGAGGGGGCCCATGACGCGGCCGTCGACGCGGTGGCGGCGCTGGAGGTGGTCCGGGCGGTCGGCCGCCGGTTCGCGGCGCGGATGGAGCGGCTGAGCGCGGCGGAGCTGCATACGCTCCAGGCGGTCTGGCACGCGGCGCAGGCGCGGGGTCTCCAGGCGTGGTTCTCCCGTAACGGTACGGAGGAGTCGGTGGATCCGGCCTGGCCGCTGCGGCCCGAACTGCCCGCCGCCGCTTGATCACCGGCGCTCGTCCTGATCACCGGCGCGCCCGGAACACGGTGCGTCCGGAACGCGCGAAGGCCGGTCCGTCACTGACGGACCGGCCTCTCCCGGTGGGCGATACTGGGTTCGAACCAGTGACCTCTTCGGTGTGAACGAAGCGCTCTCCCACTGAGCTAATCGCCCGGGAACGCACTGAACCATACAGGTCCCCTCGGGTCTCCTTCAAACCGAATGCCGGGTACTCACCCCCGTATCTGAGTACGGGAGCCCATGGCACGGTGTGTGGCGCGGACCACACTCGCCGGTATGACGAATGTGCCGCCGCCCGCACAGGAGCTGGCGATCATCGACCAGGAGCTGGTCCGACTCGACGCGCGCAGAGGCCAGTTGCTCACGCGCAAGGCGTATCTGCTGAACCTGCGCGCGCAGCCGGCGCCGCCCTGGGCTCAACCCGTCGCGCGGTCCTTCGCGCCTCCGGCCGGGACCTCCTCGCCCGGTGCGCAGAATGTGCTGCTCATGCTCGGCGGACTGCTGCTGGCGGTCGCGGCGATCGCCTTCACCCTGGTGAGCTGGGGCCATCTGGGGATCGGCGGCCGTGCGGCGGTACTGACCGGGGTGACCGTCCTGACGCTCGCGGTGCCCGTGCCGCTGCTGCGCCGGGGCCTGCGCTCGACCGCGGAGGCGGTGGCCGCGCTGGGTCTGGTGCTGACGGTCCTCGACGCGTACGCGCTGTACCGGGTGGCGCTGCCGGGGGCGGACGGTCTCGGTTGCACGGCGGCGGCCACCGCCGTGCTCGCCGTGCTCTGGGCCGGGTACGGGACGGCTCTGGGCGGTCTGCGCGGTCCGCTGCCCGCGGCCGTACTGACGGCCCAGCTCCCCCTGACGCTCTGGGCGCTGGCCACCGGCTCCACCCCTCTGACGGTGTCCTGGGCACTGCTGGTGACGGCGGCGCTGGACACCGCGCTCGCGTCGCGTACGGGATCCCGTACGGTACGGGGCTTCGCGGGCGTCGCCGCCGGGGTGACGGCGGCCGGGGCGCTGCTGGTGGCCGGGGCGCTGTCCGTGTCGGCGGTGACCCCTCCGGCGGCGCTGCGGCCGGGGGCGCTGCTGCTCGCGGCGGCGGCTCTGGGTCTCCTCGCGGCCCGCCGCGCGGGCGCGCTCGCTCCTGTCTGCGCGGCGGTGGCGGGACTGGCGGGGATCGCCGCGGTCGGCGCGGTGGTGCGTACGGCCGTACCGGGCGGCTGGACCGCTCCGGGGTATCTGCTCTGCGCCGTCGCGCTGTCGACGGTGGTACGGACCCGGCTGCCAGGGCCGGTCGTCCGAGGACTCGCGGGGGCCGCGGGGCTGGTGGCCGCCCTGTCGGTGCTGTGGGCACTGCCGGCGGTCGCCGTCGCGCTGCTGGGCGGCGTGGCCGCGATCCCGGAGATCTGGACGGGCGTGCCCGCCGTGCCATGGCCGGGCCGGCCGACGGCGCCGGTGGTCCTGCTGACGGCGGCCGGGGCACTCGCGGTATCGGCCTACGGCCCATACCCAGGCGCACGGGACACCGGAGCCGGAGTCGGAGCCCGAGGCGGAGACGGAGCCGGAGCCCGAGGCGGAGTCAGCGCGGTCGCGCGTACGCTCGCGCTCTGCGGGTCCCTGGCGCTCGGCTGGGCAGGCGTCCTGGTGCTGCCGCTCGCCCTGGACGCGGCCTACCCGGTCAGGGTGGCGGTGCCGGCGCTGCTGACGGCAGGGGCGCTCGCGGTGGTCGTGGGCCCGCGTGTCCCCGGGGGCTCGCCGGTGCGGGTCACCGCGCTGGTCTGCGCCCTGGCGGGCTCGGCCGGCGGCTCGCTCATGTCGCTCGGCGGTCGGGCCGCGACGGTGACCACGCTCGCCGTGCTGTCGGCGCTGTTCGCGGGGGCCGCCATGGCCCGAATGACCGCCCATGCCGCGGAAACCGCGGGGACCACGGAGGCCACGGAGACCGTCCGTATCCGCGCGGTCCTGGCCTGTACGGCCGTCGGGTACACGACCGCGCTGGTGGCAGCGGCGTGCGCGGCGGCCGGACTGTCCGTCGAGACCACGGCCGTGGCCGTTCTCGTGGTTCCCGCGGCCGTGGCTCTGCTCGCCGCCCTGCCGTCCACGCGCCCGCTCGCGGCCCCGATCGAGATCACCGCCGCCGGCGCCGGTCTCCTCGCGGTCGCGCTGGCCTCGGGCCGGGCGTCCGTACTGGCGCTGGTACTCGCGCTGTGCGGGGTGATCGCGGCGGGCACCGCGGTCCGCGCCGAGCGCAGAACGGTGGCCGGGTACACCGCCACGGCGCTGTTCGTCCTGGCCACCTGGGTCCGGCTGGCCGCCTCCGACGTGCCGGTGCCCGAGGCGTACACGCTGCCCGTGACGCTCCCCGCGCTCGCCGTGGGGCTGCTGCGGCGCCGCCGCGATCCGGAGGCCTCGTCCTGGACGGCGTACGGTCCGGGGCTCGCGGTGACACTGCTGCCGAGCCTGCTGGCGGCATGGGGCGACACCCACTGGTCCCGGCCGCTGCTGCTGGGAGTCGCGGCCCTGGCCATCACGCTCTCGGGCGCCCGGCTGGGCCTCCAGGCGCCGCTGGTCCTGGGCGGTACGGTCCTCGGCCTGGTCGCGCTGCACGAGCTGGCCCCCTATGTCGTGCAGGCCGTGGGCGCGCTGCCGCGCTGGCTGCCGCCGGCCCTCGCGGGAGTGCTGCTGCTCGCGGTGGGCGCCACGTACGAGCGGCGTCTGAAGGACGCCCGCAGGGTGCGCCGGAGCCTGGGCCGCATGCGCTGAACGGCAGGGCGAGAACGGGCGACACCAGGGGCGGCCGGAGGAAACGACCGGGGGAAACAGCGAGGCCCCGGAGACCTGTCGGTCTCCGGGGCCTCGATTCCGGGTGGGCGATACTGGGTTCGAACCAGTGACCTCTTCGGTGTGAACGAAGCGCTCTCCCACTGAGCTAATCGCCCCGGCGCACCGCACACATTACCCCATGTCAGCGGTGCCCCACGACGCGTACCGGATCACTCGTCGATCTTCCAGGGCATGACGATCCCGAACCTCCAGACATAGATCCCGACCAGCACGGCGATGATCACCAGACCGATGGTCGTCAGGATCACGTTCCGCCGCCGGACCTTGGGATCGAGCGCCTTCTGGGCCGCCTCCGTCACCTTGCGCCGGGTCCAGCGCAGCACCAGCTGGGCCCAGACGAACTCGGTCGCCCAGATCGCCATCCCGCCGAAGATCACCAGCCAGCCGGGACCCGGCAGCACGAGCATGGCGGCGCCCGCCCCGACCACCGCGAGACCGACCACGAAGACGCCGACCTGCCAGCTCAGATGAAGCGTCCGCGACGCCCGGATGAAGCCCGGCGCGCGCGAGCCGAGCTCACGCTCCGGCGCGGCCCCAAGGCCTTCCGTCACATCCCCCGCGGCGGGCTCCGGGGTCGCCGGAACGACGACCTGCCCCCGCTCGTCACTCTCCGCATGCATGGGCCCAACGTACCCGAATCGCTCACGTCACCGGAATGGCCGTATGACCCGAAGTCACACACCGCTGTACGAGGTACCTGAAGGCGCACAAAAGAGACAGAGGGGTTTACAACGGCACCATAGGTGGCATGTCGAATTCGCCGACGTGCGAATCCCCGAGCGCACACTGAGCGAAAGGCCCTGGCGCTTATGAACACCACGGTCAGCTGCGAGCTGCACCTGCGCCTCGTTGTATCGAGCGAGTCCTCACTGCCTGTACCTGCGGGCCTGCGGTATGACACGGCCGATCCTTATGCCGTGCACGCCACCTTCCACACCGGAGCCGAGGAGACGGTCGAGTGGGTTTTCGCCCGCGACCTTCTCGCCGAGGGGCTGCACAGGCCCACCGGCACGGGCGACGTCCGGGTCTGGCCGTCCCGCAGTCACGGTCAGGGCGTCGTCTGCATCGCTCTGAGCTCCCCGGAGGGAGAAGCGTTGCTCGAGGCCCCGGCGCGGGCCCTGGAGTCGTTCCTCAAAAGGACCGACGCCGCGGTGCCGCCGGGCACCGAGCATCGTCACTTCGACCTCGATACGGAGCTCTCACACATCCTGGCCGAGAGCTGAGCCAGGCAGAGGGCTGCTCGGCGCCGTCCGACTCGGGGAGACGGCGCCGTGCGGACAATCGCATACAGGGAGGACATCGGCGCCGACGCCGCGGAACCCACCGCGACGCCGGCGCCGGTGCGTTCCCGACGGACAGGGCCCAGGCGCGTTCCCGCCGTCGAGGTGTTCCCCGCCGGCTTCCGTCGCAGGCGTGTTCCACCGCCGCCGCGTTCCCGCCCGGCCGCTCCGGGCAGCGGCTAAAGTCAGCGGGATTCGGCGGGCACCGGCCCGCGGCAGGCCAGGGAGCGGATCGTGCTGATTCCCCACGACACCCGGATCGCCCTCGACACCGTGGTCGATCTGGTGAACACCGCGCCGGAGGACGGTACGGGCGGCACTCGGAACGGCACACCCGACGGTCTCGCGGACATCGAGGCCCTGTACGGCTTCGTACAGAGCCACAGCCTCAGTGGTGTGGGTGACCTCGGCCGGCGCGATCTGCGGGCCGTGCTGGAGGTGCGGGCGCGTTTCGCGGAGGTGTTCGCGGCACCGGACGCGCGCGCCGCGGCCGATCTGATCAACCGGCTGGTCGCCGCCGCGGGGACGACGCCGCAGCTCACCGATCACGACGGCTATGACTGGCATGTGCATTACTTCGCGCCGGGGGCCTCGGTCGCCGATCATCTCGCCGCCGACTGCGGGATGGCGCTGGCGTTCATGGTCGTGGCCGGTGAGCAGGAACGGCTGCGCCGCTGCGAGGCCCCGGACTGCGGGCACGCGTTCGTCGACCTGTCGCGGAACCGTTCGCGCCGCTACTGCGACAGCCGCACCTGCGGCAACCGGCTGCATGTCGCCGCGTACCGGGCTCGCCGCAAGGAAGCGGCCGGCTGAGTCTCACAGCAGGAACAGATCGTGCACCGCTGCCATCAGCAGCAGCGAGCCGATCACCGTCAGAAAGATCATCAACGGTGGCTGGGACAGCGCGAAAAGGCAACCGCGCTGCTCATCGGTGGGTACGGGGGTTTCACCCCGGGAGGTATCGAGCATCTCGGGGCGATCATGACGTACCCCGGAGCACGCCAATGACCAACACGCGTTTTCAGCGCGGGAGTTCATCATATTCCGTGGACAAATCACTGGAACCGCCGCCGGAACGGCGCTCACCTGCGATCCTGCCGCGAATACCCCGGGGACGAGGGGCCGGGACCCGGGCCCTGCTCACCCGCCGTCCGCCCGCCTTCCGCCCTTCCTCCGCCCTGTCGTCAGATGCCGTGCTTCTTGAGGATGGCCTCGATGTCGCTGAAGTCGTCACCCGGCTGTGCGGCGCGCTCCTTGGCCTTGGGCTGCGCGGCCGGTCCGCTTCCCGGACCGAGCGAGGGCACGGACGCGGCGGGTTCCACCGCTCCCCGTCGTGCCGCCTTGGCGGCCTCCCTGCGCTGCTTACGGGTCCGGCCGCCGCGCCGCTCCACCGCGCGTGTCGTCAGGAAGAGCAGCCACGCCACCGCGAGCACGCCGAAGCCCAGCCAGGCCGTCGGGCTGAAGGCGGTGTTGGCGGCCCACTTCACGATGCCCGTCATCACCAGGGCCACCGGGACCAGCGCGTACGCCAGGATCCGGGCCGCGGCGAGGAACCGCTTGCGGTAGGCCGTGATCGCGGCGATGCCCACGCCCGCCGCTGACAACGCAGAGCAAATGGTCTCGGCAATCATCAGGTCCTCCAGGCAGAGCGCGTCAGGGCAGAACACCTTCCCGCACTCCATCCTGCACCTGACCGCCCGCTCGGGGCCACGGTAGGGAAGGGCGTCCTGCGGATCTCGGGGAGAACTGGGGGACGTCATCCTCCCCAGGTCCCGGTCGCGGCTCCCACCGGACCCGGTTTGGGCCGGGGCGCCATCTCCGGGAGACTGGCCCCCATGAGCGACTTCACCTCCGCCGGGCCCAGCGCACCCGTCGTCCTCGACGTCTGGTTCGATCTCCAGTGCCCGGACTGCCACACCGCCCTGGCGGACCTGAGCGCGCTGCGCGCCCGCTACGGCGACCGGCTGGAGGCGCGGCTGCGGCACTTCCCCCTGGAGCGGCACAAGCACGCGTACGCCGCCGCCCAGGCCGCGGAGGAGGCCGCCGAGCAGGGCAAGGGGTGGCCTTACGCGGAAGCCCTTCTCGCCAGGACGGCGGAGCTGGCCGCCGGGGGCGAGCCCGTACTGCTGGAGATCGCCCGGGAGCTGGGTCTGGACGCCGAGGAGTTCGACACCGCTCTGATCGACGGCCGGCATCTGCTGGCCGTCGACGCCGACCAGGCCGAGGGCAAGGCGATCGGGGTGACCGGCACGCCGACGTATGTCATCGGCGAGGAGCGCCTCGACGGCGGCGGGAGCCAGGAGGGTCTGCGCGTCCGGATCGAGGAGATCGCCGACCGGCTGCTCGCGCGGGAGAGCGTCTGACCGGGCCGCGGCCCGGTCAGGGCTCGGCGGAGGCGGACCTCGAAGCGGCGGCCCTCAGAGGAGCGGCTTGAAGAAGTTGTGGTGCGTCGCCTCGTATCCGAGCGATTCGTACAGCCGGATCGCCGGGGTGTTGCCCGCGAAGACATGGAGCCCGAGCAGTTCGGAACCGGCTGCCAGGGCGATCCCCTCGGCGTGCAGCATCAGCGCCCTGCCGTACCCCTTGCCGCGCAGGCCCTCCGTCACGGCCACGTCGTACACATACGATCCGGGCCTGCCCGGCCGTACCTCGCGGGGCGCGACCCAGACATGGCCGACGACGCTTCCGTCGTGGACCAGGACATGCAGTGCGGCGCCTGGGGTGGCGAGCCCGTCGGGCAGCAGTTCCCGGTGGCTGGACTCCGCCTTGGCGCGGGCCTGCTCGGGCGGGGTGCCGCGGTCGATCCAGTTCCGCGCGTAGTTCTCGACGGCCAGCGCCTCCCAGGCCTGGTACTCCGGCCCGTTCATGGGACGGCCCGCCACATCCCGAGGCAGGGCGGGTGGATCCGGCGGAAGTTCCTTGTCCATGTTGCGGCTGCGTTCGACATAGCCGAGGGACTCCAGCATGCGCAGCGCGGCCAGGGCGTCGGCCGGTACGGACGCCGTCACCTGGCCGCAGCCCCAGCCGCGCAGCACCTCTTCGGCCGCGAGCGCGGCGACGGTGGCACGGCCGCGCCGGCGGTCGGGCTCGTCGATGCGGAGCGCGCGGACGGTCCCGGCCGTATGGCCGAAGCCGGGATCCGTGGCGATCTCGATCGTCCCGACGGGGCGGCTGTTCACGCAGACCTCGTAGGAGCGTGACTTTCCGCCGTCGTCGGTCTGCCGGAGCGGCCCGGTCGGCCGCAGGGTGGTGGTCATCAGGGGAGTTGTACCCGTCGCGCGCGGTGGAGTCATCCGGTTTACGGACCGGAATCGCCGGTGGCCGGCCATCGCCTTCCCACCGGGCCGAGGCCGGTCCGGGTCCGCTCCGGGCTCAGGGGTCCAGGTCCGCTCCGGCACGCTCCTCGAAGAGGCGCATCGCCTTGCTGGTCACCGGGCCCGGGGCGGTGGGGAGTTGACGGTCGTCGACACGGTGGACGGCCTGTACGTCACGCAGGGTCGAGGTCAGGAAGATCTCGTCCGCGCGCTCCAGGACGTCCAGCGGGAGATCGGTCTCACGGGCGCCCGCCCACTCGGCGGTCAGGGCGCGGGTGATACCGGCGAGACAGCCGGAGGCGAGGGGCGGGGTGTGCAGCTCGCCGTCGAGTACGACGAAGACATTGGAGCCCGTGCCCTCGCAGAGCGCCCCGACGGTGTTGGCGAAGAGCGCCTCGGAGGCGCCTCGTTCGTGCGCGCGGGCGAGCGCGACGACGTTCTCGGCGTACGAGGTGGTCTTGAGCCCGGTCACCGCGCCGCGTTCGTTCCGTGTCCAGGGGACGGTGATGACGGCGGTGGTGTCGGGACGGCGCTTCGCCGCGCTCGCCGCGACGACCAGGGTGGGCCCCTCGTCACCCCGGTCGGAGCCGAGCGGGGCGAGTCCGCCGGTGTAGGTGATCCTGAGCCGGCCCAGTTCCATGGGGTTGGCGTCGAGAACGGCCGTACAGGCGTGACGTACCTCGTCCGGATCGGGCTCGGCCAGCCCGAGACCACGGGCCGAGCGGGCCAGCCGGTCGAGATGGCGGGCGAGGGCGAAGGGCCGCCCCTGGACGGCCTTGACCGTCTCGAAGACTCCGTCGCCCACCGTCAGCCCATGATCGAACACGGACACCCTGGCGGCTTCGGCCCTCAGCAGTCCGCCGTTGACCCAGATCCTCATGACGCGGTCCTTCCGGTCGCCTCGTACGCGCCCGACGCTATCGCGAGCAGTCTGGACGCCTTCAGTTCGGTCTCCTCCCACTCCCCCTCGGGGTCCGAGCCCCAGGTGATCCCGGCGCCCGCGCCGAAGCGCAGCACGGGTCCCTGTGCGGTGGCGCGGTCGATCCAGAACGTACGTATCCCCACGGCCAGGGCGCCGGTGCCGCGGTCCGCGTCGACCCAGCCGATACCCCCGCAGTAGGGACCGCGCGGTGCCGTCTCCAGCTCCTCGATGATCTTCAGGGCGCTGGACTTGGGGGCGCCGGTGACCGAGCCGGGAGGGAAGGTGGCGGTCAGCAGATCCGGCCAGCCGGCCTTCTCCGCGAGTTCGCCGCTCACGGTCGAGACGAGATGGACCAGTCCGGGGTGGGGCTCCACCGCGCAGAGGGCCGGGACGGTGACGGAGCCGGTGGCGCAGACACGGCCGAGGTCGTTGCGGACGAGGTCCACGATCATCACGTTCTCGGCGTAGTCCTTCTCCAGCAGATCGGCGGCGGTGCGGCCGGTGCCCTTGATCGGGCCCGACTCGACGGTGCCGCCGTCGCGGCGCAGAAACAGCTCCGGCGAGGCGGTGGCGATCTCCACGCCATGGGCGGGCAGCCGGATCGTCCCGGCGTACGGGGCCGGGTTGTCGCGCGCGAGCAGCGACGTCAGCGCGTCGACATCGGAGGCCTCCGGGTCGGGCAGCGGCGCGGAGAGAACACGGCAGAGGTTGACCTGATAGACGTCACCGGCCGCGATGTACTCGCGGATACGCCGCACACCCCGGGTGTACGCGGTGTGATCGAGGGAGGACGTCCAGTCACCGGGGCGGGGTCCCAGCCATCGGCCCGGTACGGGGACGGGCACCGGTTCGGCCCGTACATCAGCGAATCTGGCACAGGTGAGCCGGCCCTCGAAGTCCGCGGCGACGGCCCAGAAACCGGCGGATTCGAGCGCCTCCGGATCATGGGTGACATCCCGCAGACCAGTGGCGACGAGGGCGCCGAAGCGGGCCAAAGGGGCGAGGTCGTGCACGGTTGCGAGTCTAGAACAGCCTCCGTTGGGCCGCTCCGGCCTGAACGCACGGCGAACGCACCGCAGCACGCTGCGGAAACGCGTTTTTGTGCTGGCCCCGGAATCCGCTAGAGTTCAACACGTCGCCGGGCCGTGCAGAGGGGCCCGGGAAACGACAGGCGGACGTGGCTCAGTTGGTAGAGCATCACCTTGCCAAGGTGAGGGTCGCGAGTTCGAATCTCGTCGTCCGCTCGATATGGGGGATTTACCCTTAGTCCCCATGCTCCTGGTGGAGTGGCCGAGAGGCGAGGCAACGGCCTGCAAAGCCGTCTACACGGGTTCAAATCCCGTCTCCACCTCCAAGGACGATTAGCTCAGCGGGAGAGCGCTTCCCTGACACGGAAGAGGTCACTGGTTCAATCCCAGTATCGTCCACTGGATCCTTTTGGATTCCCGCGCGATTAGCTCAGCGGGAGAGCGCTTCCCTGACACGGAAGAGGTCACTGGTTCAATCCCAGTATCGCGCACGCAGTTCGCACACGGCGGGATCGCATGATCGCGGCAGTGCGGCTGAGATGCAGGAAACGCAGGTTGACCTGCGCGATTAGCTCAGCGGGAGAGCGCTTCCCTGACACGGAAGAGGTCACTGGTTCAATCCCAGTATCGCGCACCACCCAGAGCCCCCGGTCGTCTTGACGACCGGGGGCTCTGTCATGGCGCCTCCGGGTCTCAGGAGGAGAAGAGCATCCGTCCGAAGCTCTTCTGGCGGTGGTGCCCGCCATGGTGACCGCCGTGGTGCGGGGCGCCCCAGGCGGGCGCGGGGGCGGCCGGATAGGCCTGCGGGGCCGGCGGCACGGGCGGGGCGGGCTGGGTCCACTGGGACTCCAGACGGGTCAGGGACTCCAGCTCGCCGTAGTCGAGGAAGATCCCCCGGCAGCCGCTGCACTGCTCTATCTGAACACCGTTGCGGTTGTAGGTATGCATCGCTGCATGGCACTTGGGACACTGCATCGTCGGCTCAGCTCCTCGCCGTTCGTCCGGCATCGCCGGAACACATGCCCGGCGACGGTCGGTTCAGCCTACGACGAGCGCGGGGGCTCCAACTGGGGAGGGAGCGAAGCGATCCGGCCACAGGCGTCGATCATCAGATGCTCGACCTCGTCGAGATCCCGGTCCTCCGCCACGGACTTGGCGATCGCGAGGGCGGCGGTCTGGACGGTGAGGGCGCGGGCGGGGACATCGAGCCGGGGCCATGGATCGGGGTACTCGGCGGGGTCCGGACCGGGATCCGGGCCGGTCGTGGTGGGTACGGCTGCCGTGGTGGGTACGGCGGGGCCGCGCGCGGCGCGGTAGGCGCCGAGGAAGCGCTGCCAGATCTCCGGCGGCAGCAGCCCGGCGGCATACCACGCGGCGGGGCGGGCCAAGTCCCAGGCAGGGTCGCCGATTCCGAGATCATCCACGTCGATGAGGAGCCAGGGCCCGTCGGGTGCGGGGTGGCGTACGAGCTGGCCGAGATGCAGATCGCCGTGGCAGAGGGTGCCGGGCCCCGGCGAGGGCGCCTTGTCGCGCGCCCAGGCGGGGAGCCGCTCCCAGGCGCGCAGGACGGGACCGGCGGCGGGGTGCGGTCCCGCGGCCCGCAGCCGCGCGACGGCGCGGGCGGCCTTGGCGGGCCCGCGCATGGGCGGCAGCCCGCCCGTCGTCCGGACGGCCGCCCTGATGGTCTCCAGCGGTACGGAGTGCAGCCGGGCGACAAGACCGCCCGCCTGCTCCCAGGGCGCGGCGTCGGGGTCGGCCGGATCGACCGGGCTTCCGTAGGGCCACGCGGTGACGGGACGCCCCCGTACCGCCCCGGCATCCGCGGGGACCGGGGGCAACGGGGGCAGCAGGATCCCGGTGAGCCGTGGGTGCGCGGCGACGGCGAGTCTGACGCGGTGGTCCGCGGGGTCCGTACCGTCCGCGTGCGCCTTGGCGACGGCTTTTCCGTGCCGTACGACGACCCCTTCGCCACGCTCGGCGAGCACGGCCTCCGTATGCCCGCAGGCGCGGCAGCGCGAGGGGTCCGACGCGGGACCCGCCACCGCGCCCGCCGCCGGATCCACCGCCGGATCGGCCGTCGGATCGGCCGTCGGATCCACCGTGGGATCCGCCGCGTGGGCGGCCCGGCGGGCGACGAGCCCGAGCGCTCGGACGACGGATACGGTCATGGTCCCCCTATGCGATGAATTCCCCCGATGCGACGAATTCCCGCGAGAACCTTACGATCCGCGCCCGCCCGCCGAAAATGCCCCCGGGCTGCGGGCGGACTGTCTCGGGGCGCCTGCGCGGGTACCGGGAAGGGGCCGTGCGGGAAGGGCTGACGCGGCACGCGTGGTGGGCGTACCGTAGCCCGGACAGCGCGATGGCCGGTCAGCTCCCCAGCTGACCGGCCAAACGCTGCCGTCCGCCGCACCCCCGTCCCCACGGGGTTGTTGGCCGGATGTCCCCGACCCGGGCCGCTCTCCCGGGTCCGGGGCGCCGCTCAGCGCCCCAGCATCACGCCCACGGACGACGCTTGTGCGACCACCGCGTCCCAGCCGCCGAAGACGACCACGAGCAGTGTCGCCAGAGGAAGGACCATGGCCGTCGCCACCAGGGGGTGGCGCGGGCCGGACCGGCTTCCGCCGAACGCGGCGAACGCCCTGCGTCCCTGCGTGCGGATCATTGCCCGCGGTGCCGTGCCCGCCATGGTCCCTCTCCTGTCTGTTCCGACAGCGGCGGGTGGCGACCTCGGGGGACGAGTGCCGCACCCACCGCTTGATCTCAACAGTAGGGAAGCGTCAGGCCCGGGTCGTCATGCCCGCGTACCCATTGACGGGCCTCCCGGAGGATGAGCCTCCTGCCGCTGGAGTACTCCCCTGGGTGGAGAGGAAGCCTCAGGACTGGGGGTCTTCCCGGAGAGCGCGCTCCGAGGAGTCCTGCCGCGGCACCGGCTGCTCGACCAGCGCGAGCACACGCGTGGCCATGAAACGGGCCGTCCGTACCACCGACCCGTTCCGGGTGACTTCGCTCACTTCCACCACGCCCCGGCGCACCGCCGTCTCCACCCGACGGCCCGCCCTGCTCGCCACCACTTCATACGTACGAGTCGTGTCGCCCGCGTCCACGACTATCTCCACCCGGTCACCCTTCACGATCCAATCCCCCTTCTGCGACGGACCTTTGAGATCTCGCACGGGTCAGGAGGACTTGGGATCCGCCGTCCCCTGACCACTTCTCAAGTTTCCCACCCCGCACTGACAATCGGTCGGTCCACGAGGGCGCGGCCTATGAGCGCGCCGGGGCGCGGGTACGTAAGCTGTGCCACGTCACACGGACGACCGGGCAGCGGGGATGGACATGGCGATGATGCGGCTCCGGCGCGAGGACCCGCGTGTCGTCGGTTCGTTCCGGCTCCACCGGCGGCTGGGCGCCGGCGGGATGGGCGTCGTCTATCTGGGTTCCGACCGGCGCGGCCAGCGGGTCGCGCTGAAGGTGATCCGGCCGGACCTGGCGGAGGATCAGGAGTTCCGGTCGCGGTTCGCCCGCGAGGTCTCCGCGGCACGCCGGATCCGCAGCGGCTGTACGGCCCGGCTGGTGGCCGCGGACCTGGAGGCGGAACGGCCCTGGTTCGCCACCCAGTATGTGCCGGGCCCCTCGCTGCACGACAAGGTCGCCGAGGAGGGTCCGCTGCCGGCCGCCGAGGTGGCCTCCGTCGGCGCCGCCCTCTCCGAGGGCCTGGTGGCCGTGCACGAGGCCGGGGTCGTCCACCGTGACCTCAAGCCCTCGAACATCCTGCTCTCGCCCAAGGGCCCCCGCATCATCGACTTCGGTATCGCCTGGGCCACCGGCGCGAGCACGCTGACGCATGTCGGTACGGCGGTGGGTTCGCCCGGGTTCCTCGCGCCGGAGCAGGTGCGGGGCGCCACGGTGACCCCGGCGACGGACGTGTTCTCGCTGGGGGCGACTCTCGCGTACGCCTCGACCGCCGACTCGCCCTTCGGACACGGCAGTTCCGAGGTCATGCTCTACCGGGTGGTCCATGAGGAGGCGCATCTCCACGGGGTGCCCGACGCGCTCGCGCCGCTGCTGCGCGCCTGTCTCGCCAAGGACCCGGACGAGCGTCCCAGCACGCTCCAACTGTCGATGCGGCTCAAGGAGATCGCGGCCAGGGAGGCCCAGGGGCTCTCGGACAGCCGGCCGCCCGTCCAGCGGGTGCGTGAGCGCGAGGCGCAGGAGCTGCCGACGGGGCGGCTGACCGAGCGGTACACGGAGCGTCTGGTCGAACGGGGCTCCATGGGCGAACGCGGCTCCCAGAGCCGTACGGCGGGTGGCTCCGGTTCAGGCTCCGGCTCGTCCGTGTCCCGTTCCGGATCCCCGAGATCCACGGGCTCGTCACCGCGTACGGGGGGCTCCACGGGAGGCTCGTCGCCGCGTTCCGGAGGCCCTTCGGCCCGTAACGGCGGTTCCTCGTCACGTACCGGGGGCTCTTCGCCGCGTACGGGGGGCTCGCGCCCGCCGCAGCCGCGTGGCACCGGGCGTACGGGCGGCGGCCGTCAGCCGGCCGGCGGGCGCACCACCTCGGCCGGGCGGCGGCCCGCCAACCCGCGTCTGCTGCGGCAGCGGCTGATCGTCTTCGTCGTCGTGACGCTGATCGTCGCCCTCGGGATCGCGGCGGCCCAGCAGCTCTGATCCAGGTCGGGTCCGGGCTCGGGCGCGCGCCCTCTGTCCGGTCAGTTCCCCGGCCGGCCCGAGGTCACCGCGTAGAACGCGACCGCCGCGGCGGCTCCGACGTTCAGCGAGTCCACACCGTGCGCCATCGGGATACGGACCCACTCGTCGGCGGTGTCGAGCGCCCGCGCGGAGAGCCCCTCGCCCTCCGCGCCGAGCAGCAGCGCGACGCGCTCCAGCCGGTGCGGCGCGGCCTCGTCCATCGCGGACGCCCGCTCGTCGGGGGTGAGCGCCAGCACTCTGAAGCCCGCTTCCCGTACGGTGTCCAGCGACCTGGGCCAGCCGTCGAGCCGGGCGTACGGTACGGAGAACACCGCCCCCATGGAGACCTTCACCGAGCGCCGGTAGAGCGGATCGGCGCAGTCCGGGGAGAGCAGTACGGCATCCATGCCGAGGGCCGCGGCGCTGCGGAAGATCGCGCCGATGTTGGTGTGGTCGTTGACCGCCTCCATGACGGCGACACGGCGGGCCGTACGGAGGACCTCGGCCACGGCGGGCAGCGGCTTGCGCGCCATGGAGGCGAGGGCGCCGCGGTGCACGTGGTAGCCGGTGACGCGCTCGGCGAGGCCGGGGCTCACCGTGTACACCGGGGCCGTGGCCCGGTCGATGACATCCCGCATGGTGTCGAGCCACTTGGCCGACAGCAGCATCGACCGCATCGTGTATCCGGCCTGCCCGGCCCGGCGGATGACCTTCTCGCCCTCGGCGATGAAGAGACCTTCGGCGGGCTCGCGTCTGCGGCGCAGTTCGACATCGGTCAGATCCGTGTAGTCGCGCAGGCGCGGGTCGTCGGGATCGTCGATGGTGATGGGTTCAGCCACGGGGTGACACTGCCTTGTCCGATCGGGTTCGGGCGGGGGTGGCGGGGTGCCGGGGCGCCGGAGGCGGTCGGCGATCCGCCGGGGGCGCGGGCCGGGTGGAAGCGGCCGTCAGCGGCCGTCGCCGAGGGCCACGACCTCGCCGATGACGATGACGGCGGGAGGCCGTACCTCCTCGGTCCGTACGGTGTCCGCCACGGTCGCGAGCGTCGCGTCGACCCGTCGCTGGGACGCCGTGGTGCCCTCCTGGATCAGGGCGACGGGGGTGTCGGGTGCCTTGCCGTACGCGACGAGCGCCTCGGCGATGGCGCCGATCTTGTCGACGGCCATCAGCAGTACGAGCGTGCCGTGGAGCCGGGCGAGCGCGGCCCAGTCGACCAGTGAGCGGCCGTCGTCGGGGGCGACATGGCCGCTGACGACGGTGAACTCATGGGCGACACCCCGATGGGTGACGGGGATGCCCACGGCGCCCGGCACGCTGATGGAGCTGGAGATCCCCGGCACGACCGTGCAGGCGATGCCCGCCTCGGCGAGCGCCTGGACCTCCTCCATGCCGCGGCCGAAGACGAACGGGTCGCCGCCCTTGAGCCGGACCACGGCCTTGCCCGCCTTGGCGTGCTCGATCAGCGCGTCGTTGATGGCCTCCTGGGCCATGGCACGGCCGTACGGGATCTTCGCCGCGTCTATCACCTCGACGTGCGGGGGGAGTTCGTTCAGCAGGTCGCGGGGGCCGAGGCGGTCGGCGATGACGACGTCCGCCTCGGCGAGCAGCCTGCGACCGCGCACGGTGATCAGATCGGGGTCCCCCGGGCCGCCGCCGACGAGGGAGACACCCGGGGTACGGGTGCGGTGGTGCGGGGCGGCGAGGGTGCCGTCACGCAGGCCCTCGACGATGGCGTCCCGTACGGCGGCGGAACGGCGCGGGTCCCGTCCGGTCAGCACGGCGACGGTGACGCCCTCGCTGCGGCCGGTGGCGGGGGTCCAGGCGGTGGCGGCCTCGGCGTCGTCGCTGCGCACGCACCAGACGCGATTGCGTTCGGCCTCGGCGGACGCGGTGCGGTTGGCGACGGGGTCGCTGGAGGCGATGAGGGCGTACCAGGCGTCGGTGAGGTCGCCCTCCTCGTAGCGGCGGCGCTCCCAGCGGATCTCGCCGGCCTCCGCCATGGCCTCGACCGACGCCTTGGCGGAGGGCGAGACGAGCACGATGTCGGCGCCGGCCGCGATGAGCGCGGGCAGCCTGCGCTGCGCGACCTGTCCCCCGCCGACGACAACGACGCGCCGCCCGGACAGGCGGAGTCCGACGGGGTAGGCGGGGTGCTCGGCATGCGGCGCGTGCTCGGCCATGTCGGTAGGGACTCCTCGGGGCGGGCGGGGCGGTGCGGTACTGCCACGGTGGCGGTGAAGCGGCTGGTGGGACGGGGTGCGGTCCCGGCGACCACCTTACGGGGAGGGGGCGTGGGGGTCACGGTCGGAGCGGGGTCCGTGGCCGGGACCCTGTCTCCCGGCCCGCTTTCCGGAGCGCGGGGCGGCACCGGATCCCGGGAGGCGGGGTGCGGGATGCGGTGCGGGCGGCTCGGGCCGAACGGCTGGGGCGCCCGTAAGGCTCGTACGGGCCGTACGGACTTTGCGGGATATACCGGCGGATGTCTCCGCCATGGCGCCGGAACGTGCGGCTCCGGAGCCCGGTCGGGGCTGCCGGAGCCCGGTCGGAGCCGCCGGTCGGGACCGACTGCACCGTGCTGCCGACCTTCCGGACACCCGGAAGGTCGGTACGGGCCGCGGTACGGGCGCGCGGTACGAAAATCCCGCGCGCCCCGGTCCTACTTCTCCGTCACTCCCGCCGAGTCAAACGTCGCCACCTCGTGCATCGCCCGGGCCGCGCTCTGTACCACCGGGAGCGCCAGAAGGGCGCCCGTGCCCTCGCCGAGGCGCAGGTCCAGGTCGACCAGGGGACGCAGGCCCAGTTTGTTGAGGGCCGCCACATGGCCCGGTTCGGCGCTGCGGTGGCCGGCGATGCAGGCGGCCAGGGCCTCCGGGGCGATCGCCCGAGCGACGAGGGCCGCCGCGCCCGCGCTGACACCGTCGAGGATCACCGGGGTGCGCAAGGACGCGCCGCCGAGAAGGAACCCGACCAGGGCCGCGTGCTCCAGACCGCCCACGGCGGCGAGGACGCCGACCGGGTCGGCCGGGTCCGGCCGGTGGAGTTCGAGGCCCCGGCGGACGACATCGACCTTGCGGGCGTGCATCTCGTCGTTGATGCCCGTGCCCCGCCCGGTGACCTCCATCGGGTCCTGGCCGGTGTAGACGCAGATCAGCGCGGCGGACACCGTCGTATTGGCGATGCCCATCTCTCCGGTGAGCAGCCCCTTGTTGCCCGCGGCCACCAGATCACGCGCCGTCTCGATGCCGACCTCGATCGCGGCGAGCACATCCTCACGGCTCAGCGCGGGACCCGTCGTGAAGTCCGCCGTACCGGCCCGGACCTTGCGGGGCAACAGCCCCGGCGTCGCAGGGAGTTCGCCCGCGACGCCCACGTCGATCACACACACCTCCGCGCCCACCTGGTTGGCGAACGCGTTGCACACCGCTCCCCCGCCCAGGAAGTTGGCCACCATCTGGCCGGTGACCTCCTGGGGCCAGGGGGTCACGCCCTGCGCGTGCACTCCGTGGTCCCCCGCGAAGATCGCCACCGCGGCCGGCTCCGGAATCGGCGGCGGGCACAGCCGCGACAGACCGCTGAGCTGTGCCGAGATGATCTCCAGCATGCCGAGCGCGCCTGCGGGCTTCGTCATCCGCTTCTGCCGCTCCCACGCCTCCCCCAGCGCCTTGGCGTCCAGCGGGCGGATGCTCGCGATGGTCTCCTGGAGAAGATCGTGCGGCTCCTCGCCGGGCAGCGCCCTGCGGCCGTAGGTCTCCTCGTGGACGACCCATGACAGCGGCCGGCGCTTGGACCAGCCCGCCTGCATCAGCTCGGGCTCCTCGGGAAACTCGTCGACGTATCCCACGCAGAGGTACGCCACGACTTCGAGATGCTCGGGCAGACCCAGCGCGCGGACCATCTCGCGCTCGTCGAAGAAGCTGACCCAGCCGACGCCGAGCCCTTCCGCGCGGGCGGCGAGCCACAGGTTCTCGACGGCGAGGGCCGAGGAGTACGGGGCCATCTGCGGCTGGGTGTGCCGGCCGAGGGTGTGCCGGCCGCCGCGCGTCGGGTCGGCGGTGACGACGATGTTCACCGGGGTGTCGAGGATGGCCTCGATCTTCAGTTCCTTGAACTGCTTCGCCCGGCCCTTGGGCAGCGACTTGGCGTACGCGTCACGCTGACGCTGCGCCAGTTCGTGCATGGAGCGCCGGGTCTCGGCGGAGCGGATGACGACGAAGTCCCAGGGCTGCGAGTGGCCCACGCTGGGCGCGGTGTGCGCGGCTTCCAGGACGCGGAGCAGCACCTCGTGCGGGACGGGGTCGGAGCGGAAGCCGTTCCTGATGTCGCGCCGTTCGCGCATCACCCGGAGCACGGCCTCGCGCTCGGCGTCGTCGAAGCCGGAGGCGGCGGCGGTGCCCTCCTGCGGGACGGGAACGGCTTCGGGCACGGCCTCGGCCTCGGGCACCGGCTCGACCTCGGCCTCCGGCGCCGCCTCGACTTCGGGCACGGGAGCGGGAGCGGGCACGACGGGCGCGGACGCGGGTACAGCGACGACCGGTACGGGTGCGGGCGCGGCTTCAGCCTCTGGCGCGTATACGACCTCGGGCACGGGCACGGGCACGGGCTCCGGCTGGGGCTCGGGCTCGGGCTGGGGGTTCACCTCGGTCTCGGCCTCGGAGGCCTGTACGAACTCGGCCTCGGGCTCCGGTGCGGTCTCGGGTACGGCCACGGGCTCCACGGCGGCCAGCGGCTCTTCCGGTGCCTCAACCGTCTGCTGGACATGGACCGGCTCGTCGGCCGTCTGCGGTTCCGCCATCACCGGCACCGGCTCCGGCTCGGGCACGGCAGCGGGCTCCGGTGCCGGCTCGGCGGCGACAGCCTCGGCCCCGGCCTCAATCTGAACCTCGGCTTCGGCCTCGGCCGTGGCCGGCTCAGGCTCCGGCGCGGACTGCGGCTCCATCATCTGTTCCGCCACGGGCTCCGGTTCCGGTCGCGCCGGGGCCTCCGGCACGACCGTTTCTGCTCGCACCTCGGGTGCCGCCGGTACCGCCGCCGGTTCAGGACCCCACGGCGCCCCGGGCTGCGGCGGAATCTCGCCGAGCTGGGGCCCCGGCAGTACGGCCGGCTCCTCGCGCGGTACGTCCAGATACTCCGGACCCGTGGTGGGCGGTCCCTGGGTCTGGGCACGGACGCGGACGGACTGGGTGGGCGTACCCGCCGGGCCCCGGTCCGCGAGCGAGCGCACCACACCGCCCGTCGGGTCGGGCACGGGCGGGCCCATGTGCAACGGACGGCGCGGCGGGGTCGGGGCCGCCACGGGCGGGGCGGTCGCCATGGGCGGCGGAATCCGTACCCCGCTGAGGTCCACCGAACCGGAATCCCGGCCACCGGCCTCATGCGCGCCCGGCTGGTGCAGATTCCGTCCCCGCCCGATGGAACCCTGCTGCGGCTCCTGTGCCGACTCCTGCTGTGCCGGCTCCTGCTCCGCTGCCCGGGGCGCCGACTGCGCCACGGCGACCGCCTCCGGCTCGGCGGGAAGGGCGGCGGGGACCTCCTGGACCGGCATGACGAACTCACCCGACGCCGAGGACGAGACAGTGGACGGAACAGAGGCGGCGGCAGCGGCGGCGGCAGCGGCATCAGCGGGAGTCTCGGCCACCGTGACCGGGCCCTGCGGCTGGTACGCGTCCGGCGCCCGCACAGCCTGCTCTGCGGGCTCCGCCGGCGCCTCCGTCCGCATCTGGGCCTGCGTCTGCGTCTGCACCTGAACCTGTGCCTCCGTCTGGACCGGGGGCTGTGCCGGAACCCCGGCCTGGACCTGTGACACCGGCTCCGCCATCGGTGCCGGCTGTTCTATGGGAGGCGCCTGCTGCTGGACCGGCATCGGCTCGGGAGCGGCATACCCCTCCGGACCGGCGAACTGCTCCCGGGCGAATCCCTCGGACATCGCGGGCACCGCGGGCACGGCGAATCCCGGGTGCCCGGGGTACCCCTCGTGCCCGGCGAACCCCTCAGGTCCGGGATATCCCATGGGCGCGGCGTACCCGTCCGGCGCGGCATAGACGGCGGGCGCCTCCGCCGGTACCACCTGGGGATCGCTCCACCCCCCCTGCGCGCTCGGCATCAGCAGCAGATCCTCGTCCTCGGTGACGGGCTCGGAGGGGTCCAGGTAGGTGTACGCGCCGGGAGCGGGGATGCCCGGCTGCTCCACCATGCCTGCGTTCTCCGGCAGTCCCTCGCCCAGGACCTGGCCGGTGTCAGTCATGCGTACCCCTCGCCCATAGGTTGTGCTCCTTCGGCCCTGCACCCGGGGCGCCCGATCCGCGGCGCTTCCGGCGCCCGTCAGGAACAACGAGCGTGAGCGCCGCGCGGCACGAACGGCGCGCGGTCACCCCGAAGTCTCGCGGCTTCGCGCGGCCTTTCGCGGCCGTGGCGGTGGATCCGCCCCGGCCCGCTGTGGACAGCGCCACGTCGCGCGTCCCCCCAGTGTCGCTGTACCACATGAGGGTCCAAAACGGGCCCCTTTTCCGGACATTGACTAACGAAGTGACGAACGCCCGGCTGCGGTACAACGATCGGCCAGCTTACCGCGCGCGGCGCCGGAACAGGGTCAGGGGGCGCTGTCCGGACGCTGTCCGGAGACCAGGAAAACCACGGAGCGCTCCCGCTCCGTCCACGCGCCCGTGTCGAGGTCGACGGACTGGAGCAGCACGCATTCGACCTCATATCCGCCCCCCGCGAGGGCAGTTCCCACGGCCTCGGCCTCGTCGCGGGTGGCCGCGTGGGTGACGATGCGCTCGGGCCTGCGGTCGGCGCACGCGGTGACCACATCGATACCGCCGCCGCCGATCCGTACGACATCGGGTTCCGGCAGCCGTTCGAGCACCTGGGGCGCCCGGCCCTGGACGACCTGCATCTGAACGCCCGCGCGACGGGCCGCCGCCGCCGTACTGGCGCAGGCTCCCGGCTCGTCGTCGACGGCGATCACGGCCGCACCGAAGCGGGCGGCCTCGGCGGCGAGCGCTCCGCTGCCGGAGCCGATGTCCCAGATCAGATCGCCGGTACGGGCGCCCAGCCGGGCCAGTTGGGCGGCGCGCAGCCAGGTCGACTCGCCTTCGTCCAGTTCGATGCCGTACTCCGCGGTGGGCAGGGCCCAGCCGCGGCCGGCCGGCGGATAGCCGGGGTCGCGTCCGGCGATCCAGCCGCCGGTCGGCGAGACCGCGGTGCCGACCCCGCCGATGACGATCACCACATTGGGGTCGCGCCAGACATGGTCGGCGGCCTTGTCCGAGGTGAGCACGCTCACCTGCTCCCGGTCGGTGCCCAGTTCCTCGCAGATGACGAAGGTGCGGTGGACGCCGTCGAGGAGCAGGGCCAGTTCGGCCGGCCCCGCGCCCGGGGAGGTGAGGACGGCGACCTTGGTGTGCGCGCGGCAGACATTGACGGCGCGGCGGAGCGTACGGCGGTGGGCGACGACGATCTGGGCGTCGTCCCAGGCCATCCCGGCGCGTGCGAAGGCACCGGCCACGGAGGAGACCGCGGGGACGACTTCGACCTCCAGACCGTGTTCGGGCGCGCGGAGCGTCCGTACGACACCGAAGAAGCCCGGATCCCCGTCGGCGAGGACCACGGCGCTGCCGCGGTGCCCGGCGATCCTGCGGGCCGCGAGATCTATGGAGCCGAGCCGGATGCGTTCGGCGTCCGGCGGCACCTCGGGGAGAGCGAGATGGTGGGCGGCTCCGGCCACCAGTGTGGCGGCCGAGAGGGCGGCCCCGGCAGCAGCGGTGAGCGGTGAGCCGTCCCAGCCGATCACCGTGACGCGGTCGGCCATCGTCGTCAGTCTCCCCGGAGTCGTCGCTTGGTCGAGTGGTCGCGTGGTCGTGCGTGGAGCGGATGGACCGATACGGGCACTTCGGCCGCCCGTGGCCATGGGCACCACGAGGCACGGTGAGAGTACCTGGCCAGGACGGAAGACCGTCGGGCGGTGGGCCGGGACAACCGGGTTGGCTGGGCGCCGCCGTGGGTCCCCGCCGCCCCTCCAAGTCCCTGCCCCTGCAAGTCCCCGTCGCTGTGAGTCCCCCGCCGCCGTCAGTTCCAGTCGGTGAAGGAGGCGTAGCCGCCCGCGTCGGCCATCTGCTCGGCCACGCCTTCGAGATCCTCGGGCAGCAGACCCCAGACGATCAGATCGGTACGGATATCGGTCCAGCCGCCGTCCTCGGTCTGGGTACGCGCTATCCAGGCATTGCGCAGCACACCCTCGCTGATGCAGCCGATCTTCTGCGCGACCTGCTGCGAGGCGGTGTTGTCGGCGGGGGTCCGCACCTCGATGCGCTCGAACTTCTGGTCCCGGAAGAGCCACTGCGCGACCGCGAGCGCCGATTCCGTGGCGTATCCCTCACCGCGTGCCCAGGGGGCGGTCACATAGGCCATCTCGGTGGAGAGCGCGTGCCAATTGGTTCTGCGCAGCCGCACGATGCCGACGAGCCGCTGCGTGAGGAACTCGGTGACGGCGAAGGCGATTCCGCGCCCCGCCACGCGTTCGGCGGGGGCGATACTGGCGACCCACTGGTCGGCGTCCTCGCGCGTATACGGATGAGGCACGGGCGTCCACGCCGTGATCAGTTCGTCGTTCATCATTTCGATGTGTGCCGGGATGTCCGCCGCCTCGAAGGCGCGCAGCACCAACCGCTCCGTGCTGATGGAAACGTCCGGAAAGGTGGTAGTCATGCGCAGCTCCATGCCTCAGTCCGTCGTAAATGCACAGCATGCAGCATCGGATGGGGATGCGCATGGCCGGGTCCGGGTGGATGCGTGGGCCCCGCGTACGGAAGGCGTACGCGGGGCCCACACCGAAGGACTCGGAGACAAGAACGTTACTGCTCCGGCCACTTGGGCGACACACTGACCGCCCGGAAGCCGCCGGGGACTACTGGACGGCGCCGAAGGCGGGCACGACCGAGCCGTCGTAGGTGTCCTCGATGAACTGCTTGACCTCGGGCGTGTTCAGGAGCTCCGCGAGCTTCTGCACCCGGGGGTCCTTCTCGTTGCCGCGCTTGACGGCGAGGAAGTTGGCGTACGGGTTGCCCTCGGACTTCTCCAGGGCGAGCGCGTCCTGAGCGGGCTTGAGGTCGGCCTCAAGGGCGTAGTTGCCGTTGATGACGGCGGCGTCGACATCATTGAGGGCGCGGGGCAGGGTGGCGGCCTCCAGTTCCTTGAACTCGATGCCCTTGGCGTCCTTGATGTCCGAGAGATTGGCGTCGATTCCCGCGCCGTCCTTGAGCGTGATCACACCGTTGTCCGCGAGCAGCTTCAGCGAGCGGCCCTCATTGGTGGTGTCATTCGGAATGGCGATGCTCTGACCGGACTTGATGCCCTTGAGATCGTCGATCTTGTTGGAGTAGAGACCGAGCGGTTCCAGATGGACATTGACGACGGGCACGATGTCGGTGCCGTTCTTCTTGTTGAAGTCGTCCAGATAGGGCTTGTGCTGGAAGAAGTTGGCGTCGACCTCGCCGCTCTGGGTCGCGGTGTTCGGCAGGACGTAGTCCGTGAACTCCTTGACCTCCAGCTTGAGACCCGCCTTCGCCGCCAGATTGTCCTTGATGAAGTTCAGGATGTCGGCGTGCGGTACGGGGGACGCGGCGACGAGCAGCGCCTTGGACGTGTCGGCCGAGGCACCGGAGCCGGCCTTGTCCGAGGAGCCCGGGTCGGAGGATGTGCCGCAGGCGCTGAGGCCCAGGGCGAGGACGGCGGTGACGGCGGCTGCCGTGGTGAACTTGGCGGTGGTACGCACGAAGAGTGCCTCTTTCCGTGATACGGGTGTCGGTGTCGGGGCCCGGACAAGGAGTACGGGCCGTGAGCGGTCGCTCCGGGAAAAAACTCAGGGGCTCGGGTCGGACTTCGGGCCCGAGCACGGGTACGGGGTGCGGGTGCGGGTGTGGGGCGCGGGCGCGGGTGCGGGTGCGGGTGCGGGGCGCGGCGGCTCAGGAGGCCGTACGGCCCCGGCGCGCCAGCAGCCGTACGACGCCGTCGCCGAGGAGCTGTACGAGGGTCACGATCACGATCAGGACCACGACCGTGGCCACCATGAAGCCGTTCTCGAAGCGCTGGAATCCATAGGTGACGGCCTTGGATCCCAGGCCCTCGCCACCGACCGCGCCGGCCATGGCCGAGTAGCCGATGAGGGCGATGACGGTGGTGGTGACGCCGGCGACCAGCGAGGGCAGGGCCTGCGGCAGCAGCACCTTGCGGACGATGGTCGGCACGGAGCCGCCCATCGCCTGGACGGCCTCGACCAGTCCGTGGTCGACCTCACGGATGGCGGTCTCCACGAGGCGCGCGAAGAACGGGATGGCACCGATCGCGAGCGGCACGATCATCGCGGTGGGCCCGATGAAGGTGCCGACGACCAGCGTGGTGAACGGGATCAGCGCGATCAGCAGGATGATGAACGGCAGTGAGCGGCCTATGTTCACGATCACGCCGACGGTCTTGTTCACCGGGGCGTTCTGGAGCAGTCCCCCCTTGTCGGTGAGGACCAGCAGAACACCGAGGGGCAGTCCGCCGACGATGGTGACGAGCGCGGACCAGAGCACCATGTAGAGGGTGTCGAGGGTCCCCTGGGCCAGCAGCGGCTGCATCTCCGACCAGGTCACTTGACATCTTCCTTCACCAGTGCGGGCGCCTCGCCCTCGGGAGACTGTTCGTCGGGGGTCTGTTCGCCGGGGGTCTGTTCGCCGGCCGGGCGTGCTTCGGCCGGCCGCTCGGCGGCGGGACCTTCCGGTGGCCCTTCGGCGGCGGGCTCGTCGTCCACCACCTCGGCCTGGAGCCCCTGCTCCCGCAGAAAGCCGATCGGCACGACGTTCTCCTCGTAACCGCCGGGCAGTTCGATCCGCATCCGGCCGATCTGCCGGCCCGCGACGGTGTCCATCGCGGCGCCCAGGATCGAGATGTCGATGTTGTACGTACGGGAGAGCTGCGAGATCACCGGCCGGGCGGCGGCCTCGCCCTGGAAGGTGACGTCGATGACCGTACGGCCGGGGCCCGACGGCGCTCCGGCCACCGGGAACAGCTCCCGCGCGAGCTGCGAGCCGGGGGTGGCCAGCAGCTCGCCGACCGTGCCCGACTCCACGATCCTCCCCCTCTGCATCAGTGCGGCCGAGTCGCAGATCGTCTTGACGACCCCCATCTCATGCGTGATGAGCAGCACGGTCAGTCCGAGCTGCTGATTGAGATCGCGCAGCAACTGGAGGATCGAGCGGGTGGTCTCGGGGTCGAGGGCGCTGGTCGCCTCGTCGGAGAGCAGCACCTTGGGGTCGCCGGCCAGGGCGCGGGCGATACCGACGCGCTGCTTCTGGCCGCCGGAGAGCTGGGCGGGGTACGAGGCGGCCTTGTCGCCCAGTCCCACCAGGTCCAGCAGTTCCAGGGCGCGGCGGGCGCGCTCCTGGCGGGTGACGCCGAGGATCTCCAGCGGCAGCTCGACATTGTCCTTGACCGTGCGCGAGGACAGCAGATTGAAGTGCTGGAACACCATGCCGATCGAACTGCGGGCCCGCCGCAGCTCCTTGCCCGCCCGCCGGCCGCGGCCCGCGAGCGCGGTGAGGTCCTGGCCGTCGACGATCACCCGGCCCGCGGTGGGGCGTTCGAGGAGATTGACACAGCGGATGAGCGAGGACTTGCCGGCGCCGCTCTGTCCGACGACGCCGAAGACCTCGCCCTCGCGGACATGGAGGTCCACTTGGTCGAGAGCGGTGACTTCGCGGCCTCGTGACGTGGCGGACCGGTAGATCTTCGTCAGGCCCGTAGTAGTGATCACAGGGGTATCCATCACTGTCGAGTGCGCGGCGAGGTGGCCGCCGGCACGGGGCATTCGTCATTCGGACGCTTCACGCCGAGACGGTGGGTGAACCGGGAGCAGGCGCGTGCGGAACAGACCTACCCGCTCACCGGCGGTCCGGACCATGGCGCGTGTGGCGCGCACGGCGTACGGAACCGGCGTGGCGGCGCGGCTGTCCGGTCTCGCTTCGGGGCGCGAGACTCAGGCAGGGGCCCTCAGTTGGCGCACATTCGACACAGACAACGAGCACCGGGCGTCGTGATCGCCTCGGTCGCGGGTACGCGGTAGCTCATCGTGGTCATGCGATAAGTAAAGCAGACATCAAGACGGCTCCCGGGGGCTCGTCCGTATATCGGACGTCTCCGTCTCACCGTTCACACGAGGCGACGAATCACCCCGCTCCCCGCCCCGACCTGCCCGGATATCGGTGAGCGCCGCAGGGCGAGCGCGTCCCCGGCCGGCCGGAACGGGTCAGACGCTGTGGCCAAGGCCACGGTCTCCCCAGCTCCTCGCGGGCACAGCGCTGCCACGGGGGTGCGGGGGCGCTCGCGGGGTGCCTTTTGGGCCGTAATACGCTCGGTCCATGCTCGTCGTCCTGACGGTCGCGCTCTCCGTGGCCGCGCTCGCTCTCGCCGCCTGGTGCGGTTTCGCCGCCTTTCGCGACCAGCCCACCAAGGACTGGCACTTCATCGGCATGGGTGTGGTGGCCGCGCTGGCGCTCGTCCAGCTCGTGATCGGGATCACGCAGCTCGCCCGCGGGGAGAAGGCCGACCAGGGCTCGGTGATCTTCGTGTCGTATCTGATCGGCGCGCTGCTGGCGGTGCCGGCGGCCGGCTTCCTGTCGCTGGCCGAGCGGACGCGATGGGGTTCGACGACGGTGGCCGCGGGAGCGGTCGTCCTGGCCGTACTGGAAGTGCGGCTCCATGACATCTGGGGAGGCTGACGATGGGCGAGCCCACCACCGGCGCGAAGACGGGGCAGCGGACGACGGGCCGGAGAACGGCCGGCGGGCAAGCCGGGCAGCGGACCGGGGAGAACCCAGCCGAGAGAGCGGACCGGGCGAGCGGGCCGGAGCCGGTGGGCGGGGAGTCCGCGACCCGGCTGGTGCGCGGGCCCGGCCTGCTGCTGGTCTGGCTGTACGGAGTGATGTCCGTCGGCGCGGTCTCCCGGTCCGTCTACCAGATCGCGACCGAGTTCGAGCACGCGCCGCTCGCCTACACGCTCTCCGCCGTGGCCGCCGTGGTCTACGCGTTCATCACCTACACGCTCGTACGCGGCGGGGAGACGGCGCGGAAGGCGGCGCTGGTGTGCTGCGCCGCCGAGCTCGCGGGGGTACTGACCGTCGGGACCTGGACGCTGGCCGACCCCTCGGCCTTCCCGGACGCCACGGTCTGGTCGGACTACGGCATGGGCTATCTCTTCA
Organism: Streptomyces sp. NBC_00872; assembly: GCF_045161915.1. NCBI lineage: Bacteria > Bacillati > Actinomycetota > Actinomycetes > Kitasatosporales > Streptomycetaceae > Streptomyces > Streptomyces sp. NBC_00872. The sequence continues at coordinate 7,382,950 of NZ_CP108806.1, read as the reverse complement.
TTCCGGTACTGCTGCCGGTCACCGGCATCCTGTGGCTGCGGAAGGCCCGCCGCTGATCGCGGCGGACGGGGTCCGCGTCAGGCACTGGCCGCGTAGGCGGCGGCGCCGGCCGGCTTCTCCAGTGTGACGAGCGTCAGACGGGGGCCTATCTGTTCCGTCGACACCGGCGCGTAGCCCCGGCTGCGGTAGAGCCGCAGATTGCCCTCGCTGCGGTGGCCGGTGAAGAGCTGGAAGCGCTTGGCCGCCGGCTCCGCCGTGAAGTGGTTCTCTATGGCGTCGAGCAGCCGTCCGCCGAGGCCGTGGTGGCGCAGCCGGGGATGGACGATGAGCTTGGCGATCCGGGCGGTGCCCGTCTCCTCGACACTTCCTCTTACGGACGCGACCACTTCGTCACCGAGACGCGCTACCAGGCAGTGTCCGCGGTCGAGTTCGGCCCTGAGATCGTCGAGCGTCTGGGTCAGCGGCTCGATGGTGTAGTCGCCGTACAGCTCGGCCTCGTTCTGGTAACACAAGTACTGCAGCTTCAGAATGTGCTCCGCGTCCTGCGCACTCGCCGCTGAGATGGTCACGCTCATGCCCATGTGTGCATGCCTCCCGCTCACCTGATCCGCCGGTTGTTTACCGCTCCCTTCCCCGCGGTTCAGGAGCGGCAACCTCCGTAACGAGCATTCTGCGCAGGCATCCCAGACATCTCGACCGCAAGGGGCCCAAACTTCCCTGTGACATACCCAACTCGCCCGCGATTTCACGGTAGGTGGGGTCGTTCGGCGACAGCATCGCGGTCAGCAGCCGGGGACAGTGCCCCGGGGTACGGCCGACGGCCGCGCGGAGCGTACGCCTCCGGTCGGTGCGCAGCGCGGCACGCTCGGGATCGGATTCGGGACCGGTGGGCGGTTCGTCCCGGGACGGGTAGGCGGCGACGGCGGTACGGCGGGCGCGGTGCGCTTCCTCCCGTACGGCGTCCCGTACCCAGTGCGCGAGGTCCGCGGGCGGGCCTTCGCCGTCGAGCCGCTCCAGCAGCCGTACCCAGATGCTCTGTTCGAGGTCGCCCGCGTCGAGGCCGGTCCCCGGTGCCTCGGCGGCGGCCTCCGCGCTCACCAGCGGGAGCAGCGCGCGGACGAGGTCCGGCGCGGCAGGCGGGGACGGGCGGCGGGGGGTGACGGCGGGACGGAGTGAGGTGCCGGGGCCGGGTGCGCCGGCTCGCGGGGGCGTCATGCCCGGCATGACGCCCCCGCGATGAGGGACGGTTGCTCCCCGGCCGGACGGTCACCCGACCGGGGAACGCGCGGTCAGCGGCTGACGAAGTCCGTCCGGGCCAGCAGGCCGGTGTCGGGGTTGTCGGTGAAGATCCCGTCGATCCCGGTCGCGAAGTAGGCCCGGAAGGCGCCGAAGGCGTCGCCGTACGCGTTGGGGTCCGTGCCACGGCGGAACTCGGCGGGCAGGAAGGAGTTCTCGTTGCGCATCGTGTACGGGTGGAGGACGAGCCCCTTGGCGTGCGCGTCCCGTACCAGCGTGGTGGGCTTGGTGAGCCGGCCCGCGGAGTCCTTCGGGATGATCAGGTCGAGCGTCGGCCCGAGGCCCTGCGCGAAGGACGCGATCCACTTCAGGCCCTCGGGCTTGACCAGGTCGTCGACCTTGCGCGGGTCGCCCGTCACCTCGAAGTCCCACGGGCGGGTGCCGGCGCCGGAGAGCAGGACCACACGCGGTGAGTCGACCAGCTTGGCCAGCCGCTGCATGCTGGTGGGCTCGAAGGACTGGAGGAAGATCGCGGAGTCCTTGCGGTCACGCCCGTAGCGGCGGAGCAGCTTCGCCAGGCGCTCCTCCAGGCCGAGGCCGATGCCGCGGAAGTAGGTGGGGTGCTTGGTCTCGGTGTAGAGCCAGATCCGGCGGCCGAGCTTGCGGCCCTGCTCGTCCGCCCAGCGGAGCACCTCTTCGAAGGTGGGGATCTCCCAGCGGCCGTCGTAGACGGTGCTGTGCTGGCGGGTGCCCGGGATGCGCTCCTTGGCGCGCAGGGTCTTCAGCTCGGCGAGCGTGAAGTCCTCGGTGAACCAGCCCGTGAGGCTGACGCCGTCGACCGACTTGGTGGTCTTGCGGCTCGCGAACTCCGGGTGGTCCGCGACATCCGTGGTGCCGGTGATGTCGTTCTCGTGACGGCACACGAGGTGTCCGTCCTTGGTGGGCACCAGGTCCTGCTCGATCACATGGGCGCCGAGGTCCAGCGCGTGCTGGTAGGAACCGAGGGTGTGCTCGGGGCGGTAGCCGCTGGCCCCGCGGTGACCGACGATCGTGGGCACGGGCAGCTCGGGGCGGGACGGGTGGTGGCCGCCGCCCCGTCCGCGCTCGGTGGCCTGCGCCGCGGCGGGCAGTGCCATGGCGGCGGCCGAGCCGAGCACCGCCGCTCCCAGTACGGTCCGCCGGCCTGGCGTGTTGCGCGCACCCTGTGTCATGAACGCTCCTTGATGTGGTGTTCTGTGCCTGTCAAGCGAGGCCGAGCGTAGGCGGCGCCGTCTTCCCCGTGGGGGACCTTGGACGAACGTGACGGAAACACACGTCAACACTGGGTATCCAGCCCGTGAACCCGATGTGCGAACCCCGTGAGCCGCGAGTAACGTGCTCACCTGCGGAGATGTTCGCCTCCGTCCACCACCGTCCCTCGCCACCGGAGGAACCGTTGTCCCGCTTCGCGCTCATCAAGGCAGCGCTCGGACCGATCATGCGCCTGATGTTCCGCATCCGTGTGGAGGGCGCCGAGAACATTCCGGGGAGCGGGCCGGTGATCCTCGCCGGCAACCATCTCACCTTCATCGACTCGATGATCCTGCCGCTGGTCTGCGACCGTCAGGTCTTCTTCATCGGCAAGGACGAGTACGTCACGGGCAAGGGGCTCAAGGGCCGGATGATGGCCTGGTTCTTCACCGGTGTGGGCATGATCCCGGTGGACCGCGACGGTGGCCGCGGTGGTGTGGCGGCGCTGATGACGGGCCGTCGGGTGCTGGAGGAGGGCAATGTCTTCGGTATCTACCCGGAGGGCACCCGCTCCCCCGACGGCAGGCTCTACCGGGGCCGTACGGGCATCGCGCGGCTCACGCTGATGACGGGCGCGCCGGTGGTGCCCTTCGCGATGATCGGTACGGACAAGCTCCAGCCGAACGGTACGGGCATGCCGCGTACGGGCAAGGTGACGGTGCGCTTCGGCGAGCCGATGGAGTTCTCGCGCTACGAGGGCATGGACCGCGACCGCTATGTGCTGCGGGCGGTGACGGACTCGGTGATGACCGAGGTCATGGAGCTGTCAGGGCAGGAGTACGTGGACATGTACGCCACAAAGGCGAAGGCGGCGTAGCGGCTGGCGGCCTGGGGGCCACGCGGCACAGGAGCACGGAGCGGCGCGGTGCCCTCGGTCGTGGCCGAGATTGCCGTGCCTCGACCGGTGCCGACGTGGACCACGACCGGGCCGACCGGGCCGCCGGCGGCCGGCTGCGTATGCCGGTCAGCGTGCTCCAGCAGGACTGGGGCGCCGCCATCGGGTTCGACGCCGCGGCGCGCTGCGCGAATGGGCCACCGAGCCGCCCACCCGCCTCCGGCCTCCGGCCTCCGGGGGATTCTTTCCGCCTGCGGGGCGCGGAGGACTCTCCCGGGAGGGGGGCGGAAAATCACTGGGCGAACCGGGTGTCCACGCCGCAGGATGACCCCATGAACGACCGGCACGACGACGTCCCCGGCGCCCCCGCGGCGGACCGGGCGGCGGACTGGATCACCATTCCCCTCACCGCGGACCTCTTGCGCGGCGCGCTCGATCTGGAGCGCACCGAGCACGGGATACTGCCGCACCGGCTGCCCGCCCTGGCCCGTGCGCAGTGTGCCGACGGACAGCTCGCGATGGCGGAGGCCCAGCCATCGGGCGTACGGCTCGCCTTCCGCACGCGGGCCACCGCCGTAGAGCTGGACACGCTCCCGACCAAGATGGTCTATCAGGGCGCCCCGCCGCGCCCCGACGGCGTGTACGACCTGCTCGTCGACGGCCGTGCGGCCGGGCAGACCACGGTGACCGGCGGCGATGTCCTGACCGTGGACATGACCACGGGCTCCGCCGAGACCCGGCCGGGACCGGTCGGCACCGCCCGGTTCCCGGGCCTCCCGGACCGCGTCAAGGATGTCGAGATCTGGCTGCCGCACAACGAGATCACCCAGCTGGTCGCCCTGCGTGCCGACGCCCCTGTCGAGCCCGTACCGGCCGGCGGCCGCAAGGTGTGGCTGCACCACGGCAGTTCGATCAGCCAGGGCTCCAACGCCGCGAGCCCCAGCACGACCTGGCCCGCGCTGGCCGCCTCCCTCGGCGGTGTGGAACTGATCAACCTGGGTCTGGGCGGCAGCGCCCTGCTCGATCCCTTCACGGCCCGCGCTCTGCGCGACACCCCTGCCGATATGATCAGCGTCAAGATCGGCATCAATCTGGTCAACACCGATCTGATGCGTCTGCGCGCCTTCGGCCCCGCCGTGCACGGCTTCCTCGACACCATCCGCGAAGGCCACCCCACCGCTCCGCTGCTCGTCGTCTCACCCGTCCTGTGCCCCATCCACGAGGACACCCCGGGCCCCAGCGCCCCGGACTTCAGCGACCTCGGCGAGGGACAGCTGCGCTTCCGGGCCGCGGGCGACCCCGCGGAACGGGCCGCCGGGAAGCTGACGCTCAATGTCATCCGGGACGAACTGGCCCGCCTCGTGAGCCGGCGGGCGGCCGACGACCCGAACCTGCACTACCTCGACGGCCGCGACCTCTACGGTGAGGCGGACTCCGCCGAGCTGCCGCTGCCCGACCGGCTCCACCCGGACGCCGCCACTCACCGCCGCATCGGAGAACGCTTCGCCGCCCTGGCCTTCGCCGCCGACGGACCGTTCACCGCCGAGCGCGCCTGAGGCGCCCGCTCCCCGGCGGCGGGTCCGGTCAGCCCCCAGCGGCGGGACCGGTTCAGTGTCCGGTGGCGGGTCCGGTTCAGTGTCCGGAGGACTCCTCCAGCTTCTGGCCGCGCAGCAGGAACCAGGCCGCCGCCGCGGTCGCCAGCAGGACCGCCGCGCCCACGCCCGCCGCGAGACGGAAACCGTCGACGAACGCGTCCTGCGCCACGGTGACCAGGGCCTGGCCCGAGCTGCCCGGCAGACCCGCCGCCGCCTCCACCGCGCCGCCCAGTGACTCATGGGCGGCCGAGACCGCGTCCGCGGGGACCCCGGCGGGAGCGGGGAAGCCTCGGTACACACCGGTGACGACGGACCCCAGCAGCGCGATACCGAGCGCCGCGCCCAGCTCGTACGCCGTCTCCGAGACCGCGGAGGCCGAACCGGCCTGCTCCTTCGGGACACTGGAGAGGATCACATCGGCCGTGACGGTGAACGAGAACCCCGCGCCGATCCCGACGATCAGCAGCACCGCGCCCAGCAGCGGATAGCCGGTCGACCGGCTGAGCACGGTGAGCACGGCCAGCGCCAGCCCGATGGCGCCCAGACCGCCCGCCACCACCGCCCGTACGGAGTACCGGCGCGCGACCGTCCCCGCGATCAGCCCCGCCGTCACCGCGCCGACCGCCGCGGGCAGTTCTGCGAGACCCGCCTCCAGGGGTCCGCGCCCCTGGACCAGCTGGAGGAACTGCGACAGGAAGAAGACCAGTCCCGACAGACCGAGGATGGTCAGCAGATCGGCCAGCACCGCGCCGGAGAAGCCCCGGTGGTGGAAGAGCCGCATGTCCAGCAGCGGCGCGGGCAGGGTGAGCTGACGCCGTACGAACCGGTGGAGCGCCAGCGCGCCGGCCGCTCCCGCCGCCAGGACGTCCCAGCCGGGCCCGTGCGCCGCCGCCTCCTTCACGGCGTACACGACACCGACGACACCGACGAGGGACAGCAGCACGCTGGTCATGTCCCACGGCCCCGGCGCCGGGTCCCTCGACTCGGGCAGCGTCCTCACGCCGACGAGCACCAGCACCGCCATCACGGGCAGATTGATCAGGAAGACCGAGCCCCACCAGAAGTGCTCCAGCAGGAAGCCGCCGACGACAGGGCCGACCGCCGCGCCCGCCGAGGCCATCGCTCCCCAGATACCGATGGCGAGGCTGCGCTCCTTGGGGTCGTGGAAGATATTGCGGATCAGGGCGAGCGTGGCGGGCATCAGGGTGGCGCCCGCGACCCCGAGCAGCGCCCTGGCCAGGATCATCATCCCGGGACTTGACGCGTAGGCGTTCAGTACGGAGACCGCGCCGAACGCGACCGCGCCCGACAGCAGCAGCCTCTTGCGTCCGATACGGTCACCGAGGCTGCCCATGGAGACCAGCAGCCCGGCGATGACGAAGGAGTAGATGTCGCCGATCCAGAGGAGCTGGGTACCGGTCGGCCTGAGGTCCTCGCTGAGGAACGGGGTGGCAAGACCGAGTACGGTCGCGTCGACGGCCACCAGCAGTACGGCCAGGACGAGCACGGCGAGCGCCAGCCACCGCCCCGGACGGGGTACGGGCCTCGTCTCCGTCGCCGTCCCGTGGATGGTGGTCATGTCCTCACGCTCCGTTGTGCGCCGCCGAGCAGCAACTCGACGATCATGTACTGGAAGTCCTTGGTGGCGACCCGGCCGTCCTGGGTGACCCAGGCGCCGGCGCTGAGCAGTCCGTAGAGCGCCTCGGTCAGCCAGACATGGCTGAGGTCGATCCGGAACTCGCCCTGCTCCTGGCCGCGCCGGAAGAGCGCCGAGCAGCGGGCGTCGATCCGTGCCCAGCCGTCGGAGACCTCGCCCTCGAAGAGCTGGTTCTCGGTGAGCAGGAAGGCGAGGAGTCCGGCCGAGGGTTCGATACGGGCGACAAGTCTGCGCAGCGCGTCGGCCGCCGTGCCCTCGTCCAGCCGGGCGGCGTCGAGCGCCGTCTCCATCTCCTGGATTCCGAGCTGCTCCAGCGCCTTGACCAGCGCGTCACGCCCGGCGAAGTGCCGGTGAAGGGTCGCGCGCCCGATCCCCGAGGCCCTGGCGACCTCGTCCATGGTGGCGGTCGCCTTACGGGTGAGAAGGGCGGCGGCGGTGCGCAGCACCTGGTCACGATCGACTGTCATGAGTCAAACATAACCCACATGAGACATGAACGTCTCATTCAATACATGGCCGCATCGAATCACGCCCACCCAGGGCGGGAAGGAACACCTGTATGAATCCCTCGCGGAAGCCGCTCCTGCTGATCGACGTCGACGGTCCGCTCAATCCGTATGGCGCCCTGGCGGCGCCCGGGACTCCGGACGGATACGAGAGACACCTGATGCGGCCCTCGCTCTGGGCACGGACGCGGCCGGGCCCGCTTCCCGTGCTGCTCAACCCCGGACACGGCGCGGAGCTGCTGGCGCTCACCGGGCTCTACGAGCTGGTCTGGGCCACCACCTGGGAGGACGACGCCAACGAGTGGATAGGACCGCTGCTCGGGCTGCCGGAGCTGCCGTACATCGCATGGCCCGAGACACACGGATGGGCCCCTCGCGGGACCCTGTGGAAGACGCGGTACGTGCTGGAGTACGCGGCCGGGCGGCCGTTCGCCTGGGTCGACGACGAGATCACGTCGTACGACCGCGCGTGGGTGGACCGGGAGCACCTCGCCGCCGCCCTGCTGCTGTACGTCGATCCCGGGACCGGACTGACCCGGCGGGACTTCGACGCGCTCGCGGAGTGGGCGGCGGCGCTGTGACGACGGCGCTGTGACGGCGGCCGCCCGCTGTGACGGCGGCCGTTTCCGCCGCTTCTTCTGCTTCTTCTGCTTCTTCTACTTCTTCTACTTCTTCTACTTCTTCGCGGAGGCCCAGGCGTGCTGTATCACCAGATCGGCCTTGACCTCGGAGAGCTGGACCGCCACGGCGGACGGAGCCGTACCGCCCCTGCCGTTACGGGACGCCAGCGCGCCCGGCACATTGAGCACCGAGCGCACCTCGGGGGTGAGATGCGGGGAGATCTTCGCGAACTGCTCGTCCGTCAGCCCGTCCAGCTCGATGCCCAGCGCCTCGCACTCCTTGACGCACTCCCCCGCGACCTCGTGCGCCACCCGGAACGGCACCCCCTGCCGGACCAGCCACTCGGCGATGTCCGTGGCGAGCGAGAAGCCGGCCGGGGCCAGTTCCTCCATCCGTGCGCGGTTGACGGTCAGCGTCGCCATCATCCCGGTGAAGGCCGGCAGCAGGACCTCCAACTGGTCGCAGGAGTCGAAGACGGGCTCCTTGTCCTCCTGGAGATCGCGGTTGTACGCGAGCGGCAGGGCCTTCAGCGTGGCCAGCAGACCAGTGAGATTGCCGATGAGCCGGCCCGACTTCCCGCGCGCCAGCTCCGCGATGTCCGGGTTCTTCTTCTGCGGCATGATCGACGAACCGGTGGAGAAGGCGTCGTGCAGGGTGACGAAGGAGAACTCCTTCGTGTTCCAGAGGATGACCTCCTCGGCGATCCGCGACAGATTGACACCGGTCATCGCGGTGATGAAGGCGAACTCGGCGACGAAGTCGCGCGAGGCCGTGCCGTCGATGGAGTTGCCGACGGAACCGCGCTCGAAGCCGAGGTCCGCGGCGACCGCCTCGGGGTCGAGCCCGAGCGAGGATCCGGCCAGGGCGCCCGAGCCGTACGGTGAGACAGCCGTGCGCTTGTCCCACTGCCGCAGCCGCTCCGCGTCCCGGGACAGCGACTGCACATGGGCCAGCACATGATGGGCGAAGAGCACGGGCTGGGCGTGCTGGAGGTGCGTACGGCCCGGCATCGCGACGGCGGGGTGCGCCTCGGCCAGTCCGATCAGCGCGTCCTGGAGATCGGCGATCAGCCCGCCGATGATCCGGGCGTGGTCGCGGAGGTACATCCGGAAGAGCGTGGCGACCTGGTCGTTGCGGGACCGTCCGGCGCGCAGCTTGCCGCCGAGATCGGGGCCGAGTCGCTCCAGCAACCCGCGCTCCAGGGCGGTGTGGACGTCCTCGTCGGCGATGGTGCCGGTGAACGAGCCGTCGGCGACATCGGCTTCGAGCCGGTCGAGTCCGTCGAGCATCCGGGTCAGTTCGTCAGCGGTGAGCAGCCCGGCCTTGTGGAGGACACGGGCATGGGCACGGGAGCCGGCGATGTCGTACGGCGCGAGCCGCCAGTCGAAGTGGACCGACGCGGAGAGCTTGGCCAGGGCCTCGGCGGGTCCGTCGGCGAAACGGCCGCCCCAGAGCCGGACATCACCGTTGTTGCTGCTCACTGCTGCTCCTTGGAGGGATCGGGAAGTACGACCGCCTCCCCGCCGCGGAGGAACGGGGAGGCGGATGGTCGGGCGGGACGGAGCGGGTTACGCCTGGAGGTCGCGCCGCGCGGCGATCTTCGACGAGAGGCCGAAGATCTCGATGAAGCCCTGCGCCTTGGACTGGTCGAAGGTGTCGCCCGAGTCGTAGGTGGCGAGGTTGAAGTCGTACAGCGACTCCTCCGACCTGCGCCCGGTCACGACGGCCCGGCCGCCGTGCAGGGTCATCCGGACATCGCCGGTCACATGCTGGTTCGCCTCGTTGATGAAACCGTCCAGGGCGCGCTTGAGCGGGGAGAACCACAGGCCGTCGTAGACCAGCTCGCCCCAGCGCTGCTCGACCTGCCGCTTGTAACGGGCCAGCTCGCGCTCGACGGTGACACTCTCCAGCTCCTGGTGCGCGGTGATCAGCGCGATCGCGCCGGGGGCCTCGTACACCTCACGGGACTTGATGCCCACGAGCCGGTCCTCGACCATGTCGATCCGGCCGATGCCCTGGGCGCCGGCCCGCTCGTTGAGCTGCTGGATCGCCTGGAGGACGGTGACGGGCCTGCCGTCGACGGCGACCGGCACACCCTCCTTGAAGGAGATGGTGACCTCGTCGGCCTCGCGGGCGACGGCGGGGTTCTGGGTGTACTCGTAGATGTCCTCGATCGGCGCGTTCCAGATGTCCTCCAGGAAGCCCGTCTCGACGGCCCGTCCGAAGACGTTCTGGTCGATGGAGTACGGCGACTTCTTGGTGGTCGCGATCGGGAGGTCCTTCTCCTCGCAGAAGGCGATCGCCTTGTCCCGGGTCATCGCGTAGTCACGGACCGGGGCGATGCACTTCAGATCGGGGCCGAGAGCGGTGATGCCCGCCTCGAAGCGCACCTGGTCGTTGCCCTTGCCGGTGCAGCCGTGGGCGACCGTGCCGGCGCCGTGCTTCTGCGCGGCGGCGACGAGGTGCTTGACGATCGTCGGCCGGGAGAGGGCGGAGACGAGGGGGTAGCGGTCCATGTAGAGGGCGTTGGCCTTGATCGCCGGGAGGCAGTACTCCTCGGCGAACTCGTCCTTGGCGTCCGCGACCTCGGCCTCGACGGCACCGCAGGCGAGCGCGCGCTTGCGGATGACATCCATGTCCTCGCCGCCCTGGCCGACGTCCACGGCGACGGCGATGACCTCGGCGCCCGTCTCCTCGGCGATCCATCCGATGGCGACGGAGGTGTCCAGGCCGCCCGAGTAGGCGAGTACGACGCGCTCGGTCACGGGTATCTCCTTACGGTGCATTCACTGATGGGTATAACTATGCGCTGCACCGTATTGTTTTGTCAACGCGCTCCCCGGCCGCCCCAGCGGTGTCCTCCCCCGCCCCGGGTGCCTGTCACCGGGGTGCCCGTTTCCTGGGGTGCCCGTTTCCTGGGGTGGCCGTTCCCGGGTGTCCCCGGGTGTCTCCTTCAGTGACCCTCAGCGGTGTGCTCCTCCCGCCGTACCTCCGCCGCCAGCAGCGGAGCGTGGCTGTACCGCAGGTCCTTGGTGGCGGTGAGCAGGGTGAGGGTGTCCTCGGCGGCCAGCTCGCGGAGCCGGCCGAGCGCCTCCGCGTGGTCCGGTGCGGCCAGCTCCGCGCCGTACCGCCCGGCGAACTCCTCGAACCGCCCGGGATCGTGCCCGTACCAGGTGCGCAGTTCCGCCGAGGGCGCGGCGGCCTTCAGCCACTCGTCCAGCACGGCGGCCTCCTTCGCCAGGCCGCGCGGCCAGAGCCGGTCGACCAGGACGCGGGTCCCGTCCGCCGGTTCCGGTGCCTCGTAGACCCTGCGGACCCGGACCTCGTGGTCCCGCTTCACGTCGTGTTCCCGCTTCTTCGTCATCGCTCCATGGTCGGTCCGGCGCGGCCGTCCCACGAGCCGAAACCCCCTCCCCATCCGAGTGCGGGGGCGGATAATCGACGGCATGGGAAAGCGCTACGAACGGATCGACGGCCGGATACGCACTTTCATCGAGGAACAGCCCGTCTTCTTCACCGCCACCGCGCCCCTGGCGGACGACGGCCATGTCAATCTCTCGCCCAAGGGGCGGGCCGGCACCCTCGTCGTGATCGACGAGCTGACGCTGGCGTATCTCGACTTCGGCGGCAGCGGCGCCGAGACCATCGCGCATCTCCGGGAGAACGGGCGCATCACGCTGATGTGGTGCGCGTTCACCGGACCGCCCAAGGTGCTGCGGGTGCACGGCCGGGGCGAGCCGGTCTTCCGTGACGACCCGCGCTGGGCCGAGTACATCCCGTATTTCAAGGAAGCCGACGGGCCCGCCACGCGCGCGATCATCGTGATCCATGCCGTACGCATCGGTGACGCGTGCGGTTTCGCGGTGCCTTTCATGGACTACCGGGAGGAGCGGACGCAGCACGCCGAGCACTTCGGCCGGAAGTCCGACGAGGAGTTCGCCGCGTACTGCGCGAAGAAGGACCATGTCGCGGTGAGCCTGGACGGGCTGCCCGCGCTGCCGCTGCCCCTGCCCGCGCGGACGGACTGAGGCCGCGTCGCGGCACCGCCGTACGGAGTGACACCGCCGTACGGAGTGACACCGCCGTACGGCGGATGCGGCCGTACGGGGGACACGGCTGTACGGAGTAACACGGCGGCGGCCCGGGAGGCCGTGCCACGACGGGCGGCATACGGTCCGAACCATGCGTACCGCTCTTGTGCCCGCCGCCGCACTGCTCGCCGCCGTCGCCTCCGCCCCCGCCACCGCTCCGGCCTCCGCGTCCGTTCCCGGCTCCGCCCCCGCCTCGTACGCCGCCGGGCTGACGCTCCCCGAACGGATGACGGACACCGGCGGCGGCAGCCAGCTCATCACCGCGCAGGCTCCCCGTACCGGAGCGACCGAGGGCCGGGTGACCTGGTGGGACCGGCGTCATGGGCGCTGGGTGAAGGCCGGGTCAGCCGCCGCGCGCTTCGGGGCCGGCGGTCTGGTGGACGGCGCCAAGCGGAAACAGGGGACGTCGACCACCCCGACCGGGCTGTACGACCTGCCGTACGCGTTCGGGACCGCCCCGGCACCCGGGGGGACGAGGACCGGGTACCGCCGGGTGACCAGCGCCTCCTGGTGGTGCCAGGACAATGACTCGCGTGCGTACAACCGCTGGGTGGAGGGCCTGCCCTCGGACTGCCGGGCGGACGAGTCCGAGCGGATGGCCTCCTATCGCAAGCAGTACGGCCACGGCCTGGTGATCGGTTACAACTACGACCGGCCGGTGCGCGGCCGGGGCGCCGGGATCTTCCTCCACGTCAACGGCAAGGGCCCGACGGCGGGCTGTGTGTCCGTACCGTCCGGGGCGATGAGGCGCATCCTGGTCTGGGCGGATCCGCGCCGCGCGCCGCATATCGCGATCGGCACCCCGTCCGGCCCGACCGCCATCACCGCCGTGACCTCGTGACCTCGTGACCTCGTAGCCCGCAGCCCGTGGCCCGTGGCCCGTAGGTCCTCGTAACCCGTAGATCCTCCGTGCGGCCATGGGCCCTTTGGACCCGTAGGTCCGGTCCGGCCGAAGGCCCACGACCGAACTCGCCACCGTCTCACGCCACTTCGTTGAACCCTCCGTCGCTCAAATCCGTATCGGCGGGCACAACGGTAGGTGAGGAGCAGTCCCGTGGCGATGATGCACAACGGCCGGGCCGCCAGACGGCAGACCATGCGGGCGATACGCCTGCGGCGGTCGGGCGCGCTGCCGCTGCTCGTGCTGTGCTGGGCGGGCGCGGCGGCGGTCATGGCGCTGTGGTGGCAGAACACCCCGGTCGTCCATATGGACCTGGCCGAGTGGCTGCTCGGGGCGGGGCGGCTGACCGGGCTGCTCGGCGGTTACGCGATCGCGCTCGTGGTGGTGCTGATGGCGCGGGTTCCCGCGCTGGAGCGGCGGGTGGGATCCGACCGGGTGACCCGCTGGCACTCGATGGGCGGACGGTACGCGGTCGGTCTGGTGATCGCCCATGTCCCGCTGACCGTTTGGGGCTACGCGGTCCAGGCGAACTCCGGACCGGTGGCCCAGGCGGTCACGATCGTCGCCGAGTTCCCCCGGATGATCGAGGCGACCGCGGGCACCGTGCTTCTCCTGGTGATCGGCTTCGTCTCGGCCGGGGCGGTGCGGCGCAGAACGCGGTACGAGACCTGGTACTACCTGCATCTGCTCACCTACCTCGCGGTCTATCTCTCCTTCTGGCATCAACTCGCCACCGGCGCCGAGTTCGTCGGCAACGCGGCGGCCCGCACCGCCTGGTACACGCTGTACGGCGCGGCCGGCGCCCTGCTCCTCCGCTACCGCGTACTGGACCCGATCCTGCTCAACAGGCGCCACCGGATGCGGGTCGAGAGGACCGTGTACGAGGCGCCCGGTGTCGTCTCCGTACTGATCACCGGGCGGCGGCTGCACCGGCTGGGCGCCCAGCCCGGCCAGTTCTTCCGCTGGCGGTTCCTCACCGACGGGCTGCGCTGGAGCTCCAATCCGTACTCGCTGTCCGCCCCGCCGCGGCCGGATCTGCTGCGTATCACCGTGAAGGCGAACGGCGAGCACAGCGAGGCCCTCGCCCGGCTGGAACCGGGCACCCGGGTCTGGGCGGAGGGTCCGTACGGCGCGCTGACAGCGGCCCGGCGCAGCCAGGAGAAGGTGCTGATGATCGCCGGTGGCGCCGGGATCACACCGATGCGGGCCCTGTTCGAGACGCTGCCCGGCGGGCCGGGCGATCTGACCCTGCTCTACCGGGCGAGCAAGACCGAGGATCTGGCGCTCTGGGCGGAGTTGCGGGCGATCGCGTCGGCGCGCGGAGCCCGGCTGCTGTACGCGGTCAACGGTCCGGACGGTGTCCGGCCCGAGATCACCCCGCGGCGGCTGCGGGAGCTGCTTCCCGACATCGACGACCACGATGTCTTTGTCTGCGGACCGGCCGGGCTGGCCCGTCAGTCGTACGAGGCACTGCGCGAGGCGGGCGTCCCCACCCGTCGTATCCATCACGAGTCCTTCGAAATGTGAGGCGAGGCAGCCGGTGAAGAGGAAACATCCGCTCCGGCGGATCATGATCGGTGTCGCGGCGACCGCGTCGGGCGTCGTTCTGCTGCTCGCGCTGAAACAGCCGGGCGGCTCGTCGGTGGCGGGTACGACGGCCCCTGTCAGGGCCGGGGGTGGCGTGTCCGCCTCGGCGGGAGCGGACGCCGGCGCGGCGGCGCAGGCGCCATCGGGGACGGGGGCGGATGCCGGTGGCGGCACCGGGCCGGACACGGGAACGGGCACGGATTCCGGTACGGGAGCTGGTACGGGATCGGGCGCGGGCGCGGCGGTGCGGACCGTGCTCGGGGACGCCGTGGACACCCAGTACGGCCCGGTCCAGGTACAGATCACCCTCAGCGGCGGCAGAATCACCAAGGCCGAGGCGGTCCAGAGCCCCGGTGGGTCCATTTCCGCGAACGCCGTTCCCCGCCTCAACGAAGCCGCCGTCACCGCGCGGAACGCGCGGATCGACGCCGTGTCCGGGGCCAGTTACACCAGCAAGGGGTACCAGGACTCGCTTCAGAGCGCCCTCGACAAGGCGGGTGTCTGATGCGGTCGGAGGGCAGACGGCTGCGCCATGTCGAGGAGTCGATGGGCACGGTCTTCTCGTTCGACATCCGCGGGGTGCGGGGCGGGGACGAGGAAGCCGTCCGTGCCGGGCTGCGGGCGGCCGTGGCCTCGCTCCACCGCGTCGACGAGATCTTCTCGACATTCCGCGCGGACAGCCAGATCAGCCGGCTCGGCCGTGGGGAGCTGGCGCTGTCCGAGTGCGCGAGCGAGGTCCGCGAGGTGCTGGAGCTGTGCGCGCAGGCGGAGCGGGAGAGCGAGGGGTGGTTCACGGCCCGGTACGCGGGCGGTCTCGATCCCACGGGTCTGGTGAAGGGCTGGGCGGTGGAGCGCGCGGCCCGGATGCTCGTCTCGGCCGGCGCCTCCGCCGTATGTCTCAACGGCGGCGGCGACATCCAGTTGGTCGGCGGCCCCTGGCGGCTGGGGATCACCGACCCGCTGCGGCCCGGCGGACTGGCCACGGTGATCGAGTGCCGGGGCACCCTGGGTGTGGCCACCTCGGGACCGGCGGAGCGCGGCTGCCATGTGCTCGATCCCCGTACGGGCCGGCCACCGGTGCACGGACCCGCCTCGATCACCGTGGTCTGCCCCGGGGGACTGACCGTGGCCGACAGCCGGGCGACGGCCGCGTACGCCATGGGCAGACGGGCGCGGGACTGGCTGGAGGAGCTGGCCAACACCGAGGGCTTCGGTGTCACGGCCGACGGCGGCCGGTGGATGACCAGCGGCTTCCACCGCTACATCGACTCGGCCGCCGAGGTGAACGCCTGACCCGGTGCGGGCCGGGGCCGCCCCGGCTTCCTGATCCGAACTGCTCCGCCCTCAGCGGTCGTTCTGGGCCAGCTTGAGCAGATGGTCCGCCAGTGCCTGGCCCCCCGCCGGATCGCGGCTGATCAGCATCAGGGTGTCGTCGCCCGCGATGGTGCCGAGGATGTCGCTCAACTCGGCCTGGTCGATGGCCGAGGCCAGGAACTGGGCCGCGCCCGGAGGTGTGCGCAGGACGACGAGATTGGCCGAGGCCTCGGCGGAGATGAGGAGTTCACCGGCGAGCCGGCGCATCCGCTCCTCCTTCGCCGACTCGCCGAGCGGGGCGTGCGGGGTGCGGAAGCCGCCCTCGCTGGGGACCGCGTAGATCAGTTCGCCACCGGTGTTCCGGATCTTCACGGCGCCCAGTTCGTCCAGGTCGCGGGAGAGCGTCGCCTGTGTGACGCTCAGCCCGTCGTCCCCGAGCAGTTTCGCCAACTGGCTCTGGGAGCGCACCGGCTGCCGGTTCAGGATGTCAATGATCCGGCGGTGGCGGGCGGTTCTGGTCTGCGGCACGGACTGCCCGCCGTGCTCGGTCCCCTGGGCCTCGGTCATCGTCGTCTCATTCTCCGGATCGTCCGTCCCCGTGAGCGCTGTCGAGGATGCCGGGCAGCGCCCGCAGGAACGTGTCCACCTCGGCGTCGCCGATGATCAGCGGAGGCATCAGCCGCACGACGTCGGGGGCGGGCACGTTCACCAGGAATCCGGCATCCTGAGCCGCCTGCTGCGCCCGGGGCGCGTACGGCTCGGTGAGCACGATACCCAGGAGCAGTCCGGAGCCACGGACGTGGGAGACCAGCGGATGGCCGAGCGACTCGATTCCGTTGCGCAGCTTCTCGCCCAGCCGCTTCACCTGGTCAAGGAGACCGTCGGCCGCGAGTGTGTCCAGCACGGCGAGTCCGGCGGCGCAGGCGACCGGATTGCCGCCGAACGTCGTGCCGTGGTGGCCCGGCTTGAGCAGATCGGCCGCGGCGCCGAAGGCGATCGTCGCGCCGAGCGGCAGACCTCCGCCGAGTCCCTTGGCGAGGGTGACGACATCGGGTTCGACGCCCTGGTGGGCCTGGTACTCGAACCAGTGGCCCGTCCGGCCCACACCCGTCTGCACCTCGTCCAGGACGAGCAGTGTGCCGGTGGCGCGGGTGATCTCGCGGGCCGCTTCCAGATAGCCCTTGGGCGGGACGACCACACCGTTCTCGCCCTGGATCGGCTCGATGATCACGAACGCCGTCTCCTCGGTGACCGCGGCGCGGAGCGCGTCGACGTCTCCGTAGGGAACATGTGTCACCTCACCGGGCAGCGGCAGGAAGGGCTGCCGCTTGGGGGGCTGACCGGTGAGGGCCAGCGCGCCCATGGTGCGGCCGTGGAAGCCGCCGTCGGTGGCGACCATGTGCTGACGGCCCGTCAGCCGGCCGATCTTGAAGGCCGCTTCGTTCGCCTCGGCGCCGGAGTTGCAGAAGAACACCCGGCCGGGGCGGCCGAAGAGCTGGACCAGCCGCTCGGCGAGGGCCACGGGCTGCTCGGCGACGAAGAGGTTGGAGACATGGCCGAGGGAGGCGATCTGACGGGAGACGGCCTCGACGACGGCGGGATGCGCGTGGCCCAGCGCGTTGACGGCGATACCGCCGACGAAGTCGGTGTACTCGGTGCCGTCGGCGTCCCAGACGCGGGCCCCCTCACCTCGTACGAGAGACAGCTTCGGCGTGCCGTAGTTGTCCGCCATGACGTTCTGCCAGCGCTGTGAAAGCTCCTGGTTGCCGGTCACTTCGCTCCCTCTTGGCTTCCGTTGACTGCGCTTCCGTCGGGTGCGTCGGGCACGACCATCGTGCCGATGCCCGAGTCGGTGAAGATCTCCAGCAGGATCGAGTGCGGGACCCGGCCGTCGAGCACCCGCGCGGTCCTGACACCGTTGCGTACGGCGTACAGACAGCCCTCCATCTTCGGCACCATGCCGCTGGACAGCTCGGGCAGCAGCTTCTCCAGCTCGGTGGCGGTGAGCCGGCTGATCACGTCGTCGCTGTTGGGCCAGTCCTCGTACAGTCCCTCGACATCGGTGAGGACCATCAGTGTCTCGGCGCCCAGTGCGGCCGCGAGCGCGGCGGCGGCGGTGTCGGCGTTGACGTTGTAGACATGTCCGTCGTCGGCGCTGCGCGCGATGGAGGAGATGACCGGGATCCGGCCGTCGCCGAGCAGCGCCTCGATGGCTCCGGTGTCGATCGCGGTGATCTCGCCGACGCGGCCGATGTCGACCAGTTCGCCGTCGATCCGCGGCCGGTGGCGGGTCGCGGAGATGGTGTGCGCGTCCTCGCCGGTCATACCGACGGCGAGCGGGCCGTGCTGGTTGAGCAGTCCGACCAGCTCGCGCTGGACCTGTCCGGCCAGCACCATCCGTACGACGTCCATCGCCTCCGGTGTGGTGACCCGCAGACCGGCCTTGAACTCGCTGACCAGGCCGTGCCGGTCGAGCTGTGCGTTGATCTGGGGGCCGCCGCCGTGCACGACGACGGGCTTGAGGCCGGCCTGCCGCAGGAAGACGACGTCCTGGGCGAAGGCGGCCTTGAGATCCTCGTCGACCATGGCGTTTCCGCCGAACTTGATGACGACGGTCCTGCCGTTGTGGCGGGTGAGCCAGGGCAGCGCCTCGATGAGGATCTGTGCCTTGGGCAGCGCGGTGTGCTTACGGGCGGTCACGAGCTGTACGCGCTGTTCTCGTGGACGTACTCGGCGGTGAGGTCGTTGGCCCAGATGACCGCGGAGTCCGTGCCGGCGGCGAGATCGGCGGTGATCCGTACCTCGCGGTAGCGCATGTCGACCAGATCGCGGTCCTGGCCGACGGCGCCGTTGCGGCAGACCCATACACCGTTGATGGCGACATTGAGCTCGTCGGGCTCGAAGGCGGCGGCGGTGGTGCCGATGGCGGAGAGCACCCGGCCCCAGTTGGGGTCCTCGCCGTGGATGGCGCACTTGAGGAGGTTGTTACGGGCGATGGAGCGGCCCACCTCGACGGCGTCGTCCTCGGTCGCGGCGTTGATGACCTCGATCCGGATGTCCTTGGAGGCGCCCTCGGCGTCCCCGATGAGCTGACGGGCCAGATCGGCGCAGACCGTACGGACGGCCTCGGCGAACTCCTCGTACGCGGGGGTCACGGCGGAGGCGCCCGAGGCGAGCAGCAGCACGGTGTCGTTGGTGGACATGCAGCCGTCGGAGTCGACGCGGTCGAAGGTGGTGCGGGTGGCCGCGCGCAGGGCGGTGTCCAGGGCGGGTGCCTCGACATCGGCGTCGGTGGTGAGGACGACGAGCATGGTGGCGAGACCGGGTGCGAGCATGCCCGCGCCCTTGGCCATGCCGCCCACGGTCCAGCCGTCGCCGCCCACGACGGCGGTCTTGTGGATGGTGTCGGTGGTCTTGATGGCGATGGCGGCCTTCTCGCCGCCGTGCTCGGACAGCTCGGCGGCGGCCTTCTCGATCCCGGGCAGCAGCTTGTCCATGGGGAGCGGCAGACCGATGAGACCGGTGGAGGCGACGGCGATCTCTCCGGCGCTGTGGTCCCCGTGATCCCCGTGGTCGGCACGGTCGCTTCCGCCCGGCGTACCCGACGCACCGAACTCACCGATGCCGTTGAGGACCTCGGCGGCCTTCTCCGCGGTGGCGTGGGTGTCCTGGAAGCCCTTCGGTCCCGTACAGGCGTTGGCGCCGCCGGAGTTGAGGACGACGGCGCCGACCTCGCCGCCCTTGAGGACCTGCTCCGACCAGAGGACGGGGGCGGCCTTGACGCGGTTGGAGGTGAAGACACCCGCGGCGGCGCGGCGCGGACCGTTGTTGACCACGAGGGCCAGGTCCGGATTGCCGTTCTCCTTGATCCCGGCGGCGATGCCCGCCGCCGTGAATCCCTTCGCTGCGGTGACGCTCAAGGTGCCACTCCGATCGTGGAAAGTCCGGTGTCCTCGGGGAGTCCGAGGGCGATGTTCATGCTCTGCACCGCGCCACCGGCGGTGCCCTTGGTGAGGTTGTCGATGGCGCTGATCGCGATGATGCGGCCCGCGGACTCGTCGTGGGCGACCTGGATCTGTACGGCGTTGGAACCGTAGACGGACGCCGTGGCGGGCCACTGCCCCTCGGGGAGCAGATGGACGAAGAGCTCGTCGGCGAAGGCCTTCTCGTACGCGTCCCGTACGTCCTGGGGCGTCGTGCCCGGCTTCGCCTTGACGGAGCAGGTGGCGAGGATGCCGCGGGGCATCGGGGCGAGGGTGGGTGTGAAGGAGACGGTGACCCGCTCCCCGGCGGCCTCGCTGAGGTTCTGGATCATCTCGGGGGTGTGCCGGTGCCCGCCGCCGACGCCGTACGGGCTCATGGAGCCCATCACCTCGGAGCCGATCAGATGGGGCTTGGCCGTACGGCCGGCGCCGGAGGTGCCGGAGGCGGCGGTGATCACGGCCTCGGGCTCGGCCAGCCCCGCCGTATACGCGGGGAAGAGCGCGAGCGAGACGGCGGTGGGATAGCAGCCGGGCACCGCGACACGCTTGGACCCCTCCAGCGCGGCGCGGGCGCCCGGCAGTTCGGGAAGCCCGTAGGGCCAGGTCCCGGCGTGGGCGGAACCGTAGAACCGCTCCCAGTCGGCGGCGTCCTTCAACCGGAAGTCGGCGCCCATGTCGATGACGAGGACCTCTTCACCGAGCTGCTCGGCGACAGCGGCCGACTGCCCGTGCGGCAGCGCGAGAAACACGACGTCGTGCCCGGCGAGCACCTCGGCGGAGGTCGCCTCCAGCATCCGGTCCCCGAGCGGCACCAGATGCGGCTGAAGCCCCCCGAGCCGCTGCCCGGCGTTGGAGTTCCCGGTGAGGGCCCCGATCTCCACCCCGGGGTGACCGAGCAGCAGCCGCAGCAGTTCCCCGCCCGCGTATCCACTCGCTCCCGCCACTGCCGCGCGTACAGCCATCGAAAATCCTCCTCAGCGATGGCATGACTATACGTTCCTCCGCAGCCTTATGCAATGAGGTGTGCTCCGCGACCGCTCAGTTGATGTGACCGAGATTTTTAGGTGGCGGACGAGCGCAGTACTTGGCGGATCTTGCTTCCGTAACGCTGTGTTGTTGTCATTGTTCGAGATAGGAGTCATCTGGTCGCACCCTCTGTCACCGCCCCTTCGCTGAAGGGCGGAGGAGGTGGAGCCTGCTGGAGCAGAAGCGTCTGGCAGCATGAGCCCGTGACCATCGTCGACGACTCGAGTGCCCCCCTCCGGCTGCTTCTGGGTCGGGAGGTAAGCGCCGTCTGCTTCGTGTGCGACTACGTCGAGCTGCACTTCGACGGACCGGTCTTGCGGGCACTGAGCAACCCCTTCGGCCTGTATGGCTGCCGCGGATGGCACTTTCCTGCGCAGGGATCTCCGGAGCTCATGCGCTCCTTCATCGGCAAGACCGTCGACGACTACGAGCTGCTTCCGGACCGGCTCCTCGCGGTGGACTTCGGAGAACACCGCTTTGCCATCCCGCTGGACCAGGCTTCGCGCGTGGGTCCCGAGGCGGCCCATCTAGTCGGCGTTGACGAGAAAGGTCAGACCGACGCGCGAGCGATGTGGATCTGGTGACAGCCGTCGCGACTGAGTGAGGAAAGTGACAACCATCCCGACCAGCCGGCGACAGTCATCACGGCCAGGGTGAAGTGAAAGTGCAGGTCGCGGGCTGCTCCGGGTGACACCTATCTCGGCCAGTCACAGTTGTTGAGACTTAGTGCTCTCGTTGGCCCCTGAGCGTTACAGCTAGCGCCTTCCCAACTCGGGACCACACTGCCCCGGCTCTTGAGGTTCCTGAGCTGGGCGTTAGCCTCAGCGGATGATTCCTGAGCCGTCGCCGAAGGTCATCACGCGTCTCCGCGACGGGCGGATCCACGCCTACGTCGTGGGCGCCGGCCTCTACGGGACGCTGGAGCCCGCAGCGGCCTTCCAGCCGCGGGATGGCGAGGAGGTCGCAGCGTCGGTGGTTCGGCAGGATTTGGGAGTGGGTCGTGTACATGACGCTGAACAGAGTCGTCTGCCTCACGCGCGCCGGCGAACTCATGTGGGCCTCGGACTTCGAACCGCACTCTGACGTACGCCATGGCTACCAGCCGGCTATGTGCAGTCTCTGGACGGCCGGACGGTGTGGGTCTACCGGCCGGACGCGATGGCGGGACGCGGGGGCGGGACGCGGGGGCGGGGACCTGTGGGTCGTGCACGACGCCGACAGCGGTGTGGTCGTCGCCCGCCGGGGACTAGAGACGGTCGGGCACGGCACCTTCCACCGCCTGCATCCCGTGGACGGCAGCATCTACATCGACATCGGTGAGGGCCAGGACGGCTCCGTCATTCTCCGGGGCACGGGCGGGGCGGACAGCGAGCCGGAGTTCGTGACGTACCCGTGGCAGGACCGCTGCCTGATCGACCTGGACTGGACGCTCGGCCAGGCCGACTGGGATGAGATCCGCAGCTAGCTCCCAAAGATCAGGAACGGGAGAGACCGTCCGGAACTCGACCCGCACAAACGGCAGTGCGCGTCCACCTTCATCTGGACCACCGCCACTCAAAACGAGCGCTGCCTCGCGCCTTCCCACCCTGATACCCCCGCAGAACCAGCCTTCCTGGAGACCTGGCGCAAACGAGCCAGCTCCTTGTACCACCACCTCTTCCACTCGGAAGGCCCCTACTACAAGACCCTGCGCGGCCTCCTCAGTCGGTTCTGCGAGAGGTCGGGGGTGAGATTCCCCCTGGACTCGGCTTTTAGGCACTGAGGCGGATCTTCGAGATAGGCTCCATGCCACCCCACGATCAGGCAGTATGAGCCGTTACAGGGTGGCACGCAGCAAGGTGCGGTGAGGTCATGGGGATAAGTGTGGCAACCGAAGCAGAGATCGTAGACAAGTTCAAGAGTTCACAGAACGCTCTGGTGATCCAGGCTTCTGACCTGTCATTGGAAACCGTTTCTCAGATGGCCCAAACAGGCGCTATCGATGTCTCTCCGCTTTTCCAACGGCGAGAGCGGTGGGACCTGCGCCGACAGTCCGCACTCATTGAATCATTCCTTATGAATGTTCCGGTCCCTCCCGTATATCTCTCCGAAGACGATTACGGAAGCTATTCGGTAATTGACGGCAAGCAGCGCATTACCGCGATCCGTGATTTCATGATGGATAAGTTCAGCCTGAGCCTATTGGACCGATTCCACGAGATTAGCGGCCTCAAGTTTTCAGAGCTACCCGGGCAGTTGCAAAATTCTCTGCGGGTCCGCCCGTACATTCGAGCAATTACCATCCTTCGACAATCCGACCGAGCGACCAAGTATGAGGTATTCCACAGGCTGAATTCTGGCGGCGAGCCTCTCAATGCCCAGGAAATCAGGAATGTTATCTATCGAGGGCCACTGAACGACCTTGTGATGGAGCTTTCCGAGGCCCCATTCCTTCGGCGTCAGCTAAAAATCAGGGACGATAAGTCGACATCTTACAATCTCATGAATGATGCCGAATTTGTCCTTCGCTACCTGATGCTCACAGAGGAGTGGAGGGATTTTTCGGGAGACTACAGGAAGTCCATGGATCGCTACATGGAGCGTCATACCAGCCTGAAGACCTCCGAGATCGCAACACTTCGCTCCAGCTTCCAAAAGGCACTGAGCGCCTGCGAGAGCATCTGGGGTAACTATGCGTTTAAGCGTCCGGATGGCGGCGGATGGAGAGATCAGATGCTCGCCGGCATGTTCGATGCTCAGATGGTGGCAATCAGCCTCGCCGACGATAAGCGAATCTCCTCGCTAACTTCTCGCTCAGATGAAGTTCTAAAGAAAACCCGGAAGCTGTTTGATGACCCCGCCTTCGATAACGCAGTGAGAGTTTCCACCAATACTGCTTCCAGGGTTCTCTATCGAGTTGAAAAAGTGTGGGACATGGTCTCTTCGGTCTGATCTGCGGAGGTTGTGGATATGCTTTCCCATGATTCCCTGCTCCGGAGAATCGAGACCATCGAGCAGGCGGCTTCAGACTCCTTCCTCATCGACCGAGTTCTCACAGATGTCGAGCATAACGATAGGGCTAGGCTCCTCAGGAACGGCCTAATGGTGGTGGCCTTCACTTCACTGGAGGATTTCATCCGGGCACGTACTGGCGAACTGCTAGATTCAATCAGTCGAACCGTCCTGCCGTTCTCGGAGCTTCCAGATATTCTGCAAACTGCAGCAACCATGGGTGCTATGAAAGCAGCGCGCTCTCGCGCTGAAATGGCAAAAAGTGCCGGGGACGACGCGCAGGCTCTCCTTCAGGAGGCTGCGGCACACGTTGCAAGTACCGCCGGGGGTGCGCTCCAACTGAGTCGGTTTAGCCTTGGATACTCAGGTTCCAATGTCAGCAGTTCTGAGATCGCTGGAATCCTTTCCACGTTTCATGTGGCGGATGCATGGAATGAGATCACATCGATTGCGAGTCGGTGTGGGGCTGGCAGTATGCCGTTGAAGGCTGCGTATGATCAAGCAATTCAACTGCGTCACTCTGCCGCTCACCGACCTGACGCCAACGTCCAACCGCGGGACCTTCAGAATTTTTGCTCGCAGGCGGTGGCGATAGCGCTCGGCTTCGATGTCATTGCAAGTCGCGCTGCGCGGCTTATTCGGGAGGGTGACTCAGCAATCCTGGCAGGGAAGGTGAAGCCGTCTGGAGGAATTAAGATCCGTTTCCTCGATGCCGAGCCCAGGGGGGCAGTAGAGCGCAAGGAAGGGGTGGCGCGCGCCGTGAGCGTAAACAAGGATGCAACAGAAGCGCTTAAGAACGCTGTTCGAAATGCTGCACTGAAGAAGGAGCCTCTGGTTTCACGGGGACCCAGTGTACTTCCTGTTCATTGGGTGATCACCGACGCGACGTAATTCGACACGTGAGGGCCACCTGACTGATTTGTTGAGGAAAAGGCGATGGGTGCAGATCAAACCAGGGGTTCCGAGGCCCACAAGCAGGCCGTTTCTTAAGCACAGCAGCCAGCGACGTGGGACGGCCCCTCAAAGGATCTGCACCCAACCTGGTTCACTCTATTCATGCGACAGTAGCAACGGAGGTGCGGTGTCGACTGCTGGCAGAACGCACTCAGGAGCGGCCAGGTAAGGTTTCTCTGCACTGAGGAGGAACTCCATGGCATTGGGCCGTAAGGGGGCACGTCGCATCGTCGTCAATGATGTGGCCTATCGTTGGCGGCTCCGTCGAAGGCCGACCTACAGCCAGGCCCTGTGCTGGTCGCCCTGCGCCTATGCCGTCGAGCACACAGACCACCCTGGATCGGTCCTGGTGGTCACGACGGACCAGCCCCATTCCAGCAACTGGTTCGGTCACCAGGCGCGGCCGGTGTTGCCGTCCGACGTCGCGAACGCAATTCAACTCGCGCTCAGCCAGGGATGGACACCCACGTCCTCCGGCCCACCGTTCCAACTCGACCAATCCGACGGCTTCACCCTGCGCGCTGAACCAGTCACTTGGCGGACACCTCTGTCAGCAACACGACGCGATCACTCTCGGCGTAAAACCCCAACACTGGTTGGTCCGCGTCTCCTTCGGGCGTCATCACCACCGACCTGCCCAACCTGTGTCCGATGACTCGCAGAAGTCCGCACAGCACGTCCAGCCGATCTTGTCCCTGCAGCTCACAGAGATCGACATCGAAATCGATCTCCTCGGGCGCATAGAAGCGGAAGATAGCTAGCACGCCGGGTGTCGGCCAGACCCTCAACTCCGGGCACTCGGCGTCCACCGGTCGGGAGAACACCGCCTCCGCCAGAGGCATGGACCGCACGACCGCACCCTCGGAGTACTGCCACTGCCACCTACTCGCAGCCACCAAATCGAGGACGGCTTGCCAGTCCTCAACCGAGGCATCGGCGACGTGGACGTCCGGCAACGTCCCCATCGCTTCAGGGTCGAAGAAGCGCTTCACGTCATCCCACAGCAGATCGGGCACACCGCCATGCTGCCGGGCCTGCCACTATCACGCAGCCCAGTTTTCTCCAGCGCGGCGGACCGTCCGCCTCCACAGCCCGACTCGCCAACTATCCGTCGGCAAAATCGCCAACCAAAAATCGACATGCCCCGGAGACCTCGCCTGATCCGCGGTGCACCCGCCAGCTACCAGTCGTGGTCACAGTTGAGGTGATCGAGTGTTTCAGTCGGCGGCGGGGCGATCAGCGCTGGGGCACCAGATTTTTCATCACGGCGAGCGGCAGCGAGGGGTTGGCGGCCGCGGCTTCCGCCACCTGCCCGTCGGTGTCGCTGAGCAGCTCCACGATGACCGGCGGCGGGAGCGCCGGATGGCCGGCGGCCATGGGTCTCGCCTGTCGGTCCGCCAGGCAGGCGAGCAGCGCCGGGGCCGCCGCGTTGCGGTGCCGGGCGATCTCGCGGAACGCCTTCCGTACCGGGGGTTCATGCCGGGCCAGGTCCTCCAGCAGCGCCGGGGGCGCGTCCGGGTTGGCCGCCACCTTGGCGACAACCCGGACTCCGTGCCGGTCCACCATGGCGCGCAGCTGTGCTTCGGAGAGGCCCGGGTGCGAAGCGATGGACTTGACCACCTTCGCATCGGGATCGGCGGCCAGTGCGTCGCGGATCCCGGCCGGCAGATCGCGTCGCCGGGCCAGGAGCATCCGCACGGCCGGATTCGGTGACTGGGCGAGCTCCTCGACCTCTGTGGGAGAGGCGGTGGCGATGCACGGCAGCAGGGTGGCGCCGATCCTGGTGGTGACGGCCAGGCGGCTGAGTACGTCGGGCGGCACATGGGGGTGGTGCGCGAGCGCGCGCCGCACATTGTGGTCAGGGTCGTCGGCCAGCGCGCGGATCAGCGGTTCGCCGATCGCGGGGTTCCCGGCGAGTTCGGCGCGGACACCGGGGACCGTATCCGCGGCAAGCCGTCCGTACACCTGCGGAGGCAGGTCGGGACGGGCGGCGAGCGCCCACCGCAGCAGGGTGGAGGAATGACCGGCGAAGCCGACGACGGCTTCGGTGGGTGTGGCCGGGTTCTCCAGTGCCGCCTGCCGTATGTCGTGCACGGTGGACTCGTGGGAGCCGTCGCAGGAGGCGCCCGGCGGCAGATCGCAGTGGAGCCGCGAGCATCGCGGATCGTGCGCGAACGGTGTGTCCTCGCGGTCGCAGACCTGGCACCGCCGCGCGGGAGGCAGCCCCTCCCCGGTGATCAGCGCCGCCAGTACGGCCGGGGGCGTCGCCTCGTTGGCCGCCACCGCGCGGCGGACCTCCGCATGCGGATGCCCCGCGAGCCCGGCGGCGACCTCCGGCGTGGTCCACAACGCCAGCTCCGCGACGACCTGTACATCCGGGTCCGCGGCGAGCGTCTCCACCACAGCGGGCGGGAGGCCGGGGCAGGCGGCCAGCTTCTCCCGGCGCTCGGAGAGCGGGTCCGCCGCGAACAGGAACGCCCACTCCGGGTTGCCGGAACGCTCGTCGAGCAGGGCGAGTGTGGCATCGGGCCGTGCCACGGGATCAATGTCGGCGGCGGTCAGCCGGCCCTCGTGAACGAGCCGTACGGCGCTCTCCTCGACGCGCGAGGCCAACGCGACCGCCTGCGCGTGGCTGAGGTCCGCGCGACCGGCGAGTTCCGTGGCGATGTCGGCGTCCGCGACCTCGATCAGCCGGCCGACCAGCTCGGACGGCAGAGCGGCATTGGCGGCAAGGCCGCACAGGACACGGTTCACAGAGGGCATCCTGCCGGGAGCCGTGACCGAATGGCTCATGGATTTCGACGATGAGAGATGAGAGATGAGAGATCGATTGGCAGGTCCCGCATCCGCCGACCGCCGTGCTCGCCCCGCCTCGGCGCCTTGATCGGAGCCACCTGGCTTCCGGCCGACGCGGCGAGCGCGCAGGCCGGATGCCGGATGCCGCGACGGGGCGAGCGCTGCCGGGAGGTCAGTGCTTGAAGGAGCGGATCTGGTAGTTGCCCTGAAGGCTGCCGCCCTGTCCGGCAGGGGTGGAGCCGACCCGCGCGTTGTAGTTGGTCTGCGTGTAGTACGTGACCTTGCCGCCGGTCCCGTTCCATACCGAGCGGACATTCTGCCCATCCCGGATGAAGGGGCAGCCGTCTGCGGTGTTCGAGATCTTCTCGGCCGTCCAGGAACAGCTCCTTCCGCTGCCGTTCCAGCCGCTGTAGATACAGAATCTCCCGGTGCAGTTGTAGGCGGCGCTCGGGCTGGTGGCGGCTGGGACGTGGACGGTCGCGGTCGCGGTCGCGGTGGAGCCGACGCCGAGGGCACCCGTCAGGAGAATCGAGGCGGCGGCGAACGCGGTGAAGCGGTTCATTGGAAAGCTCCCTTTGCCGGTGATGTGTGGGGGGCGGGCCACGATCCGAACCTGAGGCCCGACGCACTGGTCATCAGCAGCCTGGCAGGACCGCGACACGCGTGGGCAGAGGCGAGAGAGGGGCGTCCGAAGCTCGCTCCAGCTCCCTCGACGCGCCTCTGCCCCTGGTACAGCCCGCGCGCCGCCGCCATGTGGGTGACCGCGAGTGGGACCGGTTCGTCCCACGCTCACGTATGTCACTGGAGCACCTCGCCGCTCCGGCCGGCCGTGATGACACCGCGCCAGGAGAACGCGACGAGCAGCGCGATCGCGACGAGGAGTCCGCTTGCCCAGAGCGGCCCGAGGTCCCCGGCCGCGGTGCCGAGGGTGGTCGCGGCGACGAGCGGTCCGGCGGCGGCGCCGACATTGAGCGCGGCGGTCGCGTAGGAGCCGGCCATGGTGGGGGCCCCCGCCGCCTCGTACAGGACCCGTGTGATCAGCGTGCCGCCGAGCGCGAACGACAACGCTCCCTGCACGAACACGAGAGTGAGCAGAGGAACCGGCCGGTCGGCCAGTGCTGCCAGGGTCGGCCAGCCGACGAGCAGCAGCGGACCGCCGGCTGCGATGACCAGGCCGGGACGCTGGTCGGCAAACCGTCCCGCGACGGTGACACCGGCGAAGGAACCCGCGCCGAAGAGCACCAGAGCGACAGGGATCCACAGGTCGCCCAGCCCGGCGGTACCGGTCACGACGGGGGCGAGGAAGGTGAAGCTCGCGAAGGTCGCCGCGTTCACCAGCGCGCCGAGCAGCATGACCAGGAGCAGCCGCGGATTTCTCAGCCGTGCGAGCTCTGATCGAAGGGCCGGTGCGTCAGTCGCCACCATCGCGGGCCGCGCCGGGATTCTCTTGAGGATGCCGATGGCCGCGGGCAGACAGAGCGCGGCGACGGCCCAGAAGGTGGCCCGCCAGCCGAACAGCGTGCCGAGTAGCGATCCCCCTGGGACACCGGCGACCGTGGCCATCGTGGTGCCCGACAGCAGCACGGCGAGCGCGCGGCCCTTCTTGTCGGGAGGGACCAGCGCGGCGGCGGTCGTCAGAGCTACGGCGAGGAACCCCGCGTTCGCGAGCGCCGCGACCACCCGGGTCGCGAACAGGACCGGGAAGGCCGAGGTGGCGGCGCCCACGGCGTGGGCGGCCGAGAACACGAGGACGAACCCGAGCAGGCTGGACCGTCCGGGCCAGTTGCGGGCGAGTCCGGCCATGAGCGGCGCGCCGACGATCATTCCGATCGCGAAGGCCGAGGTGAGCGTGCCTGCTGTCCCGACTGTCACGTCGAGGTCGGAGGCGATGTCCGGCAGGAGGCCGGCGAGCATGAATTCCGAGGTGCCCATGGCGAAGACCGCCATGGCGAGCAGGTACAGCGGAAGAGGCATCGAGTGGCTCCGAGGTGAGGAGAAGCACGAGAAGGTCATCTCGTCACCGCGGTCAGCGCCCAGGGGCACACTCGTCCGGCCGCGGAACGCGGCGGGACGGCAGGGCTACGAACTCAGTGGTTCAGGGGGCTGACGGCGTGACCGAAAGCCCCCACCGTGTCCGACTCGGGGCTCGACATGGCCCGCACGCTACCCGACCGATACCCCCGGAGGCACCCCGGTTCCCCCGAGGCACCTCGCTTCCTCAGGCACCGGTCCATGGATGGTGGAAAAAAATCTTGGAGGAATTTCCGGGGAGCTGTCGATCCGGCCGGTGCCCGTTCGACGCAGAGTTGAGAGGTGGGGAGAGTCCCCGCCCTCGCGACCGAGGAGAGTCACCATGCCGCGTTTTCTGACGTTGGTCCGCATCGACGAGCGGAACGCCCCCACCGATGCGCCGGGCCCCGAGTTCGACGAACGGATGGGCGCGCTGTTCGAGGAGATCAGCAAGGCCGGAGTCATGCTGGACACGGCCGGGCTCGCGCCGACCGCCGAGGGTACCCGGATCACCTGGTCCGGGGGCAAGTTCAGCTACACCGACGGGCCCTTCACCGAGAGCAAGGAAGTCATCGGGGGTTACTCCATCTCCCGGTGCAAGGACAAGGCCGAGGCGCTGGAGTGGGCCAAGCGGTTCCTGGAGATCCACCCGGAGCACTGGGAGGTCACCGTCGAGGTCCGCGAGATCGCCGAAGGCTGATGGGGCCCGGACCCGACCGGAGACCCGACCTGACCGGGGACGGGACCTGATCGGGGACGGGACCTGATCGGGGACCGCGTCTGATCGGGGTCCGGACCTGATCGACGTCTCGCCCCGACAGCGGCCTGGCCCTGATGGCGGCCTGGTCGGGGCCGCGTTTGCTCCGCCACCGCACGGCTGTTCTGATGGGTGGTTGTGACGGCAGCAAGCGCGACCGAGACGGTCGAAGCGGTATTCAGGATCGAGTCCGCGCGGATCATCGCTGGTGTCGCCCGCATCGTGCGGGACGTGGGCATCGCCGAGGAACTCGCGCAGGACGCTCTGGTCGCCGCGCTGGAGCAGTGGCCGGAGTCGGGCGTCCCGGACAGACCGGGCGCCTGGCTCATGGCCACCGCCAAGCACCGCGCCATCGATCTCGTACGCCGCAAGGAGACCTACGCGCGCAAGCTCGCCGAGGTCGGACGGACCCTGGAGGACGTGCCCCCGCCCGAACCGGAGGACTCCGAGGACATCGACGACGATCTGCTGCGGCTGATCTTCACCGCGTGCCACCCCGTGCTGTCGACGGAGGCCCGGATCGCGCTCACGCTGCGGTTGCTGGGCGGGCTGACCACCGAGGAGATCGCCCGCGCGTTCCTGGCCTCGGAGCCGACCGTCGCGCAGCGCATCGTCCGCGCGAAACGGACGCTCGCCAAGGCCGGGGTGCCCTTCGAGGTCCCGTACGGCTCCGACCGCGCCGCCCGGCTCTCGTCGGTCCTCGAAGTCATCTACCTCGTCTTCAACGAGGGCTACTCCGCGACGGCCGGTGACGATCTCGTACGCCCCGCCCTGTGCGAGGACGCGCTGCGCCTGGCCCGTGTCCTGGCGGGGCTGATGCCCATGGAACCCGAGGTCCACGGCCTGGCGGCGCTGCTGGAGTTCCAGGCATCCCGTATCGCGGCCCGCACGGGCCCCGACGGCCGGCCGGTGCTGCTCGCCGACCAGAACCGCTCCAAGTGGAACCGGCTGTTCATCCGCCGTGGCATCGAGGCCCTGCACCGGGCGGGCGACGGTCCGTACTCCGTCCAGGCCGCGATCGCCGCGTGCCACGCGCGGACGGTCCGTTACGAGGACACCGACTGGACGGCGATCGCCGCGCTGTACGGGCGGCTGATGGCCCTGGTCCCCTCCCCCGTGGTGGCGCTGAACCGCGCGGTCGCCGTCTCGATGGCGGAGGGCCCGGCCGCCGGACTGAATCTGGTGGACGCCCTCGCCGAGGAACCGGCTCTGAAGGGCTACCACCTGCTGCCGAGCGTCCGGGGAGATCTGCTGGAGCGCCTCGGACGCACGAAGGAGGCGCGCGCCGAATTCGAACGGGCCGCGTCGCTGACGCGCAACGCGCGCGAGCGTGAACTCCTCCTGGAACGGGCCTCGCGCCGCCCCACGACCCGCACGACCCCCACGACTCCCATCACCCCCACGACCGGTCACTAGGCCCTGTCCGGTCCCGCCGGGATCGCGCCGCCACCCGCTCAGTAACCGGCCGGCCGCACCAGCCCCGACTCGTACGCGAAGACCGCGACCTGCGTACGGTCACGCAGGCCCAGCTTGACCAGGATCCGGCCCACATGGGTCTTCACGGTCTGCTCCGCCACCACCAGGGACACGGCGATCTCCGCGTTCGACAGGCCCTGTGCGATCAGGGACAGCACCTCGGTCTCACGTTCCGTCAGATCACCTACGCGATCCTTGAGCGGGGCGCGGGGCGTCGCGGTCATACGTGAGAACTCGGCGATCAGCCGCTTGGTGATGTTCGGGGCGAGCAGGGCGTCGCCGGCCGCCACCACCCGTACCGCCTGGGCCAGTTCGGCGGCCGACGCGTCCTTCAACAGAAAGCCGGACGCGCCCGCGCGCAGCGCCTCGTACACATACTCGTCGAGATCGAAGGTGGTCAGTACGAGCACCTTGACGGTGGCGCCGTCCGGGCCGGTGATACGGCGCGTCGCCTCGATACCGCCGACTCCCGGCATCCGTATGTCCATCAGCACCACGTCGGGGGTGAGATCGGCGACCTTGGCGATCGCGTCGAGGCCGTCCACGGCCTGGCCGACGACCTCGATACCGGGCTCGGCGTTGAGCAGCACGGTGAGGCCCTGACGGACCATCATCTGATCGTCGGCGATCAGCACGCGGATGGGCGTGCTCGTCATGGTCATACGGTGTCCTCGATATCGTCGACGTCCTTAAGACGCTGGGCGGAAGCGGCAGTTCCGGCGGATCCGCCGGCTCCAGTGCGTCCGGCTGATCCGGCGGGTCCGGCGAGGTGGTTCGTGGGCAGCATCGCGGTCACTTCCCAGCCGCCGTCGGGTGTGGCCCCGGTCGCCAGTTCGCCGCCCAGCATCGCGGTGCGTTCGCGCATACCGAGCAGGCCATGACCGGCCTCCGGCAAGGCGGAGGCGGACGGGGATGGGGATGGGGACGGGGAGGCGGAGGAGAAAGCAGAGGGTACAGAGGGTGACGGCGGAGCGGTTGGGTCCGGGGCGGTGTTCGTGACCCGGACCGTGACCCCTGTCGGGTGATACCCGGTCTCCACCCGTACCTCCGCCCCCGGCGCGTGCCGCATCACATTGCTGAGCGCCTCCTGCACGATACGGAACGCCGACAGCCCGACGCCCGGCGGCAGCGGACGCGGTTCCCCGACCGTACGCGTGGTGATACCGACCCCGGCGGCGCGCACATTGCCGACGAGTTCGTCCAGCCGGTCGAGACTGGGCTGCGGAGCGTGCCGCGCGCCCTCGGCGAGGGCGTCCTCGGAGCGCAGTACGCCGAGCACCCGGCGCAGTTCGGTGAGCGCCTCGACCGCGTTCTCACGGATGCCCGCGAGATTCTCCCTCAGCTCCTCGGACGGGTTCTCGGCCAGATGCGGGGCGGCCTGGGCCTGGATGGAGATCACCGACATATGGTGGGCGACCACATCGTGCAGCTCGCGCGCGATCCGGTTGCGCTCCTCCAGGAGGGTGCGCCTGGCCCGTTCCTCGGCGGTGATCTCCTCCTGTACGACCAGTTCCGTACGGGCCACCTGACGGCCGCGCAACGCGGCCCCGACCACGACCGCGATCGCCAGGATCGCGCTCACGGAGCCGACACCGCTCTGGAGCCTCGACGCGAGCGCGCCGCAGAGCATGACCGCCAGAACGCTGATCACCAGCACCTCGGCGGCGATCCGGGGGCGGACCCGCAGCGCGACCAGGAACACCGCCAGGGCCTGGACGGCGAATCCGTTGTCGATCCAGGACATCGAGTCGCCGAGAACGGGACGCGCGAGCGACGTGACCACGACCATGGCGATCGTCGAGGCCCACCACGCCAGTACCGGCAGGAACGGCGCCGTGACCAGCGACGCCGACTGGATCGTGGCGAGCAGGACGGCGACGGGCACACCGATCCGGTGGTCGAAGGCGTACTGATTCGTGTTGAGCACGAGCAGGAGCGGCGCGAGCACCGCGAGCGGCGACACCAGCGCCGGCCGCCACTCCAGCCAGCGGGACCGGCCCACGCGCGGTGGCGGAACGGCGGCTGTCGTCCAGAGGTCCGCGCGCAGCGCGCCCGCCGCCGCGTGTGCGGTCCGCGCCAGCCGCTCCCGGCCGTACCACTTCCTCCCGCTCCTCCCGCTCTTCGCGTTCTTCGCGTTCTTCGCGTTCTTCGCGGAATTCCCCGCAGGATTCACCACGGGATTCACCCTAGGCACGCCGCACCTCCGCCTCCGTTTCCGGGGCGGGACGCCCCTCGCTCACGACCCGGCAGGACTGCCTCGGCCGTCCTTGTTCGTACGGCCGCGGCCGTCCCTGCTCGTACGTACGGAACGCCGCCCAGCACACGAGCAGCGCCATCGCGAACAGCGGCAGCCAGCCGAGCCGGGCGAGCACCCAGCCGGTTCCGTCCGGCACGGTGTGCAGTCCGGGCAGGGCGCCGCCCGCCCACAGCCCGAGGGCGGTGACCGCGATCATCGCGGTCTGGTGCCAGAGGAAGACAGTCATCGCGGACAGATTCAGCAGCGCCACCGCCGCCCAGGCTCCCGGCCGTACCAGCCGGCGGCGCAGCGGGCCGAGCAGCAGAAGCGCCGCGCCGCACTGGGCCAGACCGAAGGTGACGGCCGCCAGGGTCGGTGGGTCGAGGTTGGAGATCCCGGCGCCGGGCACACCGACCATGGACGCCGGGTAGCCGGCGAACAGGATCAGTACGGCCGTCGCGGCGCCGCCGCCGACCACCAGCGCCCATCCCGTGGTCCGCCCCGGCATACCGCGTCGTGCCCAGAGCGCGCCGAGGCAGTACGGCACGAGCCAGCCGGCGCCGACATTCAGCCAGCCCAGCCAGTCCGGGCGGTCGATGCCGCCGGAGCCGCCGGAGCCCTCGGAGCCGCCGATGCCGCCGGAGCCGGTCGGACCGAACCGGAACAGGTCGACGTACAGCACGACGGCAAGCGGCCACAGCGGGTGCAATCGCGTGACCAGCGGGGTCGCCGCGGTCAGGGCCGCGAAGACCAGCAGAAACCAGAGGGGCGAGAGAATCAGCCGGTAAAGGGTCTGTACGGTCTCGAAGCCGACCCCCGAGGCCAGCATCGCGCCCGCCGCCACCGCCCACACCACCATCACGGCGGCGACCGGTCGGAACAGCCGTGCCATCCGGGTGCCGAGCCACTCCCCGTATGTCGTACCCCGGGCGCGGGCCGAGGCATAACTCCTGGCACCCACCTGCCCGCCGACCAGGAAGAAGACGGCAAGGGTCTGGAACACCCAGGATATAGGCGCCAGTTGGGGCATGTAACGGAGCGGGCTGCTGCCGCGTACGGTGCCGCTGTCGGCGACCAGGGCGGTCACCAGCCAGTGTCCGAGCACAACTCCGAGGATGGCGAAGGCACGCAGCGCGTCGACGGCACGGTCACGGTCGGGCGGGGTGGCGGACTCGATCCGCCGGACGGCTTCACGCATGACGGCCCGAGACGATCAGGGCGAGGTTCCGCAGCGATACGGACCCGGGCCTCAGATAGTCGCTGTGCCCTCCCGCCCCCGCGTCGAAGATACGGGCGCCGAACGCCTTCGACACCGGATCGGGCCCGAACCCAAGGGTGGCGAAGGGCAGTTGGAGCCGTGCGTGCGGTATGCCGGCGATCCAGTCATGGGCGCCACGGCCCGCCCAGACGGTGGCCGTGGTGTGCAGGTCTCCGACGCTGTCGACACCGGTGCCGGGGCTGCCGTAGAGAACGATGCCGGCCGTCCGCGCCGCCGGGGCGGCCAGCGCGCAGACCACCGAGCCATAGGAGTGACAGAGCAGCGTGGTCCGGGCCACGGGCTTGGCCACGCTCAACTCACCGAGAAAATCGCGGAGTCGAGGAGCAGCGTCATGGGCACGTCCTGGGGTCAGGGCCTCGGGGCTCACCGTGCCGGGCGTCTTGTAGCCGAGCCAGGCGATGACCGCGGCCCCGCCGCCCAGCTTCCGGCGCAGCGCGACGGCTCCGGCGCGGAAGCGCTCGTACCGGTCGAGACCGGTGTCCGAGCCCGGCACCAGTACGGCGATCCGCTCGGCGTCCGCCAGATCGCCGAAGACCTCGGCGGTACGTCCGCCGTCGCGGCCGTCGAAGGAGAGGAAGTGGCGTCCCGCGTCGGCCATGGTGTGCAACGCGGCGGCCCTTCTTCGGTCGCCATGGCCGGCGGCCATCCGTTCGGCCGCGCGGATGCCGACGCGGTTGGCGGCGTACCGCGCGTCGAGAGCGGCGGCGAGTACGGCGGGTGCCGGGGCCCCCGTCGGCAGCGGGGCGAGCTGGGCCGCGGCCGGAACCGGCGCCGGTACGGCCGCGGGACGGGCGGCGCCGGACACCGGCACCGCCAGTGACGCGATGACGAGCGCGGCGAGCAGGGCGCGGCGTGAGCGGCCGACGCGAGGGCGGCTGCCGAGGGAGCCGCTGCCACGCGGACGACTGCTACGCGCACGACTGCTATACGCACGCCTGCTGCGCGGACGGCTGCTGCGCGGACGGGGCGCCATAAGGGGTCCTTCCGTACCGGATGTTCTTCGTGCTTCTGGTACGGAAGGTATGGATCGCGCCCTGTGGTCGGCGTCCCGCCGGGGAGCTCATCTCGCGCGTGGCTCTGAGGTACTACGGGTAGGGG
This sequence comes from Streptomyces sp. NBC_00872, assembly GCF_045161915.1. Lineage (NCBI taxonomy): Bacteria > Bacillati > Actinomycetota > Actinomycetes > Kitasatosporales > Streptomycetaceae > Streptomyces > Streptomyces sp. NBC_00872. The sequence goes on along the minus strand of NZ_CP108806.1, from coordinate 7,346,711 downwards.
GTGGCACCCGGCGGCCCCGGCAGCGCCCGTGGACCAGGCCCGTCCCGAAGAGGGGGTCTGGAAGGGGGGTCTGGCAGACCCCCGGCAGAGTCGGACCCCTTTGGCACCCCGCCGGGGCACTCGGCCGGTGTTGGCTGGAGGGGTACCGCCCGAGGCATCGGATCCGGCCGCCAGGGCTCCGCCGTCGGCCGTCCGGATACGACGGAAGCCACCGGTACGCCGGAAGCGACCCGGTACGACGGAAACCACCGGAAACCACTGGAAGCCACCGGAAGCCACCGGAAGCCACCGGAAGCCACCGCGAGTACTACCCCGGAACACCGCGCAGAGAGGCAGTCCCATGACGGAACCAACGCTTGTCACCACCCCCTTCAACGCCCGGTCCACCGCCGCCGAAGTGGTGGCCGGTATCGATCTCACCGGCCGCCGCGCCGTCGTGACCGGCGCGGCCTCCGGCATCGGTGTCGAGACCGCACGGGCGCTCGCCGGCGCGGGCGCGGAAGTGACCCTGGCCGTACGGAACACCGAAGCCGGTGATGAGGTCGCCGAGGACATCAGGGCGAAAACCGGCAGCAAGGAGGTCCATGTCGCGCCGCTCGATCTCGCCGACCAGGGCTCCGTCGAGGCCTTCACCGCCGCATGGGACGGCCCGCTCCACATCCTCGTCAACAACGCGGGGGTGATGATGTCGCCCGAGACGCGGACGCCGGACGGCTGGGAGCTCCAGTTCGCCACCAACCATCTCGGCCACTTCGCGCTCGCCACGGGGCTGCTCCCCGCGCTGGCGGCGGCCGGCCGCGCCCGTGTCGTGGCGCTCAGCTCGGTGGGGCATCTCGGGAGCGCGGTGGACTTCGACGACATCGACTTCGTCACGCGCCCGTACGACCCGGAGATCGCCTATGACCAGTCCAAGACGGCCAACGCCCTCTTCGCGGTCGAGGCCCACCGCCGCTGGGCCGGCGACGGCATCACCGTCAACGCGGTCCACCCCGGGGCGATCCTGTCGAACCTGACGCGGCACATGGACCAGGAACAGCTCGCCGGTGCGATCGCCAACGGCTCGTATGTCTTCAAGACGCCCGAGCAGGGAGCGGCAACGTCCGTTCTGGTAGCGACCTCACCGCGGCTCGAAGGCGTGGGGGGCCGGTATTTCGAGGACTGCAACGAGGCCCGCCGCCATGTTCCGGGCGGCCCGCGCGAAGGCGTCGCGGACCACGCGCTCGACCCCGACGCGGCCGCCCGTCTGTGGCAGGTGTCCCTCGACAGGATCGCCGAGTCGAAACGCCGCCGGACCGTGTGACGGCGACGCGACCCCGTCGTGGTGTGACAGCCGCTCCTGGCCGCTACTGACCCTTGGGACGGGCGCGTACGTGCATCCGCTCGCCCTGCTGTCCGAACAGGCTGAGGAGTTCGACCGGTTCCGGGCCCGCGGAGGTGAAGGCGTGCGGAGTGCGGGTGTCGAACTCCGCCGCTTCTCCCGCGGCGAGTACGAGATCGTGCTCCCCCAGCAGCAGCCGCAGCCGGCCGGCCAGGACGTAGAGCCACTCGTACCCCTCGTGCACCCGCTGCTCCACGTCCTCGCAGTCGTCCTTGCGACGGGGCAGGACCATCTTGTACGCCTGGAGCCCGCCGAGATGGCGGGTCAGCGGTACGAAGGTCCTGCCGTCCCGGGTGAAGGGACGGTGGTGGATACGCGGGTCACCCGTCGGCGGTGCGTCCACCAGTTCGTCCAGGGGTACGCCGTATGCCTTCGCCAGCGGCAGCAGCAGTTCCAAGGTGGGCTTGCGCTGCCCGGACTCCAGGCGCGACAGGGTGCTGAGGGAGATCCCGGTGGACTCGCTGAGCTGGGCCAGTGTGGTGCCCCGGTCCCGCCGCAGGGCCCGCAGACGCGGGCCCACGGCGGTCAGGACGGCGGAGAGGTCGTCGGTTGCCATTCCTCCATTTGCCGTCTCGGCAACAAGGTTTGTCAAACGCCTCCCCCTGGGCGGAGTATCTCCAGCGGACGGAGGCACGTCACTCACGTGCATCGGCAAACACGGCAAGTGAGGCATGACAGCGATGACCGACCACGACCATGACCACGCGTCCCACCAGAAGGTCGCGTCCCCCGAGGACTTCGCCTCGGACGAGGAGTACTGGGACGACCGTTACGAGCAGAGCCACCGGATCTGGAGCGGGCGGCCCAACACCGTCCTGGTCCGCGAGATCACGGGACTGAACCCGGGCCGGGCCCTGGACCTGGGGTCCGGCGAGGGGGCCGACGCGGTCTGGCTCGCGCGGCAGGGGTGGCGGGTCACCGGCACCGACATCTCCGGCGTCGCCCTCGGCCGCGCGGCCGAACACGCGGAGGCGGAGGGGGTCGCGGACCGGATCGACTGGCAGCGGCACGATCTCGGGGTGTCCTTCCCCGAGGGCCGTTTCGATCTTGTCTCGGCCCAGTTCCTGCACTCCTACGGCGACCTGCCCCGCGAGAGGATCCTGCGGACCGCCGCGTCGGCCGTCGCACCCGGCGGGGTGCTTCTGATCGTCGGACACGGAGGGTTCGCCCCCTGGGAGGAGAACCCGCACCCCGAGGTGCACTTCCCCACCCCCGAGGAGGTCCTCGAATCCCTCGATCTGGCGGACGGGGAATGGGAGGTGCAGATCTGTGAAGAACACGAGCGACAGCAGAACGGGCCCGACGGGCGGCCGGGCATGCGCACGGACAACACCCTCAAGGTCCGACGCCTGACCGCGGCCCGCGTCTGATCGAGGCCGACGCCTGACCGGCTCTCCAGCTCATCCGTGTACGGCCACCCGTACACAGCCCGGGGCCGCAGACCGGCGGACTCCGCTCGGTGCGCGGGGCGGCCCCGGTACGGTGCCCCCGGTCGGCCGCCCCCCGGTACGGTGCCCCCGGTCGGCCCCCGGTCCGCCCCCGGTCGGCCGGGCGCGCGCTAGCGCGGCCTCGCGCCCACCTCGAAGCTGTTGCCGAACGGATCGGTGATCTCCGCCATCCGCGCGTAGATCGTGTCCGAGGGAGCGCCCGCGGTGCCACCCGCCGCGACGGCCCGCGCCACCGCGGCATCGGTGTCGGCGACCTCGAAGAGCGTCTTCCAGACCGACGGCTCTCCCAGCTCGACGCCCATGATCCCGCCGATCTCATGTCCGTCCGGCCGGCGCAGGAAGCTGAAGTCGGCGTCCGGGAGATCGTCGTTGCCGTCCAGGGTGTAGTCGAAGACCGCCGGATAGAACGCGCGCGCCGGGCCGGGGTCCGGGGTGGTCAGATCGTTCCGTACGAGGCTGCCCGGCTCGTTCACGATCTCGCAGCCTAGGCGCCCCCGTCCCTGCCACAGCCCGAACTCGGCACCGACCGGGTCCACCACCAGGGCCGCGCGGCCCTGGCCCCCGACATCCTGCGGGCCCTCCACGAGTGTGCCGCCGGCCGCGACGACACGTTTGGCGGTGTCGTCGCAGTCGTCGGTGGCGATATACACGCGCCAGCGGCCGGAGCCGCCCTTCTCCACCGTCGGCTCCGCCGCCGACCTCAGTCCCGCCACCGGGCGTCCGCGCAGCAGACACAGCGTGTACCGCCCCGCTTCCGCCGCCCCCGCCTCGAACTCCCAGCCGAACAGAGCCCCGTAGAACTCGGCCGCACGCCGCGTGTCGTGAACATCGAGTTCGATCCAGGTCGGGGTGCCTGTCGGCTGGTTGCTGGTCACATAGCTCATGAGGTTCTCCTGCCTCGCCGGGGTCGTCGGGCCCGTCGGCCGTCGGGCCTGTCGGCCCTGTCCGCCCGGCCCGTTCGCCCGGCCCGTTCGTCCGGCCTGTTCGTTCGACCCGTCCGACGCTAGGTCGCATACAGGTCAGTGGATGTCCTATATGAGGCCCCTGAATCATGGATCGTCCGAGCTGTGTCGTAAGGGGCTCGTAGAATCGGCGGATGAGCGCTCCCGATTCCGACCCCCGTCCCGAGGCGAGTCCGAAGGAGAGTCCTGAGACGAGTTCCGCGACGGGCTCCGCGACGGCTCCCGCGACGGACCCAGCAGCGAGCCCCGAGGTGAACCCCGCACCCCGTCCGGGGACGGCCGCTCGTCCCGGGACGGCTGCCGAAGCGGGCAGCGAGGCGCTGCGCGTGCTCCACCGCGTCTTCGGATACGACTCCTTCCGCGGGAGCCAGCAGGAGATCATCGACCATGTGGTGGCCGGCGGTGACGCCCTCGTCCTCATGCCGACCGGCGGCGGCAAGTCGCTCTGCTACCAGATCCCCGCCCTGGTGCGGAAGGGCGTCGGGGTCGTCGTATCACCGCTCATCGCGCTCATGCAGGACCAGGTCGACGCGCTGAGAGCGCTCGGTGTCAGGGCCGGGTTCCTCAACTCCACCCAGGATCTGGACGAACGGCGCCTGGTGGAGGCGGAGTTCCTCTCCGGTGAGCTGGATCTGCTCTATCTCGCGCCGGAGCGGCTGCGGGTGGAGTCGACCGTACGGCTGCTGGAGCGCGGCACGATCTCGCTGTTCGCCATCGACGAGGCGCACTGTGTCGCCCAGTGGGGCCATGACTTCCGCCCCGATTATCTGGCTCTGTCGGCGCTGCACGAACGCTGGCCCGACGTACCCCGTATCGCGCTCACCGCGACGGCCACCGAGGCCACCCACGGGGAGATCGCCTCCCGCCTCAAGCTCCAGGACGCGCGTCACTTCGTCGCGAGCTTCGACCGGCCCAACATCCAGTACCGCATCGCGCCCAAGAACGACCCGAAGCGGCAGCTCCTCCAGCTCCTGCGCGCCGAGCACGCCGGTGACGCGGGGATCATCTACTGCCTCTCGCGGGCGTCGGTGGAGAAGACCGCCGAGTTCCTGGTGAAGAACGGGATCGAGGCGCTGCCGTACCACGCGGGGCTCGACGCCCGTACGAGGGCCGCGAACCAGGCGCGCTTCCTGCGGGAGGACGGGATGGTCATGGTCGCGACCATCGCGTTCGGGATGGGTATCGACAAGCCGGACGTACGCTTCGTCGCCCATCTCGATCTGCCGAAGTCCGTCGAGGGGTACTACCAGGAGACCGGACGTGCCGGCCGTGACGGGCTGCCGTCGACGGCCTGGCTGGCGTACGGACTCCAGGACGTCGTACAGCAGCGGAAGATGATCGACACCTCCGAGGGCGACGACGCGCACCGGCGGCGGCTGGGCGCCCATGTCGACGCGATGCTCGCGCTCTGCGAGACGGTGGAGTGCCGTCGCGTCCAACTGCTCGCGTACTTCGGTGAGAAGAGCGGCGCGTGCGGCAACTGCGACACATGTCTGACACCCGCCGAGTCCTGGGACGGCACGGTCCCCGCGCAGAAGCTGCTCTCGACGGTGGTCAGGCTGAAGCGCGAGCGCAACCAGAAGTTCGGCGCGGGACAGATCACCGACATTCTGCTGGGCAGGAAAACGGCCAAGGTCATCCAGTTCGATCATGACGCGCTGAGCGTGTTCGGTATCGGTACGGAGCTGCGCGAGGCGGAATGGCGCAGCGTGGCACGGCAGTTGCTGGCGCAGGGGCTCATCGCGGTCGAGGGCGACTACGGGACGCTGGTCCTCACGGAGGAGAGCGGCGATGTGCTGGGCGGGCGGCGTCCCGTCGTACTGCGGCGCGAACCCGAGAAGGCGGCGGCCCGGCCCGCGCGCGCGGAGAAGACGGCCAAGAACCGTGCCGTGCCGGTGGATCTGCCGGAGGAGGCGGTGCCGGTGTTCGAGTCGCTGCGCGCCTGGCGGGCCGCGACGGCGAAGGAGCAGGGCGTACCCGCGTATGTCGTCTTCCATGACGCGACGCTGCGCGAGATCGCGATGCTGGCTCCGTCGACCCTGGCGGAACTGGGCACGGTGAACGGGGTGGGCGAGAACAAGCTGGCGAAGTACGGGGAGCAGATCCTGGAGACGCTCGGTACGGAGTGACGGGAACGCGGCGACAGGGTTGGCGCGTGACGGGGTGACGCGCAAGGACGGAGATGCGCGCGCGCCGGACTTCGGAGGCGCGCGCACGGCCTTCGGAGGCGTCCGCGCACGACGAGAATGGACGGCGGACGGCGAGAATGGACGGCATGCCCCATCGCGACATTCTGTGGATCGGCGGTCCGCCCGGCGCGGGCAAGACGACCGTCGCCCGGCTGATCGCACGGCGGCACGGGCTGCGCTGGTACAACGCCGACGCCCACACCTGGGAGCACCGCGACCGCGCCATCGCCGCGGGCCATCCGGAGGCGATCCGGTGGGAGGCGCTGTCGCGCGAGGAACGCTGGTCCGCGCCCGAGGCGGAACTGCTCGCCATGTCCCTGCACCATGAGCGCGGGCGGATGATCCTGGACGATCTCCGCGCGCTGCCCGCCGCACCGCTGATCATCGCCGAGGGCACCCCCATCACTCCGCCGGTCGTGGGCACGGGCGGCCACGCCGTATGGCTGCTGCCGTCGGCCGAGGTCCAGCGGACCCGGCTGGCCGAACGCGATCTGCCACCGGGCCCGCTCACGCTCTACCGATCGCTGGTGGGGGAGATCGGGGCGCGGGTGACGGAGTACGGAGCACGGAAACTCGTCGTCGACGGACATGACAGCGCGGCGGAGACGGCCGCAGCGGTGGAGAAACTCTTCGCCGAGGCCCTCGCCAGGGGCCCGGTGGCGACGACGGCGGCCGAGCGCGGACGGCTGTCGCGGTACGCCAACCGCGCCACGGTCCGGCAGTACGAGGCGTTCTTCGCGCGTCCGTGGTCGCACGGGGACGCCAGGACGACCGTCCTCGCCTTCGCGTGTGAATGCGGACGGCCGAAGTGCGAGGCGGACATCGAACTCACCGTCGCCGACTTCCCCCCGCCGCCCGACGACATGCGCTCCCCACCACTCCTCGCCCCGGGCCACCGTCCTTCCGACTAGATCCTGTCCGGCGCCGCCCGTACCCCTTCGCTCACACGGCAGGTTCCGGAAGCGACCGGCCGAGGTGTTCGCCGACCCGTGTGCGCAGCAGCAGATACTCCTCCCAGCGCCGGGGCAACGGGCCGGGCGGACGCTCGACCACGCGGGCCGCGGTGACCGTCTGGCCCCACTGGAACTGTTCCCGCGTCAGATCGAGCTCGACACCGCTCGCGAGCCGGTTCCACCAGTGGAAGCCCTGCTGCTCCCCGTCGGCATACACCTCACCGACCATCAGGGCGCCGCCGAAGACATCGTTGACTATAAGCGCCGTGATGTCGCAGTGGCCCCACGCGGGATTGCCGGACTGCCATTCCGCGCGGATCAGGTCGTCCGGTGAACAGGTGTCGGCGGCCCAACCGGCGCGTAGGGCCTGGTCCAGATCGAGCAGGGTCCAAGAGGTCATGCGAGCAGCATCGCAGCCACCACTGACAACGCGGCCTCCTACTTCCTCGACCGGTCCGGTCCACCGACACCGTCGGACTCCCGAGGATCCGACCCCGACGCCAACCCCGACCCCGCGTCCGACCCCAACCCCGCGCCCGCATCCGTGCTCGCATCCGTGCCCGACCCCGTGCTCGCCGCGATCGTGGAGAGCAGCGCCAGCCCCTCGGCGGCCGGGCTGCCCGGTTCCGCGTGATAGACGACCAGGAGCTGGCCCTCCGTACCGTTGACGCTCAGCTTCTCGAAGCTCAGCTCCAGCGGACCCACCTGCGGATGGTCGAACGAGGACACCCCGCTCGTACGGGGCCTGACGTCGTGGCGGGCCCAGAGCCGCCGGAACTCCTCGCTCCGCAGCGACAGCTCCCCCACCAGCTCCGTCAGCCGGGGATCGTCCGCGTCCGGGGTGGCCAGCGTGCGCAGGGACGCGACGACGGCGGGAGCGGCGCTGTCCCAGTCCCGGTGAAGGGCCCGTACGGACGGGTCGAGAAACGTGGCACGCAGCAGATTGACGCCCGGCGCGTAGTACGGCGCCAAGGCCGTGGCCAGCGGGTTCGCCGCCAGGACATCCGTGTACCGGCCCTGGACGAAGGCGGGGTGATCCGTCCAGGACATCACCAGCCGCCGGATACCGGGCAGCGCCCGCTCGGCACGCGGTCCGCGGGCGCGACGGCGCGATACGGGGCGGGCGAGCCGGTGCAGATGCGCCGTGGCGTCGTCGTCGAGCATGAGCGCGCCCGCGAGGGCGTCGAGAACCTGTGCCGAGGGGTGGTGGTCACGGCCCTGTTCGAGGCGGAGGTAGTAGTCGGCGCTGATCCCGGCGAGCAGCGCCAGCTCCTCGCGCCGCAGACCGGGCACCCGTCTGCGCCCGCCCGGCGGCAGCCCGACGTCCTCGGGCCGCACCAGCTCGCGGCGGGCCCGCAGATACTCGCCGAGGTGATTGACGGTCGCCATACCTCCACGCTAGGCGAGTCGCGCGCCCTCATCCTGGTCCCCCTACTCCCAGGATCACGGGGGCGACGTCTACTGCGCGCCGACGCAGGCACAGTGGCAGGTGAGAACAGGAACAGAGCCGACAGAACCGTACGAGCGCGATGCGCACAGCACAGCACAGCACAGGCGATACGTACGGCACGGATGAGGAAGCCCCCATGTCACGACCCACCACACACCCGACCGCCACGACGCCCACCGCGCGTATCACCACACCGTTCGGCTTCGCGTCCACCGCCGACGAGGTGGCCGCCGGTACCGATCTCTCCGGCAGGCGTGCCGTCGTCACCGGCGGCGCGTCGGGCATCGGCGTCGAGACGGCCAGGACCCTGGCCGCCGCAGGCGCCGAGGTCACTCTCGCGGTACGGAACACCGAGGCCGGCGAGAGGACCGCCGCCGACATCGCGGCGACGACCGGCCGTACCGTACAGGTCGCCCCGCTGGATCTGGCCGACCGCGCGTCGGTCGACGCGTTCACCGCCGCCTGGAGCGGACCGCTGCACATCCTGGTCAACAACGCCGGGATCATGGCATCGCCCGAGGAGCACACCCCGGAGGGATGGGAGCTCCAGTTCGCCACCAACCATCTCGGCCATTTCGCCCTGGCCACCGGACTGCGCCCGGCGCTGGCGGCGGCGGGCGGGGCACGCGTGGTGGCGGTCAGCTCATCGGCGAATCTGCTGTCGCCGGTGGTCTTCGACGATCCGCACTTCGCGTTCCGGTCGTACGACCCCTGGCTCGCGTACGGGCAGTCGAAGACGGCCAATGTGCTCTTCGCCGTGGCGGCCACCCGCCACTGGGCGGCGGACGGCATCACCGTCAACGCCCTCAACCCCGGCGCCATCGCCACCAACCTCCAGCGGCATGTGGGCAACCGGCTGACCACCCCGCCGGAGTCGCGCAAGACCACCCAGCAGGGCGCGGCCACCTCGGTGCTGCTCGCCACGTCCCCCGCGCTGGAGGGAATCGGCGGTCGCTACTTCGAGGACTGCGCCGAGGCGGAGACCGTCACCCGCCGTCCGGACGACTACCACGGGGTGGCCGCGTACGCCCTCGATCCGGCGAACGCGGAACGCCTCTGGGAGACATCACTCCAGCTCACGGACCGGGACCGGCGCGCTTAGGCCCTGTCCGCTGTTTCCCCCACCTCCCTGGCCCCGGACCCCACGGTCCGGGCAGCCGCCCTCAGCGCCACCGCCGCGCTCCTTCGGTCTCCCGGGCTGCCGGTCGGATCCCCGGAACCAGCCGCGCTCTCCTGATCGCGCGATCGTCTTCCCCGGCTCCGCCTTCGGCACCCGGGCGACGGGCGACGAGCGACGAGCGACGAGCGACGACGTCACGGTCGGCTAGCCGCCCGAGCCGATCTGGAGGTGCCAGCGCCCCGGCGTACCGGTCAGGGTGACCGTCGACAGCGGACGGACATCCACGTACCAGTACGTACGGGGCGGGGCCTTCAGCGCGTACACCAGCGCCGCCCGCACCACCGCCGGTTCCGCCACCGCGACGATGGCGGCGATGTCCTCGGCGGGGCGGGTGTCCAGCCAGCCCCCTATGCGCGAGATGAAGGCCAGCAGGGGTTCGCCCCCGTGCGGGGCGGCCCGCGGGTCGGCGAGCCACGCGTCGACGGCGGCCGGCTCGCGGGCCGCCACCTCGGACAGGGTGAAGCCGCGCCAGCGGCCCATGTCGCAGTCGCGCAGCGCGGGCTGGGCGAGCGGCGCGAAGCCCAGCGCGTCACCGGTGGCGCGGCTGCGCGGCGTCGGTGAGCAGTAGCGGAGATCGGCGGCGGCCAGCGGGATCAGGGTGTGGGCGGCGAGCTGCATCTCGTACCATCCGACCTGGTCGAGCGGCCGGTCGTCGTCGAAGCGCTCGTCGAACACGTCCGAGCTGCGCGCGGCGGCGACCAACGTGACCCGAACACTCATGGCCGTGATCGTGGAGCCGAATCCTCCGCAGGTCAAGAGTCACCCTCGCGGCGGGCCGGACACCGACCGTCACCAGGCAGGCCCCGGGCAGCCGCGAGGACGGGCCTGAGCGGTCGCCGGGACAGGTCCTGGGCAGTCACGGGGACAGGTCCCTACCCGGCAGGCGGCCGGGGGCCCGGCCCGCCGAGTGCCTCGTCGCAGGCCGTACGGAGTCTCCGTACCCCCTCGGTGATCTCGGCGGGGCCCGCCACCGCGGCGAAGCTCAACCGGAGCTGGGCGGCGGGAGGTTCGGCGCTGAAGTACGGACGGCCCGGCGCGACCGCGACCCCCGCGCGCAGTGCGGCGGAGACGACGGCCTGCTCATCGGTGCCGTCGGGAAGCCGGAGCCAGAGGTGATAGCCGCCGGACGGGATGTGCGGCAGGGCCAGCTCGGGCAGCTCGCCCCGGAGCGCGGCCGTGAGGGTGTCCCTGCGGATCCGCAGTGCCGAGGAGACGGAACGCAGATGGCGGTTCCAGGCGGCCGAGCCCACCAGTTCCAGCGCGGCTTCCTGGAGCGGGCGCGGTACGAAGAAGGTGTCGACCACATGGATGGCGCGCAGCCGCTCCAGGACCGGACCGCGGGCCACGAGCGCGCCGACCCGCAGGCTCGGCGAGGTCGCCTTGGTGAGCGAGCAGACATGGACGACCACACCGTCGGGGTCGTCGGTGGCGAGCGGCCTGGGCAGCGGGCCCGCGTCCTCGTGGACCAGCCGGCGTACGAAGTCGTCCTCGACGACAAAAGCCCCGGCCTCCCGGGCGATCCGCAGCACCTCGGGACGGCGGGCCGGGGAGAGCACGGCGCCGGTGGGGTTCTGGAAGAGCGGCTGGCAGACGAAGAGCCGGGAGCCGGTGGCCCGGAAGGCGGCGGCGAGCAGTTCGGGCCGTACGCCGTCGGGGTCCACCGGTACCGGCACCGGCCGCAGCCCGGCGGCGCGCGCGACCGCCAGCATCCCGGGGTAGGTGGGCGACTCCACGAGCACCGGCGCGCCGGGCGGGGCGAGCGCCCGCAGCGCGGTGGTCAGCGCGCTCTGGCCGCCCGCCGTGACCAGGACCTCCGCCGCCGTGACCGGGTCCCCGATCCCCCGGGCGAACCACTCGCGCAGTTCGGGCAGCCCGTCGATGGGCGGTCGGCCCCAGGCACCGGGACGCCGGCCCGCCCGTGCCAGCGCGGCGGCCATCGCCTGCTCCGGCTGGAGGGAGGGGTGCAGATAGCCGCCGTTGAACTCGATGACCCCGGGCGGCGGCGCGGCGAGCGTGACCAGGACTCCGGAGGCGTCGACCGCGCGCGGTACGAGTTCGGTGGCGGCGTCGGCGCTGAGGGCGACCTCCTGCCAGGAGGTGTCACCACGGGGCGGGGTAACGGTCCGCGCGGGCGCGCGGTAGACCCCGGCGCCGGGACGGGTGACGACAAGCCCTTCGGCGGCGAGCCGGGCGAGGGCGCGGGAGACGGTCACCGGGGAGACACGGTAACGGTCGACCAGTGCTCTGCTGGACGGCAGCTTTCCACCAGGTGAGTAGCGGTTCAGCTCCTGCCGCAGAGAATCCGCCAGACCGATGACACTGCTACGCTCATGCATGACAGCACAGGATAGCGCTACTCCACACACTTCGATAGCGGTCGGCGGTGGCACCCTGCTCGCCGCCCTGGGCGTCGTCGCCTTCTCGCTCACCTTTCCGTCCACCGTGTGGGGGCTGGAGAGTTTCGGCCCCTGGTCGCTCGTCGCCCTCCGCGGCACACTCGCCGCGCTGATCGCGGGCGGCTTTCTGCTGACACTGCGCGTCCCGGTTCCCGAGCGCCGGCACTGGGGCGGGCTCGCGGTGGTGGGCGGCGGGGTCGTGGTGGGCTTTCCCCTGCTGACGACGCTGGCGCTGGAGACCTCCACCACCTCGCACGCGGCCGTGGTGGTCGGGCTGCTGCCGCTGACCACGGCCGCGCTCGCGGCGGTACGTACGGGCCGGCGCCCGTCCCGTACGTTCTGGCTGGCCGCGCTGGCCGGCGCGGCCGTGGTGATCGCCTTCGCGGTCCAGCAGAGCGGCGGAGCCCTCTCGGCCGGCGATCTGTATCTCTTCGGCGCGCTGCTGGTCTGCGCGGCGGGCTATACGGAGGGCGGCAGGCTGGCCCGGGTGATGCCCGGCTGGCAGGTGATCGGCTGGGCGCTGATCGGATGTCTCCCGCTGTCGGTGGCGGGCGCGGCGGCGGCCCTCGCCGTCGAACCGGCGCGCTGGACGGCCCATGGGGCGATCGGGCTCGTCTGGGTGGCGGCGGGCTCGACCTTCTTCGGTCTGTACGTCTGGTACCGGGGCATGGCGTCGATCGGTATCGCGAAGGCCAGTCAGCTCCAGCTCGCCCAGCCCCTACTGACCCTGGTCTGGTCGGTGCTACTGCTCGGTGAACACCTCACCCCCGCCGCGCCGGTGGCGGCCGTCGCGGTGCTGGTCTGTATCGCGCTCACCCAGCGATCGAACACCTGACCGCAGACATCCGCCGCCCCCGCCCGACGCGCACCCCCGTCATCCGGTACACGCGGGCCCGGCGCCCCGTCACTTCCCGGCACGCCTGCCGTAGTGGTCCGCCACCGCGGGCATCGTCGAGGGCCACGTCAACAGAGTGAAAACGATCAGGAGAGCTATGCACGGACGGGCATCGTTCCGACTCCTCCGAAGCTGGATCCTCATCCGCCCATGAGCTTCACGGAACTGCGGTCAGACATGGCTCGCAGAACACCGGCGCCGGAGATTGGCGTCGTGCGTCGCGCCTCGGTGGCAGGACGGGGCGTCAGATCCGCCCGGATCACGCCGTCGCGGATCTCGGAGCATCGCCAATGGCACCAAACCACGCTCCGCTCAAGCCGGAGCTACTCAGCCGCGTCGGCGAGTTTCTCCCAAAACGCCAGCGGAAGTGACCGATCGTCCCCGAGTTCCTCCGGCAGGCCCGGGGCGATTTCCCACTCGTCGTGGACGAGGTAGTCCCGGATGTCTCGCACCGTGATGCCGTTCTCGGTGGCGGTCTCTTCCGGAACCAGCAAGGAAGCTGATTCGAGCAGCTCAGGGACGTCCTTCGAACATGTCTTCGCCCACCTCGAGAACTGGCGCTCACTCACCAAACTCCGAGCCGACCCCGCCCGCGCCACCCAGCTCCTGCGCGCGCTGCTCGCCCCGACGAACCTCGAAGTCCACCGATGACAGCCGACAGATGACCTTCAGCGCAGACTGCCGTCCACGACCGGCAAGAGCACCCCGACCGAACCTCACGGAAGAGACGCTGACCAGCGAACTCCAAGATGACGCATCCTCACTGGATCAGCTCGATGTGCGGATGATCCGGGGATGCCGGGCAGACGTGGAGTTGCTGATCGTAGCCTCGGGCGAGGTCGATCATGGTGAAGTTCGCCGGAGGAGTACCGGGGAGGAGCGGCGTGGGGTTGGCCTGGTCCTCTTCGGGGGCCCAGCTCTCGGTGGCGCCGTCCCATTCAGTGGTGGCGATCGTCAGCAGCGGGACCGCCTCGGCGCTGCATGCGGAGCAGATCCGGGGCATGGGATCGGTGAGGCCCCAACGAGTCCAGCCACCGGCCTTCCAGCCGGGGGAAATGGACAACATGTCCATGTAGAGCTCCTCCGGGGCGACCTCATAGGAGCTGTCCAGCGCTGATCCGGCCGCCTGCCACCTGCTCCAGTCGCCCAGTTGCTCCTGCAGCTCCTTGCTCAGTTCCAGATAGTTGGGGTACTCGGTGACCTGCTCCGGTGTGACCAGACACGGCTCCGGCAGATAGGTGGGGAACTGGATCGCGGGCGGCTCGGGTGGTGCGTCGAGTACGTCCGTTACGGTCGCTGCGGACCGCCAGAACAGTGCGGTCCTGGGGTGCGCCGGGTGGTCGAAGGGGCACCAGAGCACCTGAAGCAGATCGGCTTCGGACTGGCCGGGCGGGCGCAGCAGGGGGATGTCGCGTGCGTACAGCTGGGCGACGGGCAGCATGGCGATCGGGCCCTCAGGCCAAGGGCGGCCGGCCATGATCCGCTTCTCGGTCGCCAGCTCCTCGGGCGTGGCCCAGGGCCCCTGAGGATCGCGGCGCCGCCGACTTGCCGATTCCGCTCGGTTACGACGCCACAGCCGTACGTCCTCCGGCGAGAGGGGCGCGTTCACCCGGTCCCACTCGTGCGGTCCTTCGCAGTGCGGCCACGGCTCGTCGGCGGGCCAGAGCAGCGGCCCGCCGACGGAGCTGTCGTGCGGTGACGGCGCCCCGGGGCGGGGATGCAGCCGGGTCGCCGTGCGTGCCAGGGGGGCCAGTTGAGAGAAGAGCGCGGTGACGTCGAACGGCCGCGGCGGGGTGGTGCGACTCATACTGGCTCCCGTAGGCACGAACTGGCTGAGATCAGTTTCCGAGGTTGAGCAGCCCAGTGTTTGCCTGGGTGTTGGGGACGTAGACGTTGGGGAACAGCTGCTCGGTCGTTCCGTTCGCCCGTTCGATGCTAGCGCTCATCGTGACTCCCACCGGAATCGTGCTGGTGGCATCCCGGAAGACGGGCGTCACCTGGTAGAAGATCGCGTCGTTCGACCCGAAGGAGTCCAATGCCACCGTCCTCTGGGCCTCGAACTCGTAGGTCCGCATGCTGGGCGTACCGGTGTTCATCCCCACCTGCCAGCAGGGGACGAGGTTGTTCTGCCCGCCGTCCCGTATCCTGCCCGGCCCGCCGAGGATGTTCGCGATCAGGTGACATCGGGCCTGCCCGACTACGGGCGGGTTCGCTTGGGCGAACAGCTGCGCGTCCTGCCAGCCGGTGATGTCTCCCGTGGCTTCTTTGCCCTTGCCGAGCGTCTTCCCCAGGCAGGCCTGCGCCATGGTCGGCCGGGTGCCTGCCGGGCCGGCCGGGTTGGTGGTCTTGTTGACGTGGGCGACCGGTTCGGTGGTGTTCTTGATCCACCCGTCGCCGGCGGGAAGCGCACCGGTCGGCGGGCTCGCCAGGCAGGATGCCTGCGGGACAGCGGCCGGCGTCGTGAACTCCACCTTGAACTGCTCGGCGTCGATCACCCGCTGGTTCTCGAAGCCCTCGGTGAGCTTCCCGTCGGCGAACTGCTTGTCGGCGGCCGGGACATGGGCACGCACACAGGGCGCGGCGGGATCCAGATCCCGACTGTCGCCAAAGATGTAGGTGTCCCATCCACCACTGCTGGCATTGGGGATCACCTCGACACACTGAGCGCCGTCGGTTCCCCCTTCCCGGGCCTCCGCGAAGGGGAACTCACCACAGGTGTCGGTCTCGACGAGTTCCGTCAGTGCCTGGAAAGGCTCCGAACCCCCGCTTCCGCAGGTGCGTCCCGTACGGTCGGCCGTTCCGCTCTTCTCCCTGGTCAACGGCTTGTTCTGCCCCCAGCCGTCGGTGAGGTTCCGCTGCGCCCACTGATAGGCGGCCACCGCGCCACCCGGGTCCGAACCCTGCGCGTTCATCGGCACGACGGCCATGACCGTGGGGATGACGCAGCCCGGCGACGGGGTGCCCGTGACATCCCGGACGGCGTCGTCACAGCGGATCTTGCGGGGGTTGTCCCACGAGGCGTTCGGATCGACGGCCGTGGCACCCGGGGAGGTCACGTACATCTTGTACGAGGTGGTGAACTCCACGCCGGTGTTGGCGGCGGGGGTCGAGGAGTAGGCGACGGAGCCGCTGACGGACTGGCCCATGGTCAGGTCACCGCCGTACCAGGGCGCGGTCTTCGTCGTCGTGCAGCCGGTCGTACAGGAGGCGCGGAACTTGGCGTTGAGGGCGGTGACACCGCCGCTCGCACTCGTCATCTTCACGGTGATCTGCTCGCTCCAGGCTGTGCCCTTCGCCGGAAGGGTCGCACTGGCCGAGACCTCCAGGGTGCCCCGTCCGATCTCCTTGCCGTTGCTGTCACGCAGGATGTAGACGACGTTCACCCCCGTCACGCAATACTCGAAGCGCTTGTAGGTGTAGGCGCCGGGGTTGGTGATGTCGCAGCTACCTGCGTCGGCGGCCGCGACTGCGGCCCGGCTCTGCTGTGGTGTCGCGGCGGCAGGGCTCGTGCTCACACACGCCTCGGCGGCGCCTGCCTGACGTTCCTTCGAGCCCGCCTGCGTGGGCTCGCAGTGCTCCCCGGACTCCGCCCGGAACGCGGCGGTCTCGGTGAGGGGCGCGGTGGCCGGCAGGTCCGCCGAGTCGGGCCTGCCCACCCGCTGCGGTTTCTCTTCGGCCCCCTGCTGCGCCGGGCTCATGCCGGTCGTGGTGAGCCCCAGCGTCACCACGGTCAGCAGGGCCAGTACAGTTGACCGGGCACGTCTTCGTCCGGGCCGTCCAGGTCGTATCGCATGCATGATTGTCATACCTCTCCTTTTGGCGTGGGCGCCCCGATGGCTTCGGGTAAGGGGCGATGGGGGCACCGGCCCAGCGGCGCCCTCGGACAGCGGACAACTGCCTGACATCCTGGGGAGCACCCGGCGTTCGCCTCCGTGTCCGGCAGATCGAACGTCTTCCCGTCCAAAGCCACCAGCCGCAGCCCCCGAACACAGGCACCCGCAGACTCGGGGACGGCCACAGGCAGGCACACCCGGGCGAACAACGACTTCAGTACTTCCGGCCCCAGCCGCAGCCGCGCACGCCCGATCGCTCCGCTTGTCGGACCCCCCCCGCTCCTTGGCCTAGGGTCTTTCGTTTGGATCAGGCTGGGTGAGGGAACGCCCGTCGCGGCAGCGGCTGGTGTCCACGTGGTGCCGTGGATCGCGAGGCGGAGGGGGGAGTCCACGCGGAGCGTAGGCGACCGACGACAACGCGGCGAGGCGCGGTGCCAGGGCACGCGAGCCCAGCAAGACCCAAACCGAAAGGCCCTACCGGCGCTCGTGCTCCAGACCCGTGAGAAGACGCCCGACCTCCTCGGCCACCAAAGGAGGCGGAAACGCAAGCGTTAACACTCCAAGAGCGATGCGATCAGAAAAACGTTCACTCAACGGCCGGGGCGTACGGGGTTAGTTGGTGCGCAAGCGGCAGTTGTCGGGTGCACCGCTGATGCTGGTGTAGAGGGGCCAGTTGCTGCCGGAGCCGATCAGCTTGTTCCAGCTGTCGAACGCGCCCGTCGCCTCGTTGTAGCGGTAGTGCCGGATCTCGCCGCCGGTCTTGACGCGGATGATCGTGTCACCGCCGAAGGAAGTGATCTCCTTGGTGTCCCGCCAGTCGGCGGTGTTCACGGTCGCCTGATGCTGGATCCAGCTTTGACCGGCGAAGTCGTACCGTGAGCGCACCAAATGGCCGGTGGCCGAGTCGATGCCGTAGACGACACCGTTGTCGGCGCCGAAGATGTGCGTGTAGGCGCCCCAGCCGGTGTCAACGGTCTGCGTGCCCAGCCAGGTGTTGGTGGTTTGGTCGTACTGAGACCAGCGCAGGCCGCCGGTGCTGTCGATGTACCAGATGTGCCCGCCGCGGTCCATCGTGATCTTGTTGTGGTTCGCGGGCGTGTTGTACGTCGTGTACGAGCTGCTGATCTTTTTGTGGTGGATGTCCCATGTTGCGGTGGCGGCGATCCGGTGGCTGAGGTACATCCCGTCGGACTTGATACCGACGAACGTCGCCGAGGTCCCCGCGAGCACCCGACCGTAGTCCTGCCAGCCGGTGTCGATGGTGGAGGCCGCAGGCACCGTCCCCGTGCCGTTCATGGGATCGTCGACGTTGCGGCGCAGCAGCGAACCGTCGCTCACGACGGAGTACAGGGCACCCTGGGTGTTGCAGATCGGCCCGAGGTTGGCGTTGATCCAGGTGCGCAGAGTGTCGATGCGGGTGTCGATGGCACTCGTTCGGGTTTCGGCCGTGTCGGCGCCGAAGCAGCCGCCTTGCCAGGAGCGGCTGTTGATGCCGACGAGCTGCATCGATCCGCCTGTCTCACGGAGAAGGGGGCCTCCGGTGTCGCCCTTGCAGACGGCTGCGCCGTCCTTGCCGGTGATGGCGACCTCGCCGGCGCTCACCGTGTCCACTGCGAAGGTCCCGGTGTGCAGCTTCAGCGGGGCCCACTCGTCCTTGGTGCGGCCGTATCCCGCAACCCGCAGCTCCTCCCCGGCAGCGGGTGCGCTTGCACTGAGGGCGGCGGGGGCGATGCCGGTGACTGGGCTGGCGAGCTTGGCGAGCACCAAGTCCTGGTCAGGGTGGGGTACGAGGTTGACAACGTTGCGCACTTGCCCGGCCGCGGTCGTCAGGTCGGTCCGCCCGATAATGGCGGTCGTCTTGAGCGCGGGCGCGCCGGCGGGCACGTCGAGACTCGCGGCCGGGTTGTCGGCGAAGCAACTGGCGGCGGTAAGCAGCCACTCGGTGTCTATCAGGGCGCCGGAGCAGGCCCGGCCGGTCTCACCCTCACCGATCTCCAGCCGCGCTGTGAACGCGTACGTGGTGTCGGTAACGGCGGTACCAGTGACGGCGTTGGCGGGTGCGCCGGTCAGTGCCAGTGGCGCTGCCACCAGGGTGGCGAGCACCGAGAGACGAAGGTGTCTGGTGTGTTGCATGACCTGGGAATCCTTGAGGCGAGAGCCGCGGGTCCGGTGTTCACTGGACCGCGGCACGACGGACGTGTGGGCACTGACCGGGCGTTACTTGTTGGTCCTGATCTCTACGAGCACGTACTCGCGGCCTTGCTCGTCCGCGCTCTCGCCCACGCCGGTCCAGGTGTTCTTGAGGATGTCGAAGGTCTTCTCCTCAGTGCCGACGGTCATGTCGACCTGTGTGGTGTAGTCGTTGCCCCTTATGGCGTGGACCGCGGGGATCTCCAGGGTCAGCCAGCCCGAGTTGCCGACCACCTTGAAGCAGATCTTCTCCTCGTGCTGGCGGGCCATGACCTCGAGAAAGCCGGTACCGCTCGCGCAGTCGACCAGCGTGATGTGACCGTCACCGCGCTTGAGCACGATGTTCCGCTCCGCCAGGATCTTGTCGGCCTGCGGGTAGTTGAAGTCCTCGACAGCGTAGCCGGGGGCCTCATCGGCGACGGAGATGACAGCCTCGGCCTTGGTACCGGCTCCCGTGGGGACGCCGCCCACCAGTGTGATCCATGCCAGGGCACCAGTGGCGGCCGTGGCACCGAGAGTGCGTCCTATGAATCTTTTCCGCTGCGGCATTTCCGCATTCGCGGTACGCGCCTTCATCGCAGTCCTTAGAGTCGTCGGTTCCGGTCGATCGGCCGGGACGTGGCACAAGAGGGCGTGAAGCCGACCGGAATGAAATTAGAGCCCCTCTCCCTTCGGGTGCGGGCATGATTTTTCGACGGTTTCCCCTTTCAGTGTGGCGCACTGAGAGAAAACCTCACCCGCGCTCCGGGAGCACCTCGGCTTCGCCATGGAATCTTGCATCTTGATCTATGTCTACTTCGCGAATCCCCTCAGAACGGGCGCAACTTGAGGCTCGATTGTGATCTCGGGCACTCCTCGGAAAGGTTGCACGCCCTACGTGAAGAAAGCGTGAAGACCTTCCGGCCGCCTTTTCTGAAGTAACGGACAACTCGCCACGGACCATGTCGCGCTGTGATGTTTCTTCTTGCCGTACTGATTGGTGCTTGCTTGAAAGGGTGTTGGTATCGTCTCGATTCAATGCGTAGGAAGTACATTTGCTTTATTCGTACACAGGCGGCAGTCCAGGCTTACGGGAGCCCGCCGCATGAGTGCTCACTGAGCTGTCTCACGAGCACGTACCAGGAGGAGAACATCCCTTATGCAGACAACGTTTTGGAGTCGGCGCCGTCTCCTTGGAGCCCTCGCCACCGTCACGGCTGCCGCTGCCGCCCCTGTGGCACTGGCGCCGATGGCCCGCGCTGCCACCGCGAACGGCGAAGCGACCGATCCGCTCGCCCTGCCGGACACCGAACGGGCGAAGGTGGTCAAGGCGTATTTGACGGGCGGAAAGGCCACCAAGGCAGCGGCGGCCGACGCCCTTTACGGCACCGATGCCGAGGTCCAAACCTTCCTCGCCGAGACGATGCCGAAGGTGGCGCTGGAGGACAACCGCGTCGCCATCTCCAGCGCCCTCGCCCATGCCGGCAAAGGCTTGCGCCGCGGAGCGTCCGCTGCCCTCGACAACGGTGACAGCGCCATCGCCGCCTTCCTCAAGGACGGATTCAGGACCGCTCTCCTGGAAGACCTGCGCGTGGCGACCTCCACCGTGTCGTCCACCGGCGGCAAGGCGGTCCAGCGGGAGGCCTCCGCCGCCCTGGACGCGGACACACGGCAGGCGCTGGAGGACTTCCTGACCGAAGGTCAGTACACCGCCCGCCTCGAGGATGCCAAGGTCCAGGTCTCCACCATGCTGTTCAACGGCGGGTCCGAGGTGCGCAAGTACGCGGACCGTGCCCTGAGTGGCACGGCGTCGGACGTCCAGTGGTTCCTCGACACCGGCCAGCACATCGCGCGCGCCCGCGACCAGGAGGCGGCGACCATCGAGGAACTCGTCGCGGTCGTCGAGCGGGAGGGCAAGCGCGCGCAGGCCGAGACCGACCTGGCCGTCGAGAGCTCCGAGCGGGCCCAGGCCGCCGCCCAGGAGGCCAAGGAAGCGGCGGAGAAGGCCGCCGCCGAGGCCGCGGCCGCCAAGGAGGACGTACAGAAGTCCGCGGCCGCCGCCCGCAAGGCGGCAAGCGCGGCCAAGGGCGCGGCCAATGCGGCCCGCAACGCCATCAACGCCTCCAACGCCGCGGTGGCCGCCTCCCGCCGCGCTTCCTGGGCTGCCACCGCTGCCTCTCAGGCCGCGTCGACCGCTGGCGCCGCCGCATCCCGCGCCTACTACGCCGCCATCGCAGCCTCCAAGGACGCCTCGCAGACCGAGGCGGCCAAGAACGCCGCCGTGGTCGCCCGCAACGCCGCCGCGAAAGCCCGTTCCGCAGCCAAGGCCGCCGACTATGCGGCGACCGCCTCCGCGCAGGCCGCCGGCGCCGGTTCCTCGGCCGCTGCCGCCGCCCGCAACGCCGCTGCCGCCGCCAGCGCTTCCGCGCAGGCCGCGGCCTCCGCCGGTATCGCCCAGTCGCAGGCCGCGGAGGCCAAGCGCCAGGCCGACATCGCGACTGCC
The DNA here is from genome assembly GCF_045161915.1 of Streptomyces sp. NBC_00872. Lineage (NCBI taxonomy): Bacteria > Bacillati > Actinomycetota > Actinomycetes > Kitasatosporales > Streptomycetaceae > Streptomyces > Streptomyces sp. NBC_00872. The sequence continues at coordinate 7,325,355 of NZ_CP108806.1, read as the reverse complement.
GCCGCCAACCGCGCCACCAACGCCGCCTCCACCGCCCAGGCCCTCGCCACCACGGCGGCCTCCGCGGCGCGCACCGCGCGAGACGCCGCCAACTCCGCCGCCGACCACGCGGAGAAAGCGGCCGACGCCGCCGACGAGGCCGTGAAGTACGCGGGCCAGGCCATCGACTACGCGAACAAGTCCACCGCCCACGCCGCCGAGTCGGTGAAGGCGGCCAACACCGCGACCAAGGCCGTGGAGAACGCCCTCGCGGTGGAGCAGGCAGCGCGGGAGGCCGAGCTGGCCCGGCTGCGGGAGGACAAGCTGCAGGCACTGGACGAGGCCCGGCTGCTGTCCCAGTTCGAGGCGGAGGAGCGGGCCGCGTACGAGAACAAGCGCACCCAGGAGGCACAGACCGAACAGGCCGTCAAGGACCTGGTCAGCCAAGCCGAGCAGGCGCTGTGGGAAGATGGCGACCTCGCAGGCGCGGCCACGCTGGGCCGCAAGGCCGCCACCGGTCTACTCGGGGCCAAGGGCGCGTGGACGCGGGAGGCGGCCCAGTTCGCGCTGGCCGGCAGCGACGACGACGTACTCTCCTGGGTCGACCTGGACCGGGCCATCGCCCAGCACCAGGACGACCGGGAGACCGTCCTTTACATCGCTGAGATATCCAGCCCCGCCATCGCGGAGGCGGCACAGGCCGCTCTGGAGAGCTCCGATTCCGTGGCGGTGGGCGACTTCATCACCTCCGGGGTGATCCGGGCCTCGCAGGACGACAACCGCGTGCAGATCGCCCGCATCCTCACTCAGAAGCCTGGCAAAGCCGTTACCAAGGCGGCCAACGACGCGCTCGACGCGAACACCCCGGAGGCGGTGCAGGACTTCTTCGACCGCACCTACCCCGCCGCGGTACGGGAGGACGACGCCGTCACCACCTCGACTTCGGTCGCCACCGGAGGCGAGTACACCAAGGCGTACGCGGAGGTCGCCCTGGAGGGACCGACGTGGATGCGCAGGAACTTCGTCCAGGTCGTGCAGTACACGGCGGCACAGCTCGACCACGACTCCGCCACCCATATCGCCGCGATCCGCGGGGCGATCGCGGCCGCGGCCAAGATCGCCCACACCGCGCAGAAGAACGCGGCGCTGGCGTCGAAGGCAGCGGCGGACGCCCGCCAGGCCGCCGCGGAGGCGCAGGAGTGGGCGGACAGAGCACTGGCCTCGGCACAGCAGGCCGACGACTACGCCGCACAGGCGCGGCAGAATGCCGACGCCGCGGACAAGTCCGCCGCGGACGCCCAGGCCTCGGCGAACCAGGCGAAGACGGCGGCGGCGACCGCCCGCGGAGCTGCCCGGTCAGCGAACTACTCGGCGAACAGGGCCATCGACGCCGCCCGCTCGGCTTTGAACTCCTCCTACAGCGCCCAGGCGTCCGCGGCCAGTGCCCGCCAGTCCGCGCTCGCCGCCGGCCAGGACGCGAACGCGGCGGCGGCCGCGGCCAGTGAGGCCCGTTCCATCGCCACCCAGATGCGCCAGGACGAGATCGCGCAGGCCGCACGCGAGGCCGCCGAGAAGGCGAAGCAGGACCGGGAGAACGGACGCGACCCGGCCGACAGCGAGACCCACGACCAGGTCAACCCCAACGGCAGCAACGGCGACAACGACGAGTGGTGGAACGACGCCCAGTTCTACGCCGATGCCTTCAGCTACATCAGCATCGGAACGGGACTCGTCGCTGTTGGCCTCGGCCTGGCCGCTCTCGCGTTCCCGCCTTTGGCCGCGGCCGCAGCGGTTTTCGGCGCCATCTCGTTCGGCGCCGCCGCGCTGAGCAGCGTGTTCACCGGCATCGAACACGGCTTCTCCAGCGGCGAGTTCTACGACTCCGCCATCGGCACCGCCCTGAACGTGTTCACCCGTGGCCAGTCGAAGTGGCTGGTCCCGGCCAAGAAGGCGATCTCCCCGGTGGTCAACAAGGTCGCGGAGGAGGGCAAGGAACTCGTGTCCTCGATCACCAGCGGATTGTCATCGATCTTCTGAACCGTCGACCCGGCCGACCTTGCGACCACGGCCCGGACCTCGCCTGCCAAAGGCGTTGAACCGCCCACCGGCAGTCCCGCGGCGTCCGGCCTGGCGACTCGGCGACCCGGGCGGGTGACACGGATCATCCGTTCGGAAGTCCGAGTTGCTGTATCAGGGCGCTGACGTACGCCAGGGCGTCCTCTCAAGCCACCGACGCGGGACCGCGCCGGTGTTCGCCCCCCATCCCGCGACAGATGATCTCTCCCTACCCGAACTCACCAACCCGGCAGGATAATGTGCTCGCGCTGGGAAGTTGACGCAGCAGCCGCTGTGTCAGCTTACGGAACCCGACCCTGGGGAGAGGGTCAAAGCGACTCACGAGGCAAGGAGTTCGGTGTGAACGCGGGTGGGGAGCGGAGCGGTTCGTCAGTGCCTGACGAGGAGTGGGAGCGGTTTCTCCGAGATCCGATGACCGGTGTGGCGGACGCTCCCAGGGAGCCGTCGGCGCGGGCCCGGGTCGTGGCGAAGCGGCTGCGAGGGGAGTCCGCGGGCGCGGAGGGCTGGCGGACGTACTCGCCGGCCCGGCCCAGCCGAAGGAAGGGCTGGTACGTGGTCGGTCTGCTGGTTTCGGTGGCACTGCTGATCGTGGCGCTGGATCCGGGGCGGGTGGTCGGGTGGTTCGGCGACGATGACCGGGCCGAGACGCCGCTCGCCGCGGAGTCGGAGCGCCCGGACCAGGCACCTCCTGTGGGAATTGTCCGACAGCCCACACTCAGTGAGCCGTTCAGGGGCTCGCCTGCGGCTCGCTGGTCGAGCGGCACGGCCGGGATCACAGTGCCGGAGGCCAGGGCTACCGGCTGGATGAGTCGGGCGCAGGTGGGGCGGGCGTTGGAGCAGACCCGGGACTTCCTCGCTGCGGCAAGTCTGGATCCGGGGGTGCTGCGGGGCGGGCACCCCGGAAAGGCGATCGCTCTGGTCAACCCTCACCAACAGGACGTCCAGACCTTCCTGAAGGCGGCGTTCCGCGCGCCGAGCGAGCAGAACGACCCGCTGCTGCTTTTCAGCCGGTTCGACACCTCGCACGCGCGTCTCGTCGGGGACGTGGTCAAGACCCGGGGCCGGATCACGTACCGGGAGGGAGAGCGCGGCGCGCTCCAGGTGACCAGCGACGTCACGTACGTGTACCCGGTCGCGCCGGCAGCGGGCGGCGACGAGGTCGTCCGCACGATCGTGCGGCGCGAGGTGGTGCTGAGCTGGGACGACCCCTCGAAGGTGGTCGCCGAGCCGGGAACCTTCTCCCTCGTCTCGTACAAGGTCGACATGACCAACGGGGGCTGCGACATCTCCACCGGTTACCTCACCCCTCCGTTCGGCACGGAAGAGTCGGAAACGGGCGCGGGTCCCGAGGTCGACCCGTACGACCGCAGCACCTCGATGAGCGAGCGGACTACGGCCTCGGACGAAGGATGCGGCACTGCGGTGCGGTCGTAAGGCATCTTCTGGGCAGTCCGGATCGCCGCACTCGATTGGCCCGCGGAGCGAGTACCGGGGTGTACGGCTCCGGCTCGATGGCAGGCGGCAGTGCTGGCCGCCGCCTACGCCACCGACCGCAGCTTGCGCCTGCCGAAAACCTCATCCGCGCTGGTCAGGCCATGTGCCGGTATTCGTGGAGAGTGCGGGTCTGTCCAGTGAACGGCCCTGTTGCACTTTCGGTGGTGACTGTGCGTCGCAGTGGGCCGTTGGCATGACATGCGAAATTTCAACGAGCTTGTGGCGGGTGCCCGGGGTACTGGAGCGATACCAGCGACGCACGACCCGTCTGACCAGGGAAGTCGAGGCCGCCGTCGAGGAGTTAGCGGACCGGGCGGGTGCCCCGCGTGATTCGGTATCGACGACTTCGCCCTCCACCGGCTTATCCGGAGCCGCCCGGAGGTCGTCCTCTACGTCGTCCAGGAACTCCCGGTGATCTGCGTGGGTGGAGGTGGTTATCTACCGCCGTCCACAACGCAGGCTCCCGGAGGTGCCATGCTTGTTCAAGACTTCGCTTCCGCTCGTCTCGCCGGGAGCTGGTGAAGAGGTGCTAATACTGCCTCGCACTCCTCCTGTTGAAGCTCGGCCAGAACCACAGTCATCACCTCGTAGGTGTGCACCGTTATCCCTTTGGCCGGTAGCGCTCAGCGATCATGCTCACTGCCCCCAACGGATCACTAGCGATCTCCCTCGCCGCGAAGTAGATATTTCCCCTCACCTCTGGGTACTTCGCGCAGAGGTCGAGGTGGCGGGACAGTTCGGCAGGGTTCTGCCAGCCCTTTGGCTGGGCCGGATCGCCCACCTTGTAGAGCGCCTCGCCCACGTAGAGGTCGACACCCGTACCCCTCACAACGTCCGCCCACCAGTCGACCAGGACCGCGTAGTTTGCAGGAACCCGCAGGTCAAGGGGTTGCGCCAACCAGTAGAGCTGCGGAACGACGTAGTCGATCCAGCCCCGCTTGACCCATGCCCGGCTGTCGGCGTGCAGATCGTCATAGGTCTGTACGCCGGCCCTGGTGTCGGAGCCGAGCGGATCGGTGGCGGCGTTGCGCCACACACCGAACGGGCTGATCCCGAAGCGCGCGTTCTTTCTGATCCGCTTGATCCGCTCGGCGGTCTCCTTCACCAGCCGGTCGGTGTTGTCCCGCCGCCAGGCCGCCCGGTCCCGGAATCCGGCTCCGTAGCGCGCGTAGGCGCTGTCGTCCTTGAAGGTCTGTCCGGCGACCGGATAGGGATAGAAGTAGTCGTCCCAGTGGACGGCGTCCACGGCGTACCGCGCGACGGCGTCCAGCATGGCGTCCTGCACAAAGCGTCTGACCTCGGGCAGCCCCGGGTTGTAGTAGAGCTTGCCGCCGTACGGCAGGACCCACTCCGGGTGGACACGGGCCGGATGGCGCGCGGTCAGCCGCGCGGGATCGGTGTGGTTCGCGACACGGTACGGATTGAACCAGGCGTGCAGTTCCAGACCGCGCGCGTGCGCCTCGCGCACCGCCGTGCCCAGCGGATCCCAGCCGGGATCCTTGCCCTGGGTACCGGTGAGGCACTGCGCCCAGGGTTCGTACGGCGACGGCCACAGGGCGTCCGCCGTCGGCCGGACCTGGAGGACGACGGCGTTCAGCCCGCGCGCCACGGCCGTGTCGAGATGCGCGAGCAGCTCGGTCCGCTGGCGGGCGGCCGTCAGCCCCGGCTTCGAGGGCCAGTCGCGGTTGACGACCGTCGCGAGCCACATGCCACGGAACTCCCGGCGCGGGGCCTGGCGCCGAGGAACCCCACCCGCCGGGTTCCCGTCCACCGGGTGCCTATCCGCCGCGTTCCCGGCCATGGTGTCCCCCGTCGCGGAGTCCGTCGCACGGTCCGCCGCCGAGGTCCCCGCGGTCGAGGTCCCCGCCGCCGCGTCCCCCGCCGTGAGCAGTGCGGTCACCGCCCCCGTCGCGGCTGCCACCAGCCCTCTTCTGCCGATGTGTGCCATGCGCCGTCCTTCCGTCCATCGCCGTACGGTCTGTCCACCGCACACGCGCCCCGTCCACCGCCGTGCGGCCCGCCGCCGGTCATCGGCGGGCCCAGCTGTCCGCCGCATATGCCCGCCCCGGCCGGTCGTCCGCATCCCCCTGCCGGGTAACGTCCTGTCCTGAGGCGGGCGCCGGAATCGCATGAGGGACCCTGCCGGGACACGGACCAGTGAAAGGCACGATGTGACCGACATCCTGACCGATATCGCCCGCGTCGGAGTGGTGGGCTGCGGCCAGATGGGCGCGGGAATCGCCGAGGTCGTCGCCCGTAGCGGCCTGGAGGTGAAGGTCGCCGAGACCACCGGTGAGGCACTGGAGATCGGCCGTACCCGTCTGCACAACTCGCTGTCGAAGGCCGCGGAGCGCGGCAAGATCAGCGAGCAGGAGCGTGACGCGGCGCTCGGCAGGCTCAGCTTCACCACCGATCTCGGTGAGTTCGCCGACCGCGATCTCGTCATCGAGGCCGTGGTGGAGAACGAGAAGGTCAAGACCGAGATCTTCCAGGTACTCGATCAGGTGGTGACCCGCCCCGACGCGATCCTCGCCTCCAACACGTCGTCGATCCCGCTGGTCAGGCTGGCGGTCGCGACCTCACGTCCCGACCAGGTCATCGGTATCCACTTCTTCAACCCGGCGCCGGTGCAGCGGCTCGTCGAGCTGATTCCCGCGCTGACGACCTCCGAGGAGACGATCAAGCGGGCCGAGGCCATGGTCGAGAGCGTGCTGGACAAGCACGCGATCCGCGCCCAGGACCGCTCGGGCTTTGTCGTGAACGCGCTGCTGATCCCCTATCTGCTCTCCGCGATCCGGATGTTCGAGTCGGGTATCGCGAGCCGCGAGGACATCGACAACGGGATGGAGCTGGGCTGCGCCCACCCGATGGGCCCGCTCAAGCTCTCCGATCTCATCGGTCTGGACACCGTGGCCTCGGTCGCCGATTCGATGTACGCCGAGTTCAAGGAACCGCTGTACGCGGCCCCGCCGCTGCTCCAGCGGATGGTGGACGCGGGCCGGCTCGGCCGTAAGACCGGCGCGGGCTTCTATCCGTACTCCTGACCGCCGGAAGCGAACCGACCGGACGGATCAGGAGTAACGGACCAGGAGTAACGGATCAGGAGTAACGGATCAGGAGTACGCGAGGCAGGGCGACCGCGCTCGGCCCAGCCGGCTCAGCCCAGCCGTATGTGATGGAGCATCAACAGCCCGGCCGTCATATTGGCGGCCGGGATCTCACCGCGCGCGATCATGTCCGGCACCAGCTTGAGCGGGATCCACTCGCGGCGCGAGGACTCGAAGTCGTCCTCGGGATGACCGATGTAGGTCGCCTCCTCCGCCCAGTAGAGATGGTGCCTGGCATCGGTCAGCCCGTTGGACGGCTCGACCGTGAGGAGATGCCGTAAGGGTCCGGGACGCCACCCCGTCTCCTCCTCCATCTCCCTCGCCGCGGCGGCCTCGACGGACTCGCCGTCCTCCACGACACCCGCGGCCAGCTCCCAGCCCCAGCTGTCCGTGATGAAACGGTGCCGCCAGAGCATCAGCACCTCATTGGCGGAGTTCACCGCGGTCGCCACGGCGACCGGGCGCAGCCGGATCAGGAAGTGGTCGAGATGCCGGCCGTCAGGGAGCTTGACGTCGGCCAGATTGACCTGGAACCAACGGTTCTCATAGACAGTTTGTTCACTAAGTTTCGTCCACTGCATTTTTCTGCCACCTTCCGACAAGTTGATGGCAATATCGCAGCAGCGGCTCTCGCACACGGTGGCTCAGAGGGGGCTCACAGAGGGGCTCACAGGGGAACGCGCAGCGCTCCCTCGATCAGTTCGGCCGTCGCTTCCGCGTCGGTGGATCCACTGGCCACCAACTGCGCACGTACGGCGCGCAGCCGGTCCCGCAGCCGCTGGGACTCCATCCCCCGCGCCCGCTCGGCCATTTCCCGGGCCGTTCCGGCGGCCCGGTCCGCCTCGCCCTGCCGCAGCTCGATATGGCTGAGCATGGCGAGCCGGTGCACCCGGCCGCGATCGTGCGCCGGGGTGTCCACGGCCGCCGTGGCATGCGCCCGTGCGGCGACCAGATCTCCGAGGCTCAGCAGCGCCTCCGCCACTTGCACATTCACCAGACCCGGCTGAACGTATCCGGTCTCCTCCGGCTCGTGACCGGGTCTGATGCGCTCCGCCTCCCTCTCCGCGCGTCCGATGCACCCCAGCGCACCGCTGCCGTCGCCGAGATGGGCATACGACTTGGCCTGCATCGCGTAGAGATCGGCGGCGAGTGCCGGGGTGATCTGACGGCCCGCCGTCCGCAGCGCGGCCTCGGCGAAGGCGACGGCCTGGCGGTACTCCCCCATGTGCAGCGACTGGTTGACGAGCAGCGCGATCACATAGGCGCCGAGCCCCCGGTCGCCGCTGGCCTTGGCCAGCCGCAGCGCCTGGTGGAAGTAGCGCTGGGCGAGTCCATGGGCGTCGGAGTCGTACGCGCAGATACCGGCCACCGCGACCAGTCCGCCGGTCGCGCGGTGGAGCTGCCGGCCCAGGGAGTCGCTGTATCCGCCGCGCAGCAGCGGGGCGGCCTCGGAGTTGAGGAAGCCGACGATCCGGGCGCGGGTGGCGATCCCGCCCGCCCTCCGGTACATCAGCTCGTAGTGCTCCCTGGCGGAGCGCAGCAGCTCGATATCGGCGGGGCCGACCTTCGTACGGCCGCTGCGCGAGACATCGGTGTCCTCCGGCGGGTTCTCCCACTCCCAGACGGGGATCACCGCGGGGGTGCCGGTGACGGCGGGGGCGTCCACTATGTGCGGCCTGCGCTGTTCGTCGCAGCGCCAGAGCGCGGTGGCCCGCTCCACGAAACCGGAGAGCGGGGTGGCACCCGGCACGGGTGACTCGCCCACCACACCGAGCCCGATGTCGTCCAGGGTGAGCGAACGGCGCAGCCGGTCGCCGAGCACCCCGCAGATCAGATCGGGCACCTGGCCGCGTGGCCGCTGGCCCTTCAGCCATCGCGCCACCGCCGTGTGTTCGTACCGCAGGGCCAGACCTCTCAGCCTGCCCGCCTCATTGACCCGGGCGGCGAGTCCGGCGTGGGAGATACCCGCTTCGTCGAGCAGGGAATCGAGCAGGGTATTGGGCTGCATGTACCCCTCCGGTGGCTCTGCCGCGGTGGATCTTCCGAACCTCTGGGTCCTCTCGGGACCTCCGGGCTCTCCCGGCGAGGGGCCCAGCGTAGTGGGAATCGCACGGGGTGTGAACGTAATGCCCATATCCGTACCTTGTGCGCTCTGCCGCCGGACGCCCGGGGCCGATTGACTGAATCGCCTCGCAAAGAGGCGGCCGGGCCGCCGACTCCCCCTCGTCCCGTGCGGTGGCCCGCAACCGCGCCGTCTGTCCTGCCGACCTGCCCGACACTCCGCGGCGGGGCAGGCGGCGCCGGCCGCGTCAGTCATACCGCCCACTACCCGCGGAAGGATGTCGTGCGTACCCCGGTCGCGGTCATTCCTGGCCGGGGGCATGGGCGTTGCTCGGGGGCGTGCGGATCCGGGAGGCGCTGCTCCGGCGCGTGCGCGTCCGGTGGGTACGTGCCCGGCGGATACATGTCCTTCGGATACATGTCCGGGGGATACGTATCGAGCGGACGCTGTTCCGGCGCGTACGTTTCGGGCGGACGCTGTTCCGGTGGATGCGCCTTCGGTACGTATGTGTCCGGCGGGCGCTGCCCAAGCGGATAGGTGTCCAGTCCGCACACGTCCGGTGCCTGTCGGTCCGGTGCCCGCGAATCCGGCGGCCGCTCAGCCGCTGCCCATGGACTGTCCGGCCGGTGCATGCCCGGGAGTTGCCCCTCCGAGGGCTCGTCCGTCGACGGAGCCGATACGGGAGGGATCCCCGGCGGCCGGTGATCGGACGTACGGTCCTCCGGTGGCGATGGTTCCTCGCGGGCACCGGGTTCCGGATCCAGGTCCGGTTCCGGGTCCAGGTCCGGGTCCAGAGCCAGGTCCGAGGCCAGGTCCAGGTCCAGGGCAGGTGCCGGTTCCTGATCCTGTGTCGGCACCGGCACCGGCACCGGCACCGGCACCGGCACGGGCACCGGCACGGGCACGGGCACCGGCACCGGACCAGCCGTCGGCACCGGCACCGGCGCGCGGTCGTTCCGTACGACGAGCAGCGCCATGTCGTCGGTGATCCGTCCGCCGGTGTGCCGCAGCAGCGCTCCATGCACCCGCCGCACCACTTCGGTGGGCGAGAGCGGTACACCGGAGACTCCCTCAGCGGCCTCGGCCAGCTCCTCCGCCAGACCGAAGAACCGCCCGGCGGAGTCCCGCGCGTCCTCGGCGCCGTCCGTGTGCAGGAAGAGCGACTCCCCGGGCAGCAGCGGCCCGCACCGTTGGAGCGGAAGATCGACGGGCAGCGGAAACGCCCCGAGCGGTGGCAGGGGCTCGGCGTTCGCGAGAGGCACGGCACCCCGGCCGAGCCGATAGGGCCAGGGATGGCCGCAGTTGAGGGCCCGTACCTCCGCGTCGTGCCCGATCTCCAGCAGCAGTACGGTGACGAACTCCTCCGCCGACAGCCCCTCCGGGTCCCCGTCGTCGTACCCCCAGCCACCGGATTCCCGGCCACCCGATCCCCAGCCGCCTGATCCCCCGCCGCCCGGCCCGGAAGCGCCGGATCCGAAGCCGCCGGCCGCCGGGCCGCCACTCCCGGGACCACTCCCCGGAGCACTCCCCGGACCACCGTCCGAACCAGCGGCCCCGGAGCCGTCGCGCCCCCGTCCCCGGTCCTCCGCCCCCGCGGCCTCCTGCCCCGACCTCGCGCGCAGATGGCGCTGATGCGCCCGGTCGAGTCTTCGCAGTACGCCGTCGAGCCCCGGCTCGTCATGGGCGGCCTCCCGGAAGCTGCCCAGCACGGCGGCCACCGCCCCGATGGACGGCAGTCCATGACCGCGCACATCCCCGATGATCACGCGGACGCCGTACGCGGTGGCCACCGCCTCGTACAGATCACCGCCGACTTCGGCGGCCCGGGAGACGGAGAGCTGTCGCGCGTAGAACGCCAGCCCGTCGAGGCGCGCGGGCAGCGGCCGGAGCAGCACCGCCTGCGTGGCGCGCGCCACGGCACGGACCTCGCTCAGCTCCTTGAGCCCGCGCCGCCGTACCCGGTTGAGCAGATAGGCCACGACGAGCAGAAAGGCCACACAGGTCACGATGCGCGGGATCAGGTTGTCGTGAGTGTTGGGCGGGCAGGTCAGCTCCCAGGTGATCACCAGGGCGAGCACACCGCCCGGAATCGCGCACTCGACGACTCCCCAGGGGGCCGGTGCGTCCTCGGACGCGTCCTCTTCTGCCCTGGTCCGATTCATCCGTCGGCCCCCTTCGGCCGCCCGGCCGCTAAGCCGATGGGCGTACGTCGACCGTAGTGGCCGGATCGATTGTGTCGATCACGCATGTGCGTTGGCGAACCCGCCCCGGACTTCTCACCCGAATGAGTGAGGGGCGCTTCCGGAGATCCGGAGGCGCCCCTCAGGGGACGGCCGTCTGTCCAACGACGGCGTATGACCAGGTGTTACGCGTTGGCGATTACGCGCCGCGCAGAACCGCTCCGGTCCGCTCGGCGGCGAGCGCGACGGCGGCCTCACGGGCCGCGGTGGCCTCCTCGACGGTCAGCGTGCGGTCCGGCGCGCGGAAGCGCAGGGCGTACGCGAGCGATTTCCGGCCGGTCCCGATCTGCTCGCCGGTGAAGACGTCGAACAGCCGCAGGGACTCCAGGAGTTCACCCGCGCCCTCGCGCAGCGCGCGCTCCACGTCGGAGGCGGGTACGTCCCGCGCCACGACGAGCGCCACATCCTGGGTGGCGACCGGGTAGGCGGAGATCCGGGGCGCGCGGAGCGCACCGGTGCCCGCCCGCTCCAGCAGATCGAGATCGATCTCCATGGCGCAGGTGCGCTCCGGGACTCCGAGCGCCTTGACCGCCCTCGGGTGCAGCTCTCCCGCGTGGCCGACGAGTGTCTCCTCGCCGTCCACGGTGGCGAGCAGCGCCGCGCAGCGGCCGGGATGCCACGGCTCGTGCCGGCCGGCACGGACGGTCAGCTCGACCCCGGCCTCCCGGGCGACGGTACGGGCCGCCTCGACGGCGTCCGCCCAGTCGGCCGGACGCCCCGCGCCCCACCAGCCGGCCTGTTCGCGCGCCCCCGCCAGGACGACCGCGGCGCGGCGCGGCTGGCCGGGCAGTGCGGCGTCGAGCGTGGCCAGTTCCTCCTCGGTCGGGCGCCGGTCGACGGGCAGCCGCACCGGTACGGTCTCCTCGCCGGTGGGCCGGAAGACCAGACCCGTCTCGAAGAGCGCCAGATCGTGCGAGCCCCGGCCGTCGTTGCGGCGCAGCGCCGTGAGCAGCCCCGGCAGCAGCGTGGTGCGCAGCGCCGGCTCCTCGTCGGAGAGCGGGTTGACAAGCGTGACCGTACGGCGCCGGGCGTCGTCGGCGGGCAGTCCGAAGGCGTCGAGGACCGCGTCACCGATGAACGGGTAGTTCAGCGCCTCGACGTATCCGGCGCCCGCCAGGGCGCGCCCGACCCGGCGGTGCAGCCGCTGGCGCTCGGTGAGCCCGCGCCCCGACGGCGGGGTGGGCAGCGTCGAGGGGAGGTTCTCGTACCCCTCCAGCCGGATGACCTCCTCGGCGAGGTCGTTGGGCGCGCCCAGGTCGGGGCGCCAGGACGGGACGGTGACGACGAGTTCGTCCTGCCCGTAGACGTCGCAGCCGATCTCCTGGAGCCGTCGTACGACGGTCTCGCGGCCGTAGGCGACCCCGGCGACGCGGTCGGGGTGGTCGGCGGGCATGGCGATGGTGTGCGGCGCGGAGGGCGCGATGATCTCGGTGACACCGGCCTCCGCGGAGCCGCCGGCGAGCAGCACCAGCAGATCGACGGTGCGCTGCGCGGCGGCGGACGCGGCCTCCGGGTCGACACCGCGCTCGAAGCGCTTGGAGGCCTCGGAGGCCAGCTTGTGGCGGCGCGCGGTACGGGCGATGGAGATCGCGTCAAAGTGCGCGGCCTCGACGACCACCTCGGTGGTGCCCTGGACCTCACCCGTCCCGGGGTCGGCCGTGAGATCGGCGATCTCGGTGTTCGCGCCGCCCATCACCCCCGCGAGACCGATGGGTCCGCGGTCGTCGGTGATGACCAGGTCCCCGGAGTCGAGGACCCGCTGGACGCCGTCGAGCGTGGTGATCTTCTCGCCGGGCCGGGCCCGGCGGACCCCGATCGGCCCCTCCAGCCGGGCACGGTCGTAGGCGTGCAGCGGCTGGCCCAGCTCCAGCATCACGTAGTTGGTGATGTCGACCGCGAGCGAGATCGGCCGCATACCGGCCTTCTGGAGCCGGCGGCTCAGCCAGAGCGGGCTGCGGGCCTCGGGGTCCAGACCGGTGACCGTACGGGCGGTGAAACGGTCGCATCCGCGCGGGTCGGAGACCGTCACCGTGTGGCCGAAGGAGTTCGGCGCCGGTACGTCGAGCAGCGCGGGGTCGCGCAGTGTCAGGCCGTACGCGATGGCGGTCTCGCGGGCGACTCCGCGCATCGAGAGGCAGTAGCCGCGGTCGGGCGTGACGGCGATGTCGAGGACCTCGTCCACCAGCTCCAGCAGCGCGATGGCGTCGGTGCCCGGCTCGTGCTCGTCGGGCAGCACGATGATGCCGCCCGAGCCGTCGTCGCCCATGCCCAGCTCGTCGCCGGAGCAGATCATGCCGTGCGAGGTCTTGCCGTACGTCTTGCGCGCGGCGATCGCGAAGTCGCCCGGCAGGACGGCGCCGGGCAGGACGACGACGACCTTGTCGCCGACGGAGAAGTTCCGCGCGCCGCAGACGATCTCCTGCGGCTCGCCGGTTCCGTTGGCGGTGCCGACGTCGACGGTGCAGAAGCGGATGGGCTTCTTGAAGCCCTCCAGTTCCTCGATGGTGAGGACCTTGCCGACGACCAGGGGGCCCTTGAGACCGGCGCCGAGCTGCTCGACGGTCTCGACCTCCAGCCCCGCGGAGACCAACTTGGCCTGGACGTCGCGGCCGGTCTCCGTCGCCGGCAGGTCGACGTACTCCCGCAGCCAGGAAAGCGGGACGCGCATCAGATCTCCATCCCGAACGGCCGGGTGAACCGGACGTCACCCTCGACCATGTCTCGCATGTCTTCGACGTTGTGGCGGAACATCAGCATCCGTTCGATACCGAACCCGAAGGCGAATCCGCTGTACTTCCGGGGGTCGACGCCACAGGCGACAAGCACCTTGGGGTTGACCATGCCGCAGCCGCCCAGCTCGATCCAGCCCTCGCTGCCGCAGGTGCGGCAGGGCCGGTCCGGGTTGCCGACCGAGGCGCCGCGGCACACGTAGCAGACCATGTCCATCTCGGCGGACGGCTCGGTGAAGGGGAAGTAGTTCGGGCGGAGCCGGGTCTTCATGTCCGGGCCGAAGAGCGCCTGGACCATATGGTCCAGAGTGCCCTTGAGATCGGCCATGGTCAGGCCCTCGTCGACGGCGAGCAGCTCGATCTGGTGGAAGACCGGGGTGTGGGTGGCGTCCAGTTCGTCGGTGCGGTAGACCCGCCCCGGACAGACGACATACACGGGGGGCTCCCGGTCGAGCAGGGTGCGGGCCTGGACCGGTGAGGTGTGGGTACGGAGCACCACGCCGGACTCGTCGCCCGAGCCCGTGGCGGAGGAATCCCCGCCGGACCCGTCGCCTGACCCGCCGGCGGCGCCGGCCTTCGGGCTCTGGACGAAGAAGGTGTCCTGCATCTGGCGCGCGGGGTGGTCGGGGACGAAGTTGAGCGCGTCGAAGTTGAACCACTCCGCCTCGGCCTCGGGCCCCTCGGCGACCTCGTACCCCATCGCCACGAAGACGTCCGCGACCCGCTCCATGAACGTGGTCAGCGGGTGGCGGGCGCCGGCCGGGACCCGGTCGTACGGCAGCGTGACATCCACCGCCTCCTCGACCAGTACCCGGGCGTCACGCTCCGCCTCCAGTTCGGTCTGCCGGGTGGCGAGGGCCCGGCCCACGGCCGCGCGGGCCTGGCCCACGCGCTTGCCCGCCTCGGCCTTGGCCTGCGGCGGCAGCGCGCCGATCTCCCGGTTGGCGAGCGCGAGCGGTGAGGTGCCCGAGGTGTGCGCGGTCTTGGCGTGGGCGAGCGCGTCGAGATCGCCGGCGGCGGCGAAGGCGGCCAGCGCCTCGTCCCGGACGCGCTCGATCTGTTCCGGTTTCAGTGCCTCGACCTCGACTGGGTCGTACGACTTGTTGGGTGCCGACATCTCTTCCCGTACTTCCGATTGGCTGGCGAAACGACCCTGCTCGATCACTGAGGGCACGAAGGTTGCCAAAGGTCGAGTCTAAGGGCCGTACGAAGGTGAAGTGGCCCATGGGCCGCTCGGGCCCGCCCGCGGCCCGCCACCGCCCTGCCTGACGCTTCGCGACAGATCCTATTTCAGGTAGGCGGGGGCGCCGACGGGCAGGATGAACCGGAACTGGGCGCCGCCGCCGGGTCCACGGCCGACGGTGATCGTCCCGCCGTGCGCCTCGACGATGCCCTTGACGATATACAGGCCCAGGCCCGTCCCGCCGCGTTTGCTCCCGCGCCAGAAGCGGGTGAAGACACGCCCCATCGACTCCTCGGGGATTCCGGGACCCTCGTCGCACACGGTCACGGACGTTCCCTTCTCTGTCTTCGCCTCGCGCTGGAGCGACGCGGCGGCCACCTCGATGGTGACGGTTCCCTCGCCGTGGCGCACCGCGTTTTCCAGGAGATTGCCGAGGATCTGGTCGATCTTGTCGGGATCGGCCCACAGATCGGGCAGCGGCTGCTGGATCCGTACGAGGAACCGGTCCGGCGACTGTCCGGCCGCGGTGTGCGCCTGGACATGGCGTCCGACGGCCGCGGCGATGTCGACCGGCTGACGGCGCACCTCCAGCCGGCCGGAGTCGATCCGGGAGATGTCGAGCAGTTCCGCGATCAGCCGGGTGACCCGGTTGGCGTCGGCGTCGACGGTCTCCAGCATCAGCCGCTTCTGGTCGTCGGTGAACCGTTCCCACTTGGCAAGCAGCGTCGCCGTGAACCCCTTCACCGAGGTGAGCGGGGAGCGCAGCTCATGGGCGACGGTGGCGATCAGCTCGGCGTGGCTGCGCTCGGTACGCCGGCGTGCCTCCGTACCGCGGATGGAGATGACGAGCCGGCGGACGGGGCCGGTCGGATACGCGCGCACATAACGGGCCGAGACCAGCACCTCACGGCCGCCGGGCAGCAGCAGATTGCGCTCGGGCTGGCCGACCCGGGTGGCGAGCCCGCCGTACGGATCGGTCAGCGCCCACCAGCGGCGGCCCTTGAGATCCTCCAGCGGCAGCGCGAGCTCCAGCGGCCGGCCGAGGGCCTCGGAGAGCGGTACGGCGGTGATACGCGCGGCGGCGGCGTTGAAGCAGACGACGCGCCCGCTCTCGTCGGCGACGACCAGACCGTCGGGCAGCTCGTCGGGATCGACCACCGCCGCGTCACCACCGCCCGCGGAACCGATCACACACCCGAGCGTCCCGGCGGCCGCGGACGGGGGCACGGCCTCGGGCACGGCGTCCGGCGCGGCGCCGGGCTCGACTTCTGGGACGGCGTCCGGCGCGGCTTCTGGCGCCACGCCGGGCACGGACGCGCGGGCGTCGGTTTCCGGGCCGGACGCCGGGGACGCCGGGGACGCCGGGGTCTCGGCGTGCGAAGTCTCGGCGTGCGGAGTGTCAGCGGGCGAAGTCTCGGCGGGCGCGGTCTCCGGGGTGCCACCGGGGGTCTCCGGGGTGCCACCGGGCGCGGGCGCCGGGGAGCCGTCAGGAGCGGGCAGCGGGGTGTCAGGGGCGGGCACCGCATCGCCGTCGTGGTCCGCCACCCGCTCCGGGGCGGCATCGGAGACCGCGCGCGGTAAAGGTCCCTGGACCACGGCGGGTCCACTCGCCCCGACAGTCATGCCCGCATCCCACCTCTTCCGCGTAGCTCAGTGGGCCCCGAAGCCGCAACATTACTAGCTCAATGTGACGGAGCGGACCCCCTCAGCGCACGCGGAGAACTCTCTGGGCGCGTGCCGAGGCATAGAGACATACGGCCGCGGCGGTCGCCAGGTTCAGACTCTCCGCCTTTCCGTGGATCGGTACCCGCACCACCGCGTCGGCGAGGGCACGGGTCTCCGCCGGCAGCCCCCATGCCTCGTTGCCGAAGATCCAGGCCGTGGGTCCCCCCATGGTGTCCGCGTCCAGCTCGTCGTCCAGGTCGTTCTCGCCCGCGCCGTCGGCGGCGAGGATACGGACGCCGCCCTCCTGGAGCCCGCGGACCGCCTGTTCCACCGGGATTCCGACGACGACCGGCAGATGGAAGAGCGAGCCGGCCGAGGCGCGTACCGACTTCGGGTTGTAGAGGTCGACGGAGGCGTCGGTGAGGACGACGGCGTCGGCGCCCGCCGCGTCCGCGCAGCGCAGCACCGTACCTGCGTTCCCGGGATCGCGGACATGGGCGAGTACGGCGACGAGCCGGGGCCGGGCACGCAGGACGTCCTCGAACGGCGAGTCGAGGAAACGGCAGACGCCCAGCAGCCCCTGCGGGGTCACGGTCTGGGAGACGTCCGCGAGCACCGTGTCGGGCGCGTGGTGGACCCGGGCCCCGGTGGCCCGTGCCGCGTCGACGATGTCGGCGTACCGCTCGGCGGCCTCCACCGTGGTGAACAGCTCGGTCAGCGTGGGCTCGCCGCCGGCCCCCCGGTGGGCGACCGCTTCCCGTACGGCCTGCGGCCCCTCGGCGATGAACCGGCGTTCCTTGCCGCGGAAGGCGCGCTTGGCGAGCCTCTTGGCGGCCGTGACGCGCGGGGAGCGCGGGGAGATCAGCTCGGGGGTGCCCATGGGCGGCGGCTCGCTTTTCGTCGGATGGCTCGTACGGATGGCTCGTACGGATGGCTCGTACGGATGGCTCGTACGGGTGGGTCGTGGGGTCGTGGTCGTACGCGTACGGGGTCGTACGGGTGCGGGGTCGTACGGGTGCGGGGTCGTACGGGTGCGGGGTCGTACGGGTGCGGATGCACAGGTGGGTCATCGGGGCACGTACGCGGCCGGAAACACATCGGACCCGCAGGCGCGGTGCCTGCGGGTCCGGGTGAAGGAGAGACGGCCTGACGGAGATCAGGCAGCGGCCTTCGGGGCGTTGACATCGCTCGGAAGGGCCTTCTGGGCGACCTCGACCAGCGCGGCGAACGCACCGGCGTCGTTGACGGCCAGCTCGGCGAGGATCTTGCGGTCCACCTCGACGTTGGCGGCCTTCAGCCCCTGGATGAAGCGGTTGTACGTGATGCCGTTGGCGCGGGCAGCGGCGTTGATGCGCTGGATCCAGAGCTGACGGAAGTCGCCCTTGCGCTTCTTGCGGTCGTTGTAGTTGTAGACGAGGGAGTGGGTGACCTGCTCCTTCGCCTTGCGGTACAGGCGCGAGCGCTGGCCGCGGTAACCGCTGGCCTGCTCCAGAATTGCCCGGCGCTTCTTGTGGGCATTGACTGCCCGCTTGACGCGTGCCACGTGTTAACTCCTTGTAGCGGGGCCGTGGTTGGACTCACACGGCCCGGAAACGAATGGGTCCCGGTCCTGTTGTCGCGCCCCCGGTCACCGGGGGCGGCGACATCACTTGCCGAGAAGCTTCTTGATCTTCTTGGCGTCGCCCGGGGCCATCTCGGCGTTGCCGGTGAGGCGACGCGTCAGCTTGGACGACTTGTGCTCGAGCAGGTGGCGCTTGCCGGCCCGCTCGCGCAGCACCTTGCCGGAGCCGGTGATCTTGAAGCGCTTGCTGGCACCGCTGTGCGTCTTGTTCTTCGGCATAGCGCCGTTCTCTCCTCGTCAGTGGCGCTCCCAGCCGACTGTGGCCAGCCGACCGCGCGGGAGCGTCATATCTCTGGTGTGTGGTTCCGGACCGGAGCCGTGGGCCGCCTGGATGGCACCCCTTGGATCACGCTTCGGACGATGCCTCGGCCGGAGTCTCCGCGATGGTGTCCGCGGACTCCTCGTGCGTGCCGCCCTGGCGCTCGGCCTTGCGTGCGGCCTGCGCCTCACGGGCCTCGGCCATGGCCTCGGTCTTCTTCTTGTGCGGGCCAAGAACCATGATCATGTTCCGGCCGTCCTGCTTCGGGTTCGACTCGATGAAGCCGAGTTCCTCGACGTCGGACGCGAGCCGCTGGAGCAGCCGGAAGCCCAGCTCCGGGCGGGACTGCTCACGACCACGGAACATGATCGTGATCTTGACCTTGTCGCCCTGCTTGAGGAACCGGACGACATGACCCTTCTTGGTGTCATAGTCGTGCGGGTCGATCTTGGGCCGGAGCTTCATCTCCTTGATGACCGTGTGCGCCTGGTTCTTGCGCGCCTCACGGGCCTTCATGGCCGACTCGTACTTGAACTTCCCGTAGTCCATGAGCTTGCACACGGGCGGACGGGCGTTCGCCGCGACCTCGACCAGGTCCAGGTCGTACTCCTGCGCAAGCTCCAGGGCCTTGGCAAGCGGCACGATGCCCACCTGCTCGCCACTGGGACCGACAAGTCGCACTTCGGGAACGCGAATCCGGTCGTTGATGCGGGGCTCGGCGCTGATGGATCCTCCTCGGTAGCACCACACGACTGTCTGGCAGACAGCCGCGTAACGTCTGTTTCATAGGACCAACCGCGGCGGAACACGAAAAATGCCCCGGACGGCACACAGGCAGGGCTCCTTCTAACTACCGGAGCACCGCCGTGCACGTACCACGGGGCGCGTCGGGTGGCTCCATCGTCCGTACGGAACGATGGGCACCACCTGACCGGTGACCCGCCGCCCCTCAGGGGCAGCCAGGTGGGAGAGCGGAGCCTCCACTTGTGGGCCGGGCATAAGGATGTCCGGCCGGTCGTAACACAAGGTTAGCAGTTCCCCGGGGATGGTGCGAACCCTGTGACCGCCGCGGGCCGAATCACCGGATCGATTCCCCGGACCGGTTCCGCGGGCCTCGGGCCCCGTCGGCTCATGTCGGCCGGTGTCGGCCCGTACCGCCTTGTACCGGCTCGTACCGGCTCCCACGGGCGGAGCCCGCGTCATGTACGCCTATCGTATGGGGCATGAGTGACGCCACCTCCCCCCAAGAGTCCCCCGGCTTCGACGCCATGACCCGCGACATCGCGGAGGTTCCCGCCGTCGAGGTGATCGTCACGGTCGCGGTGAATCTGATGAGCGCGGCGGCCGTGAAGCTCGGTCTGACCGAGGACGGTGACGAGCACAAGGACCTGGACGAGGCGCGGAAGCTGGTCCACGCGCTGGCCGGGCTGATGGACGCGAGTGCGACGGAGATCAGTTCGTTCCACGCGGCGCCGCTGCGGGACGGGCTGAAGTCGCTCCAGCTCGCGTTCCGCGAGGCGTCGGTCGTGCCGGACGAGCCGGGCCAGGGCCCCGGCGAGAAGTACACGGGCCCGGTCTACGGCTGATTCCGCTCCCTCGTCCGTCCCCGTGGGGGACTCACCCACGGAGACTCACCCACGGAGACTCATCCGCGTACGAAAAGGGGCTCGCCCGGCGGGGTGGCCTCGGCCGGCAGCAGAGCCAGGTCGAGTCCGCGTACCAGGCGGGCCCTGAGCACAGTGTCGGCGGCGAGGGCCCCGGCGATCCTGCGGGCCGCCTCGGCCGGGGGCGCGGCCGGGTCCAGGACCAGCGCGAGGGTGCCGTCCGCGCTGCCGGGACCGAGATACGCCCGGAGCACCGCCGGCTCGGCGGCGGCCACGGAGCGCACCGCCCCGGTCACGGCGGGGTCGTCGAGTGGATCGGTGCTGGTACGGCCCTCGGCGAGGGCGAGCAGCGCGGCTCCGGTGAGCTGGTACGGCACGGGCCCGGCGAGATCGAGCACCACCGTGTCGGCCTTCTCGTGCGCGGCGGCCTGGAGCGCCTGGTGCAGCGGTACGGCGACGGGGCGGGCCCCGGGGTCCCAGCGGGCCAGTGTCTCGGTGGAGGTGAAGGCGGGCAGCGCGCGCCGGTCGCCCGCCGTCAGCGTCGGCACGGCCATGTCGCTGGTCTTCTCATGACGCAGCCCCCGCTCGTCCTCCTCCGTCTCACCGAGCACCGCGACGACGGGGACCAGCAGCCGGGCGCCCCTGAGCGCGCCGAGGACCCGTGGCTCCGCCGACCGGTCCGCGGCCCAGGCGGCGAGTGCCGCCGTCAGCGCGGGATCGGCGGTGCCGTCATCGTCGGAGAAACCGGAGTCGGGAATGTTCTTGAGCGTCACGCGTCGAGCCTAGTCGAGCCCGGACGAGTGGATCCGGTCTCCCGCCGGCTACCCGGAGGGCCCGCGCGCTCGCAGTGCGTCCTGGTCCGTCCTGGTCCGGGAGGGGACGTACGGTCGTCCGGTGGATCTCTCCGTCGCGGTGTACGACATGGCCGACGGGCGTGAGGCGGCGTACGGCGAGGACCGTACCTATGTCTGCGCCAGCGTGGCGAAGCCGGCGATCCTGGCGGCGCTGCTGCTGCGGGCCCAGGACGCCGGACGGTGGCTGACGGCCGGTGAGCGGCGGCTCGCGGCGGTCATGATCGAGCGCAGCGACAATGACGCGGCGACGGCGCTGCGCGCGGCGGCCGGCGGGGTGGCGGCGCTGGACTCGGCGTACGCGCGGCTCGGGATGGCGCGGACCTCGGCGGCGCCCGCCTGGGGACTGACCCGGACCACCGCGCGCGATCAGCTCACGCTTCTGAAGGCCGTGTTCCGTACCGGTTCGGTGCTGGACGCGCGCTCGCGCCGGTTCGTCACGGAGCTGATGGAGCGGGTGGTACCGGGACAGGACTGGGGCGTGTCGGCCGCGGGCGACGGCTGGGCGCTGAAGAACGGCTGGCTGCCGAGGACGGCGAGCGGTCTGTGGGTGGTCCATTCGGTCGGGCGCGCGGACGGCTGTCTGATCGCCGTGCTCTCCGACGGGCATACGTCCCTGGACGCGGGGATCGTCCGGGTCGAGACGGCCGCCGTCAGTGCCGTACGCCGTATGCGCCGGAGCGTCTGACCCCGCCGCGCCAGAGCACCACCGCGCAGGCCAGCAGCACCGCGCCGATCCCGCCGGCCGTCGGGGCGAGCCAGGCGGCCGGTTCCGGCTCCGCGCGCGGTACGGCGGGCCCGCCGCCGAAGTACCGCTTGCCGTACCCGGTGGCCTGGCCCTTCAGATTCGTACGCGGCAGATCGGCGCCGGCCTCGATGGCGGCGGCCGGATCGACGAGCCCGTACCCCCTGGCGTCGTCACGGCCATTCTGGGGGGCGTCGCGCGCGGTGTCCGCGAGGAGCTTCTTGATCTGGGCGGGGGTGAGATCGGGGTGCGCGGAGCGTACGAGCGCGACGGCGCCGGAGACGAACGCGGCGGCGGCACTGGTGCCCCAGCCCTCGTAGTAGCGGCGGTCCGGGTCCGCTATCACGACGTCGACGCCCGGCGCGCTGACGGTGGCGTACCAGCGGCTGGTGGAGAACGCGGCGTGGGTGCCGTAGCGGTCGACGGCCGCCACCGCGATCACGCCGGGATAGGCGGCGGGGTACGAGATGTGGTCGCCCTTCTCGCCGCCGTTGCCGGCCGAGGCGACGACGACCGCGCCCTTGGCGAGCGCGTACTGCACAGCCGCGTCCTCGCCCGGTTCCGGATGGGCCGACTCGCTGTCGTCGCCGAGGGAGAGATTGATGACGTCGGCGCCGTTGTCGGCGGCCCAGCGGATGCCTTCGGCGAGTGCGCCGCCCTTGGAGTTACGGGCCTTGGCGCGGGCGGGGTCGGTGCCTTCGAGGATCACGCGTACGGGGAGGATCTTCGCCTCGGGCGCGATCCCGAGGACGCCCTCCGAGCGTTCGTACCCATGGCCGTGTCCCGCGATGATGCCGGCCATGGCGGTGCCGTGCCGGGCGAAGGACCGGTCGCCGTCGGTGGCGCCGAAACCGATCAGATCCTTGCCGCGCAGCACCTGTCCTTCGAGATCGGGATGGCTGCCGTCGACGCCGGTGTCGAGTACCGCGACGGTGACACCGCTGCCCTGGGAGGTGCGCCAGGCCTGCTCGGTGTGCAGTGCTTCGAGGGCCCACTGCTGAGCGCGTATGGCATCGGCGTGTGCGGGGGTGGCGGGGACGAGCAGGAAGGACGCGGCGGCGGCCACGGCGGCGAGTCGGTGACGTCGGCGGGGGCCACGGGACGTACGAGGTGCGCGGGACGCCCGGGGGGTCCGTGCGGGCGTCGTTGCGGGCGTCGGTGCGGGCGTCGGTGCGGGTGCCTGTGTCATCAGGGGACCAACCTGTCCGCGCTCAAGGTCGTGCGCAGTCCTCGCTCGATCCGGTCCGCGATGCCCTTGGCCTCATGGCCGAGCCCGGCCTGCGCGGGTGCGGAGGTGGCGCCCTTGGCCGTGGCCTTGTCGACGGGCTGGGGCGTGGTGACGGTACGTCCGTCCGCGAAGCCGGAGACGGCGTACACGACGACGGGTGCCTCGGTGAGGACGCTCACCGTCCAGCTCGCGCGCTGCGCGGGACCGAACCCGGCCGCGACGGTGCCCTCGACGGGGAAGGTCAGGGGCATCAGATCGGTGCGTCCGGTGAGCCCCTCGGTGCGGAACCGGGTGCTCAGGGCGTCCATCCCGGCGGGCTCGGCGTCGGTGAAGACGAGCCCCACGGTGGTCACGCTGGTGGACGTGGCGTCGGCGTAGGTGGCACGCAGCACGCGCGCGCAGCCGACCGGGCGCAGGATGCCCAGAAGGAGGGGGTCGAGGGTGCCGGCGCATCCGCTGTCGGGCGCGACACCGAGCCGGGTCCACTCGCGGTCCGCGCCGCCGGGGCCCGCGCCGTCGCCCTTGAGCGCGGGGGGAAAGAGTGTGTCGACGGGGACGCTGTGCCAGAGGGCGCGCGCGCTGGTGTAGGTGTCGCGGGCGGCGGGTTCGGCGGCCGAATTCCCGGTCAGCCAGCTGCCGGTGACGGCGCCTCCGATGAGCCCGAGGCCGAGTACGACACAGGTGACGGCGGCGGCCGTTCTGACGGGGCGCCTGGCGGGCACGAGCCGCAGCCGGGTGGTGGTCTCCATCGGGGACTCCGGCCCCGGCACGAGGCCGGCACCGGCTCCCGCTCCGGTCCCGATTCCTGTCCCGATTCCGCCGAAGCTTCCGGTACCGCTGCCGCCGAGGGGCGGGACCCATGACGGGGTCGGCGGGGGCGGCGAGGTCGGCGGGGTCGGACCCGGGGATACGACCCGCAGTCTGGTGGTGATCTCGTCCTGGGGAGGTTCGGCGACGGGGCGGCCCGCGCCACGGGGCCGTGGGACACCGGTCGCCGGGGCCGGGGCGGCCTGCGGCGGTGGTGGTGGGGTACGGGGGGCGGTACGGGCGGTGGCCGTCGGCGGGCTCGACGGCGGCGGCGGTATCCGTGGCGGGCCGGGCGGCCGCGTCGGCGGCAGCGGGGCGTCGGGGACACGTGGGGCCGTGGGCACGGCCGGCGTGCGCGGAATATCGGTACGCGAGGCTTCGGTACGCGGGATCTCCGTGCGCGCGGGCTCCGGAGGTGTCGCGGGCCTGCCGGGCGGAGCGCTCTCGGAGGCGGCCTGGCCGGGCTGGGCCGGAGGCGCCGTGGGACGTGGTGGTACGGGAGGGCGTCGTGCTTCGGTGCTCATCCGCCCCCCTGTGACGCCGTACAGACTCATCCGCCTCGGACCGCCCCACGGAGAACCGGTCCACCGCCACCGGTCCACCGCACACCGGAGTTCGCGCGCGCCGGTCCGCACGCGCATCGGTCCCGCGCACACCGGTCCCGCCGTACGGGACAGGCCCGTTCGCCGCCGCGTGTGCGTCACTCTACGGGCTCGGACAGGCCCGGCGGGAACGAGCGCCGAGGCCCGGGGCGATCTGCCCAGATCATCCCCCTACCGTGCGGTAATCAGGTCTGGCAAGCTCTGCGCATGACACCGCGCTCCACCGACCGGGCCCGGTACGACCGGGCCACCGCTCATCTCGACGCCCCTCTCGCTCTAGTCGATCTCGACGCCTTCGACGCCAACGCCGACGATCTCGTACGCAGGGCCGGGGGCAAGCCGATCCGGGTGGCCAGCAAGTCGGTCCGCTGCCGGGCACTGCTCGAACGGGTGCTGGACCGCGAGGGCTTCGCGGGGATCATGTCGTTCACGCTCGCCGAGTCGCTGTGGCTGGCGCGTGCCGGGTTCGAGGACGTGCTCCTCGCCTATCCCTCGGCCGACCGCGCGGCCTACGCGGAACTGGCCGCCGATCCCAAGCTCGCCTCCACCGTCACCGTGATGATCGACGACCCGGCGCAGCTGGATCTGATCGACGCGGCACGCGGTGGTGGAAAGGAAGAATTCCGGATCTGTCTGGAACTGGACACGGCCTTGCGGCTGTTCGGCGGCCGGGTCAGGATTGGTGCACGACGTTCCCCGCTGCGCGAGCCGGCCCAACTGGCCGAGCTGGCCAGATTGATAGCCCGGCGCCCCGGATTCCGGCTGGTCGGGCTCATGGCCTACGAAGGCCACATCGCCGGGGTAGGGGACGCCCTGGCAGGCCGGCCGCTGCGCTCGCGGGCGATCCGGCTGATGCAGGCCACGGCCCGCAAAGAGCTGACGGAGCGGCGCGCCGCGGTGGTGCGTGCCGTACGGACCGTCGCCCCGGAGCTGGAGTTCGTCAATGGCGGCGGCACGGGCAGTGTGCAGCACACCGCCGCCGAGGATGCAGTGACGGAGATCGCCGCGGGCTCCGGGCTCTATGTTCCACGGCTCTTTGACAACTACACATCGTTCACGGGCCGTCCGGCGGCGCTCTTCGCCCAGCCCGTCGTGCGCAGGCCCGGCGTCGGTGTGGTGACCGTGCTCGGCGGTGGCTATCCGGCGTCCGGGGCGGCGGGCCCGGACCGGCTGCCGGTGCCGTATCTGCCCGAAGGGCTCCGTTACGACGCGCAGGAGGGCGCCGGTGAGGTGCAGACGCCGCTGCTCGGATCGGCGGCCGACGATCTGCTGATCGGCGACAAGGTCTGGTTCCGGCACGCCAAGGCCGGTGAGCTGTGCGAGCGGTTCGACACCCTGCACCTGGTGGAGGGCGACCGCGTGGTGGCGACCGCACCGACATACCGGGGCGAGGGCCGTACGTTCCTCTGAGGTCGCGTGACGGGCGCGGTTCCGTCCCTCTCTGTGGGGAGGGGGACGGAACCGGCTCGGCTCGGCTCAGCTCAATTCGTGGTCGTGGTCCTGGTCGTAATCCTGGTCGTGGGCATGATCTAGAGCGGGGTGACGTATGCCCCGGAGATACCGCCGTCGACCAGGAAGTCAGTGGCGTTCACGAAGGACGCGTCGTCACTGGCGAGGAAGGCGACCGCCGCCGCGATCTCGTCCGCCTCGGCGAACCGGCCGACCGGGATATGCACCAGCCGGCGCGCGGCCCGCTCCGGGTCCTTGGCGAACAGCTCCTGGAGCAGCGGGGTGTTGACCGGCCCCGGGCACAGTGCGTTCACCCGGATCCCCTCACGGGCGAACTGCACTCCCAGCTCACGGGACATCGCGAGGACCCCGCCCTTGGAGGCGGTGTAGGAGATCTGCGAGGTCGCCGCGCCCATCCGTGCCACGAAGGACGCCGTGTTGATGATGGACCCCTTCTTCTGGCGCCGCATATAGGGGATGGCGGCCTTGCAGCAGAGATAGACGGAGGTGAGGTTGACGTCCTGGACGCGCTTCCACGCGTCGAGGTCCGTGGTGAGGATCGAGTCGTCCTCGGGCGGTGAGATACCGGCGTTGTTGAAGGCGATGTCGACGCTGCCATAGGTGTCGTACGCCGTCTTGAAGAGCGTGTCGACCTCGTCGGCACGGGTGACATCGACCCGTACGAAGGTCCCGCCGACCGCGTCGGCCGCGGCCTTGCCCGCGCTCTCGTCGATGTCTCCGCAGACGATGTGCGCTCCTTCGGAGGCGAGCCGGCGCGCGGTGGCCAGCCCGATGCCGCTGCCGGCTCCGGTGATCACTGCGGTACGGCCGACCAGGCGGCGGCAGACGGTGTCGTTCGTGGGGGCGGTCATGATGGCTCAGGCCTCCGTGCTGATGAAGACGTTCTTGGTTTCGGTGAAGGCCGCGAGGGCGTCGGGGCCCAGTTCACGGCCGAGTCCGGACTGTTTGTAGCCGCCGAACGGAGTCCCGTAGCGGACGCTGCTGTGGGAGTTGACGGACAGATTGCCCGCGGCGACACCGCGCGAGACACGCAGGGCACGGCCGAGATCGCGGGTCCAGACAGAGCCGGCGAGACCGTAGTCGGTGGCATTGGCCAGCCGGACGGCGTCCTCCTCGTCCTCGAAGGGCAGGACGACGGCGACCGGTCCGAAGACCTCCTCGGTGGCGACCGGGGAGTCCGGGTCCACATCGGTGAGGACGGTCGGCGGGAACCAGAAACCGGGGCCGCCGGGGGCGCTCCCGCGGATGCCCTTGACGCCCTCCGGGACATACGACCGCACGCGCTCCAACTGGACCGCCGAGATCAGCGGGCCCATCTGGGTCCTCTCGTCGGACGGGTCGCCGACGACGACCGACTCGACGGCCGGGGCGAGCAGTTCCAGGAACCGGTCGTGGACATCGCGCTGAACGAGGATCCGGGTACGGGCGCAGCAGTCCTGGCCGGCGTTGTCGAGGAACGCCATCGGGGCGGTGGCGGCGGCCTGTTCGAGATCGGAGTCGGCGAAGACGATATTGGGGCTCTTGCCGCCGAGTTCGAGGGTCACGCGCTTCACCAGGGCGGCGCACTTGGCCATGATCTGCTTGCCGACACGGGTGGAGCCGGTGAAGACGATCTTGGCGACCCCGGGGTGCTCGACCAGCGCGTTGCCCGCCACCTCGCCGGCGCCGGGCAGGACCTGGAAGAGATGCTCGGGAAGCCCTGCCTCCAGGGCGAGTTCGGCCAGCCGCAGCGCGGTGAGCGGAGTGGTCTCGGCGGGCTTGAGGAGTACGGCGTTGCCCGCGGCCAGGGCGGGGGCCGTGCCCCAGGCGGCGATCGGCATGGGGAAGTTCCAGGGGGCGATCACCCCGACGACACCGAGCGGCTCCAGCAGGGTGATGTCGAGTCCTCCGGCCACGGGGATCTGCCGGCCGCTCAGCCGCTCCACTCCCCCGGCGCAGTAGTCGAGGAGATCGCGGACGTTGCCGGCCTCCCAGCGGGCGTTGCCGAGGGTGTGACCCGCCTCGCCGACCTCCAGCCGGGCCAGTTCCTCGTTGTGCTCGTCGACGACGACGGCGAACCGGCGCAGCAGCCGTGCGCGCTCGGCGGGGGCCAGGGCCGCCCATCGGAGCTGGGCCGCCGCGGCCCGTCGTACGGCCGTGTCGACCTGGGCCGGGGTGGTCGCCGGGACCGTGGCGACGGTCTCCCCGGTGGCCGGGTTGAGGACAAGATGTCCGGCGGCGTGGTGTGTGTGCACGTCGTTCCTCACAGACGTTCGAAGGAGCGGCGAAGCTCCCAGTCGGTCACCGCGGCGTCGAAGGCCTTCACCTCGACACGGGCCATATTGCTGTAGTGCGCCACGACGTCGTCGCCGAAGGCCGCGCGCGTGAGGGTGCTGTTCTCCCAGAGTTCGGCGGCCTCCCGCAGGGTGGTCGGGACCTGCTCGTAGGCGGCGGTGTAGGCGTTGCCCACGCACGCCTCGGGGAGTTCCAGCGCGTTCTCGATGCCGTGCAGTCCGGCGGCGACCATACCGGCGACGGCGAGATACGGGTTGACGTCCCCGCCGGGCAGCCGGTTCTCGAAGCGCAGGGACCGCCCGTGGCCGACCACCCGCAG
Organism: Streptomyces sp. NBC_00872; assembly: GCF_045161915.1. NCBI lineage: Bacteria > Bacillati > Actinomycetota > Actinomycetes > Kitasatosporales > Streptomycetaceae > Streptomyces > Streptomyces sp. NBC_00872. The sequence goes on along the minus strand of NZ_CP108806.1, from coordinate 7,297,040 downwards.
CGAACAGGTGCGGTTGTCATGGCCCCAGGCGACGGCGGTGGGCGCGAAGGAGCCCGGCTGGAAGCGCTTGTACGCGTTGATGGTGGGCGCGTACAGCAGGGAGAAGTCCCGGAGCGCGGCGAGCTGTCCCGCCAGGAAGTGGCGCATCACGGGCGACATCCCGTCCGGCCCGTCCCCGGCCATGACGCTGGTGCCGTGCTTGTCCTGGAGCGAGAGATGGATATGGCAGGAGTTGCCCTCGCGCTCGTTGAACTTGGCCATGAAGGTGAGCGAGACACCTTCCTGCGAGGCGATCTCCTTGGCGCCGGTCTTGTAGACGGCGTGCTGGTCACAGGTGACCAGGGCCTCGTCGTACTTGAAGGCGATCTCGTGCTGGCCGGGGTTGCACTCGCCCTTCGCGGATTCCACGGTGAGTCCGGCGCCCGCCATCTCGTTGCGGATCCGGCGCAGCAGCGGTTCGATCCGGCCGGTGCCGAGGACGGAGTAGTCGATGTTGTACTGGTTGGCGGGGGTCAGTCCGCGGTAGCCGCTGTCCCAGGCCTGCTCATAGGTGTCCTTGAAGACGATGAACTCCAGCTCCGTACCGGCATGCGCGGTGTAGCCGTACTCGGCGAGCCGCTCCAGCTGACGGCGGAGGATCTGGCGGGGTGCGGCGACGACGGGGGAACCGTCGCTCCAGGCGAGATCGGCCATGACCATCGCGGTGCCCTCGTTCCAGGGCAGCCGGCGCAGTGTGGAGAGGTCGGGGCGCATGGCGAAGTCGCCGTAGCCGGTGTCCCAGGAGGACATCGCGTATCCGTCGACGGTGTTCATATCGGTGTCGACGGCGAGGAGGTAGTTGCAGCCCTCGGCGCCCTGTTCCAGGACTTCGTCGACGAAGAAGCGCGCGGCGAACCGCTTGCCCTGGAGCCGGCCCTGCATATCGGGGAACGCCAGGACCACCGTGTCGATCTCGCCGCTCTCCACGAGGATGCGCAGCCTGTCGACGGCGAGCGGGGATGTGCGGTCTGCCACGGGAATACTCCTCCTTCGGTCAGCCGGAAGCCATAAGGTATTCCTGGAGACCTTTGGTTGGGAAGGGGAATCGGCGACGTGGCGAGGAAGAACGAGCCGATGGACCCGCTGACTCCGGTGCTGCGGCCCGTGCGGGCGGGAAACGGCTTCGAGGAGGCGCTGGAGCAGATCCTCCAGGTCGTCAGGCTCGGACTGGTGGCGGGCGGCGAACGGCTGCCCGCGGAGCGGGAGCTGGCGGACCGGCTGCGGATCAGCCGGGTGACGCTGCGCGAGGTGCTCAAGGTGCTCCAGGAGCAGGGTCTGCTGGAGAGCCGGCGGGGCAGATACGGCGGCACGTTCGTACGGCCCAGACCCGACACCCCGGCCGGGGGCGCCGAGGAGGAGCTGCGCCGACGGGTGGCCGGGGTGGACATCGAGGATGTCCTGCGCTTCCGCGAGGTGCTGGAGGCGGGTGCGGCGGAGCTGTGCGCGACGGACGGGCTGACCGGGGAGCGGGCCCGGCGGCTGCGCTCGGCGCTGGCCGCGACGCATGACGCGGCGCTCACGGAGTACCGCAGGCTGGACACCCTCTTCCATCTCACGCTCGCCGAGCTGTCCGGCTCCGCGACCCTGACCGCCCAGTACGCCGCCGTGCGGGCGACGGTCAACGATCTGCTGGACTGCATCCCGCTGCTCGTGCGGAATCTGGAGCACTCGCAGCGGCAGCACACGGCGCTGGTCGAGGCGGTGCTCGACCAGGACGCGGACGCGGCGCGCGAGATCGCGCGCGAGCACTGCGGCGGTACGGCCGCGCTGCTGCGCGGCTTTCTGACCTGAGCGCGGGCCGGCCCGTCGCCTTGGGTCGCGCGGGACCGGGCCGGCCCGGCGCGGGAGCGGTAAGGGCCGGAGCCGTAACAGCCGTTTAACGCACGAGTCTTGCGCGGGGCCACCCGGAGCGCAAAGGTATGGCCTCACACCTTTACCCCGAGGTAGGAGCTGCTCATGTCCGACGGCACCGACTCGTCCATCCCGACGGCCGGCCCGGCCGGCACCGCCCAGCGGGACGCCGACTATCTGCGACGGCGCACGCTGCGCCGGGGCAGCGCGGGCTGGCTGCTGCTCACCGGTCTCGGTGTCGCCTATGTCGTCTCCGGTGATTTCTCGGGCTGGAACATCGGTCTCTCCGAGGGAGGCTTCGGCGGTCTCGCCATCGCCACGCTGCTGATGGGTGTCATGTACGCCTGTCTGGTCTTCTCCCTCGCCGAACTCTCCGCCATCCTGCCCACCGCGGGCGGTGGTTATGGCTTCGCCCGGCGCGCGCTCGGCACCTGGGGCGGCTTTCTGACCGGTACGGCCATCCTGATCGAGTACATCCTCGCGCCGGCCGCCATCTCGATCTTCATCGGCGACTATGTCGAGTCGCTCGATCTCTTCGGGCTGACGGCCGGCTGGCCGGTCTATCTGGCCTGCTTCGCGATCTTCATAGGTATCCATCTCTGGGGCGTCGGCGAGGCGCTGCGCTTCAGTCTCGTGGTGACGGCCATCGCGGTGGCGGCCCTGCTCATCTTCGCGGTGGGGGCGTTCACGGAGTTCGACGCGAGCGGTCTCGACGACATCCCGGTCGACCAGGACGCGTTCGGTTCGGGGTCCTGGCTGCCGTACGGAGTGCTGGGCATCTGGGCGGCCTTCCCCTTCGGTATGTGGTTCTTCCTGGGGGTGGAGGGGGTGCCGCTGGCCGCCGAGGAGGCCAAGGACCCGGTGCGTTCGATGCCGAGGGCTCTGTCGATCTCCATGGGTGTGCTGGTCCTGCTCGCGCTGATCACCTTCTTCGCCGCGACGGGCGCGCGCGGCTCGGCCGCCGTCCAGGACGCGGGCAATCCGCTGGTGGTCGCGCTCCAGGGGGACGGCGATCCGACCGCGCTGAGCCGGTTCGTCAACTACGCGGGTCTCGCCGGTCTCGTCGCCTCCTTCTTCTCGCTCATCTACGCCGGATCACGGCAGCTCTTCGCCCTCTCCCGGGCGGGCTATCTGCCCCGCTTCCTCTCCCTGACCAGTGCCCGCAAGGCGCCCTATCTCGGGCTGCTGATCCCGGGCGCGATCGGTTTCGCGCTGGCGGCGGGCACCGGCGACGGCGGGCGGATGCTGAATGTGGCGGTGTTCGGCGCCACCATCTCGTACGCGCTGATGGCCCTGTCCCATCTCGTGCTGCGCCGCCGTGAACCGGGGCTGGCCAGGCCGTACCGCACACCGGGCGGGATGCTCACCTCCGGCGCCGCGTTCGTACTGGCCCTGTCGGCCCTGGTGGCGACCTTCCTGGTGGACAAGGACGCCGCGTTCATCGCGCTGGGGGTCTATGCCGTCGCCCTCGCGTACTTCATCTTCTACAGCCGGCACCGGCTGGTCGCGGCCGCTCCCGAGGAGGAGTTCGCGGCCCTGGCCGCCGCCGAGGCGGAACTCGAACGCGGCTGAGGACACTGCGACTGAGGACACCGCGGCTGAGGACGGTACGGAGAACCGGCCCCAGGGCCAGACTGGGAACAGACCCAAGATCCACGGGACCGACGGGAGAACAGCGCCGTATGAAGCCGCTCATCGGTATCAGTACCTATCTGGAGGAGTCCACCGCGTGGGGCGTCTGGGAGCTGTCGGCGGCGCTGCTGCCCGCCGGTTATCCCCGGATCGTCCAGCGGGCCGGCGGGCTCGCCGCGATGCTTCCGCCGGACGGCCCGGCCGCCGCCGCCTCGGTGGTGGCCCGGTTGGACGGGGTGGTGATCGCGGGCGGCCCCGATGTGGAGCCCGTACGGTACGGAGCCGAGCCGCACCCCCGCACCGGACCGCCGGCCCGGGAGCGGGACGCCTGGGAACTGGCCCTGATCGACGCCGCGCTGGCGTCCGGCACCCCGCTGCTGGGGATCTGCCGGGGCATGCAGCTGCTCAATGTGGCGCTGGGCGGGACGCTCGTCCAGCATGTGGAGGGGCACACCTCACCGGTCAGGGGCACCTTCGGCGAGCATCCGGTGAAGCCGGTGCCCGGCACCCGTTACGGCGATCTGGTGCCCGAGGAGTTCGGCGTACCGACACACCACCATCAGACCGTGGACCGGCTCGGCGAGGGGCTCACCGTCTCGGCGTTCGCGGCGGACGGCACGGTCGAGGCCGTCGAACTGCCGGAGCCGCACTGGGCGCTGGGCGTGCAGTGGCACCCCGAGATGGCCGACGACACCCGTGTCGTCAGCGCGCTGGTACGGGCGGCGGGGTCGCGCGCCGTCTGATCGCCCGCCGTCCGACCGCAGACGGACCGAGCGCCGGGCCGCCGGGCTCCAGGGCTCCAGGGCTCCAGGGCTCCAGGGCTCCAGGGCCGTCGTACACCAGGGTCGTCGTACACCAGGCGGGCCGGTCAGCCGAGGGCTCCGCGGGTCAGGGAGAGCAGATCGCGGGCCGGGCCCGAGGGGCGGGTGCCGGCCGGCCAGACCGCGCGCAGATCGCGGCGGAGCCGTATGCCCTCCACCGGCACCCTGACGAGCCGGTGGGCGGCCAGTTCCTCGCCGACCGCGAGTTCGCTCAGTACGCACGGTCCCGCGCCGCTCACCGCGGCGGCCTTCAGCGCGGTGGTGGAGGCGAGTTCGAGCAGCGGCTCGGACACTCCGCCGTACGGGGCGAGTCCGGCGTCCAGCACCTGACGGGTGCCGGAGCCGGGTTCCCGGAGGATCAGCGGGGTCCCGGCCAGTTCCGCCGGATCGATCGGACCACGACGGCGGGCCCAGGGATGACCGGGTGCGGCGACGACCAGCAGCCGGTCATGGCCGATGACCGCCGCGTCGAGGCCCTCGGGCGCGGCCGTGCCCTCCACGAAGCCGAGATCGGCCTCATGGGCGAGCAGCAGCTCGGCGACCGCCGCGGAATTGCCCGCGCGGAGGGAGACCGCGGTGTCCGGTCTGGCCCTGCGGAGCGCCACCAGCCAGCCGGGCAGCAGATATTCGGCGATCGTCATACTGGCGGCCACGCGCAGCCGTGAGTCCCTGCGGTCGCGCAGCGCCTGCGCTCCCGCGTCGAACGCCTCGGCCGCCTCCACCACCCGTCCGGCCCAGTCGGTGACCAGGGCCCCGGCGTCGGTGAGCCGGGAGCCGCGCGGTGAGCGGTCCACCAGAGCCACTCCGAGCAGCCGTTCCATCGCCCGGATGCGGCCGCTGGCGGCGGGCTGGCTGATGCCCAGCTCACGGGCGGCCCGGCCGAGGCTGCCGAGCCGGGCGACGGCGAGCAGCAGTTCCAGGGCCCCGAGATCGGGCACCCGGTGGGCGAGCGGCGCTGCGGGGGCGGCGAGGTGAGCGGCGGCACGGTCGGGGGCGCGGTCGGCGGACGGAGCATCGGTCATAAGTCCAGCTTATGACCTCATAGCGACAAGGGGCCTGGTGGCCGCCGTGGGCGGGCGCGAGGGTGGAGCCATGGCCGCACTCACGCACCCCACCAGCGCGCACCCCGCCGCCTCCGGCGGTGCGCGCGCCGTCCCCCGGGTGCACGCCGTCCCCCAGGTGCGGCCCCAACTCTCCGTGCCCCGGCTGCCCTGGCTCCGCCATCTCGGCCCGAACTGGTACGCGACGGTGATGGGGACCGCGATCGTCGCCACCGCGGGTGCCGGGCTCCCCCTGGATGTCCCGGGACTGCGGGCCGGCTGTGTGGCGGTCTGGGCGCTCTCCGTGCTGGCGCTCGCGGTACTGCTGACCGCCCGCGCGGGACACTGGCTCTGCCATCGCGACCGGGCACGTGCCCAGCTTCGCGATCCGGCCGTGGCGCCGTTCTACGGCTGTCTGGCGATGGCGCCCCTGGCCGTCGGGGCCGCCACACTGGCCGTGGGCGGTGATGTGCTCGGGGAGCGCGCGGCTGTCGTCATGGACGCCGCGCTGTTCGGCGTGGGCACGGTCCTCGGTCTCGTCTTCGCGGTGGCGATTCCGTATCTGCTGGTCGTACGCCGTCGACCGGCCCCCAGTGAGGTGTCTCCGGTCTGGCTGCTGCCGGTGGTGCCGCCCATGGTCTCCGCCGCGGTCGGCTCTTCGCTGGTGCCGTATCTGCCCGTGGGCCAGGGGCGCGAGGCGCTGCTGCTGGGCTGTTACGCGCTGTTCGGGCTCAGTCTGCTCGCGACACTGACCTTGCTCCCGCTGCTCTTCGGCCGGCTGCTGCTCCATGGCCCGCTGCCGCTCGCGCTGACCCCGGCGCTCTTCCTGGTGCTCGGTCCGCTGGGGCAGTCCGTCACGGCGGTCGGCCGGCTCGCCGAGGTGGCGCCCGGGGCGGTCGGCGCTCCGTACGCGCGTGCGCTGGGCGCCTTCGCCGTGGTGTACGGCGTACCGGTGCTGGGGTTCGCGCTGCTGTGGCTGGCGCTGGCGGCGGCCCTGGTGGTGCGGGCCGCGCGGCGCGGAATGCGCTTCACGATGACCTGGTGGGCCTTCACCTTCCCGGTCGGCACTTGCGTGACGGGCGCCGAGGTGCTGGCGGGACGCACCGGTCTGGTGGCGCTGGAATGGCTGGCGACAGGCCTCTACCTGGTGCTGGTGGCGGCCTGGGCGGTGGCCGGGTGGCACACGCTGCGCGGGCTGCTCAGCGGAGCGCTGCTCGCAGCGCCTCCGGCGCCTGGGCCAGTGACGGTCCGTACCACGTGAGGAACCGCCCGTCGACCAGAGCGGCGGGCAGCCCGGGGAAGGCCTCGGGGCCGTCGTCGGCGGTGAAGCGGTACGGCTCGTCGGGCAGGACGACCAGATCGGCGCCGGAGGCCCGCAGCTCGTCGAGCGGGATACCCGGATAGCGCTCGGGATGGCTCCCGTACACATTGACCACACCCAGCCGGGCGAGCAGATCCCCGGCGAAGGTGTCCCGGCCGAGGACCATCCAGGGCCTGCGCCAGACCGGTACGACGGCGGCGCGCGGCCCGTGCGCGGGCGGCGGCAGCGCTTCCCAGGCGTCCTGGGCCTCGGCCAGCCAGCGCGGCGCCGCCACACCGCATCCGGTCACCAGCACGCGTGTCAGCTCGGTGAAGGCCTGGCCGAGCGTTCTGACCTCGGTGACCAGCACCGTCAGCCCGGCCGCCCGGAGCGCCGCGAGATCCTGGGCGCGGTTCTCCTCCTCGTTGGCGACGACCAGATCCGGGCGGAGCGCGGCGATCGCGGTCACATCGGGGTTCTTGGTGCCGCCGATCCGTACGACATCCAGACCGACGGGCCGGGCGCACCAGTCGGTGGCGCCCACCAGCAGGCCCGGGGCGCTGACCGCGACGGCTTCGGTGAGTGACGGTACGAGAGAGACGACGCGCGGTCCTGGCACGGCGGCCGGCCGCTCAGCGCCTGGGGTCGACGGTCGCGTCGATGTGCTCGGCGACGGCGACGACGAGGATACGGGTGCCGGGCTCGGTGGCCCGCCAGCGGTGGCGTACCCCGCCGGAGAGATACAGCGTGTCACCGCGCTCCAGCCGGTAGGCGCGGCCCTCGGCCTCGACCTCGGCCGCGCCGTCGGCGATGTACATGATCTCGTCGTTGCGGTGCTGGTACTCCCGGCCGGTGTCCTGCTCGCCGGTGAATTCCTTGGCGTTGAGCTGGTGGCCGCCCCGTACCACCCGGCGGACCCCCGGTCCGGCGTCGGCGGCGCGTACGACATCGACCGTGCGCGCGGAGTCGGCGGCGGCGTGCAGCCGTGCGGGGGTCGTCTCCAGGGCGTCCGCCACCCGTTCCAGTGACCGGGTGCTCGGCCTGGCGCGCTCGTTCTCGATCTGGCTGAGGAAGGGCACCGACAGTCCGCTACGGGCGGCCACCGCCGCCAGGGTCAGGCCCAGGGACCTGCGCCGCCTGCGGACGGCCGCGCCCACCCTGAGCGCTTCCTTGTCGTCCATGACTGGCTCCCTCCCGACCGGATCGTCATCTTCTCAGAGTTGACGCCGGTGCAAGAGCTGTCCTGCCTCACCCGCTGCCGAACCCCGGCCGATACGAACACACGGGCGAGGGAAGCGGGCGGCCCCCCGGGATCAATGATGCGCGTCGGCGGGTGATTAGCAAAGGCCCCCGGCATCTGCCCGACAGCACGCGAGGGAGCGGCACGCGCTCGCCCCCGGGAGACAGGCCCGGCCCGCACCGGGAACAGGCTCGCCCCGGGGACAGGCCCGCCCCGGGGACAGGCTCGCGCCACCCGGAGACACCCGCGTCCCGGAGACAGGCCCGCCGCCCGGAGACACGACCTCTTCGACTAGTCCGTGCCGTCGACGGGGGTCCACCGGTCGGCGAGGCCGGGATGGTCCTTGAGCCAGGTCCGTACGGCCTCCTGTTCCTTCCCCTTGCCGGTCGACTGGATTTGGGCCTCCAGTCCGGTGAGCTGTTCCTCGCTCATGGTGAAGTCCTTCAGCCAGGAGGCGACCCGCGGATGGTCGGCGGAGAATCCCCCGCGGGCCAGGGTGTGGACACCGTCGCTCTCCGCGCCGAAGGCCTTCCTGGGGTCCTTCAGCTTGGTGAGGTCATAGGTGCTGTACGCCCAGTGGGGCGACCAGAGCACGACGACCACGGGCTCCTTCTTCTGGTACGCGCGCTTCAGCTCGGCCAGCATGCCCGGCGTGGAGCCGTCGACAAGGGTGTACTCGCCCTCCAGGCCGTACTGCTTGAGGACCTTGTCCTTGAGCAGGCCCATCTCGCCCGCGCTGGGCTCGATGCCGATGATCCGGCCCTTGAAGACGGAGCCCTTGCCCTTGAGGTCGTCGAGGGAGTCGAAGCCCTTCACATAGGCGGGTACGGAGAGTTCGAGCGAGGTCCGGTCGTACCAGGACCCCAGGTCCTCCAGATCGTTCCGGTACTTCGCCCAGTACGCGGCATGGGTGACCGGCAGCCAGGAATCGGTCTGGATGTCGATCTGGCCGCCCGCCTGGCCGGTGTAGAGCGAACCCGCCTCGTACTGCCGGGCGTCGACCTCGAAGCCGCGCCGCTCCAGCAGTTCCTTCCAGAGGAAGGTGGAGGCGATGCCCTCGTCCCAGGGGATGTATCCCATGCTGATCTTCTTGCCCTGGCCGACGTTCCCGGCGCCGGAGGCGGTGCTCGTACCGGACGGAGAGCCGCCGAACAGGCCGATACCGCCCGCGACGAGCGCGAGCACGACCACACCGGCGAGGGCGACGACGGGCTGCGGGCGGTGGTCCCAGAACCTCACCCCGCCCGTCAGCTCCTTCGCCTTGGCCAGCGCGCGGCGGCCGAGCGGGGAGACCTGGAGGCTGAGGGCGCCGGTGATCCGGTCCAGATACATCGCCAGGATGACGACGGAGACACCCGCCTCGAAGCCGAGACCGATGTCGACATTGCCGATGGCGCGGTAGACGGCGCCACCGAGACCGCCGCCGCCGACCATGCCCGCGATGACCACCATGGACAGGCCCAGCATGATGACCTGGTTGATACCGGCCATGATCGTCTGAAGGGCCAGCGGCAGCTGTACACGCAGCAGTGTGTCGCGGGGGCTGGTGCCGAACGCCTCCGCGGCCTCGACCAGTTCGCCGTCGACCTGACGGATGCCCAGCTCGGTCATCCGGACGCCGGGCGGCAGCGAGAAGATGATCGTGGCGATGATGCCGGGGACCACTCCGACGCCGAAGAAGAAGACACCGGGGATCAGATAGACCATGGCGGGCATGGTCTGCATGAAGTCGAGCACCGGCCGGGTGACCGAGCCGACCGTTCTGGAGCGCGCGGCCCAGACGCCCAGCGGGATCGCGATCAGCAGCGTCACGACGGTCGAGACGAGCACCAGCGAGAGGGTCGCCATCGAGTCGTCCCACAGCTCGATGGAGTCGATCAGGGCGAAGCCGGCGAAGGTGAGTACGCCCGCGACCAGGCCGCGCAGCCACCAGGCGAGTACGGCGAGGATGCCCGCGAGGAGCAGGGGCTCCGGCGCGGAGAGCACCGCGTCGATGCCGTCGTACATACCGGAGACGATCGAACCGATGGCGTCGAACAGCCAGGAGAGATGGCGCTGGAGGAAGTCGACGGCAGTGTCGACTCCGTCGCCGAGACGGAACCTAGGCATGGGTGACCGCCTTGGCGGCGGCGGAGTCCCGCGGAGGCGAAGGAACGGGGGTCATCGGCTCGCCGAGTACGGCCAGCAGCCGGGCGCGCGGCACCACTCCGACGAGTTTCCCCTCGCCGTCGGTGACGGCCACCGCGACCCCGCTGGTGGAGCAGGGCGTGAACAGCTCGCTGATCGGGGTCGACTCGACCACGCCGGCGGGCGCGGCGGAGAGTACGTCCTCGGCGGTGCGCAGTTCCCTGCCGTCGTCCGTACGGGTGCCGTAGACGGTCTCGGGGGCGGCCATGACCGCGCCTGCCGTGAGCACCCGGGAGCGGTCGACGTCCTTGGTGAAGGAGGCGACATAGTCGTCGGCGGGGTGGACGAGGATGTCCTCGGCGCTGCCCTGCTGGACGATCTCGCCGGCACGCATCACGGCGATCCGGTCACCGAGGCGCATGGCCTCGTTGAGGTCGTGGGTGATGAACACGATGGTCTTCTTGAGCCGCTTCTGCAGTTCGAGGAGCTGATCCTGCATATCGCGGCGGATCAGCGGGTCGAGCGCGCTGAAGGACTCGTCCATCAGCAGCAGATCGGCGTCGGTGGCGAGGGCGCGGGCGAGACCCACGCGCTGCTGCATACCGCCGGACAGCTCGTCGGGCCAGGATGTCTCCCAGCCGCCCAGACCGGTGAGTTCCAGCGCCTCCGCGGCGCGCTTCTCACGCTCCGCGCGCGGCACACCCCGTACCTCCAGTCCGTACGCGGCGTTCTCCAGGACGCTGCGGTGCGGGAAGAGCGCGAAGTGCTGGAAGACCATGCTGATCCTGGTGGAGCGGACCCGGCGCAGCTCCCGCGGGCTCAGGGCGGTCAGGTCCTGTCCGTCGAAGAGCACCCGTCCCGAGGTGGGTTCGAGCAGCCCGTTGAGCATGCGCAGCAAGGTGGACTTGCCGGATCCCGACAGACCCATGACGACGAAGATCTGGCCCGGTTCGACCGCGAAGGAGGCGTCGATGACCGCCGCCGTCGTGCCGGCTGCCCGCAGCTCGTCACGGTCCGTGCCGTTCTCCAGCAGGGACACGGCTCCGTCGGATCGTCTGCCGAAGACCTTGTACAGATGGTCGGCTTGCAGCCTGGACACATACACCTCACGCGTTGAACGGAAACGGCCCGCCCACCCCCGCGGACGGGCCGTGGAACGGGCGGGTTCGGCCCACCGGCCCGGATAACGGCGGTGGAAACACACCCGGGTTCGCTCCGGGGACGCGCCTGCCCCTGCTTGCACGAGCCAAACGATTTGGTGGCCCAGGTCACAGCGGATGGGGCAGCATCGGCCGGAAAGTCCCTTCCCCAGGAGGAGTGGTGACTGCCCGTGACCACTCCTGGGTGCCTACGGGGCCTGTCCACGCGGCCCGTCCGTCGGCGGCGATTGACGGCGGCGGCCGACGGCGGCGGCTGACGGCAGCGGCTGGCGGCGACTGTCAGTGGGCTGGGGCATCATCGGGGTTGTGACGCGACGCCTGATGCTCCTCGACACCGCTTCCCTCTACTTCCGGGCCTATTTCGGGGTCCCCGACTCCGTACGGGCCCCGGACGGCACCCCGGTCAACGCGGTGCGCGGTCTGCTCGACTTCATCGCACGCCTGGTCCAGGACCACCGCCCCGACGAGCTGGTGGCCTGCATGGACGCGGACTGGCGGCCCCAGTGGCGGGTGGAGCTGATTCCGTCGTACAAGGCCCACCGGGTGGCCGAGGAGCGGGCGGAGGGGCCCGACAAGGAGGAGACCCCGGACACGCTCGCGCCACAGGTCCCGGTCATCGAGGCGGTGCTCGACGCGCTCGGAATCGCCCGGGTCGGCGTCGCGGGGTACGAGGCGGACGATGTGATCGGCACACTGGCCGGCCGGGCGAAGGGCCCGGTGGACATCGTCACCGGCGACCGGGATCTCTATCAGCTCGTCGACGACGCCCGTGGTGTCCGGGTGCTCTATCCCCTGAAGGGGGTGGGCACGCTCCAGCTCACCGACGAGGCGGTGCTGCGCGAGAAGTACGGGGTCGACGGACCCGGGTATGTCGATCTGGCGCTGCTGCGCGGCGACCCGAGCGACGGTCTGCCCGGGGTGCCGGGGATCGGTGAGAAGACCGCGGCCAAGCTGCTGGACGCCTTCGGTGATCTGGCCGGGATCATGGCGGCGGTGGACGATCCGCGCTCGAAGCTCACCCCGTCGCAGCGCAAGCGGCTCGACGAGGCCCGGGAGTATGTGGCGGTCGCGCCCACGGTGGTCCGGGTCGCGGGGGACGTTCCGCTGCCGGAGTTCGACCCCGCCCTGCCCTCGGAGCCGCGCGATCCGGCACTGGTCGAGGCGCTCGGGGCCCGGTGGGGGCTCGGCGGCGCCCTCCAGAGGCTCCTGGTCACGCTCAAGAGCTGAGGTCCACGGCCGGGGCTCCCGCACGGGCGAGGTGTTAGCTTAGGTAAGCCTAAGCATCACCAGAGTCTGGGGAGACCACCGTGGCAGAACAGCCGGCCCGCAGGGCACCGAAGGCGCGTGAGGCACAGGTCGTGCGTACCGAGTGGCTCACTCCGCACATGGTGCGTGTCGTTCTGGGCGGTGAGGGGGTGGCCGGAGTGGAGGCCGGTGAGTTCACCGACCACTACATCAAGGTGCTGTTCGCCGCGGACGGGGTGACCTATCCCGAACCGTTCGACATGGATCGGATCCGCGCGGAGTTCCCGCGTGACCAGTGGCCCACGACCCGTACGTACACGGTGCGCGCCTGGGACCCGGACGCCGGGGAGTTGACCGTCGACTTCGTGGTGCACGGCGACGAGGGTCTGGCCGGCCCCTGGGCGGCGCGGGTGCGGCCGGGAGAGACCGTACGGTTCCTCGGGCCCGGCGGTTCGTACGCCCCGGACCCGGCGGCGGACTGGCATCTGCTGGCCGGGGACGAGAGTGCCCTGCCCGCGATCGCCGCCTCGCTGGAGCGGGTTCCGGCGGGCACGCCCGTGCACGCCTTCGTCGAGATCGCGGGCCCCGAGGAGGAGCAGAAGATCACGACACCGGACGGCACCGGGATCACCTGGCTGCACCGGGGCGACCGCCCGGTCGGCGAGGCCCTGGTCGCCGCCGTACGCGAGCTGGAGTTCCCCCCGGGTGACGTCCACGCCTTTGTGCACGGCGAGGCCGGCTTTGTGAAGGACCTCCGCCGTCATCTGCGGCTGGAGCGGAACGTCCCGCGCGAGCGGCTGTCGGCGTCGGGGTACTGGCGGCTCGGCCAGACCGACGAGGCCTGGCGCGCCGTCAAGCGCCAGTGGAACGAGCAGGTGGAGCAGGAGCAGGAGACGCGCTAGACCCCGTCCGGTGTCCGGTATCTCCCGTACCGGACATGGCCGGTACGGCAGGACGGGCGCCGCGAGGCCGGCGGCGTGGACCCCGGTCGTGGCCGGGGTCTCCGTGGCGACGGGCGGCTGCCTCCATCTCCTCGCCGCGGTCTCAGCGGTCTCCGTGGTCTTCGCCCTCTCCGCGTGAACCGGCACCAGTCCGACGCGGCAGCGGCTCCGAATACGTGCTGAGGTAGTTCAGGACGTCTTGGAGGAAAGCCGCGTGAAAGAAGCCGTGTACATCGGCGGACCCGCTCCGGTGGGGCCCGACCTGCCGGAACTCCTCGGCCGCGTGGCCAAGGGCGACCAGGACGCCTTCGCGCGCGTGTACGACCGGGTCTGCGGCCCCGTCCTGGGCCTGGTCCGCTCCGTGCTGCGCGATCCGGCCCAGTCGGAGGAGGTGGCCCAGGAAGTACTGCTGGAGGTCTGGCGTTCCGCCGCCCGCTACGAGCGTGCCCGTGGCAGCGTCATGACCTGGGTGCTCACCCTCGCCCACCGGCGCGCGGTGGACCGGGTGCGCTCGGCCCAGGCGTCCAGCGACCGGGAGCACAGGGCGGCGCTGCTGGAACGTGTCCCGGCCTTCGACGAGGTGACCGAGGAGGTGGAGGCCGGTCTCGAACGCGAGCAGGTACGCCGCTGTCTGCGGACCCTGACCGCGCTCCAGCACCAGTCCGTGACCCTCGCGTACTACCAGGGCCTGGCCTACCGGGAGGTGGCCGAACTGCTCTCGGTCCCCCTGGGCACGGTCAAGACACGGCTGCGTGACGGGCTCATCCGGCTGCGCGACTGTCTGGGGGTACAGGCGTGACCACGGCCGATCCGCACACGCTGACCGGCGCGTACGCGCTGCACGCCCTGGAGCCCGGGGAGCGCGCCGAGTTCGAACGCCATCTCGCGGTGTGCGCGGACTGTGCCCGGGAGGTGGGAGAGCTGACCGCCACCGCCGCCCGGCTGGGACAGGCCGTGTCCGTGACACCGCCGCCCGCCCTCAAAGAGCGGGTGCTCCGGCGTATCGCCACCGAACGGCAGGAACCGCCGAGGGTCATCCCGCTCCCCCGTTCGGGCGATGACGCGGGGCGCGGACGCGGGCACGGGCACGGGCGCGCGCTGTCCCGGTTCGCGCCGGCGGCCTGTCTGGCCGCGGCCGTCGCGTTCGGCGGTATCGCGGTGTGGCAGCACCAGGAGGCACAGGACGCGCTCCGGCGAGCACAGGAGACGCGCCAGCGCGCCGAGGAGCTGGCGACGGTGCTCGCCGCACCGGATGCCCAGGTCGCCACCGGGAAGCTGACGGACGGCGCGACCGGCACGGTGGTGGTCTCACGCGGCCGGGACAGGGCGGCGTTCATCGCGTCCGGTATGCCGAAACCGCCGTCCGGCAAGGTCTACCAGCTCTGGTACGACGACGGCGGGACGATGCGCCCCGCCGGCCTCATGGACCCCACCGCCGGTTCGGACACCGTGCTGATGGCCGGCCGCGTGGGCCCGGCCTCAGGCATGGGCATCACGGTGGAACCGGCGGGCGGCTCACCACGGCCCACCTCGGAGCCCGTGGCGCTGATGAACTTCCCGGCCGCGTAAGAAGACGGACGGACGAGGGGACGAGCAGACGAAAGTAAGGACGGACGACGGAACGGACATGTGAGGAGACGGACATGAGCGTCGCGGTGGTGCTCTTCACCTCCGATCTGCGGGTCCACGACCAGCCGGTGCTGCGCGCCGCCGTGGACGGCGCCGACGAGGTGGTGCCCCTCTTCGTCCGGGACACGGGGATCGCGGCGGCGGGGTTCGACGCCCCCAACCGCCGTGCCTTCCTGGCCGATTGCCTGGTCTCGCTGGACGCTTCGCTGCGTAAGCGCGGTGGCCGCCTGATCGTCCGTTCGGGTGAGGTCGTGGAAGAGGTCTGCCGGGTGGTGCGCGAGACCGGCGCACGGGAGGTCCATGTCGCCGCCGGGGTGAGCCGGTACGCCGTACGCCGCGAGGACCGGCTGCGTACGGAGCTGGAGCGGGCGGGATGCGCGCTCGTCGCGTACGACGCGGTGGTCACCGCCGTGCCGCCGGGCCGGATCACCCCGTCGGGCAAGGACCATTTCGCGGTCTTCACCCCGTACTTCCACCGCTGGGAGGAGACGGGGCGGCGCGCGACGGCGGCCGCTCCCCGCTCGGTGAGGGTGCCGCCGGTCAACGGGGAGCCGCTGCCGGAGCGCGACGCGGTCGAAGGGGTCTCACCCGGCCTCGCGCGGGGCGGCGAGGACAGGGCGCGTGAGCGGCTGGCGTCCTGGCTCGCCGACGGGATCGGGGCGTACGGGAACCGGCACGACGACCTGGCGGGCGATGCCACCTCCCGCCTCTCCCCGTACCTT
Organism: Streptomyces sp. NBC_00872; assembly: GCF_045161915.1. Lineage (NCBI taxonomy): Bacteria > Bacillati > Actinomycetota > Actinomycetes > Kitasatosporales > Streptomycetaceae > Streptomyces > Streptomyces sp. NBC_00872. The sequence goes on along the minus strand of NZ_CP108806.1, from coordinate 7,281,293 downwards.
CACTTCGGCTGTCTCTCCCCGGTGGAACTGGTCCAGCGGGCCGAACGGCTGTCCGGACCGGGCGCGGAGGCCTTCGTACGGCAGCTCGCCTGGCGGGACTTCCATCACCAGGTGCTCGCGGCCCGGCCGGAGTCGTCGTGGTCGGACTACCGCACGCGCGGGGACCGCTGGCGTACGGACGACAAGGAGATCGCGGCCTGGCGGGAGGGGCGCACCGGCTGTCCGATCGTGGACGCCGCCATGCGCCAGCTTCTGCACGAGGGCTGGATGCACAACCGGGGCCGGCTCCTGGCGGCGAGCTTTCTCACCAAGACGCTGTACGTGGACTGGCGCGTCGGCGCCCGTCACTTCCTGGAGCTGCTGGTGGACGGCGACATCGCCGACAACCAGCTCAACTGGCAGTGGGTGGCGGGCACCGGCACGGACACCCGGCCCAACCGCGTTCTCAATCCGCTCGCCCAGGCCAGACGGTTCGATCCGCGCGGCGCGTATGTACGGCGCTGGGTCCCGGAGCTCGCCGGGCTCGCGGGACCGTCCGTCCATGAGCCCTGGAAGGTCACCGGCGCCGACCGTGCCCGGCTGGACTATCCGGACCCGGTAGTGGATCTGTCGGAGGGCCGGGACCGTTTCGCACGGGCCCGGGATCTCGGCTCCGGGCCCGGCTGAGGGCGCCCAGGCGCCGAGATCCCGGACCGCCGAGAGCGCCCCGGGGCCGAGATCCGGGCCGCTGAGGGCCCCTGAGGCCGCTCCTGTCCGCTGACCCCGGGCCGGCTCCTGTCCGCCGGCCCTGGCCCGCTCCTGTCCGCCTCCATCGGCACGATCTTCACTCCTTCGGGTGTACGAGCAATCCGCGTCGGTTCCCGCGCCGAACAGCCGGTGTGAGCAGCGATCAGAGAGTCCTCGTGCCGGAGGGTGACACCGTCCGCCCGGCAGCACGCCGACCGCGCGCCGCCCTGGGCGCGCTGAGCGGGCTGATCACCGGACTCACGGCCCTGGCCGTGGCGGAGTTGGCCGCGGTGGTGGCCGTACGCCCCGAGGCGGGTCCGGTCACGGCGGTGGGCGGGGCGTTCATCGACCGCACTCCGCCCTGGCTGAAGGACTTCGCCGTACGGAACTTCGGGACCGACGACAAGCTGGTGCTCCGGCTCGGCATCCTGGCGGTCCTGGCGGTCCTCGCCATGGCCGTCGGAGTGGTCTCGCTGAGATACCGGCGGACGGGTTCCGCGGTGGTTCTGGTCTTCGGCGCCGTCGGAGCGGTGGCGGCGGTCGGGCGGCCGGACGGCGGTCCGCACGACGCCCTGCCCTCCGCCGTGGGCGCCCTGACGGCCTGCGGAGTGCTGTATCTGCTGGCCGGCAGGCTCACACTCCGTCCGTCCCGCGCGGAGGGCGGGGCGGACGGGCTCCTCGACCGGCGCGGCTTTGTCATAGCCGCGTCGGGCGCGGTGGCGGCGTCGGCCGGGGCCGGCGTGCTCGGACGCCGGCTCACTGCCTCGGAAGCGGCCGGCGCCGCCGCCTCACGCGAGAACATCGTGCTGCCCGCGCCGGCCTCACCGGCGCCTCCGGTGCCGGCCGGCGCGGGACCGCGAATCCCCGGACTGAGTCCTTTCACCACGCCGGTCAAGGACTTCTACCGGGTGGACACCGCACTGGTGGTGCCCCGGATCGACGCCACGCGCTGGCGGCTGCGGATCCATGGCAAGGGTGTCACCCGGCCGCTGACGGTCGGCTTCGACGATCTGCTGCGCCGCGAGCTGATCGAGCGGGACATCACCCTGACCTGTGTCTCCAACGAGGTCGGCGGACCCTATGTGGGCAACGCCCGCTGGATCGGGGTACGGCTGGCAGGTCTGCTGCGCGAGGCCGGGGTCAGGGCACCCTCCGAGGGCGGGCCCGCCGACCAGCTCGTGGCGCGCTCGGTGGACGGTATGACGATCGGCTCACCGGTCGAGACGGTCATGGACGGCCGGGACGCGCTGCTCGCGGTGGGGATGAACGGCGAGCCGCTCCCCTTCGGCCACGGCTTCCCGGTCCGGATGCTGGTACCGGGGCTGTACGGCTATGTCTCGGCCTGCAAATGGCTCCAGGACCTGGAACTGACCACGTTCGCCGACTACGACGCGTACTGGGTGAAGCGGTCCTGGTCCCCCACGGCCGCCGTCAAGACCCAGTCGCGTATCGACACCCCCCGGCCGTTCGCGAGCCCCAGGGCCGGGACGGTCCCGGTCGCCGGGGTGGCCTGGGCCCAGCACCGGGGTATCGCCCGGGTGGAGGTACGGGTCGACGGCGGGAAGTGGCACACCGCCCGGCTGGCGGCGGAGGACAGCAAGGACACCTGGCGCCAGTGGGTGTGGGAGTGGCCCGCCACCAGCGGCAGCCACACGCTCGAAGTCCGGGCCACCGATCAGGACGGCCGTACGCAGACGGACCGGCGCGCCGGGACCGTGCCGGACGGCGCGACCGGATGGCACTCGGTGGTGGTCGCCGTGACCTGACCCCGGGGCCGCCGGCTTCCCCGGCGCCCTTCCTCGCCTCTCCCAACAGACCGTCACCGGTCTTCTCCCCCGCGCGCGGAGATGCCGTGCGCCACTTCTCAAGGAGTCATCTCGTGATCACCACTCGTCTCCGCGGGGTCGCCCTCGCCGTCACCACCGCCGCCGTACTGCCGCTGGCCCTGAGCGCCTGTTCCTCCGACGACGGGGGCAAGGACACCAAGGACTCCGCCTCCTCCTCGGTCGCGCGGGAGGAGTCGAAGGGCACGGCGGACGACGCGGCCGGCTCGGGCGGCCGGCCCTTCGGTACGGCCTGCGCGTCGGTGCCCGAGAACGGCGCGGGCAGCTTCGACGGGATGTCGAAGGACCCCGTCGCGACGGCCGCGTCCAACAACCCCGCCCTCTCCACCCTGGTCACCGCGGTGAAGAAGGCCGGTCTGGTCGACACGCTCAACAACGCCAGGAACATCACCGTCTTCGCGCCGACCGACGACGCCTTCGCCAAGATCCCGAAGGAGGAGCTGGACAAGGTCCTCGCCGACAAGGCCACACTGACCAAGATCCTCACCTACCACGTGGTGGCCCGGAAGCTGACGCCCGCTCAGCTCTCGGACGGCACCTATCCGACCCTGGAGAAGTCCACGCTGACCACGAAGGGCTCGGGCGAGTCGTACACGGTCAACGACACCGCCCGGGTGGTCTGCGGCGATGTGCGGACCGCGAACGCCACCGTCCACATCGTCGACAGCGTGCTGATGCCCGCCATGTAGCCAGGATCCCGGAGACCGGGGAACCTTGGTCCCATGGCGGCCACGGGAGTGAGCACTTGGGCGCCGCACGGACACTGCCGCGTCATGGCGGTGAAACAGCCTCTCCCTAATTTCTGTCAATCGACAGGAATCAGTGAGCAGACAGGGGCCGCCATGACCGGTACCGGTACCGCATCCACGGACATACGGAACGACCCGGCCGGCACCGGCGCGGGAACAGACCCGGACACGGACACTGCCGCAGCCGCGGGCCGGGGCGACGCGGCCGAACTCGCCGGTTTCGGCTACCGGCAGGAGCTGCACCGGACCATGGGCCGGTACGCCTCGTTCGCCGCCGGGTTCTCCTTCATCTCCGTCCTCACCACCGTGTTCCAGTTCTTCGCCTTCGGCTTCTCGTTCGGCGGCGCGGCCTTCTTCTGGACCTGGCCCGCGGTGCTCCTCGGGCAGCTGCTGGTCGCCGCCTGTTTCGCCGAACTCGCCGCCCGCTACCCGCTGTCCGGTGCGATCTACCAGTGGTCCACCCGGCTGAGCACACCGTCGTTCGGCTGGTTCACCGGGTGGATCATGGTGATCGGCCAGATGGTCGTGGTGGCCGCGGCGGCCCTCGCGCTCCAGGTCGTGCTGCCCGCCATCTGGAGCGGATTCCAGCTCGTCGGCGACGATCCGGCGCCCACCTCGGCGAGCGGCGCGGCCAACGCCGCGCTGCTCGCCGTCGTCCTGCTCGTCCTCACCACGGTCGTGAACCTCCTCGACAACCGTGTGATGTCCGTCGTCAACCGCGTCGGGGTCACCGCCGAGATCATCGGAGCCGCGCTGATCATCGTGCTGCTCCTCACCCACACCGAGCGCGGCCCGGGTGTCACCCTCCACACCGGGGGCCAGGGCGGAGCGATCACCGCGCTGCTGGTGGGCTCCTTCGCCGCCGCGTACGTCCTGATCGGCTTCGACAGCGCGGGCGAGCTGAGCGAGGAGACCCGCGCTCCACGCCGTACCGCGCCGCGCACGATCCTGCTCGCCCTGGCGTCCGCCGGTGTCCTCGGCGGACTGCTCGTGCTGGGCGGGGTGCTGGCCGCGCCGAGCCTCACCGACGGCCGGCTGGGGACGGAGGGACTCTCGTACGTGCTGACCAGCACCCTCGGCGACGGTGTGGGCCGACTGCTGCTGGCCGATGTGGCGCTGGCGGTCGCCGTGGCCACGCTCGCCATCCAGACCTCGGGCTCGCGCATGCTCTTCTCCATGGCCAGGGACGGTGTCCTGCCCGCCGCCGGCCGGCTGGCGAAGGTCTCCCCGCGTACGGGGATGCCGACCGGCCCGGCCCTCGTCGTGGGGGCGGCGGCAGCGGTGCTCTGTCTGCTCAACCTGGCGTCGCCGGAGGCCTTTCTGGCCATCGGCACGACCTGTATCGCCATGCTCTATCTCGCGTATCTGATGGTCACGGGCCCCATGCTGGTCCGCAGGCTCCGTGGCACCTACACCGGCGGAAGCACCGCCGACACTGCAAGCACCGGCAACACGGGAAACACCAGCGCCACGGCAAGCACCGCGGGTACGGGGACCGGGCTCGACGAGACGGGCCGGCCGCTGTTCTCGCTGGGCCGCTGGGGTCTGCCGGTCAATGTGCTGGCCTGTCTGTACGGCGCGGCCATGACGGTCAATCTGGCCTGGCCCCGGGCGGCGGTGTACGACCCGGCGGGCGGGCACTGGTACTTCCAGTGGTTCACGGTCCTCTTCCTCCTTGCCACCATCGGGGTCGGGGCCCTGTGGCGGGCATGGAGGGCACATCGAGGGCACACAGCCACCGTCCCGGCCCCGGCCCTCCCGGAATCGGCTCGCTAGTGCTCTGACCGCAGGGTCCTCGTTGGTGTGGGGTGTCAGAGCTGAGTGCCACCGCCGTCCACGGCGAGTTCGGTGCCGGTGGTGTAGGTGGCGTCGAACGCGAGAAAGAGCGCAGCCTTGGTCACTTCGGACGGGGTCCCCAGTCGCAGCATGGGGATCTGCGCGACAAGCGCCTTCGTCTCCTCGTCCGACTGCCGGGGCATCGACTTGTCCATGATCCCGGTGTCGATCGGGCCGGGGCTGACCGCGTTGACACGAATTCTTCGCGGGAGAAGTTCACGGGCCAGGCCGCGGGTCATCGAGCGCAGTGCCGCCTTGCTGGCCGCGTACGCGCTGAGCATCGGCAGGCCCAGCACATTGACGGCCGAGGTCGTGAGCACCACCCCGCTGCCCTCCGCCAGCAGCGGAGCGAGCTTCTGCACGGTGAAGTACGGTCCCTTGGCGTTGGTGGTCAGCAGCTGGTCGTACAACTCCTCACTCGTTGCCTCGAACGGTGCGGAGCCGGTGACACCGGCATTGCCGAACAGGGCGTCGACCGTGCCGAACTCGGCCTTCACCCGGTCGGCCAGCGCATCGATGTGAGGCAGTGACGCCGCGTCGCTGCGGACCGCGATCGCGTTCTCGCCGAGTTGGTCACGGGCGGCACTCAGCTTGTCCTGGTCGCGCCCGGTGATCAGCACGCGCGCGCCTTCGTCCACGAGTGACCGGGCGATGGCCAGGCCCAAGCCGCTGCTGCCTCCCGTGATGACGACCTTCTTGCCCTCGTATCTGCCCATGTCGAACATCTCCTGTCTGTTGTCTGTGGAATAGGCGTGATGGTTCTCGCCCCGGCGGGTGGAGCGTGGCGCGGTGTTCAGTGAAGACCTGGCCGCAGTCTGATCACGACCTTGCCGTGGACGTGACGTCCGGCTTGCAGTGTCACGGCATCGCGGATCTGCCCGATCGGGAAGGTCGCGGCGATCGGTACGGTGATCGCGCCGGCGAGGATCGCGTCGCTGATCCGCTCCATGGCGTCCGGGCTCGCGTCGAAACCACCGGTCGCGCGAACGCCGCCGGGGGGATTGGGCCCCGCGGCGATCGTGGAGATCCGCTCGGGCGGCACGCCGAGCGCGAGCGCGGTCTCGGCCGTTTCGATGCCGCCGAAGTCGTACCCGAAGCCGGACGGCACGCTGATGCCGAACCGGGCCGCGAGTTCGGGCCGCGAGGCGATGCCCCAGTCCATGGGATTCAGACCGGCGGCCGTGACATGGACGCGGACCTCGCCCGGCCCGGCATGGGGTTCCGGAACCTCCCGCAGCTCCAGCACTTCGGGACCGCCGAACGTCTCGTAGACAACAGCCCGGCTCATGAGTACCTCCAGCGGACAAAGTGACGGGACTTGGTCCCATCACCATACATGGGTGACGGCACCAAGTCCCGTAAGATGTCCCCCATGGCCCGCTGGCAACCCCACGCACCCGAGCGACTGCTCGTCGCCGCCCTGGAACTGTTCGAGGAACGGGGCTACGAGAACACGACGGTCATCGAGATCACAGAGCGCGCCGGGCTGACGAAGAGCACCTTCTTCCGGCACTTCCCGGACAAGCGAGAGGTGCTCTTCGGCGGGGGCACGATGACCGGACTGCTCGTCGACGGGATCGACACGGCACCAGCCGGGGCCGGCCCCCTCGAAGCGGTAGCGCACGCTCTGGACGCGATCGGCAGGGAAGCCTTCACCTCCGACCGTCGCGAATTCAGCGCCCGGAGGTCGGCGGTGATCGCCGCCAACCCGGAATTGCGTGAACGCGAGGCACTGAAGGAACTCGGCCTCATCGCATCGATGATCGACGCACTCAAGCGCCGCGGTGTTCCCGACCTGACCTCACGCGTAACCGCCGAACTGGGCGCGCTCGCCTGGAAGATCGCCTACGAGCGCTGGAGGGACACGGCCAACCGCGACGACTTCGCCGAACTCGCGCGGCGGACACTCACCGAAGTACGAGCGGCCAGCGCCTTGTGCTGACGGCCGGCCCTTGTGCTGACGGCAGGCTCCCGACACGGACCCGCTCCCGCCGCCCGCTCCCGCCGCCCGCATCCGCTGCCGGCATCCGCTGCCCGCATCCGCGGAGCGCCACGGGCGCGGCGGCCCGTCCGTCGGCTTGTACGGTGACCTTCGGCTTGTACGGTGGCTTGCGTGATCGTTCGCACGAACGAGGCCGGGCGGCGGCTCGGTGGCCCGGCTGCGGCGGCGGTGTTCGCCATCGGTATGGCGGGTACGACCCTGCCCACTCCGCTGTACGGCCTCTACCGGCAGCAGCTCGGTTTCTCCGAGCTGCTGGTCACGGTGGTGTTCGCCGTCTACGCCATCGGGGTGATCTCCGCGCTGCTGGTGGCGGGCGACTACTCCGACGAGGCGGGGCGGCGGCCGGTGCTGCTGACCGCCCTCGCACTCTCCGCCGCCAGTGCCCTCTGCTTCCTCCTCGAAGGCGGGCTGCCGCTGCTGTTCACCGGCCGGCTGCTGTCGGGCCTCGCCGCCGGACTGCTCAGCGGCACCGCCACCGCCACCGTGCTGGAACTCGCCGCGCCGGGGCGCGAGGCACGGGCGGCCTTCGTCGCCACCGCGGCCGGCATGGGCGGTCTGGGCTGTGGCCCCCTGCTGTCCGGGCTGCTCGCCCAGTACGCGCCCTGGCCGCTGGGGCTGTCCTTCCTGGTGAATCTCGCGCTGGTGGCCGTGGCGTGCGTACTGACCTGGTTCCTGCGGGAGACCGTCCCGCACCCCGTGCGGTGGCCACGGCTCAGACCGCAGGGGCTGACGGTGCCGCCCGAGGTGCGCGGAGTGTTCGTACCGTCGGCGCTCGCCGCCTTCGTCGGCTTCGCGCTGCTGGGAGTGTTCCTGGCGGTGGCACCGGCCTTTCTCTCCCAGACGCTCGGCGAGCGCAATCTGGCCGTGTCGGGGGCGGTCGTCTTCTCGGTGTTCCTGGCCTCCACGGCCGGACAGGCACTGCTCGGGAAAATCGGGGTCGGCCGGGGACTGCCGGCCGGGTGTCTCTTCCTGGTGCTCGGTCTGCTGCTGGTGGGCGCCTCCCTGGCGGCGGAGTCACTGCCGCTGCTCGTACTGGGCGCGCTCTGCGGCGGACTCGGCCAGGGCCTCGCCTTCCGCGCCGGTATGACCGCGATCAGCGGGGCGGCGCCGCCGGAACACCGGGGAGGCACCATCTCGGCCTACTTCGTCGTGGCCTATCTGGGGATCTCCGTGCCGGTGGTGGCCGTGGGGGCGCTGACGCTCTGGCTGGGGCTGAAGAACGCGGGGATGGTGTTCACCGCGTGCCTGGTGGTGCTGTCGGCCGGCATCGGACTCCACGTCCAGCGCCGCCCCCTGCCGAAGAGCTGACGGACCAACAGAAGCGGCGCTCCCCCGGCGGCGCCCCCGGTCGCCTCTCCCGTGGCCGCACGGACCGCCGATGAGGGGCCCAAGCACCGGGCCTCACACCTCGCTCGTCGTTTCGACGAGGGTGAGCAGTGTGGTGAGGTGGGCCCGCTGGGATGTGTCGAGGGAGCCGAAGAGCTGCTGCAGTATCTGCCGGCCGGCCTGTTCCGCCGCTGACAGCGCGGTGTGTCCGGCGGCGGTCAGCGTAACGGTTTTACGGCGGCGGTCCCCGGTGTCGTTGACCCGGGTGACCAGGCCGGCCCGTTCAAGGGCTTCCACGGTCTGGGTGACGGAGCGCGGCGCCTGGCCGAGGCCCTCGGCGAGCTCGGCCTGATGCAGCGCGCCGCGCCGGGCGAGCAGTTGCAGGACCTTGGTGCGGGACAGCGAGAGACCCGCGGTGGACATGTGCCGGTCGACTTTCTCCCGCACCCGGTAGGCGACGGACAGGAAATGCAGTCCCACCTGCTCGGGATCGTCCGTGCCGGGCATCACTTCGCGCTCACTCATGGTGTCGGGTATCGTCCCACACAGAGATGATGAGGTACCTCATGAATGGAGTGGTGATGGACCGTCCCGTCGCCGTGATCACCGGCGCCACCTCCGGGCTGGGCCGGATCACCGCCCTGGAACTCGCACGCCGCGGCTACCGCGTCGGCGCGGTGGCACGCTCCCGGCCCAAGGCCGAGGCACTCCTCACCGAACTGCGGGCGGCCTCCCCCGACATGCAGGCCGACATCTTCTACGCGGACCTGGGACTCATCTCCCAGGCCCGCCGGGCGGGCGAGGAGATCGCCGCGCGATATCCCCGGCTGGACGTGCTGGTCAACAACGCGGGCCTGCACGCGTTCTCCCAGCGCACCACCGCCGAAGGCCTCGCGGAGATGACGGCGGTCAACTACCTCGGCCCGTTCACACTGACCGAAACGCTGACGAACACGCTCCTGGCATCCGGCCCGGCCCGCGTCGTCAACGTCGCCTCCCAGGCCGCCCAGCAGGCCAGGACCATCTCACCGGGCCCGGACCTGCGCCGTACCGACCCCTACACACGCCGCGAGTCGATGGCCCTCTACGGCCGGACGAAACTGATGACCGTCATGTGGACCCAGGAACTCGCCCGGCGCCTGGACGCCACGAAGGTGACGGTCAACTGCTGCGATCCCGGCTTCAACGCCACCGGTCTCGGGCGTGACCTGCCCGGGTCCGGACCACTGCTGCGCGTGCTGAACGCCCTGCGGATCGGCGACCCCCGTAAAGGCGCCGGAATCATCGTGCGCCTGGCGACCGATCCGGCCTTCGCGCACACCAGCGGAGGCTACTTCTCCGTACGCGACGCCACGCCGCTGCGGTGTCCCGGGCCCGGCCGCGACGAGGACGTCCAGCGGGAGTTGCGGGCGGAGACGCTGGCACTGCTCGCGAGCCTCGGCGCTCCGTAGACACATCCCGGATCCGGGCTCGTCAGCCCCTGGGACGAGGACCACCGGTACCGCCGTACCGATGGCCGGCGGCACCGCGGTACCGGTCCCGCGCCGAAGTGCGTCCCCCGGTAGCTCCCGACGGCCGCACCCGCTTTCTACGTTGGATCCCAGGGTCTCTTCCGACCCCGTATCGCAAGACATCGCAAGACCTTCTTCTCCTGGTGGGAGTACTTTTCGTGGCCACCTTTCTCTACCGGCTGGGCCGGCTCGCCTTCCGGCGGCGCCGTTTCGTGGTGCTGATATGGATCGCGCTGCTCGCGGCCGTCACCATGGGCGCGGGCAGCGTCTCCGGCACCACAACGGACAACTTCACCCTCCCCGGCACCCAGTCCCAGCAGGCCATCGACCTGCTGGAGAAGGAGTTCCCCCAGGCGTCCGCCTCCGGCGCCACCGCCCGCGTCGTCTTCGAGGCGCCCGACGGACAGAAGCTCACCTCCGCGGCCCTCAAGCCCGAGGTCGAGTCCCTGGTCGCCGGTCTGGAGAAGGCACCGCAGGTCGCGAGTGTCTCCGACCCCTTCACCAGCGGCCTGGTCAGCGCGTCGGGCACGGTCGCCTACGCCCAGGTCACCTACGGCGTACCGCAGGCGGACATCACCCCGGACGCGTCCGAAGCGCTGCGCGACATCGCGGAGCAGGGCAAGGAGGCCGGACTGGCGATCAGCCTGGGCGGCAACGCCGTACTCGACGAAGGAGGCAGCCGCGCGGCGGAGCTGATCGGCCTGCTCGTCGCCGCGTTCGCGCTGGTGATCACGTTCGGGTCGGTGGTCGCGGCGGGGCTGCCACTGCTGTCCGCGATCTTTGGCGTCGGAGCCGCTCTGGGCGCCATCACCATCGCGTCCTCGTTCGTCGACATGGCCTCCAACGCCCAGACCCTGGCGCTGATGCTGGGTCTGGCCGTGGCCATCGACTACGCCCTGTTCATCGTCTCCCGCTACCGCGGTGAACTGCGGGACGGACACGAGCCGGAGGAAGCCGCCGGGCGTGCCCTGGGGACCGCCGGCTCCGCGGTGGTCTTCGCCGGCCTCACGGTGATCATCGCGCTGGCGGGTCTGAGCGTCATCGGTATCCAGATGCTGACCACCATGGGCCTGGCCGCCGCCTTCGCCGTCACCGTCGCCGTCCTGGTCGCGCTGACCCTGCTGCCGGCCACGCTGGGTTTCGCCGGCACCCGCCTGGCGAGCGGCCGGTTCATCACCCGCCGGATGCGTGACGCGGAGCGCGGGCGGCGTACCACGACGGGTGTGCGCTGGGGCCGGTTCGTCACCCGCCACCCCTGGAAGACGCTCCTCGCCTCGGTGGTCGGCCTGGGCATCCTGT